>NZ_SELD02000001.1 GCF_004923205.2 Paracoccus aeridis
GTGGGGCGGGCCGGGGTGGGGCGGGCAGGTGTCATCGGTAGGCCGCGGTCCCGTCCGGGGCTGCCGCATCCACGACGAGCCGGCCGGGGAACAGCATCTGCGACCCCGCGCCGACCACGCGCTGGCCCGGCTGCAGCCCCGATTCCAGCAGGACGACCCCGTCCTCGAAGCGCTCGATCGCCACCGGCGCGATCGACACGGTGTCGTCGTCGGCCACGACCCAGACCGCCGGGCCGGCGCCGTTCGCGGTCAGCGCGGTCCACGGCACCTGCATCCCGCTGCCGGCCGGCACCCTGATATCCCCCCGAACCGCCGCGCCCAGAAGCGCGGTGTCGGTCACGGCGTCGTCGATGGTCACCCTGACCTCCACCGATCCGGTTTCCGGGTTCACGAGCGGCGCGACCTCGCTGACTGTCCCGACCATCCGGCGGTCGGGATAATCCAGCGGCTCCAGCGACACGTGGGCGCCGACCGCGTTGTCCAGAAGCGGCGAGTTCGGCGTCTGGAACACCGCCTCGAGCCCCGACAGCACCGCAAGCGACATGACCGTCTGCGCCGGGCCGACGATCTGGCCGGGGTCCACGGCGCGTTCCGTCACGACCGCGTCCTGCGGCGCGCGCAGGACGGTGTCGGTGACCGCGCGCCGGGCCTGTTCCAGCGCGCTCGTGGCCTGCGCCACCGCGCCTTCGGCCGAGGACAGCTGTTCGGCCGCGGCGTCGCGGGCGGCACTGGTGCCGACGCCACGTTCCAGCAGCGCCACCGCCCGCTCCGCCGCAAGGGAAGCCTGGTCGCGCACCGCTTCGGCGCTGTCGAGCGAGGCCTGCGCCACCCGCCGCGCCTGTTCCTGCTGGACGGAATCGGTCCGCGCCAGCGGCTGGCCCTGCGAGACGCGGTCCCCTTCGGCCGCCAGCACCTCGGTCACCCGTCCGCCCATGCGGAAGCTGACGTCGAGGCTGTCCCGCGCCTCGATCGCGCCGGTCAGGACGAAGTCCATGACGACCGGAGCTTCGGTCACGGTGACGACCTCGACCCGCAGGGGGCCTGCCGCGCCGTCCGGCGCGGGCTGAGCTGCTTGCTGATCCGCGGGCCGGGGCTGGCCTGCGGGCTGCGTGGCTGCGTCCGCCGGTGGGGACGTCGCGGCCTGCGCCAGCGCAAGGGTCGGCAGGGCGGGGAAAACGGCCGCGGTCAGCACTGCGATGAGCGTCGGTATCTTCACGGCGGCGATCCTGATCGGCAAACGCGGCAGAGTCAATCGGGGAGCCGCGAAACTGCCGCGACGTTGCGTCGCGAGCGCTGCATCGTGGCGGAAAGCCGCTATTCCATCGCGTCCAGCAGCGTCTCGCCGCTGCGGCTTTCGATCTCGATCACCCACAGGTCGCGGTCCTGCGCGCGCTCGCGGGCGATACGGGCGTCGATGTCGCGTTCCGGCCCCTCCAGCACGGCCCGCCACTGCCGCAGGTCGGTCTGGAAGTCCCATTCCCGCAGCCACAGCTGCGCCGTCCCGTCCAGCCGCGCCGACTTCACCGCGACTGCGCCCGCGGTGTCGTCGCCCCGGTGGATCACATAGGCCGGGATCGTCCGCTGTCCCAGCCGGGCGAGGTATGCCGCGACCCAGATCCCCGTCGCGAGCCGGGCCGCGCTCATCGGTCGGGATCGCCCTCGCGGAAGTCGAGGCCCATCTCGGTGTAGCGCTCCCGCTCCTCGAGCCAGTTCTCGCGCAGCTTCACCTGCAGGAACAGGTGGACGGGGCGGCCCATGAACTCCATCAGCTCGGCCCGCGCGGCCTGACCCACCGCCTTGATCGTCTCGCCGCCCTTGCCCAGCACGATCCCCTTGTGGCCGGGGCGGGTGACGTAGACCAGCTGGTCGATCCGGGCGCTGCCGTCGGGCTGTTCCGCCCACGCCTCGGTCTCGACCGTCAGCTGGTAGGGGATCTCCTCGTGCAGGCGCAGGGTCAGCTTCTCGCGCGTGATCTCGGCCGCGATCATCCGCATGGGCAGGTCGGCGATCTGGTCCTCGGGATAGAGCCACGGCCCCTCGGGCAGCGTCTGGGCCAGCCAGCCCAGCAGGTCGCCCGTGCCGTGGCCGCGCTCGGCCGAGATCATGAAGGTGCGGGCGAAGTCGTATTCGCCGTTGAGCTTCTGGGACAGCGCCAGCAGGTCCTCGGCCTTCACGCGGTCGATCTTGTTGATCGCCAGCGCGACCGGGGTCCTGCCCGCGCGTTCGCGCAGGTCGGACAGGATCGCGGCGACGCCGTCGGTCAGGCCGCGATGCGCCTCGACCAACAGGACGATGATGTCGGCGTCGGCGGCCCCGCCCCATGCGGCGGCGACCATGCTGCGGTCCAGCCGGCGGCGCGGGCGGAAGATGCCGGGCGTGTCCACGAACACGACCTGCGCCTGCCCGTGCATGGCGATGCCGCGGATGCGGGCGCGGGTGGTCTGGACCTTGTGGGTGACGATGGACACCTTGGCGCCGACCATCCGGTTCAGGAGCGTGGACTTGCCGGCGTTGGGTTCGCCGATCAGCGCCACGAACCCGGCGCGGGTGGGGCCTTGCGGCGTGATCTCGGGGGCGCTGTCGGGCGCGGGGGTGTCGTCGGTCATCTGCAGGTCCTCGGTCGTGCCGGGCCTTCGCGGTCCGCGGCGCGCGCGGCTTCCGGAAGATCGGCCTCAATCATCACTTGAAACGCAGCCAGGGCGCGCGCGTTCATTCGCCTTCGATGCTGTCCAGCAGCGCCTGAGCCGCGGCCTGTTCAATGCCGCGCTTGGTGCCGCTGCCCGACGCCTCGGCGGCGCGGCCGTCGTCCAGCACGGCGCGGATGCGGAACATGGGCGCGTGGTCGGGGCCGGAGCGGTCGATCACCTCGTAGCGCGGCGGCGGCATCCCCTGCGCCTGCGCCCATTCCTGCAGCGCGGTCTTGGGGTTGAAGGCCGCGGCCTCGGCCCCCGACAGGCGGTCGCCCCACAGCCGCAGGATCACCGCGCGCGCCGCCTCGAACCCGGCGTCGAGGTAGACGGCGGCCAGCACCGCCTCCATCGCGTCGCCCAGAAGCGCGTCCTTGCGGCGGCCGCCGGTCTTCATCTCGGACCGGCCGAGCTTCAGGACGTCGCCCAGCCCCACCTCGCGCGCGACCTCGGCGCAGGTCTCGCCGCGCACCAGCGCGTTGTAGCGCGGGGCGAGCTGGCCTTCGGTCGCGGCGCGGTCCGCGGCCAGCAGCGCCTCGGCCATCACCAGCCCGAGGACGCGGTCGCCCAGAAACTCCAGCCGCTGGTTGTCGGGCCGGGTCGCGGTCGAGAGCGAGCCGTGGGTCAGCGCCCGCACCAGCAGGTCCGGCCGGGCGAAGTCGTGGCCCAGGCGGTCGCTGAAGGCGCGCAGGTCGGCTGCCAGCTTCACCCGCGGCCCCTCAGTTCACCGCCTTGAAGAAGCGATCGGCCCGCCAGGTCCAGAAATACAGAAGCGACGACCCGGCGGACGAGAACATGATCCGGTCGGCCCGGCCGATCAGGTATTCCGCCGGCACCATCCCGAGCCCGCCGGTCACGGCCGGGAAGCGGCTGTCTTCCGAGTTGTCGCGGTTGTCGCCCATGAAGAAGTAGTTGCCGGGCGGCACGGTGTAGACGGGCGTGTTGTCCGCGACCCAGTCGTCGCTGATGTTCAGGATCTCGTGCGACGGGCCGCCCGGCAGCGTCTCGCGCGCGCGGGGCTTCAGGCAGTCGCCGCCTTCGGGCACCGGGTCGTTGGCGCAGCGCGGCACGTTGGCCTGCGGACCCTGCGGCAGCTTCGGCTCGGAGAAGGTGCCGTCGGGGGTCTGCACGGCCTGCTCGCCGTTGAGATACAGCACGCCGTCCCGCATCTGGATCGTGTCGCCGGGCAGGCCGATCAGCCGCTTGATGAAGTCCACGCCCGCCGTCGGATGGCGGAACACGACGACGTCGCCGCGTTCGGGCTCGGTCGCGAGGATGCGGCCCGAAATCGGGCAGACGCTGAACGGGCAGGAATGGCGGGAATAGCCGTAGGCCATCTTGTTGACGAACAGGAAGTCGCCGATCAGCAGCGTGCTCTTCATCGACTCCGACGGGATCCAGAACGGCTGGAAGAACAGGGTGCGGAACACGGCGGCGATGACGAGGGCCCAGAACACCGTCTTGACGGTCTCCCACAGTCCCTCTTCGCGTTTCGCGGTCTTGCGTGCCATCCTGTCCCCGAGCCGTCTGTGCGTGTCGGGCGTTCATGGTGCGCGGCGGGCCGGAAAGTCAAGGCGCGGCCGGGCGGGGCGGCGTCACTCGGCCGCGGCCTGATCGGCGCCGAGGAATCCGCCCGACTGCCGGTTCCACAGCCGCGCATAAAGCCCGTCGCGGTCCAGAAGCTGGGCGTGGGTGCCCATTTCCACGATCCGCCCCGCGTCCAGCACCACGAGCCGGTCCATCGCGGCGATGGTGGACAGCCGGTGGGCGATGGCGATCACGGTCTTGCCGCGCATCAGCCGTTCCAGCTGGGTCTGGATCGCGGCCTCGACCTCGCTGTCGAGCGCGCTCGTCGCCTCGTCCAGCACCAGGATCGGCGCGTTCTTCAGGGCGACGCGGGCGATCGCGATGCGCTGGCGCTGCCCGCCCGACAGCTTGACCCCGCGCTCGCCCACATGCGCCTCCAGCCCGCTGCGGCCCTGGGTGTCGCGCAGGGCGGGGATGAACTCGCGCGCTTCGGCCAACTCGGTCGCGGCGGCGATCTCGGCCTCGGTCGCGTCGGGGCGGCCATAGGCGATGTTCTCGCGCACGGAACGGTGCAGCAGGCTGCTGTCCTGGGTGACGACGCCGATGGCGGCGCGCAGGCTTTCCTGCGTGACCTTCGAGATGTCCTGCCCGTCGATCAGGATGCGCCCGCTTTCGACGTCGTGGAAGCGCAGGAGCAGGTTCACCAGCGTGGACTTGCCCGCCCCCGATCGCCCGACGAGGCCGATCCGCTCGCCCGGCGCGATGTCGAGCGTGAGGTCGTCCAGCACCGCCATCCGCGGCCCCTCGCCCTCGCCGCCATAGCTGAAGGTCACGCCGCGGAAGCTGACCGCGCCGGGGCCGGGCTGCAGCGGCCTGGCGTCGGGCGCGTCGCTGACGACGCGGGGCAGGGCGAGGCTGCCGATGCCGTCGCGCACCGTCCCGATGTTCTCGAACAGCGCCGCGAATTCCCAGGTGATCCAGTGGCTCATCGCGTTCATCCGCATGGCCAGCGGCACCGCGACGGCGGCCGCGCCGATCGCCGCCTGCCCGTTCAGCCACAGCCAGAGGCTGAGCGCCGTGACCGAGCCCACGAGCGCCATGTTGAGGATCGTCAGCGTGATGTCGTTCACCGCCGACAGCCGCATCTGCCGGTAGACGGTCCGGAGAAAGTCGTCCATCGACTCGCGCGCGTAGGATTCCTCGCGCGCGGAATGGCTGAAGAGCTTCACCGTCGCGATGTTGGTGTAGGCGTCGGCGACGCGGCCGGTCATGCCCGCACGCGCGCCCGCCTGCGCCTCGGCCGCGCGGCCGAGGCGGGGGATGACGAACGACAGAAGGATCGCGTAGCCGATCCCCCAGGCGAGGAACGGCAGCGCCAGCAGGCCGTCCTGCTGCGCGGCCACGAACAGCGCGCCCGCGAAATAGACGACGACATAGACCGCGACGTCCATGATCTTCATCGCGACCTCGCGCACGGCGAGCGAGGTCTGCATCAGCTTGGTGGCGATCCGGCCCGAGAACTCGTCCTGGAAGTAGCTGATCGACTGCCTGAGCAGGTAGCGGTGCGCCTGCCAGCGGATGCGCTGGGGAAAGTTGCCCAGCAGCGTCTGGTGCATGATGAGCGTGCTGAGGATGCTCATGCCCGGCAGGACCAGCAGCAGCACCACGGCCATCGCGGCGAGCCGCCGCCCCTCGGCCGCCATGAAGGTGGCGGGGTCGCTGTCGGCGAGCCGGTTCACCAGCTCGCCCAGATAGCCGAACAGCGCGACCTCGGCCGCCGCGATCAGCCCCGAGAGGACCCCCAGCGCCGCGAGCCAGCCGATCGTCCCGCGCGAATAATGCAGCACGAAGCCCCACAGTCGCCGGGGCGGCATCTGCGGGCGGTCCTGCGGATAGGGGTCTATCCGGCTTTCGAACCAGCGGAACATGGGATCCTCGGCTGTGACCGGGCGGTGACCGGCCCTGGGATGGCTTGTGGGGAGGGCGTTGGTGCCCGCTGCGCCCGACCGAGTCAAGCGCGTGCGAGTCAAGCGCGTGGCCTGCGCCGAGGTTCCGCGCATCCCGCCCGGAACGACTGCCACGCCGCCGCGTTGGGCGGCGACGCAACCGTTTCGCACAGGAGCAAAGCGAACCCGATGGCGACGATCAAGAACCTCCAGGACCTCTACCTCGACGGGATCAAGGACCTCTACAGCGCCTGCAAGCAGTCGATTCCCGTGACCGAGGAGATGGCGGCAGCGGCCAAGAACGCCGACCTGAAAAGCGCGCTGGAAGCCAGCGTCAAGGGCACCCGCGAGGGGATGGCCTCGATGGAGAAGCTCGCGCGTGCCCACAACGAGGATCCGTCCGGCGAGCACTGCAAGGGGATGGAGGGGCTGGTCGCCGAGGCGCGCAAGCACGCGCTGGAAGCCGGGTTCGAGGATGACGACACCCAGGACGCGGCGATCATCGCCCAGTACCAGCGCCTCGCACACTATGCGATCACGGGCTACGGCACGCTGAAGGCCTGGGCCAAGCGGCTCGACTTCAAGGACGACGTGAAGGTGCTGGATGACGCGACCGCCTCGACCTACGAGGGCGACGAGACGATGACGAAGATCGCCGTCAAGGGCGGGGTCAACAAGGCCGCCATGTAAGGCCGGCCTTGGGGGAAGCAGGGCGCGCCGGGAACGGCGCGCCTTTCCTTGTTTCAAGGACAGGGTTCCTGGTCACAGGTGCCGGGTCTCGGCCGCCTCGGACCACCAGTCGTCGCGGGCGCCGTCGGCGTACCAGACGGGTGCGGCGACCAGCTCCTCCTCGGGCACGTCGTCAAGCGCAGACACGCAGACCTGCGCGATCCGGCCGCCCATTGCCTCGATATCGCCGGTGGTCCAGAGCCGCGTGCCGCAGCGGGGGCAGAAAACGTGGTGCAGGTCCGCGTCGTCCTTGCGCGGCGTTTCCGCCAGCACGTCCGCACCGCGCGTGATCCGCAGCCCGTCGGGGTCGGGCAGCCGCATCTCCCAGCAACGCATCTTGCGGCAGAACGAGCAGTTGCAGCGCATCGTGCCCTCTGCGAGATCGCCGTCCGCCTCGAACGCGACGGCACCGCAGAAACAGCTGCCGTGATAGGTCTTCATGCCGCCACCACGCGGTCCGGGCAGGCTTTTGTCGCGACGTGGAACACCGCTTCGTTGTCGTGGTCGGGGTCGAGAACGAACGCGCGCCTCGTCTGCGCGCCCGCCCGCCGCCAGCGCGGCTGCGTGGAATAGCCGAACCCGGCCCGGCCCTTCGCGGCGAACGCAACCTGGGCTCCGCCGGGCGCGGAACCGGCACGGCCGGCTCGGGAAACCGGCTTGTTGTGCGGGCCATCACCGAGATGGCCGCAACGGTCGCCGGTGATGTGGTGTGTCACTGCTGTCGGAAAGATCGTCTTGAGCGGCGTGGGGGCCGTGTCATGGAACGCCCGCGGCGCGTCCCTCTCCGCGATGCGTAGTCCGATATCGTCGATCATGCCTGCTCCTTCGGGTTGTCGGTCAGCCCGGCGATCCTAGCGCGGGCTGCTGACAGTTGACGGCAGCATGCCGCTGTCGGGCGTGCCGCAGATACAGCTGGACGACACGCTCGGCCTTTGCCGGACTCTCGGCGGGATCGGCCCTGCGACGTTTGCAAGTGGCTGTCGGACGGGGCCGCCCCGTACCGCGTCACGCGTTCAGGGAAGCAGGTTTCTTTACCCGTGCAGGCGATGGAGTTTGCCGAGTTGTTAGCCTGGCCGCTCTGATCAGCGGCTGCGGCTCGGCCGGACAATCATGGCGCACCAATCCGACGTTCGGACGGCGTTCAGGACGGGCCAAGGTGTCGGGTAGAGGGCTCCGCCCGGGCGCCGTCGCGCAGCTGTTCAGCCTTGGCACTTCAGCGGGCGGGGTGCAGGGCTGCGGGAGGCAGTTGAGGGGCGCAGGGCTGCTGTCTCAAAGAAAAAGCCCGCCCCTTCCGGGACGGGCCTTTCACCTCGATATCCGTTGCCGGATCACCTGGTGAGATGTCGTGGCGGGGGGGAGCCCCCGCCGTCATCACGTGATGATCTTCGACACTCGGTCCTCGCGTCGGATCACCGCTTACGCGATGATCTTCGACACGACGCCGGCGCCGACGGTGCGGCCGCCTTCGCGGATCGCGAAGCGCAGCTTTTCCTCCATCGCGATCGGGGCGATCAGCTCGACCTCGAACTTCAGGTTGTCGCCCGGCATCACCATCTCGGTGCCTTCCGGCAGCTTCACCGTGCCCGTCACGTCGGTCGTGCGGAAGTAGAACTGCGGACGGTAGTTCGCGAAGAACGGCGTGTGGCGGCCGCCTTCCTCCTTGGTCAGGATGTAGGCCTCGGCCTCGAACTTCGTGTGCGGGTTCACCGACTTCGGCTTGCACAGCACCTGCCCGCGCTCGACCCCGTCGCGGTCGATGCCGCGCAGCAGGACGCCCACGTTGTCGCCCGCCTCGCCGCGATCCAGCAGCTTGCGGAACATCTCGACGCCGGTGCAGGTCGTCTTCTTGGTGTCGCGGATGCCCACGATCTCGAGCTCGTCACCCACGTTGACGGCGCCGCGCTCGATCCGGCCGGTCACCACCGTGCCGCGACCCGAGATCGAGAACACGTCCTCGATCGGCAGCAGGAACGGCTGGTCCACGGCGCGCTCGGGCGTCGGGATGTACTCGTCCACCGCCGCGATCAGCGCGCGGATCGAGTTCTCGCCGATCTCGGCGTCGCGGCCTTCCAGCGCCGCCAGCGCCGAGCCCTTCACGATCGGGATGTCGTCGCCGGGATAGTCGTAGCTGGACAGGAGCTCGCGCACCTCCATCTCGACCAGCTCCAGCAGCTCCTCGTCATCGACCTGGTCGACCTTGTTGAGGTAGACGACCATGTAGGGGATGCCCACCTGGCGGCCCAGCAGGATGTGCTCGCGCGTCTGCGGCATCGGGCCGTCGGCGGCGTTCACCACCAGGATCGCGCCGTCCATCTGCGCCGCGCCCGTGATCATGTTCTTCACGTAGTCGGCGTGGCCGGGGCAGTCGACGTGGGCGTAGTGCCGGGTGTCCGATTCGTATTCCACGTGCGCGGTCGAGATCGTGATCCCGCGCGCCTTCTCCTCGGGCGCGCCGTCGATCTGGTCGTAGGCCCGGAACTCGCCGAAGTACTTCGTGATCGCCGCCGTCAGCGTCGTCTTGCCGTGGTCGACGTGGCCGATCGTCCCGATGTTGACGTGCGGTTTCGTCCGTTCGAATTTTGCCTTTGCCATCATGGCCTCCTGGTGACGGGCGGCGGCGACTCCGCCCCCTCGAAGAAACATCGCCGCGACTTATAAGCGGGCATGGGAAAAATCAAGCGCTGCCGCGCGGCACCGAATCAAGCAATGCCGCGGCGCGGCGAGGGGGCGTCATGGACGACATTGCAACACCGGCCGGCGATCCCGGGAACCTGCTGCGTGGGCTGTTCGCCGCGGCGGTCGCACGGGCCGATCCGATGCGGGTCGTGCCGGCGCACCTGCCGCCGCGCCCCAAGGGCCGCGTCGTCGTCGTCGGCGCCGGCAAGGCCAGCGCGCGGATGGCCGAGGCGGTCGAAGCTACGTGGGGACCGGTCGAGGGCCTCGTCATCACCCGCCACGGACACGCGCGGCCCACGCGCGGCATCGAGGTGGTGGAGGCCGCGCACCCGGTGCCCGACGCCGCCGGGGCGGCTGCGGCCGCGCGGATGCTGGCGCTGGTCGCGGGGTGCGGCGGGGACGATCTGGTGCTGGCGCTGATCTCGGGCGGGGCGTCGGCGCTGCTGGTCGCGCCCGCGCCGGGGCTGACGCTGGACGACAAGCGGCGGGTGAACGCGGCGCTGCTGGACAGCGGCGCGCCGATCGACCGGATGAACGTCGTCCGCAAGCACCTGAGCCGGGTGAAGGGTGGCCAGCTTGCGGCCGCCGCGTTCCCGGCGCGGATGCTGGCGCTGATGATCTCGGACGTTGCGGGGGACGATCCGGCGATGATCGGGTCGGGGCCCACGGTCGGGGACGCGTCCACGCCCGCCGATGCGCTGGCGGTGCTGGACCGGTGGCGGGTGGCGGTGCCGGACCCCGTCACGGCGGCGCTGCAGGGCCGGTCGGGGGTGGTCCCGCCCGGCGATCCCCGGCTCTCGCGCGTCGAGAACCGGGTCATCGCCGCACCGGCGCAGTCGCTGGAGGCCGCCGCCGGCGCAGCCCGGGCGGCGCGCTGCGAGGTCCGCATCCTCGGCGACCGGCTGGAGGGCGAGGCGCGCGACATCGCCCGTGACCACGCCGCGCTGGCGATGCGGGAACGGGCGGCGCGGCGGCCGGGCGATCCGGCGCTGCTGCTTCTGTCGGGGGGCGAACTGACGGTGACGCGCCGTCCGGGCGCGGCGGGGATCGGCGGGCCGAACGCGGAATATGCGCTGGCGCTGGCCGTCGCGCTGGAGGGGGCGCCGGGCATCCATGCGCTCGCCTGCGACAGCGACGGGATCGACGGCGCGGCCGAGGTCGCGGGCGCCGTCATCGGGCCGGACACGCTGGCGCGGGCGGCGCGGGCCGGGCGCGATCCGGGCGCGGCGCTCGACGGAAACGACTCGCACGGGTTCTTCGCGGCGGTGGGCGGGCAGGTCGTGACCGGGCCCACGCTGACGAACGTGAACGATTTTCGCGCGATCCTGATCCTGCCGCCCGACCTGTAGCCCGACCTGCAGCCCGGGCCGCCCCCCGGCCCGTCGGGGTGACGCGCCGGAACTGCCGCCGCGCAAGAGGCGTTCGGTCGCCGAATTCCTGCGGCTCGTGCGCGCCATGCGCTGCCGCCCTTGCAACGGAGCAACCCGATGTCGATGATGAAGTCCCTCGCCCGAGTCGCCGCTGGCGTGATGCTTGCCAAGGGCATCGGCACGATGATGCAGCAGCAACAGCAGCAGGGCCGCGCGCACAGCCAGCAGGGCCGGACCAACCATTCGACCGGGGGCGGGCTTCTGGGCGAATTGCTGGGGAGCCGCAGCGGTGGTGCCGGCGGGCTGGGCGGCGGCACGCTGGGCGGGATGGCCGCGGGCGGGGGGCTTGGCGGGATGCTGGGCCAGGTCCTCGGCGGACGGGCTGCCAATCCCGGCACCGGGCGGCCCTATGGCGGGCAGATGGGTGGCGCGTCGGGCGGCGCGTCTGGCGGCCTCGGCGGCCTGATCGACAGCTATGCCCGCCGGGCCGCGCAGGGACGCAGCGGCGGCACCGGCATGGGCGGGTCGAACATGGGCGGCGCGGGCGGGATGCTCGGCGGCCTGCTGGGCGGCGCGGCTGCCGGGGGCATGCTGGGCGATCTGATGCGCGGGCGCGCGCAGGCGGGATCGCAACCCGACAACGACAAGTCGTTCGGAGAGCTGTTCAACCAGTCGCTCGCCACGCAGGACGAGCCCGAGGTCGCGCCGACGCCAGAACAGAACGCGGTCGCCGGGCTGATGCTGCGCGCGATGCTTCAGGCCGCCAAGTCGGACGGCAAGATCGACGACGCCGAAAAGCAGCGCCTGCTGAGCCAGATCGGCGACCTTGACGAGGACGACCGGCAGTTCATCCGCGACCAGATGGCCGCGCCGGTGGACGCTCAGGCGCTGGCCCGCGACGTGCCCGCCGGCCTTGAGACGCAGGTCTACATGATGTCGCTGCTGGCGATCGACTTCGATCACGAGGACGAAGCGCGCTACCTGCGCGAACTGGCGCAGGCGCTGGGGCTGCAGCGGGACGCCGTCAACGACGTCCACGAACAGGTCGGGGTCCGCAACCTCGACTGATTAGGACCGTGCAGCGCCGGGCGCACGTTTCTCACCGGAACGTGATCCCGGCGCCGCGCAGTTCGGGCGCAAGCTGTCCCGGCATCATGCAGCCGAGGAGCCACAGCATGCGCCTGATCCACGCCGCCGTTCTCTCCCTTTCGCTCATCCCGCTTGCCGCCGCCGCGCAGGACGAAGACGCGCTGGAACAGGCGGTGGAGGCGCGGCACGGCTACATGCTGGGGCTGGCGCTGAACATGGCGCCGCTCGCGTCGATGGCGAAGGGCGACATGCCCTATGACGAGGCGACGGCGACGTTCCACGCCCGCAACCTCGCCGCGCTCGGCGCCTATCAGGTGCAGATGCATTTCCTGCCCGGCACCGCGCAGGGCGAGATCGAGGACAGCGACCTGCTGCCCGCGGCGTTGCAGAACACGGCCGACGTGACCGCCCGGCACGACGCGCTGACGCAGGCGACGGCCGCGGCGCCCGCGGGGGTGGTCGGCGGGGCCGAGCAGGTCGCCGCGGTGGTCCGGAACATCGGCGGCACCTGCAAGGCCTGCCACGACCAGTACCGGGCCAAGTGACCGGGCCCGGGCGGTCCGGCAGCGGGGATCCCGTCCGGGTCCGGATCTGGGACCCCGCGCTGAGGATCTATCACTGGGCGCTCGCGGTGCTCGTCATCCTCAACTGGTGCCTGGGCAAGTTCGACCCCGCCAACATGTGGCTGCATTTCTGGTGCGGCTACGCGATCGGCGCCCTGCTCGTGTTCCGCCTGGTCTGGGGGCTGGTCGGCCCGCCCTCCGCGCGCTTTTCCGGCTTCATCGCCGGGCCGCGGCGCATCCTCGGCTACGGCCGCGGCATCTTCCGGCGCGAGCCGTCCTACTGGCCCGGCCACAACCCGCTGGGCGCGCTGTCAGTGGTGGCGATGCTGGCGCTGCTGGCGATGCAGGTGGGGGCGGGGCTGATCTCGGACCCCGACGACTTCGTCAACGTGGGGCCGCTGGCGGATCGGGTGAGCGGCGCCACGTCAAGCGCGGCGGTGGGGTGGCACCACGTCGGCGCGGACCTGATCCTGATCCTCGTGATCCTGCACGTCGGCATGATCGCCTATTACCGGATCTGGAAGCGCGAGGATCTCGTGCGGCCGATGATCACCGGCTGGAAGATGGTCCGCCGCGACGATTGAAGACCGGAAGGACGGTCAGGTGCCCGGCTGAGGCGCGTCAGGTGAAGCGGTTGTCGCGGGGAAAGCCGCGCGGGGCCATCCGGCCCGATCCGGCGCGCTTGCCGATCCACTCGGTCAGGTCCGTCTCGGTCCGGGTGCGGCCCGCCGGGTCGAGCCACGACAGGCCCACCGACAGGGTGATGAACGCCGCGTCGGCGAGCCCGCCGTCCTTGAAGCGTTGCAGCCGCACCCCCTTGCCGCGCGCCATCTCGGGCAGTTCCGAGATCGGGAACACCAGCATCTTGCGGTTGTCGCCCACGACGGCGAGGTGGTCGCCTGACACACGCCGGATCAGGGCCGCGTCGCCGTTCAGCACCTGCTTGCCCGCCTTGGTCTGGGCCAGGATGTCGCCCGCGTTGACGATGAAGCCGTCGCCCGCGCGCGACGCGACGAGGTACTGCGCGTCCGACCGCCACGGGAACAGGTCGATCACCTCGGCGTCGTTCGGCAGGTCGATCATCAGCCGCAGGGGCTCGCCCAGGCCCCGCCCGCCGGGAAGTCCGTTCACCGGCAGCGTATAGAACCGCCCGTTCGCGCCGAAGACGACCAGCTTGTCGGTCGTTTCCGCGTGCAGCGCCATCAGCGGCCCGTCGCCGTCGCGGAACTTGACCTCGGCCTCCAGCGGCTGGTGGCCCTTCATCGCCCGGATCCAGCCCATCTTCGACAGGATCACGGTGACCGGCTCGCGCTCGATCATGGAATCCATGTCGAGGGGCTGCACATCCTCGGATTCGGTGATCTCGGTCCGGCGCAGGCCCTCGGGCGTCGATTTCCCGAACAGGCCGCGCACCTCCTTCAGCTGCGCGGCGATCCGGCCCCACTGGCTGCCCTCGTCGGCCAGCATCGCGGCGAGCGCGGCGCGTTCCTCGATCAGCTTGTCGTGCTCGGCCCGAAGCTCGATCTCTTCCAGCTTGCGCAGCGCTCGAAGCCGCATGTTCAGGATCGCCTCGACCTGCGTGTCCGACAGGGCGAACTCGGCCATCATCACGGCCTTCGGGTCATCCTCGTGGCGGATGATCTCGATCACGCGGTCGAGATTGAGGTAGGCCACGATGTAGCCTTCCAGCACCTCGAGCCGGGCCGCGATCTTCGCCAGCCGGAAGTTCGAGCGGCGCACCAGCACCTCGCGCCGATGGTCGAGAAAGGCGCGCAGCACTTCCTTGAGCGAGCAGACCCTGGGCACGCGCCCGTCGATCAGCACGTTCATGTTCAGCCCGAAGCGCACCTCGAGGTCGCTGACGCGGAACAGCGCCGCCATCAGCTGGTCGGGATCGACCTGCCGGGTGCGGGGTTCAAGGACGATGCGGATGTCCTCGGCCGATTCGTCGCGGATGTCGGCGAGGATCGGGATCTTGCGCGTGTTCACGAGGTCGGCGAGCCGCTCGATCAGCTTGGATTTCTGGACCTGGTAGGGGATCTCGGTGACGATCACCTGCCACTGGCCGCGGCCCATGTCCTCGCGGTGCCAGCGGGCGCGCAGGCGCAGGCTGCCGCGGCCGGTGCGATAGGCCTCGCGCAGCGTCTCCGGGCTTTCGACCAGCACGCCCCCGGTCGGGAAGTCCGGCCCCGGCATGATCGCCATCAGCGTGTCGTCGCGGGCGTCGGGGGACTTGATGAGGTGCAGGCAGGCGTCGATCACCTCGTGCAGGTTGTGGGGCGGGATGTTGGTGGCCATGCCCACCGCGATCCCCGAGGCGCCGTTGCACAGGAGGTTCGGGAACGCCGCCGGCAGCACCACAGGCTCGGTCAGCGTGCCGTCGTAGTTGGGGCGGAAGTCGACCGCGTCCTCGGCCAGTCCGTCCATCAGCGCCTCGGCCGCCAGCGTCAGCCGCGCCTCGGTATAGCGGCTGGCGGCCGGGCTGTCGCCGTCGATCGACCCGAAGTTGCCCTGTCCGTCCACCAGCGGGTAGCGCATGACGAAGGGCTGCGCCAGGCGCGCCATGGCGTCGTAGATCGCGCCGTCGCCGTGGGGGTGGAAGTTCCCCATCACGTCGCCCGAGATCTTCGCGGACTTGCGGAACCCGCCCGTCGGCGCCAGCCGCAGCTCGCGCATCGCGTACATGATCCGGCGGTGCACAGGCTTCAGCCCGTCGCGGGCGTCGGGCAGTGCGCGGTGCATGATCGTGGACAGCGCGTAGGTCAGGTAGCGCTCGCCGATGGCGCGCGACAGCGGCTCGGTGCTGTCGCGCGTGGTCAGCGGATCGTCGGGGGTCAGGTCGGGATCGTCGGGCTCGGTCGTCATGGGGCGCAGGGATACGCGGGCCGGTCCCTGAAAGGAAGGTGTGACCATTTCATCGCAATGACGAAGGCCTGAAGCATGTTTCAGCCCGCGGGCGGAACGTCAGGGTCATGGCGGCGTTACATCGCGAACCCTCGGCGGAAGTAGAACCGGAGGATGCTGGCCGGCAAGGCGAGCTGATGCAGGCAATGTTCAAGATTCTGATGACCGTTCTGTCGGCGTTGTTCTTCGTCCTGGCCTTTCTCGAGTTCGAGCAGGGCGGCTCGGGTGCGAGCAATGCCGTGCAGATGAATTCGGTGTCCGGGCTGCGGGCATCGGTCGCGCACCCGCCTTTCGCCGGGTCGAGAGGGCTGGCTGCCCACGACATCACCGCGGACTCCGGCGCGACCCGCACCGCGATCGCCCAGCGGAACGTCACCGTCATGGCCGGGCCCTCGCTGCGGACCGAGGTGGTGGCGAAGTTGCTCGTCGGTCAGCAGGTGGAGACGGCCGCGAATGGCGTCCCTGGGTGGGAGATCGTGGTCCTACCGGACGGGCAGGGCTATGTGCCCGCGGCGGCGTTGGCCGTGATGGACGACGCGGCGGACCAGTCCGGCGTGATGAACGCCTCGCTGGACAACCCGGCCTGACGCCCGCGTGCCGGTGTCCCCTGTTCCCGCGCAACCGCCATTGTGCGCGCCCTTGCTCGTGATCGATCCCGCGTGCCGACCGTCCTGATCACCGGCTGCTCGTCCGGCATCGGCCTTGACGCCGCACGCACCATGGCGGCGCGCGGCTGGACCGTGATCGCCACGTGCCGCAAGCCCGAGGACCTCGCCGCCCGCGCGGCGGAAGGGATGATCGCCCTGCCGCTGGACCTCGCCGATCACGCGTCCGTCGAGGCTGCGGTGGACGCGGCGCTGGAGCATGGGCCGGTCGACGCGCTGGTGAACAACGCGGCCTTCGCGCTGCCCGGCGCGGTCGAGGACCTGCCGCGCGACGGGCTGCGCGCGATCTTCGAGGTGAACCTGTTCGGCACCCACGACCTGACCCGCCGCCTGATCCCGCATTTCCGCGCGAACGGGTCGGGGCGGATCGTCAACGTCAGCTCGGTCCTCGGCATCGTCGGCATCCCGTGGCGCGGGGCCTATGTCGCGACCAAGTTCGCGCTGGAAGGGCTGACGGACGTCATGCGGGTGGAGATGTCGGACACCCCCGTCCGCGTGATCCTGATCGAACCCGGGCCGATCACCAGCCGGATCCGCGCGAACTCCATCCCCCATTTCGAAACGTGGATCGACTGGCGATCCAGCCCGCGCGCGAGCCAGTACCGGGAAACGCTGCTCAAGCGGCTTTACGAACCCTCCGGGCGCGACCGGTTCGAGCTGCCGCCGTCCGCGGTCAGCGCGCGGCTTGTCCACGCGCTGGAAAGCCCGCGCCCGCGCGCGCGATACCGCGTGACGACGCCGACTCGCCTGTCGGCCGCGGGACGCAGGCTTCTGCCCACGCGCGCACTGGACTGGTTTGCCCGGCGCAGCTAGGATCGCGGCCTTGAAGCGCGGGACCGCCGGCCCGGACCCGCGCGGACCTGCCCCCGGCCCCCGAAGGCGGTGCTTGTGATGCGAGACGAACCCCTGTTCATCCTGATGGCGCTGGCCGTCCTGATCACCTTCGCGGTGCTGGCGACCGGCCTCGGCGGCTTCGCGCGCGGGGGCGAGTTCAACCGCCGCAACGGCAACAGGCTGATGCGCTGGCGGATCATCGCGCAGGCGGTGTCCATCGCGCTGATCCTCGCGGTCGTGGCCGTCAGGGGCTCCTGATGGTCGTCCTGAACCGCATCTACACACGCACCGGCGACAAGGGCGACACGGCGCTGTCGAACGGCGAGCGCGTGGCGAAGCATTCACCGCGGGTCGAGGCCTACGGGACCGTCGACGAACTGAACGCCGTCATGGGCCAGTGCCGGCTGGCGGCCACGGGCGACATGGCGGCGCGCATCGCCGTGATCCAGAACGACCTGTTCGACCTGGGCGCGGACCTGTCGCGCCCCGACATGGCCGCGGACGACGCGGCGGGCCATCCCGTCCTGCGGATCATCCAGCCCCAGGTGGACCGGCTGGAGGCCGAGATCGACGGGATGAACGCGGACCTCTCGCCCCTGCGCAGCTTCATCCTGCCGGGCGGCTCCGCCCTTGCCGCGCATCTCCATGTCGCGCGCACCGTCGCGCGGCGCGCGGAACGCCGGGCCACCGAACTGTGCGCGGCAGCCGACGCCAACCCGGCCGCCATCCGCTATCTCAACCGCCTGTCGGACTGGCTGTTCGTGGCCGCGCGGGTGGCCAACGCGGATGCCGGCGGCGACATCCTGTGGGTTCCCGGCGCGTCGCGGTGACGCCCGCGTCCCCGCGCGGGGCAAGGGACGGCGCCCCTTACCCGGCGTCAGGTTCGTTTTGCCCTGTCCATCCGCAGGGCGCGTGTTTATTTCATGCCCCGGAATTGGGTGACGCATAAGGGAGAGAGACCGATGAAGGTTCTCGTGCCAGTCAAGCGCGTGATCGACTACAACGTGAAGGCCCGCGTGAAGGCGGACGGATCGGGCGTCGATCTGGCGAACGTCAAGATGTCGATGAACCCCTTCGACGAGATCGCGGTCGAGGAGGCGATCCGGCTGAAGGAGAAGGGCGTCGCGACCGAGATCGTCGTGGTGTCCATCGGCGTGAAGCAGGCGGCGGAAACGATCCGCACCGCGCTCGCCATGGGGGCCGACCGCGGCATCCTGGTGCAGGCGTCCGACAACGTGAACACCGACGTCGAACCGCTTGCCGTCGCCAAGATCCTCCAGGCCGTGATCGCCGAGGAAGCGCCGCAGCTCGTCATCCTGGGCAAGCAGGCGATCGACAACGACATGAACGCCACCGGGCAGATGCTGGCCGCGCTTCTGGGCTGGGGCCAGGCCACGCAGGCCGGCAAGATCGAGGTCGCGGCCGACACCGCCACCGTGACGCGTGAAGTCGACGGCGGCCTGCAGACCGTGTCGATCAAGCTGCCGGCGATCGTGACCGCCGACCTGCGCCTGAACGAGCCGCGCTATGCGTCGCTGCCCAACATCATGAAGGCGAAGAAGAAGGAACTGGCCGAGAAGACCGCCGCCGATTACGGCGTCGACGTCTCGCCGCGCCTCACGATCGTCAGGACCACCGAGCCCGAGGGCCGCAAGGCCGGGATCAAGGTCGCGTCGGTCGACGAGCTGGTGTCGAAACTCAAAGCCGCGGGGGTGATCTGATGGCTGTCCTTCTGCTGGCCGAAATGGCCGAAAACGGGCTGAACCTCGACGCGACGTCCAAGGCCGTGACCGCCGTGGCGCCCTTGGGCGACGTGACCGTGCTGGTCGCGGGCGCGGGCGCCGAGGCCGCCGCCGCCGAGGCCGCCCGGATCGAGGGCGTGTCGAAGGTCCTGACCGCGACCGGCGACGCCTACGCCCACCGCCTGGCCGAGCCGCTGGCCGCGCTGGTGGCCGAGCTCGCCACCCGGTTCAGCCACATCGCAGCACCCGGCACGACCGACGCCCGCAACGTCCTGCCCCGCGCCGCGGCGCTGCTGGACGTGATGATCATTCCGGAAGTCAGCCGGATCGTCGACGCCGACACGTTCGAGCGCACCGCCTTCACCTCGGCCGCCGTGCAGACCGTGAAGTCGTCCGACAGGATCAAGGTCCTGACCATCCGGATCGCCAGCTTCGACGCGGCCGGGCAGGGCGGTTCCGCCCCGGTCGAGGCCGCGCCCGACGTCGCCGATCCCGGCCTGTCGTCCTGGGTGTCGGACGAGGTCGCGAAGTCCGACCGGCCGGAGCTGACCTCGGCCAAGCGGATCGTGTCGGGCGGCCGCGCGGTCGGGTCCAAGGAGAAGTTCGAGATCATCGAGAAGCTGGCCGACAAGCTGGGCGCCGCCGTGGGGGCAAGCCGCGCGGCGGTCGATTCGGGCTATGCCCCGAACGACTGGCAGGTCGGCCAGACCGGCAAGGTCGTGGCGCCGGAGCTGTACATCGCCGCCGGCATCTCGGGCGCGATCCAGCACCTCGCCGGGATGAAGGATTCCAAGGTCATCGTCGCGATCAACAAGGACGAGGAAGCGCCGATCTTCCAGGTCGCCGACTACGGCCTTGTCGGTGACATCTTCACCCTGCTGCCGGAACTGACCGAGAAGCTCTGATCCCGGGCAGCCGCTGCGCCTGAACGAACCGCCCGGATCTCGTCCGGGCGGTTTTCGCTTGCGCGCGCGACGTGGCGCCGAACGGCCTTCAGGCGGCGTTCCCTGCCTCGGACCCTGCCGATCGGCCGCCTCAAGCAACGCGCCGGCGCGGTTTCGCATTGAACCGCGCCCGCCTGCCGCCCTATCGTCGCCGCCGCAGCAGGACGAGGAGAGACAGATGGCGGTTCAATCGGTGGGCGTGGTCGGCGCGGGGCAGATGGGCAACGGCATCGCGCATGTGTTCGCCCTGGCGGGCTACGACGTGCTGATGAACGACATCAGCGCCGAGGCGATGGAAAAGGCCGTCGCGCTGATCGACAGGAACCTGGAGCGGCAGGTCAGCCGCGACAAGATCTCGGCCGAGGACAAGGCCACCGCGCTAGCCCGCATCCGGACCACCACCGAGCTGAGCGAGCTTGGCCAGTGCGACCTGGTGATCGAGGCCGCGACCGAGAACGAAGGCGTCAAGCAGAAGATCTTCGACGCGCTGCTGCCGCACCTGAAGCCGGAAACGATCCTGACGTCGAACACGTCGTCGATTTCCATCACCCGGCTGGCGAGCCGCACCGACCGGCCCGAGAAGTTCATGGGCTTCCATTTCATGAACCCCGTCCCGGTGATGCAGCTGGTGGAACTGATCCGCGGCATCGCCACGGATGACGCCACCTACCGCGAGATGTGCGACGTGGTGGCGAAGCTCGGCAAGACATCCGCCAGCGCCGAGGATTTCCCGGCCTTCATCGTCAACCGCATCCTCATGCCGATGATCAACGAGGCGGTCTACACGCTCTACGAGGGGGTGGGCTCGGTCAGGTCCATCGACGAATCGATGAAGCTGGGGGCGAACCACCCGATGGGCCCGCTGGAGCTTGCGGACTTCATCGGACTGGATACGTGCCTGTCGATCATGAACGTGCTGCACGACGGCCTGGCGGACACGAAGTATCGGCCCTGCCCGCTGCTCACGAAATACGTCGAGGCGGGGTGGCTCGGCCGCAAGACCGGGCGGGGGTTCTACGACTATCGCGGCGAGACGCCGGTTCCCACGCGGTGAGGCTTTACCGGTTCTTGACGTTGTTCTGATGGACTGGCCGGACACTTCATCCTGAAAGGTCCACATGCGCGATTTCTTCATCCGGGGCTTCGAGATCATCGCGACGATCTTCGTCGTGCTGGGCACGCTCGCGATCGTCGGCGGTGCCGTCGGCGTCGCGTTCTCGCCGGCTGGCGGCATCCTTCCGGCGATCGGGGTGCTGATCGGCGGCTTCGTCTATCTGTGCCTGATCGCGGGCGGGATCTACATCGCGATCGGCATCCACGACAACACCCGCCGCACCGCCGCGGCGGTCGAGGAATTGCTGCGCCGCCAGCGGTGACACGGGCGGAAGGCGGCGGCGCTCAGCCCCGGCGGCCGATCCGCGGCTCGGTCCCGGCCAGCAGGCGTTCGATGTTGGCGCGGTGGCGGATGAAGATCAGCACCGCCATGAACGCCAGCACCGCCGCGACGGCCGGCAGGCCCCAGAGATAGGCGGCGATCGGCGCGAGGGCGGCCGCCACTAGTGCCGACAGCGACGAGATGCGGAAGATGCCGGCCGCTGCCAGCCACAGCCCGCAGGCGATCAGCCCCACCGGCCAGAACAGCGCCAGCACGGTGCCGAGGAAGGTGGCAACGCCCTTGCCGCCCCTGAAGCCCAGCCAGACCGAGAACAGGTGGCCCAGGAACGCGGCCCCGCCGGCGACCAGCGCGGCGTCTTCTCCGCCGAGCCAGCGCGCCAGCAGCACCGCGATTGCGCCCTTGCCGCTGTCGAGGATCAGCGTCGCCAGCGCCGCGCCCTTGTGGCCGGTCCGCAGGACGTTGGTCGCGCCGATGTTGCCCGACCCGATCCGGCGCAGGTCGCCCAGGCCCAGCATCCGGGTGATGACGATCCCGAACGGGACCGAGCCGAGAAGATAGCCGATCGCGGCCCACAGGATCGCGGTCATGCACGTGCCTCCGCGGCGACGCCTTCGCCGAAGACGCGGCGGCCCCCGACCCAGGTGCCGATGACGCGCCCCTCCATCCGGGCGCCGTCGAAGGGCGTGTTCTTGGACTTGGACCTGAGCGCGAAGCGGTCGAGCACGAAGGGCGCGTTCGGGTCGAACAGCACCAGGTCGGCGGGCGCGCCGACCGACAGCCGCCCCGCAGGAAGCCCCAGCCGCTCGGCCGGGTTAAGCGACAGCGCCCGCCACAGCCGCGCCATCGGGACGCCGCCCTGATGGTAAAGCCGCATTGCCGCGGGCAGCAGGGTTTCAAGGCCGACCGCCCCGGGCGCCGCCATCTCGAACGGCAGGCGCTTGGCTTCCTCGTCCTGCGGGGTGTGGAAGCTGCCGATCACGTCGATGGTGCCGTCCGCCACCGCCTCGACCAGCGCGAGGCGGTCGTCCTCGGACCTGAGCGGCGGGGTCAGGCGGAAGAAGGTGCGGTAGTCGCCGACGTCGAATTCGTTCAGCGTCAGGTGATGGATGGACGTGCCCGCCGTCACGTCGAGCCCCGCCGCCCGCGCCCGGTCCAGCACGGGCAGCGCGGCCGCCGTGGTGATCTGGTCGGCGTGCCAGCGCACCCCCGTCGCCTCGACCAGCGCGAAGTCGCGTTCCAGCCCCATCCGCTCGGCCAGGGGCGACACGTCGGGGATGCCGTAAAGCGAGGCGAACTTGCCCTTGGTCGCCGCGGCGCCGCGCGACAGGCCGGGTTCCTGCGGGTGGCCGACGACCAGCGCGCCCAGGCCCCGCGCATAGGTCATGCAGCGCGCGAGAAGGCGGGTGTTTTCCACCACCCGCACCCCGTCGGTGAAGGCGATGGCGCCCGCGTCGCGCAGGAACCCCATCTCGACCATCTCGCGCCCCTCGCGGCCGCGCGTCAGCGCCGCCTGGTGGCGGATGCGGACGGGCGACTCGGCGGCGGCGCGGCGGGTCACGAACTCCAGCGCTTCCGGCGTGTCGATGGGCGGCAGCGTGTCGGGGCGGGCGACGATGGTGGTGACGCCCCCGGCGGCGGCGGCGAGCGCGGCCGACCGCATCGATTCCTTGTGCCGTTCGCCCGGCTCGCCGATCTTGACGCCCCAGTCCACGATGCCGGGCGCGAGGTGCTTGCCGCCGCAGTCGACGACCGTGGCCCCTTCCGGCGCGTCCCCGTCAAGCGCGGCGATGACGCCGTCCTGCACGGTCAGGCTGCCGGGCTCGTCGGTCAGCGCCTCGGGGTCGATCAGGCGGGCGTTCTGGAAATGCAGGATCATGCGCGGGACCTCGGGGGCATGAGGGCAGGGGCGAGGACGAGGATCGCGTCAGACATAGGTTCCCGCCGCAGCCTTCCCCCGCTCGGCCCGCAGGTTCCGCGCCAGCAGGTCCATCGCCGCCATCCGCACGGCGACGCCCATTTCCACCTGGTCCTGGATCACGCTGCGGTTGATGTCGTCGGCGATGGTGCCGTCGATTTCCACCCCGCGGTTCATCGGGCCGGGATGCATGACGATCGCGTCGGGCTTCGCCAGCGCCAGCTTCTCGGCGTCGAGGCCCCAGCGGTGATAGTATTCGCGCTCGGACGGGATGAAGCCGCCGTCCATGCGTTCCTTCTGCAGCCGCAGCATCATCACCACGTCGGCGTCGCGCAGGCCTTCGGCCATGTCCTCGTAGATCTCGCAGCCCCATTCGGCCGCGCCTGAGGGCATCAGCGTCGCCGGGCCGACCAGCCGGACCCGGTTCTCCATCTTGCCCAGCAGGATCAGGTTCGACCGGGCCACGCGGGAATGCGCGATGTCGCCGCAGATCGCGACCGTCAGCCGGTGCAGCCGCCCCTTGGCGCGCCGGATCGTCAGCGCGTCCAGCAGCGCCTGCGTGGGGTGCTCGTGGCGCCCGTCGCCCGCGTTGATGACGGCGCAGTTCACCTTTTCCGCCAGCAGGTTCACCGCGCCCGAATTGGGGTGCCGCACGACCAGCAGGTCGGGCTGCATCGCGTTCAGCGTCAGCGCGGTGTCGATCAGCGTCTCGCCCTTCTTCACCGACGACTGCGCCACGGCCATGTTCATCACGTCCGCGCCCAGCCGCTTGCCGGCCAACTCGAAGCTGGACTGCGTCCGGGTCGAGTTCTCGAAGAACAGGTTGATCTGGGTCAGCCCCTCCAGCGCGTCCCCGTGCTTCACCGTGCGCCGGTTCAGCGCGACGTAGCTTTCGGCGAGGTCCAGAAGCGTGGTGATCTCGTCGGGGGCCAACTGCTCGACCCCGAGAAGGTGACGGGCACGGAACGTCATGGGGGCCTCCGCTGGATGCGGGGTCCTTATGGCAAGCCCGGCCCGCCGGGGCAAGAACCCCGCGCGGGCCCGGGGGCCGTCAGGCGTGGCCCGCCGCCGTCAGGCGTGGCCCGCGGCCGAGGACAGCATCCGGGGGTCGATCCCCAGCGACTGCACGGCGATGTTCCACTTGAGGTCGTCGTCGGCGCCGAACAGTATCTCGTCGCTCGGCTCGGCCGTGAGCCAGCCATTGGCCAGCATCTCGGCCTCGAGCTGGCCCGCGCCCCACCCGGCGTAGCCCAGCGACAGCACCGCCGCGTCGGGCCCCTGGCCGCGGGCGAGGTCCTCGAGGATGTCGCGCGTCGTCGTCATGGCGAGATCGCTTTCGCCGATCCGCATCCGCCCCTCGCCCTCGTCGATGTCGTCGGCATCGGTCGCGCGGTGCAACACGAAGCCGCGCCCCGGCTCGACCGGGCCGCCGAAGCGGACGGCGACGTGGCGCGCCTGCGGGGTCGCGTCGATTTCCAGCTGCTTCAGCAGGTCGGTGAAATCCAGCCCTTCGAGCGGCCGGTTGACGACCAGCCCCATCGCGCCCTCGTCCCCGTGGGCGCAGATCAGCACGACCGAGCGCGCGAAGCGCGGGTCGCTCATGCCCGGCATGGCGATCAGGACCTTGCCGGTCAGCGAGTCTGTGTTCTTCATGAAACCACCTTTCCGGCCCAAGATCGTCATCGAAGGCGCGCGGTGCAAGGGCGTGGCCGGTCGCGACCTGCCAGGCAACCCGTGGCGAAGTTGTGACTTCACCCCGGGGCCGGGCTTGCCTAGACCAGCCGCATGAACGCGCATCCAGCCCTGATCGTCCTTGTCGCCGCGCTGGCGACCACGCCCGCGGCGGCCCGGGACCGGGCCGATCCGCCGGGGCTGCGGTCGGCGGAGCTGCTGCCGGTGGCGACCGCGCCCGACGGCAGCCGCGTGACTGCGATGCGGCTGGTGCTGGAGCCGGGGTGGAAGACCTACTGGCGCAGTCCCGGCGACAGCGGGATGCCGCCCGGCTTCGACTGGTCGGGCTCGACCAACCTCGCCGCGGCAGAGCCGCAGTGGCCACGCCCCGAGGTGATCCTGTCGGACGGCGACCGGACGCTGGGCTATCACGACGAACTGGTGCTGCCGTTCCAGGTCCGGCCGCAGGGGCCGGGCCCGGTCGCGCTGGACGTGACCGTGACGCTCGGCCTGTGCGAGAACGTCTGCGTGCCCGCGACCCTGCGCCTCACCGCGTCCGACGCGGCCGGCGGCCCCGACCCGCGCATCGGGCAGGCGCTGGCGCTGGTGCCGGCGGTCTCGACCGTCCGGCCCGCCTGCCGGCTTGCCGACATTTCCGACGGGGTGCGGCTGAGCGCGGCGCTGCCCGACCTGCCCGGCGACCCGGCCGTGGCGATGGAACTGGCAGAGGACGGCATCTGGGTCTCGCAGCCCGACCTCGCGCGCGCGGGCGGTCGTCTCACCGCGACCGCCGACTTCGTGCCACCGGCTGCGGCGCCCTTTCCGCTCGACCCGGCGAAGCTGCGGGTGACGGTGATCGGGGACGGGAACGCCGTCGAGTATCGGGGCTGCGCGCCGTCCTAGAGCCTGGCGGCGATTTCCAGCAGGTCGGCCCAGGCGTCGCGCTTGGCGGCCGCGTTGCCGAGCAGGTAGCACGGGTGCGCCATCGGCATGACCGGGCGGCCGAACGCCGCAGCCCAGGTGCCGCGCATCCGCAGCACGCCGCTGCGGCCCAGCACCGACTGGCAGGCGACGTTGCCCATCACGACCAGCAGGTCCGGCGAGGCCAGCTCGACGTGGCGTTCGAGGAACGGCCGCATGGCCAGCGTTTCCGGTTCGGTCGGCAGCCGCCCGCCCGGCGTCCGCCACGGCAGGGCGGTGGTGAGATAGACCGAGCGTTCGGCATCCACCGCGTCGCGGGCCAGGCCGACCGCCGCCAGCATCCGGTCCAGCATCGCGCCGGCGCGGCCCGCGAACGGACGGCCCGCGCGGTCCTCGTCCTCGTCGGGCGGATCGCCCACGATCATCACCCGCGCCGCCGGGTTGCCGTCCGCGAAGACGAAGCTGCGCGCGCCCTTGCGGATGTCGAGGCCGTCGAACCGCTCCATCGCGGCGGCGAGGTCGGGCAGGGATGCCGCCCGCGCCGCAAGGGCCGCGGCAACCGCGGGCAGGTCGGCGCCGTCCTGCGGCGCGACCGGTGCCGCTGCGGCGGCCGGCGCGGGCGCGACGGGCGCACGCGGGGCCGGCGTGGCCTCGGCATAACGGTCGAGCGGCGCGTCCGCGATCGGCTCGTCGACGCCCATCTCGCGCTGCCAGTCCAGCAGCGCAAGCGCGGTTGCCGCGTCGAGCGCGATTCCTCTCCAGGTCGGGTCTGCGGTCATGCGGGCAGGCTAGAAGGGCGGGGGCGGGTCGGCAAGCCGCGCACGCTCACCGCGGGGCCGCGGCGCGGCGCAGGCGGTCGTTGATCGCGGCCCCCAGCCCCCCGTCGGGGATGGGGGCGACCGCGATGGGGCGGCCCAGCCGGTCGGCCTGCCGCAGGATGTCGAAGAGGCGGGCGGCGGCTTCCACCGGATCGCCCGTGGCGGACAGGGTCAGCGTGCCGGGGCGGGACGGTCCGAAGCCGATGAACGTCTCGCCGCGCTCCGGGGCTAACACCTCCAGCCGCAGCGGCGCGGCGGGGGCGTAGTGGCTGCCGAGCTGCCCGGGCGCGTCGGGCGCGGCCAGCGCGTGGGCGGGGGCGAGCGGGCCGATCAGCGCCTCGATCGCCTCGGACGGAACGCCGCCGGGACGCAGCAGCGTCGCGCGGCCATCGCGCCAGCCGACGATGGTGGATTCCAGCCCCACCGGGCTGGCGCCGCCGTCGACCACCGCCGCGATGCGGCCGTCCAGCCCCCCGTTCGCGTCCAGCACATGCGCCGCCGTCGTCGGGCTGATCCGCCCCGAGGCGTTGGCGGACGGCGCCGCCACCGGCTGCCCGAGCGCGCGCAGCACCGCCTGCGCGACGGGATGCGCGGGCACGCGGATGCCCACGGTCGGCAGCCCCGCCGTCACCAGCGACGCGATCCCCGCGTCATTCCGCAGCGGCACCACCAGCGTCAGCGCGCCGGGCCAGAACGCGTCCGCGAGCCTGCGCGCGTCGCCTTCCAGAACGCCGATCCGGGCCGCTGCGCCGGTATCGGCGACATGGACGATCAGCGGGTTGAAGCCGGGCCGCCCCTTGGCGGCGTAGATCCGCGCGACCGCCTGCGGGTCGCGCGCGGACCCGGCGAGGCCGTAGACCGTCTCGGTCGGGATCGCGACCACCTCTCCGGCCGCCAGCAGGCTTGCGGCGCGGGCGATGCCGGCATCGTCGGCTTGCAGGATCGGGGTCGTCATGGGGGGCCGCCGGCGAGGTTCTGCGAAACGACTGACGTCGGGTAGGTGCTTGCGCCCCCGGCCCGGGCATCTAGTCTTGCTGGGAACCGAACTGATATGCGCGCCGCCGCCCGATGCCAAGGCGCGAAGGGGGAAAACATGGCCTACAAGGCTCCGGTCGACGACATCCGATTCATCCTGCGCCACATCCTGCCGTTCGACCAGATCGCGGCGACCGACCGCTTTGCCGAGGCCACGGACGAGACGGTGGACGCGATCCTGACCGAGGCCGGGCGCATGACGACCGAGGTGCTTGCCCCCCTGAACCGCGGGTCGGACCTGCAGGGTGCGAAGCTGGAAAACGGCGCGGTGCGGTCCTCGCCCGGGTTCGACGTCGGCTTCCGCGCGATTGCCGAGGGGGGCTGGATCGGCCTGTCCGCGGATCCCGAATACGGCGGCGCGGGCCTGCCGCAGGTCCTCAACATGGCCGTGTCGGAGATGATGGGCGGTGCCTGCCTGTCGCTGCAGCTGAACCCGCTGCTGACGCAGGGCCAGATCGAGGCGCTGGAACACCACGCTTCGGACGAGATGAAGGCGCTGTACCTGCCCAAGCTCACCTCGGGCGAATGGTCGGGCACGATGAACCTGACCGAACCGGGCGCGGGCTCGGACGTGGGGGCGCTGACCTCGCGCGCCGAGCGGGCGGATGACGGGACCTACCGCATCACCGGGCAGAAGATCTTCATCACCTGGGGCGACAGCGACCTGTCCGAGAACGTCTGCCACGCGGTGCTCGCCCGGCTGCCCGACGGGTCGTCGGGCACCAAGGGGATCAGCCTGTTCATGGTCCCGAAATACCTGCCCGACGAGAACGGCAAGGCGGGCGTCGCCAACGACCTGCGCGTGGTCAGCCTTGAACACAAGCTCGGGATCCACGGCAGCCCGACCTGCGTGATGAGCTACGAGGGCGCGAAGGGCTGGCTGATCGGCAAGGAACACGGCGGCATGGCGGCGATGTTCACGATGATGAACAACGCCCGCCTCGCCGTGGGCACCCAGGGCGTGGCGGTGGCCGAGGCCGCGCTGCAGCACGCCGCCGCCTATGCGACCGAGCGCCACCAGATGGGCGCGATCGTGCGCCATGCCGACGTGCGCCGGATGCTCGCCACCGCGCGGGCCGAGGTGTTCGCGGCCCGCGCGATCTGCCTGTCCTGCGCCGCCGCGCTCGACATGGCGCGCGCGACGGGCGACGCGGAATGGGCGGCGCGCGCGGCGCTGCTGACGCCCATCGCCAAGGCGCACGGCACCGACGTGGGCGTGCGCGTGGCCGACACCGGCATCCAGGTTCACGGCGGCATGGGCTTCGTCGAGGAAACCGGCGCCGCCCAGTACCTGCGCGACGTGCGGATCACGCCGATCTACGAAGGCACCAACGGGATCCAGGCCATGGACCTCGTCGGCCGCAAGATGATGGACGGGGGCGAGGCCGCGATGCGGCTGCTGGACGAGGTGATGGACGGCGTGCAGGCGGCGCAGGGCGCCGCGCCCGACCTCGCCCGCCCGGTCTGGGAAGCAGCCGAGGCGCTGCGCGAGGCGACCGCGGCCATCGTCGAGGCCGGCGCGCAGGACCGCTTCGCGGGGGCCGTGCCCTATCTCGCGGCCTTCGCGCGGGTGCTGGGGGCGAGCTATCACCTGACCGCGGCGCTGGCCGGGGACGACGCCCGCAAGGCGCTGGCGCGGATCTACATCACCCGCGTCCTGCCCCGGAACGCGGGCGACCTGGCCGAGGCGCGGGCGGGCGTGGCCGACCTCGACGCCGTGCCGGACGCGGCCTTCGCGGGCGCGGCTTGACGATCCACCACCCCTGGGACGACGCGCCGGCGGACGGCGGCGCGACGGAAATCGCGCCGGGCGTCCTGTGGCTGCGGCTGCCGCTGCCGCTGCGGCTGAACCACGTCAACGCCTTCGCCTTTCGCGACGCGGACGGCTGGACGGTGATCGACACCGGCTTCGACACGCCGCCGACCCGCGCCGCGTGGGAGGCCCTGCTTGCCGGGCCAATGGCCGGCGCGCCGGTCACGCGGCTGATCCTCACCCACCACCACCCCGACCACATCGGCCTTGCCGGCTGGTTCGCCGCGCGCGGGGCCGAGCTGTGGACCAGCCGGGCCAGCTGGCTGATGGGGCGGATGCTGTGCCTCGACGCCCACGACCGCCCGCCGCCCGAGCAGCTGGCGTTCTGGCGCCGCGCGGGGATGCCCGCCGACCGGCTGGCGGCGCGGGAGCGCGAGCGGCCGTGGAACATGGCGGACGTGGTCCACCCGCTGCCGCTGGGCTATCGCCGCCTGTCCGAGGGGCAGGTGATCCGGTTCGGGGACCGCGACTGGCGCGTCTCGCTGGGCGAGGGCCATGCGCCCGAAATGGTGACGCTGTGGTCGCAGGACGACGACCTCGTGATCGGCGGCGACCAGCTTCTGCCCGGGATCTCGCCCAACCTCGGCGTCCATGCGACCGAGCCGGACGCGAACCCCGTCCAGGCATGGCTCGACAGCTGCGCGCGGCTGGCCCGACTGGCCGAGCCCCGCCACCTCGTCCTGCCGGGCCACAAGCTGCCGTTCCGCGGCCTGCCCGCGCGGCTCGCCGCGATGGCCGAGAACCACGAGGCGGCGCTGTCGCGGCTGGCGGCCGAGCTTGCCCGCGGCCCGCGCACGGCGGTCGACTGCTTCGACCTGCTGTTCAGGCGCCGGATCGGGGATGGCGAATACGGCCTCGCGCTGGTCGAGGCGGTGGCCCACGTCAACTGCCTGTCGCAGCGTGGCCTGGTCGCGCCGGTCGGCACGACAAAGGACGGCGGAACGCTGTGGGGGGCGTGACACGCAGGCCCCCTTGCGCTAGCAGGGGCTCCGAAGCTTCGGACCCGAGGAAGACTTAGATGGCCCAGACCCCCGTCCACCACGCGCATCGCGATCCCGTCCACCACGTCCGCCACGGCGAACATTCCCACGGCGACATGGACGTCACGACGCATCAGCGCACCTTCCGCGGCTTCGTGCGGTTCGCGACCTGGAACGTGGTCGCGATCGCCATCATCCTGATCTTCCTGGCGCTGGCCAACGCCTGACGGCGCCGACGCCGCGCGATTGCCGAAAGGCCGCCGGTACGGGCGGCACCAACAAGGGACAGATCCATGCAACGGCGATCCTTCCTGGCCCTCGCGCTGCCGGCCGCGCTGGCGGCCTGCGGCGCGGACAACAAGTGGGCCGACGACGCCGTCGTCCGGACCGCCCGCTTCGTGTCGCCCGAGCCGCCGTCGATCACGCTGTTCACCGTGATCGGGATCCCGCGCGGCGAGGGGGGTCATTCCGCGCTGATGATCAACGGCAGCCAGCGGGTGATCTTCGACCCCGCGGGAAGCTGGCAGCACCCGCAGATCCCCGAACGCCACGACGTGCTCTACGGGATCACCGACAACTTCAAGCGCTTCTACATCGACTACCACGCGCGCGAGACCTACTGGGTGTCCGAGGACCGCGTACAGGTCACGCGCGAGGTTGCCGACGCCGCCATCCGCGCGGCCGAGGCGAGCGGGGCGGCCAACAAGTCCTTCTGCGCGCAGGCGACCGGCGCGGTGCTGCGGCAGGTGCCGGGCTTCCAGGGCGCGCCCGCGACCTTCAGCCCCCTGAAGCTGCGGGCGTGGTTCCTGACGCTGCCCGGCGTCACCTCGCATCGCTGGCTGGACGGCGACCCGGCCAACAACCACGACGTCCTCCTGCGGCAGAAGAACGGCACGATCGAGGGCTACCAGAACGGCCAGCTGCGGCGCGAGCAGATCGCTCAGTAAAGCCACGTCCCGAGCGCGAGCGCCGCGCCGCCCGCCACGATCCCGGCAAGCGTGTTGCGGGTGGCGAGCCCCACCGCGACCGTCGCCGCCGCGGCGGCCAGCCGCACCGGATCGGGGCGGCCGCCGTTCGCCACGGGCCACAGCACCATCGGCGCGATCAGCGCGGGCAGCACCGCGACGGCGGTGTAGCGCAGCAGCCGTTCGGCCCAGACCGGCACCCCGCGCCCGCCGATGGCGCCGAGAAACGACCAGCGGATCAGGAACGTCCCCGCGCCCAGGGCGAGGATGACGAGCCAGATAACGGCGGGGGAATAGTTCATCGCCGCGCCTGCGCCACCAAGGCGGCGCGGGCGGCGCGCCGCTCGCCCCACGCCTCGACCGCCGCGCCCGCCGCCATGCCGGCCGGACCCGCGATCAGCAGCCCGGTGCCGTTCGGCATCCCCGCCAGGGCCAGCGCCAGCGCGACCGCCACCGCCGCCGCGGCGACCTGCGCCCAGGTCCGCAGCATCGGCGCGATCATCGACAGGAAGGTGATCGGCACGGCGAAATCCAGCGGCCAGTCTGCGGGCACGAAGTTGCCGGCGGTCGCCCCGACATAGGTGAAGACCATCCACGGCGGGCAGATGACGAGGCTCGCGCCCCAGAAATGGGCGAGCCGCTGGCCGATCGCGAGGCGCGGGTGGCGCTCGTGGTTCTGGATCGCGGTGGCGTAGGTCTGGTCGGTCAGGACGAAAGCCGCGAGCGCGCGTTCCCACGGCCGCGCGGCCCCGATGATCGGCACCAGCGACGCCGAGTACATCGCCATCCGCAGGTTGATCGCGAGCGCCGAGGCGATGACCAGCAGCACCGGCGCGTCGTGCGACATCAGCTCGACCGCCGTGAACTGCGACGCCCCGGCGAGGACGAGGATCGAAAAACCCATCGTCTCGGCAATGCGCAGCCCCGCCGCCTGCGCCACCACCCCGAACAGAAGCCCGAACGGAATCAGCACCAGCAGGAACGGCGCGGCCTGGACCATGCCACGGCGGAACGCCTGGCGGGGCGTCTCGGCCCGGGCCGGGTCGGCCGCGGCGTCCCCGGTCGGGGCGGCGGCGGTTCGGGGGGATGCGTGCATCGGGGCGGCCTGGCTGGAAGATCGCCGGCCACCATACGCCGCGCGGCGGCGCGCACAAGGCGCGGCGGGGCGCCGAGGCACGGCGGGCGGACCGAAGCGTGGCGGGGCGCCCAACGCAGGGGGGCGCTTGCGGTCGGCGGCCGCCCGAAGCACGGCCGCCCCCCCAAGGCACGGCCGCCCCCCCAAGGCACGGCCGCCCCCCCATGCACGGCAGCCCCCCAATGCACGGCAGCCCCCCGAGGCACGGCCGGTAGCCCGAGGCACGGCGGGCTTGCCAGTCGCCCTGCGGCAGCCTTGCGCGGGCGGGCGATGCGGGGCAGGCTGCGCCGCCTGATGAACCGCTCGCCCGACCCGGAACCCAACGTTCTTCGGCTGCTTAGCCCGCTGCCGCTCGCGCTCAGGGCAGATGCGGCGCGGCTGATCTGCGGTGCCTTCGGGCACCGGATCGCGCCCCGCGCGGCGCCGCGGCTGCGGCTTGCCCTGATCCGGCGCGGCCTGCGGCGCGACCGGGTGATCGCTGCGGTGGACAAGGCGGGGCGGCTGGTCGGCCTGACCGGCCTGCGCGGGCCGGGCGGCGGCGTCCTGCAGCTGCGCGGGCGCAGGTTCGACGCCCTGCGCGCGCTGGCCGCGCCGCGCACGGCGGACCTGGTGCTCGACTGCCTGGTGGTCGCGCCGGGGTCGCGCGGGCAGGGCATCGCGGCGCTGCTGGTCGGCGCGGCGCTGGCCCGGGCGCGGCGGCAGGGCTATCCCGCGCTGCGGGCCGAGGTCGAGCGCGGCAACCGCGCGGCCCTCGCCATGTTCCGGCGCGCGGGGTTCCGGGCGCAGGCGGGCCTGCCGGGCCGCCCGAAGGTGCTGCGGCGGACCTGCGGGACCGCGGTTCAGTCCCGCCGCGCCTCGATCGGCAGGTCGTGGGTCCGGGCGAGCGCCTCGATCTCGGCGGCGCTCGCGCTGGCGAAGAACGTCTCGGGGGCGTCGCCCACGGCGGCGGCGAAGCGGGCGGCGAAATGCGGTTCCAGCGCCGCGACCGCGGCCCAGCCGTCGCGCAGGCGATACATCCGGTAGCCCGGCAGGCTGCCCGACAGGAACCCGTCGCCGACCGTCACGCCGAAGCGCAGCGGCGCGTCGAACCCCTGCGCCGCCTGCCGCAGCCCCACCGCGCGGTGCCGTGCGGCGCCGCCTGCCGCGCGCCCCAGCAGCAGCGCCACGGCCGCGAACGCCGCCTCGCGCGCGCCGGCGAGGTCCGCGAGCAGCGTGCGCGGCATCGTCGGCGGCGCCAGCAGCCCGGCTTCGAATTGATAGGTGAGGTCGTGGCCGGGCACGTCGGGGGCGTCGGTGTCGCCCACGATCTCCACCCAGCAGAGACGGGGGTTGATAGCGGCCAGCGCATTGCTGGTGATCCCGAGCCGCGCCAGCCCGCCGCGGCGCTGGCTCGACAGCAGCAGGTCCGCGCCGGCGAGCAGCGCCCTGAGCGCCGCGAAGCCGTCGCCGGTCCGCAGGTCCAGCCGGCGTACGTCGATCCCGGCCGACAGCTCCGCGTACCAGCCGGGCGCCGCGTCGGCCAGCAGGTCGCCCCCGGGCCCCTCGATCTTCACGACCTCCATCCCCTCGTGCGCGAGGATCTGCGCGGCCGCCGGGCCGGGCAGGTTCACCGCGATCGACACCGCCCGCATGCCGGCGAGCGGACCCCCCGCGCCGGTACCGTCAGATCGATTCGCCATCGTCGCCCCCTGTCCAGACAGGCGCGCAGGCTAACCGATGCCGCGGCGCCGGAAAGGGGCACATCCGGGCGTCCGGGGAACCTGCGGCGGCCTGCGCGGCTTACCGGGGACGACCCACCCGCAAGTCCAGGCCGGAGCATCGCCATGACGTCCCTCAAGGATCCCGTTCCCTATTCGCCCGATGTCGAGGACCTGCAGCCGGACGAACGCGCGACGGCCGAGAAGATCGCCGAGCAGATGATCTCCATCATCGACCGCACGGACGAGGTCGACGGCCACGCCGTCCGGTCGGTCCACGCCAAGAGCCACGCGATCCTGAAGGGCAGGCTCACCGTCCATGACGGCCTGCCGCCGGAACTGGCGCAGGGCATCTTCGCCACGCCGCGCAGCTACGACGTTCTGATCCGCATCTCGACCATTCCGGGCGACGTTCTGCGCGACAGCGTGTCGGTGCCGCGCGGGATCGCGATCAAGGTCTTCGACGTGCCGGGCGACCGGCTGCCGGGGGCGGAAGGGCAGACCACGCAGGACTTCCTGATGGCGGGCGGGCCGGTCTTTTCCGCGCCCGACGCCGAGACGTTCCTGTCGAACCTGAAGCTTCTCGCCGCGACGACGGAGCGGGCGGAGGGCGCGAAGGCTGCGCTTTCGGCCGTGCTGCGCCCGGTCGAGCGCGCCATCGAGGCGCTGGGGCTGAAAAGCCCGACGCTCACCACCTTCGGCGGCTACCTGCCCACGAACCCCCTGGGCGAGGAATACTTCAGCCAGGTTCCGTCGCGCTACGGCGACCATATCGCAAAGCTGAGCATCGTGCCGGAATCCGACAGCTTCAAGGCGCTGAGCGGGCAGGAGGTGAAGCTCGACGATCCGAACATCCTGCGCGAGACGGTGATCGACAACCTCGCGGCCGAGGGCGGATCCTGGACCCTGCGCGTGCAGCTTTGCCGCGACCTCGAGAAGATGCCGGTCGAGGACGCCTCGGTCGAGTGGAGCGAGGAGCTGAGCCCCCATCAGCCCGTCGCGACGATCAGCGTCCCCGCGCAGGAGGCGTGGAGCCCGGAGCGCGCGGCGAAGGTGGACGAACGGATCGCGTTCCGACCGTGGCACGGGGTCGAAGCGCACCGGCCGCTGGGCAACATCATGCGGGTGCGGCGGCACGTCTATCCGGTCGCGGCCGGCCACCGCAGCAAGCTGACCGGCTGCCCGCTGCACGAGCCGTCGACGCTGCCGGACCTGTAGGCCGGACCTGACGCGGCGCGGCGGCGGGCTAGGTGCCGCCGTCCGCCGGGCCCGCCCCGAAGATCCCCGATGTCTGCGCCAGCAGGACGAAGGCACGGCCCGACCGCGTCTCGGTCAGCGCGGCGAGGAAGTCGTCGTCGAGGTCGGGCGCCACCCGCGCCATCATGCGGTCGAACTGGCGCAGGAAATGATGGGCGGCGTCGCGGAAGATCTCGTCCGACCTCAGCAGGTGGGCGGAAACCTCCAGCGCCGCCGGGTCCGACACGCCCCCGAGCACCGCGACCTGCGGCCCCCGCAGCCCTTCGGCGAAGGCGCGCCAGACGGCGGCCGGGCCGGGTTCCGGCGCAAGCTCGTCCATGTAGATCCCCGCCTGCGCCAGCAGCGTGACCACGTCCTGTGCCGCGCGGATCAGGCGCATCGTGTCATGATCGGCCAGCGCCGCCTGCAACGCGCGGATCGCGGGCTGGTCGTCCGGCCCGTCGGGGAAGTTCAGCGCGCGGAGAAGGTCGATCGGCGAGACCGACACCGACGCGGCCTCGTCCAGCGGCAGCGCCGTCTGCCGAGTGTCGGCGGGCGCGTCAGACCGGGCCGCGCGCGCCTGCGGACGCGGGCCGGCGGCAGCTCCGGGGCCGGGTGCGGGGCGGGGGCGCGCTTCCGCCGGGGCAGGGGCGGGGCGCGGGTCGGATGCACGGGGCGCGCGCGGCTCGAGCGGCGGCATCGGGTCGGACCCGCGCGCCGGGCCGCCCTGAAGCCGGGCGAGTTCGGCGCGCAGGTCGTCGGCTTCCGCCCGCAGGCCCGCGATGGACCGCGCAAGCCCGACCGCAAGCCAGATCAGCGCCAGCGGCATCAGCGTCCCGCTGAGTGCCACAAGCCAGCCGGCGCCGCCGTTCCCGCCCTCGGGGCCGAGCCACGCGAACAGCAGCACCAGCAGCAGCCACGCCGCCGACACGGCGATCCCGACCCCCATCGCGCGGTCGCGGGATGCGGCGTCCAGCAGCGACTGCGCGCGCTCGCGCATGTCACTCATACCGGATCGACAGGATCTCGTAGGATTTCTCGCCGCCCGGCGTCGTCACCTCGACGCTGTCGCCCTCGTCCTTGCCGATGAGCGCGCGCGCGAGCGGCGAGCGCACGTTCAGAAGCCCGCGCTCGAGGTCCGCCTCCTGCTCGCCCACCAGCTGGAAGGTCTTTTCCTCGTCGGTGTCCTCGTCCAGCAGCGTCACGCGGGCGCCGAACTTGATGCTGCCCGACAGCTTCGACGTGTCGATGACCTCGGCGCGGGACAGGACGCCCTCCAGCTCCTTGACGCGGCCCTCGATGAAGCTCTGCTTCTCGCGGGCGGAGTGGTACTCGGCGTTTTCCGACAGGTCGCCATGCTCGCGCGCCTCGGCGATCGCGCGGATCACGGCCGGCCGCTCCACCCCCTTGAGGTTGCGAAGCTCCTTGTCCAGCTGGTCGAAGCCGGCGCGGGTCATCGGTATCTTTTCCATTCGTCCTCCGGGCCGGGCCCGCTCAGCAGCAAATCGAACGCCCCCGTCCGTGGGGCGGGGGCGGCAGTCCGGGCCGTATCGTGGCCCGATCGCCGCCGTCATGCAAGCTGGCCGTGGCAGGGACCGGGCCGCAGAGGGCGCCGGCTGACAAGGTGACCCTGCCGCAACGCGGCGGAATTATTGTGAACCCCCGGCCGAATCTCTAGTTAGGTCGGGTCAGCATGCCAAAGGGGGAAGCCAGCCGTGAACCAGATCGAACGCGAGACCATGGATTTCGACGTCGTGATCGTGGGCGCGGGGCCCGCCGGCCTGTCGGCGGCGATCCGGCTGAAGCAGATCGACCCCGACCTGAACGTGGTGGTGCTGGAAAAGGGCTCGGAGGTCGGCGCCCACATCCTGTCGGGCGCGGTCTTGGACCCGGGCGCCCTGACCCGGCTGATGCCCGACTGGAAGGAACGCGGCGCCCCGATCAGGACCGAGGTCACGTCCGACAGCTTCCTCGTCCTGGGCGAGGCGGGGTCGGTCCGCATCCCCGCCTGGCCGATGCCGCGGCTGATGTCGAACCACGGCAACTACATCGTGAGCCTTGGCAACGTCTGCCGCTGGATGGCCGAACAGGCCGAGGCGCTGGGGGTCGAGGTGTTCCCCGGCATGGCCGCGAGCGCGCTCGTGATGGACGGCGACCGCGTCGCGGGCGTCGTCGCGGGCGAGATGGGGCTGAGCCACGACGGCACCCCCGGCCCCGGCTACGAGCCCGGGATGGAGCTGCGCGGCAAGTACGTCTTCATCGCCGAGGGCGTGCGCGGGTCGCTCGCCAAGCAGCTGATCCAGAACTACGACCTGTCGGCCGGGCACGAGCCGCAGAAGTTCGGCATCGGCATGAAGGAAATCTGGGAGATCGACCCCGCCAGGCACAAGGAAGGCACGGTCGTCCACACGATGGGCTGGCCGCTCGGCCGGAACGCGGGCGGCGGGTCGTTCATCTACCACGCGGAAAACAATCAGGTCTACCTCGGTTTCGTGGTTCACCTGAACTACGAGAACCCGTACCTGAACCCCTATCTCGAGTTCCAGCGCTTCAAGCATCACCCGGCCATCGCCGAGCTGCTGGAAGGCGGCAAGCGCGTGGCCTATGGCGCGCGGGCGATCAGCGAGGGCGGCTGGCAGTCGATCCCGAAGCTGACGGTGCCGGGGGCGGTCCTTCTGGGCTGTTCGGCCGGGCTCGTGAACGTGCCGCGGATCAAGGGCAGCCACAACGCGATCCAGTCGGGGATGCACGCCGCCGAAGCCGCCGCCGCCGCGATCGCCGCGGGGCGCGAGGGCGACGAGTTGGTCGAATACGAGGACGCGCTGCGGTCCGGCCCCGTCGCCGACGATCTCAAGCGGGTCCGCAACGTCAAGCCCGCCTGGTCGCGCACCGGCATGGTCGGCTCGCTGATGCTGGGCGGGGCGGACATGTGGTTCGCCTCGATCTTCCGGCGCAACTTCCTGCGGACCTGGAAGCACGGCAAGACCGACGCCGCCGCGACCGGCAAGGCCGCGAAGTTCAAGCCGATCGCCTATCCCAAGCCCGACGGCAAGCTGAGCTTCGACCGCCTGACCAACGTGGCGTTTTCCTTCACCAACCACGAGGAAAGCCAGCCCAGCCACCTCAAGCTGAAGGATCCGACGATTCCGATCCGGGTGAACCTGCCCGAATACGCGGAACCGGCGCAGCGCTACTGCCCGGCCGCCGTCTACGAGGTGGTCGAGGATGCGAGCGCCCCCGAAGGCGCGCGGTTCGTGATCAACTTCCAGAACTGCGTCCACTGCAAGACCTGCGACATCAAGGACCCCAGCCAGAACATCGTCTGGACCACGCCGCAGGGCGGCGACGGGCCCAACTATCCGAACATGTGATCGGGCCGCCGGCCGCACCGGGGCGCCGGACGTTGCCCCGGCGCGGCCCGGCGGCTAGGGTCCGCCCGACATGAATGACAGCCAGATCGGGCCGGACGCGACATGAAACCCTTGTATTCCCTCGCGCTCGCGGCGCTGGTCGCGGCGCAGATCGCCCCGGCGCAGCTTGCCGCGCAGACCCCGCCCGCCGCGGCGCCGCAAGCCGGTACGCTTCAGGACGGGGCGCTTCAGGACGGGACCCCGCCCGGCGCGACCGAGGCGGACAGGCCGGGCCAGCCGATCGACGGCGCGGCCGGGCCCTATCTGGCCGCGCGCGCCGCCGCGATCGGCAACGACTTCGTCGCCGCCGCCCACTGGTACGGCGAGGCGCTGAGCCACGACCCGGATGACGTGGTGCTGCAGGACAGCTACCTCGTCTCGCTGGTGTCGGCCGGGCAGATGCCGCGCGCCATCGAATACGCGAACGAACTGCGGGCGCGGGACGCGGCCACGCCGCTCGCGCGGATCGTGCTGCGCGCCGATCTCGTGAAGCAGGGCAAGTGGCGGGACGTCCTGGCCGACATCGAGGCCGCGCCGGGCGACGACTCGCCGGGCGGCGGCGCGCTTCTGGACGGCATGATCCGCGCCTGGGCGCTTCTGGGCGCGGGCGACGCGAACGAGGCGATGGCCGCGTTCGAGACGATGGAGCAGGTGCCGGGCGCCGAGGCGATGGCGCGCTATCACCTGGGTCTCGCCCGCGCGAATGTGGGCGACTACGAGGGCGCGAACGAGGCGATGGCCGCCCCCGGCGTCAGCGCGCACCTGCTGGGGCTGGTCGCGCACGCCGAAGTCCTGTCGCAGCTAGACCGCAACGCCGACGCGATCGCGCTGATCGACCGTCTGAGCGGGATCGAGAACGAGCCGATCCTGGTCGACATGCGCCGGCGGCTGGAAGCGGGCGAGACGCTGCCGTTCGACAGCATCAAGGGGCCGGCCGACGGGATCGCGCAGGTGTTCCTGACCTTCGCGGGCGCGCTGGCGACGGGCGAGGAGCCCGATCCGCTCGCCCTGATCCATGCCCGGCTCGCCGGCTACGTCTCGCCCGGCCTGGGCGAGGCCCGCCTGATCGCGGCGCAGCTGCTGCAGTCGCTGGGGCAGTTCGACCTGGCCGAGGACGAGTTCGGCGCGCTCGCCGCCGCGGGCGAGGTGCGCCCGGTGGCGGAGCTTGCCCGGATCGAGGCGCTGGTGCAGGCCGAGCGCATGGCCGACGCGGAAAGCGCCGCCCGCGCGCTGACGGTGGCGCAGCCGGACCTCGCCTCGGCCTGGACCTCGCTGGGCGACCTTCTGCGCCAGCAGGACAAGTGGACGGACGCGGTCGCCGCCTACGACCGCGCGGTCGCGCTGCTGGCGAAGGGCGAGGACCGGCAGGCGTCCTGGTTCCCGCTCTACGCCCGCGGCATCGCCCTGGAACGGTCGGGCCAGTACGACAGGTCGGACGCCGACATGAAGGCGGCGCTGGAATTGCAGCCCGACCACGCCGCGATCCTGAACTATCTCGGCTATTCCTGGGTCGACCGGAACGTGAACCTGGACGAGGCGCTGCGGCTGATCGAACGCGCGGTCGAACTGCGCCCCGACGACGGCTACATCCTCGATTCGCTCGGCTGGGCCTACTACCGGCTGGGCCGTTACCAGGACGCGGTGCCGCCGATGGAGCGCGCGGTCGCGGCCATGTCCGACGACAGCCTGGTCAACGACCACATGGGCGACGTCTACTGGAAGGCCGGGCGCCAGCGCGAGGCCGAGGTGCAGTGGCGCCGCGCGCTGAGCCTGTGGACCGAGGACGACACCGACACCGACCGCGACCGTATCCGCGCCAAGATCGAGGTCGGGCTGGACGCGGTGCTGGCCGCCGAGGCGGCGAACGGCGGCAAGCTGCCCGAAGGCTTCGGCCTGCCGCCCGAACCTGCGCCTGCGTCGGACGGCAATGCTGCCGGCGACGGTGCTGCGGGCGAAAACGCTGCGGACGACGGTGCTGCCGAAGATGGTGCTGCCGAGGACGGGGCGCGCGCGCCCGAAGCCGCGGTGGACGACACGCCCGCACCTTCCGATGCCGACACCCCCGACGCCCCCGACGCCCCCGCTGGCGACGAGCCGGTGCCGCCCCGGCCGTGACGCGGCCGGACCTGCCCCGCGCCTGCGTCGAGCCGGCCCCGGCCAAGATCAACCTTTGCCTGCACGTGACCGGCCGCCGTCCCGACGGCTACCACCTGCTCGATTCGCTCGTGGTCTTCACCGAGCTGGGCGACCGCGTGACGGTGGCGCCGGGTCCGCTGTCGCTTGCGGTCACGGGCCCCTTCGCGGCGGACCTGGCAGGCGACGAGGACAACCTGTGCCTGCGCGCCGCCCGGTCGGTGGGCGCCGATTGCGCGATCACGCTCCACAAGGCGCTGCCGGTCGCGTCGGGGATCGGCGGCGGGTCGGCCGACGCGGCGGCGGTGCTGCGCGCGCTCGGGCGCTCCCCCGCCGATCCGGCCGGCCTGGGTGCCGACGTGCCCGTCTGCCTCGCGTCCGTTCCCGCCCGGATGAACGGGGTGGGAGAGGCGGTCGAGCCGCTGCCCGGCCTGCCTGCGCTGCACCTGCTGCTGGTGAACCCGCGCGTGGCGGTTCCGACCCCGGCGGTGTTCCGGGCGCTCAAACGGCGCGACAACCCGGCGCTGCCGGTCCTGCCGGCGTCGCCCGATGCGGCGGCGCTGCTGGGCTGGCTGCACGGCACCCGCAACGACCTGCAGGCGGCGGCGATCGGGATTGCGCCCGCCATTGCGGACGTGCTGGCGGCGCTGCGGGACGCGGGCGCACGACTGTCCCGCATGTCGGGATCGGGCGCGACCTGCTTCGGCGTCTTCGCCGATGCGGCCGCCGCGCAGGCGGCGCGAGACGCCATCGCGCGGGCCCGGCCCGGCTGGTGGGTCGCGCAAACGCACACCCTACCTTCGCCGCCCCCGGCGCGCTAACCTGCGGGCGGATCGGACGAGGGGGGCGCGATGCTGCGGCTTGGAGTGAACATCGATCACGTGGCGACGGTGCGGAACGCGCGCGGCACGCCCTGGCCCGACCCGCTGCGGGCGGCGCTGATCGCCGAGGAAGCCGGCGCCGACGGCATCACCGCGCATCTGCGCGAAGACCGGCGCCACATCTCGGACGACGACATCGCCCGGCTGGCCGGGGCGCTGCGGGTGCCCCTGAACCTCGAGATGGCCGCGACCGCCGAGATGCAGGCGATCGCGCTGCGGCACCGTCCGCACGCGGTCTGCCTCGTGCCCGAAAAGCGCGAGGAGCGGACGACCGAGGGCGGTCTCGACGTCGCGCGGGACGAGGGCTGGCTTGCCGATTTCATCGCGCCCCTGCGCGACGCGGGGTGCCGGGTGTCGCTGTTCATCGGCCACGACCCGCGCCAGATCGACGCCGCCGCCCGCGTGGGGGCGGCCGTGGTGGAACTGCACACCGGCGCCTATTGCGACCTCGACACCGAGGGGCGGGCTGCCGAACGCGACGCCGAACTCGTGGGCCTGGCCGACGGCGCGCGCCTGGCCGCGTCGCTGGGGCTCGAGGTGCACGCGGGCCACGGCCTGACCTTCGACACCGTCGGGCCGATCGCGGCCCTGCCGGAACTGGCGGAGCTGAACATCGGCCATTTCCTGATTGCCGAGTCGATCTTCACCGGCCTTGGTCCCGCGATCGCCGAGATGCGCGCGCGGATGGACGCGGGCCGCAGCGGCGCGCGGACGTGAGCGGCCTGCCCGCCGGGCTTGTCGCGGCGACACTCGCCGCAGTGCTGGCGGGGCCGCTTGCCGCGCCGGTTGCCGGGGCAGAGGCCGCCGGCGCTGAACCCGCCGCGCCACATCCCGCCCCCGCCCAACCTGCCCCCGCCCAACCCGCCACCGTCCGCCCTTGCGGCGACGGCGAGCGGATCGACACCCTTGCCGAGCCGTGGGAGGAAAGCACCGCCACCTATGCCGAAGGCAAGATCCGCGTGGCCGCGCTCGACACGGTCGAGCCCGCGGGCGCGCCGTTCCACCTTCTCGTCCTCAGCCCGCCAGCGGACGAGACCGGCATGTTCCGCCAGTGCCAAGTGGTGTCGCTGTCCGGGCGGACGGGCTTTCGGGGAATGGACTTCCCGGCCCGGAAGGCCAGCTACGACCCGGTCCGCGGGCTGACGCTCGCCATCCCGGTCGAGGTCCATGACCCGGAACGGGGCGACGGCGCGCCCCGCACGCTGACGGTCACGATCGACCAGTCCACGGGCCGCGTCCGGGGCGAGACGTCGCCGCGATGATGCGCGATGGCCTGCCCTCAGGCGCAGCAAAGGCCCGCGGCCGCGGCGGTTCCCGCGCAATGTCCTGCCAGGCCTGCAGCCGGGGATCTTCCCGCGCCACCGGCCCGGGGCCTGCCGCGCAGGAGGGAACCCGCCCATGATCCTCGGCATCGGCACCGACCTCGCCAACATCGACCGGATCGCCGGCGTTCTGGAACGCCACGGCGACCGCTTCCGCAATCGCGTCTACACGCCGGCCGAACTCGCGCGCGCCGCGCGCCGCGCGAACGAGGCCGCGACGCTGGCCAAGCGCTGGGCCGCGAAGGAGGCGTGCAGCAAGGCGCTGGGAACCGGCCTTGCCATGGGCATCGTCTGGAAGGACATGGCGGTGACGAACCTGCGCACGGGCCAGCCGCGGATGACGCTGACCGGCTGGGCGGCCGAGCGGATGGCATCGATGACGCCGCCGGGCCACCGCGCCGTCGTCCACGTCACGCTGACCGACGACCACCCCTGGGCGCAGGCCTTCGTCGTGATCGAGGCGGTGCCCGAGGGCTGACGCCCTGAAGGTCACGGCTGGTAGCCGCGCACCAGCGCCGCCGCGATCAGCCCCCATCCGTCCACCACGACGAAGAACGCCAGCTTGAACGGCAGCGCCACGATCGCGGGCGGCACCATCATCATCCCCATCGACATCAGGACCGCCGACACCACCAGGTCGATGATGAGGAACGGCAGCGAGATGAGAAACCCGATCTCGAACGCGCGCTGGATCTCGGACAGCATGAAGGACGGGACCAGCACCGACAGCGGCACCCCGGCGGGCGCCGGCCCGGATTCCGGCCCGGACGCGGGCCCGGGCGCCGGATCGGGCGCCGGGCGCGGCGCGACCTCGGCCATCGCCGCCAGCGTGTCGGGGTCGGTGCGGGCGGCCATGAAATCGCGGAACGGCACGATCCCGCGGTCGAACGCCTCGGGGATGGAGATCACGCCCTGCTGCAGCGGCGCGCCCGCGACGTTCCACACCTCGCGCAGGACCGGGTCCATCACGAACCAGGTCAGGAACAGCGCGAGGCTGACGATCAGCATGTTCGGCGGCGACTGCTGCAGCCCGATCGACTGCCGCAAGATCGACAGCACCGTCACCACGAACGGGAAGCAGGTGACCATGATCGCGAAGCCGGGCGCCAGCGACAGGAGCGTCAGCCCCAGGAAGATCAGGATCGCGCTGTTGCCCAGGCCCTGGGCCGCGGATTGCGCCGCCTCGCCCAGGCCCTGCGCCGCCGCCGCCATCGGCAGGGCCAGCGCGGCCGCCGCAACGGCGGCGCAGGTCGCCCGGCGAAGGAAGGCGGGTCGCGTCACGCCTGTCCCGCCGACAGGATCCGTACCGCAAGCCGCCCGTCGGGCCTGCCGTCGTCGACCAGCTCGCCCCGCGCGATCACCTTGTCGGCAATGCAGATGTCGACGCCGTCGCTGACCTCCTGGTCCAGCGCCAGCACGTCGTCGGGGCGCAGCCGCGACAGTTCGGCCACGGTCAGGCGGGTGCGGCCCAGCCTGATCTCGATCTCGACCTGGATCAGGTCGGTGGCGATGAGGGAAGAGATGTCGGTCATTCGGTGAGTCCATCCATGAAGTCGCGGAAAAGATCGCGGAAGCCTTGCGTGACGGCCGCGTGGTCGAAGCAGACGCGCCCGCCCCGGATCGCCAGATCCACGGTGCCGGGCGCGCCGGTCGGGTCGAGCGCGATGGCGCAGCCCGGACGGCCGAGCCAGTCCTGCAGCAGCGCCGCGTCGTCGGGCCCGCAGCGCAGGGCGGCCGTGCCGCAATCGTCGGCGCTGTCCGACAGACGCTCCAGTTCGGCCAGCACCGCCGCCTGCATCCGCGCGCGCGCCAGGACCGGCAGTGCGCCGTCCGCGAAGGCGTCGAGGACCGGCTTCAGCGCCCCGACCACCTCGCCCATCATCCCGGCCCGGCATGCGGTGCGCTCGCGGACCGAGGCGTCCAGCGCCGCCACCCTCGCGGCCAGGTCGGCGCGGGCGTCGGCGTCGGCTGCGGCCCGGGCCCGGGCCTCGCCCGCCGCGAAGGCCGCGTCGAGGTCGGCCTGGGTGAAGAGCGCTGGCGGCGGGGGCGGGCGCCGGTCGAAGGATTCGAGCTTCAGGATCGCCGCGGTCATCATGCCTTTTCCTTGTCATCGATCCAGCCCGACAGGATCCGCAGGCTGTCCTGCTGGCGTTCGCGCATCAGTTCGCGCAGACGCGCCACCGGGTCCGCCGGCTGCGCTGGAGGGGTGAAGTCGTAGTCCGGCCCGGCGATGGACAGCGCTGGCAGCCCCGGCAGGTCCGTGACCCCGCCCGCGGGCTGCGCCGGCGCGAAGGGCGCGGGGCCGGGCAGGGCGGGTGCCGCGCCGCTGTCGTCGAGCAGCGCCTGCGCCTGGGCCTGCGCCGGCGCGTTGCGGGCGCGCAGCACCGGGCGCAGCACGATCGCTGCGACCAGCAGCGCGAACAGCCCGACGAGCGCCAGCCGGATCAGCCCGTTCGGTTCCAGCCGGTCCATGAACCCGCCGCGTTCGGCCAGGGTGCCGTCGCCCGACAGCGCCGCGAAAGGCAGCGACTTCACGGTGATCACGTCGCCGCGTTCCTCGTCGAAGCCCACGGCGGATGCGACCAACTCGCGCAGCGCCTCGAGCTCGGGCTCGCCCCGCGGCTCCAGCGTGACCTCGCCCTTGTCGCCGGTGACGGGGACGCCGTTCACCATCACCGCGACCGTGAGGCGGCGGGTCGCGCCGGGCTGCGTCACCACCTCGCGCGTGGTCCGGCTGACCTCGTAGTTCGACACCTGCCGCGTTTCCGAGCTGTTGGCGCGGTTCTGTTCGCCCTCAGCGTCCTGGCCTTCGGGCAGGTTCGAGGAGGCCGTGACCGGACCGCCGGACTGGTTGGTGGATGCGTCGGTCGTTTCCTGGCTTTCCTGCGAGACGAGCGCCCGCTGGGTCGGGTCGAAGCGCTGTTCGGTCAGCTGCTCGGCCTGGGTCGCGACGGCGATGTTCAGCTCCACGATCGCGTTGCCGGGACCGACGTGGAATTCGAGCATCCGCTCGACGTTCTGCTTCAGCTCCGCCTCGCGGTCGGTCGGGCCAAGCTCGTCGGCGGCGGCGACGACGCCGCGCATGCTGTCGATCACCGTGACGCGGTCCGGCGTCATCCCCGGCACCCCGGACGACACGAGGAAGCGCAGCGCTTGCGCCTGCGCCCGGTCCACCGCGGCGCCGTTCGTCGTTAGCGTCACCGACGCCGTGCCTGCGACGTCGCGGCGGTAGCCGCGGCCCTGGGGCACGGCGAGGTGCACCCGCGCCGTCTTGACGTTCGGCAGCGCCAGGATCGTGCGCGCAAGCTCGCCTTCCTTGGCGCGCCAGTAGGCCGCGTCGAACATCTGCGAGGTCGTCCCGAAGCCCGACATGCCGTCCAGGATCTCGTACCCCGCGCCGCCCGCGTTCGGCAGGCCGAGCCCCGCCAGCGTCATCCGCATCTGGTCCCGTTCCGCGGCATCGACCCAGATCGAATCGCCTCGCACCTGGTAGGGGACGCCGGATTTCTCGACCTCGGCCATGATCGCGCCGGACTGGGCCCCGTCGAGACCGCCGTAGAGCAGCGCCATCTCGGTCCGGCTGGACTGCCACGCGAACCCCGCCACCGCGAGAAAGGTCAGGGCGAAGGCCGCGACCAGCGTCACCCGCTGCGAGGCGCTGCGCGCGGTCCAGTAGTCCAGCAGCTTCTGCATGCCATGCTCCGATTCGTCCCGTCTGCGGGATCCTCATCGCATGGGGCCGATTAAGAATGCGTTAGCCCCGTCCTGCTATCGCTCTGCCTGCAGGACGGAGAATCACGATGACCGAAATCACCGCAGAGACGACGGCGGGACCGAGCAAGCCGCTGCTGAAGCGCCTCGCTCCGGTGCTGGTACCGGTGCTGGCGCTTGGCGCGGGCGCGGGCTCGACGCTCGCGGGGCTGTGGTCGCCGATTGCCCTGCTGGGCCCCGCCGAGACCGCCGCCGCGGCGCGGGCGGCGCCGGCGGTCGCGTTCCTCGACGTGCCGCGCATCGTCCTGTCGCTGCCCGGGTCGGGCGGGCGCTCGCTCGTCGTCACCGCCATGATCGACACCGATCCCCTGCAGGCCGACCAGGCGAAGCTGCTGATGCCGCGCGTCGTCGACGCCTTCAACGGCCTCCTGGCCGGGATCGATCCCGCCGCGCTCGACCGGCGCGGCATCCTTGAAATCCTGCGCGCCGAAATGGCGACGCGCGCCCGCTTCGTCCTGGGCGAAGACGCCGTGCGCGACCTGCTGATCACGGAGTTCCGCATCCAATGACCCTGTCCACGATCCTGCAGCTGGCGCTGTGCGTCTTTGCCGGGGGCCTTGCCGGCTTCTGCCTGCTTCTGTCGCGTCGTCTGCGGCGGCTGAACGACCTCGAGACGGGCCTGGGCGCGGCGATTGCCGTGATGACGGCAGAGATCGGGCGGCTGGAAGGCGCGATCGGCGCCGCGCGGGCGGAAGCGACCGCCGCGACCAGGGCCCTTGCCTCCGAGGTCGAGCGGGCCAAGGCCGAGCGTGCCTACTGGGCGCTTCAGCGCAGCATGGTGGCGGACGACGCGCCCCGCCGCGCGCGCCTGCGCCGCCGGGTGGCCGCCGATGCGTAGGGCGGTCCTGACCACCGCCGCGCTGGGCCTTGGCACGCTCGCGGCCCTGCAGGGGCTGCGGCTCGTCCCCCTTGGCGACCAGATGCGCGCCTTCGCCGCGGCGCCCGCGCTGATGGAGGGATGCACCGACGTCCCCGAGGCGGTGGAGCTTGCCGAGACGCTGCGCCTGCGCGGCATCGCGGTCGATCGCGGCATCGAGGCCCTGGACAGCCGCCGGGCCGAGATCGCCGCGGCCGAGGAGCGGCTTTCGGCGAAGCTCGCGCAGCTCCGCGCCGCGAAGGAGGCGCTGGGCCGGGGCCAGGCCGCGGCGCAGACCCGGACGGACGAGGGCATCTCGCGCCTGATCGCCGTCTACGACGCGATGAAGCCCGCCGAGGCGGCCGAGGTGCTCGCCGCCCTTCCCCCCGACTTCGGCGCCGAGATCCTGGCCCGCGTCCAGCCCGAGACGGGGGCGCGGATCATCGCGGCGCTCGAGCCGTCGCACGCGGCGATCCTGTCCGCGCGCCTCGGCGCCACCCCAGCCGCGAAGGACTGACACCATGTTCGGCATCATCGGCATCGCCCTGACCGTCGCGATGGTCTTCGGCGGCTACATCCTCGCGGGCGGCAAGATGGGGGTGATCACCCACTCGCTGCCGTTCGAGATGATGATGATCGGCGGCGCGGCGGTGGGGTCGTTCCTGCTGTCGAACAGCTCGGACGTCCTCAAGCACACGCCGAAGGGCCTGATCCGGGCCTTCAAGGGCCCGAAATGGCACGACGAGCATCACCGCCAGGTCCTGTGCCTGCTGTTCGAGCTGCTGCGCCTGTGGCGGTCGAACCCGGTCGAGCTGGAGGAGCACATCGAGACGCCCGAGACCTCGAAGATCTTCGCGACCTACCCCGCGATCCTCGCCGACGAGCAGGCCGTGCGGCTGATCACCGACACGCTGCGATCCGCGAGCCTCAACTACGACGACCCCTACCAGGTCGAGGACATGCTGGCGCGGCGGATCACGCTTCTGAAGGACGAGGCGATGCACGTGCCGCACGCGCTCCAGAACATGGCGGATGCGCTGCCGGCGCTGGGGATCGTCGCGGCGGTGCTGGGGATCGTGAAGACTATGGCCTCGATCGACCAGCCGCCAGAGGTGCTGGGCGGCATGATCGGCGGCGCGCTGGTCGGCACGTTCCTGGGCGTGTTCCTGGCCTACGGGTTCGTCGCGCCGCTCGCGCAGCGGCTGGGCGAGGTGATGAAGCAGGACCTGTCCTTCTACGACGTGATCAAGTCGGTGCTGGTCGCGGGGCTGCACCGCCATGCCACGAACCTGTGCGTCGAGGTGGGCCGGCAGGCTGCGCCGGATCATGTCAGGCCCAGCTTCGTCGACGTGGAAAACGCGCTCCGCGACATCAAGAAGGCCTCGTGATGCTGCTGGCGCTCGCCGTTTCCGCCTTGCCCGCCGCCGCCGCCGGGGCGCCCCCCGATGCCGCGGCGTTCACCGCGGCGGCCACCGACTGGGTGCTGTCGGGGCAGCCGCTGCCGCCCGACTACCTGCAGCGGCTGGCCGCGATGGCGCCCGACCAGCGCCTGCTCGCGGTCGTGTTCCTGCGCCGTTCGGGCCTGCTGGAAGGCCCGGCGATCCCCGCCGCGACGATCCTGGCGCCCGCGCCCGACCCGGAGGAAGGGCAGTGACCGCCGCCGCCCGGGGCGGGACGCCCGCCTCGCTCCGCCCCATCGCCGTCACCGGCGCCCTGCTGCTCATCACCCTGTCGATGGTGATCCCGATCCCGGCAGCGGTCCTCGACCTCGGGATTGCGCTGTCGATCGCCAGTTCGGCGCTGATCCTCGTCATGGCCTGCCTGGTCCAGAAGCCGACCGACTTCCAGGCCTTCCCCGTCCTGCTGCTGGTGACGCTGATGGTGCGTCTCGCGCTCAACGTCTCGTCGACCCGCCTGATCCTGACCGAGGGCCACACCGGGCCGCAGGCCGCGGGCGACGTCATCATGGGGTTCGCGAACTTCGCCGCCGGCGGGTCGCTGGTCGTGGGCCTCACGATCTTCGCGGTGATCTCGGTCGTGAACTTCATGGTCATCACCAAGGGCTCGGGCCGGATGGCCGAGGTTTCGGCGCGCTTCGCGCTCGATTCGCTGCCAGGCAAGCAGCTCGCGATCGACGGCGACCTGAACTCGGGCGCGATCGACCATGCCGAGGCCAAGCGCCGCCGCGTGGCGGAGCAGAGCGAGATCAGCTTCTTCGGCTCGCTCGACGGGGCGTCGAAGTTCGTCAAGGGCGATGCGGTCGCGGGCCTCGTCATCACCGCGATCAACCTGGTGATCGGGCTGATGGTGGGCATCCTCGCCCACGGGCTGCCGGTGGTCGAGGCGATGCACAGCTATTCGCAGCTGACCATCGGCGACGGGCTGGTGAGCCAGATCCCCTCGCTCATCACCTCGATGGCGGCGGCGATCCTGCTGTCGCGAGGCGGCGCGACCGACACCACCGCCGACATGCTGACGCGGCAGTTCTCCGAAGGATGGCACGCGCCCGCGATCGTCGGCGCGGCAATGGGGCTTCTGTCGATCGTCCCCGGCATGCCGACGCTGATCTTCCTCGCGCTGGCCGCCGGCTCCGGCACGCTCGCCTGGCGCAACGCCCACCGCCCCGTGGCCGAGGAGGCGGCGCCGCTGCCCGAGGCCGCGCCGGTCGACACCCGACCGAGGATGGGCGACATCCTCGACACCGACGAGATCGGGGTCGAGATCGGGCCCGACCTCATCTCGGGCGCGCTCGACGGCGCGCGGGGCTTGGGGCCGCGGATCAACAACCTGCGGCTGCACATCGCGCGCAGCCTCGGCGTGATCCTGCCCGAGGTGCGGATCACCGACGCGCCGGCGCTGGACGGGGGCGACTACGTCATCCGCATCCACGGCGTCGTGCGCGCGCGCGGCAACCTGCGCCACGCGCAGATCCTCGCGCTCGGCGACGCCGAGACGCTGGCCGCGATCGGCGGCGAGCCCGCGCGCGAGCCGGTCTACGACAGCCCCGCGCGCTGGATCGCGCCGTCGGAACAGGACGACGCCGCCATCGCCGGCGCGACGGTCGTGACCCCGATGGAGGTCCTGTCCACCCACCTGATGGAGACGGTCAAGGCGAACCTGCCCGCGCTCTTCACCCTGTCCGCCATGCAGCGCCTGATCCAGGAGCTGAAGTCGCTGAGCGACGAGGGGCGCGCGCAGTCCTACCAGCGGCTCTTCGACAACATGATCCCCGACAAGGTCGCGCCCGACCTGCTGCTGGCGGTGCTGCGGCTGCTGCTGGCGGACCGGGTGTCCATCCGCAACCTGCCGCTGATCGTCGAGGCGGTGTACGAAAGCCGCAGCCCGGATCCCGACCTTGCCTGCGACGTGGTGCGCCGCCGCCTGCGCGGGCAGATCACCGAGCAGCTCGCCGATCCCGAGGGCCGCGTGGACGTGCTGCAGCTGCACCCCGGGTGGGAGGCCGAGTTCGTCCGCGCCGAGGCCGAGGCCGGCCGCCAGCCCGGCGCGCTGAGCCAGCCGCTGATCAAGGCCATGACAGACCAGCTGAAGCGCACCGCCGCAACGCTGGCGGCAGGGGCGCAGCCGGCCCTGGTCGTCCCCGACCACCGCCGCCGCGCGGTCCGCGCGATGGTGGGGGCGGCGGGGCTCGGCTGGCCGGTCCTCGGCATCGACGAAGTCGATCCGGCCGCGCGGATGCGGCTCCTGGGCACGGTCGAGACGTGATCCCGGCGCTCGCCCAGCTGCAGCAGGTCGTGCCGCTGCAGGCGCTGCTGCCGCTGGTGCTGGTCTATGCCCGGGTGCAGGCCTGCGTGCTGATGCTGCCGGGGGTCGGCGAACAGGCGGTTCCCGTCCGGGTCAGGGTCGCGGTTGCAATCGCCCTGACGCCGATGCTGTCGGGCGTCGCGCAGGTGCCGGACGCGGCCGCGGCGACGCAGATCACGATCGCGGTCCTGGTCGCGGCCGAGGTCGTGACGGGCCTCGCGCTGGGGGTCATGGTGCGGCTGATCGCTCTGGCGCTCGACATCGCGACGACGGCGATGGCGCAGACCGCGTCCCTGTCGCAGATCATCGGCGTCTCGAACGAGATGGCGCCGCACCCGATCGGGAACCTGCTGCACCTCGCCGGGATCGCCCTGCTGATGGCGCTCGGCCTGCCGGCCATGCTGACCGACCTGCTGGCCGACAGCCTGCGGCTGCGCCCGCCGGGCGGCTGGCCCGACATCCAGGCGGTGTTCCCGGCGATCGTCGAGCTGGTCCGCAGCAGCTTCGGCCTCGCGCTCGTGATCGCGGCGCCCTTCGTCCTCGGCGGGTTCCTGTTCCAGGCGCTGTCGGGGGTGATCGCGCGGGTCATGCCCGCGCTGCCGATCAGCCTCGTCGCGGCGCCGGCGGGCATCCTGCTGGCGCTCGTCGCGCTGACGGTCATGTCGCCGGTCGTCCTGCGGATCTGGGCCGACGCGGTCCTGTCGGTTCCGCTGCCGGTGCTGCCGTGACGGGCGCGCGGCCATGAGCGAGGACAAGGACGACCGCCAGTACGACCCGTCCGAGCAGAAGCTGCGGAAGGCGCGGGAAAAGGGGGACATCCCGCGCTCGCCCGAGACGGCGGTGGCCCTGTCCTATCTGGGCACGGCGCTGGCGCTGGTGCTGTTGGGGGGCGCCGCGCTGGACGGCTGGTCGGCGATGGCCGAGCGGCTTCTGGGCGCGGAGCCCTGGCCCGAGGCGCCGGCGGCGGCGGCCGACCTTGCCGTGGCGCTCGGCCGCCGCAGCGGGGCGGCGGTGCTGGCGGTGCTCGCGGCGCCCGCGGTCCTGGTGCTGCTGGGCCTCGTGGTGCAGCGCGGGATCACCTTCACGCCGTCGAAGCTCGCCCCCGACATCAACCGCATCAACCCGCTGAAGAACGCGGGCCAGAAGTTCGGCCGCCAGGGCCTCGTCGCGTTCGGGATGCAGCTCGGCAAATGCACCCTCGTCGGGGCCGGAGGATGGATCCTCTTCAGCCAGCTGATCGACCGTCTCGGCAGCAGTGCCCATCTGCCCGCAGGGCAGTGGACGCAGGCGCTGCCGTGGCTCACCCGGCAGGCGCTGCTGCTGGCGCTCGGCGTCGCGGTCGTCTTCGCGGCGATCGACATGTTCTGGAAGCGGCTCGACTTCATGCGCCGCAACCGCATGACCCGGAAGGAGGTCGAGGACGAGCACAAGGAAAGCGAGGGCGACCCGCACTTCAAGTCGGCCCGCCGCCAGCGCGCGATGGACATCGCGCTGGGCACCATGCTCGCCGACGTGGAAAAGGCCGACGTGGTGATCGTGAACCCCACCCACTACGCCGTCGCGCTGGAATGGAAGCGGGGCAGCGGGCGGGCGCCGGTGTGTCTTGCCAAGGGCGTGGACGAGGTCGCGCTGCGGATCCGCGAGCGCGCGCGGGAACACAAGGTGCCGATCTGGTCCGACCCGCCTTGTGCCCGCGCGCTGCACGCGACGGTGAAGCTGGGCGAGGAGATCCCGCACGATCAGTTCGGCCCCGTGGCCGCCGCGATCCGGTTTTCCGAGCAGATGCGGATCCGCGCCCGGCAGGGCTGGTCGCAGGCCCAGGGCGCGGCCGGGGGGCGGCAATGACGACCGAGGCGCAGCTGGACGCGCTTTTTCGCGTGGCGCAGCTGAAATCCGACCTCGAGCTGCGGAAGTTCTCGGCCTTCCGCGGCCACGTGGTCGCCATGGAAACGCGGATCGACCGGATCAGGGGCGAGCTTTCGGACCTCTGCGCCAGCGCCGCGCCGGACTCGCTGGCCGACCTTCGCGCGGCCGCTGCCATCGCCGGGCGCGACGCGGACGCGCTCATGCGGGCCGAGGCGGAGCTTGCGCGCATGCGGCCCAATTTCGATGCCGCCCGCGCGAAGGCGGTGCGGGAGTTCGGGCGGGCACAGGTGCTTTCGCATCTGAAGGCGGGGGCGGCCGATGCGCGCCGCGCGAAGCGGGACGGGACGCCGTGACCGCCGGCGCCGCGCCGAGGTTGCACATCGCCGCAGGAACCTGCTACCGACCCGGTGCTGCAAAGGGGAACGCTCGCCATGTCGCATCTCGACGCCGTCTCGGACCAGTCCACCCGCCGCGTCTGGACCGCGGCCGAGGCGAGGGCGGTGTTCGACCTGCCGTTCATGGAGCTTCTGTTCCGTGCCCAGACCGCCCATCGCGCGCATTTCGATCCCAACCGCATCCAGCTGAGCCGGCTTCTGTCGATCAAGACCGGCGGCTGCCCCGAGGATTGCGGCTATTGCAGCCAGTCCGCCCGCCACGGAAGCGACCTGTCCGCGTCCAAGCTGATCGAGGTCCAGCGCGTGATCGCCGAGGCGAGGAAGGCCCGCGACGCCGGGGCCACCCGCTACTGCATGGGCGCGGCCTGGCGCAGCCCCAAGGAACGCGACATGGCGCAGGTGATCGCCATGGTCGAGGGGGTGAAGGCGCTGGGCATGGAAACCTGCATGACGCTGGGGATGCTGGACGCGGGGCAGGCGCGCCGGCTGAAGGATGCGGGCCTCGACTACTACAACCACAACATCGACACGTCGGAAGCCTATTACGACAAGGTCGTGACCACCCGCAGCTTCGCGGACCGGCTGGATACGCTGGCGGTGGTGCGCGACAGCGGGATCAAGGTCTGCTCCGGCGGGATCCTCGGCCTGGGCGAGGGGAGCCAGGACCGCGTGGACATGCTCGTGACGCTGGCGAACCTGCCCGAGCCGCCGGACAGCGTGCCGATCAACATGCTGATCCCTATCCCCGGAACGCCGCTCGCGGACGCGGACCCGGTCGATCCGATCGACTTCATCCGCACCATCGCTACCGCCCGCATCATGATGCCGTCCGCGCATGTGCGCCTGTCCGCGGGCCGCACCGCGATGACGGACGAGATGCAGGCGCTGTGCTTCCTGGCCGGGGCGAACTCGATCTTCGTGGGCGACACGCTCCTGACCGCGGGCAATCCGGACGAGGACAAGGACATGCAGCTGCTGGCCAAGCTCGGCATGCAGCCGATGGTCGCGCACGAGCATGTGCCGCAGGACGCCGCCTCCGCGCCCGCCGCGCGCGAGCGGATGCCGGTCCCGATCCTGCGCTGAGCCGTGAACGCCGGGCCACCCCGCCTTCCGTCGCCCGACCGGCTGGCGCCGTTCCGCGATGATCTCGACGCGCTCGCGTCGAAGGGGCGGCGGCGCGCGCTGGCGGGCCGGACGGGGGTCGATTTCGCGTCGAACGACTACCTGGGGCTTGCGGGATCGCCGCGGCTGTCCTGCGCCGTGCGTCGGGCGCTGGATGAGGGCGCGCCGGTGGGGGCCACCGGATCGCGGCTGCTGCGCGGCAACGACGACTGGCACGAGGCGCTGGAGGCGCGGGCGGCCGGGTTCTTCGGGGCCGGCGCGGCCCTGATGTTCGGGGGCGGCTACGTCGCCAACGTCGCGCTGTTCGGCACGCTGCCGCAGACGGGCGACCTCTTGCTGATGGACGACCTGTCGCACGCCAGCACGCGCGAGGGCGCGCGCCTGACCCGCGCGGTCGTGGCCGTCTTCCGCCACAACGATCCGGGTCACGCAAGCGAGGTGATCGCGGACTGGCGGCGGCGGGGTGGGACGGGGTCGGTCTGGATCGCGGTCGAAAGCCTCTACAGCATGGACGGCGACCGGGCGGCGCTGGACGATCTTGCCGCGCTCGCGGACGAGCACGGCTTCCTGGTCGTTGACGAGGCGCACGCGACCGGCGTCTGGGGCGCAGGCGGGCGCGGGCTCGCCGCGCATCTGGAAGGGCGCGACAACGTCGTCTCGCTGCACACGCTCGGCAAGGCGCTGGGCGGGTCCGGGGCGATCCTGTGCATGGCGCCGGCGCTTCGCGACTTCATGGTGAACCGCGCCCGCCCCTTCATCTTCGCGACCGCGCCGTCGCCGCTTGTCTGCGCGGCCGCGATCGAGGCGCTCGCGATGGTCGAGGACGAGCCGTGGCGCCGCGACGCGCTGCATGCCCGCGTGGGCCTGTTCGGGCACGAGCTTGCCGCCCGCCTGCCGCACCTGCCCCCGAGCGGCAGCCAGATCGTGCCGCTGATCGTGGGCGGCGCGGCGGAAACGATGGCGCTCGCGGCGGCGCTGCAGGCGCGGGGGTTCGACCTGCGCGGCATCCGCCCGCCCACGGTGCCGCACGGCACCTCGCGGCTCAGGCTGTCGCTGACGCTGAACGCGTCCGAGGGCGACATCGTGGCCCTTGCGCAGGCGCTGGAGGAACTGTGGCCCGCTTCGTGATTTCCGGCACCGGGACCGACATCGGCAAGACGGTGTTCGCCGCCGGGCTGGCCGGCCTGATCGGCGCCGATTACTGGAAGCCGATCCAGACCGGCGTGACGCCCGGCGATCCCGACGCGCCGCGCGACGCGGGCTTCGTCGCCCGCATGACCGGCGCCCGCATTCACCCTGAGACGGTGGTCCTGCCCGAGCCGCTGTCGCCCCACCGCGCCGCCGAACTCGCAGGCGTCACCATCGACCCCGCCGCCATCGATCCGCCCGACGTGGACCCGCTGGTGATCGAAGGCGCGGGCGGCGTCCTCGTCCCCGTCACGCGCGACCTGCTGTCGGCGGACCTCTTTGCGCGCTGGGGCGTGCCGGTGATCGTCTGCGCCGCGACGGGGCTCGGCACGATCAGCCACACGCTGACCGCGATCGAATCCCTGCGCGCGCGGGGCTGCCCGCTGCACGGGGTCGCCTTCATCGGCGACGACAACCCCGACAACATGGCGACCATCGGCCAGATCGGCCGCGTCCGGGTGCTGGGGCGGCTGCCGCGGCTGCCCCGTCTCACCCCCGCCACGCTTGCCGCGGCGATGCGCGACAACTTCGACCCGAAGGACTTCGCGGCATGATCGACGGACCCGTCTGGCACCCCTTCACCCAGCACGCGACGGAGCCCGCGCCGCCCGTCGTCCGCCGCACCGAAGGCGCCTACATCCACACCGACCGCGGCCGCCTGATCGACGCGGTGTCCAGTTGGTGGGTCATCACCCACGGCCACCGCCACCCGCCGATCATGGACGCGATCCGCGATGCGGCCACCCGGCTTGACCAGGTGATCTTCGCCGGGCTGACCCACGACCCGGCGGAACAGCTTGCCGCCGCGCTGGTCCGGCTCGCGCCCGAGGGGCTGACCCGCGTGTTCTATTCCGACAGCGGCTCGACCGCCGTCGAGGTCGCGCTGAAGATGGCGCTCGGCTACTGGCGCGCCGCGGACGGGACCGACGCGCACCACCGCATCGTGGTGATGGACCGTTCCTATCACGGCGACACCATCGGCACGATGAGCGTGGGCGCGCGTGGGGTCTTCAACGCGGCCTACGGTCCCCTGATGTTCGACGTGGACAGGATCCCCGTCCCCCGCGCCGACGGGGCGGCGACGCTGGACGCGTTCCGCGCGCTGGCCCGGGGCGGAGAGATCGCGGCCCTGGTCGTCGAGCCGCTGATCCTCGGGTCCGGCGGGATGCTGATGTACGACGCCGCCGTGCTCGCCGGGCTGCGGCGCATCTGCGACGAACACGGCGTCCTGATGATCGCCGACGAGGTGATGACCGGCTGGGGGCGCACCGGTCGGCTGTGGGCCTGCGACCATGCGGGGATCGCGCCGGACATCCTGTGCACCTCGAAGGGGCTGACCGGGGGCGCGGTGCCCCTGGCCGCGACGCTCGCCTGCGAGAAGGTCTACCAAGCGCATTACTCGACCGACCGGGCCCGGACGTTCTTCCATTCCTCCAGCTACACCGCCAATCCGATCGCCTGCGCGGCGGGGCTGGCGAACGTGCGGATCTGGGAGGCGGGCGGGATGCAGCCGGTGCTGGACCGGGTCGCCGCGATGCAGGCGGAACGGCTCGCGGCGCTGGCGGCGCGCCCGGGATGGGAAAACCCGCGCCAGCAGGGGACCATCGTGGCGATCGACCTGTCGGTCGGGCAGGCGGGCTATCTCGCCGAGGACGGGCCGGTGATGCGGGCGCATTTCATGGACCGCGGCGTCCTGCTGCGCCCGCTCGGGAACACGGTCTACGTCATGCCGCCCTATTGCGTGAGCGAGGCCGACATGGACGAGATCTGGGCCGCCATCGCCAGCTATCGCTGAGCGGGCCGGAACGAAGAAGGGCGGCGGGATCATCGCCCGCCGCCCGGACCCATAGCGCCTTCGCGGTCAGAGCCCCAGCGAGTGATAGCTTTCCGCGATCCGGCGGATCGACACCATGAAGCCCGCGGTCCGCAGGTCGGGGACGCGCGGGTCGCTTTCCATCTGCTGGTGCATCTGCTGGAACGCGCCGCGCATCGTGTCGTCCAGACCCGAGCGCACCAGTTCCAGTTCGTTCGCGCCGGTCAGGTAACGCTGCTTGAACCCCGTCGACAGCGTCCAGCCGAGGCCCCGGTCCGCCGAGAGGCGCTCAAGCTCCTCGACCAGCAGGCGGTGGCGGTCTTCCTCCTGCCGTCGTTCCAGCCGCCCGAACGAGATGTGGCTGAGGTTCTTGACCCATTCGAAATAGCTCACCGTCACGCCGCCCGCGTTGGCGTACATGTCGGGCACGATGACGACGCCGCGTTCGCGCAGGATCGCGTCCGCTTCCGCCGTGACCGGACCGTTCGCGGCCTCCACGATCAGCGACGCCTTGACGTTCGCCGCGTTGCCGGCGTGGATCGCCGCCTCCATCGCGGCGGGGATCAGGACGTCGCAGTCCATTTCCAGCGCCTTGGATCCGTCCGCGTCGTAGGTCGCGCCGGGGAAGCCCCTGACCCCGCCGGTCGCGCGCATGTGCGCCTGCAGGTCGGCGATGTTCAGCCCGTCCGGGTTCACGACCATCCCGTCCCGCTCGGCCACGGCGACGATCTTCGCCCCGTCCTCCTGCGACAGGAACTGCGCCGCGTGGAAGCCCACGTTGCCCAGACCCTGCACGATGATCCGCTGCCCTTCGAGCGAGCCCGACAGGTTCGCGCGCTTCAGGAGGGTGGGCGTGCGGAACACCTCGCGCAGCGCGTACTGGACGCCCCGGCCCGTCGCCTCGACCCGGCCGGCGATCCCGCCCATGCCCAGGGGCTTGCCGGTGACGCAGCCGCGCGCGTCGATGTCCTCGGGGTGCAGGCGCTTGTAGGCGTCGGCCATCCACGCCATCTCGCGCTCGCCCGTGCCCATGTCGGGGGCGGGGACGTTCTGGCTGGGCGAGATCAGGCGGCGGCGCGACAGTTCGTAGGTGAAGCGGCGGGTGATCTGTTCCAGCTCCGCCGGCTCCCACGCGAGCGGGTCGATCCGAAGCCCGCCCTTGGAACCGCCGAACGGCAGTTCGACCAGCGCGCACTTGTAGGTCATCAGCGCCGCCAGCGCCTCGACCTCGTCCTGGTCGACGTTCATGGCGTAGCGGATGCCGCCCTTCACGGGCTCGTTGTGTTCGGAATGGACCGAGCGGTAGCCGACGAACGTCTGGATTTCCCCGCGCAGGCGCACGCCGAACCGGACCGTGTAGGTCGAGTTGCAGACGCGGATCTTCTCGGCAAGTCCCGGAGGCAGGTCCATGAGCGCGACGGCTTGCGAGAACATGGCATCGACAGAATCGCGGAACGATCCGGCTGAGGTAGTCATGACGTATCCTTGCAGAGGTGAAGGTGGTGGCCGCAGGCTGGCACAACTCTGCCCATCCCGGAAGCATCTGGCGCGGGCAATAAGCAGGGCGGCGCGGGCGAAAGGTCAGGTCGGCGCGATGCGGCGCCCGGCCCGCCGGGGTGATCGCGGCGCGCCCGCAACAACTTGATCGCGCCGTTCCGCGGGCGGGTTCTCAACGTGGGGGCGACCGGGCTATAAGCCTGATGATCGGCCGGAACCCGCGCCTGCGGCGCCGCCAGAGACCAGACGAAAACCACCAAGCCAACGAAGGATGACATGTTCCCCAGACTGATCGCCCTGGCGCTCGCCGCCGCGCCTCTCGCCGCCTGCGCGCCCGCACCGGCTCCGGTCCCGGCCGTTCCCGTCGCCGCGCCGGTCGCCCCGGTCGCCCCGGTCAGCGGCATCGCCGGGCTCGAGGAACGCCAGCCCGACGCCTGCCACGCGCAGGACTACATCGCGGCGCTGGGCCAGCCCGGTTCGGTCATCCCGTCGCTCGGGGTCACCCGCAAGTACCGCGTGGTCGAGTATCGCGGCATCGAGCCGCAGGAATACGACTCGCTGCGCATCGTGTTCCGGCTGGACCAGGCCGGCAACATCTACAACATCGACTGCGGTTGAAGGGAAAGACGATGAAACAGCTGCTTCTTGCACTTCCCCTGCTGGCGCTCGCCGGCTGCGTGCAGCCGGTCCCGGTCCCCGTCGAGGAGCCTGACCAGGACCTCTGCCGCGCCGCGGCGCTGCAAGGGCTTGTCGGGCAGCCGCGCACCGTGCTCAGCACGATGATGCTGCCCGCGGGCTCGCGCGTGATCGAGCCGGGCCAGGCCGTCACGATGGACTACCGCGCCGACCGCCTGAACGTCGAGATCGGCACCGACGGCCGCATCTCGAAGGTCGGCTGCTACTGATTTCCGCCGGGCGCGGCCGATGCCCGCCCGGCGATCACGTGATGCGCAGGGGGCCGCGACGCGGCCCCTTTGCCATTGAACGGCGCGGTGGCTGATGCCACCTTGGCGTCATGCTGATGTCCGTTCCTCCCTCCGGCCAGCCGCCGGTTCCAGAACAGATCGCCTTCGACCGGGCCGAGCTTTCGATCATCCTGTCGATCTACGGCCGCATGGTCGCCGCGGGCGAATGGCGCGACTACGCCATGTCGTTCCTGCGCGAGGTGGCGGTGTTCAGCATCTTCCGCCGCGCGGCCGAGACGCCGATCTACCGGATCGAGAAGCGCCCCAGGCTGCGGGGCGCGCAGGGACAGTACGCGGTGATCGGCATGGACGGGCGGATCCTGAAGCGGGGGCACGACCTGAAGACCGTGCTCCGCGTGTTCGACGCCAAGCTGATCCGCGCCGTCTGACCGTCAGGCCTGACCTTCAGGCGCCGACTGCCACGCGCCGATTGTCAGCCCCCGGCCGTCAGCCCCCAACCGTCAGCCCCGGACCCTCAGGCCTCGACCGGCTTGATCCGCGCCGCGCTGCCGTCGGCGAAGGCGCGCAGCCGTTCCTTTGCCGCCTCTTGCGTGTTGACCACGCCCGCCACGACCGATTCCGCATAGGCCGCGTCCAGCGCCGACATGTTCTGCATGTGCGAGATCGCCGAGCAGATCGCGAAGTTCGACAGCGGCGGGTTCTGGGCGGCGGCGCGGGCAAGCTCCATCGCCTTCGCCTCGCTGTCGTCCACCAGATACTGGGCAAGGCCCACGTCCACCGCCTCCTGCCCGCGATACAGGCGCCCGGCCAGCATCATGTCGATCATCCGCGCCTTGCCGATCAGGTCCGCGACCCGGATCGTCGCGCCGCCGCCGGTGAAAAGGCCGCGCTGCCCTTCGGGCAGGCCGAAATAGGTCGACTGGTCCGCGACCCGGATATGGGCCGCCGAGGCGAGTTCCAGCCCCCCGCCCACGACCGCCCCCTTGAGCGCCGCGATCACCGGGACGCCGCCGTATTCCATCTTGTTGAACGCCTCGTGCCAGCGCAGGCAGACATGCATGAAGTCCGAGGCCGACCGATCCGCCTTCCAGTGCTCCACCAGGTCCAGCCCGGCGCAGAAATGGGTGCCCTCGGCGCGCAGGACGCAGGCGCGGACGCCCGATCGGGGCATCGTGGAGAAGACGTCGATCAGTTCCTCGACCGTGGCCTCGTCCAGCGCGTTGCGCTTGGCCGCGCGGTTGAGCGTGACGACCGCGATGCCGTCGGCGTCGACCGTCACGGTCAGGTTCTCAAGGTTCAGGTCGGACAACTGGCGCATGGGATCAGCCTTTCGTGATGGCGTGGATGACGGCGGGGACGGTCAGGATGCTGACCGCCGTGGAAATCAGGATCGCGGCCGAGGCGCGCTGCTCGGCCACGCGGAAGTGGTGGGCGAGCATGTAGACGTTGCCCGCGACGGGCAGGGCGGCGGCGGCCACCATGATCCCGGCCGGGCTCGGCGGGACGCCGAAGGCCCAGGCGGCGGCAGCGACGGCGGCGGGGTGCAGGATCAGCTTGGCCGCGCTGAGCCACACCGCGGGGCCGACCCGGCCCACGGGCCGGGTGGTGAGCGAGGCGCCGATCGCGAACAGCGCGCCGGGCGTGGCGGCGGCGCCCAGGAGCGTCAGGAAGTCGTGCGCGGGCGGCGGCAGCGGCAGGCGCAGCGCGGCCCACGAAAGCCCCGCCGCCATCGACACGATCATCGGGTTGGTGACCACGCCCTTCAGCGCGGCCGCCAGCGCCCCGATCCCGACCCGCCCGTGCCGCGCCGCCGCGATGATGAGCGTGATGAGCGTGGAAAAGACGATCATGTCGAGCGTCAGCACCATCAGCACCGGCCCGACCGCGCGTTCCCCCAGCAGCGCGACCAGCATCGGCACGCCGAGGAACCCGGTGTTCCCGGTCATGCCCACATGCGCCTGCATCGCCGAATCGGCGAGCGGCTGCCCCATCCGGCGCGACACGGCGAAGCCAAGGGCCCACAGCGCGCCCGAGCCCACGAGATAGGCCGCGACGAAGCGCGCGTCGAACAGTGCCCGCAGGTCCAGGGTCGCGGCAAAGCGGAACAGCATCGCCGACAGCGCGAACCAGAACACGAAATGGGTGAGCCAGCGCGTCGCCTCGGCCGGGAAGACGCGGAGCCTGCCGGCCAGCCAGCCCAGGCCGATCAGCGCGAAGAACGGCAGCGTCTGCAGGAAGATCGCCAGCACTCGCCAGCCCTCCCTGCCGTGCCTTCGGCGGCACAGAACCAAATTGCCCGGCGGCCCGCAAGCGCCTGCTGTCAGCCGCGGCGGACGGTGAAGGCGCGGGCGCCGGGTTCGACCGGCTCGACCGAGACCAGCTCGTGCCCGCCCTGGGTGCAGAAATGCGGCACGTCGATCACCGCCGCGGGATCGGTCGCGACCAGCCGCACGGTCGCGCCCGCGGGCAGCGGCTGCAGCGCCTTGCGCAGCCGCAGCACGGGAAGCGGGCACAGCAGGTGTCGCGCGTCGATTTCCAAGGTGCAAGTATCAACGGTCGCAGTATCCACGTCGGCAGTCTCGCCGTCTGTTCCGGCCCCCGTCATGGGTCAGGCGGCGCGCGGACGGACGGCGCCGCGACACCAATCCAGCGCGGCGCCGGGTTCGACCGCCTGCGAGAGGTCGCCCGCGAACTCGGTAAACGCGCCCTGGAACTTGGGCGGGACCGCGACCAACACGGGGATGCCGCTGTCCAGCGCCTGCGCGATCAGGTCGCGGAAGCCGCCGCCCTCTGCCTCGACCCGGCCGAACTTGTTGACGATGACGAGGTCGGCGCCGCGGTCCAGGACCTTCGCCGCGCGGCCCGCGGCGACGGCCAGCGCGCCGCTGTCGAGCCGGCAGCCCTGCGAGCCGGACCCGAGCGATTGCGAGATGCGGACGGGCGCGCCGTCGCAGCCCAGCACCGTCAGGTCCATGTCGCAGCTGCAATCCGCGCCGCGTTCGTGGTTGGTCTGCACCGCACCCGCGAGGCGAAGGCCCTCGGCGGCGAGCGTGGCGGCGATGTCCCCCAGCAGCAGGTCGGCCGCGCCGGGCGCATCGGAAAGGGTGACGTGAGCCAGCATGGGTGGATCATAAGGCCGCAGCGGGCGCCCGGCAATGGTTGCGCCCGGGCTGCGTCCGCAGGCAGGATGCGCGGATGGACGTTGCGGGGATCATCCTGGCGGGCGGCGCGTCGCGGCGGATGCAGGCGGGCGGCGCGCCGATCGACAAGGCGCTGCTGCCGCTGGGCGGGCGGCCGATGATCGCGCACGCGATCGAGCGGCTGGGCTGCGCCCGGGCGATCAGCGCGAACGGCGATCCGGCGCGCTTTGCGGCGTTCGGCCTGCCGGTGCTGGCCGATGCGGCGCCCGACCGGCCCGGCCCGCTCGCGGGGGTGCTGGCGGGCATGGACTGGGCCGCCGCCCACGGCTTCGCGCGCATCGTGACCGCCGCCGCCGACACGCCCTTCGCGCCCCGTGACATGGCGGCGGCGCTGCTGGCGGCGGGCGGCCCGGTTGCGCTTGCGACCCACGAGGGCCGCGATCATCCGACGATGGCCGCGTGGGACGTGGACCTGCGCGAGACGCTGAGGGCCGCGCTTGCCGAAGGGATGCGGCGGCCCCTGGTCTTCGCCGAAGCCGTGGGCGCCCGCCGCGTGGACTTCGCCGGGGACGACCCGTTCTTCAACGTCAACACGCCCCGGGACATGGCGCTGGCCGAACGCCGCGCGCGGGGGACCGCCTGAACTCCTGTGGACATTCCGCCCGCCGCTGCATCTAGTGGCGCCGAGACAGCGCGCGGAGGCGAGAGGCATGGACATCAGGGCGCTGGCAATGGGCATGTCCTTTGCCGTGATCTGGGCCTCGGCCTTCACCTCGACGCGGCTGATCGTCACCGCCGCGCCGCCGCTGACCGCGCTGGTGATCCGGTTCGCGATCTCGGCCGTCATCGCCATCGCCCTTGCGCGCGCGCTGGGCCAGCGGATGCGCTTTTCCGCCCGCGAGTGGCGGGCGCTCGTGATCTTCGGCCTTTGCCAGAACGCGCTGTATCTCGGCCTCAACTGGGTCGGCATGCAGACGGTCGAGGCGTCGGCCGCCGCCATCATCGCCTCGATGATGCCGCTGCTGGTGGCGCTGATCGGCTGGCTGTTCCTGGGCGAGCGGCTGCGGGGCACCGCCATCGTGGGGCTCGTCACCGGCCTCGTCGGGGTTGCGCTCATCATGGGGGTGCGGCTGACGCACGGGCTGGACCTCTACGGCACGATCCTCTGCATCATCGCCGTGGTGGCGCTGGCGGTCGCCACGCTGGCCGTGCGCGGCACCGGCGGGGGCGCCAACGTGCTGATGGCGGTCGGCGCGCAGATGGCGGTCGGCGCCGCCGCGCTGCTCGTGCCCGCGCTGATCCTCGAACACGGACGCCCGAGCGCGTGGAGCGGGCCGCTGGTGCTCGCCTTTCTCTACACCATCCTCGTGCCGGGGATCGCGGCCACGTTCATCTGGTTCCAGCTGGTGCAGCGGATCGGGGCGGTCCGGGCCGCCACGTTCCATTTCCTGTCGCCGCCCTTCGGGGTGGCGATCGCGGCCGCGCTTCTGGGCGAGCGGTTCGGGGCCACCGACGTCATCGGCTCGGTGATCGTCGCGGCGGGCATCCTGATGGTGCAGCTGTCGCGGGTGCCCGCCACGGCCGGGCCGGCTCAGGCGGCGGGGGACGACATCCGCTCCATCCACTCCGCGTCCTCGGCGGCCGCGCGGCGCACCGAATCGCGGTCCTGACAGCGGCCCACCCACGCCTCGATCGGCCCGGTTCCGGGAATCATCTGGCGGAAGAACGCGAACGCCCCGGCGATCAGCAGGTCCGCCGCGGTGTAGCTGTCGCCCAGCAGGTAGGAGCGGTCCTTCAGCGCCGCTTCCACCTGCCGGATCGCGGTCGGCAGGTCGCGGAAGGTTTCCTTCAGGCCGTCGTTCTCGATCCCGAAATAGTCGAGGATCGCCACCGGCTCCATCACGCCCGCGTACCAGGCGAGCCACGACAGGAACGGACCGCGGCCCGTCTGCCCGGCAAGCGGCGCGAGGTCGGAGGGATAGCGTTCCGTCAGCCACGCGATGATCGCCGCGCGTTCGCGGATCATGTCGTCGCCGTCGGCGATGAAGGGGACCTTGCCTTCGGGGTGGGGGTTCCTGGGATCGGGCGCGCCCGATCCGTCGCCGCGCCTGATGCCGACGCGCACGATGTCGAGGTCGGCGGGGTCGCCCAGTTCGTGGACCAGCGTCAGGATCGCGGTCGAGCGGCTGTGCGGCGCGTGGTAGAAGGTCGGCATGTGAAGCTCCCGTGTTGGATGGCGACAGAGTGGCACGGGGATCCTGACAGGAAGCGGCAGCATGGCGCGGACCGACAGACTGATGCGGCTGATGGATGCGATGCGCCGGCACGGCGGGCCTGTCACCGCCGCGCGGCTGGCAGAGGAAACGGGCGTTTCGGCCCGTCAGCTTTACCGCGACATCGCCACCCTGCGCGCGGGCGGCGCGCTGATCGACGGCGAGGCGGGCGTGGGCTACCGCCTGATCGAGGATCCGGCGCTGCCGCCGCAAAGCTTTTCCCGCATCGAGATCGAGGCGCTGCTGCTCGCCGTCGCCCAGCTGCCGCGGATGGGCGACGCGGACCTTGCCGAGGCGGGCCGGGCCGCGCTGACCCGGGTGATCGCGACGCTGCCGGAACGGCAGGCGCAGCAGGCGATGCACGCGGTCATGCGAAGCTTTTCCGCGCAGAAGGGGCCTGCCGTGCCGGACCACGTGGACATGGACCTGATCCGCCGCGCCTGCTGGAACGAATCTTCGCTGCGGATCACCTATCACGACCTGAAGGAGGCGGTGACGCAGCGCGAGATCTGGCCGCTGGGGATCAGCTATTCCGAACAGACGCTCATGCTGCTTGCCATGTGCCGGATGCGGGGCGATTACCGCGTCTTCCACATCCCGCGGATGATGCGGGTCGAGGCGGGGACCGAAAGCTTCCGCCCGCGCCGGGTCGCGCTGGTGCGCGCCTATGTCGAGGAACGGCGGCGGCGCGCCGGGTCTTGCGGCGATGCCTGAGCCGCGCCGGCCCGTGCCCGTGCATATGTCCGTGCCATGCCCGTGCCCATGCCCGTGCTCGTGCTCGTGCCCGCGCCCGCGCCCGTGTGCCCGCAACTTGTACCCGCGCCCGCGCGTTCAGGGCTGATGCGCGCCGACGATTTCCTGTATCCGACCGACGCCGGGCTTTACTGCCCGGCGGGCGATTTCTTCATCGACCCGGTGCGCCCCGTGCCCCGCGCGCTGATCACCCACGGCCACGGCGACCACGCCCGTTCCGGCCACGGCGCGGTCATGGCGACGCGCCAGACGCTCGACATCATGGCGATCCGCTATGGCGAGGATTTCTGCGAGACGCGGCAGGTGGCGGACGGCCCGACCCGCGTGGACGGGGTCGAGGTCAGCTTCCACCCGGCGGGGCATGTCCTCGGCTCGGCGCAGATCCGGCTGGCCTGCGACGGGGGGCCGGTCATCGTCGTCTCGGGCGACTACTGCCGCACCCCGAACCCCGTCTGCGCCCCGTGGGAGCCGGTCGCCTGCGACATCTTCGTGACCGAGGCGACCTTCGGCCTGCCCGTGTTCAAGCACCCGGACCCCGCCGCCGAAATGGCGAAGCTCCTGGCGAGCATGGCCGAGTTTCCCGGCCGCGCCCACCTGATCGGCGCCTACGCGCTGGGCAAGGCGCAGCGGGTCATGGCGCTGCTGCGGGCTGCGGGCTACGACCGGCCGATCCACCTGCACGGCGCGATCCAGCGGCTGACGGACTATCACGTCGAGGAGGGGGTGGAGCTGGGCGAGCTGCTGCCCGCCACCACGCCGAAGGAGATCGAGGGGCAGGTGGTGATCGCGCCGCCTTCGGCCTTCGCCTCGCCCTGGGTCCAGCGGTTCCGCGACCCGGTGATCTCGTTCGCGTCGGGCTGGATGGCGGTGCGCGCCCGCGCCCGCCAGCGCGGGGTGGAACTGCCGCTGGTGATCTCGGACCACGTGGACTGGCCGCAGCTGACGCAGACGCTGACCGAGCTGCGGCCCGACGAGGTGTGGGTGACGCACGGGGCCGAGGAGGCGCTGGTCCGCTGGTGCGCGCTCAACCAGCTGCGCGCGCGGCCGCTGCGGCTGGTGGGCTACGACGAGGACGAGGAATGAAGGACTTCGCGCTTCTCCTCGAACGGCTGGCCTTCACGCCTGCGCGCAACGCCAAGCTGCAGATCCTGCAGCACTATCTGGAACGCACGCCCGACCCCGACCGGGGCTACGCCTTCGCCGCGCTGACCGGCGACCTGAAGCTGCGCGCCGTCACGCCCGGCCTTCTGCGCGGGCTGGTGGCTGAGCGGTTCGACGAGCAGCTGTTCGCGCTGTCCTACGATTTCGTGGGCGACCTTGCGGAAACCATCGCGCTCATCTGGGACGGCGAACCCGCGGGCGACCTGCCCCTGACCGACGCGGTTCACCTGCTGGAAACCACCGGCAAGGCCGGGCTGCCCGCCGCCATCGCCGGGGTGCTGGACCGGCTGGGCCCGTCCGAGCGGCTCGCGTTCCTCAAGCTCGCCACCGGCAACCTGCGGATCGGCCTGTCGGGACGGCTCGCGCGGACCGCGCTGGCGCAGATGGGTGGCCCGACGCTCGACGAGATCGAGGAGGTCTGGCACGGGCTGAAGCCGCCATACCCCGAGGTGTTCGCCTGGGTCACCGGCGGCCCGCGACCCGATCGCGCCGCGCTGGCCCCGTTCCGGCCGGTGATGCTGGCGACGCCCATCGACCTTCAGGAGCTACGCGCGCTCGACCCCGCCGAGCATGTGGCCGAATGGAAATGGGACGGGATCCGCGTGCAGGCGGTCAGCGAGGGCGGGGTGCGACGGCTCTATTCCCGCACCGGCGAGGACGTGTCGGGCGCCTTTCCCGACCTCATCGACGAGATGACCTGGGAAGGCGCGGTCGACGGCGAGCTGCTGGTCCGCCGCGACGGCGAGGTCGCGAGCTTCAACGAGCTGCAGCAGCGGCTGAACCGAAAGACGGTCAGCCGCGCGCTGCTGCAAAGCCACCCCGCGGGCCTGCGGGTCTATGACCTGCTGGTCTGGAATGGCGAGGACCTGCGCCCGCGCCCGCTGATGGAACGCCGCGCGGTGCTGGAGGCCGCGGATTTCGGCAGCGACCGGATCGACATCTCGGCTCTGCTGCCGTTCGAGACGTGGGACGACCTTGCGGCGCTGCGCGCGGACCCGCCCGACGCGGTGATCGAGGGGGTGATGATCAAGCGCCGCGACGCGCCTTATGTCGGCGGCCGCCCGCGCGGCCCGTGGTTCAAGTGGAAGCGCGACCCGCGCGTCGTGGACGCGGTGATGATGTACGCGCAGCGCGGCCACGGGAAGCGGTCGGGGTTCTATTCCGACTTCACCTTCGGACTGTGGTCGGGGGCGGAGCTGGTCCCGGTCGGCAAGGCGTATTTCGGCTTCACCGACGAGGAGCTGCGCGAACTGGACCGCTTCGTCCGCAACAACACCACCGAGCGGTTCGGCCCGGTCCGCGCGGTCGCGCCGAAGCTGGTGGTCGAGGTCGCGTTCGAGGGGGTGAACCGGTCCACCCGGCACAAGTCGGGGGTGGCGATGCGCTTTCCCCGCGTCGCGCGGATCCGCTGGGACAAGCCGGTGGCCGAGGCCGACCGGCTGGAGACGCTGGAGGCGATGATCGACGCGCCCAACGTCTTTGCCGCAGACGCCACGCGAGCGGGGACGCGGCACGGGCGGACCCGGCGGGCGGGCGGCGAGGTCGCGGGGGCTGCGCGCCCCCTGGATGGGGTCGGAACCCCATCCATCCCCGCGGGATACTTGCCGACAGAAGATGGCGCCGGGGAGCCGCCGGAGGGCGGGCGATGACGCTGCCGCCCGAGTTCCAGGACTGGTTCGCGCGGCAGGGCTGGGCGCCGCACCCGCACCAGCTCGCGCTGCTGGAGGCGCAGGGCGACACGCTGCTGATCGCGCCCACCGGCGGGGGCAAGACGCTCGCGGGGTTCCTGCCGTCGCTGGTCGATCTCTCGCGCGGGCACCAGGGGCTGCACACGCTGTATGTGTCGCCCCTGAAGGCGCTCACGGCGGATATCGGGCGGAACCTCGCGCGCCCCGTCGCCGATCTCGCCCTGCCGATCCGGGTCGAGGACCGGACCGGCGACACCCGCAGCGCCGCGCGGCAGCGCCAGCGCACCGATCCGCCGCAGATCCTGCTGACGACGCCCGAAAGCCTCGCGCTGATGCTGAGCTACCCCGAGGCGCCACGCATCTTCGGCAACCTGCGCCGCGTCGTGCTGGACGAACTGCACGCGCTGGCCGAGAACAAGCGCGGCGACCAGCTGATGCTGGGGCTGGCGCGGCTGAGGACGCTGTCGCCGGGCCTGACCGCGACCGGGCTGTCGGCGACGGTCGAGGATCCGGAGGCGCTGGCCGCCTTCATGGGCGGGGCGCGGGTGATCCATGCCGATCCCGGCCCCGATCCCGACATCGCGATGCTGGCCACGTCGCGTCCAGCGCCGTGGGCCGGCGGTGGCGGGCACTACGCCGTGCCGGACGTGCTGGACGCGATCCGGGGCGCGAACACGACCATCGTGTTCATCAACACCCGCGCGCAGGCGGAGCTGTTCTTCCAGGCCGTCTGGGCCGCGAACGACGACAACCTGCCGATCGGCCTGCACCACGGATCGCTTTCCCGCGAGGCGCGGGGGCGGGTCGAGGCCGCGATGGCGGCGGGCGAGCTGCGGGCCGTGATCGCGACGGGAAGCCTCGACCTGGGGATCGACTGGGGCAACGTGGACCTGGTGATCCAGGTGGGCGCGCCGCGGAACGTCAAGCGGCTCGTGCAGCGGATCGGGCGCGCGAACCACCGCTACAACGCGCCCTCGCGCGCCCGGATCGTGCCCGCGAACCGGTTCGAGGTGATCGAGTGCGTGGCCGCGCTGGAGGCCGTGCGCGAGCATGACCTGGACGGCGACGACCGCGGGCCGGGGCCGCTCGACGTGCTGTGCCAGCACATCCTGCTGACGGCCTGCGCGGGGCCGTTCGCGGCGGACGCGCTGTTCGCCGAAGTTCGGACGGCGGGGCCGTACCGCGATCTTTCGCGCGCCGACTTCGACGATTGCGTGCAGTTCTGCGCTACGGGGGGCTATGCGCTGAAAGCCTATGACCGCTGGCAGCGGCTGGTCGAGCGGGGCGGGCTGTGGGGCCTGCGCGACCCGCGCGCCGCGCGCGACCTGCGGATGAACGTCGGCACCATCGTCGAGGCGGAGATGCTGAAGGTCCGCTGGAAGCGCGGCGGCGGGCTGCTGGGCGAGGTCGAGGAATCCTTCGCCGCGACGCTGGTCCCCGGCGACACTTTCCTGACCGGCGGCCAGACCGTCCGCTACGAAGGCTTGCGCGAGCTGACGCTGGAGGTCACGCCGAACCCGCACAAGCAGCCGAAGATCGCGGTCTTCAGCGGATTGAAGCTCGCGACGTCGACGGAACTCAGCCACCGGGTCCTCGCGCTGATCGGGGATCCCGCGCACTGGGACGCGCTGCCGCCCGACACCCGCGACTGGCTCGCGCTGCAGGACGGGATGTCGGCGCTGCCGCGGCCCGGAACGCTGGTGACGGAAAGCTTCCGCTACGACGGGCGCTGGCACTTCGCGCTGTATGGCTTTGCCGGGCGGAACGCGCTGCAGACGCTGGGGCTGCTGCTTACACGGACGATGGAGGTGGCGGGGCTGGGGCCGCTCGGCTTCCTGTCCACCGACTACGCGCTGCTGATCTGGTCGGTCGATCCGGTGACCGATCCCGCGCCGCTTCTGGACCGCGAGGCCCTGCGCGAGGGTCTTGGCGCCTGGCTTGGCGACAACGCGGTGATGAAGCGGACCTTCCGCAACGTCGCGATCGTGTCGGGGCTGATCCAGCGCAACATGCCGGGCGGGCGGCGGACGGGGAAGCAGGCGACGTTTTCCAGCGACATCCTCTACGACACGCTCAGGCGCTATGACCCGGACCACCTGCTGATGCGGATCACGGCGATCGAGGCGGGGCGGGGGCTGGTGGACTTCGGCCGGATCGAGGAGATGCTGGACCGATCCGCCGCCCTTGACCACCGGATGCTGGACCGCGTATCCCCGCTGGCCGCGCCCCTGATGCTGGAAATGGGGCGCGTCAGGATCGAGGGGCAGGGCCGGATGCGGCTCGCCGAGGCAGAGGCAGAGGCGATGATGCGCGACGCGGGACTGACGCTCACCGACGATCCGGCCGGCGCCGCGCAGGCGGCGGGACTGGACGGGGTGCGCCCCGTGGCGCCGGCGCCCGAGCCCAGGCGGCAGGCGCGCGGCCGGTCGCGCTCCCGCACGGTGCCGCTGGCGCGGTGAGGGTCGGGTGAGCACGGGGTTCGCGTTCCAGTGGCAGGGGCTCGCGGTCGAGGCGCGCTGTTCCGGCGCGCTGTGGTGGCCCGAGCGGCGTTGGCTGATCGTGTCCGACCTGCATCTGGGGAAATCCGAGCGGATGGCCCGGCGCGGCGGGGCGCTGTTGCCGCCCTATGACGGGCTGGAAACGCTGCGGCGGCTGGCCGAGGAGATCGAGGCGCTAGGGCCCGCCCGCGTCGTCAGCCTTGGCGACGGGTTCGACGACGACGCGGCGGCGGACGCGCTGGCGGGCGACGTGGCGGATCGGCTGGCTGCGCTGGCCGCCGGGCGCGACTGGCTGTGGATCGCCGGCAACCACGATCCGGCGGTCCCCGCGGCCCGTCTGCCGGGGCGTCACGCGGGGGAGACGCGGATGGGCGCGGTCACGCTGCGCCACATCGCGCGTCCGGGGCAGGGGCCGGACATCAGCGGCCACTACCACCCCGTCGTGCCCCTGGCGGGTGCGCGCAGGCGGGCGGCGCTGGTCGGCGCGCGGCACCTGATCCTGCCGGCGTTCGGCAGCTACACCGGCGGGCTGTCCGCCGACGATCCGGCGCTTGCCGGGCTGATCGGGCCGGGCTTTGCCGTGGCTTGCGTCCACCGGGCGCTGCCGGTGCCGCTGGCGCCTTCGGGCGCGGGGCGCGGCAGGGTGCAGCCGGGGATCCGGCTGCGGCGCTGACGGGGACTCCGCCTGCGGCGCCGAGGACGGGACCCTGCAACGGCGAAGCCGAACGGAAAAGGCCGCGCACCGGGCGCGGCCTTTCGCAATCTTCGGGTCGGCGGATCAGAACTTGAAGTTCACGCCGACCTTGACGTTCGAGAAGCTCGGCGAGGCGTTGGTAGTGAAGCCGCCGCCCACACCCACGTCGGTGGTGCCGAAATCGCTGTATTCGTATTCGCCGGTCACCGACATGCGGTCGCTGAACATCTTTTCCACGCCCAGACCCACGACATAGCCGTCGGCATCGTATTCTTCCTCGACACCGCTGACGGTGTAGGTGAAGTTGCCGCGCTGCCAGCCGGCGATCCCGTAGACCATCGTCTCGGGCTGGACCAGGTAGCCGGTCTTCAGCTTGAGCGCGAGGACGTTGTCCACTTCGCTTTCGACGGTGCCGCTGCCGAGCGGGCCGGCGTAGTCGAACTTGTCGTCGATGTTGCTGGCCATGTAGGACAGTTCCGGCCCGAAGACCCAGCGGTCGCGCTGCCAGCGATAGCCGATATGCGCGTCGAGGTTGAGGCCCGAGATTTCGGCCTTGCCGACATCGCCGAGGAAGCTGCCGCCGGGCGAGAACCTGCCGACATCGTCATCGCCGCCGAAGGCGTAGCCGAGCGTCAGGCCGGCGTAGCCGCCCTGCCATGCGCCGGCGACGGGCGCCGTAACGACCGGGGTGACGGGCTCGGGCTCGACGACCGGGGCGACATAGCCGCCAGCCTGTGCCGAAGCGGTGAATCCGAGCGCGATCGCGGCGGCCAGCGAGAGGGAGGTATAACGCATCAACAGTCTCCTAGACATACTTCAATAGACCCGACGGGCTTGAGCCTTCCCCCGCACAACGTAATAGGGGCTTCGCGGTTCGCGGGACAACCTGCGCCGCGCGATTTCCTGCGGGGTGTCGCATTTCGGCCATAGCTCGCTTGGCGGTTGATCCGTCAGGTGTCCAGGTTTTCCACGCTGAGCGCGTTCGTCTGGATGAAGTCGCGGCGCGGTTCCACCACGTCGCCCATCAGCTTGGAAAAGATGTCCTCGGCCTCGGCCACGTCCTCGATCCGCACCTGCAGCATGGTGCGCGCGACGGGGTCGAGCGTGGTTTCCCACAGCTGTTCCGGGTTCATCTCGCCCAGGCCCTTGTAGCGCTGCAGGCTCAGGCCCTTCTCTCCCTCGAGGAAGATCGCCTGCAGAAGCGACAGCGGGCCGTTGATGACGGTGTCGCGGTCCTTGCGGACAAGCCGCGCGGGCCCCGAATAGACGTCCTGAAGCGCCTGCGTCATCGCGCCCAGGCGGCGGCTTTCGCCCGACCGCAGCATCGGCCCTTCCAGCGTCCGCGCCTCTTCCACCCCGCGCAGCATCCGCGACAGGCGGATGCCCGCGTCCTGGGTCGGACGCCCCGACCAGCCGCGCTCGTATTCGGCGGCGATCATGTCCAGCCGCTCGGCCACGGCCGAGGCGACGCCCTGCGCGTCCTGATCGACGCGGCCGGGGACCAGCGCGCCGGCGATGGCGGCCTGTTCGGTGATGTGGGGTGGATAGTGGGTCGGATAGGCGCGCAGCACGCGGCGCGCGGTCCGCGCCTCGTCGACCACGCGGGCGAGGTCCTGGCCCACGATTTCCTCGCCCGATCCCAGCCGCAGGGCCGCGCCCTCGACCCCCTGCTGGATCAGGTAGTCCTCCAGCGCGGCCTCGTCCTTGAGGTAGACCTCGGACCGGCCCCGCGCCACCTTGTAGAGCGGCGGCTGGGCGATATACAGGTGCCCCGCCTCGATCAGGTCGGGCATCTGGCGGAAGAAGAACGTGAGCAGGAGCGTGCGGATATGCGCGCCGTCCACGTCGGCATCGGTCATGATGACGATCTTGTGGTAGCGCAGCTTGGCCAGGTTGAACTCGTCGCGCCCGATCCCGGTGCCGAGCGCGGTGATGAGCGTCCCGATCATGTCCGACGACAGCATCCGGTCGAACCGCGCGCGTTCCACGTTCAGGATCTTGCCCCGCAGCGGCAGCACGGCCTGGTTCTGGCGCGACCGCCCCTGCTTGGCCGATCCGCCGGCCGAGTCGCCCTCGACGATGAACAGCTCGCTAAGCGCGGGGTCCTTTTCCTGGCAGTCGGCCAGCTTGCCGGGCAGCGACGCCACGTCCATCGCGGTCTTGCGCCGGGTCAGCTCGCGCGCCTTGCGCGCCGCCTCGCGGGCCAGCGCCGCCTCGACGATCTTGCCGAGGATCGACTTCGCCTCGGCCGGGTGTTCCTCGAACCATTCGGCGAGCTTTTCGTTCACGAGGTTCTCGACCGCCGGCCGCACCTCGGAACTGACCAGCTTGTCCTTGGTCTGGCTGGAAAACTTGGGGTCCGGCACCTTCACCGACAGGACGCAGGTCAGCCCCTCGCGGGCGTCGTCGCCGGTGAAATCCACCTTTTCCTTCTTCGCGATCCCGCTTTGCTGCGCGTAGGTGTTGACCACCCGCGTCAGCGCGCCGCGGAAGCCGGCAAGGTGGGTGCCGCCGTCGCGCTGCGGGATGTTGTTGGTGAAGGGCAGCACCGTCTCGTGGTAGCTGTCGTTCCACCACATCGCGACCTCGATGCCGATCCCCCCGCGCTCGCCGGTGATGAAGATCGGCTCGGACGTGACGGCGGACTTGCTGCGGTCGAGGTATTTCACGAACTCGCGCACGCCGCCTTCGTAGAACAGCTCGATGCGGATCGGCTCGGCCGGGCGGTCGTCCTCCAGGATGATGCGAACGCCGGAGTTCAGGAACGCAAGCTCCCGCAGGCGGTTTTCCAGCGTCTTGACGTGGTAGTCGAGGTTGAGGAACGTGCCCCCCTTGCCGTCCTCGCGGGTGGAGGCGAGGAAGCGCACCTCGGTCCCGGTCTCGCCGGGCGCATCGCCCACGACGCGCAGGTGTTCGACCGTATCGCCGTTCTCGAAGCGGGCGAAATGTTCCTTGCCGTCCCGCCAGATCCGCAGCTCCAGCCATTCCGACAGCGCGTTCACGACCGACACGCCGACGCCGTGAAGCCCGCCGGAAACCTTGTAGCTGTTCTGGTCGAACTTCCCGCCCGCGTGCAGCTGGGTCATGATGACCTCGGCCGCGCTGACGCCTTCGGTGGGGTGCATGCCGACGGGGATGCCGCGACCGTTGTCGCGCACCGACACGCTGCTGTCGGCGTGAATCTTGACGCGGACATAGTCGGCATGACCGGCCAGCGCCTCGTCGATGCCGTTGTCCACGACCTCGTAGACCATGTGGTGCAGACCCGACCCGTCGTCGGTGTCGCCGATATACATGCCCGGCCGCTTGCGAACGGCTTCCAGTCCCTTGAGAACCTTGATGGATTCGGCGCCGTATGCGTTCGGCTGCGCGGTGGCTGCGCTCATGCGTCTTCTATCCTGCCGTTGACCAGCATGATATAGCGATCACCACCCCGAATGTCACGAGAAACACACAATATTTTGCGGGTTTCCGCCATGCGCGACGGGGTGGGCGGGGCCTTGCCTAGCTTTCCTTGACGTAAGGCTCGCCGCCCGCGCGCGGGGGCGTGGCGCGGCCGATGAAACCGGCCAGGATGATGACCGTCAGGATGTAGGGAAGCGCGTTCATGAACATCGACGGCACCGTGAAGGGGCCGAGGTCGATGCCGGGAAAGCGGTTTGCCACCGCCTCCATCAGCCCGAACAGGAAGGTGGCGCCCAGTGCGCGCCAGGGGCGCCAGTTGGCGAAGATCAGCGCGGCCAGCGCGATGTAGCCGCGCCCCGCCGACATCTCCTTGACGAACCCCGCCGACAGGCCGGTCGCGAGATAGGCGCCCGCAAGCCCCGTCAGCAGGCCGGTGATGGCGATGGCGGTCCAGCGCAGCCGCGTCACCGACACGCCCGCCGTGTCGACCGAGGCCGGGTTTTCGCCCACCGCCCGCAGCCGCAGCCCGAAGCGGGTGCGGTAGAGCAGCCACCAGGTCGCGGGCACCGCGAGAAGCGCGACATAGACCAGCGGCGTGTGCCCGGACAGGACGTCGGCGTAAAGCGGCCCGATCACCGGGACCGGCGCGATCTGCGCCGCGAAGGGCAGCTGCCATTCGGCGAACCGCGCCGCCCCGTCCAGCGCCGGGGTGCGCCCGCCGAGGCCGAACCACGTCTGCCCCAGCAGCACGGTGAGGCCCGAGGCGAGGAAGTTGATCGCCACCCCGGAAATCAGCTGGTTGCCGCGGAAGGTGATCGACGCGGCCCCGTGGACCAGCGACAGCGCCGCCGATCCCGCGACCCCGGCGGCCAGGCCGATCCAGACGTTGCCGGTGACAGCGGCCGCCGCGGCGGATGCGAAGGCCGCCATCAGCATCTTGCCTTCCAGCCCGATGTCGAAGATGCCCGAGCGTTCCGAGAACAGCCCCGCGAGGCACGCCAGCAGCAGCGGCGTCATCAGCCGCACGGCGCTGTCGAGGATCTGGATGACGGTCGCGAAATCCATGTCAGCGCCGTCCCCACAGCCGTTCCAGCGGCATCCGCACCATGTTGTCCAGCGCCCCCGTGAACAGGATCACCAGCGCCTGAATCACGGTGATCAGCTCGCGCGGGATAGAGGTCCAGAGCGCCAGCTCCGCCCCGCCCTGGTAGAGGAAGCCGAAGAGGATCGCCGCCAGCAGGATCCCGAACGGGTGGTTGCGCCCCATCAGCGCGACCGCGATCCCGATGAAGCCCGCGCCCTCGACGCTGTTCAGAAGCAGGCGTTCCGCCTCGCCCATGACGTTGTTGACGGCCATGAGCCCGGCGAGCGCGCCGGAAATCAGCATCGCGACCACGGTGATCCGCACCGGCGAGATGCCGGCGTAGCGGGCCGCACGCTCGGACCGGCCGAAGGAACGGATCTCGTAGCCGAGCCGGGTGCGCCAGATCAGCAGCCAGACGAGGGCGCAGGCCGCGACCGCGATCAGGAAGGTGATGTTGGCGGGAGTATTCTTGCCCCACTCGATCCCCGCGCTTGCGGCGAGGTCGGTGAGCTTGGGCAGGTGCGTCCCGTCCGGGAACCGGGCCGAGGCCGGGTCCATGCTGCCCACGGGCCGCATCAGGTTCACGAGGACGTAGTTCAGAAGCGCCGCGGCGATGAAGTTGAACATGATCGTCGTGATGACGATGTGGCTGCCGCGCCTGGCCTGCAGGATCGCGGGCACGAAGGCCCAGGCCGCGCCGAACAGCGCCGCGCCGATCATCGCGGCGGGCAGCGCCAGCCCCCAGTGCGGCCACGGCAGCGCCAGCGCCACCAGCGCGACGCCCAGGCCGCCCAGCGTGGCCTGCCCCTCGGCCCCGATGTTGAACAGCCCCGCATGGCTCGCGACCGCGACGGCCAGCGCGGTGAAGATGAAGTTCGTCGCGTAGTAGAGGGTGAAGCCCCAGCCGTAGCTCGACCCCAGCGCGCCCGTGACCATGGTGGTCAGCGCCGTCCACGGGTTCTCGCCAATCGCGAGGATCACCAGCGCCGAGATGGCGAAGGCGAGGACCAGCGACAGCAGCGGCGTCAGGACGATGTCGGCCCAGCGGGGCAGGCGGGTCATTCAGATGATCCCCTTGGAGGGCGAGGGCGAGGCGGGGCCGGCATCGGACGGGCGGTCGCGGCCCGGATCGAACGGCGGCGCGGGGCCGCCGACCTCGGGCGGGATGCCGTCTTCGGGCGCAGTCGTGGCCGGGTCGAGGCCCGCCATCAGCAGGCCGAGTTCGCCCGCGTCGGTCTGGCCGGGCAGGCGTTCGCCCATGATCCGGCCGTCGAACATCACCGCGATGCGGTCGGACAGCTGCATGATCTCGTCCAACTCGACGCTGACCAGCAGGATCGCGCGGCCCGCGTCGCGCAAGCCGATGATGCGGCGGTGGATGAACTCGATCGCGCCGATGTCGACGCCGCGCGTCGGCTGGCCGATCAGAAGGACGGTCGGGTCGTTCTCGATCTCGCGCGCGACGACCAGCTTCTGCTGGTTCCCGCCCGAGAAGTTGCGCGAGGCGAGGTCCGGGTCGCGCGGGCGGACGTCGAACTGATCCATCCACGCCGCCGCCTCGGCGCGCATCGCGGCCGTGTCCATCAGCCACCCGCGGCCATAGCGGGCCCGGTCGTGATAGCCGAAGGCGGTGTTTTCCCAGGCGGCGAAGTCCATGATCAGGCCCTCGGCCTGCCGGTCCTCGGGGATGTGGCCGATGCCCGCATCGCGCCGCGCGCCCGCGTCGGTGCGGGTGAGCGGCAGGGGGCGGCCGTTCAGGGTCAGCCGGCCCTCGACCTTCGCGCCCGGCTCGGGATAGCCGCCCAGGATCTCCATCAGCGCGCTCTGCCCGTTGCCGCTGACCCCGGCGAGGCCCAGGATCTCGCCCGCCCGCAAGCTCAGGTCGATGCCGCGCAGGCGCTCGACCCCGTCCTTGTCGACCATCCGCAGGCCCTTGAGGTCGAGGACGGCGGGGCCGGGCACGGCGGGCGTCCTGCCGCTGTCCAGAAGCACCTTGCGCCCCACCATCGCCTCGGCCAGCCGTTCCGGCGAGGTGTCGCGCGTGGGCATGGTCGTAACGATCTCGCCGCGCCGCATGACGCTGACGGTGTCGGTGATGTCCATGATCTCGCGCAGCTTGTGGGTAATCAGGACGATGGTCTTGCCCTGGTCGCGCAGGCCCCCGAGGATGCGGAACAGGTGGTCCGCCTCGGCAGGCGTCAGGACGCCGGTGGGTTCGTCGAGGATCAGGATCTCGGCCCGGCGGTACAGCGCCTTGAGGATCTCGACCCGCTGCTGGTGGCCCACCGACAGCGTCTCGACGGTGCGGTCGGGATCGACCTGCAGGTCGTAGTCGGCGGCGAGGCGCTGCAGTTCCCCCCGCGCGCGGGCCAGCGAGCCGCGCAGCCAGGGGCCGTCCTCGGCGCCGAGGATGACGTTCTCGAGGACGGTGAAGTTCGGGACCAGCTTGAAGTGCTGGAACACCATGCCGATGCCTGCCCGGATGGCGGTCTGGCTGTCGGTGATCGCGATCTCGCGCCCGCCGATGCGGATCGTGCCCGCGTCGGGGCGGTAGAAGCCGTAGAGGATCGACATCAGCGTGGACTTGCCCGCGCCGTTCTCGCCCACGATGCCGTGGATCGACCCGCGCGCGACCGTCAGGTCGATGTCCTTGTTGGCCTGCACGGGGCCGAACGACTTCGAGATGCCGCGCAGCTCGATCGCCGCCGGCGCGCCGCCAGCCGATGCGCCAGCCGGTGCACCAGCCCATGCGCCTGCCGGTGCGGCGGCCGCGCCGAAGCCGGGGCCTTGCGCGGGCCCCGGTTCATGTTCGCCGCTGGGGATCATTCCACCGGGCAGGCGTTGTCGGTCATGTAGTCGTGGACCTTGGTCTCGCCCGCGATGATCTTCGCCTTGGCGTCATCGACCGCCGCCGTCATCTCGGCCGTGATCAGCGGCTTGTTGTTGTCGTCCATCGCCAGCCCCACGCCGTCGGACTTCAGGTCCATGACCTTGACCCCCGGCTCGACCGCGGTGCCCGCCTTGAACGCGTCGTAGACCGAGTTGTCCACGCGCTTGAGGACCGAGGTCAGGACCTTGCCGGGGTGCAGGTGGTTCTGGTTGCTGTCGACGCCGACCGACAGGATGCCTTCGTCGGCCGCCGCCTGAAGCACGCCGATGCCGGTGCCGCCGGCCGCGGCATAGATCACGTCGGCGCCCTGCGCGATCTGCGCGCGGGCGAGTTCCGCGCCCTTCACCGGGTCGTTCCACGCGGCGGGCGTGGTGCCGGTGAAGTTCGTCACCACCTTGCCGTCGGGCCGCGCGGCCATGAAGCCCTGCGCGAAGCCGCACCGGAACTTGTGGATCAGCGGGATGTCCATGCCGCCGATGAAGCCTGCCGTGCCGGATTTCGACGCCATCCCGGCCAGGATGCCTGCGAGGTAGGAGCCTTCGGGTTCGTTGTACACGACCGACTGCACGTTCGGCTGCTCGACCACGGTGTCGATGATGACGAAGCGGGTGTCGGGATAGTCAGGCGCGACCTGGTTCAGCACGTCGGCGAAGGCGAAGCCGGTGGTCACGATCGGGTTCGCGCCCGTTTCGGCCAGCCGGCGCAGCGCCTGTTCGCGCTGGGCCTCGGACTGCATCTCAAGTTCCTTGTAGGTGCCGCCGGTTTCGTCGGCCCAGCGCTGCGCGCCGGCATAGGCCGCCTCGTTGAACGACTTGTCGAACTTGCCGCCCAGGTCGAAGATCAGCGCGGGCTCGGCCAGCGCGCCGGTCGCGGTCAGCGCGAGCGTGGCGCCGCCGGCCAGAAGGGATTTCAGGAAGGTCATGAGGGCACCTCGTGCGTGGGCGTGAGCGGGGCAGGCGGCCCGTAGGGCTGTCCGGGCGGATTGCCCGGCGACTGCCAGATTGCGCAGATTAGTGCAATCGAAGCCTTTGGCGTCAACGGGATTCGTGCCGCGCCGTCACGTCGCCGGGGCGCCGCCCGCGTCCTGCGGGATCGCCTTGCCCATCGTCAGCGCGTCGATCCCGGGCGCGTAGTAGCCCCGTCGCCGACCCGTCCGCGCCCAGCCGGCGGCCGCGTACAGCGCCTGCGCCGCGGCGTTGTCGGACGCGACCTCGAGGAAGCCGCGCGCCGCACCGCGCATCGCCGCCACCGCGTCGAATTCCTGGACCAGCGCCCGGCCGAGGCCCTGCCTGCGCGCGCCGGGATCTACGGCGAGCGTCAGCAGTTCGGCCTCGTCGGCGGCGGTGCGGCCGATCAGGAACGCGCGGGGCCGCACCAGCAGGAACGCGCCGGGAAGGGACGCTATTGCCGCGATCTCATCGGCCGACCACGGGCGGGGATGGGTGAAGCAGCGCGCGTGCAGCGCAGCCAGGTCGGCAGGGCTCACGGCAGCAGGACGGGCGCGGGGTCGCGTGGCGGGGCGGCGTCGGCCGGGCGCAGGTACAGGGGCGCGGGGCGGGGGATCGTGCCCTCACCCAGGCGCGCGGCGGCGACGCGGGCGGCGGCGATGCGGGCGATCGCGACGGCCAGCGGGGGCGCGTCGAGGGCAGGGGCGGGGCCGGGGGCAGGGGCGGGGCCGGGGGGCAGCGCGTCTGCCTGCGCCTGCGCGGGCCGGCCCAAGGGGCCGCTTGCGTCGAAGTCCTGCCAGAACACCTCGCCCGCGCGGCCCTGGACCACCGCGCGGCAGGGGCGCGGCGCGCCCAGCGCGGCGGCTTCCGTCACCGTCACCCCTACGGCGGGCACGCCCAGCGCCAGCGCAAGGCCGCGCGCGGCCGCGACGCTGATGCGGATGCCCGTGAAGTTGCCCGGGCCGACGCCGACGCCGATGCCCGACAGGCCGGGCCATGCCACCCCGGCCTCTGCCAGCGTCTCCTCCAGCAGGACCATCAGCCGCTCGGCCTGGCCCCTGGCCATCGGCTCGAACCGCCGGGCGAGCACGCGGTCGCCCGACACGACAGCGGCCGCGCAATGCGCGGCCGACGTGTCGAAGCCCAGGAACAGCTCGTCCGTGCCGGGCCCCCGGCCAGATCCCGTGTCAGGCAACCGGGCGGACCTCGGTGACTTCGGGAATGTAGTGGCGCAGCAGGTTCTCGATCCCCATCTTCAGCGTCAGGGTCGAGGACGGGCAGCCCGCGCAGGCGCCCTTCATGTGCAGGTAGACGACGCCCCGGTCGAAGCCGTGGAAGGTGATGTCGCCGCCGTCCTGCGCCACCGCCGGGCGGACGCGGGTGTCGAGCAGTTCCTTGATCTGCACCACGATGTCGCCGTCGGGGCCGGTATGGGCGGTGTGGCCGTCATCCGCGGGCGCGGCCTCGGCCAGCGCGGGCTGGCCGGACTGGTAGTGCTCCATGATCGCGCCGAGGACCGAGGGCTTGATCTGGTCCCACACGGCCGCGTCGGTCTTGGTCACAGTGACGAAGTCGTTGCCGAGGAACACGCCTGCGACGCCCTGCACGCCGAACAGCCGCTGCGCCAGCGGGCTGGTTCCGGCGCTGTCCTGCGACGGGAAGTCGGCCGTGCCGGATGCGAGCACCGTCTCGCCCGGAAGGAACTTCAGCGTGGCGGGGTTCGGGGTCGTCTCGGTCTGGATGAACATGGGCTCGCTCCTGTTATGCCGCCGGATATGGTCACGCACCCCCCTGAAGTCAACCGGCGGGGACCCGTGCCCAGTCTGCCGCCATCGCCGGCACCGGCGTCCGGCGCATGCCGGGCGAGCCCGGCGCAGGCGCCGGAGCTGCGGCAAGGGCGGCCCGGTCCGGCAGCAGCCGGAGGCGCCGGCAGGGATGATGCCCCGTGCTGTCGCGATGTGCCCGGATGCCCTTGCCGGGCCGCTTGACCGGATCGGCGAGGTCGTCGTCCCTAACGCCTGTCCTTGGCCCCTACCCTCAGGTGATCTGCTGCAGCCGCTCGGCCGAGATGTCGCCGGGCACGATCGTGAGCGGGCAGGGCAGCGACGCCACGTCGCGCAGAAGCCGCGAGACCAGAGGCCCCGGCCCCTGCGTTTCGGTGGACGCCCCCAGCACGCAGACGCCGATCTCGGGGTCGGCGCCGATCTGGGCCAGCAGCTCGGCCGCCGGCTCGCCTTCGCGGATGACCAGCTCCGGCTCGATCGCGGCCTTGTCTCGCATCCACTTGGCGAAGACGCCGTAATGCGCCTCGAGCCGTTCCTGCGCCTCGGCGCGCATCACGTCGGCCACGCCCATGCCGTGCTGGATCTCGTCGGCGGGGATCACCGCCAGCACCTGCACCGACCCCCCGGTCGCGGCGGCGCGGAGCGCGGCATAGCGGATCGCGTTCAGGCATTCGCGGGTGTCGTCGAGAACGACCAGGAACTTGCGCACGGAATGTCCTTTCCTGCCTCGCGTGGGGCGGGCAACAGCGCAGCGTGTCAAATCCGCCGCCCCCGCGCAAGATCGCGCCTTTTCGCCCTTGCATGGATTTTCTTCACCGGATCTTGGTGCTACGGGACCAGAAGGTTCTGTTGGGCTTGTGAAAGGTTACGCGTGGCGATCACCGACGACTGGGACGGGCTGCACCCGGCCGCGAGGGAGCGCTCGCCGGCGGTCAACGCGTCGGCTCAGGATGCCGTTTTCCGCATGACCTTCCGCAAGCGGGCCTTCGACGTCGTCTTCTCGCTTCTGCTGCTGATCCCGCTGTCGGTCGTGATGCTGACCGTGGCCGGCCTGCTTCTGCTGTCGCAGGGACGCCCGATCCTGTACGTCGCGCCGCGCATGAAGTCGGCCGAGGACAGTTTCCACCTGCTGAAGTTCCGCACCATGCACCGCGTGGACGAAGATTCCGGCGCCACCGGCGCGCACAAGAGCTGGCGGATCACCGCCGTCGGCCGCATCCTGCGCCGCACCCGGATCGACGAGCTGCCGCAGCTGTTCAACATTCTGCGCGGCGACATGAGCTTCGTGGGCCCGCGCCCGCCCCTGCGCGAATATGTCGAGCGCTTCCCCGGCGCCTACGGGCAGGTCTTGCGGACCCGCCCCGGCGTCACCGGCCTCGCCACGCTGATCTACCACGCGCAGGAGGACCGGATCATGGCGTCCTGCGACACGGCCGAGGCGACAGAGGCCGCCTATTACCGCCGCTGCATCCCGACCAAGCTGCGGCTCGACATGATCTACCAGCGCCGGCGCACGATGCTGCTGGACCTGTGGATCATCTGGAACACCTCGATGACGGTCATCATCCCGGGATGGAAGCCGAAGCGCCTGCTGGACCGCGCGTCCACCCGGCAGGCGGACGGCTGACCCGACCGCGGCGCGGCCTCACGATCGCGCGCTGAGCGGGGCTCTGGCGGGGATCACGACGGCGCGGCGAACGGATCGTCCGGGTAGCCCGCGCCGGTCAGGGTAACGCCCGACAACCGCGCGCTGGACGCGGCGCAAGCGGACCTCACGACTGCGCGGCGAACGGGTCGTCCGGGTAGCCGACGCCGGTCAGGTAAAGCCCGTGCGGCGGGCAGACCGGCCCGCAGGCGGCCCGGTCGCGGGCGGAAAGCGCGTCCGCCACCCGGCCCGGGTCCCACGCCCCCGCGCCCACCCGTTCCAGCGTTCCGACGATCGACCGCACCTGGTTGTGCAGGAACGACCGCGCGCGCAGGTGGAAACGGTACTCGGTGCCGCCGGGCACCGGCATCTCCTCGATCGCGATCTCGTCCAGCGTCTTCACCGGGCTGGCCGACTGGCACATCGTGGACCGGAAGGTGGTGAAGTCGTGCCGCCCGACCAGCTGCGCCGCGCCCGCGCGCATCGCGGCCGTGTCGAGCGGCTGGCGCACCTGCCAGACCAGCCCGCGATCATGCGTCGCAGGCGCGCGGCGGGCGAGCAGGCGGAAGCTGTAGCGGCGTTCGACGGCGCTGAAGCGGGCGTGGAACCCGTCATCCACGCGGGCCGCGTCCAGCACCGCGACCGGCTGCGGCTTCAGGTGCCAGTTCAGCGCCTCGGACAGGCGGAACGGGTCCCAGTCGCGGGCAAGGTCCGCGTGCGCGACCTGTCCGGTGGCATGGACGCCCGCGTCGGTGCGCCCGGCGCCGGCGATCCGCCGGCCCGCGCCGGCAAAGGCGGGATCGAGCCGTGCCAGCGCGGCCTCGATGGCGCCCTGCACCGACGGCTGGCCGGCCTGCGCCTGCCAGCCCGCGAACGGGCCGCCCGCGTATTCGATCAGCAGCGCAAAGCGGGGCATGGGGCGGTCAGCGCCCGCCCTTCCGTTCCGCCGGGGCGGCCGTCGCCTCGTCCGGGAGCCGGAGCAGGTCGTCCAGCGTCTGCGAGGCGGGCTGGCGCCCGATCAGCGGCTGTTCGGCCGGCACCCGCACGCCTTCACGCGCAAGGCGGTCACGCAGCACGCTGATCTCGATGTCCATGTCGGTGCGGTCGCCCTGCCGCAGCCGGTCGGCCAGCGCGCGGAAGTTGCGTTCCAGGTCGGTCAGCAGCGCCTCGTATTCGTCGCGCGCCGTCCGGTCGCGCGTCTGGGCATAGAGGTCCGAGAACTTCACCGTCGCGTCGCGCGCGCCCATCAGGTAGACGCCGAGATAGCGGCGGGCCGAGGACAGCGACACCGGGTCCTGTTCCACCTGCTCGAACAGCATCCGCGCGGTCGCCGCGAACAGGTTGACGCGCGCTTCCATCTGCCGGTCGCCGGTGCGCCGGATCGCGTCGGTCATGCCCGACAGATAGCCCTCGGCATCCGAGATGACGCGGGCGACGCGGTCCTGCTGGAAGCTGTCGATGCCCTCCATCCCCTTGTCCTTCGTGGGGTCCGGCCCGAACGACAGCCAGTGGAGGATGGAGCCCGTGAAGCCCAGAAGCCCCGCGCCCGCGACCGCCGCCCCCGGCTCGAACGAGCCGACCGCGAGCCCCAGCCCCGCCATGATCCCGCCAAACAGCTTGCGCGGCACCGCCGGTTTCCGCGCGACGCGGCGCGCGTCGTAGGCCGCTTCCGCCTGCAGGCCCTCGCGCGTCAGGATCATCCCCGACGCGATCAGGCCGAAGCCGCCCAGCTGCGTTGCGACCTCGAACGGGGTGCCCTGGAAGAACGCCGTCAGCAGAAGCGGCGTCGCCATGATGGTGATCCACTTGGTCCGGCTTTCGAACCTGTGGCGGACCTCCGCGGGCGGGACCGGCAGGGGCGGGTCGTCCACCCCGCGCTGGCCGGGAACGGGGGAATACTTGCCTCCGAAGCGTCGTGCCATGTGACGTCCCTCAGCCCGCGCCCACGATCGAGGCATAGAGCGTCACCCCCATCAGCAGGTAGAAGGTCAGGCGATGCATCGCGGGGCGGGACATGGCGTTCCTTTCGTCTGCCGCCCGGGGGGTTCGCGGGCGCGCGGTCGTCCGGCCACATATCGGGCCGGCGGGCGGCCCGATCAACCCGAAACCGGCGATGATTTACGGCGCCTTTGCCGCGCGGGGCCGGTCGGCATGGGTTTCGGCGATCACGTCCGTGACCTGGAACCGGGTGACGTCGACCAGCCCCATGTCGGAAATCCGCAGCTCGGGGATCACCACCAGCGCCAGAAGGGAATGCTGCATGTAGGCGTTGTTCAGCGTGCAGCCGCAGTCCCGCATCGCGGCGACGAGCCGGTCGGCCTTCGCGGCCACGACCTCGGCCCGCTCGTCCGACATCAGGCCGGCGATGGGCAGCTCGACCAGCGCAAGCTCCTCGCCGCCCGCGATCACGACGATGCCGCCCCCGATCTCGTGCAGGCGGTTCGCGGCGCGGGCCATGTCGGCCGTGTCGGTGCCGACGACGATCATGTGGTGGCTGTCATGGGCGACGGTCGAGGCGACGGCGCAGGGGCGATCGTAGCCGAAGCCCGACACGAAGCCGTTGACGACCCCGCCGGTGGCGCGGTGCCGTTCCACCAGCGCGATCTTGCAGACGTCGTTCGCCGGGTCCGTCTGCACGACGCCGTCCACGACGGGAAGCCGGCGTTCCAGCGCCCGGGTCGGCGCCTGATTCTCGACCACGCCAATCACGCGCGCGGTCACCCCCGCCGCATCCGGCGCGCGGATGTCGAAGTCCTCCGCCCCGAGGCTGCGGCCCAGCTTCACCGTGCCGCGGGCGCTCGCGGGATAGTCGAACTGCGGCAGGTCGGCCGCCAGCGCCCCGTCCCGCGCCATCAGGCAGCCGCGCGCGAACACCAGCTCGACCGGCAGCGTCACGAGGTCGGAGGTCACGATCAGGTCCGCCCGCCTGCCCGGCGCGATCGAGCCCAGCTCCCGCTCCAGCCCGAAATGCTGGGCCGCGTTCAGCGTCGCCATCTGGATCGCGGTCACGGGCCGCAGCCCCTGCGCGATGGCGTGGCGCACGACGCGGTTCATGTGGCCGTCCCGGACCAGCGTGCCCGAATGGCTGTCGTCGGTGCACAGGACGAAGTTGCGGGGGTCCAGCCCGCGCTCGGTGACCGCCTTCACCTGCTCGGCCACGTCGTGCCACGCCGACCCCAGCCGCAGCATCGCCCGCATCCCCTGCCTGACGCGGGCCACCGCGTCGTCGGCGGTCGTGCCCTCGTGATCGTCGGCCGGCCCGCCCGCCGCATAGGCGTGGAACGCCCGGCCGAGATCGGGCGAGGCGTAGTGCCCGCCGACCGTCAGCCCCGCCGCCGCGGTCGCCGCGATTTCCGCGACCATCTTCGGGTCGTTGGCGATCACGCCGGGAAAGTTCATGACCTCGCCCAGCCCGATCATCCCGGGCCAGGCCAGGGCCGTGGCCACGTCCGCGGGGGTGAGTTCGGCGCCTGCGTGTTCCAGCCCCGGCGCGCTGGGGACGCAGCTCGGCACCTGCACGTAGACGTTGATGGGCAGGCCCTGCGCCTCGTCGTGCATCAGCCGGACGCCGCGCAGGCCCAGCACGTTCGCGATCTCGTGCGGGTCGATGAACATCGAGGTGGTGCCGTGCGGGATCACGGCGCGGGCGAATTCCGTCACGGTCACGAGGCCGCTTTCGACATGCATGTGCGCGTCGACGAGGCCGGGCACGAGGTAGCGGCCGTCGGCGTCGATCACCTGCGTCTGCGGGCCGATCGCGTGGCTCGCGTCGGGGCCTGCGAAGGCGAAGCGGCCATCCGCCACGGCGATGTCGGTGCCGGGGATGATCTCGCCCGAGTAGACGTTGACCCACCTGCCGCCGCGGATGACCAGATCGGCCGGGCGGCGGCCCGTGGCGACATCGACCAGCGCGGGCGCCGACTGCATCCATGTCCGTTCCATCGCCCGCTTCCTTTCCTGTCGCCCGTCCCGAAGGTGCCGCCGTTTCGCGGCGAAGGCCAGCCTCGCGGTCAGGTCCGCGCAGCGGCGGGCGCGAGAGGCGCGCCGCGACCTGCAAGGAGGACAGGCGGTGGCCCCGGACGACCCGGCCCGGCAGCACCGCTGCGGCCGGTGGGTTCAGACACGACGGCAGGCCGAGACGCCGCGGAACGACGGCACATGGGCCAGCGCCGCCCCGTCAGGCACCCGCCGAACCGGCCCGGGTAAGCGCCGGCATCTTGGCGAAAGCCACGGCGGCAGCGCGAGGAGGATCTGTCCGACGGGCGAATGATCCTGCGGGGTGGAAGGGGGTGGAGCGGGTGATGGGAATCGAACCCACGTATTCAGCTTGGAAGGCTGCTGCTCTACCATTGAGCTACACCCGCGGCGGCTTTCCGTATAGGCCGGGGCGGGCGGCGGGTGCAAGCGCCGCGTGCGGCGGCGCGCAGCAGCCGCGACCTGCGGCCCCGTGGCTGCCGCGGCCTGCAGCCCCGTCGCCGCTTGATTTGTCGCCGGGGCGCGGGCAGTCAGTGGCCATGATCGACATCCGTCCCGTTGCCCATTCCATCGGCCGCCTCACCGCCGTCTTCGGCGCGCTGATGGCGGCGCCCGGCGTGGTGGACTGGTGGGCGGGCGACCCGCACTGGCAGGTGTTCGCGGAAACCGGGCTCATCTGCGCGCTCCTGGGCGGGCTGGTCGCCATCGCCACCGCCGGGCGGGGGGGCGAGCTGATGCTGGAACAGGCGTTCCTGCTGACCTCGGGCGTGTGGCTGGTGCTGCCGATCGTCGGCGCGCTGCCCTTCGTGATGGGCGAGCCGCACGCGAGCTTCGTCGATGCCCTGTTCGAGGCGATGTCGGGCATGACCACTACCGGCGCCACCGCCTTCCCGCAGCTCGACGACCTGCCGCTCGGCACGCATCTGTGGCGGGCGATGCTGCAATGGACCGGCGGCCTCGGGATCATCGTCGTGGCGATGCTGTTCCTGCCGGTCATGCGGATCGGGGGGATGCAGTTCTTCCGCTCGGAAGGGTTCGACACAATGGGCAAGATCATGCCGCGCGCGGGGCAGATTGCGGCCGAGATCACGCGCATCTACATCCTGTTGACGATCGCCTGCGCGGTTACCTATGCCGCGCTCGGCATGTCGGGCTTCGACGCCATCTTCCACGCGATGACCACCGCCTCGAGCGGGGGCTTCTCCAGCCGCGACGCGAGCTTCGGCGCCTTCATCGGCCCCCTGGAAATCGCGTCCTGCGTCTTCATGATCCTCGCCACGATCCCGTTCGTGCGGATCGTGCAGGCGGTCTATGGCGACATCCGCCCCTTGTGGCGCGACAGCCAGATCCACGCCTACCTGATGGTGCTGGCGGCGATCACCGGGCTGATCGTCCTTTACCGGCTGCTGTTTTTGGGCGAGACCGATCTGGGCCAGCTGCTGCGCGAGACGACCTTCAACGTCGTGACCACGGTGTCGGGCACCGGCTACTTCTCGGCCGATCCGCAGCGCTGGGGGGAACTGGCGCTGGCGCTCCTGATCGTGGGCGGGCTGATCGGCGGCTGCACGGGATCGACCGCGTGCTCGGTCAAGATCTTCCGCTACCAGGTGCTGGTCCGGTCGGTCGAGGCGCAGATCGTGCGGATGCAGTCGCCCCACCGCGTCGCGCACCCGCGGCTGGAAGGCCGCAGGCTCGACCCCGACGTGGTGACGTCCGTAACGGCGTTCTTCACGCTGTTCATGCTGACCTTCGGCGTGCTGATCGTGGCGCTCGCGCTCACGGGCCTGCACGCCCGGACCGCGCTGACCGCCGCCTGGACCGCCATCACGAACGTCGGCCCCGCCTGGGGGCCGGAGGTCACCGCCAATGGGTCGGTGGCCGAGTTTCCGGCCAGCGCCAAGTGGCTGATGATCGCGGGGATGTATGTCGGCCGGCTGGAGCTTCTGGCCGTCTACGTCCTGTTCCTGCCGCGGTTCTGGCGGCAGTAGGGCGGCAGCAGGTCGTCAGTTCGCGGGGGCAGGGCCGGGCGTCTCGCCGGTGTCGGCTTCCGTCCCCGGCAGCGCCGCCGCGTCCTCGCCGGCGTCGGTCGCGCCGGGCGCGAAGCGGGTCAGGCTGTCCGCGATCTCGGCCGCGACGCGGGGCTGGTTCTCGCCGTCCTCGACCGGCCAGATCAGGACGAACCCCTCAGCCCGGCCGTCCGCGACCCGGCCCTCGGCATGGCCGATATGGGTGGCGTTGCGGCCGTCGAGCGTGATCCGCCCCTGGCTCACGTCGCGTTCGGGGCGCGGCACCCAGCCCAGCGCGGTGACGAGGCCGGCGAGGTCCAGCATCTCCTGCTGGCCGCCCGGCTGCGAGAACAGGATCAGCGCCGCGCCGGAATCGCCCTTGGGGCGATAGATCGACAGCGCCCGCTGGGTGCGGTCGAATTCCAGCCGGTCCATCGGCGCGATGGCCTGCAGCCCGGTGTGGTCGTCGCGCAGTTCCGACAGGCCCATCTGCACCCGCCACGCTTCGCGCCGTTCCATCAGCCGCCGCATCGCGGTGCCCGCGTCGGGCGCGGCGCGGTCGGCCACCACCTGCGCGGCGATCGCCTCGCGCGTTTTGGGGCCGTCCTTGCCGTCGATCTCTCCGTCGTAGCGGCCCGCCCAGCGGAGCGCCCGCTGGACATCGTCCAGGGGCGGCATCTCGGCGGTGCCCGGGCCGGGCAGGTCGGGCGCGGTGCCCGCATCGACGACGGTGCCCAGCTCCGCGGCCGTGGTCACGAAGGCGTCCTTCGGCACGCGGCCCGCGTTGCGGAACGCGGTCAGCCAGGCTGCGGCGACGGGTTCCTCCATCGGGCCCAGCGTCACGGCGAACCAGTCGTCGGAACGCCGGGACAGACCCGCCTCGGGGAAGGTCTCGCGCCAGTCGGCGAGGGCGGCGTCGGCCTCCTCGCGCGTGCGGAGGGACTGGAGGCGGATGAAGTGTTCCGGCGCGGGCGCGGGCTCGGCGGCTGGACCCGTGGGCGCGGTGTCGGGGGCCACGTCGGCAGTCGGGGAGGTAGTCTCGGGGGAAGTCCCGGGGACAGGCGCGGGGGTGGCCGGATCGGTCGCGGCAGCATCGGCGGCCCCGGCGATTGCCGCATCCCCGCCAGCCGCGTCCGCGCCCGCTGGGGCCGCGCCGCCCGGCGCAACCGGCGTCAGCGCGGCTTCGGGAACGGCGATGAAGCTGTCGGGCGGAATGCGGCGCTCGGCCTTCAGCTGCGCCATGAGGTCGTCTGCCGCGTCCCGCTCCATCGGTCCCAGCGCGATCCCGGTCCAGCCGCCGGGAAGAGGGAAGGTCACGACCTCGGGGAACTGCGCGGCCCAGGCCTGCGCGGCGGCCTGCGCCTCGGCCCCGCGGCGCGCCTCGACCCGGATCGTCACCGACTCGGCGAGCGCGGTCAGCGGCGCGGCCATGCCCGCCAGCGCCAGCACGATGATCTTCAGCCCGCCCTGCACCTTGTTGCGCATGATGCCCCGTCCGTTTCTTCTTGTTCGAGGGCCGCCTTGCCGCCCTTCATTGACCCTGTCAGGTCCGCTGAATAGAAGGTGCCCCCAAAGAAGGCCCCGACCTCGCAGGCTGCCCGCGCGGCCCCGACATCGCGCCAGTTATGCAAAAGGACGCCGGGATGACCAGCCCCCAGCCCCACGTCACACCCGGGACCGACCCGCAGGCCCGGCCCCCGGCCGTCGCGGTTCCCCGACCCGCGCCGGACCGGCCGACCTGCTTCCAGGACGTGATCCTGCGCCTGCAGACCTACTGGGCCGCGACCGGCTGCGCGATCCTGCAACCCTATGACATGGAGGTGGGGGCGGGCACGTTCCACCCGGCCACCACGCTCCGCAGCCTGGGCACCCGCCCGTGGGCCGCGGCCTATGTCCAGCCCTCGCGCCGCCCGACCGACGGGCGCTACGGCGAGAACCCGAACCGGCTCCAGCACTACTACCAGTACCAGGTCATCATCAAACCCTCGCCGCCGAACCTTCAGGACCTGTATCTGGGCAGCCTGCGGGCGATCGGGCTGGACCCGATGGTCCACGACGTCCGCTTCGTCGAGGACGACTGGGAATCCCCGACGCTCGGCGCGTGGGGCCTTGGCTGGGAGGTCTGGTGCGACGGGATGGAGGTGAGCCAGTTCACCTACTTCCAGCAGGTCGGCGGCCACGACTGCCGCCCGGTGTCGGGCGAGCTGACCTACGGGCTGGAGCGGCTGGCCATGTACGTGCTGGGCGTCGAGCACGTGATGGACATGCCGTTCAACGCACCGGGCTCGCCCATCGCGCTGACCTACGGCGACATCTTCCTGCAGACGGAACGCGAATACAGCCGCTGGAACTTCGAAACGGCGGACACCGCGATGCTGCTCCAGCACTTCAAGGATGCCGAGGCCGAATGCGCCCGGATCCTCGATGCGCCAGACCGGGACGGGGCCGGGCGGCGGATCCCGATGGCGCACCCGGCCTATGACCAGGCGATCAAGGCAAGCCACCTGTTCAACCTGCTGGACGCGCGCGGCGTCATCTCGGTCACCGAACGGCAGGCCTATATCGGCCGGGTCCGGGCGCTGGCGAAGCGCTGCGCCGACCTGTTCGTCACCACCGAGGCCGCGACGGGTGCCAACGCGGCAGCCGGGACCGCCCCGGGGGCCGGGGCGTGAGCGTCACCGCCGGGAAGCTGGCGGCATCCGTGCTGGTCCTGTCCGGGATCGCGGCGGGCGCGGGCGTCTGGTACACGCAGGAATACCTGTACTACGACGCGCTGCCCCCGATCACGGAACTGGCGGCGGTGGATGCGTCCGGCGCGCCGATGACGCTGGCCGTGCGCGACTTCGAGGGGATCGACGGCACCTCGTCCCCCATCAGGTGGCGCGGCTGCATGACCGTCGATCCGGCCGAGGCCGGCCGCCTCGCGCCGTTCGCGGGCGCGACGCCCTTGAACCCGCCGAACTGGTTCGACTGCTTCGACCCCGGCCGACTGACCGACGACCTCGCCGCCGGGCGTGCCACCGCGCGGCTGGTCCAGCCCGAGATCCGCCCCGACGTGGACCGGGTGATCGCGGTCTATCCCGACGGGCGCGCCTTCGGCTGGCAACAGATCAACGACAAGACCCCGGAACGCGGAGTGATGGACTGATGGACCTGCTGATCGAGCTTCTCAGCGAGGAAATCCCCGCCCGGATGCAGGCCCGCGCGCGCGAGGACCTCAAGCGCCTGATCACCGGCGGGCTGGTCGAGGCGGGGCTGACCTACGCCTCGGCCGGCGCGTTCTCGACCCCGCGGCGGCTCGCGCTCGCGATCGAGGGGCTGACGGCGGAATCGAAGCCGGTGCGCGAGGAACGCAAGGGCCCCCGCACCGACGCGCCGGAAAAGGCGATCGAGGGCTTCCTGCGGTCCACCGGCCTGACGCTGGACCAGCTTGAACGCCGCGCCGACAAGAAGGCCGAGGTGTTCTTCGCCGTCATCGAGAAGCCCGGCCGCCGCGCGCCCGAGATCGTGGCCGAGGTGCTGGAGGCCGCGATCCGCGATTTCCCCTGGCCGAAGTCGATGCGCTGGGGGTCGGGGAACCTGCGCTGGGTGCGGCCGCTCCATTCCATCGCCGCGATCCTGTCGGACGAGGGCGGGACGCAGGTCGTGCCGCTGACGGTCGAGGGGATCACGGCGGGCGACACCACCCGCGGCCACCGCTTCATGGCCCCGGACGCGTTCCGCGTGACGGGCTTTGACGACTATGCCGCCAAGCTGCGCCGCGCGCGGGTGATGCTGGACCACGACGAACGCGAGGCGGCGATCCGGCAGGACGCGGCGAACCTCGCCTTCGCGCGGGGGTGGGAGATCGTGCCGGACGACGCGCTGCTGGCCGAGATCGCGGGCCTCGTCGAATGGCCGGTGCCGCTGATGGGGGTGATCGAGGACCGGTTCCTGTCGCTGCCGCCCGAGGTGCTGCAGACCTCGATGAAGGAACACCAGAAGTTCCTGTCCGCCCGGAACCCGGCGACGGGCCGGATCGAGGGCTTCGTCACCGTCGCCAACATCGAGGCCCCCGACGACGGCGCGACGATCCTGAAGGGCAACCAGCGCGTGCTGGCCGCCCGCCTGTCGGACGCGGCGTTCTTCTGGGACAACGACCTGCGGGTCGCGAAGGCGGGCATGGCCGAGTGGGCCGAGGGGCTGAAGTCGGTGACGTTCCACGCCCGGCTCGGGACCCAGTGGGACCGGGTGGAGCGGATCGCGGCGCTGGCCCGCGAGATCGCCCCGCATGTCGGCGCGGACGCGGGCATGGCCGAGAAGGCCGCGCGGGTCGCGAAGCTGGACCTGCGCTCGGCCATGGTGGGCGAGTTCCCGGAACTGCAGGGCACGATGGGCCGCTACTACGCGCAGGCCGCGGGCCTGCCCGAGCGGGTGGCCGACGCTGCGCGCGACCACTGGCGGCCCAGGGGCGAAAGCGACGGCGTGCCGTCGGAGCCGATTTCGGTGGCGGTGGCGCTGGCCGACAAGCTAGGAACTCTTGCTTGGTTCTGGCTTCTGTCCGAGAAGCCGACGGGAAGTAAGGATCCGTTCGCTCTCCGTCGGTCTGCGATTGGAACAATAAGACTGATCCTCGAGAATAGGTGCAATCTAGCACTCCAACCTCTCGTCAAGTTTGCAATGGAGAATACGCCGGAGTATTCGATCCTTGATCAAGAACGTGTAGAAAATCAGTCTCGCTTCAACGAGCTAGCTGAACGGCAAGCGCAATTGGAAGTATTGCAAGGTGCTGCAACGAGCGACGAGGAACGAGCAAAAATTGCAGATGAGCTGGGGCATGGGATGCAGTTTGCAAGAGGGCTGCATCGGACACGGCTTGCAAACGAAAGTGCCCGCATCCGCCTCGCAGAAGCGGCCGAGGCCGAGGCTCCGGACCTTCTCGCCTTCCTCCACGACCGCCTCAAGGTCCACCTGCGCGAGCAGGGCATCCGCCACGACGTGATCGACGCGGTGCTGGCGATGCCGGGCAGCGACGACCTTACCCTTGTCGTGGCGCGGGCCACCGCGCTCAACGACATGTTGAAAACCGAGGACGGGACGAACCTCCTGCAGGGGATCAAGCGGGCGGCGAACATCCTTTCGCAGGCCGAGGAGAAGGACGGGGTCGAGTATTCCCTCGGCGCCGACCCGAAGTTCGCCGAGACGGACGAGGAGCGCAGGCTCTTCGCCGCCCTCGACGCGGCCGAGCCAAGGATCGCCGCCGCCATGAAGGCCGAGGACTTCCCCGCCGCCATGTCCGCCATCGCCGCCCTGCGCGGGCCGATCGACGCGTTCTTCGAGGCGGTGCAGGTCAACACCGACAACCAGGTGGTGCGCCGCAACCGGCTGAACCTGCTCTCGCGCATCCGCGAGGCCGGGCGGCTGATCGCGGACCTCACGAAGATAGAAGGGTGAGGGGCGCCCGCAAACAGTCCAGTGGACTGTTTGCAGCCCCGAACGCCCGTAGCGCAAGCGAAGGGCCGGAAGAGGGGCGCCCGCAAACATTTTATTGGACTGTTTGCAGCCCCGAACGCCCGAAGCGCAAGCGAAGGGCCGGCGGAGGGGCGCCCGCAAACAAGCCGGTGTACTGTTGGCAACCCAAGCGCCCCTGCCGCGACGGACAGCGGTCAGAAGTGAACCGCGGGGGCAGTGATGAAAGGGGCGCCCACGCGGCGCCCCTCTCGCACGTCCCCGCCGGCGCTTAGCGGCGGTCGTCGTTGTCGCCGTCGTCGGGGTAGTCGTCGTCGTCACCGAAGCGGGCGTCGTCCGACAGCTCGTCCTCGCCTTCGCCCACGTACTTGGCCGACAGCCGGATCGAATGGTTGTCGTGGAGCGGGTCCATGACCACGTCGGCCGGCAGCTCGCCCGCGATCCAGTCGCGGATCTCGTCGCGCGCCTCGGACGGCTCGGATTCCGTGATGCGGGCGACATAGGCTACGAAGGCGCGCTGGTCGCCGTCGATCTCGTCCAGGTCGGACTCGTCGGCGTCGGGCCATTTCTCCAGGATCGCCTCGTAGAAGGCGGGCCAGTTTTCCTGAACATGCGACCATTTCATGGCGTGATCCTTTTCTTGGGCGATGCTCGCCGCTGTCGTCACCGAACCATGAAACGGGGCGCCGGTTCCCGGCTTTCGTCAGTTCGCGGGCGCCCGGCCCGCGTCCGACCACCAGGTGTCGGGCATGAAGCCCGGCCAGTCGCCGTAGACCGGCAGCCGCTCGGGGTAGTGCAGGGCCGATGAGTAGGCGATCCGGCTGACCGGCGAGTAGGAAACCGGGATCACGTAGCGCCCCGTCGTCAGCAGCCGGTCCAGCGCCTGGACGGCGGCGGCGTAGTCCTCGGCGGAGGTCGCGTTCACCATCCGGTCGATCATCGCGTCGACGGCGGGCGAAGCCACGCCCATCCAGTTCTTGCTGCCGTCCTGCGTGGCGCTGGCCGATCCCCAGTAGAGCGCCTGCTCGTTCCCCGGCGACAGTGACAGGCCGCGCTCGTACCAGGCCATGCCGAAGTCGAAGCGGTTGGTGCGCTCGATGAACTGGGCGCTGTCCAGCAGCGTCACGCGCGGGCGGATGCCGATGTGCTTCAGCGCCTCGGTGTAGACATCGACGATGCGCTGCACCTCGGACCCGGACCGCATGGCGGTGCCGGACTGGTTCAGCACGATGTCGAAGGCGAAGGGGGTGCCGTCCTCGCGCCGCAGCGCGCCGTCGTCGTGGATGGTCCAGCCGGCGTCCTTCAGCAGCGTCAGCGCCGCCCGCAGCCCCTTGCGGTCCAGCGCCTGCGCGGCCCCGGGCGGCAGGACGTAGCCGTCCATCGCCCCCGGCGGCAGGTCCGCCGCAAAGGGGGACAGCAGCGCCGCGACATCGGGACCCGCCGCGCCGGGGCGCATGGCGAGGTCCGAGTTCGCGAAGTAGCTCGTGATCCGCGGGTCGGTGCCGCCGGTCAGGGTCATATTGATGAACTGGTAGTTGAACGCCTCGATCATCGCCTGCCGCACCCGCCAGTCGGCGAAGACCGGATTGCGGGTGTTCATGACCAGCCCCATGATCCCGGACGGGCGCTTGTGCGGGATCTCGGCCTGCAGCACGCGCCCCGCGGCCAGCAGCGGGAAGTTGTATTCGCCGGCCCATTTGGCCGGGTCCAGCTCGCGCCAGGCGTCGATCTCTCCGGCCTTGAAGGCCTGGAACATGGCGTTGGTGTCGGCGAAGTAGTCGTAGCGGATCGTGTCGAGGTTGTGCAGCCCGCGGTTCACGGGCAGGTCGCGCCCCCACCAGTCGGGATCGCGCGTGAAGGTCACGGACCGGCCCGGATCGACCCGGCCGATGACGTAGGGGCCGGACCCGATCGGCGGCTCGAGCGACGAGTCAGCAAAATCCTTCCCCTCCCACTGCGCCTTCTTCAGCACCGGCCGCATCCCCATCAGCATCGCAAGCTCGCGGTCGGGGGTGTCGAAGGTGAAGCGCACGCTGCGGGGGCCGGTCTGCTCCATCTTCCCGACCTTGCCCCAGGTGCCGGCGTAGCGGGGGTGGCCCCTGGTCCCCAGCGTCTCGTAGGACCACATCACGTCCTCGACCGTGACGGGCGAGCCGTCCGAGAACGTCGCCTCCGGGCGCAGCGTGAACTCGACCCAGGTGCGATCGGGGTCGGTTTCCACGCTCTCGGCAAGAAGGCCGTACAGGCTGAACGGCTCGTCGATGGACCGGAACATCAGCGTCTCGGCGACGAGGTTGCCCACCGCCCAGACGGCGTTTCCCTTGAGCACCCACGGCTTCAGCGAATCGAAGCTGCCCGGCTCGGCGAGGCGAATCGTCCCGCCCTTCGGCGCGTCCGGGTTAACATAAGGCAGCGCGGTGAAGCCGTCAGGCAGGGCAGGTTCTCCAACCATTGCAATGGCATGTCGGGGCTCGGCGACGCTTGCCAGCGGCATCGCTGCAACAGTCGCACAGGCGAGAACCATCACGCGAAGCACACGCAGGATCGCGGATTCGTCAGCAATTTTGAAGATTCGCGTCATCGCCTGCTCGCTCGCCGTCCGGTGCGTCCCGGTTCTTTGCAGACAACCGTAACGAACCGGCGGCGGGCTGGCAAACTTGAGCCTTGGACTCACGGGCCGGAGGGCGTATATCGAACTCACTGCTCGATAGGTTTCTTGCCTGTATGAAACCTGCCTCATGACTTGACGCCCGCCTTGTGCGGGCGTCTTTTTTTTGGCCGTTGTCCGCTGGTCGCGGCCCGTGACGGCAGGCGTGTCCGGCACGGAAAAGGCCCGCCTGGCTGGCGGGCCTTGCGCGAAGGGCGCCGATCGCGCGGCTCAGCGCCTACGGCGGGGGCGGCGGCGGCCAGGCGGGCCGTCGATCATCCGCATCGTTCCTTCCAGCACCAGGCCATAGACCAAGTGCGCGATCAGCCCGCGCGCGTGGGCCTGCCACGGATAGTCCTGCGGCTTCGCACCCGCGCCGGTGATCGTGTTCAGCCCTTCGTCGTGAACGAGGAACAGCCCCAGGCCGAACAGCGTGCCGCCGCCCGCGGTCAGTGCCGGCGCCCGGTCCCGCATCGCCGCATAGGCGAGCGCCGGTCCCATGCCAAGCGCCAGGTGGACCGCGACGCCCGCCGGGTGCTGATTGTCGGGCCCCTTCGGTTCGATGTCGGTCCCCATCGCGCGCGCGATCTTGCGCGCGATCACATGGCCGGGGTCCAGCCTGCCGGGCCTGACGCTGCGGGTCCGTTCGCGCGTTTCGGGATCGAGATGGTTCCACATGTACCAGTCCAGCCGGTCCAGCGCGACCGTGGCCGCGACCGCCCCGACGGCGCCCTTCAGAAGGGCGCCGCCGAAATCGTCCTCATTGTCATTGTAATCGTCATCGTCGCTGCCGCGATGTGCCATGATCGTCAAACTCCGCCGGTTTGTCGTTCATCCCAACCTTGGCGGCTGCGGGACGGTTCCGGTCGCACGCCGCCCATGACGCGGGGACTGGCGGATCCGGGCCGCCGGCGTCTATGGTCCGGGCAGGACAAGCGCGCAGCGGGGTGGCAGATGACTGAACGGATCCTTGCCGGCAAGACGGCGGTCGTCACCGGATCGAACAGCGGCATCGGGCTGGGGGTCGCCGCCGCGCTGGCGCAGGCGGGCGCGGACCTGGTCATCAACAGCTTCACCGACGCGGCCGAGGATCACGCGCTGGCCGAACGGCTTGCCGCCGAGCATGGCGTCACGGCCCGCTACATCCAGGCCGACATGTCCCGCGCTGCCGACTGCCGCGCGCTGATCGAGAAGGCGGGGCGCTGCGACATTCTCGTGAACAACGCGGGCATCCAGCACGTCGCGCCCATTCCCGACTTCCCGGCCGAGAAATGGGACCAGATCATCGCGATCAACCTGTCCTCGGCGTTCCACACCACGGCCGCGGCGCTGCCCGTGATGCGGGCGGCGGGCTGGGGCAGGGTCGTCAACATCGCCTCAGCCCACGGGCTGACCGCCTCGCCCTTCAAGTCGGCCTATGTCGCGGCCAAGCACGGGGTCGTCGGGCTGTCCAAGGTCACGGCGCTGGAAACCGCGACCGACCCGATCACCTGCAACGCCATCTGCCCCGGCTACGTGCTCACGCCGATCATCGAGGCGCAGATCCCCGACCAGATGAAGACCCACGGCATGAGCCGCGAGGACGTGATCGCGAAGGTCATGCTGCAACGCCAGCCGTCGGGCGCGTTCGCGACGGTGGACCAGATCGGCGGCACGGCGGTGTTCCTGTGCTCGCCCGCGGCCGACCAGATCACCGGGACGACGATCAGCGTGGACGGTGGCTGGACCGCGCTCTGACGACCCTGCGGCGGCTCAGTTGTCCGCCGCCGCCTGATCGGTCAGGAACCGGCGCAGACGCCTGATGACGGGGCGGTTGCGGCGGGCCGTCGGGTAGACCAGCCAGTAGGCCTTGCCGTTGCGCGCCTCGATGTCGAAGGGCTGGACCAGCGCGCCGCTGGCGAGTTCGGCCCGGAAGAAGCGCGGCGTCAGCAGGACGACCCCCGCGCCCGCGATCGCGGCCTTCGCCTCGTGCACCTGGTTGCCGAGCGAAAGGCCCGGGCGGGGAAGGCAGGGGGGATGGTCGATCCCGGCCGCGGCCAGCCATTCGGCCCAGCACGGGTCCATCGGGTCAAGCCACGGCAGCGGGACGACGTCGGCGGGCGACCGGAGCGGCCCCCACTTGCCCAGCAGCGACGGCGACAGCATGGGCGTCAGCGTGATGTCGAACAGGTGGTGCGCGTCGGTCCCCGGCCAGTTGCCGTCGCCGTAGCGGATCGCCACGTCGAAATCCTCGCGAGCGAAGTCCACCACGCGTTCCGAGCTGTCCAGCCGCACCGCGACCTCGGGGTTGTCCAGCTGGAACAGCCCCAGCCGCTGGACCAGCCAGTTGGTCGCGAAGGTCGGCAGCGTCGTGATCGACAGCGTCTGCTGCGCGGGGGCCTGCGCCCAGGCCGTGCGAAGCTGGCCGAACGCCGCCCGCGTGGGCGCGGCAAGGCGGTGCCCGGCTTCGGTCAGCGCGACGCCCCGCGGCTGGCGCAGGAACAGCGCCCCGCCCAGCCGTTCCTCCAGCAGGCGGATCTGGTAGCTGACGCCGGCCTGCGTCATCCCCAGTTCCGCCGCGGCGGCGGTGAAGGACAGGTGCCGCGCCACCGCCTCGAACACGCGGATGGCGGCGAGGGGAGGGATCGCTTCCACAAGTCGTCCTTATGCCGGCGTGCCGGCGGTTGATTGGTCGTGCGGGCCCGAAGGTAGCAATGTGGACCCATCCCGCAAGCCTGCCCTGAAAGGAGCTTCGCTATGTCACCGACCGTCGTCCAGCTTTCCGGCGCCGCGCCCGTCTTCCTTCGCGACATGGATTGCGCGCGCGCCGACAGTCTCGCCACCGTCCTGCGCCGCTGGTACGCGGACCGCAGCGCCCGTGCCCGCTGCCGCCGGGCGCAGGCCGCGGTCCGCCGCCGGTTGAGGGAACTGCCCCCGCATCTGCGCCGCGACGTGGGGCTGGACGAAGGCCTGCCCGCCGCGCGCTTCGTCAACGGCGGCCGCACCTTCGTGGTCAACGACCGGCCCGATCCGACGCTGAGCGGCTATCACTGGTAAGCCCCTCGCCATCGGCCCCGGCCCGGACGTCCCGGCTGGGGCTGACCTCTGCGCTGTCCGCGCTGCCATTGACTTCGCGCGCACGGGCAGGTCCCTTCCGCTGACACCAACGCAAGGGGGAACGGCATGGATCTGGGGATCAGGGGCAAGAAGGCGCTCGTCTGCGCCTCGTCGAAGGGTCTGGGGCGCGGCTGCGCCGAGGCGCTGGCGGCCGAAGGGGTGGACCTCGTCATCAACGCCCGCACGCCCGAGACGCTGGAGCGTACCGCGACCGAGATCGCGGACAGGCACGGCGTGACCGTGACCCCGGTCGCCGCCGACATCACCACAGGGGACGGCCGCGCCAGGGTGCTCGACGCGCTGGGCGGGCAGGCCGACATCCTCGTCAACAACGCGGGCGGCCCGCCGCCCGGCGTCTGGACCGACTGGAACCGCGACGACTTCATCCGCGCGCTCGACGGCAACATGCTGAGCGCGATCGCGCTGATGCAGGCGCTGGTGCCCGGCATGATGGACCGGGGCTGGGGCCGGGTCGTCAACATCACGTCCGCCGCGGTCCGGTCGCCCATCGCCGAGCTGGGGCTGTCGAACAGCGCCCGGTCGGGGCTGACCGGGTTCGTCGCGGGCATGTCGCGGCAGGTCGCGGCCAGGGGGGTCTGCGTCAACAACCTGCTGCCGGGGCTGCACGCGACCGACCGTGCGGTAGCGCTGGATACCGGCATCTCGAAGGCGCAGGGCATCAGCATCGACGAGGCGCGCGCCCGCCGCCAGGCCGGCATTCCCGCCGGCTGCTATGGCCTGCCCGAGGACTTCGGCGCCGCCTGCGCGTTCCTGTGTTCCCAGCACGCGCGCTTCATCGTCGGCCAGAACGTGCTGCTGGACGGCGGCGCGTGGAACTCGTCGATCTGACGCAAGCCCGGAACCCCTTCGCGGGCGGCGTGTTGGACACAGGCAACCGCTCCGGAGGAGGTCTGCCATGCCGCGCGGCGACAAGGATGCCTATACCGACAAGCAGAAGCGCAAGGCCCGGCACATCGCCGAGGGCTACGAGGAGCGCGGCATGGGCGAGGAGCGCGCCGAGCAGATCGCCTGGGCCACGGTGAACAAGGAAGACGGCGGCGGAAACAGGTCGGGCTCGGGCCGCGGCAAGCCCGACAACCACGAATCGGCAAGGATAGGCGGCGCGCGCGGCGGCAAGGCCAGCGCCGGACGATCCGCCGCGGAAAAGTCCGCGGCGGCGAAGAAGGGCTGGGAAACGCGACGCAGGAACGGGAACGCCTGAGCGCCGGAGGAAACGCCGATGCAGCACCAGAGCCACGACATGCAGGCCTGCATCGACGCCTGCCTGACCTGCTACCGCACCTGCCATTCCATGCTGATGGGCCATTGCGTCGAGACGGGCGGCGACCATGTCGCGCCTGACCATGTCCGCACCATGGCCGCCTGCGCGGAAATGTGCCGGGCCGCCGCCCATGTCATGCTGACCGGATCGGACCTTCACCGCCACAGCTGCCGCGCCTGCGCCGAGATCTGCGAGGCCTGCGCGGCCGACTGCGAGCGGCTGGACGGGATGGAGGATTGCGTCAGCGCCTGCCGCGCCTGCGCCCGGGAATGCCGCCGGATGGCCGCCTGAAAAGGCGCGGCGCGCCGGGTCCGGGCGAGACAAAACCCTTGCCAGCGAACCCCCGGCCCGGCTATCGGGAAGCCGGATACCGGGAGACGCTGGCGCTTCCCAGGGCCGAAGGAGCAGCCGCCCCGGCAAACTCTCAGGCAAAAGGACCGGGTCCGCACGACACTCTGAAGAGAGGTTGCCTTTCGGGGCCGCCCGCCGAAGGATAACGATCTCAGGCGCCCCTTGCCGCAAGGCGGGGCAGGGACAGAGGGGGCATCTGGTTCGCAGCGCGCCGCGCTGCCAAGGGGGATGCCGATGGAAGACCTGCGCCGCACGCCGCTTCACGACCTGCACGCTTCGCTTGGCGCGAAGATGGTGCCCTTTGCCGGCTGGGACATGCCGGTGCAATACCCGATGGGCGTGCTGAACGAGCACCTGCACACCCGCGCCGCGGCCGGGCTCTTCGACGTGAGCCACATGGGGCAGGTGATCCTGCGCGGCGAGAACGCGGCGCGGGCGCTGGAGACGCTGGTTCCCGCCGACATCGAGGGGCTTTCGCCCGGGCGCCAGCGCTACGGGCTGTTCACGAACGAGCAGGGCGGGATCCTCGACGACCTGATGATCGCCAGCAAGACGGGCGCGGGCGGCGACCACCTGTTCCTGGTCGTGAACGCCGCCTGCGCCGACCAGGACATCGAACATCTGCGCAAGCTGGAGGCGCTGGGGATTTCCGTCGAGCCCGTGACCGACCGCGCGCTGCTGGCGCTGCAGGGGCCGGGGGCCGAGACGGCGCTGGCGGCGCTGGTTCCCGGCGGGGCCGGCATGCGGTTCATGGACGTGGCCGACCTCGACTGGGAAGGCACCACCCTGTGGGTCAGCCGCTCTGGCTATACCGGCGAGGACGGGTTCGAGATCTCGGTCCCCGCCGCCCGCGCCGAGGACCTCGCCCGCGCGCTGCTGGCACAGGACGGCGTGGCCCCGATCGGCCTTGGCGCCCGCGACAGCCTGCGGCTGGAAGCCGGGCTGCCGCTTTACGGCCACGACATGAGCGCGGACGTGACCCCCGCGCAGGCCGGCCTCGGCTGGTCGATCCAGAAGGTCCGCCGGACCGGCGGCGCGCGCGAGGGCGGTTTTCCGGGCGCGGACCGGATCCTGCCCGAACTCGGCGCCGCGACCCGCACCCGCCGCGGCCTGCGCCCCACCGGCCGCGCCCCGATCCGCGAGGGCGTGGCGCTGTTCGACGCAGCCGAAGGCGGCAACGAGATCGGCACCGTCACCTCGGGCGGGTTCGGCCCCTCGCTGGGCGGGCCGATGGCGATGGCGATCATCCCCGCCGAAATCCCCGACGGCGCCACCGTCCATGCCGAACTTCGCGGCCGCCGCATCCCCGTGACGGTCGTGCCCACCCCCTTCGTCAAGCCAACCTACAAACGCTGAGGCCAGCCCATGCTGAAATACACCGAAGACCACGAATGGCTGCGCGCCGAGGGTGACGAGATCGTCGTCGGCATCACCCGCCACGCCAGCGAGCAGCTGGGCGATGTCGTGTTCGTCGAACTGCCCGAGGAGGGCCGGGAGGTCGAGGCGGGCGAGGAGATCGTGGTGATCGAGTCCGTCAAGGCCGCCTCCGACATCGTGGCCCCGGTTTCGGGGACGGTGACGGCGGTGAACGCGGCGCTGGCCGACGCGCCGGGCGGCGTCAACGACGATCCCATGGCCGCCTGGTTCTTCCGCATCAGGCCCGCGGACGGCGTGAGCCTTGACGGCTTCATGGACGAGGCCGCGTATAACGAGCTGATCGGCTGATCCATCGGCCCGGCCGGACCGGGGCGCTGCCCCGGACCCCGGGATATTTCGGACAGAAGACGAGGCGGGCGCGGCAATCACGCGCGCCCGCGGTGATCGAACCGCGCGAGTGAGCCCATGACCCGCTGGACCCCCACCGACTACAACCCCGACGACTTCGCCAACCGCCGCCATATCGGCCCGTCCCCGTCGGAGATGGCCGAGATGCTGAAGGTCGTCGGCTGCGACAGCCTCGACGAGCTGATCGGGCAGACCATCCCCGGCTCGATCCGCCAGGACCGCGCGCTCGACTGGCCGGCGCTGTCGGAGCATGAGCTTCTGAGCCTCATGCGTGACGTGGCGAGCCAGAACACGGTCATGACCAGCCTGATCGGGCAGGGCTATTACGGCACCGTGACGCCGCCCGCGATCCAGCGGAACATCCTGGAAAACCCGGCGTGGTACACCGCCTACACCCCCTACCAGCCCGAGATCGCGCAGGGGCGGCTCGAGGCGCTGCTGAACTTCCAGACCATGGTCGCGGACCTGACCGGGCTGCCGGTCGCGAACGCGAGCCTTCTGGACGAGGCGACAGCCGCCGCCGAGGCGATGGCGATGGCGCAGCGGTCGGCGAAATCCAAAGCGCGCGCGTTCTTCGTCAGCGACGACCTGCACCCGCAGACCATCGCCGTGATCGAGACCCGCGCCGCGCCGCTGGGGATCGAGATCGTCAGGGGTGCGGCCGGTGAGTGCGACCCGGCCAGCGTCTTCGGCGCGATCTTCCAGTATCCCGGCACCTTCGGCCATGTCCGCGACCTGTCGGCCGAGTGCGAGGCGCTGCACGCGGCGGGCGGCGTCGCCGTCGTCGCGACCGACCTGCTGGCGCTGTGCCTGCTCAAGGAACCCGGCGCGATGGGGGCCGACATCTGCGTGGGCTCCGCGCAGCGGTTCGGCGTGCCGATGGGCTATGGCGGGCCGCATGCGGGCTTCATGTCCTGCCGCGACGACCTCAAGCGGTCCATGCCCGGCCGGATCGTCGGCGTCAGCATCGACGCCGCCGGACGGCAGGCCTACCGGCTGTCGCTGCAGACGCGCGAGCAGCATATCCGGCGCGAGAAGGCGACCTCGAACGTCTGCACCGCGCAGGCGCTGCTGGCGGTGATGGCGTCGTTCTATGCCGTCTTCCACGGGCCGATGGGCCTGCGCGCGATCGCTCAGCGGGTGCACCTGCACGCGGCCACCCTTGCCGCGGCGCTGCGCGAGGCGGGGGCGGACGTCCAGCCCGACGCGTTCTTCGACACCGTGACCGTCCGCGTGGGGGTGGGCCAGCAGGGCATCATGGCCGCCGCCCGCCACCGTGGCATCAACCTGCGCCGCGTGGGCCGCGACCGCGTGGGCATCAGCGTGGACGAGACGACCGACGCCGGGGTGATCGCGCGGGTGCTCGACGCGTTCGGGATCTCGGACCCGGTCACGCCCGCGACCCTGCCCGCGATACCCGACGACCTGCTGCGCGGCAGCGACTACCTGACCCACCCGGTGTTCCACATGAACCGGGCCGAATCCGAGATGATGCGCTACATGCGCCGGCTGTCGGACCGCGACCTCGCGCTCGACCGCGCGATGATCCCGCTGGGGTCCTGCACGATGAAGCTGAACGCCGCGGCCGAGATGATGCCGATCACCTGGCCCGAGTTCGGCGCGCTGCACCCCTTCGCGCCGGAAAACCAGGCCGCGGGCTATCACCACGTCTTCGACGACCTGACCGCGCGCCTGTGCGAGATCACCGGCTACGACGCCTTTTCGCTGCAGCCCAACAGCGGCGCGCAGGGCGAATATGCCGGCCTCCTGACCATCGCCGCCTATCACAAGTCGCGCGGCGAGGACCGCGACGTCTGCCTGATCCCGGTGTCGGCGCACGGGACCAACCCGGCAAGCGCGCAGATGTGCGGGATGAAGGTCGTGGTCGTGAAGTCGGCCCCGAACGGCGACATCGACCTCGAGGATTTCACCGACAAGGCGGCGAAGGCGGGGGACAGGCTGGCGGCGGTGATGATCACCTATCCGTCCACCCATGGCGTCTTCGAGGATACCGTCCGCGACGTCTGCCGCATCACCCACGAACATGGCGGGCAGGTCTATATCGACGGCGCGAACATGAACGCGCTGGTCGGCCTCGTGAAGCCGGGCGAGATCGGCGGCGACGTGAGCCACCTGAACCTGCACAAGACCTTCGCCATCCCGCATGGCGGCGGCGGACCGGGCATGGGGCCGATCGGGGTCAAGGCGCATCTTGCGCCGCACCTGCCAGCGGACCCGCGGACCGGGCAGGGCTTCGTCGGCGGCGCGGTCAGCGCGGCGCCGTGGGGGTCGGCCTCGATCCTGCTGATCTCGTGGGCCTATATCCGCATGATGGGCGGCGAGGGGCTGACGCAGGCGACCCGCGTCGCGATCCTGAACGCGAACTACATCGCGAGCAGGCTGGCCGGCGCCTATCCGATCCTGTTCATGGGAAACCGCGGCCGGGTCGCGCATGAATGCATCGTGGACACCCGCGTCTTCGCGGAACACGGCGTGACCGTGGACGACATCGCCAAGCGCCTGATCGACAACGGCTTCCACGCCCCCACGATGAGCTGGCCGGTCGCCGGCACGCTGATGGTGGAGCCGACGGAGTCGGAAACCAAGGCCGAGCTCGACCGCTTCATCACCGCGATGCTGTCGATCCGGGCCGAGATCGGCGACGTGGCCGAGGGTCGCATCACGGCCGGGGAAAGCCCGCTGCGCCACGCGCCTCACACGGTCGAGGATCTGGTCGCCGACTGGGACCGCAGCTATTCGCGCGAGCAGGGCTGCTTCCCGCCGGGGTCGTTCCGGGTGGACAAGTACTGGCCGCCGGTGGGCCGAGTGGACAACGTCCACGGCGACCGCAACCTGATCTGCACCTGCCCGCCGGTCGAAGCCTACGCGGAAGCCGCCGAATAGGGCTTCACCAGCGCCGCGTGCCGCGTTAACCTTCTGTTAGGGATCGTTAACGAGGTCTCGGGTCAACAGATCAGTTCTCGCGGCTTCCCTGGCCGCGCCCGCGCCGCTGCCGGAAACGGCGGCGGCGCACACCCGCGGGCTCGACGCGAGCGGTTGCCATGGCAACCGTAGGCGCTGCGATAATACCGCTACCGGCCCGGGTGGCTGGCCCGGCGGCGCAGCCCATCTTCCTTGTCGATGCGCTTCCTGTCCGGGATCACACCGCACCGTGAGGCGGCGCCCCTCTGTGCAATGGCGACCCCGGCCGTGGCCCAGGCTCGGTCGCGACAATCATGGCGTCGCCTGCGAGCAGCGGAACCCCGGCCCCGGCCGCGCGTTCGGCGTGAGGAAAGAAAATGCAGGAGTTTCCGTCATGAAGGGCCTTGTCGCTTGGTTTCTGGGCGTGCCGATCGTCGTCATCATCCTTCTTTACGTGACCGGGATCTTCTGACCGAGAAGGCGGCCCGGCGGGTCCGACATGGCTGAGACGAGCGTCATCACCTGCCTCGCCTGCGCGCAGGCCAACCGGGTTCCCGCCGACCGGCTGGCGCAGCGGCCCAAGTGCGGCACCTGTGGCGCCGCCCTCTTGCCTTTGAAGCCCGTCGAGGTTGACCTTTCCACGCTTCGCAAGGCCAGCACCACCGACCAGCTGCCGCTGCTGGTGGACTTCTGGGCGCCGTGGTGCGGGCCCTGCCGCGCGATGGCGCCCGAGTTCGAAAAGGCGGCCGCGCTGCTGCAGGGCGAGGCGCGGCTTGCCAAGATCGACACCGAACGCTCGCCCGAGGCGTCCGCGCGCTGGAACATCCGCGGCATCCCGGCATTCGTGGTGTTCCGGAACGGCCGCGAGGTCGCCCGGTTAGCCGGAGCCCGCCCCGCCGCGCAGCTCGCGGACTGGGTGCGGCAGGCTGTTTCCTGAGGCGCATCGCGTCCGATCGCGCCGCGCGCCGCCGGCGCTTGACAATACCCGCGCGCCGATGGAAAACCGCCGCCAGTGGGGCCGTAGCTCAGTTGGTAGAGCGCATCGTTCGCAATGATGAGGTCAGGGGTTCGATTCCCCTCGGCTCCACCACTTCCCTTCCGAAATGACGGACATGGCTGCGCGGGCGGCGCCCTGCCGCGCGGTTCGTCAGGCGCCCATGCCCTGCAGGAACGCATCCAGGCTGCTGCCGATTGCGTCGACCGCGTAGCCGCCCTCCTGCACTGCCAGCGTCGGCAGGCCGATCGCCGCGATGGCGGCGCCGACGCGGGCGAAGTCGGCCGAGGTCAGCTTCAGCACGCCGATGGGGTCTTCCTCGTGGGCGTCGAAGCCGAGCGCCACCACCAGCACCTCGGCGCCGAAATCGCGGATGCGGGCCAGGGCGATGTCCAGCGCCCGTTCCATCGCCTCGATCCCGCTGCCGTGGGGCAGGGGCAGGTTCAGGTTCGCGCCCGTGCCCGGACCGTGGCCGGTTTCATGCGCGTAGCCGGTGTAGAACGGATAGTAGCTGTCCGGATCCGCGTGAATCGAGACCGTCAGAACGTCGCCGCGGCGATAGAAGATCTGCTGCGTGCCGTCGCCGTGGTGGGCGTCCACGTCGAGGATCGCCACCCGCGCGCCCGTTGCCGCGATCCGCTGCGCGGCGATGGCGCTGTTGTTGAGATAGCAGAAGCCCGACGCGCGATCGGCCCGGGCGTGGTGGCCCGACGGGCGGCAAAGCGCATAGGCCAGCCGCTCGCCCCGGATCAGCGCGTCAGCCCCCGCGACCGCCGTCTCGGCCGAGCGGAGGGTCGAGGTCCAGCAGTTCGGGCCGACCGGGACCGACAGGTCGCCCAGGTACCAGCCCAGCCTGCCCAGGAACCCGGTGGACGGGCAGGGCGGGCGGGCGTCCTCGTCGGGGCGGCCGCTCCAGTAGGGGAAGGTCGAGGGCCATGCCTCGGGGCCGCGCTCGGCGGGCAGGGCCTGCCATTCGTCCCAGGCCGATTGCAGGAACGCGACGAAGTGCGGCGCGTGGACCGCGTGGATCGGGTCCAGCCCGCAGGGTTCGGGCGCCGACACCCCGATGCCGCGGCCGCGGACGGCGGCGAGCAGGCGCTCGGTCCGTTCCGGCAGGTCCTTGGGCGGCACGACGCGGCCGAAGCGCATGTACTGCTGCGGGTCGTGCAGGGCCTGGTCGGGGTGGTGGAATGCGCGCGCCATCGGATGTCCCTTTGCCGGCCCGGTCAGTAATCGCGTTCGTAGAACAGCCCCACGGTGCTGTCGCCGTCGCTGCCGACCGATCCCCGCGCCGTGAGTTCCTGCGACACGTCGAGGTTCAGGTTGATCTTCGACGTGCCGTCCGCTTCGACCTGCACGTCGGTGTAGAGGTTGTCCGACAGGTACTTGCCCGCGCGGACCGAGATGTCGCCTTCCTCGTCGGTGGTCAGGTCGAGGTCGTCGAGCCCCACCGAATCGCGCAGGTTCGACACGATCCCCTCGCTTCCCCTTCCGGCCAGCACGGCGATGGCGTTGGCCAGCTGCGCGGCCTGCAGCGCGCTGATGCTGTCCAGCCCGCGGCCGAACAGCAGTTGCGACAGGACCTCTTCCTCGGGCAGCTGGGGGTTCGATTCGAAGGTGATGTCGGGGTCGCGGATCTCGCCGTCGATGATGATGCGGGTGGTGATGTTGTCGCGCTGGGTTTCCGCGACCAGCCGGATGACCGGGACGAGGCTGCCCTGAAGTTCGATCAGCCCCTCGGTCATCGTGAAGCGGCGGCCCAGCAGGTCGACGCGGCCCCGGATCAGTTCCAGCTGGCCGATCGGGATGATGTTGCGCGCGGTGCCGGTCAGGCGGATCTGGCCGCCCAGCTCGGCGTCGATGCCGCGGCCGCGCACGAACACCTGGTTTGGGGCGTCGATCACGAGGTCCAGCCGCGCCGCGACCGCGGGCGGGGTGGCGGGCGGCCCGGCCAGCCCGGCAAGGCGGCTGTCGGCGCTGGGGAAGGGCAGCAGGCCCGCGCGGGCGCGGGTCGCGCGCACCGCCGGCGGTTCGCCCAGATGCGTGATGTCGGGAATCGCGCGGGCGCCGCCCAGACCCGAGGTCGGGATCCGGAACTCCGTCTGCTCCAGCAGGATGCGGCCCGAGATCAGCGGCCCTTCCGCCGCCCGGCCGGTGATCGACACGGTGCCGTCCGCCGTCGTCTGGTAAAGGTCGGGGTTGCGCAGGACGACGCTGTTCAGCTCGGCCTGCAGGTTCAGCTCCGGCGAGCCGCCGCGCAGGTCCACCGGGCCGGTGACGCGCAGCGTGCCGCCCGCGCCGGCCGTGCCCCGCACGTCCAGGTTCACGAGCCCGTTCTGCAGGTTCGCCGTGGCCTGCAGCGGGTCGATCGACAGGCCGAGGTTCGGGTCCGACAGCCGCGCGCCGTTCAGGTTGACCGTGCCGGTCAGCGATTCCAGCGCGGGCGGCCCGGCCAGGCGCAGGTCGAACGACACCGGGCCTTCGACGGAACGCACGCGCAGGAAGGGGTTGGCGATGGCCGCGTCGCTGACGCCGCTGATCCGCAGGTCGCTGTCGCCGCCGTCGGTGGCGACGCGCCCCGCGATCTGCGCGCGGGTGCCGCCGGGCGCGGTGGCGGCCACGTCGAGGATGATGCCGCCGGGTTCCTGCCGCACGGTGCCGGTCGCGGTCGCGGGGCCGGGGATGCCCGGCACGAGCAGCGCGAGGTTCGACAGGCTCGCATCCACGTCCAGCCCGTCCCGCGGGTTGCCGCTGGTCGTCACCTGCAGCTGGCCGTTGCGCGCGACCAGCCGCTCGATCGCGATGCCGGCCGGCGACTGCGTGGCGGCAAGGTCAAAGGTGGTCTGCCCCGCCAGCAGCGGGTCCACCTGCGCGTTGCCGATCGACAGACCCGTCGCGGTGCCCTGCGCGCTGATCCGCCGGGTGCCGCTGCCGTCGTCGGTCAGCTGCGCGGTGGCGGCGACCCCGCCCCCGATCCCGCGGCCGAGGAAGCGCAGGTCGTCGGCGTCCAGATTGACCGTCAGGTCGGTGTTGCCGCCGCCGACCGTTCCCCGCGCGTCGGCCGACAGACGCGGGTTGGCGATGGTCGCGTTCTCGATGGTGAAGACGCCGCCGCGTTCCAGCGCGTTCACGGTCAGCCGCGTCTCGCCGGCAAGGGCCGCGTCGACCTCTGCCTGGCCGAGCGACAGGTTGCTGGCCACCCCGTCCACCGTCAGCCGGCGCGCGCCGGTGCCGTCGTCGACGAGGCTCGCATCCGCGTTCAGCGACCCGCTCCACCCCAGCCCGAGCGAGGCGAGGTTGCCGAAGTCGATGTCGGCGGTCAGGTCGGTGCCCTGCGGCGCGAACGTCCCTTCGGCGCGGATGGTCGTCTGCGCGTTGACCAGTTCGCCCTGTTCGATGGTGAAGCTGCTGCCCGACTGCGTGCCGCGCAGGGCCAGCGTCGTGGTGCCGGTCAGGGCGCCGTCGACCTGACTCGCGCCCAGCGCGAGATCCTGCCCGGTGCCGGTCACGTCGAAGCGGCGGACGCCGGTGCCGTCGTCGCTGAGCGATCCTTCCAGCGACAGCGCCCCGCGCCAGCCGCGCCCGAACGACGCCAGCGACCTGATGTCGATGCTGCCGTCGATGTCGGTGGCGTTCGCGCCGATGGTGCCCGTGGCGCTCGCGTTCAGCTGCTGGTTGGCGATGTCGAGCGACTGGATCGTCACCACGCCGTCCCGCCGGGTGGCCTGCAGGTCGAAGCGGGTCGTCCCGGTCAGCGCGCCGTCCACGTCTTCCTGCCCCAGCCGCAGCTCGGTTCCGGTGCCGGTCACGCTGAACTGCTGCGTCCCGCCGCTTTCCGAGGCGGTCGCCTGCGCCCGGAGCGCGCCCGACAGGCCGCGTCCCAGCACGGCGAGGTCCGGCACCGACAGGTCGAACCGCGCATCGAGCTGACCGGGGACGAAGTTGCCCTGTCCGTCGACCGTCAGCTGCGGGTTGGCGAGGCGAAGCTGCTCGACCCGGAACGATCCGTCGGCCTCCTGCGCGATCAGGTTGAAGTTCGTGCGCCCGGCAAGCGTGCGGTCCAGCTCGGCGATGCCGAGGATCAGGTCCGTCGCCTCGCCGTTCAGCGCCAGCCGCCGCATGCCCTGGCCGCCGCTGACCACCGCTTCGGCCGACAGGCTGCCGGCGAGTTCCGGGTCGGCGTCCGTGAGGCTCGCGAGGTTCAGGTTCGCGCGCAGGTCGCTCGCCTCGCTCGACAGGGTGCCCTGTGCCGTCGCGGTCAGGCGCTGTGCGTTGACCGCGAGATTGCGGATCTCGATCCCCTCGGGCCCGCGGCTGGCGCTGACCTCGATCACCGATGCGCCGCCGAGCAGGCGGTCAAGCTGTTCCTGTTCGACCGAAAGGTCGTTGCCTTCGATCCGCGCGTCGATGTCGAACCCGCGCGTCAGCACGGTGTAGAGCCCCGTGAGCTTTGCGTCCGCCCGGCCCGTCAGGTCGCGGCCGGCCAGCGTCGACAGGCGCGACAGGTCCTCGTAGGCAGCGTCCACGTCGCCGGTGACGGTGATGCCGGTGCTCAGGCCGTTCACGTCGAGCGTGCCCGACAGCCCGTAATCCTGCCCGTCGAGCGAAAGCCCGGTCAGCCGCAGCGCGTTGCCGGGCGTCAGGTTGAACCCGGTCCTCAGCGTCACCTCGGACCCGATGGCGTCGCGCAGCCCCGCGTCCTGAAGCGCGACCCCGGCCGCGGCAAGGGACAGGTCGCCCAGCACCTGCTGGACCTTGCCGTCGGCGGTGGGGACCGTGCCGTTCCCGTCCAGCGTCACCTCGCCCAGGCGGTTGCCGTTCCAGACGAGATCGCCCAGCCGCCCGGCGGCCGTCCATGCGTCCCCGGTCGCCGCGTCGTAGGAGATCTGGAGATTGCCCGACTGCACCGTCGTGGCCGCGCCGCCGATCGGCAGCCGCACGGGCAGCTGCGTGGCGCCCGCATCCTCGCCCAGCGAGAGCAGCAGCACGACCGATTGCGGCGCGCCGGTCTCGTTGGTGGTGAGCGAGCCGGTCAGGCTCAGCGCCTCGGTCCGGACCAGGAGGACGGGCAGCGAGATGCGGCCGTTCTGCCCTCGCCAGCCCTCGGCCAGAAGCTGCGACTGCGCCCCGAAGAAGGGCCGGTTCTCGGGCGGCAGCAGGCTTGCGACGTCGCCGGTCAGTTCCAGCCGGAAACCGGTGCCGGGCGTCCCGTCGGGCCCCTGCGCGGCGGTGGCGGACACGCGGCCGGTGACGCGGGGCTGTCCCGCGGTCGCAAGGCGGATGTCGGCGGCAAAATCCGACAGCGGCCCTTCGCCGTGGATCTCGGCCTGGACGGCGGGGCGGTCGTGCAGCTTGACGAGGTTGGCGAACAGCCCGCCCTCGGCTTCGTCCAGCGTCAGGTCCAGCTTCAGGTTGCGGGTCTCGTTCGAGAACGCGGCGTCCAGCGCGAACGTCCCGCGCTTGCCGTCTACCCGCTCGATCGCCAGCTTCGACTGGCCCTCGCCGCCGCCAAGCTGCATCGAGCCGTTGACGGACACGACCGCCGCCTCGCCGATCACCGGCTCGCCGATCTGGACCCGGGCGGCCGCGATGTTGGCGATGTTCACGGCCACCGGCAGGGTCGGCAGCTGGAAGTCGCTGATTTCCGGCGTCGCGGTCCGGCTTTCGCCCGCGGGCAGGCGCGGCAGCAGGATTTCCTCGGCCGACAGTTCCTGGATCTCGATGCGGCGACCGAACAGGGCCGAGCGGTTCCACTGGATCGCGCCGTTGCGGATCTCCAGCCACGTGCCCTCGGGGTCCGAGATCGCGAGCCGGGTGAAGGTCGCGCGGGACGACAGCGCGCCCTGGAAGCCCTCGATCACCACGCTGCGGCCGGCGCTCGACAGGTTGCGTTCCAGAAAGCGCGTGAGGAAGCCGCGGTCGTCCTCGACCTCGGCCGAGATCTCGGCGGCCGCGCCGGCGATGTCCTGCGTGGCTTCCGCGCCCGGCTGGGCGGGGGGCGCGGGCGTTTCCTGCGCCAGCGCAAGGGCGGGAAGAAGGGTCAGCCACAGCGCCAGAAGGATGCGTTTCATCGGAAGTCCCGCCTTCAGAATGCCTGCCCGAGGCCGAGATAGACCTGCACGCCCTCGCCGGTGTCGCCGCCGACGGGCCCCGCCACGTCGAAGCGCAGCGGGCCGATGGGCGTGTTGTAGCGCACCCCCACGCCCGCGCCCGCGTGCCAGTCGCTGTCGCCGCCGAAGCTGCCGTCGGTCCAGACCTTGCCCGCGTCGGCAAAGCCCACCAGCCCGATCCGTTCGCGCAGCTGGTAGCGGATCTCGGCGGTGGCGTTGGCGACGCTCATCCCGCCCGTCTCGATCGTGGTGCCGTCCGAGCCGACGATCGCCTCGGCGCCGAGCGACTGGTAGGGCTGGCCGCGCACGGATGCGCCGCCGCCCGAATAGAACAGGTACTCGCGCGGGGTTTCCTCGATCGTGGGTCCGAAGATCGACCCGGCGCGGGCGCGGCCTGCCAGCGTGAAGCGGTCGGTCTGCCCGAAGCTGCGATAGGCGCGCCCCTCGGCCACGGCCCGGGCGCCCGAGCCGGTGTCCTCGAAGCCGGTGAAGGGCGTCAGCTCGCCCTGCAGCCAGAAGCCGCGCCTGGCGTCCGTCATCAGCGGCTCGCGCCGGTCCCAGGTGACGGCGATCGGCAGCGCCAGCACCTCGAAGTCGGAGATCCCGTCGGAGTCGTCGTCGACCCTGGACCTGCGATACTGCAATGCGATGTCGCCGGTCAGCCGTTCGCTCGGCTGGTAGGTGAAGCCGATGCCCAGCACGCCGAGATCCTGGTCGTAGTCTTCCTCGCGCAGCTGCTCGGCCCGCGCTTCGACATAGGCGGTGGTGTCGGCGTTCAGGGTCGCGGGGCGGTCCAGCCGCACCCCCAGCAGCAGGTCGCGCCCCGAGGTGCCCGACCCGATGTCGCGCACCGCGGCGTCCACCCGCAGCCGCTCGCCCCCGCCCAGGAGGTTGCGGTGCATCCAGTAGCCCGAGATCGCGGCACCGTCCTGCGAGCTCAGCTCGAACCCGATGCCCACGCGCCGCAGCTTCTGTTCCACTACCGTCAGCGTCACGTCCAGCGTGTCGCCGGGGCCGAGGAACTCGGCTTCTTCCAGCGTGATGGCGGAAAAGACGCCGGTGCGGCGCAGGCGGCGGCGCACGTCGTCCAGTTCCTCGGGATCGAACGGCTCTCCCTCGGGGAAGCCCGCGATGTTGCGGAGCCGGCGCGGGTCCATCCGCTGGTTGCCGCTGATCGTCAGCTTGCCGAAGCGGACGCGGGGGCCGGGGTCCAGCGCGATGCGGCTGTCGATGGTGGCGGTCGGGTGGCTCGCCACGATCTCGGTCGCGGCCACGTCGGCCTTGGCGTGGCTTTGTTCGCGCCACGCCTCGACGCCCGCGCGGGCGGCCTGCCGGATGGTCGAGGTGCGCGCGACCTCGCCCACGGCGTAGCCGGTGGGAAGGTCGGTCCCGGGGGCCAGCGGGGCGATCTGCGCGCGGCTGTAGCGGAAGGCGGGGCCGGTCTGGACGTCCACCACGACCTGCTGCACCCGGTCCGGCGCATCGAGGGGCGCGATCGAGGACGCCTCGACCCCGTCCAGCCGGATCGCGATGACGACGCTGTAGTAACCGTTGTCGTAGAGCGCGGCCACGAGCCGGGCATAGTCGGCCCGGGCGGCCGCCAAGATGTCCTGCCCCGTCAGCCGCCCCTCGGCCAGCGTGTCGGTGAGGACCGAGGCGTTGCGAAGCGTGCGCTCCAGCCCCGGATCGCTGCCCTGCACCCTGAACACCAGATCGACCGGCGAGTTCGTGCCGGGCCTGCCCCCGAACAGCCGTGCAAAGGGGGACGAGGCAGAGCCGACAGAGCCCGAGCCAGCCGAACCCGACCCGGACCCCGCAGGCCCGGACGACTGCGCCACCGCCACGCGCGGCCCCGTGGCCACGCCGGCGGCAATCCCCGCCACGCACAAGGCCGCGATCGATGCCGCGGTCAGGTGCCGTCTGCCCGCGACCCGCCGGCCGCCGCGATCACTGGTCTGCACGTTGCCTGTCCGCCCGTTCTTGATCTTGTTCTTTGCGGGCAGTCTTGCAGCCTGCGGCGCCAAAAGCCAGACGAACGGCGCACGGCCGTTCAGATTTCCCGCAGCCGTGCCATGCACCCCCTGAGCGGGGCGAGGTCGTCGACGATCTCGACCACCGGCATGTCGCGCAGGTGGTCGATCACGGCGGGCGGCATGCCGGGCGCGGCGAAGACCTGTTCCAGCCCGCCCAGGAACGCGGCGCGTTCGGCCGCCATCGCGCGGGCCGCGCTGCCGGCGAGCCAAAGCCCCTGGTCGGGCCAGTGCCGCATTGCGAGGTCGCCGCAGGTCATCCCGAACAGTTCGGCCGCAAGGGCCATCGGCGCGGCGTGGCCCGCCGCCCTCGCCGCATCGGTCAGGCGCGGCAGGGCGGGGCCGGCCAGCAGCAGCTCGATGGTGGGGAAGTCGCGGGTGGCCGCGCCGATCGCGTCCTGCAGCCTGCGCGCGACCATCGCGGGCAGGAGCGCGTGGCCGGTTTCCGATTCCAGCGCCAGCGTGCGGCCGCCCTCGCGCCGGACCGGGCAGACGTTGAACCCGGTGCCCGCGTTCACGACCAGCGCCTGCGCGTTGCCGCCCCAGTCGCGCCGGCCCGGCCTCACCACCGCGACCTGGCCGTCGCCCAGGTGCGGCAGCGCATAGCCGGTCGCGGCCATGTCGTTGATGACCTGCGCCTCGCAGCCCAGGTCGGCGGCAAGCTGCGCCTGGGGCAACGCCCAGTCACGGTTGGTGAGATGGCCGACGCCGTCGATCACCGGACCCGCGACCGACACCACGATCCGACCCGGATCGGGCGCCCCCGGCCCCAGCATCCGGCGCACCAGCGGCACGAACTCGGACTGCGGCAGCGGTCCCCGCACCACCTCCGTCCGCGAGAATGCGGCATTTTCCACGATTCCGACGCGAAGATTCGTGCCCCCGATATCCGCCACGACGTCAGACACTTGCCACCTCTCGCTGCCTTTTTCTCACGTTGCCTTGATCGATCGTGCGTGATCCCGGCAACAAATTGCCGGAACTGCATAGTGCCTTGCGCGTTTTCCCTTGACAAAGCACGACAAGTAAAATGCCGAGGGATTTTCCCATGTTCGCCGTTCGCACCGCCGCCCTGATCCTGGCCGCCACCGCCGCTGTTGCACCCGTAACCGCAGCTCACTCTGCCGTCGAGGCCCGAGGCGAGCTGCCGGCCGTCAAGGCATGGTCGGCCGTCGCCGGGATGAGCGCGCGGCAGGTCGTGGACCTGGCCGGGACCCTGCCCACCGGCAGCGCCGACGCGGGCACGCCCTGGTGCGACGCCAGCGCCCAGATTCACGGCGCGCTGGACGCCGAGTTCGGCGAAACGCTGGTGCTGGCGAAGCGCGACGGGCTGCGCCTGTGGGGCTCGGACGAGATGGGGACGTGGACGATGGTTTTCGAACGCCCCGACGGCAGCAGCTGCATCGTCGCGTCTGGCATCGGCTACCAGGACGGGACCGATCCGTCCGTGATCTTCCGGACCGCCGGGCTGCCGGGCTGAGCGGCGAGGGGCCCGCTCCGGCCCGTCTCACCCTTCTGTCGATTGCGTCCAAGCGCCGGCTGTGACATGCCGGCGCTGATTCTTTTCCCCGGGCACGACACATGCAAACCCAAGACGGCTCGATCATCCGCGACATTACCCTTGCCGATTTCGGCCGCAAGGAACTGGACATCGCGGAAACCGAAATGCCCGGCCTGATGGCGCTGCGGCAGGAATACGGCGCGGCGAAGCCGCTCGCCGGCGCGCGGATCGCGGGATCGCTCCACATGACGATCCAGACAGCGGTTCTGATCGAGACGCTGGTCGCACTTGGCGCCGAGGTCCGCTGGGCGTCCTGCAACATCTATTCCACGCAGGACCACGCCGCCGCGGCGATCGCCGCGACCGGCGTCCCGGTCTTCGCGGTCAAGGGCGAGACGCTGCCCGAATACTGGTCCTACACCGACAGGATCTTCCAGTTCGCCGATGGCACCGCGAACATGATCCTGGACGACGGCGGGGACGCCACGCTCTATATCCTTCTCGGCGCGCGGGTCGAGGCGGGCGAGACCGACCTGATCGGCGCGCCGCAGTCCGAAGAGGAAGAGGCGCTGTTCGCCCAGATCCGCGAGCGGCTGGCGGCGAGCCCCGGCTGGTTCACCGCGCAGCGCGACGCGATCCGCGGCGTGTCCGAGGAAACCACCACCGGCGTTCACCGGCTCTACGACCTGCACAAGCAGGGGCTTCTGCCGTTCCCTGCGATCAACGTGAACGACAGCGTCACCAAGTCGAAGTTCGACAACAAGTACGGCTGCAAGGAATCACTCGTGGACGGCATCCGCCGCGCGACCGACACGATGATGGCCGGCAAGGTCGCGGTCGTCTGCGGGTATGGCGACGTGGGCAAGGGCTCGGCGGCCAGCCTGCGCGGGGCGGGCGCGCGCGTGAAGGTGACCGAGGTCGATCCGATCTGCGCCCTGCAGGCCGCGATGGACGGGTTCGAGGTCGTGACCCTGGAAGACGTGGCCGCCACCGCCGACATCTTCGTGACGACCACCGGCAACAGGGACGTGATCCGGCTCGAGCACATGCGCGAGATGAAGGACATGGCCATCGTCGGCAACATCGGCCACTTCGACAACGAGATCCAGGTCGCCGCGCTCCGCAACCACAAGTGGACGAACATCAAGGACCAGGTGGACATGATCGAGATGCCTTCGGGCAACCGCATCATCCTGCTGAGCCAGGGGCGCCTGCTGAACCTCGGCAACGCCACCGGGCACCCGTCCTTCGTCATGTCGGCCAGCTTCACCAACCAGGTGCTGGCGCAGATCGAGTTGTGGACCCGCGGCGACGACTACCAGCCCGGCGTCTACATCCTGCCCAAGCACCTCGACGAAAAGGTCGCGCGGCTTCACCTCGACCGGATCGGCGTCAGGCTGACGCAGCTGCGGCCCGAACAGGCCGACTACATCGGCGTCAGCGTCGACGGCCCGTTCAAGGCGGAACATTACCGCTACTGACATGCGGTATGTCTGGGGCGGCCTCGGCTTTCTGGCCATTGCACTCGCGGTGATCGGAACCGTCCTTCCGATCATGCCGACCGTGCCGTTCCTGATCGTGGCGGCGTTCGCCTTTGCACGCTCGTCGCCCCGGTTCCACCGGCGGCTGATGGACCACCGCATCTTCGGCCCGCAGATCCGGCAGTGGCAGGATCATCACGCGATCGAGCGTCGGGTGAAGGTCATCGCCATCGCCAGCATGGCGGGGGGGCTCTGCGTCAGCTATTTCCTGCTGCCGCCCGAGCTGTGGCTGGTCCAGTTCGGCGTGCTGGCGCTGGTTTCGGTCTTCATCGCCAGCCGCCCGGCACCGCCTCCGGGGGCCTGACAGGTCAGCCCCGACCCGCCGCGCGGACCATCCGCCCGATCGCCTCGGCATGGCCGGGCTTCGCCGCGACCACCCCGGCGCAGAGCGCGAGCGCGGTTTCCATCAGCGCCTCGCGGGGCACGATCCGGTCGATGAGACCCCAGGCCAGTGCCTCCTCGGCGCCGATCCGCTGCCCGGCCGACAGGATCATCGCCGCGCGCGAGCGGCCGACCAGCCGGACCATCCGCACCACGTCGGACGGCGGCGGCAGGTAGCCGAGCCGCATCACCGGATAGAAGAACGTCGCTTCAGGCACCGCGATGCGGATGTCACAGGCAAGCGCCATGCCGTTCGCCCCGCCCGCAATCGTGCCGTTCAGCGCCGCGACCGTGAGGCAGGGCAGGTCCGCGACGGCCCCCGACAGCCTTTCCCACGCGGACGAGACGGCCAGGCCCGCCGCCGCCTCGCCAAGGTCCGCGCCGGCCGAGAACACCTTGCCGTTCCCGGTCAAAACCAGCGCCCGTGCCCCGGAACGCCCCGCCTCCGTCACCGCCGCGCACAGGCTGTCCAGCATCGCCCCGGTCAGTGCATTGGCCTTTGCGGGGCGATTCAGCACGAGTTTGACCACGCTCTCGGGATCGCGATGGATCCAAACGAGGTCGTCCGTCATTGGCCTGTGATCCTCGCCGTGCGACAAATCGGCAAGACGAACCTGACGCCCAACCTGAGAGGAAGATGCATGCATTTCCGTGCGACGAGTTCCATTTTCGCCCTTCTCGCTTCCGCTACGCCCGTTCTGGCGGACGTGACGCCTGCCGAAGTGTGGCAGAGCTGGACCGAGTACTACAAGGTCTCGGGCTACACGGTCGCCGAGGGTGCGCGGCAGGAAACGGGCGACAGCCTCGTCCTCAGCGACGTGGTGCTGACGATGGACGGCCAGGATTCCGACGTGTCCCTGACCATTCCGCAGATCACCCTGACCGGCACGGGCGACGGCCGCGTCCGGACGACCACGTCGGACCAGTCGACCGCCAGGTTCGTGGTGAAGGACGCCGAGGACGGGGACGTCAACGTGACCGCCACCCTGGCGCACCCGGGCACCGAGGTGATTTCGTCCGGGACCGCCGGCGACCTGACCAGCGAAACCCGGATGCCGAACCTCACCGTGACGCTGGACGAGGTCGTCACGGCCGACGAGACGCATTCCGACCTTGCCACGCTGACCGTGGCCGACCTCGGCATCCGCGAGCATGTCGTGCAGGGGGACCCGCTCAAGGCCGACTTCGACGTGACCAGCGGCCGCAGCGAGCTGGCCCTGAACGTCGCGGGCAAGGACGACGACGGCGCCGACTACAAGGTGAACGGCAACATCGCGCTGAACTCGCTGAAGAGCACGGGCTCGGGCACGTTCCCGGCCAATGCCCGGATGGACGAGAACATGGCCGCCGCCCTGCGCGCCGGGATGGCGTTCACCGCGAACCTGCAGGCGGGTCCGCTGACCGCCAGCTTCGATCTCGCCGGCACCGGCGAGGACGGCGCGCCGATGACCGCCGCGGTCAAGGGCGACGGCCAGGGCTTCAGCGCCGACATCGGCCTGTCGCAGGCCGGCCTGAACTACCAGGTCGATAGCGACCGGATGACGGCCGAGGTCACGTCGTCCGACATGCCGTTCCCGGTCACCTACGGGATGGACAGCAACAGCGTCCTGCTGCAGCTGCCCGTTAGCGCAAGCGACGAGCCGCAGCCGTTCAAGTTCACCTACTCGATCGCCGGCCTGACGCTTGGCGACGCCATCTGGGACCAGTTCGACCAGGCGAAGGTGCTGCCGCGCGACCCGGCCAACCTCGACATCGACGTGACCGGCAACCTGCGGGTGAAGCAGGACGTGCTGGACCCCGAGGTGATGAAGGCGGCCGAAGCTGCCGCCGAAGCCGGAACGGATGACGCTGCGCCCGCGACCGAAGGCGCCGCGCCTGCGACCGACGGGACGACCCCGGACGCCGCTGCCCCGGACGCGGCCACGCCGGATGCGCCTGCTCCCGACGCGGCGGACGCCACGACCCCGGACGCGACCGCTCCGGACGCGGCGGACGCCACCACTCCGGATGCGGCCACCCCGGACGCGACCGAAACCGAAGCCGCCGAGGCACCGGAAGATCCGTACGAGCCCGTCGATATCGCCATCAACCAGTTCGCGCTGTCGGGCGCGGGCGTCAACGTGACCGCCGCCGGCAATCTTGCGGCTGCGGGCGAAGGCGGGATGGAAACCCCGGTCGGGCAGATCAACGCGCGGGCCGAGGGGCTGAACGGCCTTCTGGACCGCCTCGTGCAGATCGGCGTCGTACAGCAGGAACAGGTCGGGGCGGCGCGGATGATGCTCGCGATGTTCACCAAGGCGGGCGAGGGCCCGGACACGGCGACCATGGACATTGAGTTCAGGGAAGGCGGCTCGATCTTTGCCAACGGCCAGCAGGTGAAGTAACGATCTGCCTCAGGACGCTTGGCGGGGGACCGGGCCTGTGCCCGGTCCCTTCCGCATCGAGCGGTCCCCCCAACTTGCTGGAAGGCTGCCCGACATGCGTGACGATCTTGACCTGCAGGCACTGACCGCCGCGCTTCTGGACGCGGCCAGGGCCGCCGGCGCCGACCAGGCCGACGCGCTGGCGGTGGGCGGGTCGTCGCTGTCGGTCGAGGTGCGGGGCGGCCGGCTGGAACACGCCGAGCGCGCCGACGGGACCGAGCTTGGCCTGCGGGTACTGATCGGCGGCCGGCAGGCCTGCGTGGCCGCAAGCAACCTGTCGCCCGAAACGATGCGCGAGATGGCCGAGCGCGCCGTCGCCATGGCGCGCGAGGCGCCGGTGGACGACGCTCTCGCGCTGGCCGATCCGGCGCAACTCGCCCCCCGCTACGACGGCGGCCTGCAACTGGCCGAGGACACGGCCCCGCCCGCGCCCGCGTCGCTGCAGGACGCGGCGCTGCGGGCCGAGGCGGCGGCGCGCGCCGTCAGCGGCGTCAGCATGATCGACAGCGCCGGCGCCGCCTTTGCCCGGCGCGGGCTGTTCCTCGCCACCAGCAACGGCTTCGCCGCGGGTTACGAGCGCACGTCCCACTCTGTGTCGGCGGTCGCGATCACGGGCGAGGGAACCGCGATGGAGCGCGACTGGGCAGGGGAATCGCGGGTCTGGGCCGCCGACATGCCCGCCCCCGAGGAGATCGGCCGCCTCGCCGGCGAACGCACGGCGGCCCGCGCCGGCGCCCGCAAGCCGCCCACCGGCGCGGTGCCCGTGCTGTTCGACCAGCGCGTCGCGGGCGGGCTGATCGGGCACCTGCTGTCGGCCGTGAACGGGTCGGCGGTGGCGCGGGGCGCGTCATGGCTGCGGGATGCGCTGGACACGCAGGTCCTTCCCGCGGGCTTCGACCTGATCGAGGACCCGCTTACGCCGCGCTTCGGCGCGAGCCGCCCGTTCGACGCCGAGGGGCTGCCCACCGCCGAACGCGCCATCGTCCGCGACGGCGTGCTGCAGGGATGGACGCTGGATATCGCCACGGCGAACAAGCTGGGCCTGCAATCGACGGCGAACGCGGTGCGCGGCGCCTCCAGCCCGCCGTCGCCCGGGGTTTCGAACGTGCGGCTGTCGCCCGGCGCGATCAGCCGCGATCAGATGCTGCGCGACATGGGGCGGGGCCTTGTCGTGACCTCGTTCCTCGGTTCGTCGATCAACGCGACCACGGGGGACTATTCGCGGGGCGCGGCGGGGTTCTGGGTCGAGGGCGGAGAGATCGCCTACGCCGTCAACGAATGCACCATCGCGGGCAACCTGCGCGACATGCTGCTGCGCCTGACCGCGGCGGACGACCTGCCGGAATGGCGCAGCCACGCCGTCCCCAGCCTGCTGGTGGAAGGGATGACCCTTGCCGGCAGCTGACCTGCCCCTGCTGGTCCGCGCGGCGCTGGACGCCGGGCCGATCGCGCTGCGGTTCTGGAAGAACGCCCCCCGCGCCTGGGACAAGGGCGGCACCGCCGGCCCGGTGACCGAGGCGGACCTCGCCGTCAACGAGCAGCTGGAAGCCACCCTGCGCGCGGCCCGGCCGGATTACGGCTGGCTCAGCGAGGAAAGCGCGGACGACCCGGCGCGGCGCAGGGCGGAGCGCATCTTCATCGTCGATCCGATCGACGGCACGCGCGCGTTCATCGACGGGCAGGACGGGTTCTGCCACGCCATCGCCGTGGCCGAGCGGGGCCGCGTCACCGCCGCCGCCGTCTACCTGCCGGCGCGCGACCTGATCTACGCCGCAAGCGTGGACGGACCGGCGACCCGGAACGGCGATCCCGTCAGACCGTCGGACACGGACCTTCCCGGCGCGCGCGTCCTGACCAGCCGCGCCTCGCTCGACCCCGCGATGTGGCGCACCGACCGGCCGCCGCCGTTCCGGCGCGAGTTCCGCCCCTCGATCGCCTGGCGGCTGTGCCTTGCCGCCGAGGGGCGCTTCGACGCGGCGCTGTCGCTCAGGCCCTGCTGGGAATGGGACGTGGCGGCCGCGAGCCTGATCGCCGCGCGCGCGGGCTGCGTCGCCACCGACATGAACGGCGGCGCCCTGCGCTTCAATTCGGCCGCCGCGCAGGTCGCGGGGGTGGTGGTCGCCGGGCCGCGCCTTCACGGGGCGATCATGGGCGCGCGGCGGCTCGCCGAACCCGCAGACCCGCCCGAAGGAGAGGAGGTCGCATGACCCGCTTGCCCATTGGTGAGCTCGACCGCATCGCCGATGCGATCACCTTCCACCCCGAAACGGCCGAGGCGCGGGCCTTGCGGCAGGCGTTGGGGCGGTTCGCCACCGGCGTGACGGTCGTCACCGTTGCCGGGCCGGACGGGCCGACGGGGATGACGGTGAACAGCTTCACCAGCGTCTCGCTGGATCCGCCGCTTCTGCTGTGGTGCCCGGCGCGCAGCTCGTCCCGCCACGACGCCTTCGCGCGGGCGCAGGCCTTCGCGGTGCACGTGCTGGGGGCCGAGCAGTTGGACCTGTGCCTGCGCTTCACCCGCGGCGGCGAGGGGTTTGCGGGGTTGGAGGACATCGCGAACGCCGAGGGCGTGCCGGTCATCGCCGGGGTCGCCGCGCGGTTTGACTGCGTCCGCCACGCCGCGCATGAAGGGGGCGACCACACGGTCGTGATCGGGCAGGTGGCGCGGGTGACGGTCGGCGGGCCCGACGATCACCCGCTGGTCTTCGCCGCGGGCCGGTTCGGAACGTTCCAGCCCGACGACCGATAGGGCAGCCCGTCACGCGGCCGGTTCGACCGCGATCACGTCGTTGTCGCCGGGCAGCGGTTCCAGTTCCGGAAGCGGCGGCAGGGGGGCGAGGTCGAACGAGAACCCGGTGTCCGCCGGGGCCGATGTCGCGATGGTGTCGCCCGGGCCGCCCAGGACGGCGATCTGCGCTGCAAGCCGCGCGATCGCGGCGTTCTGCGCCGCGGCGATCTCGGCCGGGGAAGCCGGGCTGCGGCGCGCTGCCCCGCCGCCAAGGCCCAGGCTGCTCGACGCCCGCTTTTCCGCCACCGGCAGCGGCACCTGGATGTCGAACATGCGCGCATGGTTCGCCGCGCCCGAGCTTTCGTTCGACACGTAGTAGGCGCCCTTCAGGCGGTAGATGCCGTTCAGCTGCGCAAGCGCGGTTTCCACCCGCACCTCGACCCGGCGGCGGGGCGGCTCGGCCAGGGGCCACGGCTCGGCGATGACGGTCGCGCCCGACATCTCGGTGATGGACCGGGCGAGGGTCAGCGTGAAGGCGCGTTCGGGGTTGTCGGCCCACAGCGTCCGGGTGTTCGACCGCACCGCGCCGTCGGGCGTCTGCCAGGCGACCTCGCCCGACAGCACATAGGCCGGCAGCGACACGTCGCGCAGTTCGGCGGTGCCGAGATTGTTGCCGACGCGGGTTCCCGCGGCCGGCGGGTTGATCAGGTAGCGTTCGACCCGTTCCGGGTTGGAACAGCCCGCGAGCGCCGCCGCGGCGGCCAGGATGAGGGTCAGGCCATGACGCATGTCTATCGTCCCAGGATGAAGGCGCGCGGGTTGCGCTCGATGGAGTTGGACAGGCTGCCGAAGGATTCGGCCGCCCGCCGCAGGGTCCGCAGCGTGTTGACCAGTTCCGTCTGGAACGCGCCGCGGTCGCCGAACGACGAGATCACGCTTTCCCCGCGCGCCGCCAGCGCCTGGAAGCGCTGCGACAGGGCCGGCAGGGTGTTCGCCGCGACGGCGACCTGGTCCATCGCCCGGCGGGCCGATGCGAGCGCGGCGTTCAGGCTGCCGGCGGCGTTGCCGTCGCGCAGGTCGTTGAGCAGCCCCGACGCGGCTTGCAGCGTGTCCGACAGGTTGCGCGGCAGCTGCGCGGCGTCTTCCGTTCCCAGCATGGCGCGCAGGTCGGCGATCAGCCCCTTGGCTTCGGCGCTGATGCCCGCGAAGTCGAATTCGTCGACCGAGGCCGCCGCGGCGTCGAGGCTGTCCACCATCCCGGGAATGTCCGCCGCCGCCTCGTTCACCGACGCGAAGGCGGCGGTGGCGTTGTCCAGCGCCTGCGTCAGCCTGGTCGCGGCCTGGTTGGCGCGCAGGTCGCCCGCGAGCCCGCCGATGCTGTCGGCAGCCGTGCCGATGTTCGTGACGGTCGTGGAGATCTGGCCGGGCAGGGCGCGGGCCGCGTCGGTGCCGATCACGGCGCGCACGTCCGCCAGCGCCGCGCGCATGTCGGTGGCGATGGCCGCGAAGTCCACGCCGCTGACCGAGGCCGAGGCGCGGTCCAGCTGCTCGACGATCGCGGGCACGCGGTCTGCCGTCGCGTTCAGCTTGGTGACGAGCTGGTCAGCCTGCGCCGTGGCGCGGCTGACATTGGCCACCGTGCCCGAGGCGCGAAGCTCCTCGACGGCGGTGCGGAGCTCGGTCATCGTGACCTGCGCCTCGTCGATGGTGCGGCGCAGCGATTGCGGGATCGCGCGCGTGTCCTGCGAACTCGCCACGGCGGTGATGCTGTTCATCATGTCGGTCGCGGACTTCACGAGCTCTTCCAGCTTGAGACCGCCGACGCGGCTGAGGAAGCCCTGCGCCGTCGTCGAGATGTCGGACAGGTCCGCGGGCGCCGTCGGCAGGATCGGGTAGGGCTGGGCGCTGGCTGCCACCTGCGCGGGCGGGGCGTCGGGAAGCTCGACCAGCTCCACCATCAGCGAGGTGCCGAAGAAACCCGCGCCGGTGACGCGGGCGCGCAGCCCCTCGGCCACGCGCTGGGTCAGGAAGGCCAGCGCCGCATCGGGGCCGGCATCGTCGCCAAGGCCCATGCGCTGCGGCGACACAGCGATGGTGATGTCCTGCGCGGTCGGTCCGGGCGCGCCGTTCGCGCCCTGCAGCTGCCGCACGGCCAAGTTCGTGACCCGGCCGACGCTCAGCCCCTCGTACTGGACGTCGGCTCCTTCCGTCAGGCCGCGCACGGCGTCGGACAGCAGCAGGGTCAGCCGCAGCTCGTCCTGCGGCGAGCCCGAGAAAAGCTGCGTCTGCGCGGCGTCCTGGTTGGGGTACAGCTGGAAGACATGCCCCGCCTCGACCTTGTCGCCGCCGGAGCTCAGCGTGGCGAACTCGGCCCCGCCCTGCAGGAGCGAGGTGACCGAGGTGACGTTCAGCTGCACGCCTTGCGGGCCAAGGCCGACGCTGAACCCCGAGACGTCCCAGAACACGGTCGCCGTCGTGAGCCGCTCATCATGCGGCGCCTCGACGAAGACGTCGGCCAGCACCGTCTCGTCGCGGTCGGCAAGGCGCAGGTTCTGCATCCGCCCGACCGGCAGGCCGCGGTAGTAGATGGGGGCGCCCTCGCTCATCCCGGTGGCGTTGTCGCCGGCCAGCACCACCCAGGTGCCGCGTTCGTTGCTGCGCGTCAGGGGCGGGCGTTCCAGGCCGGTGTGGATGGTCTCGGTCGCAGGGCCTTCCTCGTCGTCCCAGAACCCCTCGATGAAGGCCCCGGTCAGCACCGTGTCGAGCCGCGAGATGCCCTGCGTGGACACCTGCGGCCGGACGATCCAGAACTCGGCGTCGTCGTCGATGTACTGCGCGACCTCCTCGGCCACGCGGATGTCCACGATCACGCGCTGCAGGTCCGAGGTGAAGCGCACCGCACCGACCTGGCCCACCGGGATCTCGCGAAAGCGCAGCTGAGTCTCGCCCGGCGTGATCCCTGTGGCGTCGGCGAACGCCACCGACACCAGCGTGCCGCGCCCGTTATAGGCGTTCCACCCCAGCGCGAGCGTCACGACCAGCGCGACGAACGGCACCAGCCAGATCAGCGACACGCCCGCCCGCGCGGCCCGCGCCGCCGTCCGCCGCACCGGGCTGGCGGGGCGAAGCGGCCCCTGGCCGCTCGGGGGCGGGCTGGTGGGCGGGGTCGGGTTGGGGGTGGGGGTCGGGTCGGGCGAAGATGCGGGCGTGCGATCCGGCGGCGTGTCGGTCATCCAGGGGTCCTGTCCTTGCGGCCGCGCAACGGCAGGCCGCGCCAGATCAACCGCGGGTCGAAGCTTTGCGCCGAAACCATCGTGAAGGCAACGGACAGCGCGAAGCACACCGCCGCCGGGCCGGGATGGATCGAGGCGACGAAGCCCAGCTGCACCAGCGCCGACAGGATCGCCACCACGAACACGTCGATCATCGACCAGCGGCCGATGAACTCGATCACCTCGAACACCTTCAGCCGCGTATGGGCCGCCTCATGGGTGGCGGGCCTGCCCGCGACGACCGCGAGCCACGCGATCGCGCCGAACTTGATCAGCGGAACGATGACGGAGGCCACGAACACGATCGCCGCGACCCCGTAGTTGCCATAGTGGATGAGCTCGATCACGCCGCCCAGGATGGTGGCCTCGGCCGAGGCGCCGATGCCCGCGAAGGTTTCCGTCTTCAGCATGGGCATGAGGTTGGCGGGAACGTAGCAGATCAGCCCGGCCGCGAGCCAGGCCCAGACCGCCTGCAGCCCCTTGCGGTCGGGCGGGTGCAGGGTCGCGCCGCAGCGGTCGCAGATCTCGTGCCCCGAGGGCCAGACCCGCCCGCAGCTGCGGCAACCCACGAGGTTCGCCCGGTGCGCGGTCAGCAGGGGCGCGTGGTCGGCCACGTCGCCGCCGCCGGCGTGACCAGGGGCGTGACCGGACGAGTGGCCGGCCACGTGACCGGCCGCTGCGGCCGCGGCAGGGCGGTTCATCCGCGCGCCCCGACGCTTGCCCCGACGCTCGCCCCGCCGCTCGCCGCCGGAACCCGGCCCGCCGATGTGGCCTCGGCGCGACTCGCGGGCACGACCTCGCGCCCGTCGGTCCGGACGCCCTGATCCTCGAGCGCGTCCCAGATCGTGGCCGAACTGGTGTAGATGCGACTCGCCAGCCCCACCAGGATCAGCGCGCAGAAGGCCCAGAACGCCGGTCCCATGTGCAGCGAGGCAAGCCCGCCTACCTTCACGAGCGCGACCGCCGTGCCGATGATGAAGATCTCTGCCATGGACCACGGGCGCATGATCTCGGACGCGCGGAACGCCGGCGCGGCATAGCGGGCGGGCCGGCGGCCCATCGCCATCGGCATCAGCGTGTAGACCAGCAGCAGGGCCCGCATGACCGGAAGCGCCACGATGAACACGATGACGGCCACGGTCAGCGGGATCATCCACCCGTGCGAGAACGCGAGCGCGACCCCGAACAGCGAGGTGTCGTTGCCGAACCCCATCCGCGAGATCTGCAGGAACGGAAAGAACGTCGCCGCGATCATCAGGACGACCTGCGTCAGCGACAGCGCGACGATGCGCGTGAACGCCCCCTCGCGCGGCCGCGCCAGCACGGTGTTGCAGCGCACGCAGCGGGCGACCTCGCCCGACAGCAGCTCCTCCTCGATATGGAGCGCGTCGCAGCGCGGGCAGGCCAGAAGCCCCGCGCCGGTCGTCAGGTCGTATTGGCCCTCGATCAGCATGGCGCCAACATAGACCGCCCCTGCCGCCGCACAAGTCCGCGCCATCGCTGCGGACGCAGCGGCGCGGGCGGGCTGCCGGAATTGTGACATCCCCATCACGGGCGAGCCGCCGCAGGTGCCGTGCCGCCGCCCTTGTGCCCGGTGGACGCGCTGCTAGCATCGCCTCGATCCGGGGAGGGGTGCTGGAATTGGACTACGACGTCGTCATCGCGGGCGCGGGCAGCGCCGGCTGCGTGCTGGCCGCCCGCCTGTCGGAAAACCCCCGCATCCGCGTCCTGCTGGTCGAAGCGGGGGGACGGGACAACTACCACTGGATCCACGTCCCGATCGGCTATCTGTACTGCATCGGCAACCCGCGCACCGACTGGATGTACAAGACCGCGCCCGAGCCGAACCTGGGCGGGCGCGAGCTTCTGTACCCGCGCGGGCGGGTCCTCGGGGGCAGCAGTTCGATCAACGGGATGCTGTATGTCCGCGGACAGGCCGCCGACTATGACGGCTGGCGGCAGGCGGGCTGCACGGGCTGGGGCTGGGACGACGTGGCGCCCCTGTTCCGCAAGTCCGAGGACTATTTCGCCGGCGCCTCGGAACACCACGGCGCGGGCGGCCCCTGGCGGATCGAGAAGCAGCGCCTGCGCTGGGACATCCTCGACGACTGGGCCCGCGCCGCCGAGGTCGCGGGCATCCCCTGCGTGGACGACTTCAACACCGGCGACAACGAGGGCGTGGGCTATTTCAAGGTGAGCCAGAAGGGCGGCTGGCGCGTCTCGGCCGCGCGGTCGTTCCTCAGGCCGGCGATGAAGCGGCCGAACCTCACCGTGATGACCGGCCGCCAGGTCCGCCGCGTCGTGTTCGAGGGCCGGCGCGCCGTGGGGCTGGAACTGTCCGCGGACGGCGGGTCCGAAATCGTGCGCGGCGGGCGGGTCGTGCTGTCTGCGGGGGCGGTCGGCACGCCGCAGATCCTGCAGCTGTCCGGCGTGGGGCCCGGCGCGCTGCTGCAGGACATGGGGATCCCGGTCCTGCGCGACGCGCCCGTGGGCGAGAACCTGCAGGATCACCTGCAGATTCGCTGCGCGTGGAAGGTGACGGGCGCGCGGACGCTGAACCAGCTCGCGCGCGGCTGGTGGGGCAAGGGGATGATCGGGGCCGAGTACCTGCTGCGCCGCACCGGCCCGATGAGCATGGCGCCCAGCCAGCTCGGCGCCTTCGCCCGCTCGTCCCCCGACGTGGCGACGCCGGACCTCGAATGGCACGTCCAGCCCCTGAGCCTCGAGGCGTTCGGACAGGCCCTGCACGACTTCCCGGCGATCACGGCCAGCGTCGTGCCGCTGCGCCCGGAAAGCCGCGGCCACGTCCGCATCACGTCGCCCGACGCGAGCGACGCGCCGCGAATCGCGCCGAACTACCTTTCGACCCCGGGCGACCGGCTGACGGCCGCGCGCGCGATCCGCATGACCCGCCGGATCATGCGGCAGGAGCCGCTGGCGCGGTACCGCCCCGAGGAGTTCAAGCCGGGCGGCGACGTTGACGGCGACGAGGCGCTGGCGGATGCGGCCGGCCGGATCGGGTCCACGATCTTCCACCCCGTGGGGACCGCGCGGATGGGGGCCGATCCGGGGTCCGTAGTCGATCCTTCGCTGCGCGTGCGCGGGATCGAGGGGCTGCGGGTCGTCGATGCCTCGATCATGCCGACGATCACCTCGGGCAACACCAATGCGCCCACGATCATGATCGCCGAGAAGGCCGCCATGCTGATCGCGGACGAACTGCGCGGCATTTGACCTGTTAACCGCGCCTTGAGGGCAGGCGTGATAGGCCGGACCCGAGCTCGGATCGGGAAGGCAGTCACATGGCGGGAAAAAACGTACCCACCGTCATCATCAGGCGCGGCGGCGACGTGGTCGCGGCCGGCCACCACGGCGGCGCCTGGAAGGTGGCCTACGCCGACTTCGTGACCGCGATGATGGCGTTCTTCCTGCTGATGTGGCTGCTGAACGCCACCACCGAAAAGCAGCGGCAGGGGCTGGCCGACTATTTCGACCCCACCGTGATCCAGACCCCGAACGGCGGCACCACCGGCGTGGACCCGGCCACGACCGACCCGCTCGCGCCCCCCGACGCGACCGACGCGACCGATGCGAGCGACGCGGCGGCCGCCCGGGCGTTCGAGGAGATGGCGCGCCATGTCCAGGACCGCCTGAACGGGTCGGGGGCCGAATCGATGCAGCGCACGAACATCCTGCGCCACGTCGTGACCCGCATGACGGACGAGGGGCTGGTGATCGAACTGGGCGACATTGCCGGGGCGCCGCTGTTCCAGGGCGACACGGCAGAGCCCGCGCCGGTGCTCGTGGACCTCGCGCAGATCGTGGCCGAGGTGCTGGGGCAGGTCCGCAACGACATCGCGATCGCCGGCCACGTCCGCAGCTTCCCACAGATGATGGTCGTGTCCCCGGTCTGGGCGCTGTCGGACGCGCGCGCCCACGCGGTGCGCGGCCTGATGCAGGCGGGGGGCTTCGACCCGGCGCGCATCCAGCGGGTGACGGCGCTGGCCGACCGCCGGCACCGCAACTCCAACCCCCTCGATCCCGCCAACAACCGGGTCGAGGTCATCCTGCTCCGCTGACCGGCCGACACCGGCCGCCGTTAGCCTGATCTTAAGGCCTTTCGGTCACAGCTTCCACAACGCGACTCAACACGGGTGAACCATGTCGATCTCCTCGTCCCTCAACGCCGGTGTCGCCGGCCTGGCGGCCAACGCAACCCGGCTCGCCGGGATCTCCGACAACATCGCGAACTCGGGCACCTACGGCTACAAGCGGGTGAACACCCAGTTCGAAGGCATGGTCATCAACCAGGCCCGCGGCGCCGGGGTCTATTCGGCGGGCGGCGTTCGCGCGATGACCTCGCGGGTGATCGACCAGAAGGGGGCGCTGATTTCGTCGTCGCACCCGCTCGACCTCGCGATCTCGGGGCGCGGCATGCTGCCGGTGATCCCGTCCGCGACCATGGGCCTGAACCCGGCCGACCGGCCGATCATGATGACCACGACCGGGTCGTTCAGGCCCGACGCCGACGGCGTCTTGCGGACCAATTCGGGGCTGGTGCTGATGGGCTGGCCCGCGAACTCGGACGGCACCATCCCCACCCAGACCCGCGACGCCGTGGGCGGGCTGCAGCCGATCGTGCTGAACGCCAACCAGACCTCTGCCGACCCCACCACCATGATGAGCCTCGGCATCAACCTGCCGGCCGTCGCCACGGAAGAAGGCGCAAGCGGCGAGCCGATGACGACCCGGGTGGAATATTTCGGCAACCTCGGCACGTCGGAATCGCTCAACATCACCTTCACCCCGGTCCCGTCGGCGGTGCCGGGCCAGATGTCGAACCAGTGGCAGATGGACATCCGTGACTCCGCCTCGCCCGACTCGACGAACCTGGTGGGCAGCTACACGCTGTCCTTCGACGACAGCCCCACCCTGGGCGGGCGCCTGTCCTCGGTCACGACGCTCAGCGGCGGCGCCTACGACCCCGCGACAGGGGAACTCGCGCTCGACGTGGCAGGCGGCCCGATGGCGGTCCGGATCGGCACCGCCGGCGACGCGAACGGGCTGACGCAGCTCGCCGACAGCTTCAAGCCCGTGAACATCAGCAAGGACGGATCGCCCGTCGGTAACCTGACCGCGGTCGAGGTCGACGAGAACGGCTTCATGCGCGCGACCTACGACACCGGCTTCATCCGCACGATCTACCAGATCCCGCTGGTCGACGTCCCGAACCCCAACGGCCTCATCGCGCTGAACAACCAGACCTACCAGGTCTCGCCCAGCTCGGGGTCGTTCTTCCTGTGGGACGCGGGCGACGGGCCGACGGGGACCGTGGTGGGCTATGCCCGCGAAGGATCGACCACCGACGTCGCGGCCGAACTGACCGACCTGATCCAGACCCAGCGCGCCTATTCCTCGAACGCCAAGGTCATCCAGACGGTGGACGAGATGCTGCAGGAAACCACGAACATCAAGCGCTGAGGCGCGGGACCGGGAAGGGGGCACCGCAATGAGCCTGACGAACGCGCTGTCGAACGCCATGTCCGGGCTGACCTACGCCGCCCGCGGGACAGAGGTGGTCGCCAGCAACATCGCCAACGCGCAGAACCCCGGCTATGCCCGGCGCGAGCTGCAACTGTCGTCGCGCGCCCATGTCGCGGGCGGCGGCGGGGTCCAGATCGACTCGGTCGCGCGGGTGGTCCGGCAGTCGGTGCTGGCGCAGCAGCGGCTCGCCGGGGCCGACGCCGCGTCCACAAGCGTGCTGACGGCCTTCGCCCGCGACATCGAACAGGCCGTCGGCGTGCCGGGCGAACCCGGCTCGCTCACCGCCACGATGGCGAGCTTCGAGGCCGCGCTGACATCCGCGGCCGCCCGGCCCGACAGCGAGGTTCGCCTGTCGGCGGTCATCTCGACCGCCGGGGCGCTTGCCACGCAGATCAACCAGCTCGGCACGCAGTTGCAGGAAAGCCGGACCAAGGCAGACGCGGCGGTCGCACGGGATGTGGACCGGCTCAACGACGGGCTGGCCCAGGTGGCCGACCTGAACCGCCTGGTCACGGTGCAGCTCGCGCAGGGGAACGACGCCTCTTCGCTGATGGACCGGCGGCAGGCGCTGATCTCGTCACTGTCCGAGATCGTGCCCCTTCAGGAACTGCCGCGCGACAACGGCCGGGTGGCGCTGGTCACGAAGGGCGGGTCGCTGCTGCTGGACGGATCGACCCCCTTGCCGCTCGGTTTCCGGGCGACCGGGCCGGTCCAGCCGGACATGACCGCGGGCAGCCCGCTGTCGCTCTTGATCGTCGACGGGGTGGAGCTTTCGGCGGGGCAGATGTCGATGTTCGCGGGCGGCACGCTCGCGGCCAACCTCGCGATCCGCGATCAGACCGCGCCGGGGCTGCAGGCGCAGCTGGACGGCATGGCGCTTGATCTCGTGCAGCGCGCGGCCGATCCGGCCGTGGACCCGACGCTGGCGGGGGGCGGGGCCGGGCTGTTCATCGATGCGCGCGCCGGGGGCCTTCCCGCCGATGCGACCGGCCTCGCGGGCAGGCTGGCGCTGAACCCGCTTGCCGATCCTGCCGGCGGGGGCGCGACCTGGCGCCTGCGCGACGGGATGGCGGCTGCGCTGCCGGCCGCGCCCGGCGATCCGGGCGTGCTGGGCCGGCTCGCCGACGCGCTCGCGCGGGCGCGCCCGCCGGCCGGCGCGGGGCCCGGCGCGTCACCCCGCGCGGCGCAGGGCCACGCGGCCGACCTGTCTTCGTCCGTCGCCGGTCTGCGGCTGGGCGCTGAGGCGGACGGCGCCCGCGCCAACACCCATGCCGACGCGCTGTCCGACATGATGCGCGCCGACGGCGTGGATACCGACCGCGAGATGGAAAACCTCCTCAACCTCGAACGGGCCTACGCCGCCAACGCCAAGGTGCTGAAGGCGGTCGACGACATGCTGCTGAACATCCTGGGGCTGACATGAGCATTTCCCTGACCACATCCGACCTGTCCCGGGGGGTGCAGCTTCGGCGCGCCAACCAGGACATCAAGGCACAGCTGTCGGCGCTCTCGCACGAGGTGACGACCGGCCGGCGCCACGACCTCGCCGCCTCGCAGAAGGGCGACATGGGGCCGGTGGCCTTCATCACCTCGCGCCTGACGACACTCGACGCGCTGTCGTCGAACGCGGCGCTCGTCGGGACCGAACTGGAATCGGTTCAGGCCGCCTTCGCTTCGGTGCAGTCGCTCGTGGGTGACAAGGGAACATCCCTCATCGCCGACGCGCGGGTCGGCAACGCCGCGACGATGGGCCTTCACGCGCGCCAGGCGGCAAGCGACATGGCGTCGGTCGTGGCCGCGTTCAACGTGAGCGCGGGCAGCCGGTTTCTTCTGGCGGGGGCGGCGACCGACACGGCGCCGCTCTCGCCGGCCGAGGACATCATGGCGATGACGCGGGCGATCGCCGCTGCGCAGCCCACGGCGGGGGATGCGATCGCGGCGATCGACGCGTGGTTCGACGCGCCGGCGGGCGGCGGCGGGTTCCTCGACATGGCCTTTCATGGCGCCCCGGCTCCGGCGGGCGGCGTGGCGGTCGGCCCGGGCACGAAGGTCGAAAACCCGGCCGATGCCTCGGCCGACGGCGTGCGCCAGACGCTGAAGGGCCTCGCCATCGCGGCCTTCGCGGCCGAGCCGGGACCCGCTGCCGATGCGGGCGCGGCAGCGCTGCTGATCGGCGCCGCGGGCGAGCGCCTGCTGGCGGGCGCCAGGGGCCTGACCGAGCTGCAGGCATCCGTCGGCGTCGCCCAGGCCACGGTGGAACAGGCCGCGACCCGCAACGACGCCGAGGGGACGGGGCTCAGGATCATGCACGACAGGCTGGCCTCGGCCGACCCGTACGAGGCGGCGACGGCGCTGACCGACGCCGAATCGCGGCTGGAAAAGCTCTACGCCCTGACGGCGCGGCTCAGCCGCCTTTCGCTGATGGACTACCTGTGATGGCGCGGCTGCTGTGGTTGGCCGTGCTGGCGGTTCTTCTGCCGCTGATGGCGCAGGCCGCGCCGGTCCGGATCAAGGACCTCGTCACGATCGACGGGGTCCGCGGCAACGACCTCGTCGGTTACGGTCTGGTCGTCGGCCTGAACGGCACGGGCGACAGCCTGCGGAACACGCCCTACACCGAGGACATGCTGTCCGGCATGCTGGAACGGCTGGGTGTCAACGTGACCGGCGAAGACTTCCGCCCCAAGAACGTGGCCGCGGTGATGGTCACGGCCACCCTGCCGCCGTTCGCGCGCGCCGGAAGCCAGATCGACGTGAACGTGGCTGCCATCGGCGACGCGAAAAGCCTGCTGGGCGGCACCCTGGTTCTGACGCCCCTGAATGCCGCGGACGGGTCGGTCTATGCGGTGGCGCAGGGTTCGGTGATCGCCGGCGGCGTCGCGGTCGAGGGGGAGGCCGCGAAGGTTGTGCAGGGCGTGCCCACCGCCGGGGCGGTCCCGTCCGGCGCGCGGGTGGAACGCGAGGTGAGCTTCGACTTCTCGACAATGACCGGTTTCCGCCTGGCGCTGCGGGACGCCGATTTCACGACCGCGGCGCGGATCGAGGCGGTCATCAACGACGACCTGGGGCCCGGCGTGGCCGAACTGCTCGACGCGGGCACCGTCTCGGTGGACCCGAGCAGCCTCGGCACCGTGAACCCGGCGCGGCTCGCCGGACGCATCGAGAACCTGACGGTCGAACCGGAGGCGCGCGCGCGTGTCGTGGTTGACCACAGGTCCGGGACGATCGTGGTGGGCGAGGATGTGCGGATTTCGCGCGTCGCCGTGTCGCAGGGCAGCCTCACGCTGCGGGTGCGGGAAGCGCCGGTGGTGTCCCAGCCCAACCCGTTCGCGCGCGGCGAGACGATCGTGGTGCCGCGCACCGATGCGCAGATCACCCAGGAACCGGGGATCGGCTTTGCCGAGGTCAGCGCCGAATCGTCGCTGTCGGACGTGGTGGCCGGGCTGAACGCGCTCGGGGTGCGGCCGCGCGAGATGATCGACATCCTGAAGGCCGTCCACGCCGCGGGCGCGCTTCATGCGGAGTTCGTGGTGAACTGATCGGGGGGCAAAGGGTCGTCGCGTTGGATTTGCGTAGACGGCTCGTTCCGCGGACCCCGCCTTGCGGAAGTTGTCGCGAACCGGGCGCATTCTCCGCGGCGATGGCGACTTCAAGGGCTACTGCGCCTCGGATCCTCCGCGCCGGAGGCGTACGCGCCCCGCAGCTCCGCTTGGGATGCCTCGCCGCCCCGCCCGCGTCGGTTTGCGGCAGGTCGGAAGGATAGGATTGTCGCGGCAGTCCGGTCGTCGTGTCGCCCGGGAAAGGGCCGCAAGTTCGGTCCTCACGGGCCGCGGGTCGTTATCCTGCCGCAGAGGGGACTCTGTGCGAGGTGCCACCCAACACGCCGCCGCTCACCGAAGGACGAGATGCGGCCAACCCGTCTGCATGCCCCGGGATCAGGCATGCAGACGGGCCGCGCGTCATGCGTCCTCGATTGCGATCAGCTCGCCCGTCCTGACCTCGCGGCCATTCACCCGGATGGTCAGGTCGCCGCCGGGCTCGCGCTGCACCTCGACCTCGGCCCGATGCCCGGCCAGCTTCAGGTCCGCCTTGAAGCCCGGCCAGTCGGGCGGCAGGCTGGGGTCGACGGTGAAGCCCGTCGCGCGGCGCTGGATGCCCAGGATGCCTTCGACCGCGGCGCGGTACATCCATCCGGCGGACCCGGTGTACCAGGTCCAGCCGCCCCGGCCCAGCTTGTCGTGGCCGGCGTAGATGTCGGCCACGGCGACGTAGGGCTCGACCCGGTAGGTGTCGGCCGAACGCTGGTCCGAGGAATGCGAGATCGGGTTGATCGCGTCGAACAGGCGGTGGGCGCGCTGGCCGTCTCCGCTGCGGCCGAGCGCATAGACCATCCACATCGCGGCGTGGGTGTACTGGCCGCCGTTCTCGCGCACGCCGGGCGGGTAGGCCTTGATGTAGCCGGGCTCGACGGCCGAGCGCGAGAAGGGGGGCGTGAACAGCTTGATCAGCCCCGCATCCCGGTCGAACAGCTGGTCCAGCGCGGCGTTCACGCCCATCACGGCCCGGTCGGGGCGGCCCGCGCCGGACAGGAGCGCCCAGCTCTGCGCAATGGAATCGATCCGGCATTCCTCGCTTTCGGCGGAGCCCAGGGGCGTTCCGTCGTCGAAATAGCCGCGCCGGTACCAGGCGCCGTCCCAGCCGGACCGGTCCAGCGCCGCAGCGACGGCGTTGCGATGCGTCACCCAGGCGTCGGCCCGGGCATCGTCGCCGCGCGCCTGCGCAAGGGGCGCGAAGGCGTCGATGGTCGCGCACAGGAACCAGCCCAGCCACACGCTTTCGCCGCGACCCTGTTCGCCCACCCGGTTCATGCCGTCGTTCCAGTCCCCGCCGAGGATCAGCGGCAGGCCGCGTTCGCCGGTCCGCGCCATGGCGAGGTCCAGCGCCCGCGCGCAATGTTCGTAGAACGGCGCGACCTCGCCCGAGGGGCGGGGGGTCATGAAGCGGTCGTGCTGCCCGGGGTCGAGCGCTGCGCCGGCGATGAACTCCACCGGCTCGTCCAGCAGGGCGGTGTCGCCGGTCGCCGCGACATACTGCGCGGTCACGTTCCCCAGCCACACCACGTCGTCCGAGATCATCGTCCGCACGCCCGCCCCCGAGCGCGGCAGCCACCAGTGCTGCACGTCGCCTTCGGGGAACTGGCGCGAGGCCGCGTTCAGAAGCTGGCGCCGGCAGAGCGCGGGATCCTGCAGCAGCATCGCCGCGGTGTCCTGCAGCTGGTCCCGGAAGCCGAATGCACCGGAGGCCTGATAGAAGCCGGTGCGCGACCGGATCCGGCAGCCGAGCGCCTGGTAGGGCAGCCACGCGTTCACCATCAGGTCGAGCTTCGGGTCCGGGGTCCTCACCTGCAGGCTGCCGAGCACGCCGTCCCATTCGGCCTGCATCGCCCGCAGCCCCCGTTCCGCCGCGCCGGGGGCGCGGGTGGCGGAAAGCGTGTCGGCGAGCGTCCCGGCGGTGCCTTCGGCCAGGACGATCGTGGTTTCGGCGGTCTCGCCCGGGGCGAGGTCCAGCGCCCAGCGGATCGCCGCGCCGGGGTCGCCATCGGTTGCAAGCTCGGGTCCGTTGCGGTGGGCGGGCCAGCGGTCCAGCCCGGCGGGGCGCGACATCGACCCGCCACGGCCAAGGAAGGCCGCGCGCGAGGCGCTGCTGGCGTCCACCGGGCGATCGCAGGTCAGCGCCACGCTGCGGTCCGAGAAGTCGGCCGAGAACGGGTTGCGCGCCATCACCGCGCCCGTCTCGGCATCGAAATGCGCGCGGATCATGGGGGCGGACCGGGCGCGGTCGTTCCCCAGCACCAGTTCGACGAAGGCCGCGCCGCGCAGGCGCAGGCGGCGGCTGGTGCGGTTCCTGACCGTCAGCCGCGTCAGCCGCGCCGGGTGGCCGTCGGCCAGCGTCATCACCGCTTCGAGCGCAACCCAGCCGTGGTCGGCCGAGAAGCGGGAATAGCCCATCCCGTGCGCGCTTTCGTAGATGGCGTCGTCGTTCTCGGCCAGCGCCAGGAACGGCGTCGCGACGCGTCCCGTCTCGGGATCGTAGATCCAGATGCCGTCGCCGGGACGGTTCAGCAGCGGGTCGTTCGACCACGGCGAGATCTGGAAATCGCGGGAGTTCACGGCCCAGCTGTAGGGCGCGCCCTCGGCCGAGACGTGGAAGCCGAAGTCCTCGCGCGCGATCACGTTGATCCACGGATGCGGCGTCTGCCGGTCGGTCGTCGTGCGCACGACGTATTCGCGCCCGTCGGGCGAGAAGCCGCCGTAGCCGTTCCAGTAGTCCAGTTGCGACTGCGACGCGGGAACGGGCCTGGGATCGTCGGGCAGCGGCCGGCGCACCGGGGACCGCCGCTCGGCCGGAGCGGGTTGCGCGGCCTCGTTCGCCAGCCGCTCGATCTGGTCGCCCAGCCGGCCGTTGCGGGTGTGCAGGACCATGCGGGCAGAGGCGAGCAGCGTCTCGAACGACTGTGCCGACAGCTGGTCGCGGCGGATCGCATGCAGGTGGCAGCGCACGCCGCGCTGCGGCTCGGCCGCCTCGATCATCGACTGCAGGTGATGCTGCAGGTCCTGGATGTAGCTGGTCGCGCGTTCGTTCAGCACCACAACGTCGTGGGCCACGCCGCGGGCGCGCAGGAACTGGTGCATCCTCAACGCCTGGCGGACGATCGGCAGGTCGCCCTCGTCGTCGATGCGGATCAGGATGATCGGGTCGTCGCCCGATATCCCCATCGGCCACAGCGCCGACTGCGGCCCCATGCGCCCGTCGGCGCCGCCTTCCAGCGCAAGCCGCATGTCGGGCCAGATCAGCAGCGCGGCGAAGCGGCGGAACAGCCGCGCGTCCTCCAGCGTGACGCCGAGGTGGCGCAGCTGCACCTGCGAGTAGGTCCAGGCGAGGCGCAGTTCGTTGTCGAAGGTCTCGGGCCGCACGTAGTGCGCGGCCAGGCGGTCGCGGTCCTCGGCGGTGTTGGCGACCAGCGTCCAGAAGGTCAGCGACACGGTCTTGCCGGCCGGCACGCGGATGCGGCGGCGGATCGCGAAGCACGGGTCCATCGTGTAGCCCTGCCCGCCGCGAAGCGTCGCGCCCGGATCGAAGGCCGCCGCGTCACCGAGGCTGCGGCCGCGGCCGATGAAGGCGCGGCGGTCGGTTTCCGCCTCGGTCGCGGGGGTGCCGGCGCTGTGCGGGCCGGCGACGAGATGCGCGAAGTAGCGTGACTTCCCGTGCGGGTCGCGGGGCTTCCGCTGCGCCACGATCAGGGCGCCGCGGTCGCGGATCTCCGTTTCCACGAACATCTTCGAGAAGGCCGGGTGGGTGCGGTCGGCGGCGGGGGCGTCCAGCACGATCTCGCCGTAGGAGGTGATCTCGATCGTGCGGTCGCTGCCGGACCGGTTCCGCAGGGTCAGGCGGCGGCCGTCGGCGTCGGCCTCGGTCGCGGCGATGACCTCGAGCCGGCTCTCGATCGCGTTCGCGGTCTTGAAGAACTCGGCCTTGTGGTCCGAGAACATGGTCGAGCTGCGCTCGTCCTTGTCCGAACAGGGCGCCGAGGTCGCGGACCACCATTCGTTCGACTGCGCGTCCCGCATCATGACGTAGATGCCGCCGTCGTCGCGGGTGGGGTCGGGCGACCAGCGGTTGATCGCCATCTCGCCCAGCATCGACCGGCCCGCCCCCGTCGAGGACACGAGGGTCGAGAACTGCCCGTTCGAGATCAGCCCGACCTCGCGTTCGGCGCGGCCGGGGTCGTTCACGAAGGTGACGGTGTCGCCTGCGGCAACCCCGGTCCCCATGTCGATGTGGGACCGCGACGGCGAGCGGGTCACCGGCACGATGTCGCGCGGCGATTTTTCCTGCAGCATCAGCTCGGACGCGCGCACGACGGGATCGTCGTGGAAGCGGTCGCGGTGGATGCCGTCAAGGACCGCGTTGGTGATCGCGAGGATCGACATGCCGTGGTGGTGCGCCATGACGTTGCGCACGACCGAGTGGTGGACGCCATCGCGCAGGCGCGAGCGGGTGAAGTCGACCGCGTCGTAGAAGCCGTGCGGCCCCTCGGCCCCGATCGCGCGCAGGGCATCGAGGTTCTTCAGCGCCGCCTGCGGGCGCAGCTGCGCTGCCATGATCGACGCGTAGGGGGCGACGACCTGGTCGTTGCCCGACCGCTTCAGCGCCAGCGCGGGCACGCCGAAGGCGTAGTACTGGTAGTTCATGTCGCGGTCGCGCGCGTTGAACGCGCTTTCCGAAACGCCCCACGGGATGTTCCGGGCCCGGCCCCAGTCGATGTGGACGTCCACCGCCATCTGGTTCGACGCGTTCAGGATGCCGCCCTGGCGTTCCTTCAGCAGCAGCGGCGGCATCAGGTATTCGAACATGCAGCCCGACCACGACAGCAGCGCGCCCTCGCCACCGATGTTGGCGAAGGGGCGTCCCAGCCGGCGCCAGTGTTCCTGCCGCAGGTCGCCCTTGGCGACGGCCAGGAACGAGGTCAGCCGCGCCTCGGACGCGAGCAGGTCGTAGCAGGAGTCGTCCAGTTCCTCCTCGTCGGGGCGGTAGCCCACCGACAGCAGCATCTTCTCGGGATCGACGAGCATGGCGAAGTCCATCTCGAACGCCAGCGCGCGCGCGCGTTCCGCCATCACGCCCACGCGCACCGCGAAGGACTGGAGCGCGTCGCGACCTTCCGAAAGCGGCTGCAGCACGTCGTCGCAGTGGCGCACCAGCGCCCGCGACCAGTGCGCGACCTCGGCCCCCTCGTCGCCGGGCAGGCTGCCGGCGAGATCGGCGGCGAGCCGGTCGATGTCGGCCGCGAGCGAACGCAGCTGCGCCTGCGCCAGCGTGCCCCGGCCCCGGTGGGCCGAGATCTGCTGCAGCGCCACCGCAAAGCCCGCGACCGCCGTGTCCAGCGACTGGCGCAGTTCGCGCAGCGCCCGCTGCGGTTCCGGCAGCGCCGCGATGCGGGTCCGCAGCACGCCCAGCGTGTCGGCGATGCCGCGGGTGCGGGGCTGGCGGATCGCCGCCGCCTCGCTGGCCCAGCCGCGCAGGCCGGACGCGAGCGCGATCAGCGCGCCCGCCAGGTTGCCGCTGTCCACCGACGAGACATAGGGCTGCGGCAGCACGGTCAGCGTGCGGGTGTCGTACCAGTTGAAGAAGTGGCCGCGGAACCGGGCCATCCGCTCCATCGTCCCGAGCGTCGCGTCGATCCGCTTCAGCGCCGTCTCGACCCCGATCCAGCCGAGGTCGTGCGCCGACATCACCGACATCAGGTAAAGGCCGATGTTGGTGGGCGAGGTCCGTTCCGCGAGCTTCGGCGCGGGGGTTTCCTGGAAGTTGTCGGGCGGCAGGTGGTTGGTGTCGGGGCCGACGAAATCCTCGAAGAAGCGCCAGGTCAGCCGCCCGATGCGGCGCAGGTCCGCCTCGTCCTCGTCCGAGAGGTGCAGGCGGTCCTGCGTCTCCAGCGGGCGCGAGGCGCTGTGCATGATGAAGGGCGCGGCGGTCCACAGGCCGCACAGGACGAAGGCGACGGGCAGGGCGGTCGGGTTCAGAAGGGCCGTCGCGACCAGCGCGAGGACGCCCACGACCACCGATCCGGCCATGCCGCGGTAGCTGTTTCTCAGGCTGGCGGGGCCGCGCCCGGCCTCGCGCGCGGGGGTCCATTCCAGCAGGTGCCTGCGGCTGACCCCCAGCCGCCAGAAGGTGCGGCCGATCGCGTCGATCGAGCGCACCGCCCGGTGCGCCATCGTGGTCAGGATCAGGCCGAGCTCGGTCAGGTAGTTGCGGGCGTCGCGCAGCATCAGCCGGAACTGGTGGTGCACGGAGATGCCGTGCTGGCCGGTCACGATCTTGAGGTCCACCTGCAGGATCGCGACGAGCGCCTGCAGCAGGATCAGCATGGCCTGCCAGATCAGCGGCCACGCGCCCGGCAGCGTCAGCCAGCCGATCACGGAGGCGGCGACGAAAGCGGGCGCAAGCAGGCTGCGGCGCAGGTTGTCGATCATCTTGAACCGGGCGAGCCCGTCGAGCCCGTTGCCCGGCCCGAAGATGAACGGCAGCAGCTGCCAGTCGCCGCGGATCCAGCGGTGCTGGCGGCTCGCCTCGGTCGCGTAGCGCAGGGGGAAGTCCTCGACCACCTCGACGTCGGTGACGAGCGCCGCGCGGGCGAGGCTGCCCTCCAGCAGGTCGTGGCTCAGGACGGCGTTCTCGGGCATCCGGCCTTCGCACGCGCGCTCGAACGCGTCGACGTCGTAGATGCCCTTGCCGGTGAAGCTGCCGACGTCGAACAGGTCCTGGTAGAGGTCGGACACGGTGAAGACGTAGGGATCAAGGCCCCGGTTCGCGGAAAACACGCGCTGGAACACCGATGCGTCGGCGCCGGTCGTCAGCGATGGCGTGACGCGCGGCTGCATGATCGCGTGGCCGCGCACGACGATGCCGTCGGCGCGGTGGACGGGGCGGTTGACCGGGTGCGCCATCTTGCCGGCGAGGGTCGATACGGCGTCGCGGGGCAGGCGGGTGTCGCTGTCCAGCGTGACGACGTAGCGGATCCCCTCGGGCGGGATGGGGCCGGTCGGGATGAAGCTGGTGGTGGTCGCGTCGCGCAGCAGCGCGTTCAGCTCGGCCAGCTTGCCGCGCTTGCGTTCCCAGCCCATCCACACGCCCTCGGCCGGGTTCCACAGGCGCCGCCGGTGCAGCAGGAAGAACCGCCGCACGCCGCCGTGGCTGTAGCGGTCGGCCAGCGCCTCGATCCGCTTGGCGGCGTGGTCCAGCAGGCGCCCGTCGTCGGGCAGTTCCTCGGTGGGGGCGTCGCGCCAGTCGGTCAGCAGCGCGAAACTGACCGCGCCGAGCGGGTTGGCGAGGTAGTGGGATTCCAGCATCTCGACCAGTTCGTCGATCGCGTCGATGCTGCTGAGCATGCCGGGAATGACGACGAGGGTGCGCGATTCCTCCGGCACGCCGTGGCGGTAGTCGAGCGCGGGCAGGCGCTTGGGCGGGATCCAGCGCGCGGTGACGAAGGCCACCAGCCGCATGGCGGTTTCCGACGCGACCAAGGCCCCGGTCGCGGCCAGCGCCACCAGCATCCAGGTGGCAAGCCGGTCCGCCGGCAGCGCCGCCATCAGCGCCCAGGTCAGAAGCACGGTCAGGACCACGACGGCGGCGACGAGTCCCCAGATCCCCGTCGAGCCGACAGCGCGGCCGACCCGTTCGTTCCAGCGCGGGCGATAGCCGCAGTCCGCGGCGAAGCGGTGCCGGTTGACGCCCACCAGCAGGTCGCCGATCTCGACGGTCGCGCCGCTTGCCGCGCGCGCGCGCGCGACCGCCAGCACCCGCTCGGCCACGGCCATCTCGGACAGGGCCGAGCGGCGGGCGATCCGTTCGATCGCGTTGCGATAGCTCGTGCGGGTGGACTGGTCGAGGCGCGCGAACTCGCCCTCGCGGGCAAGGGCCGCGTCGATCAGGCTCACGCCCTCGAACCACTCCAGCCAGTCCACGTCGCCCATGCGGCGCAGGCTTCGCATGATGTTGCCCACGGTGACGTTGCCGGTGGACTGGCGGTTGTATTCCGCCTCGACCGCGCGGTCGGTGGACCCGCTGCGGCCCAGCAGGCGGTCGATCTCGGTCAGCGCGATCTGCCCGTTCGTGCCCGCGTCCCGCATCCGGTACAGAAGCTGCGCCGCGACCGTGTCGTCGCGCAGAAGCGACATCCGGCGATGAAGCGCGTTGCGGATCGTGGTGGCGCCTTCCAGCGTCGCCAGCTCGTCGGCCAGTTCGTTGGCCCGGGTGCGGCGCTGGCGGGCGATGTTCACGCGATCCGACAGGCGGCGGAGGTTTTCCACCAGCACGTAGCGCAGGAAGGTGGGCACGGCCCACAGCTCGGCCACGCCCAGCGTCACCTCGGTCTGGTAGCCGCGCAGGAACTCGCTGAGCGACTGCGGCGACATCTCCGAGTTGCTGAGCGCGACGTAGTACCACGCGATCACCATGCTGCGCGGGGCCGATCCGCCCTGCGACAGCGCCAGCCGGGGCAGGCGGCGCAGGAACTGGTTGTTGAACCCGTCGCGCAGCTGGCGCAGGTTTTCCTCGACCATGTGGTGGTTGTCGATCAGCCACTCGGCCGCGGGGGTCACGTCCTCGCCGGCCTCGGCGTCGGCCACGGTGGCGAGGTAGTTGCTGCGGATCGCCTGCTGGTTGTCGCGCAGGCGGGCGACAAGACGGTCGGTCACGCCGTTGACGAGCGGGTGGTCGGTGCGGGCGAGTTCGCGCCCCGCCTCGAACAGCGACCGGCCGGTCCAGATGTCGAAGCGGATCGGCGGCGGCAGGGTGCTGGCCGCGATCGTGGGCCGGCCGCCGCGGTTGCCACGCACGAAGCCCGCCAGTCGGCCGAAGCCCGCTTGATCAACCATGGTCCGATTCCCGCCGTAAAATGTTCTTCCGAACCTACGGTTTGGGCCAAACAGCGGCAAGGCGATCCCGGCCGCCCGGCCTGCCGCGTCGCGGACGGCGCTTCGGGCCGCAGCGCCCGCGTGAGGGATGGATGCTCGGCCCGCGATCTTCGGGACGGATGCGCGCGTGGGCTGTCGCGGGGACCGCGCGTGGGCTGTCGCGGGGGACCGCGCGTGGGCTGTAGCGGGGACCGCGCGTGGGGTGTCGGGGGGACCGCGCGTGGGCTGTCGCGGGGACCGCGCGTGGGCTAAGGAAGGCCAGCCGAATCCGGTGCGCCGGATCAAGGGAACCTTTGCAGGAGCAGCCGATGTCCGACCCAGTGGCCGACCGTATCCACAGCGTCTCCACCACGCCCATCGAGGGGCAGAAGCCGGGCACCTCGGGCCTGCGCAAGAAGACCCGCGTCTTCATGCAGCCGCATTTCGTTGAGAACTTCACCCAGGCGATCTTCGACGCGATCGGCGGGGTTAAGGGCAAGACGCTGGTCCTGGGCGGCGACGGCCGGTTCTTCAACGACCGCGCGAGCCAGGTCATCCTGCGGATGGCGGCGGCGAACGGGGCGGCGCGGGTGATCGTGGGGCAGGGCGCGATCCTGTCCACGCCCGCCGCGTCGAACCTGATCCGCGAGCGGGGGGCCGATGGCGGGATCATCCTGTCGGCGAGCCACAATCCGGGGGGCGAGGACGAGGACTTCGGCATGAAGTTCAACGGCCCCAACGGCGGCCCCGCGTCCGAAACCGTGACCGACCGGATCTTCGCCCGCACCCGCGAGATCGACAGCTACATGATGCTCGATGCGCAGGACGTGGACCTTGGCAGCCTCGGCGAAACGCGGCTCGCCGGTACCGTGGTCGAGGTCGTGGACCCGGTCGCGTCCTACGCCGCGCTGATGGAGCGGCTGTTCGATTTCGACGCGATCCGGGCGCTGTTCGCGGGCGGCTTCACGATGCGCTTCGACGCGATGCACGCGGTGACCGGGCCCTATGCGCGCGAGATCCTGGAACGCCGGCTGGGCGCCGCGCCCGGCACGGTCCAGAACGCGACGCCGCTGCCCGACTTCGGCGGCGGCCATCCCGACCCGAACCCGGTCTGGGCCAAGCCGCTGTTCGACCTGGTGATGGGGCCGGGCGCGCCCGACTTCGCCGCGGCCTCGGACGGCGACGGCGACCGCAACATGGTGCTGGGTCGCGGCGTCTACGTGACGCCGTCCGACAGCCTTGCGGTGCTGGCGGCGAACGCGACGCTTGCGCCCGCCTATGCCGGCGGGCTGGCCGGGGTCGCGCGGTCGATGCCCACCAGCCGCGCCGCCGACCGCGTCGCCGAGGCGCTGGGGATCGAGGCGTTCGAGACGCCGACCGGCTGGAAGTTCTTCGGCAACCTGCTGGACGCGGGCCGCGTCACCATCTGCGGCGAGGAAAGCGCTGGGACCGGGTCCGACCACGTCCGCGAAAAGGACGGGCTGTGGGCGGTTCTGCTGTGGCTGAACATCCTCGCCGCGCGCAAGGAAACCGTGGCCGACATCATGGCGGGGCACTGGAACCGCTACGGGCGCGATTACTACAGCCGGCACGACTACGAGGCGGTCGCATCCGACCGGGCCAACGCGCTGATGGACCGGCTGCGGTCGATGCTGGACGTGCTGCCGGGGCAGGACTTCGCCGGGCTCACCGTCGCGCAGGCGGACGACTTCGCCTATGTCGATCCGGTGGACGAGTCGGTGTCGCAGCGCCAGGGGATCCGGGTCCTGTTCACCGACGACAGCCGCGTGGTGTTCCGCCTGTCGGGCACCGGGACCGAGGGGGCGACGCTCCGCGTCTATCTGGAACGCTTCGCGGGCCCGGAAGAGCCGCACGACCGCGCGCCCGAAGACGTTCTCGCCCCCGTGATCGCGGCGGCCGAGGCGCTGGCGCAGATCCGTGAACATACCGGCCGCGACCGTCCCGACGTCACCACCTGAACGGCGGGCCCGCGCGACGCGCCGGCCCTGCCGCGGGTTCCGCGGTCACGGGGCCCCGGCGCGCCCTGCGCAGGGCGGCGTCAGTAGATGTACCTGATCTGCTCGGTCCAGAACCGTTCGATCCGGCGCCACTGGCGGTTCACCTGTTCCAGCGGCGGATCGTCCAGGATGCCCGACGCGTCCAGCCCGTCGGCGTGGCGCGTGAACAGCGCGCCCACGATGTCGCGCACCGCCGTCCCGTCGTCGGTCAGCCGCACCCGGACCGAGCGGCGGTCCTGTTCGCAGCGCTGGTGATGGACATAGCCCATCTGCACCAGCTTCTTGAGGTTGTAGCTGACGTTCGACCCTTGGTACATGCCGCGCGACCGCAGCTCCCCCGCGGACACCTCGGATCCGCCGAGGTTGTAGACCAGCAGCGCCTGCACCGGCGTCAGGTCGACCCGGCCCAGCCGTTCGAATTCATCCTTGATCAGGTCCAGCATGAGCCGGTGCAGCCGGTCGAGGATCTGCAGCGTGTCGAGGTAGCATTCGGACTGCGCGGTGACCGCGGGTGCGGCCGTGCGGTCTGCGTCCCGCTGGATCAGGGCAAATCGGTTCATCGCGGCTTCCAAGCTGTTGCCTGGTGAACATCGCGCAAAACACCCAAGATTCGGTTAAGCGGGCAACGGTTTTCCCGATCCGTTTTTCAGCCGTCCCTCAGCCGTCCCTCAGCCGTCCCTGCGCGGCCGCGAAGCGCGCGACATCCGCCAGCGCGGCGTCCAGGCCGGGGGGACCGCTGCCCTCGCCCCGGGTGCGCGCGGTGATCCATGCGTAAAGGTCGTGGTCGTTCTCCTCCAGCAGCCGCTCGTGGGCATCAAGGGCCGCGTCGTCCAGCTGCCCCATCCGCTCGTCGGCGTAGGGGCCGAGGATCAGGTCCATCTCCTTGGTGCCGCGGCGCCAGCTGCGGATGCCCATGCGCTTGAGGCGGGTCTGCCGGTCTTCCATCAGGTCTTCCCCCTGTCGTCCCCCTTCTGCCCCCGCGCGGTGGGGGCGTCAAACCGGAACCCCGCAAGGTGCCGGGCGTTTGCAGGGCTAACAAAACTGAAAGGACAAACCATGCTTTCCCACAATGCGCTCGTCGTCGTCGCGGACGGTCACGGGGCCGTCCTGTTCCGCAACACGGCCAGGCACGGAATCGAGCTTCAGGAAAGCGAGCGGATTGGACCGAAGCACCTGCAGGACGAAAGCCAGGGCCGCCAGCCCGAAGAGACCACGCCCCGGGACGAGGACGAGGCGACCTTCGCCAAGCAGCTGGTCGAGAAGCTGAACACGATGGTGCTGCAGAACAAGGTCGATGAGCTCGCGGTGATCGCCGACCCGTCGACGCTGGGGAACATGCGCAAGCACTACCACAAGATGCTGCAGGAAAAGCTGGTGAAGGAAGTGCCGAAGACGCTCACCTCGGCCCCGGGCGAGCAGATCGCCGACGCGCTGCGCGACTGACGCCTGCGCGCATGGCGGCAGCGGAAAGGGGCCGTCCGGCCCCTTTTCCATGCGGCGGTTTCATCCGCGGAAAGGGCAGCAGTCCCGCAGGTGGAAATAACCCTCGGCGTCCTCGGCCAGAAGGCAGAGTTCGTCGATGCGCCACGGGTCGGGCACCTTGTCCGCGAAAAAGTCCCGGGCGACGCGTTGCGACGACTGACGCTCGTCGCCGGCAAGCTGCTCGGTCAGGGTGAGATGCAGCCTGAATTCCTCGAGCGCGTAGGGATAGCCGAACTCGACCAGCAGTTGCTGCTGGCGCGGCGACAGGGCGCCGGGATTGCGGCGGGTGATCTCGCGATCGGTCAGTGCGGCTCGCAGCGGATCGAGGTCACGCACCACGCGCGCCGCCATGTCCTGCAGGGCCGAGGTGTCGGTGACAGGGCGGAACGCCAGGAAGTTCCGATCCTCGCGCAGTTCCAGCTGCAGCTCGACAGGCTTCAGGCTGCTGCAGAGCCGCTGCACCCGGGCCAGCAGGTCGTCGTAGCCCTGCCCCTCGGCCAGGGCCATCGGCGCCTTGATCGTCGCGTGAAACCCGTAACGGCCGGCCCGCAGCGCCAGTTGCGACAGGGGGCGCGGCAGTCCCGGCAGATCCGGCTGCACGACATGGCGACCCGCGCGCGCGTCCCAGCCGAGCCATGCCGAACCCGCTTCGGCGAAGGCCCCGGCGGGCATGGCGTAGACGGCGTAACGGGGGGTGGGAGGGTCAACAAACGCGCGTTGGCGATCGGCAGTGACGTTCATTTCTGTTCGGGATCTTTCAGCTTCCTTCGGGCAAGGCGACGGACTTACGCCTGCGCGGCAGATGTTGCAAATGATTGTTCCGCAACCACGGCGTGCGAGAGCGCGCGCGGAAGGCGATCATTACACTGGAACGCGAAACATTGTCGGAAGTTCACGCCGCAGGAGCGGGAGGCCCCCCGGCCGCCAGCCGAGCGCGGCCAGGCGCGCACAGCACATCACCGACACCGCGGACGCATCGGCGCGGGGCGGCAGCGGATGGCGGGCGCCGGCCAGCCGCGCGACCTCGGCCAGAAGGTCGTGGCGGTCGAGCACGATGTCTGACGCGTTGAAGGCGCCGCGCCCCTGCCCGGGCGCGCCCTGGGCGGCGAGGATCAGCAGGACCGCCTGCGCCAGGTCGTCGCCGTGCAGCTCGGTCGCGACGCGCGGCGCGATCTTGCGCCCGGCGAGATAGTCCGCGAACAGGCCGGTCCACTTGTGTCCCGGGCCCGGGCCGTAGATGCCGGTGGGGCGAAGGCTCGCCGTGGCAAAATCCGGCGTCCGAAGGCCGGCGAGCGCGGCCTCGGCCTGCGCCTTGACCTGCCCGTAGAGCGAGGCGGGGTCGGGGGCCGTCCCGTCAGGCAGGGGGGTGCCCGGGGGCAGGCGGTCGAACACGGCGCGCGATGACAGGAAGACCACCCGCCTGACGCCCGCCCGGCGCGCCTGTTCGAACAGCGCGACCGACCCGTCGAGGTTCGCCGCCACGAACGCGGCGGGATCGTCGCCCTCGCCGCCGCGATACCTGCCGGGGACGTGGGCGAAAGCCGCGTGGACCAGCGCGTCGCACCCTTCGAGCGGTGCGGGCCGGCCCAGGCGCCAGCCGGGCAGGGGATCGACCTCGTGCCCCGCCGCGGTGGCGGCGCGGGCGATGAAGCGGCCGACGAGGCCGGACGCTCCGGTCAGCGCGACCCTCATGCGGGGTCGGGAAGGGTCCGGCTGTCGGGGACAGGCCCGTCCCCGGCATAGGCGCGCCACAGGTCGATCAGCGGGCGCAGCCGGTCCGCCTTGGCGTGGTCCTGCCACGGCTTTTCGTACTGGAAGTGCAGGATCTTCACGTCCTGCCAGCGCCACAGCCCGGGCATGGCGAACCAGACGTATTGCAGCATGTTCATGAACACCGGCAGCCCGTGCCAGTCGGGGAAGTAGTGTTCAAGGAAGGTCTGGTCGGTCCGCCGCCAGAACGCGCCCGGCACGTCCAGCTTGGCCAGCATGTCCGCGAACGTCGCCGGGTCGGGGCGCGCGGTGAACACGCCCGAGTTCATGCGGTGGAAGTCGGCCACGCTTTCATAGACGTTCGGCGCGGCGCAGAACTGCGGATAGTCGAACAGCTTGTCCACGTGCTGCAGGACCAGCGCATCCGCGTCGATGAAGACGACCCGCGCATAGTCCAGCTGCCACAGCCGCAGCTTGGCGAAGTTGTCGAGCGGCGTGTGGAACGGCGGCTTCTCGCCCTTGGTGAACGCCGCCCGCCCGTGCAGCGCGTCGCGGGCATGGGCGGCGTTGAAGGCGTCCGACGTCGGCAGCAGGTCGCAGCGCACCAGCCGCGCGCCCAAGGTGGCAAGCGGGGCGAGGTCGGCGTTCGCCACGTCGGTATGCAGCACGCAGATGTCGGCGTCCGTGCCGGAAAGCGTGATCGACCGCACCAGCGCCCTGGCGCCGAGCGCGTAGTCCGCGTTCGTCACCAGCGTCACGAAGGCGCGGTCGGATCGCGCGGGGCGGTCCGGGGTCAACCCCTGCATGGCCGGGCCGCCCTGTTCAAACGGCCTTGAGCCGCTTGCCTTCCGGGTCGTGGTCGACGCGCCGGGCGATGTCCTTGGTCCAGGCGCTGACCGCGGGGACGCGGCTGCGGTCGATGCGGTGGGCGTATTTCCTCGCCACGTCCACGACCTCGGACAACAGCCCTTCCTGGAGGGTGATCGGGTTCAGCCCGAGCGCGAGGAACTGGTCGTTCCTGACGATCAGGTCGTTCTCGTCGGCTTCCTTGCGCGGGTTGGGCAGGAACTTGACCTCGGCCCCCGCGAGCTTCGCGATCAGCTGGGCGAGGTCGCGGACGCGGTGCGTCTCGGTCATCTGGTTGAAGATGCGGACCCGATCGCCCGCCTGCGGCGCATCGCCGAGCGCAAGCTCGACGCAACGGACCGAGTCCTGGATGTGGATGAAGGCGCGGGTCTGCCCGCCCGTGCCGTGGACCGTCAGCGGATAGCCGATCGCGGCCTGGATCAGGAAGCGGTTCAGCACCGTGCCGTAGTCGCCGTCGTAGTCGAAGCGGTTGATCAGCTGTTCGTGCCGGCGGGTCTGGTCGGTGTGCGTGCCCCAGACGATCCCCTGATGCAGGTCGGTGATCCGCAGCCCGTCGTTCTGGGCATAGAACTGGAACAGGATCTGATCGAGCGACTTGGTCATGTGATAGACCGATCCGGGCCGCGTCGGATACAGGATCTGCTGGTCGCGCTTTCCCGACGGCGTGTCGATCTGGATGTCGAGATAGCCTTCGGGGATCGGCGCGCCGACCGAGGAATAGCCGTAGACGCCCATCGTCCCCAGGTGGACCAGATGCGCGTCGATGCCGGTTTCCACCAGCGCCGCGAGCAGGTTGTGGGTCGCGCTCACGTTGTTGTCGACGGTGTAGACCTTATGGCGGTCGGTCTTCATCGAATAGGGCGCGGCGCGCTGCTCGGCGAAGTGGATGACCGCGTCGGGGCGGTGGTCCAGCAGCCACGACTTCAGACGCTCGTATTCGGTGGCGAGGTTCAGCAGGTGGAACTGGATCGCGTTGCCGCTTTCCTGCTTCCAGATGCGGCAGCGTTCCTGGATCGAGTCCATCGGCGTCAGCGACTGGACGCCAAGCTCGGTGTCGATCCAGCGGCGCGACAGGTTGTCGACGATGTGGACCTCGTGGCCCAGGTTGGACAGGTGCAGCGAGGTGGGCCAGCCCACGAAACCGTCGCCGCCAAGAACCGCGATCCGCATGTCAGACTCCTTCGCCTTGCGCGTCTGCGGGGTCGTTACAGCGTGCGCGCGCGGCTGTCGAATGAAGATATGACGACAGGCTGATGGTTTGATGACAGCCGGCCGATCGCCGCCTTGCGTCCCCGCAGGCTCAGGCCACGAACCGGGCGGCGAGGCGCAGGTCCTCGACCAGTTGGGCGCGGGCCTCGTTCGCCGCGCCGACATCCGGGACGCGCAGGATGTAGGACGGATGCCAGCTCAGCATCACGGGGCCGCCCTCGGTTTCCTCGACCTTGCCGCGGCGCCTGGTGATGCCCTCCTTGCGGCCGGTCAGCGCGTAGGCGGCCGTCCCGCCGAGCGCGAGCGTCAGTTTCGGCTGGATGAACCGCTGCTCGAGATCGAGCCACCACTTGCAGATGTCGATTTCCGCCCGGTCGGGGTTCTGGTGCAGCCGCCGCTTTCCGCCCCGCGCGGTCATCTGCGGCTTGAACTTGAAATGCTTGACGGCGTTCGTCAGCCACACCTCCTCGCGTGCAAGGCCGGCCTTGCCCATCGCCTCGGCCAGGATCTCGCCCGCCGGGCCGACGAAGGGGCGGCCCTGCAGGTCCTCGTGGTCGCCGGGCTGTTCGCCCACGATCATCAGCCGCGCGTCGGCCGGACCCTCGCCCCACACGGTCTGGGTGGCGTCGCAGTGAAGATGGCAGCGCGTGCAGTGACGCGCGGCCTCGCCCGCCTGTTCCAGCGTGTCGATCCTATCCGGGGCCTTGGGCATGGCGCTGCGATACCTTTCGCTGATCTGCGCGGCGCGCGCGGGCGCGACCGTGGCAGCAGCGGAACGCATCTGGATGACCCTTCGTTCGGCATCCGCCAGCATTGCGGGGATCGCCTGCGTCTCGGGCATGTTCTTCCAGTACTTGACAGGCATTTCCGACCGCATCGCGTCCAGCTTGATCCGCGCCGGGTTGAAGATGTTGGTGAAGTAGGTCGTCCACAGCGCCTCGGACGCATCCTCGGGCAGGTCGGGCTTCGGCGCGCCTGGGCCGACGCTCAGCTCGCCCTTGATGAAGTCGGCGCGTTCGTCGGGGGTGAGGATCGTCCAGTCCATGTCGGCGAAGCGGCGCGCGAAGAAGGGCGCGTTGCGGGCGACGATGAAGTGCTCCGGCTCAAACCAGGCGGCGAAGCGGCGGCGGGGGGCGTCATCGGTGCCGGGCAGTTCGCGGAAACGAACGAAGGCGCGCATCTTGTGGCTGTCGCGGCGGACGGACTTGGCCAGCGCCTCGAGCCGGGCCATCAGCGGGTCGGCCGGGTTGCCCATGATCCCCCGTTCGTGCCGCAGCCGGTGCAGCAGGCGGTAAAGCAGCGCGAACCGTTCCGGGTCGCGGTGGCACAGGACGGTGTCGGCCAGGTCGACGAAGGCGCGCGGCACCGTCAGCGGCTGGGCCGGGGGCAGGGGCTCGGGCGCGAAAAGGCCCGCCACGCCGTCCCACGCCACCTCGTCGGGGGGCACGTCGGCGGCGGCGAGCCTGCGGGCGGCGTCGCGCCACGCCTCGCGCCAGCCGGTGTCGGGCAGGACGACGACCGGCATCAGATCAGCTGCAACTGCTCAGCCGGCGGCGCGAAGCGCGCGCGCAGGTCGGCGCTGTCGATTAGGCCCTTCGGCGACCAGCCCGGCACGCTCACGAAGGCGCGCGCCTTCTTCATTACGGCGCCCAGCCGCGCGAGGTCGTCGTAGCGCAGCACCGCATGGCGCCGCGCCCCGAGGATCCGGTTCACCGTCTTGGTCCCGAACCCCGGCACCCGCAGCAGCATCTCGCGCGAGGCGCGGTTCACGTCCAGGGGAAAGTCCGCGCGGTTCGCCAGCGCCCAGGCGAGCTTCGGGTCCATGTCGAGGTCGAGATTGCCCGAGGGCGCGACGCCCGCGATCTCGTCCACCTCGAAGCCGTAGAACCGCATCAGCCAGTCGGCCTGGTACAGCCGATGCTCGCGCATCAGCGGCGGCTTCACCAGCGGCAGCACGCTGGATGCGTCCGGGATCGGCGAGAACGCCGAGTAATAGACCCGCTTCAGCCCGTAGCCGGTGTAGAGCCGCGAGGCGGTCGACAGGATCGCCGCGTCGTTCGCCCGGTCCGCCCCCACGATCATCTGCGTGGACTGCCCCGCGGGCGCGAACTTCGCCGGGCGCGTGCCCTTGTGGCTGCGGTCGCGGCTCGCCTCGCGCGTCAGGTGGACGCGGCCCATCGCGGTGCGGATCGTCTCGGGCCGCTTCTCGGGCGCCAGTTCGCGGATCGATTCGTCCTGCGGCAGCTCGATGTTGATCGACAGCCGGTCGGCGTAAAGCCCCGCCTCGTCCAGCAGCTCGGCCGAGGCGTCGGGGATCGTCTTGAGGTGGATATAGCCCTTGAAGCCGTGCTCGACCCGCAGAGTCTTCGCGATCCGCACCATGTCGGCCATCGTGGCGTCGGGCGAGCGGATGATGCCGGACGACAGGAACAGCCCCTCGATGTAGTTGCGGCGATAGAACTCCAGCGTCAGCGACACGACCTCCTCGACCGAGAACCGCGCGCGTTCGACGTTCGAGCTGACGCGGTTCACGCAATAGGCGCAGTCGAAGATGCAGAAGTTCGTCATCAGGATCTTCAGCAGAGACACGCAGCGCCCGTCGGGCGTGTAGGCGTGGCAGATCCCCGCGCCTTCGGTCGATCCGATCCCGCCCGTGCGCGAGTCGCGCTTTTCCGTCCCGCTGGAAGCGCAGGAGGCGTCGTATTTCGCCGCGTCCGAGAGAATCGCGAGCTTGCGTTCGAGGGTCATGCCAGCCATGGCGCCCAACGTATGCGTTCGCGCTATGTTCCGCAACGGTGATCCGGGTGTTCCCGCCGCGCAGTCATGCTGAAGGAAACGGGCCACGAGCCCGTTTCCGTGCGGCCCGATGACGCCAGTACTCCGGAGGCACGCGCACGCCTGGTGGGTGCGAACGCACCCGCCTGGGGCGGGCGGGCGCGTGCCGGTCCGCTTCGGGCGGACCGGGGGTCATCGAAGGACTGCCGCGGCGTTACCAGTGACCCGTATTCTCCATGCTCGCCCACGGTTCCTGCGGCGGCAGGCGCTCGCCCTTCTGCAGCAGTTCCACCGAGATGTTGTCCGGGCTGCGCACGAACGCCATGTGCCCGTCGCGGGGCGGGCGGTTGATCGTCACGCCGTTGTCCTGCAGGTGCTGGCACATGGCGTAGATGTCCTCGACCTCGTAGGCGAGATGGCCGAAGTGGCGGCTGTCCGAGGGCAGGGCGTCGTCGCCGTCCCAGTTGTGGGTCAGCTCGACCGGCGCGGATTCGTCGCCCGGCGCGGCCATGAAGACCAGCGAGAAGCGGCCCTTGTCGTTGTCGATGCGCCGGATTTCCCTCAGCCCCAGCAGGCCGAAGAATCGCATCGTCGCGTCGAGGTCGAGAACGCGCACCATCGTGTGCAGGTAGCGGACTTCCATGATCGTCTCCCGTTGATCTTCGCCGCGATCGTGACACGCGCGAACCGCCTGCGCCAGAACCACGGGTTTCGCACCGGGGGCGCTCGCGTTACGAAACGTGGTGAGAACCCGAGAGGACGCCGCGATGCCCCTGACCCCCGAGCAGCAAGCCCAGATCGACGAGGACCGCAGCGCGCCGCGTCCCACTCTGCGCGCGGTCAGCGAAGGGATGGAACGCCACCTCTACGTCGCCCACCCCGTGCTGGACCACGGGCTCGTCCGCGTCATCGACTACATGGGCGACGACGGCGCGATCGTGCAGGCGGCGCGGGTCAGCTATGGCCGCGGCACGAAGGCGGTGTCGAACGACGAGGGGCTGATCCGCTACCTGATGCGGCACTGGCACTCGACGCCCTTCGAGATGTGCGAGGTCAAGTTCCACGTCAAGCTGCCGGTCTTCGTGGCGCGGCAGTGGATCCGCCACCGCACGGCGAACGTGAACGAATACTCCGCCCGCTACTCGATCCTCGACCGCGAGTTCTACATCCCCGCGCCGGAACAGCTGGCCGCGCAGTCGAAGGTGAACAACCAGGGCCGCGGCGAGGTCCTGTCGGGCGACGAGGCGCAGCGCGTCCTCGACCTCCTGCGCGAAGATTCGGCCCGCGCCTACGACCACTACGAGGACATGCTGAGCCAGGACGGCCAGCAGGGGCTGGCGCGGGAACTTGCCCGCATGAACCTGCCCGCGAACATCTACACCCAGTGGTACTGGAAGACCGACCTCCACAACCTGTTCCACTTCCTGCGCCTGCGCGCGGATGCCCACGCCCAATACGAGATCCGCGTCTACGCCGAGGCGATGTGCCGGATCGTCGCCGACTGGGTGCCGCTGGCGTATGGCGCGTTCGAGGATTACCGGCTGGGCGGGGTGTCGCTGTCGGCGCGCGGGGTCGAGGTCTTGCGGCGGCGGCTGGCGGGGGAAGTGGTGACGGCGGAGAACTCGGGGATGAGCAAGGGCGAGTGGCGGGAATTTGAGGGGGTTTGGGGTGAGTGATAGCGCACTTACTGCTTACTGCAATCATCGAGAGCGTTTACAGAAGCTTCGCGATGAACTCCGAGGGGCGGAGAATTACGTGGAGTTTTCTCTTCGATGGGCCTCTACTCTTGAGCATATAAAACTTGCCACAAGCGCACTCGTCAGATTGGGGATGGATGCGGGGGGCAAAGCAACGGCTGCAGCGGAAAGATATAAGAATCTTCAGCGAACTGATCCTGTGCTGACATACTTAAAGAGTGCCCGAGACGCGCAAGCCCATGAGGATGAGAGGGGCTTTGCTCAGGTGTCTAAAGAAAATGACCCGTATTTCTCGATTGGCGGTGGAGCAATACGTATTAGTCCCGGAGCCAACATACAAATGACAGGAAACATAATTAATGGGCTTCCCTTTATCGGAGAATTTTCCAGCGACCCGAAAAACCCTTGGGTGAGATGGGACCCTCGCGGTGCTCATGCCGCTTTTGAGCCGAGAGCATTTACGCTTGAAACCGTTCTCGGTCGAAACGGAAAGAAGAAGATCGCTCCTCCTGAGCGGAATGGCGCCGTTCTGTCGCCCCTAGATTGCCTTGATTATGCGACCTCTTCGCTGGGTCAATTTCATGTCGAGTTGCTGAATGCAATTCAGCCGTGCGGCCCGCTTCAGCAGGCGACTGGACACAGGTAGGCCAATTCAGCCAGCTCCTTTCCTGGCGGTCTGCGTCAGTAAATGCCGCTATGCAAAGCGCGCACACTATGCAGCCGATGCCGCCTTCTGCACCTTCCCCACCCACTCCCTGACCACCGCCACGCTCTCCCCCTCATCCAGCCACGGAATATGCCCCCGCCCGGGCACCTTCCCGTAGATCATGTCGGGCCGCCGCCGCCGCATTTCGGCGGCGGTCTCGTCCGACAGCAGGTCCGACCCCGCGCCGTGGATCAGCGCCAGCGGCAGCCCCGCCATCGCGTCGAACAGCGGCCAGGCCGTCGCCGCGGGATCCTTCATCGCGGCAAGGAAGCTCTCGCGCAGCCCCGGGTCGTAGGTCAGCTCGACCCCGTCCTCGCCCTGGCGGTAAAGCCGCGCGGCCTCGGCCTCCCACCGTCCCTCGGGGACCTCGCCGAAGCCCCGCAGCATCGCGGGCATCCGCTCCGCCATCTCGGCCAGCGTCCGGGCAGCGGGGCGCCGCCCGACATGGTCCATGATCGACGAAAGCCCCTCGGCCGACAGCGCCGGCCCCACGTCGTTCAGGCACACGCCCAGCAGCCGGTCCTTCGCGACCGCCGCGAGATACATCGCGATCAGCCCCCCGCGCGAGGTGCCGACAACCGCCGCCGCCGGAACGCCCAGGTGATCCAGCAGCGCCAGCGCGTCCTTCGCCTCGACCGGCACGGTATAGGTCCCGGACCCGGTCCAGTCCGACTGCCCGCGCCCGCGATAGTCCATCCGGATCATCCGGCAATCCGCCAGCGCGGGCGCGAGATAGTCGAAGTCGCCCATGCTGCGCGTCAGCCCGGCAAGGCACAGGACGGGCAGCCCCGTCCCCTCGTCGCGATACGCCAGCCGCGCCCCGTCCGCCGCGGTGAAGAACTGCACCATGCCTCGCCCCATCTTCTGTCCAGAAATATCCCGGGGTCCGGGGCGGCGCCCCGGTCCGGCTCAGATGTTCTCGGGCTGCGGCATTCCCAGCACGTGGTAGCCGCCGTCCACCGTCACCACCTCGCCGGTGGTGCAGTTGCCCCAGTCCGAGGCGAGCCAGACCGCCGTCCCGCCGATCGCCTCGAGCGTGGCGTTGGCGCGAAGGGGGGCGTTCGCCTCGGTGTGGCGGAAGGTCTTGCGCGCCCCGCCGATCGCCGCGCCCGCAAGCGTCTTCATCGGGCCGGGGCTGATCGCGTTGACGCGGATCCCGTCGGGGCCGAGGTCGTTGGCGAGATAGCGCACGGTCGATTCCAGCGCCGCCTTGGCGACGCCCATGACGTTGTAGAACGGCGTCACCCGGTTCGACCCGCCATAGGTCAGCGTGAGGATCGTCCCGCCGCCCGGTTCATTGGCCGACATCAGCGGCAGCGCCCGCCGCGCCACCTCGATCAGCGAGTAGCACGAGATGTCCAGCGACTTCTGGAAGTTCGCCCGGCTCGTGTTCACGAACCGCCCGGTCAGCTCGTCCTTGCTGGAAAAGGCGATCGCGTGGACGACGATGTCGAGCCGCCCCCAGCGTTCGGTCAGCGCCTGGAACGCCGCGTCCAGCGAGGCGTCGTCGGTCACGTCCACGTCCACCAGCAGGTCCGACCCGACCGAGGCGGCCAGTGGCTCGACGCGCCTGCCGAACGCCTCGCCCTGGTAGGTGAAGGCAAGCTCCGCCCCCTCGCGGGCCAGCGCCTGCGCGATCCCCCACGCGATCGAACGGTCGTTCGCGACCCCCATGACGAGCGCGCGTTTCCCGGCAAGCAGTCCGCCCATGCCCGTCAATCCCGATATTTCGACAGGACCAGCGTGGCGTTGGTGCCGCCGAAGCCGAAGCTGTTGGACAGGACGCTGTCGAAATCGACGCCGTCGATCCGCTCCATCGCGATCTCCTCGGGGCGGATCTCGGGGTCCAGCTCGGTGATGTTGGCCGAGGCCGAGATGAAGCCCTCCTGCATCATCAGCAGCGAGTAGATCGCCTCGTGCACGCCCGTCGCGCCAAGGCTGTGGCCGGTGAGCGACTTGGTCGACCCGACCTTCGGCACGTTCCCTTCGCCGAAGACGCGGCGCAGCGCCTTGATCTCGGTCACGTCGCCGGCCTGGGTCGAGGTGCCGTGCGCGTTGACATAGTCGATCCGCCGCCCCTCGGGCAGGGTGGCGAGCGCCAGCCGCATCGACCGCTCCCCGCCCTCGCCGGAGGGGGCGACCATGTCGTAGCCGTCGCTGGTCGCGCCGTAGCCGGTGACCTCGGCGTAGATCTTGGCGCCGCGCGCCCTTGCGTGCTCCAGCTCCTCAAGCACGACGACGCCGCCGCCACCCGCGATGACGAAGCCGTCGCGGGTGGCGTCGAAAGGGCGGCTCGCGGTGGACGGGGTGTCGTTGTATTTCGACGACATTGCCCCCATCGCGTCGAACAGGCACGAAAGCGTCCAGTCCAGTTCCTCGCCGCCGCCGGCGAAGACGATGTCCTGCTTGTCCAGCTGGATCTGCTCGACCCCGTTGCCGATGCAGTGCGCTGAGGTGCTGCAGGCCGAGGTGATCGAATAGTTCACACCCTTGATCGAGAACGGCGTGGCAAGGCAGGCCGAGTTCGTGGACGACATGCAGCGCGTCACCATGAACGGACCCATGCGCTTGGGCGCGCCCTTCTCGATGACGGTCTGGTGGGCGCTGAAGAAGTTCGACGTGGACGGCCCGCCCGACCCCATGATGAGCCCGGTGCGCGGGTTCGACACGTCCTCGGGCGCCAGGCCGCTATCCTCGATCGCCTGCTGCATGGCGATGAAGTTCCACGCCGCGCCCTCGCCCATGAAGCGGAGGTCGCGCTTGTCCACGTGGGCCGCGATGTCGATCGTGGGCCGCCCCTCGACCTGGCTTCGGAAGCCGTGTTCCTTGTAGTCGGCGGATGCGACGATGCCCGACCGGCCGTCGCGCAGCGACTGCGTGACCTCGGCGGCATTGTTCCCGATGGGCGAGACGATCCCCAGCCCGGTAATCACGACGCGGCGCATGGCCACCTCCCATTCGAATGATGTCAGCTCTCGGAAAGAGCGACCTTCATGTCCTTGACCTGATAGATGACCTCGCCGTCGGCCTCGACGACGCCGTCGGCCACGCCCATGGTCAGGCGGCGGGTCTGCACGGCCTTGGTGAAATCGACCTTGTAGGTCAGAAGCTTGCGGTCAGGCCGGACCATGCCGGTCAGCTTCACCTCGCCGACCCCCAGCGCGTAGCCGCGCCCCTGCCAGCCGCGCCAGCCCAGGTTGAAGCCGGTCAGCTGCCACAGCCCGTCAAGGCCGAGGCAGCCCGGCATGATCGGGTTGCCGGGAAAGTGGCAGGCGAAGAACCACAATTCGGGGGTGATGTCGAACTCGGCCACGACATGGCCCTTGCCGTGCAGGCCGCGATCCTCGCTGATGTCGGTGATGCGGTCCATCATCAGCATCGGCGGCTCGGGCAGCTGGGCGTTGCCCGGCCCGAACATTTCGCCACGCGCGCAGGCCAGCAGGTCGTCCTTGTCGAAGCTGGTCTGGTCCAAGGCCATGTGATGCCGTCCTGCGGTTGTTTGTTCAGGTTTTCGTGTAACAGAGCGGGGCGGAAACGCGCAAGGGCGCGCCGGTCGCGACTCCGCCGTCAGGCCGCGGCCGCGACGAGGGAGAGGACGATCCCCCCGGCCGCGCCCGCCAGCACCACCGCCCAGGCCGGCGCCTGCCACACCGTCAGGGCCACGAAGCAGGCCGCGGCCAGCGCGAGGTCCGGCGGCCCGCCCACGGCGCTGGTGAAGATCGGGTGATACAGCGCGGCGCCGAGGATCCCGACCACGGCGGCGTTCGCGCCCTGCATCATCGCCTGCGGGGCGGGCCGTGCGCGCAGCGCGTTCCAGAACGGCAATGCGCCCGCGAGGACGAGGAACCCCGGCAGGAACACCGCCCCCAAGGCGAGCGCCGCACCAAGCCACCCGCTCGGTTCCGGCCCCAGCACCGCGCCCAGATAGGCGGCAAAGGTGAACAGCGGTCCCGGCACCGCCTGCGCCGCGCCGTAGCCCGCGAGGAACGCGTCCTGCGTCACCCAGCCGCGCGCGACGACCTCGCCTTCCAGCAGCGGCAGGACGACATGCCCGCCCCCGAAGACCAGCGCCCCCGCGCGGTAGAAGCCGTCGACGACGGCCCAGGCCTGCGACGATCCGGCGAGCAGCGGCAGCAGCACGAGCCCCGCGCCGAAGGCCGCGAGCGCCGCGATCCCGCCCGCGCGCGACAGCGGCAGCACGGCGGGCGCGGCCGGCTGCGCCGCCCCGCGGCACAGGACCAGCCCGGCCACGGCCCCCGCCAGGATCGCGCCGATCATGCCGAAGGCGCCGGGCACGAAGGCCAGCACCGCCACCGCCGCGACGGCGATCCCCGCGCGCGGCCGGTCCGGGCACAGGCTGCGCGCCATGCCCCAGACCGCCTGCGCGACGATGGCCACCGCCACGATCTTCAGCCCGTGCAGCGCGCCCGCCCCGGCCGGCCCGTCCAGCCGCGGCGCAAGCGTCGCGAACAGCACCATCAGCAGCGCCGAGGGCAGCGTGAAACCGGCAAAGGCCGCCAGCGCCCCCGGCCAGCCCGCCCGCGACAGCCCCAGCGCGAACCCCACCTGGCTCGACGACGGGCCCGGCAGGAACTGGCACAGCGCCACGAGGTCGCCGTAGGCGCGATCGTCCAGCCAGCGGCGGCGCAGCACCAGTTCGTTGCGGAAGTAACCCAGATGGGCGATCGGACCGCCGAACGAGGTCAGGCCGAGGCGCAGGAACGCGCCGAACACCTCTGCCGCCGATCCGGCCGGGACCGTCCCGGTGGCCACGCCGTCCGATGCCGGTGCGTCCCGCCTCGCCATCGTCAGGACCGGCTCAGAACCACTGTCCCGGCTCCATCAGGCCGAGTTCCAGCAACTGGTTCGAGGTCCAGCGGAACCGCAGCGAGTTGTTCCAGGCGAACCCCGTGATGTGGTCGCGCGAGGACGGGTTCCGCGCCAGCGCCTTGGCGACCCGGAACGACGCGACGGCGGCAGTCAGGTTGTGGTGCCAGGGGCAGGAGTGGGTGTTGTATTCCTCGACGTTGAAGCGGTGGTCGGCCAGCAGCTGCAGCCCCTTCTGGGTGCGGAACAGCGCGATCCGGTCGATCCGGCGCCGGTCGAGCGGCAGATGCTCCTCGAACCGCCAGCGCAGGCCGCCGTAGAAGTCGAGCTGGCGGTCCTTCGGCCGCCCGTTCCGGTCCATCCGGCCGAGCGCATAGTAGCCGGTGCGGTCGAACATCGCCTCGTCCACGCTGACGGCGTTGGGGAAGCGGGAAAGGTCGGGGGCGTACAGGTCGATGACATAGGTCAGCATCGCCCGCCGGCGTTCCTCGGCGTGGAAGGCCAGCAGTTCGCCCACCGACCGCGTCTCGGCGAAGGGATAGAACAGGTATTCGGCGTTGTAGCCGTAATAGACCCAGGTATCCGGGGGCGCGGCCCCGATGATCGCGTTGACGGGTTCCACGTGCGCGCGGGTGCGCTGGCAGTCGTGGATCAGGTTGATGACCCGTTCCTTGGGATCGTCGGGCAGGGCGGACGCGGGCAGCGGCTCTGCCGACAGCGCGAGGATGCGGCGGAACCCCGCGCGGATGTGGTGTTCCAGCGTGGATGCGACCTCGACGCCGTCCTCGATCAGCAGCACGGCGACCGGCCCCCTGGTCAGCGCGTCGCCGGGCGAGGCGATGAAGCTGGCGAAGGACTGCACCCGGCGCGGCCGCGCAGGGGGGATCTCGGCTGCGAGTGCCTGAGGCGCGGGGACGGGCGTGCGCGGCGGGAAACCGGGCGCCTGCGGCGGGGAAACGGGCGCCTGCGGCATGGAACCGGGCGCGGGATCGGGGGGCGGAACCGGCTCGGCGCGTTCGGCAAGCGGCCGGTCGGGCCGCTGCACCGTCATCGCAGGACGGCCCGCACCTGGTCCAGCGCGGCCTGCAGGATGGCGGGGTTGCCCTCGGCCGAGGCGATCACGGCCTTCAGCGTCGTCTTCTGCGCGTCGGCGATGGAACTGTTGTCGATCAGCTGGTCCACGCGGGCGCGGTCGAACCCCTCGGGCGTCAGCAGCGTCGCGATCTCGGCCGCGGTGGTCGTGGCCTGGGCGGCGGTCTGGCTGGCCTCGGCTGCCTGCTCCGCCGCTACTGTCGCGGCCTCGGTGGCGTTGCGGGCGACGGCGTCGTTGCCGGACGCGGCGCTGTCGGTCGCGGCGTCGGCGGCGCGGGCCGCCTCGTCCGCGGCCTCGATCGCCTGCTCGGCCGCGGCCTCTGCTTGGGCGGCGGCATCGGCCGCCGGGCCGACCCGGGCGGCATCGGCGTTGGCGGACGCCTCGGCCGCGGCGTCCGCCGCGGTCGCGGCGGCATCGGCAGCGGCGTCCGCGGCGCTGACCGCCGGAACCGCCTCGCCCGCGACCGGGACCGCGCCGCTGCCCGCGCCGCTGGATGCCTGCGCCGGATCGGCCGCGCCGGTCGTCACGGTCCCGCCCGGCTGCACCGCCGGCTGGGTCCCCTCGGGCGCGAGCCCGTCGGTCCCGCGCATGACGGCCGCCCACCACACGATCCCCGCAAGGGTCACCGCAGCGATTACATACCAGATGAGCCGACGCATCGTAGTTCCCCAACAGCGATCTGCATTAGGCCCGCAGTATCGCACAGCTCTCGGGGGCGGGAAAGGCGGGCCGCGGCGGCCGCGCGGCCTTCGCCGGGCCGCGCGAAACGCGGTTGAAACCGGCGGCAATCCTCCTTATTTTCCTGCAATCCAATCAGCTATCCAAGGAACACTGCCATAGCCCGCAGACCGCACAATGCGCCGCCCCAGCGCGACACCGGCCCCCGCGTGAACGACCGCATCCGCGTCCCCGAGATCCGCCTGATCGGCGCGGACGGCGAAAACATCGGCGTCGTCCCGCCTTCGCGCGGCATCCAGCTGGCCGAGGAGGTCGGGCTCGACCTGGTCGAGATCTCGCCGAACGCCACGCCCCCGGTCTGCAAGATCATGGACGTCGGCAAGTTCAAGTACGAGCAGCAGAAGCGCGAAGCCGAAGCCCGCAAGAACCAGAAGATCATCGAGATCAAGGAAGTGAAGTTCCGCCCCGGGACCGACACCCACGACTACGATGTGAAGATGCGCAACGTCATGCGGTTCCTGGAAGACGGCGACAAGGTCAAGGTCACGCTGCGGTTCCGCGGCCGGGAGATGGCGCACCAGGACCTCGGCCTGGACCTGCTGAACCGCGTCCGCGACGACGTGGGCGAGAACGGCAAGGTCGAATCGATGCCTCGGCTGGAAGGCCGGCAGATGGTGATGATGATCGCGCCGCGCTGATGCGTCCGACCATCAGGAGGTGACTTTCGGCCTGCCCGTCCGGGCGGGCCGTTTCCTTTTTTCCGGGCCGGGTTGCGGTCCGGCGATGCAGGTGACCGATGCAGACCCACGGACCGGCCCTGGACGCGCCCGAGATCCTCGTCCTTCGCTGTGAAGGCGCCGATTCCGCGCTGCCGCTGCCCGACTATGCGACAGCCGGGGCAGCGGGCGCGGACATCCGCGCCGATCTGGGCCAGGGCGCGCTGACGCTGGCACCCGGCGAGGTTGCCCTTGTTCCCACCGGGCTGCGCCTGCAGGTCCCCGAGGGGTGGGAGGTGCAGCTGCGCGCGCGCTCGGGCCTTGCGCTGAGGCATGGCGTGACGCTTGCGAACGGCGTGGGGACGATCGACGCGGACTATCGCGGGCCGCTGGGCGTCATCCTGGTGAACCTCGGGGCGGCGGCGTTCACCGTGGCGCACGGGGACCGAATCGCGCAGGCGGTGCTGGCCCCGGTCTGGCGCGCCCGGTTCCGCGAGGTTGCCGCGCTCGACCACACCGCGCGCGGGTCCGGCGGCTTCGGGTCCACGGGCCGGGGCTGACGATGGGCGGCCTTCTCATCATCGCGGTCGCGGTCGTTGCCGCCCGGATCGCCGGGCTGCGGGGCTGGCGGCTGGCCTTGCTTGCGGCCATCGTCTGGGCGATGCTTCTGGCCGCCGTGCTGCTTGCGCCCGGCAGCTTTGCCGGCGGGCTTGCCGGCACCAGCGCGCGCGGCTGGGCCGCCCTGGGCGCGCTCGGCACGCTGGCGCTCGGCTACGGCGCGGTCGTCAACTGGGCCCGGCGCAAGGCGCGGGCGGCCGATCCGCCCGCTGCCGCGCCGCCGCTCGCCCCGGCATCCGCGCTCGCCACGACACCCGCCGACGATCCCGATGCGCCACTGACCGATGCAGAGCTTGACCGCTACGCGCGCCACATCGTCCTGCGCGAACTCGGCGGGCAGGGGCAGCGGCGGCTGAAGGCGGCGCGGGTGCTGGTCGTGGGGGTGGGCGGCCTCGGCTCGCCGTTGCTCCTGTATCTCGCGGCGGCGGGGGTGGGGCGGATCACGGTCGCCGACGACGACGCGGTCGGCCTGTCCAACCTGCAGCGGCAGGTGCTGTTCACCACCGCCGACGTGGGCCGCCCGAAGGCGGAGGCCGCGGCGGACCGGCTCGCAGCGCTGAACCCGCATGTGACCGTCACCCCGCTGGCGCGCCGGATCGTCGACGGCGACACCGACGTGATCGGTGCCCACGACCTCGTCCTTGACGGCACCGACAGCTTCGCCGCGCGCGCCGCCGTCAACGCCGCCTGCGTCCGCGCGGGTGTGCCGCTGATCGCGGGGGCGATGGCGCAGTGGGAAGGGCAGGTCGCGCTTTACGATCCCGCGCGCGGCGGCCCCTGCATGGCCTGCGTCTTTCCCGATCCGCCCGCACCGGGCCTCGCGCCCCCCTGCGCCGAGGCGGGCGTCGTCGGCGCGCTGCCCGGCGTGGTCGGCAGCCTGATGGCGCTCGAGGCGATCAAGCTGGTCGCCGGCGTCACCGCGCGGGGCGCGGGCGAGGGGCTGCGCGGCCGCATGATCCTTTTCGACGGGCTGTGGGGCGACACCCGCAGGCTCGACATTCCGGCACGGCCCGGCTGCCCCGTCTGCGGCGGCCGGGGCGCCATCCATCACACGGGAAGCACCGATGAACTCTGAGACGGGAACGCCGATCAACGCTGAACTGGTCCACTGGTCCGGGCCGCATGGCCTGCCGCGCTTCGACCTGATCTCCGACGACGACTTCGAACCCGCCTTCGACGCCGCGCTGGCCGAGGCCGAGGCCGCGCACGAGGCGATCGCCGGCAACCCCGCCGCGCCCGACTTCGCCAACACCGTCGCCGCGATGGAAAAGGCGGACGAGGCGCTGGGCCGCGTGGCCTCGGTCTTCTACACGCTTGCCGGGCTGTGCTCGAACGACCGGCGCGAGGCGCTGCAGCGCGCACTCGCGCCGCGGCTCGCCGCCCACAACGCCCGCATCGCGATGGACCCGCGGCTCTACGCGCGAGTGAAGGCAGTCGCCGCGGGCGCCGATGCGCTCGCGCCGCAGGACCGGCGGATCACGGAACTCGCCTCCCGCGACATGCGCCGCGCGGCCGCCGCGCTGGACGATGCCGCCCGCGCGCGCATGGCCGAGATCAGGGCGCGGCTCGCGATCCTCACCACCGATTTCGCCCAGCACGTCCTCGCCGACGAGCGTGACTTCGTCCTGCCCGTCCCCGACGACCGGCTGGGCGGCCTGCCGGGCAGTCTCGTCTCGGCCATGCGCGCCGCCGCCGCCGAGCGGGGACTTCCGGGGCAGGTCGTGACGCTCGGCCGGTCGCTGATCGTGCCGTTCCTCGAACAGTCCACCGACCGCGACCTGCGCGAGGCCGCCTGGCGCGGCTGGACCGCGCGCGGCAGCGGACAGGGGGCCGGGGGCGCGGCCACCGACAACCGCGCGATCGTGGCCGAGATCCTGGCCCTTCGCCACGAACGGGCCGAGCTGCTGGGCTATCCCGACTTCGCCGCCTTCAAGCTGGACACGGAAATGGCGCGGACCGCCGATCAGGTGCAGGCGCTGCTGGACGCGGTCTGGGCCGCCGCGCGGCCCCGCGTCCTGGCGGACGAGGCCGACCTGTCCGCCCGCGCCGCGGCCGACGGCATCAACGGCGCGCTCGAGCCGTGGGACTGGCGCTTCTACGCCGCCCCCCGCCGCCGCGACAGCCTCGCCGTGGACGAGGTCGAGGTGAAGCCCTACCTGCCGCTCGACGGCATGATCGCCGCCACCTTCGACGTGGCGCATCGCCTGTTCGGGCTGGACTTCGCGCCCTTCGACGCGCCCTTCTGGGACGACCGCGTGCGCGGCTGGACCGTGACCCGCGACGGGCGGCCCATGGCGATCTTCGTCGGCGACTACTTCGCCCGGCCCGGCAAGCGGTCGGGCGCGTGGTGTTCGGCGCTCCAGCCGCAGCACGGGATGGGCGAAGGCCAGCGGGCGATCGTTCTCAACGCCTGCAACTTCACCCCGCCCGCGCGGACGGGCGATCCGGCGCTGCTGTCCTGGGACGAGGCGCGGACCCTGTTTCACGAATTCGGCCACGCGCTGCACCAGATCCTGTCGGACGTGGACTGGCCGTCGATCGCCGGCACGTCGGTCGCGCGCGACTTCGTCGAACTGCCGAGCCAGCTGTTCGAGCACTGGCTGGACCAGCCGCAGGTGCTGGACGCCCACGCCCGCCACGTGGAAACCGGCGCGCCCATGCCCGCCGCGCTGCGCGAACGGATCATCGCGGCCGAGCAGGCCGATGCCGGATTCGCCACGACCGAATACCTGGAAAGCGCGATGGTGGACCTCGACTTCCACCGCGGGGTCCCGCCCGCCGACCCGATCGCGCGGCAGGCCGAGGTGCTGGCCGGGATGGGCGCCCCCCGCGCCGTGCCGATGCGCCACGCCACCCCGCACTTCGCCCATGTCTTTTCGGGCGACGGCTACTCGGCCGGCTACTACAGCTACCTGTGGTCCGAGGTGATGGACGCCGACGCCTTCGCCGCATTCGAGGAAACCGGCGACGCGTTCGACCCTGCGACGGCCGGGCGGCTCGAGCGGTCCATCCTGTCGCAGGGCGGCGCGCGTCCCGCGGACGAGCTGTGGCACGAGTTCCGCGGCCGCACGCCCGGGGTCGAGCCGCTCCTGCGCGGGCGGGGGCTGGCCTGAGAAGGGCCGGCGCGCGCGGCCCCTTCAGGGCGGCCCTAGTCGCGCAGTTCCTGCCGGTCCACGCCCCACATCACGTCCTTGGTGATCCAGCCCTTCTCGCCGCCGCCCGACACGCGGCACCAGTCGGGATTGCATTCGTGGACGCGGACGATGGCCCCCGCCTCGGCCCGCGCGACCACGGCGGCGTTGGTGTCGGGGCGGGCGCGCAGGTCCACCATGTCCGACGTGATGACCGCGGTGCGGACCCCCGACAGCAGCGAGTAATGCACCCAGCCGCCCGCGCCGTCGCGGTCCTCGACGCGGCGCCAGTGGCCGAACTCGGCCACCACCCGCAGCGGCATGCCGGCATGGCGGAACACCCAGTCGATCCGATGCGAAAGGCTGGGACCGCGCCGGGCATTCCCCTCGTTCCCCTTCAGCGACACGTAGCGCGGCAGCGGCAGGTTCGTGACCGGCCCGCGGTTCGGATCGCGCTGTTCGTTCTGGTTGCGGCTGATGAGCGAATCCGCGGTCACCTCGCCCGGGTCGATCTGGATCGCCGGCTCCCCCGCCGCCTCGCCGGGCGCGGTGCCGTCCGCGCCGACGCCTTGGGCCAGCCCGGGCAGCGGCGCGATCGTGGACGCCAGCAACAGCGCCCCCGCGAACGTGGATGCGGCCAGCATGGATTTACCGATGTTCATGTCGTGCCCTCAGCGCCGCGGAACGGCGGCCTGCCCTGTCATGCCCCATGTCGCGGCGCGATGCCGCGGCCGGGACTTGTGTCCGTCCCGTGCAGCCGGCACTTTGCCAAAGCCGGCCCTGCATTGGAAGAGAGCACCCATGGACCGAAGCTCACCCTTGCGTCAGCGTGTCCGGGTCGCGGTCACGCGCCGGCTTCCGAACTCGGTCGAAACCCGCATGGCCGAGCTGTTCGACGCCCGCCTGCGGAAGGTGGACACGCCGATGACGCGCGAGGAACTGGCCGCCGCGATGGCCGACAGCGACGTGCTGGTCCCGACGGTGACCGACAGGATCGACGCGACCCTGCTGGGGCAGGCTGGCGCCGGCCTGAAGCTGATCGCGAATTACGGCGCGGGCGTGGACCACATCGACGTGGACGCGGCATGGTCGCGGGGCATCCAGGTCTCGAACACGCCGGGGGTCGTCACGGACGACACTGCCGACATGGCGATGGCGCTGATCCTCGCCGTGACCCGCCGCATCCCCGAGGGGCTGGCCGAGATGCAGGCGGGCCGCTGGCAGGGCTGGGCGCCCACCGCCTACCTGGGCCGCCGCATCGCGGGGGCGCGGCTGGGGATCCTCGGCATGGGCCGGATCGGTCAGGCGGTGGCGCGGCGCGCGACCGCGTTCGGGATGCAGGTCCACTACCACAACCGGCGCCGGCTGCGGGCCGAGACCGAGGCCGCGCTCGGCGTGACCTGGTGGGAAAGCCTCGACCAGATGCTCGCGCGGATGGATATCGTGTCGGTCAACGTGCCGCACACGCCCAGCACGTTCCACCTGCTCAACGCGCGCCGGCTGAGGCTGATGAAGCCCTCGGCGGTGATCGTGAACACCTCGCGCGGCGAGGTGATCGACGAGAACGCCCTGACGCGGATGCTGCGCGCGGGCGAGATCGCGGGCGCGGGCCTCGACGTGTTCGAGCACGGTCACGACATCAATCCGCGCCTGCGCGAACTTCCGAACGTCGTCCTGCTGCCGCACATGGGCAGCGCCACGGTCGAGGGCCGGGCCGAGATGGGCGAAAAGGTGCTGCTGAACATCAGGACCTTCGCCGACGGCCACCGCCCCCCGGACCTGGTGCTGCCGGGGATGGCGTAGTTCCACGATCCCGAACCGCTGGCGACCACGATCCATGCAAGCTGCGCGCATGCTGGAGGAGACGGGCCACGAGCCCGTTTCCGTGCGGTCCATCGAAGCCGGCACTCCGGAGGGACGCGCCCGCCAGGGGGCGGGCGGACCGGGGAGACGTTGCAAGGATCTCACCGGGTAAATCACGAACACAAAAGGCCGGCCCCGCAGGACCGGCCTTTTTGAAATTGGAGCGGGCGATGAGATTCGAACTCACGACCCTAACCTTGGCAAGGTTATGCTCTACCCCTGAGCTACGCCCGCGCTCCGTCCCGGTGGACGCTGCCGCCGGTGACGGGTGATTTAGGGAAAGCCGCCGGGGGGTGCAAGCAGAAAAATCGCTTCCTTGACCTGATATGTCGGGGCGTCAATCTGCGCCCGACTGTGAAAGGACGCGGAATGACCCCCACCGACCGACTCGAGGGCTTCGTCCGCGCGGGCCTTGCCGCAGGGCGCGCACCCGGCGAGCTCGGCCGCGACCTGGCCCGGGCGGGCTGGAGCGATCGCGAGATCGCCGCCGCGCTCGGCGCTTGGACGCCTGCCGCGCCGGGCCTGCCGCCGGTGCCGCGGCCGCGGCCCTATGTCTCGGCGGGCGAGGCGGTGATCTACGGCCTCATGTTCCTGCTGCTGGCGACGATCTGCTGGCACGTCACGACGCTGGGCTTCGACGTGCTCGACCGGCTGCTGCCCGACTACGGCGACGTCTACGACCCGCCGCGCTCAGGCCTGCGCTGGTCCGTCGCCGTGCTGGTGATCTCGGTGCCGCTGTTCTTCTGGCTGAACGCGCGGGTGGCCAGGACGACGCGCGGCGATCCCGGCAGGCGGCGCTCGCTGGTGCGCAAGTGGCTCGCCGCGGTCACGATGCTTCTTGCCGCGGTGGCGCTTCTCTCGGACGCGGTGGCGGTGATCTACGCCTTTCTCAACGGCGACCTGACCGCGCGCTTCCTGGGAAAGGCGGCGCTGGTCGCGCTGATCGGCGGCCTCGCGCTGGCCTACTACAAGGAAGAAATCGATGCCGCATGATCGACCCGTGCAGCGCATGGCGGTCCGGGGCATCGGCGCCGTGGCGGCCGTGGCGGTGGCCGCGGGCCTCGTCCTGTCCGGCGGCCCCGCGCGCGGCCGGATGGAGCGGCGCGACGAGGCCCGGCGCGAGGATCTTTCCCGCATTTCGCAGCTGATCGCGTGCCGGGCGGGGACTTCGGGCCGCCTGCCACCCCACCTTTCGCCAAGCGAGACCTGCCCCGGCCCCGTGCGCGAGGCGGACCCGTTCACCGGCGAACGCTACCGGGTGGAGCCGCTTGCGAACGGAAGCTACCGCCTGTGCGCGGGGTTCGAGCTTCCGCCCCCGGCGGTGCGGGACTGGCCCGATCGCGACGGCGACTGCCTCGTGTTCGACCTTCCCGGCCCGAGCCCGGTCCAGGTCGTCCCGTCGCCCGCCGGCTAGTCGCGCCGTTCGGCGAAGAACGCCCGCAGCAGCGCCTGCGAATCCCGGCCTGAAAACCCGTCATAGACCGCCGGCCTGTGGTGGCATTGCGGGTGATCGAAGACGCGCGCGCCATGCGCGACGCCCCCCATCCGCGGGTCGGACGCGCCATAATAAAGCGTCGCGATCCGCGCGGCCGAAATCGCCGCCGCGCACATCGGGCAGGGCTCGAGCGTCACCCACAGGACGTGGCCGGGCAGGCGCTCGGATCCGGCGGCGGCGCAGGCCTGCCGGATCACGAGGATCTCGGCGTGCGCGGTGGGATCGGACAGCTCGCGCGTGCGGTTGCCCGCGGCTGCGACCACCCGGCCGGCTGGATCGCAGAGGACCGCCCCCACGGGAACCTCGCCGCGGCGGGCGGCGGCCCGCGCCTCGTCCAGCGCCTGCGGCATGTGGCTGATGAATGTCATGGTCCGGTCGTGCCCTGCGGCGCGCACGGGATCAAGAACCGCTTTCGCCGCTGGCGCGTTCGGGATAACACCGCCGTTTGCCATCGCAGCGATGCGCCAGGAGATCGCCATGACCGACGAGAACGAGACCCCCGAGGACCTGCCGCAGGACCAGTCGCCGACCGGAGAGGCCGGGCAGGACGAGGCCGCCGAGCCGCTCGGGCAGGACGAGGACTACGCGGAAATCTACGCCGACGAGGACGACGGTGTGGATGAGGGCGAGGACGCGGGCGAGGACGCGGGCGAGGATGAGGACGGCGGGGCCGGGGACGATGCCGCGGCCCCCGCCGCCGCCGCCGCCGCGCCGAAATCCTCGGGCGGCGAGCGCATCGCCAAGGTCATGGCCCGCGCGGGCATCGCCAGCCGGCGCGAGGCGGAGCGGATGATCGTCGAGGGCCGGGTCAGGGTGAACGGCGAGGCGATATCCAGCCCCGCGCTCGACATCCTGCCGACCGACAAGGTCGTCATCGACGGCAAGCCGATGGACGCGCCGCAGGAAACGCGGATGTGGCTCTACTACAAGCCGGTCGGGCTCGTGACTTCGGAAAGCGACGAGAAGGGGCGACAGACGGTCTTTGACGCGCTGCCGCGGGACATGCCGCGGGTTATGTCCGTGGGCCGGCTCGACATCACGTCCGAAGGCCTGCTGCTGCTGACCAACGACGGCGAGCTGAAGCGGCGGCTGGAGCTTCCGGCGACCGGCTGGCTGCGCCGCTACCGCGTCCGCGTGAACGGCAACCCGTCCGAGCTGACCTTCGACCCGCTGCGGCGCGGCGCGGTGATCGACGGCGAGGAGTTTCAGCCGATGGAGATCAAGCTGGACAGCCAGAAGGGCGCGAACGCCTGGCTCACCGTCGGCATCCGCGAGGGTCGCAACCGCGAGATCCGGCGCGCGATGGCCCATGTGGGGCTGCAGGTGAACCGGCTGATCCGCATCGCCTACGGCCCCTTCCGCCTCGTCGGGATGGAGGAGAACGAGGTGCGCGAGGTCAAGCGGCGGATCCTGAAGGATCAACTCGGCGGGCTTCTGACCGGCGACAGCGACGACGAACCCCGCGCCGCCGCGCGCGGTCGCCGGGGCGACGATGACCGGGCGGCGCGACCGGCGAGGGGAGAGCGCCCGGACCGGGGCGACCGGCCCCCGCGCGGCGATCGCCCTGAGCGAAGCGAGCGGTTCGACCGTGGCGAGCGTCCCGCCCGGTTCGACCGTGGCGACCGCCCGCCGCGCGGCGACCGCCCGGCTTTCGGCGACCGGGCCGAGGGCCCCCGCAAGCCGCGCGCGCCCCGCGAGGAAGGTGCTGGCGGCTACGACCGCAGGCCGCGCGGCGAGGGTGCCGGGGGCCATGTGCCGAGGCCCCGCGTCGAGGGACCGGGCGGTGACCGCAAGCCGCGATCCGAAGGGGCGGGTGGCTTCGAGCGCAAGCCGCGGGGCGAAGGGGCTGGCGGTCATGAGCGCAGGCCGCCTGCCGAGGGCGCCGGCGGATACGGGCGTCGGCCTCGGGCCGAGGGCGCTGGCGGGTACGACAGGAAGCCGCGCGGGGAAGGCTACGACCGCAAGCCCCGCGCCGAGGGTGCCGGTGGGTATGACCGCAAGCCGCGCAACGAGGGCACCGGCGGCTACGAGCGCCGGCCCCGTGCCGAGGGTGCTGGCGGGTACGACCGCAAGCCCCGTGCGGAGGGTGCCGGTGGGTACGACCGCAAGCCCCGTGCCGAGGGCGCGGGGGGCTACGAGCGCCGGCCCCATGCCGAGGGTGCCGGCGGATACGACCGCAAGCCGCGCCCGGTGGGCGAGCAGGGGGAGCAGGCCCGGAAGCCGCGCTGGAAATCGGGTGACGGCGGCGCGCGTCCGGCGGGCGGGCAGGGCAGGCCCGGCGCGGCAGGGCAGGCGCAGGGCGAGGGCCGGCCTGCTCGCGCCGGCGGTGGCGGTGAGCGCGGCAAGCCCGCGTTCGGTGGCCGGCCGTCCGGAGGGAAGCCGGGCGGCGACCGGACCGGCGGCAGGCCGTTTGGCGGGAACGCGGGTGGGGAAAGACCCAGCCCGGGAAAACCGCGCGGCGGAAAACCGGGCGGCAAGCCGTTCGGCAGCAAGCCCGGCGGGGGAAAGCCCGGCGGCGGCCGGCCCGCAGGGCGCGGTTCCAGGCCGGGTGGCCCCGCAGGCGGCGGCCGCGAACGCTGAGAGGCCGTTCGCGGCCGGCCCATGCATCAGCGGTCCCGCCGCAAGGCCGGACCCGCCTGCACGTCCTACTTGGTCAGGATCAGCTTGCCCGCGCGGGTGATCCGCAGGTTGTAGAGCTGGTCCCCCAGCGCGATCAGCGCCTGGTTCCCGCCCGCGGTCAGCGAGGTGGCGTCGTGGACCGGCACCTGCGGCAGCCGGACATGGGGAAGGCTGGGGAAGTCGGAGGGGCTGATATTCATGGTTCCGGTCCTTTCGGGTGGCGTCCTTCTGGGCTCGTCTGAAATCTGACAAGAACACTCGGACATGTCCAGAGTATTTTTGTCGTCTTCTTCATGGATCCATGCTGGACAGGCGGGCCACCGGGGCAGGCACCCCCGGCCGTGTCCGAATCGACCGCGCAGGCCGCGCTGACGGGCCTGAGCTGACCTCCGCCGGCAGGGGCGGATCGGGGTAGGTGCAATTCGGCCACAGCCCGCGAAGGCCCTGATAATGGCTGGAACTTGAGCCTCTGGAAGGTGTTGGCGATTATGCAACAGTCGACTGGGGCGGCAATCTGAAGAATGCGTCTGCGCTTTCCAAGATCGGGTCTTTATGTAACTGTCGCAACGATGCTGTCGGGAACGGCAGCCTTCAAAAAAGTACGGAGCATGATCATGACCAAATTCGCTACCTTCGCGCTGGCCCTCGGCCTGTCCGCCTCGACCGCTCTGGCTGGTGGCTACGTCGCCCCGGTCGTCGAAGTCGAGCCCGTCGTCGTCGACACCCAGCCGGCTCGCTCGAACGCTGGCCTGGTTGTCCCGGCGCTGCTGCTGCTGGGCGTCATCGCCGCTGTCGCTTCGGATGACGATGACGACGACGACGACACCACCGGCGACGACGAATAATCCCCGCGGGATTACAAAGATCGGGCCGGTCGAAAGACCGGCCCTTTTTCATTTCAGCCATTGTTTTCTGAAATCTGCCCGTCCGGTAAAGTTAGGTAAATTCATTTCCGAATTGCCGGGGTAGGCAAACGAAAGGGCGCCCGAAGGCGCCCGTTCCCCGTTCCGCACGGGCAGCCCGGCGATCTCAGCCGGTCAGGACAGCCCGTCAGGGCCGCAGGGTCTGGATGGTCAGGTAGCCCAGCCCCGGCCCGCCCCACTGGCGAGACACGGTGATTGCGCCGCCGGACACCATGTAGTTGTTCTGGAACGACACGCCGTTGCCCTCGCAGCTTTCGACCATGACCCCGGCCTTCGGCCCCGGCCCGATCCGGCAGGTGAAGGGCAGCGGCCGTTCGCGCCCGTCGGCCGCGTAGTAGCGCAGGGTCCGCTGAGCCTGCCCCGACTGTCCCGCGCGGATCAGCGCGGCGGACCGCCCGGCTTCGGTCGCGGACATGTCGTGGCCCAGGCCGCGCGTGCCGACCAGCATGCCGCCCCGCAGGATCACCGCCTGTTCGTTCGGCGTCATGTAGGTCCGCATGCCGCCGTTCTGGCCGGTCATGGCCAGGACCTGCGTGGTGCCCAGGCCCTCCAGCCCGACGAGGATCAGCGGCCCCGGGTTCACCGACAGGGCCGTGGCGGCCATCTCGGCCGGGTCGCGCGGCGCCGCAGCTTCGGCGGGCTCGCCCCGCCGTGCCACGACCTGCGCGACGGTCTGCCGCGCCACGTTGAGCAGCGACGGATCGTCGCCGCGGGACGGGGCGTTGCCGCAGGCGGACAGCGCCAGCAGGGCCGCAAGCGCGGCGACCCCGCGTGCCGACTTCGCGTTCATCGCCCGGTTCATTGCTCGCCTCATCGCCAGAATTTCCCCCAACCGTCGTACATGCGGACCGAGTGGCTGTCCCGGACCGTCTCGTAAAGCCGCCCGCGGACATTGACCTGCTGGCCGCCGTCGCGGTTGAGCGAGGACAGCGTGCCACCGACCGTGCGCAGCGACGGCAGCCCCGTGCCCCAGGACAGCGGGACGCTGATCGTCACGCCCTTGTCGAACGATCCCTCGCCGAACTCGTCCGCGCTGAGGTCGGTCTTGGTGACGAAGGCGCCGACTTCCCAGCCGTTCGCGAATTCACGGCTGACCTCGACCGTGGCGCCCACGTCGCCCGCCAGGTACTGGCCCGCGCCGATGCTGCCGCGGAAGCCGTTGCCGAATTCGTAGTAGGCGGTGACAAGGCCGGTCGTCGCCTCGTAGTCCAGCAGCTCGAAGGCGTCGCGGTAGTCGCGCTTGCGGACCCGGTTGATCTCGGCCCCGAGCGCCAGCTGCGAATTGACCGGCTTCCACAGCAGTTCGGCAGAAGCGCCGCCGTACATCCGTTCCAGCAGGCCGACCGTCACGCGCGAATAGACCGTCTGGGTCGGTCGCCCGTACCAGTTCAGCGTGAGCCGCGGCACCTGCAGCTTGTCGTTGCCCGTGTACATGCGCGAATCCGAGCGGACCCGATAGACGCCGTTGTTCTGTTCGGTGATCTCGTCGTCCGACAGCGCGAGATATTCATCCACGGCATAGCTGCCCGGCGCTTCCTGCTCGGCGTTGCCGAAGGCGCGCTGGCGCAGGCTGCCCTGCAGGACGAGGCCCGGCACGATCTCGTAGCGTGCGGTAACCTCGCCGCCGACCTCGTAGCGGAACGGCTCGTCGGGATCGAAGAGCCCGGTCGAAAGATAGGGCTTGATCGCCCAGTCGAGGTCCGGGAACTCGCCCGGCGTCGGCACCAGACCCGCCGGCCGCGGAGCCGCGTCGGTCAGGGCCGCGGCGTTGGCGATCTGCCCGGCCTCGGTGTTTTCCAGCCGCTCGACGTCGGACCGGCGCAGCGTGACCGACGAGGTGGGCATCCCCGCCTCGGACGAGGTGATGACGAGCGTTTCCACCGAAGGGGGCAGCGCGCGGGTCATCAGACGGGCGGCGCGGCCCACCGCCTCGGCCTGCTGGATGTAGCGTTCGTTGCGGATCCGGATCTCGGCGCGGTCGGCGGTCAGGACCATCGATTCCAGCCGCTGCCCCTCGTCGGCCAGCGCGTCGCCCAGCGCCTTCTGGATCGCCGGCTGCGCGGTGGGGTCGCTGGCCCAGACGCCGGACCAGCCGTCCGGGTCGGACGCGCGGTCGGGACGCGGGCGCACCGGCGCGGGCGCGGGTTCCAGCCCCGAGGGGTACGCCGCGCGGCGCGGGCTGGTCAGCAGGGTGAACTGCACGCCCACGTGCTTGGCGCCCAGCACATAGGCGCCGACCTGGTAGTTCTGGCCCAGCTGGTAGGTCGCGCCGAAGTTGATGCGGTTCTTCAGCGGATCGGAATCGCTCAGCCAGACCGAACGCGCGCAGGTGTCGGCGTCCCCGGTCTCGCAGGCGTATTCGTCGCCGGAATATTCCGCGACGAGGGTCAGCTTGTCGCCGGCGGCCCAGGCGACGCTGGCGAACGGGGCGACCTCGCCCTTGAACCAGGTGTCGGCGTTCAGCTCGCCCCCGGTGCCGGTGTCGGGGCCGGGCCGGTCGCCGAAGGGGCTGCCGATGCCGCCGCCCTGCGCCAGCCGGCCCCAGCCCAGGCCCGCGCTGGCGCGCAGGGTGGGGGTGATCGTCTTGGTGGCGACGATGTATTCGGCCGAATAGAACCCGGTCCCGATCGCGTCCTGGATGCCCACCGCGACGGCCGGGCGCCAGGTGCCCGCGGCCTCGTCGAGGATCTGGAAGCGCAGGTCAAACGACCGGTCGCGGACGTAGCCGCGCCGTTCCTCGGTGCTGTCGAACTTGCCGTAGCGCAGCGCCGTCGTGACGCGGGGGGCGAGCTGGAACACCAGCCCGACGCGCTCGGTCAGCTCGGACTTCGCAGCTGTCGCGGTCAGCTCGGCGTCGGGCAGCATCTCGGCCGAGGGCGTGTCGACCGCGCCGGGAAGGCCGTAGTTGTTGAACGACCGGCCGATCATCGGCTCGGCGACCGCAAGGCCGGATCCGGCGCACAGGACGATGCTCGCGGGAAGGGCCGTGGTCAGCAGGTGGCGCAGCAGGGTCGGGCGACGGGTCATCCGTGCGGTCCTTTATTGCGGACGAGGCGGGCCCGGCACGAAGCCGGGGCCCGCGCCCGATCCTAGCGGTGTCCCGCCCGTCCGCGCCAGCGGCGCGGTGCGGGCGTCAGGCGATTGCGCCATTGGCGCAACAGGTGTCAGCCTTGCGTGGGCTGCGCGGCGGAGCCGGCGGGGGCCGGTTCGGACGTGGCGGCCGGCGCGGGGTCGGCCGCAGCCGGGGAAGGCGCGGCAGGGGCGGGCGGGATCACGGCCGGAGCCGCGGCGGCGGGCGCGTCGGCCGCCGGGGCCGGCGCCTCGGCAGCCGGTTCGGCAGGAGCCGGGGCTGGCGTGGCCGGAGAGGCGGCTTCCGGCTCGTTGCTGGTCGGCTCGGCGGCGTTCGGGCTGGTAGCGGCCGGAGCGGTGGTGGCCGGAGCAGTGGAGGCCGGAGCAGTCCGGGCAGGCGCTTCGGTCGCCGCCGGCGCCGGCGCCGCGGCGGGCGTTGCGGCGGGCTTTGCGGCGGCGGGCTTCGTGGCGGCCGGCCTTGACGCGGCGCGCTTCGGGGCGGCTGGCTTCGCGGCCCGGGGCGCCGGCAGCGCCGCGACGGCCGCGATGGTCGCGGCCGAGGCCGGGGCGGCGCAGCCGTTGTAGGTCCTGCCGTTGGCGCGCAGCGACGCGGTCAGCGGGTTGCCCGCGCAGTCGGTGGAGGTGACGTTCAGCGCGAAGACGCCGCCGTTCAGCTCGCCCACGAACTCGATCCCGCGGGCATAGACGATCCGGCGCACGGCCACGGTCGCCGGGTTCGCGCCGGGCCGCGCGAAATACGCGCGCTCGCCCGAAACATCGACCGTCCAGCCCTCGCCTGCGGCCGAGACCGCCTTCAGGTCCACCGTCTCGCGTTCGGCGGTCGGGCGCGCCGCGCCCGCCTCGCCCACCTGCAGCGGCTGGTCGACGGGGGAGATCTGCGGCGGCGGCGGGATCGTCGGCGGGCCGGTCACGACCGGGGCCGCGACCTCCGGCTCGGCCCGTTCCCAGGGCATGCGGAAGTCGGCCTGGTCGCCGCAGGCCGCAAGCGCCAGCGGAAGGCCCAGCAGGGCAAAACGCAGTTTCATGATGGTCACGTCCCGTCTTTTTTTGTTGCCGCAGCACTAACCCAAGCCGCGCGCGTCTGACAAGCAGCGCGGGGCCGTCGCGGGACGGCGCCCCACCGGATAGGCGATCCCCCGCCCGGTCCGCGCCCGGACCTCGCCCGGCACCTGCGCGGACCCCGCCCGGCTCAGCAGTTCGGGACGTTGACCGCGAGCCCGCCGAGCGACGTTTCCTTGTACTTCTCGGACATGTCGCGGCCGGTCTGGCGCATCGTCTCGATCGCGGCGTCCAGCGGCACGATGTGGCGCCCGTCGCCGCGCAGCGCGAGACTTGCCGCGCTGACCGCCTTGATCGCGCCCAGGCCGTTGCGTTCGATGCACGGCACCTGCACCAGCCCGCGCACCGGGTCGCAGGTCATGCCCAGGTGATGTTCCAGCGCGATCTCGGCCGCGTTCTCGACCTGAAGGACCGATCCGCCCAGGACGGCGGCCATGCCCGCGGCGGCCATGGCGCTGGCGCTGCCGACCTCGGCCTGGCAGCCGCATTCCGCGCCGCTGATGCTGGCGTTGTGCTTGACGAGGCCGCCGACCGCCGCCGCCGTCAGCAGGAAGTCCGGCATCTGCCCCTCGGTCGCGCCGGGGACGTGGTCGAGCCAGTAGCGGATGACCGCCGGGACCACGCCCGCCGCGCCGTTCGTGGGGGCGGTGACGACCTGCCCGCCGGCCGCGTTCTCCTCGTTCACGGCCATGGCATAGGCCGACATCCAGTCGTTCGCGACGTGCGGCGCCTGCATGTTCATCCCCCGCTCGTTCATCAGCGAGGCGTGGATCGACGGCGCCCGCCTGCGGACGTTGAGGCCGCCGGGCAGGATCCCCTCGGTCTCGAGCCCGCGGTCCATGCAGTCGCGCATCACCTGCCAGATCCGGCGCAGGCCGGCGTCGATCTCGGCATCGCTGCGGCGCGTGCGTTCGTTCGCGCGCTTCATCGCGGCGATGGACAGCCCCGACCCCTCGGCCATTGCCAGCATCTCGGCCGCCGTCGAGAAGGGGTAGGGGACCGCGGCCGAGGCGTCCGTGCGGCTGTCGTCGCCCTTGGCGGCAAGCTCTGCCTCGGTCATGACGAAACCGCCGCCGACCGAGTAGTAGGTCTCGCGCGCGATCACGTCGCCCTGCGCGTCGGTGGCCATCAGGACCATGCCGTTCGCATGGCCCGGCAGCACCCGGTCGAAGTCGAAGATCAGGTCCGCGGCCGGATCGAAGCGCAGCGTGCCCAGCCCCTCGACCGTCAGGGTCCTGCTGCGGGCGTTGTCGGCCAGCACCTCGTCGGCGCGGTCGCGGTCCATGTCGTCGGGGGTGAAGCCCGCGAGGCCAAGGATCGTGGCGCGGTCGGTCGCATGGCCCTTGCCGGTAAAGGCGAGGCTGCCGTGCAGGCTGGCCCGCAGGCCGTGGACGCGGAACGGCGCCGCGCGGAGCGTGTCGAGAAAGCGCGCCCCGGCCACCATCGGGCCCATCGTGTGCGAAGACGACGGCCCGACACCGACCTTGAACAGGTCGAACACCGACAGGAACATGGCTACCCCTTCCAGAACTGCCGCGAAGGTAGCCCCTGACGCGCCGGACGCAAGGTCACGGCAGGTCGCAATGCTTGCTTTCTGCCCTTTTTTTGGGCAAATGGCAGGCGCGCTGCCTCGAGGCGCGGCACCGGGCGGGGTAACCGCAGATCACCCGCCCGCCGCCCGTGCAGACCGCGGCGGCCCGGTTCACAGGATGACCCATGCGCGACCCGTTCCAGATCGGCGACCATACCCTCGACCCGCCGGTGTTCCTTGCGCCGATGGCCGGGATCACCGACCTGCCGTTCCGCCGCGCCGTGGCCCGCCACAGCGCGGGCGGGGTGGGGCTGGTGGTCAGCGAGATGGTCGCCTCGACCGAGATGGTGACCCCGCGCCCGTCCACCCGCGCCGCCGTCCGCGCCAAGGCGCTGGTGGAAGGGGGCGTGCCGGTCAGCGTGCAGATCGCGGGGCGCGAGGCGGCGGCCATGGCGGAAACCGCGCGGATCGTCGCGGGCATGGGCGCGGGCATCGTCGACATCAACATGGGCTGCCCTGCCCGCAAGGTGACGGGCGGGCTGTCGGGCGCGGCGCTGATGCGCGATCTCGACCACGCGCTGGGGCTGATCGACGCGGTGGTGGCGGCGGTCGAGCTGCCGGTGACGCTGAAGATGCGGCTGGGGTGGGACGCGGGGTGCCTGAACGCGCCCGACCTTGCCCGCCGCGCGCGCGATGCCGGGGTGCGGATGGTCACGGTCCACGGCCGCACGCGCGAGCAGTTCTATACGGGCACTGCCGACTGGTCCGCCATCCGCGCGGTGCGGGACGCGGTTGTGGGCCTGCCGCTGGTCGCCAATGGCGACGTGGTGGATGCGGGCAGCGCGCGGGCGGCGCTGGCAGCTTCGGGCGCGGACGCGGTGATGATCGGGCGCGGCGCGCAGGGGGCGCCGTGGCGCCTGGCGCAGATTTCCGCCGCCCTGCACGGAACGCCCGAGCCGTCGGTGCCGCAGGGCGCGGCGCTGGCGGATGCGGTGGCGGAACACCACGACGACATCCTGTCGCACTATGGCCGCGACCTGGGCCTGCGCGTCGCCCGCAAGCACCTCGGCTGGTATGCCGAGGCGGCCGGCGCGGCGGCGGGCCGGCGGGAGCTGATGGCCGCGGCCTCTCCGTCGCAGGCGCGGGCGGCGATCGCGGCCGTGTTCTCGGGCGCGCCGGGCGACGCCGCGGCGGCGGCCCCGACAGCGGCGGCCCAGACGGCGGCAGCGTGAGGGGGGCGGCGTGATGGGAGCGGCCGACAGCTGCTGGATGGCGCTGCCGGTGCCGGCGCTGAGGTTCGACGACGCGGGCCGGTTCGCGGCCCTCAACGACGCCGCGCAGGCATGGCTGAACCTGTCGGAACGCTCGGCGGTCGGGCTAGCGCCCGACGACCCGCGGCTCGCCGGGCGGCTGCGGGTGGACCCGGCGCTTGGGCAGATGCTCGCGGTCGCGCTGACGGGCGACGATGTCGCGAGCCGCCCGGCGCTTCGCTGGGAGATCGGCGACCGCACCGGCGGGTTCAGCACCCGGCTGGCCGCGCTGCACATGGGGCCGCTGCCCGGCGGCGGCGTGTCGGCGGTGATCGTTCCCGCGCCCGCGGGCCCGGGGCCCAGGCGCGCCGCGCGGTCGGCCGTCGGCATGGCCGACATGCTGGCGCACGAGATCAAGAACCCGCTCGCCGGCATCCGCGGCGCGGCGCAGCTGCTGGCCGAAGGGCTCGGCCCCGAGGACCGCGAACTCGCCGACCTCATCGTCGCGGAATCGCGCCGGATCGTCGCGCTTCTGGACCAGGTGGAACGCTTCGGCGACAGCTCGGCCCCGCGGCTTGCGGCGATCAACATCCACGACGTGCTGGACCGGGCGCGGCGTTCGTTCGAGCTGACCGGAACCGGCGCCCGGATCACGACCGATTACGACCCGTCCCTGCCCGCCGCGTTCGTCGATCCCGACCTGATCGTGCAGGCGGTGCTGAACCTTCTGCGGAACGCGGCCGAGGCGCTGGCCCGCGACGGCCGGACGGCGGGCGATCCGCGCGGACCGGGTTCGATCCGGCTCCGCACGCTTTACGACGGCACGCTGCGCCGGATCGATGACGACACCCCCCTTCCGCTGGTGGTCGAGGTCGAGGATGACGGGCCCGGCGTGCCCGAGGCCATCGCCGACCAGGTGTTCGAGCCGTTCGTGTCCGGGCGCGAGAACGGCACCGGCCTGGGTCTCGCGCTCGTCAGCAAGATTGCCGCCGACCACGGCGCCGGGCTGCGGCTGGACAGCCGCCCCGGCCGTACCGTGGTCCGCCTTTCGCTTCCCCTCGCCGGAAAGGAATGACCATGGACGGCACGGTCCTGATCGCAGACGACGACCGCAGCATCCGCACCGTGCTGACGCAGGCGCTGACCCGCGCGGGCTGCCGCGTCCACGCCACCGGCAGCCTGTCGCAGCTGCAGCGCTGGGTCGAGGAGGGGCGGGGCGACCTCGTCGTCACCGACGTGATGATGCCCGACGGCAACGGGCTGGACGTGGTGCCGTCGATCGCGCGCGCGCGGCCCGCGCTGCCGGTGATCGTGATCTCGGCCCAGAACACGATCGTGACGGCAATCCGGGCGACCGAAGCGAACGTCTTCGACTATCTCCCCAAGCCCTTCGACCTGCCCGACCTGATGGCGCGGGTCCGCGCGGGGCTGGCGCGAAGGCCTGTCCGCGGCGCCGAGGACGATGGCGGGTCGCCGCTGCCGGCCGCCGATCCGACGATGCCGCTGGTCGGTCACGCGCCCGCGATGCAGGCGCTGTTCCGCACCGTCGCGCGGGTGGTGAACGCGGACCTGCCGATCATGGTCACGGGAGAGCCGGGGTCCGGCCGCACCACCGTCGCCCGCGCGCTGCACGACTTTTCCGACCGCCGCGACGGCCCGCTGGTCGTCGTCAGCCCCGCCGACCCCGCCGAGGGGCTGCCCGCCGCCTTCGCCCGCGCGGCCGGCGGCACGCTGCTGATCGAAGGACCGGCGGGGATGGACCAGGCCGCGCAGGCGCGCCTCGTCGGGCTGATCGAAGCGGCGGAGAACGGGCCGGACACGTCCCGCGTGCCGCGGCTGGTCGCGACGGCCGGGCCGGACCCGATGGCCGACGTCGCCTCGGGCCGGCTGCGGCAGGACCTGCACTACCGACTCGCCGGCGTCGTCCTGCCGGTGCCGAGCCTGCGTGCGCGCGTGGACGACATCCCGCCGCTCGCCCGCCATCTTCTGGCCCGTGCGGCGACGCTGGGCCTGCCGCGGCGCGAGCTGTCCGACGAAGGGGCGGCGGTGCTGCGGAGCTGGCCCTTTCCCGGCAACGTGCGCGAGCTCGACAACCTTGTCCGCCGCGTCGCGCTGGTCGCGGCCGGGTCCGAGATCACCGGGGACGAGGTGCGGCAGGCCCTCGCGTCGGGCCCGTCGGTCGCCGGGGTGGAGCCGTCCTCGACAACCCGTCCGCAGGCCCCCGCGCTGACACCTGGGCCGGCGCCCGCACCGGCCGAACGGCTCGGCCAGTCGATCGAAACCCACCTGCAACGCTACTTCGACCTGCACGGCGACGACCTGCCGCCGCCCGGTCTTTACGACCGGATTCTTCGTGAGGTTGAACGCCCGCTGATCGAGATCGCGCTGGACGCGACCGGCGGCAACCAGCTTCGCTGCGCCGAATTGCTGGGAATCAACCGCAATACGCTTCGAAAGAAGGTGAACGACCTGAATATCGAGGTGACACGCCGCCGCCGCCTGATGTAAAACAGCCACAGATGGCCGCCGCATAGTCGCGGCAAGGCCACATGAGCCGCGAACACAGCGGCGCTGGCGGGGCAAGGCAGGCGATGGTGATGGCGCAGACGCGGCGCATCCCGTGGGAGCAGATGGCGCGGCTGCGCCGCAAGCGCCTCGTGCAGAACGTGGCGACCGTCGGGCTGGCGGTGCTCGGGCCGCTGCTGGCGCTCGCGACCTTCGCCGTGCTGGGCCCGCTGGACGAGCCGACCGACAGCACGACCCTGCGGCTGGTCCTGCTGGCCGACCTCATCTACATGCTGCTGCTCACCGCGCTGGTGATCGCGCGCCTCGCCCGCATGGTGGTTGCGCGGCGCAACGCGGCGGCCGGGTCGCGGCTGCACATGCGGCTGGTCGGCGTCTTCGCGGGCATCGCGCTGATCCCGACCGTGCTGGTCGCGCTGTTCGCGGGCCTCACCGTCAACATCGGGCTCGAGGGCTGGTTCTCGACCCGCGTGCAGTCCGTGGTGTCGAGTTCGCTCGCCGCGGCCGAGGCGTACCAGGACGAACACCGCCGCGACCTCGTATCGGACGCGCAGATGCTCGCGGGGCTTCTGAACTCCGCCGCCGCCGAAAACCCGCTGATCGACGACGGCACCGTGCGGGCGCTGCTGTCGCAGGGGCAGTCCCGCATCCAGCGCGGCCTGCGCGAGGCCTATGTCATCGACGGCGGCGGCGCGATCCGGTCGCGGGGCGAACGGTCCTACCTGTTCTGGTACGAGACGCCGACCCCGGAACAGTTCGACGTCGCGCTCGATACGGGCCTGCTGCTGATCCAGGACTGGCAGAACAACGAGTTCCGCGCCCTCGTGCCGCTGACCGGCGTGCCCGACCGCTTCCTTTACGTCACCCGCGACGTGGACGGCGACCTGCTGGGCCTCCTGGACGACACCCGCGAGACGGTGGGCCTGTACCAGCAGCTCGAACAGGTCCGCGGCAAGGTGCTGTTCGAGTTCTCGCTGGTCTATCTCAGCTTCGCGCTTCTCCTGGTAGCGGCGGCGATCTGGCTGGGGATGTGGTTCGCGGAACGGCTGTCGCGCCCGATCGGCCGCCTCGCCGCAGCGTCCGAGCAAATCGGCCGCGGCAACCTGGACGTGCAGGTTCCCGAGCTCGACACCGGCGACGAGATCCAGACGCTGGGCGCGAGCTTCAACCACATGACGCGGCAGCTGAAGCAGCAGCACGAGGAGCTGGTCGCGTCCTACCGCGCCGCCGACGAGCAGCGGCGCCTGTTCGACAACGTGCTGAGTTCGGTCACGCCGGGCGTGGTCGGCCTCGACGCGTCGGGCGGGATCGACTTCATGAACCGGTCCGCCCACCGGCTGGTCGCGCTCGACCCCCGGCGCGACATCGGCCGGCCGCTGCGCGACGCGGTGCCCGAGTTCGCGGCGCTGTTCGACCGCCTGTCCGGGTCGGTCGCGGCATCGGTGCAGGACGAGATCCGGGTCACGCGCGACGGCCGCATCGAAAGCCTGCTGGTCCGCATCGCCGTCCGGCGCGGCGCCGCGCACGAGGTCGAAGGCTACGTCATCGCGTTCGACGACGTGACCGAGCTCGTCTCGGCGCAGCGCATGGCCGCCTGGGGCGACGTCGCCCGACGGGTCGCGCACGAGATCAAGAACCCGCTGACCCCGATCCAGCTGTCGGCCGAACGCATCCGGCGCAAGTTCGCCCGCATCGCCCCCGAAGGCGAGACGCGCGAGGCGCTGGACCAGCTGGTCGGCATCATCATCCGCCAGACCGGCGACCTGCGCCGGATCGTGGACGAATTCAGCCGCTTCGCCCGGATGCCGGAACCCGACCGGAAAGAGGTCGATCTCGCCCGCCTGCTGCGCGACGCAGTGACCCTGCAGCAGGATGCGGTCGCCGGCGGGATCGCGGCCGACATTCCCGCCGAGCCCGTGATCGTGGATTGCGACGCGGGGATGATGGGGCAGGTGTTCACGAACCTTCTCAAGAACGCGGCCGAGGCGGTGCGTGACCGGCCCGCCGGCGACTGGGCGGCGGCCGTGCGGGTGGACATGAACGCGCAGCCCGACGCCGTGACCATCACCATCACCGACAACGGCGTGGGCCTGCCCGAGGACCGCACCCGCCTGTTCGAGCCCTACGTCACCATGAAGCAGGGCGGGACCGGGCTGGGGCTGCCGATCGTCAAGAAGATCGTCGAGGAACACGGCGGCAGCCTGGTCCTGACCGACGCCGAACCGGACGCCGCGGGACACCGCGGCGCCATGGCCGAGATCCGGCTACCCCGCGAACGCCAGCCGGTGCGGCTGGCGCCATCGCGCAAGACCAGAACAGAGCAGGAGGCACAGGCACATGAGTGACATTCTGATCGTCGACGACGAACGCGACATCCGCGAGCTGATCGCGGACATCCTCCAGGACGAAGGCTTTGCGACCCGGCTCGCCGCCAACAGCGACGAGGCGCTGGCGTCGATCAACGCGGCCCAGCCGGCGCTGATGATCCTCGACATCTGGCTGAAGGACAGCCGGATGGACGGGCTCGACATCCTCAAGCACGCCAAGGCCAACAACCCGGACGTGCCGGTCGTCATCATCTCGGGCCACGGCAACATCGAGATCGCGGTCGCCGCGATCCGGCAGGGCGCCTACGACTTCATCGAGAAGCCGTTCAACATCGACCAGCTGATGGTCGTCATCCGCCGCGCAATGGAAACGAGCCGCCTGCGCCGTGAAAACGCGACGCTGCGCCGCCGCGACAGCTCGCCTGCCGAGATGCTGGGCCATTCCGCGCCGTTCCGGCGGCTGCGCGACAACCTCGACAAGGTCGCGCGGTCGAACGGGCGGGTGATGCTGACCGGCGAGCCGGGGTCGGGCAAGGAACTCGCCGCGCGATACATCCATGCCCACAGCGCCCGGGCCGAGGCGCCGTTCGTCATCGTCCCCTGCGCCACGATCGAGCCCGAGCGGATGGAGGAAGTCCTGTTCGGCCGGGAATCGCCCGAGCGCGGGGTGGAGCCGGGGCTGCTGGAACAGGCGCATGGCGGCGTGATCTATTTCGACGAGGTCGCCGACATGCCGCTGGGCACCCAGCCCAAGATCCTGCGGGTGCTGACCGAACAGCAGTTCCAGCGCTCGGGCGGCACCGACCGGGTGCGGGTGGACCTGCGCGTCCTCAGTTCGACCAATCGCGACCTCGCCCACGAGATCGAGGTGGGCCGCTTCCGGCAGGAGCTTTACGACCGCCTGAACGTCGTTCCGATCGCGGTCCCGTCGCTCGGCGACCGGCGCGAGGACATCGGCGCGCTCGCCCGCCGCTTCATCGAGCAGTTCCACGCGACCCAGGGGCTGCCGCTGCGCGAACTGCCCGACGACAGCGTCACCGTGCTGCACACGATGCGCTGGCCGGGCAACATCCGCCAGCTTCGTAACGTGATCGAGCGGGTGCTGATCCTGGGCGAGGGCAACGGCCCGATCCAGCCCGGCGAGCTGGAGCCGCAGTCGGGCGCCAGCGAGAACGGCGACACGCTGGCGCTGGGCAACCGCATCACCAGCCTGCCCCTGCGCGACGCGCGCGAACTGTTCGAACGGGAATACCTGCTGGCGCAGATCGAGCGCTTCGGCGGCAACATCAGCCGCACCGCGCATTTCGTCGGGATGGAGCGCAGCGCGCTGCACCGCAAGCTGAAGTCGCTGGGCGTCGTGGGCGGCATGCGCGCGGAAGAAGAGCTGATGGCGGCGAAGTAGCCGCCGTCACCCTCGCGGGCCGTCAACCCTGGGGGGCGGCCAAGCTTGTAAACCGCCTTCCTTCAGGGCCGCCAACAGAAGCGCGCAGTCCGCCGCGGGCGGCGGTCAGTCGCGGCCCAGCGGGTCCCAGCCGCCCGGCGTCCGGGTCGGCCCGTCATCATCCTCGACGTCATTGCGGTCGTGACCCTCGCCAGCGTCACCGTGGCCGCCGTCCCCCTGGCCGCCGTCCCCCTGACCGCCGTCACCGGGGCGGGCACCGTCCAGTGCCTCGAACGCGGTCTGCTGGCGCTTCGTCCAGGTGACGAACACGCGCTGCCCGTCTTCGGTCGCTTCCTCGGACCGGACCACGCCCACATCATGCAGCCACGCGCGGCGGCGGCCGTCGGAAAACGGGATCGTCACCTCATCGTCGACCCGCGGCTCGTCGAGGACGTCGGCCAGCCGCAGGTCGATCGCGGCGATCAGGTCGTCGAGCCCCTCGCCGGTCAGCGCGGACACCGCCTGCACGTCGGCCCGGCGCGCGTCGGTGCGGCGCAGCGCCGCGCGCAGGTCGGGCGACAGGGCATCGATCTTGTTCCAGACCTCAATTAGGGCCACGTCCTCTTCCACGCCCAGGCTTTCCAGGATCTCGCCGACGTCGCCGGCCTGTTCCTCGGTTTCCGGGTGGCTGATGTCGCGGACATGCAGGATCAGATCGGCCTCCAGCACCTCCTCGAGCGTGGCGCGGAAGGCGGCGACAAGCTGCGTCGGCAGGTCGCTGATGAAGCCCACGGTGTCCGACAGGATGATCCGGCGGCCCCTGGCCTCGCCGTCGGGGCCCGGCAGGTTGATCGCCCGCATCGTGGGGTCGAGGGTCGCGAACAGCATGTCCTTGGCCAGGACGTCCGCCCCCGTCAGGCGGTTGAACAGGGTGGACTTGCCCGCGTTGGTATAGCCGACCAGCGCGACGATGGGGTAGGGGACCTTGGCGCGGGCCGCGCGGTGCAGGGTGCGGGTGCGGACCACGCGGTCGAGCTGCCGGCGCAGGCGGATCATCTGGTCGTCGATGGCGCGGCGGTCCGCCTCGATCTGCGTCTCGCCGGGGCCGCCGACGAAGCCGAAGCCGCCGCGCTGCCGTTCGAGGTGGGTCCAGGCCCGCACCAGCCGCGTCCGCTGGTAGCTGAGCGCGGCGAGTTCGACCTGCAGCACGCCTTCGCGGGTTCGGGCGCGGTCGGCGAAGATTTCAAGGATCAGCCCGGTCCGGTCCAGGATCTTGACGTCCCATTCCTTTTCCAGGTTGCGCTGCTGGACGGGGCTGACCGGGCCGTCGATCAGCACCAGCTCCGCCTCCGCCTCCTTCAGGGCGGCGCCGAGTTCCTCCAGCTTGCCCGACGAGAACAGCATCCCCGGCGAAGGATTGCGCAGCCGCGCGACCGTCGCGCCCGTCACCTCGAGCGCGGGCAGCGCGCGGGCCAGCGCGACCGCTTCCTCAAGCGCGAGGTCGGGCGAGCGGCGCTGGTCTCGGCGGTCCCCCATGTCGGGGTGGATGACGAACGCCCGCGTCGGCTGCGCGACGGTGGACTGTGCCTCGGCCACTCAGTCGTCGCCTTCGTACAGGCTGATCGGCTGGCCCGGCATGATCGTGGAGATGGCGTGCTTGTAGACCAGCTGCGACTGGCCGTCGCGGCGCAGAAGCACGCAGAAGTTGTCGAACCAGGTGATGACGCCCTGCAGCTTGACGCCGTTGATCAGGAAGATCGTGACGGGGACCTTCGCCTTGCGAACGTGATTGAGGAATGCGTCCTGAAGGTTCTGCTTGTCGCCAGCCATTGGCGTCGCCCTTTTCTTTTTGGTCAGTCTGACAGAATCACGTTTATGCGAGCGGCAGCGTTGGTGCAAGCGCACCCCTGACGCAGGGTAAACCGTTGCTTGTCCGTGCGATGCGGCCGCCGGCGGCAGGCCGCGCGCCTCGACCGCTTCTCAGCGCCGCCACAACCCCGGCGAGAGCATGGCAAGCAGCGCCAGGGTCTCGATCCGGCCCGCGACCATGGCCCCGGCGAGCACGGCCTTGGTGAACACGGTCAGCCCGGCCCAGCCGGCCCAGGGTGCGCCCGCGCTGCCCGCGTCGGACTGGTAGGCCTGGATCAGCGGGATCGCCTCGGCCAGGGGGCCGGTGTTGGTGAGCGCCGCGACCGACAGGATGGTCGCAGTTTCCAGCCGGATCGGGCGGATCGTCACCAGCACGACCACCAGCGCCAGCGACATCGCGAACAGCATGAAGAAGATGAAGGCGAGGTGCGCCCCGCCCTGCCTCAGCTGCCGCGCCCGCGCGCCGCCGCCCGCGACAGAAGCCGGGTGGACGATCCGCTCAAGCTCGCGCTTGCTGTGGCGGGCGAGCGCGTAGACGCGGAGCAGCTTCACCCCGCCCGCGGCGGTGGCGACGCCGCCACCCATCATGGCGAGCCCTGCCATGATCAGCCCCGGCGCGGACAGGCCGGACCACGCCCGGCTCCCCTCGAAGTGGATTGAGGTCCAGCCGGTCGTCGTCAGGAACGACAGCGCGGTGAAGGCCGCCCCCCACGCCGCCGCGAACGCGCGGGCAAGGTCGCCGATCACGCCCGGCGCCGCCGCTTCGGGCGGGGCGACGGCGCCCACCACGCCGATCGCGCCCAGAAGCGGGCGTACCATCAGCACCAGCGTCACCGACAGGACGAGGCCGGCGGCGATCCTGAGTTCGGGGTCGTCCCGCAGCCCCGGCGCAAGCTGCAGCTCATTGCCGCCCGGCCAGAAGCGGCGGGTCAGCGCGGGAAGCAGGAACAGCGCGATCACCGCTTCGGTCGCGACGCCGCTGCCGGGTTCGCCCACCGGGCCCGCGATCGGCCCGATGCCGCTCGTCGACAGCGTTCCCATCGCGCGGCACAGCGCCACCAGCGCCGGATCGCCCAGCATCATCAGGGCCAGCCACAGCGCGGCGGTCAGGCCGATGTAGAGCGGCGCGACCTCTGCCCCCCAGCGCCACATGCGGGCGCCCGGATCGGCCGAGATGCGGCGGATCTGGCTGTCCGGCCGGGGCGCCCGCGACCGGGTGCCGGGTTCGCGCGCACCGTCGGCAAGGCCGAGGCTCGCGCCCGACACGATCTCGAACCCGCCGACATGCAGCGGCGCCAGCAGCGCGATCGCCGCCACGAGCACGAACAGCCCGCCCAGCCAGCCGACCACCGACCGCCACAGGTGCAGGCTCGGGTGCAGCAGGTCGGGGGCGTAGAGCGTGGCGCCGGTGGTGGTGAGGCAGCTCAGCATCTCCCACCAGGCATTGAACAGGCCGGTGTCGGGCAGCGCCGCCGCAAGCGGCACCGCCAGCACCAGCGGCAGCACGGCATAGGCGCCGAGCATGGTGGGCAGGACCGCCCGCGACCTGTCGGCCGGGATCCGCCCCGCCATCGCGAGTGAGACCAGCACCAGCAGCAGCGTGCAGCCAATCGCGCTGTGAAGGAATATGCGCGCCATCGCCCATTCCGCCGCGGCTGCCGCGTGACCTGCCGGGATCAGCATCGCAAGCGAGCCGGCCAGCGCCAGCTGCACGATGACCGGCAGGCCGATCAGGCGCTCGCGGACGGACATCAGCCGCGCCGGTCCATCGATGCCGATCCCTTCGTCCGGCCCATCGACCCGCCCATCAGAAGTAGTCGATGCCGACCTGCAGCATCCCGTCGATGACGCCCACGTCGTCGTTCAGGGCGAAGATCAGGACGATGTCGCCCGCGTCGAGCCGAAGGGCCGGCACCGGCTTGACCAGCTGTTCGCCCTTCTGGACCGCCCCGATCATCGCCCCCGCGGGCAGGTCCAGTTCCGAGATCAGCCGCCCGGCGAAGGCGGAGCTGGGCAGCACCTGCGCCTCGATCAGCTCGGCCTCGGCATCGCCGATGGAATACAGGTCGCGGATGCGGCCGTGGCGGATGTGGCGCAGGATCGTGCTGACGGTGGCGGCGCGGGGATCGACATAGGCGTCGATCCCCAGCGGGCCCCGCAACGGGATCAGGGTCGGGTCGTTGAGAAGCGAGACCACCATCCCCGCACCGAGCTGGCGCGCCCGGACCGCGCCCAGAAGGTTCGTCTTGTCGTCCTGCGTCAGCATCAGCACGGCGTCGGCGCGCGCGACGCCGGCCTCGACCAGCAGTTCGGCCGACATCCCGTCGCCCTGCAGCACGACGACGCGTTCCAGCCCGTCGGCCGCGGCCTCGGCCTGCCGGCGGTCGCGCTCGATCAGCTTGGCGTTCAGGCCGGGCAGCTTCTTCTCGATCGCCTGCGCCACCGACAGGCCGACGTTGCCCGCGCCCACGATGATCACCCGCTTCGGCCGCGCGGTGGGCTTGCCGAAGCGCTCCAGCGTGCGGTCGACCTCGTCGATCGGGCAGATGACGTAGATCTCGTCGCCCTGGTACAGCTTGTCGTCCGCCTCGGGCGCGAACAGCCGCCCGCCGCGGCGGATGCCCACGACGACGGCCATGTTGCGGATGAACATGTCGTCCAGCTGGCGCAGCGAGGCGTTGAGGATCGGGCAGTCCGCGTCGAGCGCGAGGCCGAGCATCAGGACCTTGCCCTTCATGAAGCTTTCGACGTCAAAGGTCGCGGGTGCCTGCAGGCGCTGCATGGCGGCGCGCGCGACCTCGCGTTCGGGGCTGATGACCACGTCGATGGGCAGGTTGGTCGTGCCGTACATGCCGGCGTAGCCGGGATCGAGATACGACGCTGCCCTGAGCCGCGCAATCTTGCGGGGCACCTGGAAGACCGAGTTCGCGACCTCGCAGGCGACGATGTTGACCTCGTCCGAATGCGTCGCGGCGATCAGGAGGTCGCAGTCGGCCGCGCCCGCCCGTGCCAGCACGTGGGGGTGGCTGGCAAAGCCGCTCACGCCCTGGACGTCCAGCATGTCGGTGGCGCGGCGGATCAGTTCGGCGTCGGTGTCGACGATCGTGATGTCGTTGCGCTCGCCGCTCAGGTGGCGGGCGATCTGCCAGCCGACCTGTCCCGCCCCACAGATGATGATCTTCATGCGCGCACTCCGGTTGCCGCAAGGCTTAGAGGCAAACGAGGCGGCGGGGCAATCCCGCAGCGTGGAGGGGCGTGGTTGGGGGTGGGGCAGGGCGCGCCAACCTGAAGCGGCGTGACTGGCGGCGGGGCAATCCTGCAACGTGGAAGGGGCGTGGCTGGCGCCGGAGCAATCCTGCAACGTGGAAGGGCGTGGTCGGCGGTGGGGCAGTCCTGCAACGTGGAAGGGCGTGGTTGGGGGTGGGGCAGGGTGCGCCAGTCAACGACTGGCCGCCTTGCAATGGCCATAGGCCGAAGTCGCCGCCCCGAAGTAGCCGCCGCGAACTGGCGTGCCGGACGAGGAGGGCCTCGACCGAGCACCTGTCGGCGCAGCGGGCAGCGGCACCGCGAGGCCGGAACACCGGCGAGAAGTCGAGCTGGCGCTTCTGATCCGCCAAGCCACGCCAAGGACCGGCTACCCGCAACTCCACGGCTCGCTCCCGCGCGGAGCGCCCGCCGGGCCGCGTCCCGCAGCCCGGGTCGCCTCACGTCTCTCGCAGCGCCCGTGCGAAGTAGTCCGTCAGGGGCTTCAGAAGATAGGCCATGGGGCTGCGCTCGCCGGTCTGGATGAAGACCTCGACCGGCATCCCCGGCACCAGCGCCGCGCCGCCCAGGCGCGACAGCTGGTCCTGCGCGATCGTCACCTCGGCGCGGTAATAGGGCACGCCGGTCGCCTGGTCCGTCACCGCGTCCGCCGACACGCCCACGAGCGTTCCGCCGATCTCGGGCGTGGTGCGCGACGACAGCGCCGACATCCGCAGCATGACGGGCTGCCCGACCCTGACTTCGTCCACGTTCAGGGGCGAGATGCGGGCGGCCGCCACCAGCGGCCGGTCCTGCGGGATCAGGAACAGGATCGGATCGGCGCCGCGGATCACCGAGCGCGGCGTCGTCACCTGCAGCTCCTGGACGACCCCAGAGACCGGCGCCCGGATCTCGAGCCGGGCGATCTGTTCGCTGAGCGACCGGCGGCGCTCTGCCAGTTCCAGCTCGCGGTAGCCCTGGTCGCGCAGGTCGGTCTCGGCGCTCTCGCGCCGTTCCGAGGACTGGGCCAGCTGGGTGATGCCGATCTCGGTCAGCCGGGTCTGCCCCTGCGCACGCGACGCGGCGAGCTCGCCCAGCCGGCCGTCAAGGCTCGCCGCCTCGCGTTCCAGCGCCAGCACGCGCGGCGCCTGCGCGAGGCCCTTGTCGAGCAGCGTGCGCTGGTCGGTCAGTTCGCGCTCGATCAGCTCGCGCTGGGTCCTGGTCGCGGCTTCCTGCGCCTCGATCCCGACGATCTGGTCGGAGACCTGCCGCGCCTGCTGGGCAAGCTGGTCCAGCGACTGCTTCAGCGTGTCGCGCCGGGCCCTGAACAGGCTCGTCTGCCCGTCGACCAGGCCCTGCAGCTCGGGGCGTTCGGGGATGCTGTCCAGAAGCTCGGCCGGGAACTGCGGCGCCGGGGCCTCGTCCCGTTCCGCCTCCAGCCGGCCGCGGCGGGCGAGGATCTCGAAGTACTGCCCCTCGACGATCGCGAGTTCGGTCTGGAGAAGGTCGCCGTCCAGCCGGATCAGCGGGTCGCCGGCCCGGACCGGGTCGCCCTCGCGCACGAGGATCTCGTCCACCACGCCACCCTCGGGATGCTGCACCACCTGGCGGTGCCGCTCGACCTCGATCTGGCCGTGGGCCACCACGGCGCCCGAGATGCGCGACAGCGTGGCCCAGCCGCCGAAGCCGCCGACCAGCAGCAGAAGGCTGAGAAGCCCCAGCATCATGGTGCCGCCGACCGGCCAGCGCCTGCGGGCGGCGTCGCGCGCCGATCCGGCGGGCGCGGGCGCGGGCGCGGGCTGGGGCGGCCGGACGCCGGGACCTCCGGGACCTCCGGGGCCCGCCCCGCGCGCGGGCCGCCCCGTCAGGCGCGTCGGGGTGATCGCGCCGCCCTCTTGCGCGGCCGCGTCCGGCACGATGGCGTCGCCCTTCCGGGTCATGCCGCACCCCCCGCCGCCATCTGCGGGCCCGCCGTCGCGGGGCGGATGTCCTGGGCGTTGCGGACGGTCGACTTCAGCACCTCGTCGCGCGGGCCGAACGCCCGCACGGTGCCCTGTTCCATCACCAGCAGCAGGTCGCACTCGGCGATGGCGGCGGGGCGGTGGGCCATGATGATGACCGATCCGCCGCGCGCCTTGATCGAGCGGATGGCGAGGTTCAGCGCCTGCGATCCCTCGTTGTCGAGGTTGGAGTTCGGCTCGTCCAGCACGAACAGCACCGGGTCGCCGTAGAGCGCGCGCGCCAGGCCCACGCGCTGGATCTGCCCGCCCGAAAGCCGGGCCCCGGCCTGCGAGACGGGCGTGTCGTATCCCTGCGGCAGGTCCAGGATCATCCGGTGCGCGGCCGCCTGCGTCGCGGCCCGCACCACGGCGGCAGGGCCGGGTTCGGGCGAAAGCCGGGCGATGTTCTCGGCTATGGTGCCGTCGAACAGCGTCACCTGCTGCGGCAGGTAGCCGATCAGCCCGCCCAGCACGTCGGGATCGTACTGGTCGAGCGTCGCGCCATCCAGCCGGATCGACCCTGCGGCGGGCGGCCACGACCCGGTCAGCGCGCGGGCGAGGGTGGACTTGCCCGCGCCCGACGATCCGATCACGCCCATCGCCTGGCCGGGCTGGAGCGCGAAGGACACGGCCCGAAGCGTCGCCATGTCGGCGCCGGGCGGCACCACGGACAGGTTCGTCGCCTGCAGCCGCGCGGCGGGGCGGGGCAGCGGGGTGCGCGCGGGCGGCGGCGGGCGGCGGGACAGAAGCTCGCCCAGGCGGCGCCAGCCATCCTGCCCGCGCTGCACCAGCGGCCATCCGCCCACGATCTGTTCGATCGGCGCCAGCGTCCGCCCCATCAGGACCGAGCTCGCGATCATCGCGCCCGGCGTCACCTCGCCCCGCAGCACCAGCCAGGCGCCGGCGGCGAGAAGCGCGCTCTGCAGGAACAGGCGGAAGACGCGCGAAAACACGGTGAAGCCCGACGAGCGGTCGGCGCCCCGCATGGTGGCGTCCGCCACGTCGTCGCGCAGCCGCTGCCAGCGGGTCTGGGTCGCCCCGCGCATGCCCAGCGCGCCGATCAGTTCGCCTTCCTCGCGGTACATGGCGGCGGTCCGGTCGGCCTGCTGCCCGGCCATGTGCGCCTGCCGCAGCGGGTCGCGCGACATCAGCTGGTTCAGAAGCGTGGTGATGACGAGCACCAGGCCGCCCAGGCACGCCATCGCGCCCAGCAGGGGGTGGAAGATGAACAGGCCGGCCAGGAACATCGGCACCCAGGGCAGGTCGAAGAGCGCGAGCATGACGGGCGAGGCGATCAGCCGCTGCACCGCGTCAAGATCGGCCGGCCCCACGGCGGTCGCGGCGGCCTGCCCGGTCGCCGCCCCGTCCTGCAGCGCCGCGCGGAATACCCGGCCTTCCATCTGGGCGTGGAAGCGCGCGGCGATCCGGGCCATCACCCGCGTCCGCGCGAGGTCCAGAAGCCCCATCATGACGAACAGGAAGGCCACGACGCCGAACAGCGCCGCCAGGGTCTCGACCGAGCGGCTGCCCAGGACGCGGTCGTAGACCTGCATCATGAACAGCGGGCCGACCAGGTTCAGCAGGTTCACCGCCGCCGAGAACGCGGCCACCGACAGCAGCAGGTGCCACCCCGCGGACCGCGCCGCGCGCAGTTCCTTCTGCCCGTCATGAAATGTCCGAGCCATGTGCCCCCGGTGCGGTTTCCCGATTCGTCCGCAAGTTCTACGACGGGAAAGGTTAAGAAACCATCGACGCGAGCGGCAATGCGCGTCTGCCGGTCAGTTGCCCGCCAGCGCCGCGCCGAGAGCTGCCGAGAGCGGGTCGTCCGCCGGCAGGGCGGCGGTAGCGCCCGCGCCGGCCCCGGCGGACGGGTCCGCAAGGTCCGCAGGGTCCGGCAGAGGGGCTTCGGCCGCCGCGGCTTCGACGAACGGGTCCGGCGCCGGGGCCGCCAGCGGATCGGCAAGCTGGTCGCCGGCCGGATCGGACGTGACGACCGATCCCGGGGTGCGGGGGGCGGTCACGCCTGCCGGGACCGGATCGACCACGCCGCCGTCCGCCGCGGGGGCGAGGTTCTCGGCCGCGAGGATCTCGGCCACCGCCGCCTCGTCGGCTTCCTGCGCAGATGCCATCGCCTCGGCCAGGGCCGCGTCGAGGCTGCCGTTCGCCGGGTCCGGCATGGGCGCCAGCGCGCCGCCGCCCATCTCCTCGGGCAGGGTGCGGACGGGGGCCGCGTCGGACACCGCCTGCGCCAGCGCCGCGGCCAGCGGATCGGCGTCGCCCACGGACACGATCTGCGGCACGACGCCGCCGCCGCCGCTGGTGGTGTCCAGCGGCTCGTTCGGCAGGCCCTCGTGGATCTCGGTCATCACCGCGGCCCAGATCTCGGCCGGCAGGCCGCCGCCGGTCACACCGGTCATCTGGCTGTTGTCGTCGTAGCCCATCCAGACGCCCGCCACGTATTGCTGCGAGAAGCCGACGAACCACGCGTCGCGGTAGGACGAGGTGGTGCCGGTCTTGCCGGCCACGTCGCGTCCGCCGGGAAGCTGGGCACGCGTGCCCGTGCCGTGCGCCACGACCTCGCGCATCATCCCGATCAGCTCGCCTGCCGCCTTGGCCGAGATCACGCGCTGCCCCATGCCGCCGACCTGGCCCATGAGCGGCGTCTGTTCGCCCTTGATCGCCAACTCGACAAGGCCGTAGGGCCGGACCGCCGTGCCGCCGTTGCGGATCCCGGCATAGGCGCCGGTCATGTCGAGAAGCGTCGTTTCCGACACGCCGAGGCCCAGCGACGGGCCGGAGGCGAGGTTGTGGCCGAAGCCGAAATCCTCGGCCACGCGCCGGACGGCGTCGCGGCCAACGGCTTCCTGCAGGCGGATGGTCGAGGTGTTCAGCGACTGCATCAGCGAGGTCGTCAGCGTCACCTCGCCCCGGTAGCGGCGGGTGTAGTTCTTGGGCGACCACGGCCCGGACCCGCGCACGTTGATCGTCAGCGGCGCGTCCAGGATCATGCTGTCGGGCGAATAGCCCATGTCCAGCGCGGCGGCGTAGATGAACGGCTTGAACGCCGATCCCGGCTGGCGCATCGCCTGCGTCGCGCGGTTGAAGGTGCCGTTCACCTTTTCGTCGCGCCCGCCGATCATCGCGCGCACGGCGCCGTCGGGGGACATGATGACGACCGCCGCCTGGGCCTTGGAACCGTCCTTCACCTTCTCGGCAAAGACCTTGGCCAGCGCCCGTTCGGCCGCGCGCTGGATCTGCTGGTCGAAGGTCGTCTTGATGGTGACGTCCTCGGTCGTCTCGCTTGTGAGGAAGCCGGGGCCGGATTCCATCACCCAGTCCGCGAAATACCCGCCCGCGCGCGCTGCCGCGGCGCGGCTCAGCCGGGCCGGGTTGGCCTTCGCGTCCGCGTATTCCTCGTCGGTCAGGTAGCGCTGGTCGTGCATCAGCCCCAGGATGACGCTGGCCCGTTCCCGCGACCGCTCGAGGTTCGCGGTCGGCGCGAAATAGCTGGGGGCCTTCAGAAGCCCCGCCATCATCGCGGCCTCTGCCGCGGTCACGTCGGACGCGGGCTTGCCGAAATAGCGCTGGCTCGCGGCCTCGAACCCGCGGGCGCCGGCGCCCAGATAGCTGCGGTTCATGTAGATGTTGAGGATGTCGTCCTTGGAGTACTTTGTCTCCATCGCGAGCGCGTAGGGCACCTCCTTGACCTTGCGCCACAGCGAGGACTTGCGGCACTCGGCCTCGAACTCGGCCTCGGACTTCCACTTGGTCGGGTCGAACGTCTCGCCGAGGCACAGCAGCTTCGCCACCTGCTGGGTGATGGTCGAGCCGCCGTTGCCTTCCAGCGGCCCGCGCCCCTCGGCCATGTTGATCTTGATGGCGCTGGCGACGCCGCGCGGGTCGACGCCCAGGTGGGAATAGAACCGCTTGTCCTCGGTCGCGACCACGGCGTTTTTCAGCACCGGCGCGATCTTGTCCGAGCTGACGGTGCCGAAGGTTTCCCCCCGCCAGGCGAAGACCCGGCCGTCGCGGTCCAGCATGGTCACGGACCCGCGCGCGCGGCCGTCGAACAGCGCCTGCGGTTCGGGCAGGGTCGAATAGTAATAGGCCGAGGCCACGAACAGGATCAGCGCGACCGTCAGGCCCAGGCGCCAGACGCTGCCCCAGACGATTCGCCACGCGAGCGCAATGGTCCCGGCCACGCCGCGGGTCACGACGTTGCCGCGCCGGCGCGCCTTGGCCTTGGGGGCCGCGGCCGCGCGCCGCCGCGCTTCCTGCGGGGGCAGGCCGCCGCCGGTTCCGGAGCCGCCATTGCCGCCGCCCGCGCCGCCG
>NZ_SELD02000019.1 GCF_004923205.2 Paracoccus aeridis
CCACGAGGAAAACGTTCCGCCCAGTCCTGACTAAATCAGCAGCCTGGAAAGCTTCGAGGTTGCCCCGGATGGCAAGAGCTACACTTTCAAGCTGCGTTCCGGGGTCAAGTTCCACGACGGCAGTGACCTCACGGCCGAGGACGTGAAGTTTTCCTTCGACCGCATTCGTGCACCGGACTCGGGCTATTCCTACAAGTCGCAGCTCGACACGATCACCGCCGTAGACGTGGTGGACCCGCTGACTGTGCGATTTACCCTCTCGGCCCCGACCGGGCCGTTCCTGACCTACATGGCCTTTCCGGGCAGCTCGATTGTGCCGAAGAAGCTGGTCGAGGGCGGCCATGACCTGAACGCCAATCCAGTCGGCTCGGGACCGTTCAAGTTCGTCAGCTACACCCCGCGCAGCATGGTCAAGTTCGTGCGGAACGATGCCTATTTCGAAGTCGGCAAGCCGCACGTAGACGAACTCGAGATGCATCTCATCGCCGATGTGACGGCGCTGACCAACGCCATGGTCTCGGGTCAGATCAACTTCTCGAACGAGATCCCGCCCAAGGACTGGGCGATGGTGACCTCGACCCCGGGGATCGTCGGCCAGGCCCTCGATGGCAGCCGCTATTTCTGGCTGCTGCCGAACAACACCCGTCAGCCCCTCGATTATCCCAAGGTGCGCCAGGCGATCGCCCATGCCATTGACCGCGACGCCATCGTCCGCGGCGCCTTCTTTGGTCAGGCCAAGCCCACGGTCGGCGGCGTGATCCCCGACTGGAACTGGGCGTTCTCGGGGCTGGAATACTTTACCCCGAAGGCCAACCCCGAGAAGGCCAGGGCGCTTCTGGCCGAGGCTGGCTTGGCCGACGGCTTCGAGACCTCGATGACGATGGCCTCGTCCTTCCCGACTATGGTAGCCATGGCGCCGATCATACAGGCGAACCTTGCCGCGGTCGGCATCAAGGCCAAGATCGAGACGATGGAGGTACCGCGCTTCTGGGACGAGGTCTGGGGACCGTCGAACTTCGACATGACGGCGATGTACTGGCTCAGTCCGCTGGCCGACCCCGACGACTTCGTCGGCGCCAACTACAACTGCGACCAGTCGATCAACGTCCAGAAATCCTGCGACCCGGCGATGACCGACATTCTGCTGAAGGCCAAGACCGCCGTCACGCCCGACGAGCGCAAAGCCCTCTACAAGCAGCAGCAGGAGCTTTCGCTCGAGCAGATGCCGATCGTGCCCTTGGTGAACTCGTTCATCCTGACGGCGCATACCGACAAGCTGCAGGGCTTCAAGCCGATGCGGACCGGGTTCCTCAAGACCATCAAGGACGCCTGGCTCACCGAGTGACCGGACGGGATACCGCTGCTCGCCGGGCCTCCGCTGCGCGTGGGCCCGGCCTTCCCGACGCTGACCGAAAGCATCATGACCGCGCTCGTCACCCGCCTGCTGTCGTTCCTTTTTGCCCTCGTGGTGGCCTCGCTGCTGCTGTTCGTCGCGATCAAGGTCGTGCCGGGGACGGCAGCGGGCGCGGCGCTCGGGATCGACGCGACGCCTCAGGCGATCGCGCGCTTCAACGCGACCCACGGCCTCGACCGGCCGGTCTACGTCCAGTACCTTGAATGGGCCAGCAACACGCTGCACGGCGATTTTGGCACGAGCTTCCAGAACGGCGTCGATGTCGGCCCCGAACTCGGGCGGCGCTTTCTCGTCACGCTGGAGCTTGCGGGCCTGGCCTTCATCGTGGCGAACCTGATCGCCATCCCCCTCGGCACCTGGGCCGCCTTGCGCCATCAGAGGGCGTCCGACAGCATCATCACCACGTTGGCGACGCTCTTCGGCGCAGTGCCCAGCTTCTTTCTTGCGACGCTGCTTATCCTGCTGCTGACGCTGCGGCTGAAATTGCTGCCACCGGGCGGCTACATCCCCTTCTCGCAGGATCCGGTTGCCAACCTTCGGCTGATGGTGATGCCGGCGCTGTCGCTCGGGATCGTATCGTCAGCGCTGCTGGTCAGGATCATGCGCGCGGCGATGATCGAGGTCATGTCGTCGGACTTCATTCGCACCGCCCGCGCCAAGGGCGCGCCGCAGCGCGTCGTCGTGCTGCGCCACGCGATCCGCAACGCGCTCTCGACCTATCTCAACGTCGCCGCGGTCGAGTTCGGCTTCCTATTCGGATCGGTCGTGGTGATCGAGGACATTTTCCGCATTCCCGGCCTCGGCAGCTTCGTGCTGACCGGCATCCTCAACCGGGATTACCCGGTCCTGCTGGCAAGCGCGCTCTCGATCACCGTCTTCGTTCTTGTGGTGAACCTGATCGTGGACGTGGCGGTGCAGCTGCTCGACCCGCGCGTCACTGACAAGAAGGCGGCCTGAGATGGGGCGTGAAATCAACTGGCCGCGCTGGCGGCTGGCGCTGATCGGCGGGGTAATCGTCCTGACCGTGCTGCTGGTGGCGATCTTTGCGCCGCAGGTGGCGCCCTATGGACCGCTCGATCTCGACGTGGCACAGATGCTCTCGCCGCCCACCGCCGCGCATCCGCTCGGCACGGACGAGCTCGGCCGCGACGTGCTCTCGCGCGCCATCTTCGCCACGCGCGTCTCAATGCAGGTGGCTTTCACCGCGGCGCTTCTGGGCCTCGTCGTGGGCACCGTGATCGGCGTCCTCGCTGCCTACTTCGGTGGCTGGCTCGACCTCGTCCTGATGCGCTTCATGGAGGTCCTGTTCTCGTTCCCGGCGATCCTCCTCGCGGTGGTGCTGATGGCGGCGCTCGGCACCTCGGTCTTCAATGCGATGTTGGCCATCGGCATCATCTTCATCCCCGGCTTCTCGCGCCTGGCGCGCGCCGCCACGCAGGCGGTGATGCGCCAGCAGTATGTCGAGGCGGCGCAGGCGATCGGCATGGGCCACACCCGGATCATCGCGCGCGAGGTGCTGCCGAACATCATCGCGCCGCTGCTGGTCGAGGCCGCGGCCGCCTTCAGCTATGCCATCCTGCTCGAGTCGATGCTGTCCTTCCTCGGCCTTGGTGCTCAGCCGCCGGATCCGTCCTGGGGCAACATGATCTCGACGGGCCGCGGCTTCATGGCCCAAGCTCCCTGGATCAGCGTGGTGCCGGGCTGCGCCATCTTCCTGACGGTCCTTGGCTTCAACCTTGTGGGCGACGGACTGCGCGACGCCTTCGACCCGCATCTGAGGGACTGACATGGTCCGCAGGCATGCCCGACCCGGCCAGCAGCCGGTCCTTGCAATTGACGATCTGCGCGTCCGCTTCCGCCGCCGACGGGGCGTGGTGACGGCGGTGGACGGCGTCACCCTCGAGGTCCATCCGGGCGAGATCGTGGGCGTCATCGGCGAAAGCGGCTCGGGCAAGAGCATGACCGCCTTCTCGGTCATGCGCCTGCTGCCCAAGACCGCCGACCTTTCCGGCAGCATCCGCCTCGACGGGCAGGAGCTGACCGCGCTGCCCGAGGCGGCGATGCGCGACGTGCGCGGCAACCGCATCGCGCTGATCCCGCAGGATGCGCTGCAGTCGCTGAACCCGACGCTGCGGGTCGGCTTTCAGGTGGGCGAGCCGATTGCGCTGCACCGGCGCGGGACCGGCACCGGCCTGCGCGGCCGGGTCCTCGACCTCATGCGCGCGGTCGGCATGGCCCGGCCCGAACAGACCGTGCGCGCCTGGCCGCACCAGCTCTCGGGCGGGATGCAGCAGCGCGCGATGATCGCGACCGGCCTCGCGCTCGAACCGCGCCTGATCATCGCCGACGAGCCGACTACCGCGCTCGACGTGACCGTGCAGGCCGGCATCCTCGACCTGCTGCGCGCGATCCGCGACCGCAGCGGGGCGGGCATGATGTTCATCACCCACGACTTGGGCGTGGTGGCCGAGCTTTGCGACTATGTCTACGTCATGAACGGCGGCCGCGTCGTCGAGCACGGCCCGGTGGAGCAGGTGCTGACCGCCCCGGCCGAGGATTATACCCGCATGCTGCTGGCAGCGACCCCTAGCCTCGACGCACCGCTTGCGGAGGTCGGGACATGAGCAATCCCTTTATCGAGATCCGTAACGTCTCGAAGACCTTCGGCGGCGGCATGTTCCGCGGCCCTGGCGTCGCTGCGGTCGAGGGCGTCAGCCTCGCCGTGCCGCGCGGTCAGACCCTCGGCATTGTTGGCGAAAGCGGATCGGGCAAGTCCACGCTGCTGCGCATCGTCCTTGGCCTGACGCGGCCCAGCGCCGGTCAGGTGCTGATCGGCGGGCAGGACATCGCCAGCCTGCGGGGTACGGCGCTGCGCGACTTTCGCCGCCGGGTGCAGCCCGTGTTCCAGAATCCGGCCTCGTCCTTCAACCCGCGCCAGACGATCCGCGCCATCCTGCGCGCGCCGCTCGAGGTGCACGGCATCGGCACCGGGCGCGAGCGCGATGCCCGCATCGACGCGCTGCTCGGCCATGTCGGCCTCGGGCCGGAGTTCGCCGAGCGGCTGCCGCACCAGCTGTCCGGCGGCCAGAAGCAGCGCGTCGCCATCGCCCGCGCGATCATCCTCGACCCGCAGGTGGTCCTCGCCGACGAGCCGACCTCGGCCCTCGACGTCTCGGTCCAGGCGCAGGTGCTGCGGCTCTTCGCCCGCATCCAGGCCGAGTTGGGGCTGACCACGCTGTTCGTCAGCCACAACCTCGCCGTGATCCGTCAGGTCAGCCATCAGGTCGCCGTGATGCAGCACGGCCGCCTGGTCGAGTTCGGCCCGGCCGAGCAGGTGTTCCGCGCCCCGCGCGAGGACTATACCCGCCGGCTGATCGCCGCAGTCCCCGACCCGCGCCACGCATTCGCCCGCAAGGAGGCCCTCGCATGACCTTTTCCGTCGCCGCCCGCTGTGCCCGGACCGGCCAGCTCGGGGTAGCCGTCTCGACCGCGGTGCCGGCCGTGGGCGCCATCTGCCCCTTCGTCGCGCCCGGCGTAGGCGCCATCGCCACGCAAAGCTGGGTGAACCCCTACCTCGGGATCGACGGCCTGACGCTGCTGGCCCAAGGTCTCTCCGCGCCCGAGGCGCTCGCGCGGCTGATCGCCGACGATCCGGGCCGCAAGGTGCGCCAGGTGGGGATTGTCGACGCAGCCGGGCGAGTGGCCCAGCACAGCGGTGACGACTGCACGCCCTGGTTCGGCGAGGCGAGCGGCGACGGCTTTGCCTGTCAAGGCAACATGCTAACCGGAGCCGAGGTTATCGCCGCGATGGCCCAGTCCATGGAGGTTTCTGCGGCTGAAGCGCTGGACGAACGGCTCATGCGAGCTCTGGAGGCTGGGCAGGCAGCGGGCGGGGATATGCGCGGCCGGCAGTCGGCCAGCCTGAAGATTCATGGCACCGAGGAATATCCGCTGCTCGATTTACGCGTTGACGCCCATGAGCAGCCGGTGGCTGAACTGCGCCGCGTTCTCGAGATTGCGCGGCGCCAGTTGTTGCCCTTTGTTACAGGGATGTCGACACGGACAAACCCGCATGGAGAACTTTCTGAGGAGGTAACCTCCATGTTACTCTGCGGACCTGATGATCGGCTTTGAAAGCTGTTCTCAAGTTGCAGACCCTTTTCTTTCACGCCAGGGCTTCAGCCAGATGGCGGCAGTGCCTGTTGCGTGAGGTTGGCGGGCCTGAGCGCCCCGAGGAAGACGATCAAGAGCCAAAAGCGTCCTGAGATGGGAGAGGATCTTTCGGGCGTTGTGGCCGCAGGAGCAGAGGACGTCGAAGACCGCATTGCCGCTGGTTCCCTTGAAAGGACAATGCCAGCAGGATGGCGGAAGAAAGAGGTTTCCAGCGCAGCGGAGGGCAGGGGTCAAGGTTCACATGACCCCCAGCGAAGGACGGACCGCCCGCAAGTCGAGCAATCGGGTCGACGACAAGGCGCGGCATGTCGACGTTCCAGGCACTCGGGAAAGGGCCGCTCGCCGGCCACTACATTTCCGAACGGACCGAAGATCATGAGCGTTTCACGTCGCCATCCACAGCGTGATCGCCGGGAAGGCGACCAGCAGCGCCAGCCGGACGAAGTCCGCCAGGATGAAGGGCAGGATGCCGCGTACCACGGTCGCCTGCTTCAGCCCAGGCACGGTCGCCTGCACGACGAACAGGTTCATTCCGACCGGCGGGGTGATCAGCCCGATCTCGGCCACGGTGACGACAAGCACGCCGAACCAGATCATGTCGAAGTTCAGCGCCACCGCGACCGGGGCCAGCAGCGGCACCGTCAGCAGCACCATGGACATCGAATCCATGAAGCAGCCCAGCACGATGTAGAACAGCAGGATCAGCACCATCACCAGGGTCGGGTGCAGGCCCGAATTGGCGATGGATTCTGCCAGCATCCGCGGCAGTCCGGTCGTTTCCAGGAAGAAGTTGAAGAACGACGCGCCGATGATGATGAGGAAGATCATGCCGGTCAGGCCCGCTGTCTCGCGCGCGATCTCGCGGAGGGTGGCGCCCGTGATGCTCCCGGCGATCAGCGCCAGGACGAAGGCGCCGAACGCGCCCACGGCCGCCGCCTCGGTGGGGGAAAACCAGCCGAACTGGATTCCTCCGATGACGAGGAAGAACAGCCCCAGCACCGGCCAGACGCGCTCGAACAGCGCGGAGCGGCCGGACCATGCCATCCGCTCGGCCCGCGGGGCGAGGTCGGGGCGAATGCGGGCACGCATCATCGCCGCAATGGCGTACAGCACGGTGCCGAGTATGCCGGGCACGATCGCAGCCACGAACAGCTTGCCGATCGAGGTCTGGGTCAGCAGACCGAAGATCACCAGGATGATGGATGGTGGGATCAGAACACCCAGCGTGCCCCCCGCCGCGACCGAGGCTGACGACAGGCTGTCGTCATAGCCGTAACGCCTCATCTCGGGCATGGCGACGCGGCCGATGGTGGCGACGGTTGCCAGAGACGAGCCGCAGATCGCCCCGAAGATCGCGCAGGCGCCGATGGTGGACACGGCAAGACCCCCGCGCCAGTGGCCGAAAAAGCCGTTCACCAGTTCGAACAGCGCGCGCGACAGGCCCGCGCGGGCGGCAAAGACACCCATCAGGACGAACAGGGGAATGACGCTGAATGAATAGGGGAAGATCGACTCGAACGGCGCGGTGCCCAGCACATAGACCATCTGGTCCCATCCGCCGGCGAGCCACACGCCCCCGAGGCCCACCACCGCCATCGCGATCGCGACCGGCAGGCCAAGAGCGATCAGCGCCAGCGCCAGGACGAACCCGGCGATTCCCATTGTCGGCATCGACATGACGGCTCCCTTTCAGTGCGCCTGCGTGGACATGACGGCGCGCCCGCTGGCCAGCCGGATCACGACCGCCAGCGCAGCCAGCATCGAGGCCGCGGCCCCGACCAGCAGCGGCACCCAGAAATAGCTCATCGGGATGCCCAGTTGCTGGGATTTGTCCCCCAGCAGGGCCTGCATCTGCCAGGCGCCGAAGCATTTCCACAAGACCAGCGCCATCACCGCCGCAGCGATCACCGCCGCCACGGCCTGGAGCCCTCGCGCCGCGCCGGCGGGCATCCGTTCGAGCAGAAAATCGACGCCGACATGGGCGCCGGCGGCAAAACCCCAGGGGATGCACAGCCACGCTCCCGCCATGACGAACAGCTGCACCAGATCGACCACGCCGACCACGGGCATCCCGAAGCGGCGGCCGATCACGTCCGCCACGCTGACCGCGGCAGCGGTGCAGTAGGACAGCACGCCGATCGCGCCCAATACTTCCATCAGGCGGTCGATGCCGCGCAGTAGACCTTCCATCCATCCCCTCCCGAAGGGCTGACGTCCCGCGCGGACGGCCCGCGCGGGCGGAATGCATCATTTGGCCGGATGCGCGGCCTCATACTCGGCGACCTTGTCCTGGAACGCCTTGTAGAGGGCGTCGGGGTCGGAAACTCCCTCGGTCTTGGCGGTTTCCAGATACTTGGTCAGCATCGGCGCCAACGCCTCGCGCCAGCGGGCGCGCTCCTCCTCCGAGACAACGGTGATCCTGTGGCCTGCGGCCTCGGCCTCGGCCTTGCCGGCATCGTCCCACTTGTTCCACCAGTCGGCGAACTTGGGCACCAGATTGTCGCCCGAGGCGTCGTCGATGCACTTGCGCACGTTTTCGGGCAGGTTGTCGTACTTCTTCTGGTTCATCACGAAGAAGAACGAGACTGTGTAGAAGCCCGCATCCAGGTGGTCGGTCAGCACCTCGTTCAGGCCGAAGCTCTTGACCGGATCCCACGGGAACACGGTTCCGTCGACGACGTGGCGCTGAAGATTCTCGTAGACCTCGCCCGGCGGCAGCGCCTGCGGCGTCGCGCCCAGATAGGTCAGCATCTCCGACACGGCCGGGGACGGAGTGCGGATGCGCAGGCCCTTCATGTCCTCCATCGTCTCGACGTGCTTGCCGTTGGTGTGCAGCAGCCCGCCGTTATGGGCGTGCAGAGCCAGCACCTTCAGTCCCTTGTATTCGTCCTTCAGCTCGGTCGGATACAGCGACCACAGCGCATGGGTGGCCGATCCGGCATCGCGGCTGAGGAACGGCATCTCGATCAGCGAGGTGCGGGGGAAACGGCCGCGCGGCGCGCCGGTCAGACCGTGGGCGATGTCCACGACGCCGGCCAGAACCTGTTCCTGCTGCTTGGCGACGTTGCCCAGCTGCGTGCCGCCGGGCGAGATTTCGAACTTCACCTCGCCGTTGGTGCACTGGCTGACCTGCTCGGTCCAGGGGACGATGAAGTCGGTCTGGATGCCGTGGACGGCCGGCAGATAGTGCGACAGCTTCAGCGTGATCTCGGCCGACGCGGGCACGGCCGAGGCTGCGACGGCGGCCGCGGCGGCGATGGTGGTTATGCTCTTCATGGTTCCTCCCTTTGGATCGTCGTTCAGATTGACAGAACCAGCCGCCCGCGCGCGCGCGAACAGCAGGTGATGATCCGGTCCCCTGCAGCGCGCTCGGCAGCGGTCAGGACACGGTCACGGTGCTCGATCGCGCCAGACTGCACGGCAAGCTCGCAACTGCCGCACAGGCCCTCCTCGCAGTCCGAGGGCACGTCCAGCCCGGCCCCGCGCAGCACCTGCAGCAACGTCCGGTCGCCCGGCACTTCCAGCGTCAGGCCGCTGTCAGTGCAGACGGCGGTGAAGGGCATGCCCTGCCCCAGCGCGCCGGCAGACTCGCCGCCGGTGAAATGCTCGAAGGCGAGCGTCAGGTCGGGGCGGCCCGCGACAAGCCGGTCGAGTTCGTCCAGCAGCCGCCCCGGCCCGCAGGCCGAGATGCGGGTGCCGGGCACGGCCTGCCCGACCAGCGCCGGCAGATCGGCGCGTCGGCCGTCGGCGGCGATGTGCAGGTGCAGCGCGTCCCCGTGATCGGTGCGCGCGCGATCCAGGAAGGCCATGTGTTCGGCAGCCCGCCCGGCATAGTGCAGCTCATAGGGCAGACCCTGCACCTTCAACTGGTCCGCCATCGCCAGGATCGGGGTGATCCCGATGCCCCCGGCGATCAGGATATGCGCCGGTGCCGCCTCGTCCAGGCGGAAATGGTTGCGCGGCCCGCGCACGGCCAGCGTCATGCCGGGGCGGGCGTTCTCATGCATCCAGCGCGAGCCACCACGGCCCGCATCCTCGCGCATGACGGCGATCTGCCAGTCCCCGCCGGGCTGCCCGCACAGGGAATAACGGCGCCCCTCGCCATCCGGCAGCACGATTTCCACATGCGCGCCGGCGGTCCAGGCCGGCAGCGGCCGGCCCCGCGGATCGGCAAGCGTGATACCCAGGACGCGCTCGGCCAGCGGGCGGGCGTCCTTGACCGTGAGCTGCCGCTGGATCGCCTTGCGGTCGGGCGCCCCGACCGGGAAATCGCGCGTCGGGCGAGTGCCCTTGGGGTTCAGCGCCACGTCCCAGCGGACCCACACCGCCTCCGGCCCACGGAACGATGTGTTCGGCAGGAAGGTGAAGGCCTGATCCTCGAGCTGCAGATGCGGCAGGCGACGAGAGACCTCCTCCAGCATGATGGCCATTTCCATCCGACCGAGGTTCTTGCCCATGCACTGATGTGCGCCATAGCCGAAGGTCAGGTGGTCGGCTGCGTTGTCGCGCCAGATGTCCAGCGCATCGGGGTTGTCGAAATGGCGCGGATCGTGGTTGGCCGAGGCGGTGACCATCAGGATCTTGCCGCCCGCCGGGATGGTCACGCCCGCGACCTGCGCGTCGGCGGTGGCCACGCGCCGCCAGGCGACGACGCTGCCCGAATGGCGCAGGCATTCCTCGACTGCCGCAGGGATCAGGCCGGGATCCGCGCAGATCGCGTCCCATTGCGCCCGGTCCTCGAGCAGTCGGCAGAACATGTTGGCCGAGGCGAGGGCCGTGGTTTCATGTGCGGCGACGATGATCGCCATCATCATCGAATGCAGATAGTTGTCCGTCACGATGTCCGGCATGACGCGGTTCTTCGCGATCATGTCGTACATCCAGCCGTGGGGATGTTCGCCCGCGTCGATGCGTGCCGCCATGCGGGCCAGCACCTCACCCGAATAGGTCCAGAAGGCGGCCACCCCCTCGGCTACGGCGACCTGCTGTTCGGGCGACGGGCGGCCCCACGTGTTGACGGTGTGCGCGACCGAAAAGCTGCGCAGGCGGTCCATGTCGTCGGGCGGCACGCCCAGGAACTGCAGCGCAACGGTCAGCGGCACGTCCCACAGCAAGTCGGCGACCAGATCGGACCGGCCGCGGTCCACGATGGCGTCCAGCTTGGCCCGGACCAGATCGCGCACCATCGGCTGGTGGGCGGCCAGCGCCTCGGGGGTGAAGGCGTCCAGAAGGACGCGGCGGCGGGCCATGTGGGCCGGCTCGTCCTCGTTCACCAGGGTTCGGTTCATCCCGTAATTGGCGCGGCGCAGTACCTCGACCGCCTCGGGCGAGGGCGGGGTGATCTTTTCCAGCACGTTCGCGGGGGAGAACAGGATCGGATCGCGGAAGATCGCCTTGATGTCATCGTAGCGGCTGACGACCCAGTATCCCAGCGGCTCGCTGAAAAAGACCGGCTCGCCCTCGCGCGACCATCGCAGCGCCTCGGCCGGGTCGGCCTGATAGGCCGGGCCAAAGGGATCAAAGCTGCGCCCGGCCGCGGAGCCGTGAAAGGGACAGCCGGATTGCGCCGAACTCGCCGCGCCGTTCATCACTCGATCACCCCCAACAGCTCCACCAGCCGACTGTGCCCATTTTCGTTTCGTTTGCAACAAAATTCTTGACGGCCCCCGCCTGTGCCGCTGGCACCCCGATCTCGGGCGCGAAGCGATCCGGGTGCCGGGCGTCGTGGACATCGCTGCCAACCCGGATGATTCCGCGGTTAGGCGGCCGGCGCCACAACTGCTTCGGGACAGGTCGCGCGCGTTGGCCCTCGAGCGGGTAGTCGAGGCGCGAGCCCGGATTGCGCGAGAAGCCGAGCCTAACAGCCGTGCTGTAGGCCGGCAGGTCGAAGCGCATCAGGTACGGGTCGTGCTGCTGTCGCTGACCTTCCGACTACGGTAAGGGCTGCTGAAGGGCCCAGCCCGGCTATATCCATCGATACGCCGTCTAGCCGCCATGTCGCTGATAGCGGGCGCGTTTTCCACTCAGGACGCCGGCTATGCCGCCTTCACCCGCACCGCCGACGCTGGCGGGCGCCTCTGCCGCGGCGGGCGCGGCGGCGCTGCTGGACGCCTTGACAGGATGGCAGGACCAGTCCGCCGCTCCGGCGCGACGGGAGGCCGGCTGAGGCCTGCAGGCGAAGCCCGGCAAGCGCCCGTGCCGCTCAGCGCTCGGACGAGAAATGCTGCTTGAGGTAGGCCAGGATCACGCGCTTGGTCTCCTCGTCCGGCTCGACCATGCCTTGGGCCTCCACCATCCATTGCCAAAGGTAATCCCAGCGGGCGTCGGTCACGCGCTGCTGGCGGATGATCGCGGTCGAATGGCAGGCGACACACTGGTAGTAGGTTTCCTCGGCGCCGGGACCATCGGGCAGGTCGCCAAATTCGGGATTGGGCGCGGCCTGGGCCAGGTCGTCTCGGGCCGCCGCGCCGTCCTGCGGTTGGACGGCGGCGGCCATGGGATCCGCCACCGTGCCCGGCTGCGCCGCCACGGCATGGTCGTCCGTCCTGGGCGTGCCCGCTGGATGCAGCGCGTCATAGGGCGGGTGCTCGAGTAGGGCGGTCATCGGGTCAGGGACGGCTTGGGCGCGCGCCGGTCCGGCCGTCAGCAGGGCGGCCGCGGTCAGGCCGGCGGCAATCGTCTTGAACTGTCGCATGGGAAATCTCGCTGGGAAAGGAAGGCGGACGCCGCGGCGCCAGCCGCCGCGTCCGGGATCGGTCAACCCGCGATCAGGGCGATGCGATGCTGGATGTTGTTGGCATAGCCGCGCGGGTTCCAGCCCGGGGATACCGGCGGCTGGCTGACGCCGTTCATGTCGGTCGCCCGTGCCCAAACCTCGTAGTAGCCCTTTTCCGGCAGGGTGAGGTCCGCCCGCCAGCGCTGCCAGGCGAAGCGGTTCGGGGCCGGGTCCAGCCGGGCCTCGGTCCAGGTCTGGCCGAAGTCGGTCGAGACATGGACCGCCTTGACGTCGCCATCGCCTGCCCAGGCATGGCCGCGCACCTCGGTGGCCTGGCCCACGGGCGCTGCGGCCCCGGTCTGCGGGAAGGTGATGACGGACTTCACCGGCATCACGGTCAGGATCTCCATGTCCTCGGCGGGCACCTCGGTCCCCGGCGCGACCGGATACGCGGGCATCCGGTAGGAATCCCCGCCCATCTTCTCGCCGTCATGCACCTGGTCGCGCACCCAGATCCGGGTCAGGTATTTCTGCGACACGGACCCCGGATAGCCCGGGATCACCAGCCGCAGCGGAAAGCCGTGCAGTGCCGGGATCGGCTGGCCGTTCATGGCCCAGGCGATCAGGCCGTCCTCCTCCAGCGCCTTCGCGATCGGGACACCGCGCGAGATCGACTGCTTCTCGTCGTCGCCCGACAGGTGCACGTCGTTGCCGTAATGGCCGGTGTAGACCGCGCTCGGCTTGACCCCGGCCGCTTCCAGCACGTCCTTCAGGCGCACGCCGGTCCATTCGGAACAGGCGACCGCGCCCATGGTCCACTGGTTGCCCGAGGTGCCAGGGTAGAAGTAGGCGCGCCCGTTGCCGCCGCATTCGATCACCAGCCGCCGGGTGACGGTCTCGAAGCGCGACTTGAGATCGTCGATCGTCAGTTCAAGCGGTGTCTCGACCTCGCCGTCCACGGCCAGCGTCCAGCCCTCGGCGTTCATGTCGAGCGCTGTCTGCGGCGCCAGCCCGTTCATGCGCACGAACATCCGCTCATAGGGCGTGACGTCGTCGTCCAGCAGATGCGCGGGCGTCTCGGCGTTCAGGGGCTTGTCGCTCAGCAGCGTGAGGCCGGACTTGCCTCCCATCAGTTCCTCTCCCGAATCCTGGGCGAGCGCCACCGGGACGATCCCGGCAGGAAGATTGCGCTCGAACGGGATTGCCATGCCGATCATCGCGCCCAGGGCGGAAAGCCCGGTGGTCTTCAGCAATCCTCGGCGCGCCGGCGATGCGGGATGCTCAAGCGCCGCGGCACTCTCGGCTGCGGCGTTCCCTTTCCGGTCTGCAGAATCAGTAACTTCGGACATAGCGGCATCCTCCCCTGTCAAGCACGCAAGTCCGGGATACGAAGGACGACGTCGCCAAAGCTGTCAATGACGTGGCGTCGCTTTCCGGTGGAAACATGGTCTCGGCGCGCTGCTGGTCATCGGAACCCTGTTCATTGGGGCCTGGAACCTCGCGGGCCTGCATCTGCCGGGGTGAGACATGAAACCGCTATCCCGTGATGCGCGCCTGGATGCCCATGCCGCGCCATTGCTTCCATCAGTCGGAGAGGGGGGCGTAGCCGGCCGCCCCGTGCGGGGGCGGCCGGATCGATGTCAGTTCGCCAGGAACCGGCGCGCCGAGGGCATCGACTTCATCAGGATGTAGTAGGCCAGCCCGGCCGGGATCAGGCTGGCATACCACGAGATCCTGTTGAAGATCAGCGCCACCACGACCCCGAGCGCCGTCGCGATGATGGCCGCCCAGTTCACGCCCCGGTAGGGGCCGTTCTCGTCATAGAGCAGGTCAAGGTTCAGCTGGCGCTTGCGCAAAAGATAGTAATCCACCACCAGCACCGCGAAGATCGGGCCCAGGAAGGCCGAATAGGTCTGGATGAACAGGTTCAGCCCGGCCGCGGATTCGTCCTTGACCAGTTCCCAGGGGAAGGTCGCGAAGGCCAGCAACCCGACCAGAACCGCCGAGGTCTTGAAGTTCAGCTTGAAGACATCCATCAGCGCATAGGCCGGCGGGATGACGTTGTTCAGGACGTTCGTCGTCACCTGCGCGAAGACGATGAAGAGCAGCGTGATGATCAGCAGGACCTTGTTGTCCACCGCGCTGGAGAAGACCTTGATCGGGTCGACCTCTCCGGTCGCGCTCGACACCATCAGCCCGATCAGCCCCATGAACAGCGTCGCGGGCAGGATCGAGTTCGCGTAGATCACCACCTGCCGCAGCGGCGAGACGGTTTCCTTGAGTTCCCGCGAATAGTCCGAGACGTTCAGCATCATCGTGCTGTAGACGCCCAGGAACAGCATGGTGGCCCCCCAGAACGGCGCGCCCCAGCTTCCCTCGGCCTGCAGGAGATTGGTCGAGATTTCGTTGCCGTATTTGTTGATGACGCTGAAGAACATGTAGATCAGCGCGCCGATGATGAAGACCGAGCCGATGTTCTCCAGCCACTTGATCCCGCTGAAGCCCAGCACCGACAGGCCGATCTGCAGGAACTGGAAGGCGATGAACCAGAACACGATGCTGTCGAATCCGAACAGCGTCACCGACACCAGGTTCAGCGCGCCCGCGCCGATCCAGCTTTGGAAGCCGAACCAGACGATGGCCGGCACCGACCGGACCAGCGCAGGCAGGCGCGTCCCGGCAAATCCGAAGGACGAACGGGCCTGAACCATGAATAGAATGCCGTACTTGTGTCCGGCGGCCCCGTTTATGGCCAGCGCGAGGCCGATGACGGTGCATCCGATCGCGATCGCCAGGAACACCTGCAGCAGGTTCAGCGTCCCCACCAGCCCAGACCCCACGGTGAAGGTCCCGATCGACACGCAACCCCCCAGCCAGGCGAACAGATAGGACCACGGGTCCATGATCCGCTCGCGTTGCGGGGCAAGCGTTTCCTCGCCCACCTTCTTCTGCCCGGCTTCCAGTGCTCCCACACCGGGCACGCCTTCAACTGACGACATTTCCACCTCCCGTTTTCGGATGTCGCGCGTTTGCGTCACTTCTCGTTCGGCTGCGCATAGGCGCAGAACTTGCTGGTCCCCAGGCCGACCGCGGCCAGCCCCTCGACGAACTTGACCGCCACGGTAACCCCGTCGATCACCGGCACGCCGGTTTCGCGGCTGAGCCAGTCGGTCAGGTCGGCCATTCCGGCGCAGCCCAGCACGATGGCCTCGCAATTGTCCTCGCGGATGGCGCGCAGGATCTCGTCGCGGACCTTTTCCTTCGCGCCCGATCCCTCCTCCTCGAGCGCAAGCACCGGGATGCTGGCCGAGCGGACCTTGCGGCACTGGTGGTCCACGCCATAGCGGCGGGCCAGTTCCTCGATCACCGGGACCGAGCGCGGCAGCGTGGTCACCACCGAAAAGCTGGTCGCCAGCATGGTCGCCGCCTTCATCGCCGCTTCGGCGATGCCGATCACCGGACCGCTGGCCAGTTCGCGGCAGGCCCCGATGCCGGGATCGTCGAAGCAGGCGACGACCACCCCGGCCACGCCCTCGCGCTCGCCCTCGCGCACGTGGCGCAGGAGCGCAGGCACAGACATCGCCTCGTCATGGTGGCCCTCGATGCTGGCGGGCGATCCCTCGCCGGTCCGCGCGACGATCTCGACGTCCGGCCCGGCGACCCGGCGCGCGCTGGCCGCGATCTTGTCGGTCATCGAGGCAGTCGCGTTGGGGTTGACGAGCAGGATCTTCATGGCGGTCTCCGATCTGGTTCGTCGCGGATCGTCGCTAGTTCGGGCCCGGAATGTCAACGATTCATTGAAGGACCGTCACGATCTTCGTTCTTGTGCCCCGCCACGGCCCGGCATAGGTTCGCGCGCCCCCCTTGTCGGTGGCCATGCAGGACAGACTGTCGATCGCTCCCATGACGGATTGTGCGGAAAACCGGATCGTGGATGGCGTGACCAGCGCGATCCTCGAACAGCGGCTCAGGGCCGGGACCAAGCTGAGCGAGCCCGAGCTTTGCGATATCTACGGTTGCAGCCGGTCCGATGTTCGCCGCGCTCTGGTGGTCCTGGCCGCGCGCAAGACGGTCGAGCTGAAGCGCAACCGTGGCGCCTTCGTGCGCGTGCCCGCCGAGCAGGAGGCGCGCAACGTGTTCCAGGCGCGCCGGGCGATCGAGAAGACGCTGGCCCGCAATGCCGCGCTTCACGCCACCGATCACGACATCGCCGAACTGGAGGAGGCGGTCGGGGCGGAAGCCGCGGCCCGCACCAGCGGGGATCGGGCGCGGGCGATCGGCCTGTCGGGCGAGTTCCACATGGTGGTCGCGCGGATCAGCGGCAACGACGTCCTGTCCGACTTCCTGCGCGAACTCATCATGCGCAGCTCTCTCATCATCGGGTTCTTCGCAGGTTCGAACCACATCCTGTGCGAGGACGACGAGCACGCCGCCATCGCCACGGCGATCAGGAAGCGCGACGGGACGATGGCGCGTGAACTGATCGAGCGGCATCTGCGGCACATCGAAAGCCAGCTGGTCTTCGGGGAACAGCCCGGGGCATCCGACCTGCGCCGCATCCTGGGGCGCTGACGCGCCGGCTGCGCCGGCTACCGCAGCTCGTCGCAGGCCTTCTGCAGCTGCTCGATTCCCGGGCGGATCTTGTCCGACGGAATCGAGCCGTATCCCAGGCGGAAGAACGGGCATGGCCGCGGCGGCGTCTCGAAGAACACCGCGCCCGGCTCGATCAGGACGCCGCGGCGCCGGCCGTGTTCGGCAAGATCCATGCTGTCGATCTCGTCAGGGCCGGACAGCCAGACGCTGGCGCCGCCATCGCGCGCGGTTCCGGCAATGCGAAACTCGGTCCTGCCGAGCGCATCCATCATCTCGATGCGCCGTCTCTGCATCTCCTCGCGAAGCCGCACGACATGGGCATCGTAGTGACCCAGCGCGAGGAAATGGGCCGTGGTCCGCTGCAGATGCGTGGGCGGGTGGCGCAGCATGATCGCGCGGGCGTCGCGGGCCGCGGCGATCATTGGCTCGCCTGCCACCAGGTAGCCGATGCGCAGGCCCGGAAACAGCGACTTCGAGAAGCTGCCCAGGTAGATCACGCGGCCCTGCCGGTCGAGGGACTTGAGCGCGGGAAGCGGCGGCGCGAGATAGGACATCTCGTAATCGTAATCATCCTCGATGATCAGGAAATCATCGACCTCCGCGCGGGCCAGCAGGTCCATCCGCCGTTGCAGCGGCATGGTCGCGCCGGTCGGAATGTTGTGGCTGGGCGTGGCAACCACGAGCCGGGTCCGATCCGGCAGCTTCGCCGGGTCCAGGCCGTCCCTGTCCACGGGAACGCACCGCCAGGGCGCGTCCGAGCGGCGGAGCGTTTCCACGAAATCCGGATATCCCGGCTCCTCGATCACGGCCAGCCGGTCCGGCTTGGCGAGGATGCCGATCGCCAGGAAAAGCGCATTCTGCGAGCCGACGGTGATCAGCACCTCCTCTGGGCGCGCATGGTAGACCAGCGTCACCGTCATGCGCGACAGCCCCGGCGGGCAGGATCTTCGGGGCGGGCGCAGCGGAGTATACAAAGATATTCTCCGCCTCTTGAAACTGCGACGTTCGTTATAGTTGACTCATGTTGTCAGACTTCATAACCGGAGCGGAGAATGCTTGACGCTCTTGCTCAGGAAAGGACTCGCCCCATGCGCATGATCTTGTCTGCCGGATTCGCCACCCTGATGGCCTTCCCCGCCCTTGCCGACGTGACGGTCGAGACGGCGCAGGGTTCCGTTTCCCTGCCCGGCGCGCCCGCCAAGGTGGCCGCTCTCGACCTGAGCGTGGTCGACACGATGGTGGCCCTGGGGGTGACGCCCGCGGGGGTGCCCGACAAGCTGTACCTCGACTACCTGCAGCCACTCGCCGGCACCGCCGCCCCCGTCGGCACACTGCAGGAGCCGAACCTCGAGGGGCTGGCCGCGCTTGGCCCCGACCTGATCGTGGTCGCCAACCGCTCTGCGGCAAAGAAGGACGCCGTGGCGCAGGTCGCGCCCGCCATCGACATGACCGTGGACGGCGCCGACCTGATCGACGACGCAAAGGCCCGGCTGGCGGCGCTGGCCGCCCTGTTCGGGAAGGAGACCGAGGGTCAGGCGCTGATCGCCGAGGTCGACGGGAAGCTGGCTGCGCTGGCGGATGCGGGCCGGGACAAGGGCACGGCGCTGGTCGTCCTGACCAACGGGCCGAAGATGTCGGCCTATGGCGCCGGCTCGCGCTTCGGCTGGATCTATGACGTAACCGGGCTGCCGCAGGCGGGCGGGCCGCTGGACAAGGACGCCAGCCACGGCGACGCCATCAGCCACGAATTCATCGCCGAGACCAACCCCGACTGGCTGTTCGTGCTGGACCGCGGCGCGGCGATCGGGGCGGACGAGCCTTCGGCCCAGGCCACGCTGGACAACGAGCTGGTGCGGCAGACCAACGCCTGGAAGAACGGCCACGTCGTCTACCTGCCGGCCGGCAACGTCTATCTCGCGCCCGGCGGTTACACCGCGCTGACCGAGACGCTGGACGTGCTGGCCGCAGCACTCGCGGGATGAACGCCCGTCCTCTCGCCGCCGGGCTGGCGCTGGCGCTGCTGGTGCTGGCGAGCCTTGGCACCGGCGCCGCGCGCATCGACCTTGCGGCCGGCGGCGGGTGGACGACCCTCGTGCTGATGGAATCGCGGCTGCCGCGGACGCTCGCGGTGCTGCTGACGGGCGCGGCGCTGGCCGTCGCGGGCACCGTGATCCAGAGCCTGGTGCGCAACCGCTTCGTCGGGCCCGACACGGCGGGCACGGGGGAAAGCGCGGCGCTCGGGCTTCTGGGCATCACGCTGCTGGCCCCCGCCGCGCCGATCTGGATCAAGATGGTCGCGGCCAGCCTTGCGGCGATGGCGGGCACGGCGCTTTTCCTCGCCATCGTCCGCCGCCTGCCGGTGCGCGAGGTGATGCTGGTCCCGATCGCAGGGCTGGTCCTGTCGGGCATCATCGGCAGCGTCGTGACCTGGATCGCGTGGGAGGCGGACCTGCTGCAGTTCGTGGGCACCTGGCTGGGGTCGGGCGAGTTCTCGGGCGTGATCGCGGGCCGCTATGAACTGCTGTGGATCGCAGGGGCGGCGGCGGGGCTTGCGTGGTTCGCGGCGGACCGCTTCGCCATCCTGTCGCTGGGCGACGGGGTGGCGATCGGCCTCGGCCTGTCCACGCGCGGGGTGATGCGGCTGGGGATGGTCGTCGTCTCGGTCGTCTCGGCGCTGGTGGTGACGACGGTCGGCATGATCCCCTTCGTCGGGCTGGTGGTGCCGAACATCGTCGCCCGGATCATGGGCGACAACCTGCGCGCCTCGATCCCCGTCGTCGCGGCGGGCGGCGCGGGGCTGCTGCTGGCCTGCGACCTGCTCGGCCGGATCGTGCGCCATCCCTACGAGATCCCGGTCGGCACGATCCTGGGCATCGCCGGATCGGTGATCTTCCTGTGGCTTCTCTACCGGCCCGTCTCGCATGGATAGCGCGCATGGATAGGCCCGCCGCCACCCTGATCGCGGCGCTTCTGGCGCTGCTCGCGGCCTCGTCGCTGGTTTGGATGTTCCAGGGGATCGGCGGCGGCAACCGCGCCTTCATCCTGCAGCTGCGCGGCACCAAGCTGGCGGGGCTGGTCGTCGTCGGCGCAGCCGTGGGCATCGCCACGGTGCTGTTCCAGACGGTGGCCGCGAACCGGGTGCTCACGCCGTCGATCATGGGCTTCGATGCGCTCTACGTGCTGCTGCAGACCGGGCTGGTCGCCTCGCTGGGGGTCGCGGGCTTCGCCGCCCTGCCGAACGCCGCCAGGTTCCTGGCCAGTGTCGCCGCCATGTCGCTGCTGGCGGCCATGCTGTTCGGCACGCTGGTGGGGCGGGGGGCGAAGGACATCCCGCGCACCATCCTGACCGGGGTGATCCTCGGCGTGCTGTTCCGTTCGCTGTCGACCTTCCTCGCCCGGATCATGGACCCCAACGCGTTCGCGGTGGTGCAGAGCGTCAGCTTCGCCAGCTTCGGCAGCATCGACGCCGCCCTGCTGCCCGTCGCGGGCGGGATCGCCGCGCTGTGCATGGCGGGCGCGATGTGGCTTGCGCCGCGTCTCGACGTCGTGGCGCTGGGGCGCGAGGCCGCGGTGTCGCTGGGCCTGCGCTTCGACCGGCTGGTGCTGGTGACGCTCGGGCTGGTGGGGATGCTGGTCTCGGTCTCGACCGCGCTGGTGGGGCCGGTCGCGTTCTTCGGCCTGCTGGTCGCGGGGCTGGCGCACGGGCTCGCGCCTTCGGCCCGCCATGCGGTGCTGCTGCCCGCCGCCGGGCTGATCGGCGCGGTGGTCCTGGTTGCCGGCCAGACCTTGTTCGAGCGCCTGATGGGCCAGGCCGCCACGCTTTCGGTCGTCGTCGAGTTCGCGGGCGGCCTGTTCTTCCTGTTCCTTCTGCTGAAAGGACGTGTCCGATGATCCGCATCAACGGGCTGACCCATCGGATCGGCGCCACGCCGATCCTGCATGACATCGACCTGACCCTGCCGCGCGGCAAGCTGATTGCGCTGATCGGCCCGAACGGCGCCGGCAAGTCCACGCTGCTGCGGCTGGTCGCCCGGCTGGAGCCGCTGCAGGCCGGCCGGATCGAGATCGACGGGCTGGACCTCGCCACGACCGGGACCGAGCGGCTGGCGCTGGCGATGGCCGTCATGGGCCAGCAGACCCACGTCGCCAGCCGGTTGCGGGTGGCCGAGCTGGTGGGCTTCGGCCGCTGGCCGCACCACCACGGCCGCCCCCGCGCCGCCGACCGCGAGGCGGTCGAGCAGGCGCTGGACGCGTTCGGGCTGACGCCGCTCCGCCACCGCTTCCTCGACGAGATCTCGGGCGGGCAGGCGCAGCGCGCGCATCTGGCGATGACCTTCGCCCAGGGGACCGACTGGCTGCTGCTCGACGAGCCCCTGAACAACCTCGACATGGCCCATTCCCGCACGCTGATGGCGCGGCTGGCCGATCTGGTGGGCGCCCGCGGCCGCAGCGTCCTGACCGTCGTGCACGAGGTGAACTATGCCGCCGCCTGGGCCGACCACATCATCGCCATGAAGGACGGCCGCATCGTGGCCGAAGGCGCGCCCGAAACCGTGCTGACCGAGCCGGTGCTGTCGGCGCTCTACGACACGCCGATCGAGGTCTCGCGCCACGACGACCGCCCGCTGGTCCTGCACCACCACTGGCACGACCAGCTTGGCTCACCCTTCCCCAAGCCTTCCGACGACACCCTCCGCGTCCTGCACTGAAAGACCGCCATGATCTCGACCGCCCGCTATCCCACGCCGAGCGCCGCGAAATATGTCCAGCAGCTCGCCAAGCACTTCGCCCACAAGATCGAGGTCCGCTCGGACGCGGACACCGCCGATTTCGCGGTCGAGGCGGGGACCGTCCGCCTCAAGGCCGAGGATGGCGCGCTTGTCGTGCGGGTCGAGGGCGAGGACGCGAAGGCCATCATCAACCTGCGCTATGTCGTCGACAAGCACCTGGTGATCTTCGCCTTCCGCGAGGGCTTCACGGGCCTTGAATGGCGCATGGCGGATGAAGCCTGAGACGCTGCCGCCGATCCTCATCGCGCTCACCCGCCCGCCCGCGCGCGGGGCAGGGCGCAGCCGCCCGGCGCGTCCCCGCGCGCCGGCATCGCCGATCAGATCGGCCCCGCACCCTTCGTGGCGCTCAGCAGCGACGGTCCGTTGTGCAGGGGCCCGCGGCGGGTGGCGGTCACGCGCTTGCGGATCTCGCGGTCCGTTTCGGGGTCGAGATACAGGTAGTCCCAGGAATACTGCCCGGTCTGGAACAGATCGGGAAGGTTCGTGATTCGCAGGTGCCCCTGCGAGAAGGTGCAGATCCCCTCGTCGCGCAGTTCCGCCATCAGCCGGTTCACGTGGACCGGCGTCATGCCGCAGATCTCGGCCAGGTCCACCTGCGTCACCTGCAGCCTGAACCCGTCGAAGTCGCACAGGCCCCGCGCGTAGAACCGCAGCAGCATCTCGCAGAAGAAATTGGCGACCCGCGCCCGGCCCACCAGGCGGCCGACGCGGAAGGTCCAGTAGCGATCGATCGAGGAGTCGATCAGCGAGATCTTCCACAGCTTCTGGAACAGGTCGGGTTCCTGCTGCCGCAACATGTGGACGGCGTCGTGCGGCGTGCGGCGCACGACCGCCTCGCTGATCGCTTCAAGATTATGGTCCAGGTGGCCCAGCATGTAGGCGGGCAGATCCACGTAGTCGCCCGGGATCTGCAGGCTCAGGAACTGCCGCCGCCCGAGCCTGTCGGTCCGGTAGCGCCCCAGCAGGCCATGTTCGAGGTAGAGCGAACTCGACAGCGGAATGCTGGCGTGGACCAGGGGCTGGCGCGCGGCCCATGTTTCGGGCGCAAGCTGGATGGACGCCACCTTCTGCGCGTCGCACGGGGTGAAGATGCAAGGCCACGCGCGGTCGAGTGTCAGTTCGGTCATACGCTCCCCCGGCTGAACTGAAACCCCTCGCGAGGGTTCCGGCGGCCGGTGGAGCCTGGAGGGCGCACCTTCTCGGATGCCCTTTCCCCGCCTGCCTTGCCAGCATTGTTGCATGGGTGCCGATGACCGCCAAGCCCCCGCCCGGACAGGCCCGCCACTGGCGCCGACAAGTCCGCCGGCGGGCCCGGCGCAGCAACGTCCCTTACCGCGCGCGCAGCGATGTGCTTGCGACGGCAGGTTGCGGGCGCGTGCCACGTCCTGCCGGGCCGCCCTTGCCGCGACGGTGCCGGACCCCCGTTCGGCCGCGATTCGGCGCGCCTCTTGGTTCGGTCGAGGCGCGGCAGCGACTGATGTTCCGCACGTCTGCCCCGGCCCGCCGGTTGGCGCGGGAAGGGGGCGTTTTCCTGCTACCCGACGCGGGCTTTCCCGTTTACAGGCTTCCGGCAAGCCCCTGATGTCGCGTCGCCGGAAGCCCGGAAAACGGTCACGATCCTCGTCCGCGCCGCGCATCGGCTTTTCGGAAAGGCGGCATGATCTATCGCGCGCTCACGACCTTCGCCGGCCCCGTCGCGGGCGCCGCGGCACGCATCGCGGGGCCGGACTGGCGCGAGCGCATGGTGCTGGACGCGGGCCCGGCGCATCGTCCGGGCGGCGTCTGGCTGCACGGCGCGTCGGTGGGGGAGCTGAACTCGGGCCGCCGGATCGTGGAAGCGCTCGTGGAAGCGCTCGGGCGCGATCTGCCGGTGGTGGTGACGGCGAACACGGTGACGGGGCGCGCGGTCGCCGCCGGGTGGGGCGTCCCCGCGCGGCTGGCGCCCCTCGATCTGCCGGGCGCCGTGGACCGCTTCCTCGACCGCCATCGCCCGGCGGTTCTGGTGACGCTGGAAAACGAGATCTGGCCGAACCGCGCCGCCGCCGCCCGGTTGCGCGGGATCGCGCAGGTCGTGGCGGGCGCGCGGATGTCGGCGCGGTCGGCGGCGCGCTGGTCGCGGGCGCGGGGGCTGATCGGGCCGGTGCTGGGCGGGCTCGACGCGCTGTCGGCGCAGGATGGGGCAAGCGAATCGCGGCTGATCGCCCTGGGCCTTTCTCCGGGCGCGCTGCTGCCCCGGTTGCAACTGAAGCTGCTGGACCCGGCCGCCACCCCCGTCCCGCCCGCATCGGCCCGGCGCGACAGGACCTGGCTCGCCGCCTCGACCCACGCGGGGGAGGAGGAGCTGGTGCTCGACGCCTTCCTGCAGGCGCGCGCCCGGGTGCCGGACCTGCAGCTGATCCTTGCCCCGCGCCACCCGCGCCGCGGGGACGAGGTGGCGGCGATGATCCGGGCGCGGGGCCTCGACGCGGCCCGGCGGTCGGCGGGCGCGGTCGGCCGGGACGGTGCGGTCGTTCTGGTCGACGTGCTGGGCGAGATGGCGCGCTGGTACGACGCCGCCGGGCTTTGCCTGACGGGCGGGTCGCTGGTCGATCATGGCGGGCACACCCCGTGGGAGCCTGCGGGCCACGGCTGCGCCATCCTGCACGGGCCCCATGTCGGCAACGCGGCCGAGGGCTACGCCGCGCTCGGCGCGGCCGGCGCGAGCCTTGGGGTCGGCGCCGGCGACCTGGGCGCGGCAGTGGCGCGGCTCGCGGCCGATCCGGCAGCGGCGCGGGCGATGGGCCGGCGCGCGCGCGCCGTGCTGCGGGACCGGGCAGGGGACCCCGGGGCGCTGGTCGACCGCATCCTCGCCCTCGCGGGACGCGCGAGGCAGCGCCGCGCTTGATCGCGACGCGGCGGACCACGATATGTTGCCCGAAGGAGGCCGATCCATGATCCGCTATACGCTGCGCTGCGCCGAGGGGCACGATTTCGACGGCTGGTTCCGGTCGGCCGGCGATTTCGACCGGCTGAAAGCGGCGGGCCAGGTCACCTGCGCGACCTGCGGCGGCGCGGACGTGGAAAAGGCGCTTATGGCACCTTCGGTCGCGAGCCGGGGCGAGCCGACCCTGCGCCCTGCCGCCGAGGACATGACGCCGCTGGAAAAGCTGCGCCGGCATGTCGAGACGACGTCGGACTATGTCGGGATGAGCTTCGCCGCCGAGGCGCGGGCGATGCACGAAGGCACCAGGCCGGAACGCGCGATCCACGGCGAGGCGCGCATCGACGAGGCGCGCAAGCTGCTGGAGGACGGCATCCCGGTCGCGCCGCTGCCGTTCCGCCCCCGCAGCCGGGTCAGCTGAAGTCCACCGGACGGGCGACCCCGCGCCCGCGCAATCGCGTGGTGCCCGCTTGCCCTTCCGGCCGGTCCGGCCTATGACGCCGCGCGTTCCACCCTCGGCGACTAAGGGGCCTTCATGCCGCTTCTGGTGATGAAATTCGGCGGCACGTCGGTGGCCGACATCGACCGCATCGCGAATGCGGCCCGCAAGGTCCAGCGCGAGGTCGATCGCGGCTACGACGTCATCGTCATCGTCAGCGCCATGTCGGGCAAGACCAACGAGCTCGTGGGCTGGGTCGAGGGCACCTCGCGCCTTTACGACGCGCGCGAATACGACGCGGTCGTGGCCTCGGGCGAGAACGTCACCGCGGGCCTCATGGCGCTCAGGCTGCAGGAAATGGGCGTGCCGGCGCGCAGCTGGCAGGGCTGGCAGGTCCCGATCAACACCACCGCGCAGCACGGCTCGGCCCGGTTCGTGTCGATCCCGCGCGACAACCTCGATGCGAAGTTCGCCGAAGGGATGAAGGTCGCGGTCGTCGCGGGGTTCCAGGGGATCGCGCCCGACGGCCGCGTGACGACGCTGGGCCGGGGCGGGTCCGATACCACCGCGGTCGCTTTTGCCGCCGCCTTCGACGCGGAACGCTGCGACATCTATACCGACGTGGACGGCATCTACACGACCGACCCGCGGATCGCGCGCAAGGCGCGCAAGCTGGACAGGATCGCGTTCGAGGAGATGCTGGAGCTGGCGTCGCTCGGCGCGAAGGTGCTGCAGACCCGCTCGGTCGAGCTGGCGATGCGCTACAACGTGCGCCTGCGGGTGCTGTCCTCGTTCGAGGACACGGATGAAACCAGCGGCACGCTGGTCTGCGATGAGGACGAGATCATGGAATCCAAGGTCGTTTCGGGCGTCGCCTACAGCCGCGACGAGGCCAAGATCACGCTGGTCACGGTCGAGGATCGGCCCGGCATCTCGGCCGCCATCTTCCAGCCGCTGGCGGACGCGGGCGTGAACGTGGACATGATCGTCCAGAACATCTCGGAACGCGACTACGAGGATCATCCGGGCGCGGTCACGGACATGACCTTCTCCTGCCCGATCAACCAGGTCGAGCGCGCCAAGAAGGCGATGGAGGACGCGCGCGCCGGCGGCGCGATCGCTTATGACGAGCTCGCGGTGGACGACGACGTGGCCAAGGTGTCGGTCGTGGGGATCGGGATGCGGTCGCACGCCGGGGTCGCCGCGCGCATGTTCAAGGCGCTCGCCGACGAGAACGTCAACATCAAGGTCATTGCAACCAGCGAGATCAAGATTTCGGTTCTGATCGACCGCAGGTATATGGAACTGGCCGTGCAGGCGCTGCATGATGCCTTCCAGCTTGAACAGGCCTGATCCGCGGGATCGGCCATAGCCGAAGGCGAGGCCAGGCGGCGGGGGAGGGAAGTTGAGCGGAGACTTGGCCGAAAGCGAATCCCGCAAGCTGCTGCAGCGGCTCAGGGACACGCTTGCCGCGCCGGGCGCGAGCCAGGACAGGCTCGACAACATCACCCACCACATCGCCGATTCGATCGGGACCGAGGTCTGCTCGATCTACCTGTTCCGCGACCCGCAGACGCTGGAACTGTGCGCGACCGAGGGGCTGCGCCCCGAATCCGTCCACCACACCCGGCTTCGGCTGGGCGAGGGGCTGGTGGGGCGCGTGGCCCGCATGGGCCAGCCGATCAACACGGCGAACGCCCCTGCCGAGCCGGGCTTCCGCTTCATGCCCGAGACGGGGGAGGAGGTCTATCCGTCCTTCCTCGGCGTGCCGATCCAGCGCGTGGGCGAGAAGCTGGGCGTCCTGGTCGTGCAGTCGCGTCAGTCGCGCCAGTTCACCGAAGACGAATGCTACGGCCTCGAGGTCGTGGCGATGGTGCTGGCGGAGATGGCAGAGCTTGGCGCCTTCGCCGGCGGCAACGACGGCGGGCCTGCGACGCACCGCTTTCCCGCCGTGTTCCGGGGCACCAGCGGGCAGGAGGGCTCGGCCGAAGGGCATGTCTGGCTGCACGAGCCGCGCGTCGTCGTCACGAACCCGGTGGGCGACGATCCCCAGCGCGAACGCGCCCGCCTGAACGAAGGGGTCGCGATGCTGCGCTCGCGGCTCGACGCGCTGATGGCCGACCTGTCGCTGGGCGCGGGCGACCATGCCGACGTGCTGGAAACCTTCCGGATGTTCGCCAACTCGCGCAGCTGGCTGCGGCGGATGGAGGAGGACATCGACCTTGGCCTGTCGGCCGAGGCGGCGGTGGAAAAGGAACAGGGGCAGGCCCGCGCGCGGCTGGAGCGCGCGGCCGATCCCTACCTGCGCGAGCGGCTGCACGACCTCGACGACCTGTCGAACCGGCTTCTGCGGATCCTCACGGGGCAGGGGCGCGACACCGGGGCAGAGATGCCCGAGAACCCGATCCTCGTCGCCCGCAACATCGGCCCGGCCGAGCTTCTGGACTATGGACGCAAGCTGCGCGGGGTGGTGCTTGCCGAAGGCAGCGTCGGCAGCCACGCGGCCATCGTCGCCCGTTCGCTCGCGATCCCGCTGGTGGTCAACGCGGGCCGGATCGCGTCCGAGGCGCTGAACGGCGATCCGATCTTCGTCGACGGCGACACCGGCATCGTCCACCTGCGCCCGGAAGAAAGCGTCGCCGCCGCCTTCCGCGACAAGATCGCGATGCAGGCCGAGGCGCAGAAGCGCTACGCCGACCTGCGGGGCCTGCCCGCCGTCGCAACCTGCGGCACCCGGGTCGAGCTGTTCATGAACGCGGGCCTGATGGCCGACCTTCCGTCGCTGGAAGGGTCGGGGGCCGAAGGCGTGGGCCTGTTCCGGACCGAGCTTCAGTTCCTGACCCGGACCCGCGTCCCGAAACGCGGCGATCTCGCCCGGCTCTACCGCAAGGTGATGGACAACGCAAAGGGCAAGCCCGTGGTGTTCCGCACCCTGGACATCGGGTCGGACAAGGTGCTGCCCTACATGAAGCCGCAGGACGAGCCGAATCCCGCGATGGGCTGGCGCGCGATCCGGCTGGGCCTCGACAAGCGCGGCGTGCTGCGGATGCAGTTGCAGGCGCTGCTGCGCGCGGGGGCGGGCCGGCCGCTCAGCATCATGTTCCCGTTCGTGGCCGAGCCGTCCGAATTCGCCCGCGCCCGCGCCATCCTCGACGAGCAGATCGAACGCGAGCGGATGCACGGCCACGAGCTGCCGACCGAGATCCGCGTGGGCGCGATGCTGGAAACGCCGTCCATCGCCTTTGCGCCGCGGTCGTTCTTCCAGTCCTGCGACTTCCTGTCGATCGGCGGCAACGACCTGAAGCAGTTCTTCTTCGCCGCCGACCGCGAGAACGAGGCGGTGCGCCGCCGCTACGACACGCTGTCGCCGTCGTTCCTGTTCCTGCTGAAGCAGATCGTGGATCGCAGCAACGAGGCGGGGGTGCCGCTCAGCTTCTGCGGCGAGGATGCGGGCCGCCCGATCGAGGCCGCGACCCTCGCCGCGCTGGGCCTGCGACGGCTGTCGATGCGCCCGGCGTCGATCGGCCCGGTCAAGCACCTGTTCCGCCGGATCGACCTGTCGGAGCTGTCGAAGCTGGTCGCGGCGGGGGTGGAGGACGGCGCGGCAAGCCTGCGCCCCGAAATCACGGACTGGCTCGCCCGGAATGGCTGAGCACCGGCGGCGTCCGTCACCCGACCATGCTGCCATCGCGTGCCGGCGGGCTTGGGGCTTGCGCAGGCCCCAAGCGCGGCGGGCCGGTCAGTCCCGCGCCGTGTCGTCGGGGTCGCCCGCGTCCTCGGCGGTTTCCGCGCGCACCTCGGCCACCCGCTCGGTCGTGATCGGCCCGGCGTCGTTGCCCCATGCCGAACGCAGGAAGGTCGCGAGTTCCGCGACCTCCTGGTCGTTCAGGCGGTCGCGGTAGCCCTGCATCACCAGCTGCATCGGCCTTTGCGCGGTCGAGGGAACATGCGCCCCGTTCAGGATGATCGAGATGAGCGGCATCGTCTCGTCCGACTGCACCAGCGTGTTGCCGGCGAGCTTGGGGAAGATCTGCGCGGCCCCGGTGCCCGATGCGAAGTGGCAGGCCATGCAGTTGTCGGCGTAAAGCCGCGGGCCGATCGCCATGTCGGCGGGCGCCGACACCAGCAGCGCCTCGGTCTCCTTGCCCGCGTCGCCCGCGGGCTGGTGCGGGATGACGACGGTTTCGGACGGCTCGGTGGTGGCGGGCAGCACGACCTCGCCACCGGGCATCCCCTTGAGGAAGGCGGCGATCGCGATGCGGTCGTCGGGGGTCAGGTGCTGCATGGATTCCTCGACCACCAGCCCCATCTCGCCGTTCGCGGTCGAGTGGTTGTTGCGGCCCGTGCCGAGATAGCGCGCCATGTCGGGAATGTCCCACCGCTGCGGGGCCGAGGCGGGGCCGGACAGCGGCGGCGCTTCCCACCCGGCGATCGCGCCGCCCTGCAGGAAGCGGCCGCCGTCCAGCGTGACCCCGTCCTGCATCATCAGCAGGTTGCGCGGGCTGTGGCAGGCGCCGCAGTGGCCGGGCGCCTCGACCAGGTACTTGCCGCGGTCCAGCACCTCGTCGCCATAGACCGGGGTGAACCCCGCCGGGTGCCTGAGCGCGAGCCAGTTCCACGCGCGGATGCCCCAGCGCTGGTTGAACGGGAACGCGAGGTCGGTCGCCGGGATCGGGTCGGCCACCGGCGGCACCTCGTTCATGAAGTAGTCGTACAGCGCCCGCACGTCCTCTTCGGTCAGCATGCGGTAGTTCTCATACGGCATCGCCGGGTAGAGATGCGCGCCATCGCCCCGGATGCCGTCGTAGAGCGCGGCCCGGAACTGGTCCAGCGTGTAGCGGCCGATCCCCTGGTCGGGGTCGGGCGTGATGTTGGTGGAATAGATCGTGCCCATCGGGCTTTCGATCGGCCGCCCGCCCGCGAAGGGCCGGCCGTCCTCGGCGGTGTGGCAGGCCGCGCAATCGCCCGCGCGCATGACGTATTCGCCCTGGCCCTCGGCCGGGCGCCAGTCGGCGGGCAGCGCCGCGACGGCGGGTGTCAGCCGCACGGGCACGAAGATCATGGCAAGCAGGACGATCACGCCCGTCAGGGCGAGCAGGGCGACGATCCGGAGAAAGGTCCTCATCTCGACGCTCCTCAGACCAGCGGGCGGGGGTTGGAAAGATACTGCCGGCGGATTGCGTCGGCGGTGTGGTAGGCCAGCCCGCCGACAAGGCCGGTCGGGTTGTACTGCGTGTTCTGCACGAAGTTCCCCGCCCCCGTGGCGAACACGTTGTGCATGCCCCAGACCTGCGAATAGCGGTTCACCACCCCCTCGGCCGGGTTTTCGGACATGATGTGGCCGCCGGTGTTGTGGGTCGTCTGGTAGGGGCGGATGTCGTAGCGCGCGCCCAGGTCCTTGAAGGACAGCTGCGACAGGTCGGGCTTCATGAAGGCGACGACCTCTGCCATCCTGGCGCGCATGAACTGGTTCATCCGCAGGTCGTTTTCCTGCCAGTTGAACGTCATCCGCATGAGCGGCCGGCCGAACCTGTCGCGGTAGGTCGGGTCGAGATCGAGGTGGTTGCCGCGATAGGCCATGTGCGAGCCGTGCGACCCGATCGACATGACGTGGCCGTACCAGTCGCCGACCGCCTTCTTCCACCCGGCCCCCCACTCGGCGCTGTCGCGCGGCAGCGGCATGGACCGGATCGGCTGGCCGTTCGTCTGGCCGGACCGCCAGTAGGCGCCGCCGATGAAGCCTTCGCGCCCGAAGTCGATCTGGTTCATGCCGAAATCGTCGATCGACATGCCGTTCGAGCCGTGGCCGACGAAGGGATTGAACACTTCATCGCGGTAGAACAGCGTGGCGCTGCCGTTCATCTGGTAGGCGTAGCTCTTGCCGGTCACGCCCTCGCCGGTCACCGGGTCGTAGGGCTGGCCGATCCCGGACAGCAGCATCAGGTGGACGTTGAACAGCTGGTAGGCCGCCAGGATCACCAGGTCGGCGGGCTGGAACACCTCCTCGCCGGCGGCGTGGTCCCAGTAGGTGACGCCGGTCGCGGTCTTGCCGTCCGGCGCCTTCTCGACCCGCAGCACCTCTGCCCCGGTGCGGTAGCTGAAGTTCGGTTGCCGGCGCAGCGCGTCCAGGATCATCGTCTGCGGCGCGGACTTGGAATACTGGAAGCAGCCGTAGCGCTCGCAGAAGCCGCAGAAGGTGCAGGGCCCCATCTGCATCCCGTAGGGATTGACGTAGGCGGTCGAGGCGATGCCCGACGGCGCCTTGAACGGATGATAGCCCATCGCGGCCGCGGCCTCGGCGAACTTGCGGGCGTCGTAGGTCACCGGCAGCGCCGGCATCGGATAGTCGCGCGACCGCCGCCCTTCGAACGGGTTGCCGCCGGGAATGATTTGGCCGTTGAGGTTGCCGGCCTGCCCGGAAATGCCCGCGACGTGCTCGAAGCGGTCGAAGAACGGCTCGAGCTCGTCGTAGCTGACCGGATAGTCGCCGAGCAGCATTCCTTCGGGGATGATCTGCTCGCCCCAGTTGTCGCGGACGTGGCTGCGCAGCTTCAGTTCCTCGGGCTGCGGGCGCCAGTTCAGCCCGTTCCAGTGCGCGCCCGCGCCGCCTACGCCGTTGCCCGGCAGGAACGACCCGAAGCTGCGGAACGGCAGCGCGACCTCGTCCGGGCCGCGGCGGATGGTGAGCGTCTGGTTGCGGGGCTTCAGGACCAGGCCCAGCCGCACGCCGTAGCGCAGCTCGTCCAGCATGTCGGGGTACTTGAACTCGGGGACGGTGTCCTGGTCCGCGCCGCGCTCGAGCGCGACGATGTCCAGCCCTTCCTGCGACAGCTCCATCCCCAAGATGGACCCGGTCCAGCCCAGGCCGACGATCACGACGTCCTTGCGGGGTTCCTGCCTTGCCATGCTCAGGCCCTTTCGCCGCTGATGGAAACCGGGCCCAGCGGGTAGGGCACGTCATGACGTTCCACCCATTCGAGGAACGCCCCCCGCGCCCCCGGGAACCCGATGTAGACCCACGCCTGCATCCCGTGGTTGCCGCCGTAGATCGGGTCCGAGAAGTAGCCTTCCTTGGTGTTGTCGAGCAGGATCGAGAAGAAGTCGCGGATCTCGGGCGCGAGCATCGCGGCTTCCTCCAGCGCGGCGAGCGCCTCGTCCTGGCGGGCGGGGTCCAGCGCGGTGAAGGCCGCGTTGTAGGTCTGCGCGCACCAGGCGTCGAAGACGGGGATGGCCTGGCGATAGACCTCGGCCGGGGTCAGCGGCGTCTGCCAGCCCAGCAGCGGGTCGGCCGCGGGAGCGAACGGCCCTTCCATGTACCAGTCGGCGGCCTGGCCGAACTCGCCGGCAAGCTGGAGGTCGATGAAGACGGGCACCCGCGTCTCGATCGCGCCGGGGCCGTCGCCCTCGGACGGGATCAGCCGCGCCGTCGCGGCCATGACGAAGGCCCATTCGGCGGGGGTGAAGAACACCGGCTGGTACTGTTCCAGCGGCACGGGCGCGGCGGCCTGCTGGGCCTTGGCGGAAAGCGGCAGCAAGGCCATCGCGACCCCCGCGGCCGAAGCCTTCAGAAAACCCCGCCTGCTGGGGCGTCCGGGAAGGTCGGTCATGCGCGTTCTCCTGCCGAGGGGTGGGATGATCTCGTGGCGCCGCGGCGCGGTCTGGGCGGCCATCCGCACCGCAGTCGGCGCATTGCGGGTAGGGACGGCATGTCGGCGTGCTGTCGTGGGCCCCTGCTTTCGCGCAGACGGCGAAGGGCCCACGGGTTCGCGGGCGCAACGCGGCAGGCAGGGGTTCGGTTGCCCCCGCCGGTTCCAGGACCGGCGCACGTGGCCGAAGCGCCACGGTTTCTCCGCGTCGCGGGACGTGCGCCCTGGCGCGCCTCAGCGCGCGGCGGCGATGGCCAAGCCGTCGGCGACGGCGGTGAAGACCTCGGCGAAGGAATGTCGCGCGGCGGGAAACTCTGCCCGCATCCTGTCCGACACCATCGACATCAGACTGGAGCCGCCGACATAGACCACCTGGTCCACGTCCGCCGCCGCGATGCCTGCCATCCGCAGCGTCTCGGCCGCGCCGCGCGCAAGCGCGTCGGCGTGGCGGCCAAGGCATTCCGCCAGCGCCTCTGCGGGCAGCGGCACCGAAAGCCCCGGCTCGACCTGGTCCAGCCGGATGCGCGGGTTCTCGTCGCCCCCGTTCGCCGCGATCTTGCCGCGCTCGACCGCGAAGGCGAGGTCGTGCGCCAGTTCGTCATCCAGCACGCGGGCCAGGCGCGAAAGCTTCGCGGGCTCCTCGGCCAGCCGCACCATGTCGGCGGTCATGCGGCGGTTCTGGGGCGTGTAGACGAAGGGGATCTTTTCCCACGTCGCGAGGTCGTTGAAGATCGCGTTCGGCGTGGGCGACGTGCCCGGCCCCATCGCCTTGCGAAGCTCGGTTCCCTTGCCCAGCAGCGGCATCACCCTGTCGATGCTGATGGACCGGTCGAAGTCCGTCCCGCCGATCCTGACGCCGTGGCTGGCGAGGATCTCGACCCCGCCCGCCCCCGCCCGGCACAGCGAAAAATCCGAGGTGCCGCCGCCCACGTCCACGATCAGCCCGACCCTCCCGGCGGCGTCCAGCGCCCCGCTGGCGATCGCCGCGGCCTCGGGTTCGGCCATGAAGTCGACCTCGCGGAACCCCGCCGCCATGTAGCAGCGCCGCAGGTCGTCCTCGGCCTGCGCCTCGCGCACGTCGCCGGTGCCGTGGAAGACGACGGGCCGGCCCGACAGGGCGCGCTCGAAGGTCAGGCCCGTCTCGGCCTCGGCCCGCGCCTTGATGTGGGAAAGGAAGCGCGCGATCACCTCGACGAAGGTGACGCGCTCGTTCAGGATCTGCCGCTTCTCGTGCATCAGCGACGTGCCCAGCACCCGCTTCAGCGCGCGCATGAACCGCCCTTCGTTCCCGTCCAGCAGCGCCCGGTTCGCCGCCTCTCCGATCAGCGTGCGGCGGCTTTCGAAGTCGAAGAAGAAGGTCGTCGGCAACGTCGCCCGGCCCGGCGCCATCGGGATCAGCCGGGGCCTGCCGTCGTGGAGAAAGCCCGCGGCGGAGTTCGAGGTGCCGAAGTCGATCCCCAGCGCGGGGGCTTGCCGTGACATGTCGAAGGCTCCGGGGCGGGCGGCGGAAAAAGAAAAAGGGCCAAGGCAGCGATGCCTAAGCCCTTTGTTCAATGGCGGACCCGGAGCGATTCGAACGCCCGACCCCCAGATTCGTAGTCTGGTGCTCTATCCAGCTGAGCTACGGGTCCGTCGTGAGGGCGGTTCCTACGGACCCCGGCAGGGGGATGCAAGCGGAAAGTTCGGGCGGGTGCCCAGGTTTCGCGCTAAACCGGGCGAACCAGGCCGGGGCGAACAGGACGGGCCGGAGCGGGGCGGGCGGGCGTCAGCCGTGGATCGCGTGCGGGTGGCGCGGCAGGTTCAGGCAGAACTCGGTCCCGTCCCCGCCGGTGCGCACCAGATCCAGCGTGCCGCCGTGCCCGCGCATCAGGTCGGCGGCGATGGCGAGGCCAAGGCCGGTGCCGCCCTTGCGGATGCCGCCGGTGAAGGGCTGGAACAGGTTCGCCAGCGCCTTTTCCGGCAGGCCCGGCCCGGTGTCGCCCACGCGCAGCCACCAGCCCGTCTCGTTCTCGCCCGCGCCGATCTCGATCGTGCCGGGGCGGCGAGTCGCCTCGATCGCCTGGCGGGCGTTGCGGACAAGGTTCGTGAGCACGCGGTAAAGCTGCTCCCGGTCGGCCCTGATCGTCAGGCCCGCGGGCAGGTCGGTCAGGAACTCGACCGCCTCCGGCTTGTCGCCCGCGCCCTCGCGCGAGTCGCGGCTTTCGGTCGCCAGCCTCTCGGCCTCGATCACGTCGCCGACCAGCGTGGACAGGTTGAACAGCGACAGCTGCGGAGGCGCTTCCTCGGCCTTGCCGAAGGCGAGCGTCGTCTCGCACAGGTTCACCGCGCGCGAGATGGATCCCACGAGCTTCGGCGCCGTGCGCCGCACGCCCGGGTCGGCGCTGCCCTCCAGCCGGTCGGCGAGGATCTGGCTGGTGGACAGGACGTTGCGCAGGTCGTGGCTGATCTTGGCGACCGCCTGCCCCAGCTGCGCCAGCCGCTCGCGCTGCTTGAGGGACGAGGTCACGGTCCGCTGCATGGCGGCGAGCGCGGTCTCGGCGGCGCGGACCTCGGCCATGCTGGCGGCCGGCTCGATGATGCGGCGGGCGTCGTCGGGGGCGTTCGCATAGGCGATCATGTGCCCGATCACGCGCCGGATCGGCTGCACGATCAGCCGCTGCGCGGCGAGGTTCAGCAGGAGCGCCGTCAGGATCGAGAACGCCGCCGACACCGCCAGCAGCCGCAGCCCGAAGTCGATCATCTCGGCCCGCATGGGGGCGCTGTCCATGGTGATCTCGATCAGCTGGCCCGCCTGCAGGACCGGGGCGCCGATCACGCGGATGATCTGGTTCTGCGGCTGGACCAGCAGCCGCAGCGCGTCGCGGGTCAGGGCGACGAAGCTCGGATCCCGCAGGTCGTAGGTCGCGTTGATGGGGGCGGGCAGGGGCGAGGACAGCACCAGCCTGCGGATGTCGTCGCGGCGCAGGACCACGTTGTAGACCCCGGCGGTTTCCAGCAGTTCCGATTCCAGGTCGGACGCGATCGATTCGTCGGTCGCCAGCAGGGCGAGGCTGGCGATCTGCGCCCGCTCCAGCCGGCTGTCGAGATAGTCGCGGCGGTGATTGCTGACCGAGGGGATCAGGATCGCGGCCTCGGCCAGCACCACGAACAGGATCGTGAGTGCGGCGAACCGGCCTGATAGCGTGTTGAAGTTCATCTGCTCCCGATATCGCGCACCCTCGACGCCCGCTTGCATGACGCGACCGGCCGGGGCAACCCGTCGCGATCAAACAACCGTGAGGCGTGCGGGGTTCCAACGGCCGCCCCTGTGCGCTGGCCATGTGCGCCGGCCATGTGCGCCGCCGCGGTCCGGCGCCATCGCGCTTTCGGTGGTTGACTCGCGCCCGGGGCGCTTCTATCAGGCGGGCTTCGCATCACCTGCGCGCGCCGCGGGCCGTCCGGCCGTCGAGCGCGCACACCCGTACTTCGGAGTGAAGACCATGAAACGCACCTTCCAGCCGTCGAACCTCGTTCGCGCGCGCCGCCACGGCTTCCGTGCCCGCATGGCGACCAAAGGCGGCCGCCGGGTCCTGAACGCGCGCCGCGCCAAGGGCCGCAAGGTCCTGTCGGCCTGATCGCGTGCGGGGCGATCGTGGACAGGGCGGCGGCACAGCTTCCGCCTGATCCCGTGGTCCCGGCTGGTTGCGACGCGCCCGGTCGGGTCGTCGCCGAAGGCGCGGGGGGCAAGCCCCGCATCAAACGGCTGCGCCAGCGCGCCGATTTTCTGAGGGCTGCCTCGGCCCGCCGTCAGGGAACGGCGGGCTTTCTGCTGCAGGCGCGCCAGCGCGGCGCCGCGGGCGAAGGCGCGGCGGACCCGGCGATGCGCGTGGGCTTCACCTGTTCCAGGAAGATCGGCAACGCCGTCGCCCGCAACCGCGCCAAGCGGCGCCTGCGCGCGCTCGCGGCCGAGCTGCTGCCCGCGGGCGGGCGCGCGGGATGGGACTACGTCCTCGTCGGCCGGCCCGATGCCACCATCAACCGCGATTTCACCGACCTGCGGGCCGACCTCGCGGCCGCGCTCGACCGCATCCATGCGCAGCCCGAGGGGCAGCCGCACCACCGCCCGAACCGGCCGCCGAAGAAGGGGCGCGGCACATGACCCCGCTCGCCCGGATCGTCGCGCTGCCGGTGCGGGCCTACCGGCTTGTCCTCAGCCCCTGGATCGGGCACGCCTGCCGCTTCCAGCCGACCTGCTCGGCCTACGCGCTCGAGGCGCTGGACCGGCACGGGGCGCTGCGCGGAAGCTGGCTTGCCGCCCGCCGCGTCGCCCGCTGCCATCCGTGGGGGTCCGCCGGCTACGATCCGGTGCCGGGGCACGAAACAGCCTGCAGCGCCCCTTCATGCAAGGACAGGACATGAGCGAACGGCCCACCCGGCGCGACAGGCGCGAGCGTCCCCCCGGCAAGCCGCGGAACCTGCTGCTGGGGCTGTCGCTCATCATCATCGCGGCGCTGGTCGTGCTGGCGCTGACGAGCTTCGTCGTGTCGCGGTTCGCGGCATGAACATGCAGGCGGGCGCGGAAGCCGGGCACGAACCCGACGCGGGCGGCGACATCCACCCGCTGTTCCGCGGCGCGCCCGCGTCGACCGAGTTCCGCAAGCTGCGCAAGCGGCTGGTGCGAGAGGTAAGGTCCGCGATCGACAGCTATTCGATGGTGAACCCCGGCGACCGCTGGCTGGTCTGCCTGTCGGGCGGCAAGGACAGCTATACCCTGCTTGCGGTCCTGCACGAACTGCAGTGGCGCGGGCTGCTGCCGGTGGATCTGCTCGCCTGCAACCTCGACCAGGGCCAGCCCGGCTTCCCCGCGACCGTCCTGCCCGAGTTCCTCAGGGATCGCGGCGTCGCGCACCGGATCGAGTACCAGGACACCTATTCGGTCGTCGTCGACAAGATCGCGCCCGGCGGGACCATGTGCTCGCTGTGTTCGCGCCTGCGCCGCGGCAACCTGTACCGCATCGCGCGCGAGGAAGGGTGTTCGGCCGTCGTCCTGGGACATCACCGCGACGACATGCTGGAAACCTTCTTCATGAACCTGTTCCACGGCGGCCGGCTGGCGACGATGCCGCCGAAGCTCTTGAACGAGGACGGCGACCTGAACGTGCTGCGCCCGCTCGCGTTCGTGGCCGAGGCGGATTGCGACCGGTTCGCCCGCGCCATGGACTATCCCATCATCCCCTGCGACCTCTGCGGCAGCCAGGAAGGGCTGCAGCGGGTGCAGGTGAAGCGGCTGCTCGACGAATGGGAGGCGCGCAGCCCCGGCCGCCGGCAGGTGATGTTCCGGGCGCTGATGAACGTGCGCCCGTCGCATTTGCTCGACCCGGCGCTGTTCGACTTCGCGGACCTGCTGCCGAAGGCGGGCCCGGACGCAGCCGATCCGGACGTGCCGGTCCTGACGGACAGATGACTTCGGATGTGCGGCGGCGTCGGCGACGATGCCGCACGTCGGCCCGGGTCAGGCCGCCAGCGCAAGGCCTTGCGGCTCATCCAGCGGCAGGTCCATCCGCAGCTTCCGCGAGATCTGGCCCACGTCCCACGACGACCGCGCGACCTTGAAGCCTTCGCCCAGAAGATGCCTCACGTACATCTTGTTGTAGATGAACGCGAACACCAGTCCCGAAAGGCCGAACGTGGCGAAGCCGAGCAGGAACATGATGAGCGCCCCCATCAAATGCCCGCGGAACAGCGCCGGAAAGAAGCCGAAGAGCAGCGTTGTCCACGAGAAACCCACCGGCGCCTGCTTCAGCGCGCCCGTGTGGGGGTTGTGGAAATCGATCGTCGCATATGCCATGGGAAGCCTTCGAGTTGACGTGGACCTGCGTCGACTAGCATCCCTGCGTTAACCGCAGGTTTATGGCGGCAGGTCGTCTGTCGCGCCTGACCTTGAAGCTCCGGCGGGCCCGCCCGCCTGGCCCGGCATCCGGGCTTTTCCCTTGACCTTGTGGCGCCCCTTCGATTGAAGCGGCGCGGTATGACGCAAGGCCGGTGACCCGATGGACGACAACAACCGCAACCTGATCCTGGCGATGGTGCTTTCCGCGCTGGTCATGATCGGATGGTATGCATTCTTCGCCCCGCCCCAACCGACCGTCGATCCCTCGGCCGTGCCCACCGCCACGACGACTCCCGCGACGACTCCCGCGGCGGGCGCGCCGGTCGGGACCGCCGCCGGCACGTCACCCGGCACGGCGCCCGGCGTGGCGGATGCCGGTTCCGCCGATCCGAGCCGGGATGCGCCGCGCGTCGCGATCGACACGCCATCGCTGCGGGGCAGCATCTCGCTTGCCGGCGGGCGCATCGACGACCTGCTGCTGACCGGTTACCGCGAGACGCTGGATCCTGCCTCGCCCTTTGTCCGGCTGCTGTCGCCCACGGCCCAGCTTCGCGTGACCCAGGAAGGGACCGCCGCCGCGCCCGCGACCGAGCCGGAGGTCGTGCTGCAGAAGCCATACTATGCCGTCTACGGGTGGACCCCCGGCCCCGGGGTCGATCCGGCGCTGGTGCCCGGCCCCGCGACCGTGTGGACGCTGGAATCCGGCCAGACGCTGGCCCCCGGCCAGCCGGTGACGCTGGCCTGGGACAACGGTGCGGGCCAGGTCTTCCGCCGCACGTTCGAACTTGACGACCGCTACCTGTTCACCGTCACGCAGAGCCTGGAAAACTCCGGCGCGGCGCCGTTCTCGGCCGCGCCCTACGGGATCATCGCGCGGCACGGCCGGCCCGACACGCAGAACTACTTCGTCCTGCACGAAGGGGCGGTCGGCATGGTCGACGGCGAGCTGGTCGAGGAAGACTACGGCGACGTCGCCGACCTTGACCCGGTCGCGGGCGAAGGCCCCGCCGACGTGCGCCAGGTCACCGCCAACGGCTGGATCGGCTTTACCGACAAGTACTGGATGACCACGCTCGCGCCCGCGCCGGGCCAGCCCTTCACGGCGGTGGTGAAATACGCGCCTGGCGCCGACATCTACCAGACCGAGGCGCGGATGCCGGTGCAGACCGTGGCGCCCGGCACGCAGGTCAGCTCGCAGTCGTTCCTGTTCGCCGGCGCCAAGACCTACGAGGTCCTGCACGGCTACCAGGAAAACCGGGGCATCCAGCGCTTTGTCGATTCGATCGACTGGGGCTGGTTCTACTTCCTGACCAAGCCGATCTTCCATCTCCTGCACTGGCTGCACGGGATCATCGGCAACATGGGCTGGGCGATCATCGCGCTGACCTTCGTCCTCAAGATGCTGGTGTTCCCGCTGGCGCGGAAATCGTATGTCTCGATGGCGCGGATGCGCGAGCTGCAGCCCGAGATGGAGGCGATCAAGGAGCGGACCGGCGACGACCGGACCAAGTACCAGCAGGAAGTCATGGCGCTGTACAAGCGCGAGAAGGTCAACCCCGCCGCAGGGTGCCTGCCGATGCTGCTGCAGATCCCGATCTTCTTCGCGCTCTACAAGGTGATCTTCGTCACAATCGAGCTGCGGCATGCGCCGTGGGTCGGCTGGATCCGCGACCTCGCCGCACCCGACCCGTCGAGCCTGCTGAACCTGTTCGGGCTGCTGCCCTATTCGCCGCCCGCGCAAGGCACGCTGCTGCATTCGCTGTCGCTGCCCGCGCTTGCCATCGTGCTGGGCATCACCATGTGGCTGCAGCAGAAGCTGAACCCGGCACCCGCCGACCCGGCCCAGAAGATGATCTTCGCGTGGATGCCCTGGATCTTCATGTTCATGCTGGGCGGTTTCGCCTCGGGGCTGGTGCTGTACTGGATCGCGAACAACACCATCACGATCGCGCAGCAGTACACGATCATGTCGATGCACGGGCACCCGCCGCAGCTGTTCGGCAACATCCGCGACAGCCTGCCCAAGCGGCGTCGCAAGGGATGACCGGGGCGGTCGATCCGGCGCAGGACGGGGTGGGCCGGCTGGCCCATCTGTTCCGCTATCCGGTCAAGTCGATCGGGGGCGAGGCGCTCGACGCCGCCGCGCTTGAGCCGTCGCGGCCGCTGCCCGGCGATCGCCGCTTCGCCGTGCTGCACGAGGACGGGCTGCGGCATCTGGCGGACGGGGCGCTCGACCGCTGGCTGCCCAAGGCGGCCTTCGTGCGCGGCGTCGCCTCGGCGCCGCTGCAGGCGATCCGCGGCGGCTGGGACGGGGCCGATCTGGTCCTGACCCATCCCGGACGCCCGACCCTGCGCTTCGACCCGGCGACGGGCGACGCCCCCCTGATCGACTGGCTGCAGCCCCTGTGGGCGCCGGCCGGAAAGGCGCCCGCCGCGCGGCTGGTCGAGGGGCCGCAGGCGCTCACGGACGTGAACAGGCCGTTCGTGTCGATCCTGTCGCTGTCCTCGCTCGCGCTGGTCGAGGAGCGCTTCGGCCGCGCGCTCGGCGTCGATCGCTGGCGCGGGAACCTGTGGATCGACGGCTGGGCGCCGCTGGCCGAACGGGGGCTGCTCGGCCGCCGCATCCGCGTGGGCGAGGTGGAGCTGGACGTGGTCGAGCCCATCGGGCGCTGCGCCGCGACCAGCGCCGACACGGAGACCGGCTGCCTCGACGGCGACACGCCGGCCGAGCTGGAGCGGCACTTCGGCCACCAGGATTTCGGCGTCTACGCCGAGGTCCGCACCCCCGGCACGATCCGCCCGGGCGACGCGGCGGTGATCCTGTGAGGGTCGCGTTCCCCGTCGCCCCCGAGCCCGAGCCCGAGGCCGCCGAGGCCGCGCGGCTGCTGTTCGCGGGCCCGGTGGACTTCGTCAAGGGCGTGGTCGCGATGGACGGGATGCCCGCCGCCGACCGCCCCGAGGTCTGCTTCGCCGGCCGCTCGAACGTCGGCAAGTCGAGCCTCATCAACGCGCTGACCGGCCGCAAGGGGATCGCGCGCGCCTCGAACACCCCCGGCCGCACGCAGGAGATCAACTACTTCGCCCTGGGCGAGCGCGGCTATCTCGTGGACCTGCCCGGCTACGGCTACGCGCAGGCGCCGCTGCCAGTGGTGAAGAAGTGGCAGGCGCTGCTGAAGGCCTATCTCGCCGGCCGCCCGACGCTGCGGCGCGCCTTTGCGCTGATCGACGCGCGCCACGGCGTGAAGCCCGTGGACCACGAGATCATGTCGCTGCTCGACCGGTCCGCCGTGCCGTTCCAGGTGGTCGTGACCAAGGCCGACAAGATCGGGACGCAGGCGCTGGCGCAGACCGTCTCGCAGGTCGAGGACGAACTGCAGAAGCACCCCGCCGCGTTTCCCGAACTGGTCGTGACCTCGTCCGAGAAGGGGCAGGGGATCGCGACGCTCCGGGCCGTGATCGCCGGTCTTTGCTGAGGCTGGACCTCGGCCGCGCTGCGCCCTAGCCTCCGCCCCGACTTGGGGACGCACGGATGAGACAGCAGAACATGAACCGGGATTTCGCCACCACCGCCCACACCCTGTCCGAGGCGCTGCCCTACATGCAGCGCTACGCGGGGGCCGTCGTCGTGGTGAAGTTCGGCGGAAACGCGATGGGCGACGACGACGCGATGGCCGAGTTCGCGCGCGACATCGTGCTGATGAAGCAGGTGGGCATCCACCCGGTCGTGGTCCATGGCGGCGGGCCGATGATCAACGACCTGCTCGGCAAGCTCGGGATCGAGAGCCGCTTCGTCCGCGGCAAGCGCGTGACCACCAAGGAAGCGGTTCAGGTGGTCGAGATGGTGCTGTCCGGTCTCGTCAACAAGCGCATCGTTCAGGCGATCAACGACGCGGGCGGGCGCGCGATCGGGATCTCCGGCAAGGACGACGACATGATGGTGTGCGAGGCGGACGACCCGGAACTGGGCTTCGTGGGCCGCCCGATCGAGATGAACATCCAGATCATCCGCGACCTCTATCAGGCCGGGCTGATCCCGGTGATCGCGCCCGTCGCGACCGGCATGGCCGACAACGAGACCTTCAACGTCAACGGCGACACCGCCGCGGGCGCCATCGCAGGCGCGCTGCAGGCCGACCGGCTGCTGCTGCTGACGGACGTGGCGGGGGTCAAGGACGCGTCGGGGCAGGTCGTGACGCAGATGCACCCCGACCAGATGCGCGCGATGATCGCCGACGGCACCATCGCCGGGGGCATGATCCCGAAGACCGAGACCGCGCTGATGGCGCTGGACAAGGGCGTGCGCGCGGTCGTGATACTGGACGGGCGGGTGCCCCATGCCGCGCTGCTGGAGCTGTTCACAGAGCAGGGCGCGGGCAGCCTGATCCGGTCGACCGAGCCGCGGGTCAAGCCGCACGGGCTGCGCCAGGGCGACAGCGGGCTTTGAGGCACCGCCGCCGCGCGGGTGCCCGCTTGCGGTGATTTAACCCGTTGCGGCTGTCCGAGCCGGGTGGCAGGCTTCGGATCGAACTGGGGGAGGGAAGGGCACTGAATGACCGCGACCGGAATCCGTCGGCTGATCCTGACGCGCCACGCCAAGTCCGCCTGGGACGATCCGTCGATGGACGACCATGACCGCCCGCTGAACGATCGCGGGCGCCGGTCGGCGCGGGCGCTCGGCGACTGGCTCGCGAGCCGCGGCTACGACCCCGAGGAGGTGCTGTGCTCGACCTCGCGCCGGACCGTCGAGACGTGGGAACGTGCGGCGGCGGCGGTGTTCGAGACGCGGCCGCCGCTGCAGCTGAGGCCCGAGCTCTACCACGCCGAGCCTGACGAGATGATGGACGTGCTGCGGACGGCGACGATGAACACGGTCATGGTCATCGGCCACAATCCGGGCATCGCGGCCTTCGCGGCCATGCTGCCCGAGCGGCCGCCGCTGGACCCCGATTTCCGGCGCTTCCCGACCGCCGCCACGCTGGTCGTGGATTTCGCAGCCGACAGCTGGGCCGATGTCCAGCCCGGCAGCGGCGACGTGCGCGACTTCGTGCGGGTGGACGGGCGGCAGTAGCGGCCTTTTTGGGGTCCGGCGCCGGGTCCGGCCTCAGGCGACGGGCGCGTCGTCCACGACCGACAGGATCCCCGGGACCGCGGGGCAGGGCAGCAGCGCGTTCTTCGCCACGTCGGCCAGCGTCGCGTTGTGCAGGAACACGTAGACATGCGCCGACAGGCTTTCCCAAAGCCGGTCCGACAGCGCCTGTGCCAGGCTTCCGCTTTGCCCGCCCGACGCGCCCGCGCCGACATGCAGCGCGCTCACCGTCTCGTCGACGGCGCCCAGCACCTCGGCCACGCGGATCGTTTCCGGCGACCGGGCAAGCCGGTAGCCGCCGCCGGGGCCGCGCACCGATTTCACCAGCCCGGCGCGGCGCAGGCGCACGAACAGCTGTTCCAGATAGGGCAGCGACACGTCCTGGCGTTTCGAGATGTCGGCCAGCGTCGTCAGCCCCTCGCCGGCGGTGGCGAGGTCGACCAGCGCGACCATCGCGTAACGGCCCTTGGTTGAAAGCTTCATGGCATGCCCCCATCTCGTGGTCGCGCCGCGTTGCCCGGGCGGGGTGCGGCCGCGATTGACGGCGCAACGCCGGGTGCGTTAAGCCCGCATGTGCTGCCGGAATATGACGTCCGCGCGAATGGCTGCGCGCGCGTCTCCGGTCGTAAGGCTGTGACCCGTCCGCGTCAAGAATTGCCCGTCCTCAAAGGATTCCCATGCCCGAGCTGATTTTTCCCGGACCCGAAGGTCGCCTGGAAGGCCGCTACCATCCCCAGCCCAAGGCCGACGCGCCGCTTGCCATCGTGCTGCACCCCCACCCGCAATACGGCGGGACGATGAACAACCGCGTGGTCTACAACCTGCACTACGCGTTCCACCGGATGGGCTTCACGGTGATGCGGTTCAACTTCCGGGGCGTGGGCCGCAGCCAGGGCGAGTTCGACGACGGCATCGGCGAGCTGTCGGATGCCGCGTCGGCGCTGGACTACCTGCAGGCGATGAACCCCAACAGCAAGCACTGCTGGGTCGCGGGGTTCAGCTTCGGTGCCTGGATCGGGATGCAGCTGCTGATGCGGCGGCCCGAGATCACGGGCTTCGTCAGCGTCTCGCCGCCCGCGAACATGTACGACTTCAGCTTCCTCGCGCCGTGCCCGTCGTCGGGGCTGATCATCAACGGCAGTTCCGACCGGGTGGCGCCGCCCAAGGACATCAACAACCTGGTGGCGAAGCTGCGCGAGCAGAAGGGGATCACCATCACTCACGAGGAAATCGAGGGGGCGGACCACTTCTTCCGCGACGACGAGGTCTACATGAAGCCGATGATCGACAAGGTGCAGGGCTATGTCCGTCGCCGGCTGACGGAGAGCTCGCGCTGAGAGCTGGCCGCGACGCCGGCCGACCGGTCCGCCGCGTGCCCGACAAGGCGCGCGGCGTTTTCGTTACTTGACGCCCAGGGCCTGAGACAGCGCCGTGGTGGCAAGCGTCATCGCCTCCTTCGCCTCGGGCACGACGGTGCCCATGCCGAAGAACTCGTGCGTCACGCCGTCATAGGTCTTCTGCGTCGTCTCGACGCCCTGTTCCTGCAGCGCCTTGGCGAGCCGTTCGCCTTCGGACAGCAGGGGGTCGATCTGCGCGTTGATGACGCTGGCCGGCGGCAGCCCGGAAAGGTCGGTGCGGTCCACGAGGTCGAGGCGCGGGTCCGCCGTCTGTGACGGGTCGGCGAAGACGTGGCTCACGAACCACTCCATCGCCGGTTTCGACAGCGGCTGGGCGTCGGCGTAGGTCTGGTAGGACGGCGTGTCCATGTCGTTGCCCGCCACCGGATAGACCAGCAGCATGTGGTCGGGCTGCGCCAGCTGCGCGTCCCGGGCGTTGATCGCCACGTTCATGGCGAGGTTCGCGCCGGCGCTTTCGCCCGCGACCGCCAGCCGCTCGGCGTCCGCGTTCAGGCTGCCCGAGTTCTCGACGAGCCAGCGATAGGCGAGGTTCGCGTCCTCGTGCGCAGCGGGGAACCTGCTTTCCGGCGCGTGGCGGTACTCGACCGAGGCGACGACCGCCTTCGCACCCTCGGCAAGGGCGCGGGCCGATGCGTCGTAGGTGTCGATGTCCGCGATCACCCAGCCGCCGCCGTGGTAGTAGACGACCAGCGGGAACGGGCCTTCCCCTTCGGGCGTGTAGATGCGGATTGGCTGCTGGCCGCCGGCCGCGTCGGTGTAGCTGACGTCCTGCGTCCTGATCGCCGCCAGACCGGCCGGCATCGCGATCCCGCGGTCCTTCATCACGGCCATCACCGCATCCGCAGGGGTCGGCTCGCGCCGCTGTTCCTCGGGCGTCAGGGTGCCGATCGGGTCCGCGCCGAGCTCGGCCAGCTTGTCGAGCACCGCCGTCATGTCGGCGGTGGCCCGGCCTTTTTCCAGCGGCGCTGCGTCGTCCGCGGGTGTGGCGGCCGCGTCGGCCGGAGCCGCTGCGGGCGGCGTGGCGGGCGAGGTTGCCGGGGTGTCGGCCGCGGTCGCCGGGGCTGCCGCCGGCGGGGTCGAGGTCGTCGGCGCGGCGCTCGCATCGGCCGGTGCAGGCGCGTCACGTGCGGGCGCGGGCGACGCTGCGGGGGCAGTCGCGGGCGAGGTTGCCGGGGCGTCCGACGAGGCCGGGGCGTCGGTCGCCGCCACGGGCGAGGCTGCGGGCGCGGTCGAGGTCATCGGCGCGGCGGGTGCCGGGGTCGGAGGCTCGCTGCCGGGGGCCGTGGCGGCCTGGGCGAAGGCTGCCGTGGTCCCGGCGGTCAGCGCGGTCGCGGTCAGGAGAGCGGCAAGGGTTCTGTGCGGCATGGCGTCCTCGTATGTCGGCGTGCACGCAGGCAACGGCCCCGCTGCCGGCCAGTTGCCTGCCCGAGCCTTCGGTTAAGCAAATGTTAGGTGGGCGGAACCGCCGCGTTCTCACCACCACGGACAGGCACGGGCGGCGGGTCCACGTCCCGCCGCCCTTCGCCCCGGGTCCTTGGCCGGGTCCGTGCCCGGGCCCGGCTTTTCAATCCGGGACGTTTCCGATAAGCCGCGCCCAAGCATCCTCAGCCAGGGAAATCCCATGACCAAGATCAAGGTAGACAACCCCGTCGTCGAGCTCGATGGCGACGAGATGACCCGGATCATCTGGGATTTCATCAAGCAGAAGCTGATCCTGCCCTATCTGGACGTCGACCTGAAATACTACGACCTCGGCATCGAGGAACGCGACCGGACCGAGGACCAGGTCACCATCGACGCCGCCAACGCGATCAAGCAGTACGGCGTCGGCGTCAAATGCGCGACCATCACCCCGGACGAGGCGCGGGTCGAGGAGTTCGGCCTGAAGAAGATGTGGAAGTCGCCCAACGGCACCATCCGCAACATCCTGGGCGGCGTGATCTTCCGCGAGCCGATCATCGCCAAGAACGTGCCGCGCCTGGTGCCGCACTGGACCCAGCCGATCATCGTCGGCCGCCACGCCTTCGGCGACCAGTACAAGGCCACCGACTTCCGCTTCCCCGGCAAGGGCACGCTGTCGATCAAGTTCGTGGGCGAGGACGGCGAGACGATCGAGCACGAGGTGTTCCAGTCGCCCGGCGCCGGCGTGGCGATGGGGATGTACAACCTCGACGATTCGATCCGCGACTTCGCCCGGGCCAGCCTCAACTACGGCCTGCAGCGTGGCTATCCGGTCTATCTCTCGACCAAGAACACGATCCTGAAAGCCTATGACGGCCGCTTCAAGGACATCTTCCAGGAGGTGTTCGACGCCGAGTTCGCCGACCAGTTCAAGGCCAAGGGGATCGGCTACGAACATCGCCTGATCGACGACATGGTGGCGTCCGCGCTGAAGTGGTCGGGCGGCTATGTCTGGGCCTGCAAGAACTACGACGGCGACGTGGAATCCGATATCGTGGCGCAGGGCTTCGGGTCGCTGGGGCTGATGACCTCGGTCCTGATGACGCCCGACGGCAAGACGGTCGAGGCCGAGGCCGCGCACGGCACGGTCACCCGCCACTACCGCGAGCATCAGAAGGGCAAGGAGACGTCGACCAACTCGATCGCGTCGATCTATGCCTGGACCGGCGGCCTGAAGCACCGCGCCAAGCTGGACGGCAACGACCAGCTGATGCGCTTCGCCGAGACGCTGGAGCGGGTGACGGTGCAGACGGTCGAGGACGGGTTCATGACCAAGGACCTCGCGCTGCTGGTGGGCCCGGAACAGAAATGGCTGACGACGATGGGCTACCTGGAAAAGGTGGACGACTACCTGAACAAGGCGCTGGTCGGCTGACGGCTTCGCCGCAGCGACCTGCGATCAGGACGAAGCGGGGCCGGGCAGCAGTGCCCGGCCCCGTCTGCGTTCGTCAGCCTTCCGGCGCCTCGGACACGGAATCGACCATCCGGCCCGCGAGGTCGTGGGCGGCGGCGATCTTGTCGTCGGGGATGGCGTCGGCGTCCGCGGCGACCACGTCCGACACCTGGACGTTGAGCGCGCGGCCAAGGATTTCCGCGACGCACAACGTGTGGCCCTGATCGTCGACCCGCGTCGTCAGGCACTCCATCTTCCGGCCGGCGGGGCTGGTGACGCTGGCGCGGGTCACAGGAATCTCGCCGTCCGCCATGTAGGCTTCGGCACGTTCGATGTTCCGGGCGATGTCGCCGTCGTAGAGCGCGTAGAGCAGCATCTGCACGAGCCGGTTGTCATCCGGGGCGCGGTAGTTCGCGACGATCCGGCCTTCGGCCGGCTTGCTCTGGATCGATTCGCGCACCAGCCCGTCGATGGTTTCGGGGAAGCCGGGCATGAACGCGTTGGTCGGATGCCCTTCCACCACGTTCGGGGCGCCCTCCCGGGCGAGCGCGGGAGAGGCGAGGGCAAGCAGGATCGCGAGCCCGGTTCCGGTGAGCCGCGCCGCCATCATGCCGGCACCTCGCCGGTCGGGTTCCCGCTGTCGGGGTACCAGTCGAGGACGACGACCTCGGTTTCGCTGCCCGCCGCCTGCAACGCGGCCCGGAAGGTCGCGGGATCGGTGCCGCGGTGGTGGTAGGGGACGGCGCGGCGCGGTTTCATTTCGGTGACGCCTGCTGCGGCCTGTTCCGCCGTCATCGTGTAGGGCAGGTTCATGGGCAGGAAGACCGTGTCGATGTCGGACTGCGCGCGGAACTCGGGCGTGTCCTCGGTGTCGCCCGCGATGTAGATGCGGCCGTGGTCGGGCGAGGTCAGCACGTAGCCGTTGTCGCGGCCCTTCGGGTGATACTGCAGCCGGTCGGGCGTGGTGTTGTAGGCGGGCACGGCCTCGATCCCCAGGCCCGCGACCTCGCCGGTGTCGCCGCTGGCCATCACGGTGGCGCGGGACCGCAGCGTCTCGGGCAGCTTCTCCGCGACTGCCGGGTTCACGATCAGCGCCGCCCCGTCCGGCAGCAGCGCTTGCAGCGTGTCGGGGTCGAAGTGATCCTGATGCTCGTGCGTCACGAGGATCGCGGCCGCCGCCGGCAGGCCCGCGAACTTGTCGGCGCCCCCGACCGGGTCGACGAGGATCGACTGCCCGCCGAGGGTCAGCATCATCGACGCGTGTTCGACTGGGGTGAGGAACGGGAGCGTCCCCGCAGCAGATGGGGTGGCGGCTGCCTGCGCGAACAGGCCCCGCGGCAGCAAAAGCGGCGCGGTCAGCGCCGCCGCGCCGAGGATGACGGTCTGGCGTCGGGTGGCGATCATCGCGGCCTCCTGCACGGATATGGTGGCGGTTGACCGATGAACGGGCGCGGCCCGGCCGGGGTTCCCCCTTTATTCGCGATGCGCCGCGCGCTATGTGCGTGCCGTCCCCTGCAAGCCCGACGCCAAGGCCGTCGTCCCGGAGAATGCCGCCATGAAAGCCGCCGTCGTCACCTTTCCCGGCTCGAACTGCGACCGCGACCTTGCCGTCGCGCTGAAGCGTGCGGGCGCCGACGTGACCCGCGTCTGGCACAAGGATGCGGAGCTTCCGGCGGGAACGGACCTCGTTGCGGTGCCGGGCGGGTTTTCCTTCGGCGACTACCTGCGCTGCGGCGCCATCGCCGCGCAGTCGCCGGTCGCGGCCGCGATCTCGCGCCATGCCGAGCGCGGCGGCTTCGTGCTGGGCGTCTGCAACGGCTTCCAGGTCCTGACCGAGCTGCGCCTGCTGCCCGGCGCGCTGATGCGGAACGCGGGGCTGACGTTCCTGTGCCGCGAGGCCGACCTGACGGTCGAGGAGAATGAAAGCGCGTACCTGTCGCGCTACGCCGTCGGGGAACGGATCCGCATCCCGGTCGCGCATCACGACGGCAACTATCAGGTCGACGCCGACGGCCTTGCCCGGCTGAAGGGCGAAGGCCGCATCGCGCTGCGCTACGCGCCCGCCTGCAACGGCTCGGTCGAGGATATTGCGGGCGTCCTGTCGGACAACCGCCGGGTGCTGGGCATGATGCCCCACCCCGAGCGTGCGGCCGACCCCGTCCACGGCGGCACCGACGGCGCCCGCATGTTCGAGGGGCTGGTCGCGGGGCTGGTCGCCGCGTGACCCCGGCCCTCCAGCCGCACTTTTTCGCAAGCCGCAACCACGTCGCGGCCGCCATCGCTATCGCCGCCGTCGTTGAGCGGCGGAACGCCAGGGTCTATCACTGCGGCGAGCGACGCAGCGGACGGGGCTGATGCCTGATCCCGACATTTCTGCAGAGGGTCCCGAGGATCGGGCGGGCGAGGGGCGCGAAGGGTCGCGCGCCGCGCGCGGGCGCATCGCGCAGCGCGTCATGGCGGTACTGCTGATCGCGGCGGCGATCGGCACGATCTTCTATACCAACCACTGGCTGACCGAGCGCTTTTCGGAAAACACCCGGGTCCGGGCGGAATTGCGCGCCGCGCTCTACACCGGGAACCTTCTGTCGGAACTGCAGCGGACCGCGGTGGTGCCGCTGCTGCTGGCGCGCGACCCGAACCTGATCTCGTCGCTGATGGGGCAGGACTTCTCCACCACCTCGGCGCGGCTGATGTCGGCGCAGAAGGATATCGGCGCGGCCTCGATCCGGCTGCTGGACGGGTCGGGCCGCACCGTGGGCGCGACGAACCGGCAGCTTCTGGGCACGAACTACGTCCTCGCGCCCTTCTACGTCGAGGCGCTGCGGGCGAACGACACGGTCTTCACCGTCTCCGCCTCGCCCACCGGGCGGCACGAGTTCAACTTTTCCCGCGCGGTGGTGTCGGACGGCCGCTCGCTGGGCGTGATCGTGGTCGAGGCCGACCTGTCGCGGCTGGAACGATCCTGGGCGGGCATTTCCGACGCGGTGGCGGTCACCGACAGCCAGGGCCAGATCATCCTGACGACCGAGCCGCGCTGGCGCGGGCTGGAGATGGATCAGGCGCTCGCGGTGCGATCGGCGCCAAGCGCGATCTCGCGCGCGTTCCAGGTCACGACCGACTGGGCCAACCAGCCGGCCGACGCCTATATCCGCGGCAAGGCCGTGATGCAGACCGAGACGCGGATCCCCTTCCGGGGCTGGCGGATGACCCTGTTCAGCAGCTACGATTCCATCCGCGACCGGGTGAACGCCTATCTCGCGCTGGAGATCATGGCGCTGGCGATGGCGCTGGCGGCCGGCTTCTACATCCTGTCCCGTCGCGCCCGCACCATGACCAACCGCTACAGGCGCGAATCGGCGGACCTGCGGGCGCTGAACACGCGCCTGACGCGCGAGATCGCCGAACGCGAGCGGATGCAGCGCGAGCTGCGCGTGGCCGAACAGACCGTGCAGCAGTCGAGCAAGCTCGCCGCGCTGGGCGAGATGTCCGCGGGGATCAGCCACGAGCTGAACCAGCCGCTCGCCGCGATGAAGACCTATCTCGCGGGGGCGCGGCTGCTGCTGGAACGCGGGCGTCCGGACGAGGCACTGTCGAGCTTCCAGCGGGTGGACGACCTGCTTGAACGCATGGGCGCGATCACGCGGCAGCTCAAGTCCTATGCCCGCAAGGGCGGCGAGGCGTTCGAGCCGGTGGACCTGCGCATGGCGCTGTCGGGCGCGCTCACGATGATGGAATCGCAGCTTCGCAACCGGCGGGTGCGGCTGCAGCGCAGCCAGCCGCGCGATCCCGTCATGGTCTATTGCGACCGGATCCGGCTCGAGCAGGTCATCATCAACCTGATCCGCAACGCGATGGACGCGACGCGCGACCAGCGCGACCCCTCGATCGCGATCACCGTGGACAGCGCCTCTCACGCGCATTTGTCGGTCCGCGACAACGGCCCCGGTGTCGCCGACCTGGAAAAGCTGTTTGAACCCTTCTGGACAACCAAGGGGCCGGGCGAGGGCACGGGGTTGGGGCTTGCCATATCGTCCGGGATCGTGGCGGATTTCGGCGGGAGGCTGACCGCACACAATCCCGAAGGCGGGGGGGCGGCGTTCGATCTGGAACTGCCGCTGCACCAGCCGCGGCTGGACAGCCGGCGCACGGCCGCCGAATGAAACAGGAAAGGCAAGTCATGACGCAAGGTCTGACCGTGGCGATCGTCGACGACGAACCGGACATGCGCGATTCCATCAGCCAGTGGCTCGGCCTGTCGGGCTACCGGACCGAGGTGTTCGCCAGCGCCGAGGACGCGCTGAAGGTCATCGGCCCCGACTGGCCCGGCGTGGTGGTGTCCGACATCCGCATGCCGGGGATGGACGGGATGGCGTTCCTCAAGCGCCTGATGGGATTGGACAGCGGCCTGCCGGTCATAATGATCACCGGCCACGGCGACGTGCCGATGGCGGTCGAGGCGATGCGGCTGGGCGCCATGGACTTCATGGAAAAGCCCTTCAACCCGGACCGCATGACTGAGCTGGTGAAGAAGGCCTCGCAGGCCCGCCGCATGACGCTGGACAACCGCGCCCTGCGCCGCGACCTGAGCGAGGGCCAGCAGGTCATGTCGAAGCTCGTGGGCGCGAGCCCGGCGATGGACCGGCTGCGCGAGGACATCCTGGATCTCGGGCAGGCCGACGGCCACGTGCTGATTGACGGCGAGACGGGGACCGGCAAGACGCTGGTGGCGCACGCGCTGCACGCGGTGGGCCCGCGCGCGACCAAGCGCTTCGTCCAGATCAGCTGCGCCGCCTACAACGACGAGGCGCTGACCGCGCGGCTGTTCGGCCCGCTGGAGGACGGTCTTCCGGCGGTCGAGGAATCGCGCGGGGGCACGCTGTGCCTCGAGGACGTCGAGGCGCTGTCGGACGCCGTGCAGGCGCGGCTGCTGGCCTTCATCGCCGAGCAGGGCGCACCGGCCGAGACCCGGATCATCGCCATTTCCAACGCCCGCGGCGAGGGGCGACGGGCCGAGGACAGCCTGCGCCCCGACCTGTTCTACCGCCTGTCCGCGCTGCAGATCACCGTGCCGCCGCTGCGCCAGCGCGGCGAGGACATCCTTTCGCTGTTCAACCGGACGACCGAGCAGTTCGCCGACGAATACGGCTGCGAGCCGCCGCAGGTGACGGCGCAGGAAGCCGCGCAGCTGCTGCAGGCGCCGTGGCCGGGCAACGTCCGCCAGCTCATCAACGTGGCCGAACGCGCGGTGCTGCAGAACCGGCGCGGCACGGGGTCGATCACCTCGCTGCTGATGACCGAGGGTGACGAGGCGCGCGAGGCCACCACGACCGAGGGCAAGCCGCTCAAGGAATACGTCGAGTCGTTCGAGAAGATGTTGATCGACAACACGATGCGCCGCCACAAGGGCAGCATCAGCGCGGTCATGGACGAGCTGTGCCTGCCGCGGCGGACGCTGAACGAGAAGATGGCGAAATACGGGCTCAGCCGCGGCGACTACCTGTCGGGCGGCTGAGATGGCCGGCCGGCGGGTCGAAAGCCTGATCCGCTGGACCGGCGACCGGGTGCAGGGCACGGCGACCTGGCGCTGCTGCGGCCGGACCTGGGACATCGTGACCCCGGGATAACCCGTCATCCACTGTTCCAACGACCCGCAACTAGGCGGCGATCCCGCGCGCCCGAACCCGGAAGACCTCCTTCTGTCGGCGCGGGCGGCGTGTCCGATGCTGTGGTTCCTGCACCTGGCCAGCCGCGACGGCGCCATCGTGCGGTCCTGCGAGGATGCGCTGCTTGGGCTCGGCGAGACGTCGCCAGACGGCGCCGGGCGCTTCGTCCGCGCGGTGCTGCGGCTGCGGATCGGCCTTGATCCCGCATCGGACCCGGTGGCGTGCGCGGCGCGTCATCACGAAATCGGATGCTGCTGCCTCATCGCCCGCTCGGTCGCGTTCCCGGTCGGGCACGAGCCGCGGTACCATGTCGTGACAGGGCCTGAGCGGACGGCGTGCCGGGTTCACGGCAGTTTCGGATTGTCATTTCGCAACCGGACACCCTATGTTGGCCTCATGCATGGTCCAGACCGTCAACCGGCGGTTGTGTCCTGCACCCCAGTTTCGCAGCTTGGCGGCCGGTTTCGGATCTTCCGGACAGCACGCCTTGCGGGAAAGCCGGCCGCCCGGCGCGTCGTCCTGACGCGCGGGCAGCCTGAACAATCGCCGTCCCGTCTGCATGTCGCGGACCGGGACAACAGGAAAAAGAGACGCGATGGATCGCGCGATTGACGATGATGCAAGGGGGCGGCGGGACATGATCCCGGCCGCAGCCGCCATCACCGGCACCGCCGCGCGGCCCGCGTCCGCATCAAGCCGCACCCTGTCCCTTTCCCCGCCGACACGCGGGCCGGACCGGCTGCGCGAAAGAAAGACTCATGGCAAACAAGATGCTGATCGACGCAACCCATGCGGAGGAAACCCGCGTGGTCGTCGTGGACGGAACCAAGGTCGAGGAGTTCGACTTTGAAACGCTGAACAAGCGCCAGCTTGCCGGCAACATCTACCTGGCGAAGGTCACGCGGGTCGAACCCTCGCTGCAGGCCGCCTTCATCGACTATGGCGGGAACCGTCACGGCTTCCTGGCCTTCGCGGAAATCCACCCCGACTACTACCAGATCCCGGCCGCCGACCGCCGCGCCCTGATCGAGGAAGAGCGCCAGGCAGCCGAGGCCGCGGAGGCCGAGGAGGAGGCGAAGGAACGGCGCCGCAACCGGTCCCGCGCATCCTCGGCCCGGTCGGACGACGCGGTCGCCGTATCGGACGTGCAGGCTCACGAGGGCGAGACGGAGGCAGAGGAGACCGGCGACGGCGATGCGCAGGACAGCGGGGCCGAACGTCAGGATACCACCGACGCGCAGGCCGATCACGCTGCTGGTGACGATGCCGGGGAACGCCCCGCGGAAGCTGTCGAGGACCACCACGCGCATCATCACGCCGACGATCACCGCCACGATGACGCCGACCACCACCCCGAACGGGGTGGCGAGGACCGGGGCGAGGACAGGGGCGACGAGCAGCCGGCCGAATCCGCCTCCGACCGCGACGAGACCATCGAGTCGATCGCCGAGGAGGACGTGACCGAGGAGATCCGCCCGGCCAAGAAGCCGCGCGCCCGGCGCTACAAGATCCAGGAAGTCATCAAGGTCCGGCAGATCATGCTGGTCCAGGTCGTCAAGGAAGAGCGCGGCAACAAGGGCGCGGCGCTGACCACGTACCTTTCGCTCGCGGGGCGCTACTGCGTCCTGATGCCGAACACGGCGCGGGGCGGCGGCATTTCCCGCAAGATCACCAACGCGGCCGACCGCAAGAAGCTGAAGGACATCGCCTCGGAACTGGAAGTGCCGAAGGGCGCGGGCCTCATCATCCGCACCGCCGGAAGCCAGCGCACCCGGACCGAGATCAAGCGCGACTATGAATACCTGATGCGGCTGTGGGAACAGATCCGCGAGCTGACCTTCAAGTCGATCGCGCCCGCCCCGATCTACGAGGAAGGCGACCTCATCAAGCGGACCATCCGCGACCTCTACAGCAAGGACATCGACGAGGTCCTGGTCGAGGGCGAACGCGGCTATTCGACCGCGCGCGACTTCATGAAGATGATCATGCCGTCGCACGCGAAGAACGTGAAGCTCTACAACGACCCGATGCCGCTCTTTGCGCGCTACCAGGTCGAAGGCTACCTGGCCGGGATGTTCAACCCGGTCGTCCAGCTGAAATCGGGCGGCTACATCGTCATCGGCGTGACCGAGGCGCTGGTCGCCATCGACGTGAACTCGGGGCGCGCGACCAAGGAAGGGTCGATCGAGGACACCGCCTACAAGACGAACTGCGAGGCCGCGGACGAGATCGCGCGCCAGCTGCGCCTGCGCGACCTCGCCGGGCTGATCGTCATCGACTTCATCGACATGGACGAGCGCAAGAACAACGCCTCGGTCGAGAAGCGCTTCAAGGACCGGCTCAAGACCGACCGCGCCCGCATCCAGGTCGGCCGCATCTCGGGCTTCGGCCTTCTGGAGATGAGCCGCCAGCGGCTGCGGCCGGGGATGCTGGAATCGACCACGCAGCCCTGCGCGCATTGCCACGGCACCGGCCTGATCCGTTCGGACGACAGCATGGCGCTGACGATCCTGCGCGCGATCGAGGAAGAAGGCACCCGCAAGCGCACGCGCGAGGTGCTGGTCCGCGCCCCGGTGGCGGTCGCCAACTTCCTGATGAACCAGAAGCGCGAGCATGTCGGCATGATCGAGGCGCGCTACGGCATGGCCGTGCGGGTCGAGGCGGACCCGACCCTGATCTCTCCCGACTTCGCGATGGACAAGTTCAAGACCGCGACCCGGAACGTGCCGGAAGCGCCGTCGAACGTCGTGTCGGCCAGTGCCAGCCTGATGGCGCAGATCGACGACGAGGATCTGGACGCCGACATCGAGGACGAGGCCGAGGATGAGGCGCCCGCGACCGAGGCGCGTGCCGAGGACGAGGATCGCCGGGACGAGCGCCGCGAGGATCGTCGCGAGGACCGGGCGGAGGCTGAGGGCGACGACGCCAACCGCTCCAAGCGCCGCCGCCGCCGGCGCCGGCGTGGCGGGCGCGGCGAGAACGGCGAGGGCAACGGAGCCGACGCCGCGCTGGACGACACGGACGCAGACGCGGGTGCTGACGCGGGCCCCGACGCCGATGGCGAGGCCGACGAGGCCGCCCGGCCGGCCGAGGCCGTCGCCGCCGAGGGCGAGGAAACCGGGCGCCGTTCGCGCAGCCGCTCGCGTCGCGGCCGTTCCCGCCGCGGGGCCGAGGATGCGGCCGAGGGCCGGGACCTTACCGGCGAAGGCGGCGAAGTCGCGGCCGACGCCGAAGGGCAGGGTGCCGACGCCGAAGGGCAGGGTGCCGGCGACGGGGTCGCGGACGCGGCGGGCGACGACCTGAGCGCCCCCGTCCGCGGCGACGAAGCGCCAGCGGACATGGCCGATGCCGACGCCGTCGCGCAGGCGGCCGAAGCCCATGCCGAGGCAAGCGGGGGTGAACCCGAAGCCGACGCCGAGCCGGTGCCGCAGCTGGATGAGCCCGCTGAAGCCGAGTCGCCCGACGCGCCCGACGCCGAGGCCCTGAGCATCCCCGGCGAAGCGGATGGCGGCCCGCAGCCCGATCCGCAGCCGGAGGAGCCCGAGGCGCAGCCGGAGCCGGTGGCGCAGCCGGAGCCCGCGTCCGAGCAGGTTGCCGAAGCACCGGCCCGTCCGCGCCGCCGTGGCTGGTGGTCGTTCGGGTCGTGATCTCGCGGACCCGGACCCGGCGCGCCGCGAACCGGTGCGCCGCGACCTGACGCAGCCGTGACAGATCATGCCGCGGGCCGGGGTTTCCCGGCCCGTTCCTTTGCGACAAGGTGCGCTCATGTTTGGGATCGAGATTGCGAACGCCGCCTTCCTGCCCGCGGCGATGATCGCCGCGCTTGCGGGGCTGCTGTCGTTCCTGTCGCCCTGCGTCCTGCCGATCGTGCCGCCCTACCTCGCCTACATGACCGGGGTGAAGGTCAGCAGCCTCAAGGCGCGCGAACGCAGCGCGGCGCTGCCGGCGGTGTTCTTCGTCCTGGGCCTGAGTACGGTGTTCCTGCTGATGGGCTACGCCGCGTCGGCGCTTGGCCGCGCGTTCCTCGTTTGGCAGCCGGCGCTGGTGACGGCCTCGGGCGTGTTCGTCATCATCCTCGGCCTGCACTTCCTCCACGTCTTCCGCATTCCGCTGCTCGACCGGGAGGCGCGGCTGGACACCGGCGAGCAGGGCGGATCGGCGCTCGGCGCGTACCTGCTGGGCCTCGCCTTCGCTTTCGGCTGGACGCCCTGCATCGGCCCGCAGCTGTCGATGATCCTGACCCTTGCCGCGACGGATCCGCCGCGCGGCACCGGCCTGTTGGGCGTCTATGCGCTGGGGCTGGGGATCCCGTTCCTGCTGTCGGCGATCTTCATCGAGCGGTCCATGTCGCTGATGAACCGCATCAAGCGCCACATGGGACTGATCGAGCGGGTGTCGGGCGTGCTGCTGATCGTCGTGGGCGTGCTGCTGCTGACCGGATGGCTTTCGATCATCAGCTACTGGCTGCTGGAAACCGTGCCGGTCCTGGCGCGGATCGGCTGAGCCTCTGCTTGCATCGCCGCCCCCGTTTCGCCAGCCTGCCGCCGGGGCAGGGAGGGACCGGATGACAGGGCTGGGCACGCAGGAACTGAACGACTACCTCGCCGCAGTCTTTCCCGAGGCGGTCGGATACCGGGTCGAGGCCGCAGCCGAGGACGAGCTTCGCGTCAGGCTTTGCGTCGGTGCCCGCCACCTGCGGCCGGGCGGCACGGTTTCCGGCCCCGCGATGTTCGAGCTTGCGGACTTCGCCATGTATGCGGCCGTGCTGTCGCGCATCGGCAGGGTGGCGCTTGCGGTCACGACCAGCGCCAACATCGACTTCATGCGCAAGCCCGAGGCCGGGCGCGACCTCGTCGCCAGCGTGCGCGTGCTGAAGCTGGGCCGGGTGCTGGCCGTGGGCGACGTGATGATCCGTTCGGACGGGTCCGACGCCATCGTCGCACGGGCGTCGCTGACATACTCGATTCCGCCCTCGGACAGAAAAAACGGCGGCTTGGCCTAGGGTATCATTATACCTATTTCGCAAACCTATGAAAATAAAGGCTTTTTACGGCTCCGCGGCGCTTGACCTGCGCGGCGCGATCCCGGATATACCGCCGATCCGAATTCAACATCCCCCGAAAGGGCGAAGCATGAAGACCTATACCGCGAAACCGGCGGACATCGACAAGAAGTGGATCCTGATCGACGCCGAGGGCGTCGTGCTGGGCCGTCTTGCCACGATCGTCGCGTCGCGCCTGCGTGGCAAGCACAAGCCGACCTTCACCCCGCACATGGACATGGGCGACAACGTCATCATCATCAACGCCGACAAGGTGCAGATGACCGGCGACAAGCGGGACGACAAGAAATACTACTGGCACACCGGCCACCCGGGCGGGATCAAGCACCGCACCGCGCGCCAGGTGCTCGAAGGCGCCCACCCCGAGCGCGTCGTCATCAAGGCGGTCGAGCGCATGATCTCGCGCAACAAGCTGGGCAAGCAGCAGATGTCGAACCTGCGCGTCTATGCCGGCGAGCAGCACCCGCACGAGGCGCAGCAGCCCGAAGTGCTGGACGTCAAAGCGATGAACCCCAAGAACACCCGGAGCGCCTGATCATGGCCGACGACATCAAATCCCTCGACCAGCTCAAGGACGCCGTGACCGCCAGCGCGGGCGGGGTCCAGGGCTCGACCGCCGACGAACAGCGCAGCTACCAGCCGCTGGCCGCCCCGCGCGAGCCGCAGCGCGACGACCTCGGCCGCGCCTACGCGACCGGCAAGCGCAAGGACGCGGTCGCCCGCGTCTGGGTGAAGCCCGGTTCGGGCAAGGTCATCGTGAACGGCAAGGACATCAAGGAATACTTCGCGCGGCCCGTGCTGCAGATGATCCTGCGCCAACCGTTCGACGTGGCCGGCGTCGCGGACCAGTTCGACGTGAACGCGACCGTCGCCGGTGGCGGCCTGTCCGGCCAGGCCGGCGCGGTGAAGCACGGCATCTCGAAGGCGCTGCAGCTCTACGAACCCGCGCTGCGCGGTTCGCTGAAGGCGGCGGGCTTCCTGACCCGCGACAGCCGCGTGGTCGAGCGCAAGAAGTACGGCAAGGCGAAGGCCCGCCGGTCGTTCCAGTTCTCGAAGCGCTGAGCTTTCGGCCGAATCCTCGGCATCGCTTGTGGGAAGGGCGCGGCATCTGCCGCGCCCTTCGTCGTTCCGCGGCCAGGATTCGGACCGGAATCGGTGCGAGTCGGCTGCATTCTGTCATTTTCCGGTCGTGATTCTGTGCGAGATTCGGGGTGCTGGCGTCTGCCGGGG
>NZ_SELD02000020.1 GCF_004923205.2 Paracoccus aeridis
ATGCACTAAGATTACAAACGGACCACCTCAGGGGGGCAGGCCACTTCTGCGATCGCTTGGCCGGCTTTTCGGCCCAGCCCTCGGGCTCCTCGCCGGCCTTGATCGCCCGGTTTTCATCTCGCGTGTTGTGGTTCTTCGGCACCGGCACGATGGAGGCATCCAAGATCTGGCCGCCCCGCGCGAAGTAGCCTTGCCGCGCCAGATAGCCGTCGAACTGCTGAAACAGCGCCTCGACCATGCCCGCCTGTGCCAGCCCCTCGCGATAAAGCCAGACGGTCTTTGCATCGGGCACGCGGTCCTCCAGCCCCAGACCAAGGAACCGCATGAAGGACAGCCGGTCGCGGACCTGATACTCAATCTGGTCGTCGGACAGGTTGTAGAGGGCACCCAACACCAGCGTCTTGAACATCACCACCGCGTCCATTGGCTTGCGCCCCGCCCGCGATTTGCGCTCCGCCTCCGGCTTGCGCCAAACCCGCTCCAGCGTCGGTCGGAACTCCTCCCAGGGCACAATGGCGTCGATCTCGACCAGCGGGTCCTTCTTGGCGTCTAGGCTCATGTAGCGGTCCGAAAGATCAAAGAAACCCATCTGCGCCATCGTCACGCTCCAGCAGCCGAATGCCCTGTGCGTCCTACCCCGGCGGCCCGGTTAGCGCAATTTTTCGAGGTGCCCAGCTACAAGTTTGTCTGCTTTGTTGGCTTTGTTCTTTGGAAAAGTAAAAACTTATGGGCACCTCGATTTTTGACCTTTTCCGGTCGCGGGTCGCGGGCTCGGCGGCTTGAAATGGGCGTGATGCCACCCGTCAGTGCCCTTGTGCGCTACGGGGTCTTTGATGCTTTGCCTGTCGCGCGCGGCGTTTCGTGCCGCACGACTTGATTTCCGCGCCCCTGGATTAGCCCGGGCACGGGTTCAGGCGGCTCAGCTGGCCGAGGCGGCGCATGTTGTAAGCGAGGTTCTTCATCCCGATCTTCGCCTTCGCCCGCACCATGCCGATCGTGCGCACCAGCGTGCCGCCCATGTCGTTGGTCTGCGCGCCGAAGACATGCTCGACCCGGGCACGCACCGAGGATTTGGTCCGGTTGCTGCTTTTGGCCTGCTCGGTCAGCGGCTTGCCGCGCTTGCCCTTGCGGTGGATGTGGCTCCTCAGCTTCATGCCGCGCAGCTTGGCTTCCATCTCCTCGGACCGATAGGCCGGATCGGCCCAGACCCCCGCGCCGGTATTGCCCCGCGTCAGCAGGTGGTCCACCGCTTGGCTGTCATGCAGGGCGGCATCGCTGACATGGTAACGTCTTACCAGCTTGTGCTTCCTGTCCATGCTCACATGGTTCTTGTAGCCATAGTGGGATTTGCCGTGCTTCTTGGTCCAGCGGGCATCAACGTCCTTCTGTGACCGCTTGGCCGGTTTGTCGGACCAGCCCTCGGGCACCTCACCGCTCTTGATCGCCTTGTTTTCCTCGCGCGTGTTGTGGTTCTTCGGCACCGGGACGATGGAGGCATCCAGGATCTGCCCTCCCCGCGCGATGTAACCCCGTCGCGCCAGATAGCCGTCGAACTGCTTGAACAGCGCCTCCACCAGGCCCGCCTGCGCCAGCGCTTCGCGATAAAGCCACACCGTCTTGGCATCGGGCACCCGGTCCTCAAGCCCTAGGCCGAGGAACCGCATGAATGACAAACGGTCGCGCACCTGATACTCGATCTGGTCGTCGGACAGGTTGTAGAGCGCGCCCAGGACCAGTGTCTTGAACATCAGAACGGCGTCCATCGGCTTGCGCCCGGCGCGCGACTTCCGCTCCGCATCTGGCTTGCGCCAACCCGCTCCAGCGTCGGGCGGAACTCCTCCCACGGCACAACGGCGTCAATCTCGACCAAGGGGTCCTTCTTGGCATCCAGGCTCGCATAGCGGTCCGAAAGATCGAAGAAACCCATCTGTGACATCGTTACGCCCAAGCAGCCGATCACCCCCCCGTTCATACCGCAGCAACTCGGGCCGGGCAATTTTTCGAGGTGCCCTTATGTAGCCACAGTCTATGATAGCATTGTGTTTGGAATTGGATTTTTGTTAGGTGGATTTTCTGTCGCTTTTATCATTTCAACGATTTTCTTTCGAGAAGGTAGATCGACTGACTGGTGTTTTCCTGGATTTATAATAATAACATTAGTTGTTCTATTGTTTGCCGTTAGATATGCAGTTATCTCATTCGAGAAATCTCAAGGCAGTAGGGCAATGTGGTGGATAACCGTTCTTGGCCTAGTTACAATTGCGTTCATAACAATTCCAATAATTCACTTAGACTTAAAAAGACAAGAAATAGAAGCGGCGCGTTCCGGCAAGCCGGAACCAGGCTAGACGTCTTGTGATTTTCGAAGACTCCGTTCGCAATGTGAGCGATCCCGAGCGAGAAATCGCAGTAACCCAATCTTTTAGAATCATTGTATGTAGGATTTCTACAGACTGTCGATGTGAGTCCCGCTGCCATCAACGGCACCCAGACGCTCATGACGATCACAAGTAAAACGACAACCGATCGTCCCGAAGGCTGCGGAGGAAGGGTAAATCTCATCACGCTCTCCAAGTCGCTCATGCTGAGTTAACATCGGATTGAACAAACACGCCACTGTCCGCAATGGGCTCTTTCCGGCCCTTCGCTGCAGCCTGCGCTTGCGTCCGGTCCGAGCTAGGACTGCCTTAGCTATGTGCATTTTTCCCTTGACCTAAGGGACCGCTGTCAAGGAACGATCCTTCGCGCGGGGATCTGGGACGCGGGCAGCACCTCGACCGCAGCGTCGGCCCGAGCTGCATCCGTTCCGATCAGACAGGAGAAGCCCGCGCGCGGCGCGAACTGCGATGATCCTTTGGCCGTTCCGGGGATCGACGGGCTTTCGCCCGCTCACCCCCGTCCGACGCCCCTTTGTTTGCTTGTCCGCCAGGCATCCGCGCCCGAGCCGGTCAAGGGGCAAGCGCCGCCCGTGCCGGGCGTCGTCGTTCAGGCAGGCCGTGTCCTCGCCCGCGCGAGCGCGGTCTGCGGGCCGCACCACCCCGCCTGTCCGACCCCGTGACAGTCCCGGCCGCGGCCGCGGGCAGGGCTGCGCCCTCCCCGCTCTGCTTTCCGAAAGGCATGGGCCTTTCGAGAAAGCATCGCAGGAAGGTCCGCCCATCGGCGGAAGGGGGCAAAGACCCCGCCGCCCCGTTGCGAGAGGAGACGCGCGATGAGCGTGACCACCGTTGAAACCTTCACCTGCACCGGCTGCGGCCATCGGTTCGAGGCGACTGACCTGCCAACTGCGTGCCCCAAGTGCCGCATCCACGGCAGCGCCCGGACCTTCCCGAGCGACAGGACCCTGACCACCGCCCGTCAGAATGACAGCTTCCGCGCGGGCCTGGTGGTCGGCGGATGCCCCTTCCCCGGCACCGTAGTCGTGACCTCCGGCGTCCGGGACCGGGGCCGGGACTTCGTGACGAATGCGATCCTCGCCGCCGCCTTCGACACCGCGTTTTCCGAGGACAATGACCCGTGGGGCAGCCGCGACTTCGGCACCGTCACCGTGCAGGGCGAAAAGCTCTACTGGAAGATCGACTACTACGACGCCAACCGCGAGTACGGCTCGGATGATCCGACCGATCCAGCCAAGACGCACCGCGTCCTGACCCTCCTGTTCCCCTCCGAATACTGACCGGGAAACCCCGCCTCGCCCCCCGAGGGGCGGGGCATCTCCCATCAAGAGCAATCACCGTTGCACATAAGGAAGCCCGTCATGTCCAATGTCACCGCCCTGCCCCGTGAGGCCCGCCGCACCGAGGTCCCCGCCGTCGAGAGCATCCCGCTGGCCGACCTCTACCTGTCCGACATGAACCCGCGTCAGGAGGTCGATCCCGAGGGCATCGCCCTGCTGGCCGACAGCATCGCCATGATCGGCCTGATCCAGCCCATCGCGGGTTTCCGCGACGAGGCCGGGAAAGTGGGCGTCGTCGCGGGTGGCCGCCGCTGGCGGGCGATCCGGCTGGCGTTTGAGCGCGACCCCGAACTGCTGGCCCATCGGCCCGAACTGGCCTTCGTTCCCGTCCGGCTCGCCCCGGATGAACCCACCGCCCGCGCTTGGGCCGCCGTCGAGAACACCGCCCGCGAGGACCTGCACCCCGCCGATGAAATCCGCGCCTTCGGACGGATGCGCCAGGGCGGCGCGGACGTGCCGACCATCGCCCGCACCTTCGGCACCACCGAGGCCCATGTGTATCGCCGCCTCGCCCTTGCCGCCCTGCCCGCCCCGGTGCTGGATGCCTTGAAGGCAGGCGAGATCACCCTTGGCGCGGCCAAGGCGTTCACCGTGGCCGAGGACGAAGCCCTTGCCTTGTCCGTGCTGGCGCAGATCAGGAGCCGCGAGGTCAGCGAACATCGCATCAAGCAGATGTTGCAGCCCGAGGCGATCAATGGCGGGACCGACCGCCGCGCCCGCTTTGTCGGGATCGACGCCTACCGCGCCGCAGGTGGCAGGGCGACCGCTGACCTCTTTGCCGAGGCGACCCTGCTGCATGACGCCGACCTGTTGGACCGGCTGTTCCGCGAGAAGCTGGAAGCGGAAGCCCAAGCCAAGAAAGCGGAATGGGCGTGGATCGAGACACTGTACGAGGGTTGGGTGCCCTATGGCGTGGCCGAGAAGATGGCACGGCTCTACCGCGTCGAAGGCGATCTGACCGAGGAACAGGCGGAGCGTTACGACGAACTGGGCGAGGTGGCGGAGGCCGAGGCTCTGGACGAGGACGGGCAGGCGGAACTCGACGCATTGCAGGCGATCCTCGACGGCGATTTCACCGAGGCGCAGCGCCGCTTCGGTGGCTGGTTCCTGTGCGTGGGGCAGGATGGACGGATCAGGATGGACGGCCCCTATGTCCGTCCCGAGGACCGAACTGCGGCCATCGAGGCCGGGGTTCTGACCGGCCACGCTGCCCGACAGATCGAGAACGTCAAGGACGATGCGCCCAAGTCGCCCTACAGCGGGGCGCTTGTGGCCGACTTGCGGGCCATGCGGAGCGCCGCCGTGCAAGGCGCGATGCTCGACAAGCCCGAACTGGCCCTTGACCTCTTGGCCTACACCTTTGCCGAAAAGTGGGGCGGGCCGCTGGCCGTCCGCACGGACGAAAGCCCGATCACCCCCGCGACGGAAACCGGCTTCGCCCCCGATCCGCGCCTGCTTGGCCGCGAGGATGAGGACGAGGACGCCGCGCCCGAGGCCGACCCCTTCGACGCCTTTCGCGCCCAGGGCAAGAAGCACCGCAACGCCGTGCTGGCCTTGGCGCTGGCCCGCAGCCTTCGCTACAGCGACCACGATCCGATCTTCGCCAAGGTCGAGGCCGAGACGAAGGCCCATATCCGTCAGGTCTGGACCCCGACCGCCGAGAACTTCTTTGGCCGCGTCAGCGCCGAGTATCTGGACGCGCTGCACTTGGACCTGACCGGCTGTGATCCGCAATGCAACGGCTTCAAGGCGTTTAAGAGCCAGAAGAAGGGCGAGAAGGCCGCAGGAATGGAGCGGCTGTTCACTGACGCTGCCTATCAGTCCGCGTGGAAGATCGACGCCGAGAAGAAGGCGCGGATCGACGCTTGGGTGCCTGACTGCTTCTGACCTGACGAAGAGCCGGGGCGGGTCAGCCCGCCCCGCAGACAGAGTTTACAACAGGGAGGTGAGGCATCATGCCCAACTTCACCGCATACGGCCACCCCGTTCTGGCTGTCGCCTGCCCGACCTGCGGCACGGCCCCCGGCTTCTGGTGCCGCCGTCCGAGCGCCCACATGGCCTCCAATCTTCACGCCGCCCGCCGCGCCGAGGCCGACCGCGTGTTCATGGAGCAGCACGGCCCCACCGCCGCGATCATCCATGCCGCATCCGGCTGGCTGATCGACCCGTGCGGACGCGCCCGCGATTGAGGCCCGTCATGCAGCCGTGGAGACGCACCGACTGGACCTTGCGGGACCGGACGGCCCAGGCGTGGACGCTGGGACATAAGCCGCGTCACAGCCGCCAGATCGACGCCGCCTGCGGCCGGCACATCGCACGCTTCCCGCACAAGCTGGTCGGGATTGAGCTGGATACCGCCGCCCTGCTGTCCCTGCGCGCGCTTCTGCACCATTCCCGCCGCTTCGGGCGACCGCATCGCGGCAACCGCGCCGATCACTGGACCACCCGCGCGATCATGGACACGAACAATCAGCTTGCCCGTCTTGACCGCATCAAGGGCCGTAACGCCGCCTGACCCCACTTCCTTCTTGCAACGAAGGATCAACTGGCCCAGCCTCGTGCGGGGCATTCTTTTGTGGCCAGGTAGTCCCGACCGCCCACGGACTGCGCCCGTGCCCGGCCCGGACGTTGCGCTTCGCGCGGAGCCGCTACGCGGCAATCCATCTGAGCGATCTATGACGGCATTGCGGACGAAGCGGTCGTTTGCAGGTGCAGCAATAACGGCGGCCCGCCGTCTTTGGCCGAGCGAACAGAGCAGGTTGCCTACGGCCACCGCGCGGGAGGGCCATTGACCGCTTCATTCCTACCGGCGGACGTCCTACACATCAACGTTGCGGATTACGGAGCATGAGATGTCGAGGATTAAGCGTAAACCTAAGTTGCCCGAAGGGATCACGGACGACCCCGAAGTTTTTGGTCGGTTCAAAGTTGAATTGGCCGAAATCGTCGCTAATGCCTACCGCATTAGCGACTGGAAGAAGTTTGCGCACCGTTTCGGTTTGGAAGAGGAGATCTTGGATCACCCAAGGTTTACCCGTAGCATGGAGTGGGGAGACGAAGATTACGAGGGTCACGTGCTCGACCTAGTCGATTATCTCTGCAGCAAGAACATTCCAGCCCTGACAGCCCTCTTCGAAATCCCAAGCGTTCAGAGCAAACTGTCCGACGACCTCCTCGCGGCTTGGCACGGTGAACAAGATCCGCTGATTTCGGCGCTCTCTCACAGCTTGGGAGAGGTCGATGCCGCACGGGGCTTGATTGATCTAAACTCCTATGCCGTTCGGGTGCAGAACGCGCTGCCGCACGACCCACCAGGCGCGGTCGGCGCGACGAAAGATCTTCTGGAAGCGGCCATGCGGTCGATCCTCGATGAACGCGGAGTGGCCGGTACTGATAAGCTGGACTTCCCCGAGCTTACGAACAAGTGCTTTAATGAACTGGGGCTTCTGCCGAACAGTCCTCCTAAAAGCGACGCCGAGGGGAAGGTTCGCAAGATCGCCGACAACGCGAAGAAGATGATTATCGCGGCGAATGAACTCCGAAATCTGGCAGGAACGGGCCATGGCCGCGTTGTGGGGAAGGAAGAGGAGCTGACAGCCGACGACGCAAGCATGGTCGCCTCGATCGGAATGATCCTCTCGGCATGGCTGCTTCGCCACGTCGGATCGAAGTGAGGAAGGCTGGGCATGATAGGCGAGAGCCTCAGCGGGGTATAGGGCCGGGACCGATGCTGCGCATGCGAATCGTCGAGCTGCGCTGCATCGTATTCGAATGACGGCGATGGGTTCAAACCGCATGAGGCGTACCCTCCAAGAGCATGGTATCCGCTCTGGCTCCCTGCTGGGTCGCTCCCGTTAGAAGGAACATAGGGGCTGGTGTGCGCGTCAGGATGTGCTATATAAGGTATTACCTTTTGATACCAGAGGTGGTCCCATGCCTGTAGCTCATCCTGTCGCCGTGAAGCTGAACCCGGAAGTTCACGCCCGGGTTCGGGAGCTTGCCAAGGCCCAGCACCGTTCACCGCACTACCTGATGCGCGAGGCCATCACCCAGTACGTCGAGCGCGAGGAAAAGCGCGAGGCATTCCGGCAGGAGGCCTTGGCCGCTTGGGAGGCTTATCAGGCCTCTGGCCTCCACGTGACCCATGCCGAAGCGGACGACTGGTTGGCGCGGCTTGAGGCCGGCCAGGATGTCGAAGCGCCTGAATGCCACAACTGATCTGGACGCCACAGGCCCTGCAGGGGGTCCAACGGTGTCATCGCTTTCTTGCACCCAAGAACCCGGATGCGGCGTCCCGTGCCGTGCGCGCGATCCGCGAGGGAATGAAGATCGTGGCCGCCCATCCGGGCGTCGGGCGCCCGGCTGACAAGATGGACCCGGAGTTCCGGGAATGGCTGATCCCCTTCGGGGACAGCGGCTATGTCGTTCTTTACCGTGTGGACGGCGATCTGGCTGTAGTGCTCGCAGTCAGACATCAACGTGAAGCTGGGTATTTCTGAGCCAGAAGGCGGCTGTCGGGATATGGCATTGTCAGCTTCGTGGACCTTGCAGCCCTTTGCTGTTGTGGCCACTAACATCTGCTTTGGCGAACGGAAGGGAATGTCCATGCTTGGGGCAATGTAGCAGGAATTTATCGTTTATTAGTCAACTTCATAGAGTTTACTACTTTGGCCTTAGGCGGTGCCGGAAAGATAATCCGGAGCATTGGCCGCCACTTTAAGCCAAGCCCCGGCTAGTTGCCGCATGAGCAGAAAACATCACGGTAGTTTATGAAAGACTTCACCCTTTTCGAACGCGTCAGAACTTGATTTGCAATCTGCGCGCGCGATCGCGAAACGCCGCTTCTCCACCTTCGAGGATCTCACAAACTGTTTTGCGGATTGAGGCCTCGTCAAGACCGCCCGACCGGTACGTTATTCTAGGCAGGCCACTGCCGGTCATCTCGGACACGTTGGCAATGATCACTTGGTCTGCATCGGTGTTTATAACAAGGTTGGCATTATGAGTGACCATAATCACTTGGCGCCTGCGCTTTGTGTTCCTGAAGAGAGGGACTAGTTCATCGTAGATTGATTTAGGATCTAAATTCTCTTCCGGTTGGTCAATAACTAAAGGCTTATCATCGGCATCGTCCAACGCGAGATAAAGTAGGATTAGGACAATGCCGCGGGTACCTGGGGAAAGCTTTTGAATGTCGACGTCGTCATACTTGATGCCGTATTCAATCGTGATGTGGTCCGAACTGTAGAGCCATTGCGCAAAAGATTTCAACCATTTGCGGTGTTCTGCTGGATCTTGCGGGCTCGGCTCAAGCATCTCTTCTCGATGCTTATCCCAAAAGCACTCGACCGCACTAGCGATGACATCTGCATTCTGAGACTCCCAAGCGGCTTTCAACTCTTTGGTAGCGTACTCAAGTAGTTTGCCTCTTCCCCGAAAGGGTCCACTACGCAAGTCAAAGAGTTCATTTTCGGCCTTGGTAGCCCACGCACTCACGTCGGCGACTCTCGACACCGTGAAAGAAAGCTTGCCTAAGGTTCCACCCTGGGTGGCCAATCTCACCATGAGTGGCGCGTATAGATCACGCAGTACAGCTTCTTCGGCGAGAATTGCTTCGAAACAACGCTTATAACCTTTCTTGCGTGCTGCCACTAAATCGCTACGGCGCTCTGAAGCCGCCTCGTAATCAGCCAGCCGCTCTTTCAATGCAGAAAACTTAGCGGTTTCCTCTGCAATCCGCTTGGCGTTGAGCGCAAGTTTGTCAGCAGTCTGCCGGTCGGCAGCGACGACCTTTTGAACCCTTTCGATCTCTGCCTCCAATACCGACAAGGGAAGTTTCACCAAGTCGGCATCGTCAGCGATATAGCCTCCACTTTTCTGTAGTTTGGGTGGAGACCCCTTCCAGTACGCTAAATCACTGCTAGATTGAGCGGATTTTTCTTTGATTACCTCATCCACATTACCGCTGAATTCGAGCAAAAATTTCTGCCACGCAGCTTCGTCCAATTTGGTCGCTGCATGAATCTCTTTCAGATCGCGAAGATGCTGGGGTGCCCGGTTCTGCCGTTGATCAACGATGTCGTTCTGAAGGTTGTCCAGTCCGGCCTGCTGCTTGGCATAATAGCGGAGGTAGCCCCGGACCTTGTCGGCGGCACTAAGGAGATCTTGGAGCCTTTGAGCAACTTCAGCACTAGTCGTTGAAGGGACCAAGGCAGCTCTGTCCCTCTCATAACCTTTGATGACAATTTCCCTCTCAGAAATACGCTTCTTAAGCCCTTCGACCGCGAGAATTTTCTCTCGCTCTAGAGCGATTTGTTCAGACATTGCGCTAATGGCAGCCTCTTCTCGTTGCCGCGCCTCTCGCAATCCTTGGGCGCGCAGTTCTAGCAACTCTTGAAAATTTACCGCGCCGTCGCGATCCGTGTGAGCTTCAAAGATGACGCGCTCAATTTCCTTGATCATCTGAGGCATGCCCTCTGGTGAGCAGAGCCGATCGACAAACTGTTGAGATAAATAGCGGACCCGTGGAAAACTATCCCAGTCGGCGCCAGGTTGATCTAGACGCTTTGCTGAAGGTGCTTCCCCGCTCAACCAGTGTACCGACACCTCTGCGTTCCCCAGATGCTCACCTGCTCTTTCGAGAAATGACGGGCGTTCGTCATCCTCTAAGTAAGCGTCGCATCCTGCTGCGATCATGTCGGCAAGCGCCGTTTTACCTGATCCCCGTGCTCCAATAATAGTAACTAGCCCAGGATTTAGGGCGATTGCAGGGGTGCAGACCCATGGAGCGTTCAAAATATTGACGTGACTAATCGTCTGGGATTCTGAGGACCATGAAGGTGGATTAGGGCCTACGTAGGCCCTATCCGGGTCGATACAAGCCTGCCGTAGGCCGTCAAACGTTGCCTTTCCCTTGATCCAGCAGAGGCGATCTTCCGCGGGTTTTCCGACAAGTGACAGTTCATGAGCATCACATCCCCAGAGGCAAGGCTTAAGGCCCCCATAGTCATCTTGGATATCCTGAGGCGTTGCTGCGGAACTCAAGCCAAGCCAGAAATCCCGCTGCTTAAGGCTGCTCGCGAAGATAACTTGAGAAAATTTTTCGATTTCTTGCCTGAGCGTCCGGTCGGCTGCATCCCGAACGCCCGATGTTCCGTCAGCATTTCCTGAAACGGCAACGATAATGTTGTCGCGTGCCCATTCCATACTTCTGAAGGCAGCTTGCAGTCCGCTTCGTGTGACCTTGAATTGCGTAACCCCGATCTTCAGCGCAGCCGTGTTGTCAGTAGCTGTTCGATCGATACGCTTACCGAGCTTGATCAGGTCTTCCGGCGTACAAGTATATTCGTCATCTACCGTTGCGAACTTAAGTTGCCGCAAGAACCTGTTTAGCTCCCCCACGTGCTCTGGATCCTCCGGGCTCACCAACAGATGAATGTTCACAAAATGACCTTTTACCGTACCGATCTCTAGCCTCAGCTCGATGTTGGGGAAAAGGAGGTCACACTGTTCTAGTCTGCCGGCATCCTTTGCTGCCTTTACCCGCTCATAGGACGCGGTCACGCAATAGTCGGTAATACCAATTGCGCGCATCACTGGCGTGGCTGACTCAAGCGTAGTGAGATAAGCCTCAAACCCGTCGCTTGGAAAGCGATCTTCAAGAACGGTGCCTGGTGCGTGGATATGCGGCTCCCACCGCAACCAGTCAGAACCTTTAGACAACATTATGTTTTTGCCTCCGGCCAAAACTTTGCAATGTAATCAACATCTGGGCAAGCGCCTCATGACTGTTCCGGGTACACATTGTCATTCGAGCATACACATCCCCAAAATCTGCCTTAGGTTGATAGACTGCGCCCGACCTCCATGCAAAGAAAAATGCGCTAAGCGAACATAGCAAGGGAAACAGCCGAATGACGGCTTTAGCAGGCTGCTGATTTAGTCAGGACTGGGCGGAACGTTTTCC
>NZ_SELD02000021.1 GCF_004923205.2 Paracoccus aeridis
TGTTTGGGACGTGCTTCCAGTAGCAGCGTTCTGACGATCCGATAGCACCCGGATGAGCACCGGATAGCGGTGCTTGGTCCGGGTGCCGGCGGGGCTATTGCGCGTCGGCGAGGTGTCGGCGCATGTTCGGCCCGTCGAGTGGGAGGATCTCGGCGCCTGCCACAATCCGGTTGAGGATCGATTCGGCGATCACCGCGTCATGCAGGGATTTGTACCAGTCCTGCGGCTCGAACTGGGAGGTGACCAGGGTCGAGCCACGGCCGTCCCGGGCCGCGAGGATGTTGAGCAGCTCCGCGGCGGTGTGCTGGTTGATGGGCGTGGTCAGGAAGTCATCGATGACCAGCAGGTCGCAGTTGTGCAGGTCGGTGAGGAAGTCCAGCCGTTTCTGCGACGCGGGGTCCATGACCGCGAGCTGGTTGGCCAGATCATCGAGTCTGAAGAACCGGGCGGTGTAGAACTTCCGGCAGGCGGCGTTGAGCAGCGCCAACGCGAGGTAGGTCTTGCCGACACTGGATTTCCCCAGGATGACCAGGTTGTGGGTCTGATCGATCCATTGACAGCTGGACAGCCGTGCAATTAGCTCACGATTGAGGTTGCGGTCGGGAAGGTAGCGGATTTCTTCTACGCAGGCATCAGGGTTTGGCGATCTGGATGCCTTGAGTAGTTTCTGGGTCCGACGTTGCTCCCTGGCCGTGATCTCCTTATCCAGGGCGTGGAAGATCTTCTGCGAGAACGTCCACTCATCGCAGGCGGGGTCGTTGGCCAGGTCGATGACGGTTTTCCCGAAGGCGGTCATCCGCAGCTGGGTGAACAACGTCATGTCGGCGTCGGTGAGGTGTCGATCCATCACGCCTGACCTCCTTCATCGTGGGCAGGATCCGTCTTTCCCAGTAGAGCGTCGAGGCTGAAGTGCTCAGGGCCAGCCAGGTGCGCACCGCGGGTGTCCCGTGAGCCCGGGGCCGGGTCGATGCGTGGGGCCGGCGGCGGCGGAGCATCTGTGGTGGTGGGCCGGGCGTGGACCTGGGCCCGCAAGGCCGCCAGGCGTTGCTTGACCGCGGTGTAGCTGACCGCCCGCGGGGAATCAGCGTCAACCAGTTGCCGGCAGGCCTGTTCCAGCAGTGCCTTGTTGTCGCCCTTGCCCAGGGCGAGGATGTTCAGGCAGGTGCGATACCCCTGGGCTTCGATCGGGCGGGCATCGAGCACGCTGGTGATCGCGGCGACGGTGTGGGGACCGACCTTGTGGGCCTGACGCAGGAAATACGCCCTGGACCACAGGTCCGAGGACTGCTGATGCTGATCGGGGACATGATCGGGGTCGGTGACGTAGACATGCTGGCGCGGGGAGACGGTATGGGTGGCGATGATGTCCCCGTCGCACATGACCGTCAGACGGTCGCCGGTGATCTTCACATCAACGTGGCGTCCGGCGAAGGTGTGGGGCACCGAGTACTTCACCGTGGCGATTTCGATGTGGTAATCACGGTTGACCTTGGATTTCCGCCAGGTCACCGGCTGCCAGCGGGACTCCGGCAGCCCAAGCAGTTCCGGCCGCTCATACTCATCGAACAGATCCTTGCGGCTGATCTGCTGTCCGCGGAACGGTGTTCTGGTGTTGATCGCGGTGACCTGGTCGGCCACAGCAGTATTGAGGTCATCCAGGCTGGCGAATCGCTGGCCCGCGAGCCGGCCGATCACCCAGTTGGTCACGACCTTGACCCCGGCTTCGACATTGCCTTTGTCCTGTGGTTTTACGGGACGGGTCGGTACCGCAGCGGTGCGGTGGTGCTCGAGGAAATCCCGGTAGGCGCGGTTGACGTCCCGGGCCCGGTCCCCACGAGCGATCTGGTTGGATGCGGTGGAGGCGTTGTCCGGGATGACGACCTGCGGGATACCGCCGAAGAACTCGAAGGCCTGCTGGTGGGCGTCCAACCAGTTCGGGGACTTCTCATCGAGATAACCGCGGGCGAAGACCATCCCGGAGTACGGCAACGAGGCCACGAATACCGACACCTTGGTCTTGCGCCCGGTGATGGGGTCAAAGACGGCCATCTTCGTGCCCGCCCAGTCGACCTGCATCGTGTGACCGGGAACGTGGGTGATCCGCATGGTCAGGTCGTTGACATCGACGTACTCGCCGATGATCTGGCAGAACCGCTGATAGCTGTAGTGCCGCTGGCCAGGGACGCCGTCCGTGTCGAGGTAGCCGGCCCACAACACGCGCAGCGGGAGCTTCTTCTTGCCCGAGCGTTTGGTGACCATCGCGGCCACGTCGAAGGCGACGAACTCATCCGAGGGCGCCTTGCGCCCGTCGGTGAACAAGGCGTCGAGTTCTTCCGCGGTGAGGTCTTCCACCTGGGAGGTGGAGGTAAAGCCCTGGTCCCGGCAGATTCTCTTCGCTTTGGCGATGGTGGTGTGTGAGCATCCCGCCAGGGCTTCGATCTGTCGGTAGGACAGATTCTGGATCAATAGTGACATCACCAATCGGTAGTCAGTCACGGTGTCTCCTCTTCGAGGTCCACACGCAGCCGAATTACTGCGTGTGGACCTGAGATCACCACAGACCACCAGATGCTGCTATCCGAAGCTCATACCCGCGCTATCCGATCGTCAGAACCGCGCTACTAAAAGCACGTCCCTAACA
>NZ_SELD02000022.1 GCF_004923205.2 Paracoccus aeridis
GTTTCGATCCACGCCCCCGTGAGGGGGCGACCCCTCGGCCTTGACCTCGAACAGGACGCACTCGCCGTTTCGATCCACGCCCCCGTGAGGGGGCGACATCCCCGCCGACGATGCGCTCGACCTTGTCGCCCTGTTTCGATCCACGCCCCCGTGAGGGGGCGACGCTGCCACGTCCTGCACGCCCGGCACCAGGACCTGTTTCGATCCACGCCCCCGTGAGGGGGCGACTACTGGGGTGCGGCGCCCGCGAGACGAGAGCGGACGTTTCGATCCACGCCCCCGTGAGGGGGCGACGGGATGGCCGCGCTGACCGCCGCCACGCAGGCGATGTTTCGATCCACGCCCCCGTGAGGGGGCGACGACTGGGGCTTCGCTGTTGACCCAACGGTGCTGGTGTTTCGATCCACGCCCCCGTGAGGGGGCGACCCGCATTCTGGCTCGTCGGCCGGAGCGCCACGACGTTTCGATCCACGCCCCCGTGAGGGGGCGACCTCTTCCATTTGCTCCACGCCTCGGGGGTGATCGCGTTTCGATCCACGCCCCCGTGAGGGGGCGACACGCGGGACTGGAAGGACGGCGGCAACCCGGACGTGTTTCGATCCACGCCCCCGTGAGGGGGCGACGGATGGTGGACGAGGTTCTCGGCAACGAGCCGGTGTTTCGATCCACGCCCCCGTGAGGGGGCGACTCCAGTTACAGTAATCCCTTGAGCTTACGGTTGAAATGGCGAACGGCCTGCGAACCCCCGCCGAACGGATGCCCGACCGGATTCTGCCAAGCAAGGTCAGATCAGTTATCCAGTAAAATCAGATACATTCGGCATGTGCGAACCTAGCCGTCCCAGACGACACGCTACAGGTTCGCATCACAGGATCAGCGGGGCGACCAAGTTGGTTGTCGGCTTGGCGCCCACATGCTCTACGCGGCGTGTCCAGTTCGCGCCGAGATAATAGTATCGCAGGCTGTCGTGGTCCGGATCGATGGTTTCTTCCAACCGAGCCTTAAGCCGGATCCACTGAGCGGGATCAAGCTCGATCTCGAAAACCGAGTACTGCACTCGCTGGCCCCAGTCCTGACAGGCGCGAGCTACGCGGCGCAGGCGTTTTGCGCCGCCCTCTGTCTGAACCGCCACGTCATAGGTGACCAGAATCAGCATCTCAGCTCCAGAACCAGGGGGGATAGCCGTCGAGATCACCGCGCAGGTGACGTGACAGAAGCTGCGCCTGGACCCAAGGCACCAGGCCGAAGGGCAGCTTCTCGCGCAAGAAAGGATGGAAGCGTTCCTCGCGTTTGCGTTCCTGCCATGCGGTGATGACGGTCTTGCGGCCGTCATCGGTTAGACTGACGGCGCCGCTGTTGGCAGTAACGAAATCACCGGCGCGCAACTGCCGCCGGTTCACCAGCGACAAGGCCAGCCGGTCGGCAAGGGGGGCGCGCAGTTCTTCCATCAGATCAAGCGCAAGGCTGGGCCGACCGGGGCGGTCGCGATGCAGAAAGCCCACTGCGGGGTCCAGCCCGACCGTTTCGCATGCGCTGCGGCAGTCATGGACCAGCAGCGTATACAGAAAGGATAGGAGCGCGTTCATCGGATCCAAAGGTGGACGACGTGAACGGGCCGTCCATCGCAACTGGGCGTCGGGGCTACGGATCAGATGATCGAAGCTGCCGAAATAAAGCTGCGCGGCCTCGCCTTCAGCCCCGCGCAGGTCGTCCAGAGTTGCGGGCTTGAACTCGACCCGGCGCATGATCCGGGCCATGCGGTCGCTGGCGGCCGCAAGTGCGGGCGCGTGGGCGGGGTTCATATCCGACCCGTGATCGCGCAAGGCTCGGCGAAGGACCGCGCGCTGATTGGCGATCTTGCCGATCAGCAGCGCGCGCACGATATCCTCAGGCGCGTCCGAAGCGCGGTATTGTGCCCGGCGCAGCAGAACATTACCGGTGACTGGACCTTCGATCCGGGCCTCGAAACGGCCCCTGCGGTCGAGCAACGCAATGGAGATGCCAGCCCGCGCGCAGGCCCCGACCAGTGCGGGCGTCAGCAGGATCGGCCCGCAGGCGACGATCCCGGACAGCATATGCAGGGGCACGCGCCCCTTTTCGGTTCCCTCAAGCTCGGCCACGACATTTTCGCCGTCCTTGCGCAGGGCCATGCCCTCGGTTGTGGCGTAGAGCGTATTGAGCAGCTTTTTCATGGCGAACCTTCGGCTATGGCAGCCTCGACCTGGCGGCGGCGCCAGTCGCGCACCGGGCGCGAAACCGTGTCTGGGCGACACAGTTCGACCAGCGAGCAGGCACGGCATCGGTTGCGATGGGTTGTCGGCGGAGGTGTGATGCCCGAGGACAGGACGGCGGAGAGTTCCATCACAGTCGCTTCGGTGAGGGCGCGCAGATCGGCATCGAAGGGCACGGTGACCCGCCGTTTGGTCGTGGCATAGAACAGCGCGCCTTCCGGCACGGGCTGGCCGGTCATTTCCTCAAGGCATAGCGCCTGCGCGCAAAGTTGCACCTCATCGGCGCGGTGCAGCTTGGGCTTGCCGCGTTTGTATTCAACGGGAAAGCTGGTCTCCGGCGCATCCGGCGCGGGGCGGCTGAACTCGACCAGATCGGCGACACCGGAAAGGTTCAGCCGTACGGAGGCCAACGGCAGGGCGTTCACGCGCCGCCCCCCGCGCCCGCTCCTTTTGCCGGCCTTGTCGGCGACGGCGTGCAGAACGTCGCCCTCGGCGGTAAAGCGGTTCTCAGCCCAGAGCCGTTCCAGATGGATCAGCGCCGCCTGACGCAGACAGTAGACGGCGTGCTGAAGGGACGAGAGGGGGATCGGTTCCATCCCGGCCGCCTGTTACCCGGCCCCACCCATCAGACCAGTTCCAGAACCTCGACCCCCTCGGCCATCTCGTCGACATTCACGCGGATGTCGTAATCGCCAAAGCGGCGGGCCGGGGGCAGGTTGTCCAGCCTTGCGTCGATCGCACGTGGCTCCCCGTCCACAATACGACGGATTTCTACCCGGTCGAACAGGGCGTGGGCAGGCGCATTGCCAAGGGCGCTAGCATGGCGGAAGACGATCAACTTGCGCGTCGCCATCTCGCCCCGCGCGGCTGAACGGTCATGTTCAAAGAGGTTCGTCAACGCCTCAAGCAGCAGATCCAGATCGGCGGTGGAAAAGCCGGTGCGTTCAGCCAGCCTGGCCGAAATGAAGCCATGCGCGACATAGAGGCCGTAAGGGACGATATGCTTGCGGCCCATGGTGCGGTTGTCGCGGCGATCGTCACCTTCCTGACCTTCGGCGGCCTTCTTCTTTTCGGCCTCATTGGTGGCGGCCATGCGGGTGATGGTGATCTCGGCGGGGAGGATGGGCTCGACGGAGCGGGCAAAGCCCATCTGCACCGGCCCGCGCACCTGCCCGCAATTGATTCCGGTGGACATGACCGCGCCGAAGGTCCGCACGTCGAAGAAATTGGCGCACATCCAGTCGCGGACCGCTGCGGCCTCGGCCTCATCCTTGGGGTTCAGCTTGGCGCCTTTTGCCTTGTCCTCGCCCCGGATCGCCACATAGGCCTGACGGTGCTGTTCGTTCAGGATAGCACCTTCCTGCACATAGATATGCATCCCTTCTTCGCCGCCGCAGGCCAGTTCGACATAGTTGCGCACCTTGCGCTTGAGGCTGACATCGGTGACCAGCCCGTGGCTGTCTTCGGGGTCCAGACGCGGCAGGTTGCCGGCGTCAGGGTCGCCATTGGGGTTGCCGTTGGTGACCTCGAAGATCAGGACGAAATCATGGCGTTGGGTCAGGGCGGTCATGCGTTATCCTCGTCGGTCGCGGGCTCAGTATCGGCGTCATCGGTTTTACTGCGGAAAAATTCGCTGCTCTGGTGGTGGTACCCCAAGGCGAACAGCGCCTGATCGCGGGCGGGCAGGGTCTGGGGAAAGGGCTCGGCCTCCGGCGACAGACGGTCGGTTATGGTGCGCAAGGTGCGGGTCAGATTGATCTCATATCCCGGCTTGATCTTGCCCAGCTTGGACAGGTGCGACATCGCGCCCCGGTCCAGCATTGCAAAGACCTTGCGTGGCGTAGCTGAAGCCGCCCCATAGTATTTGTCGCGGATCGAGGCATTCACATTCCCCAAAGCGGCACGCTGGATCTGTTCGTAAACCGCGAACAGCCGGCCGAGCTGATAGCCCGCGTTGTCGAAATCGGGATCGAGCGCCACCGGCACCTCCTGTCTGAAATTGCGTATCAGCACGGCTTTCATCAGTCCTGTGCGGATGGCGTTGATATCCCCGTCCGCGCGGATGCGGGTCAGCGCCGTGGAAAGGATCGTCAGCGGATAGGGGCCGCCGGTCAGCACCGCGCGCATGTAATCGCCCGCCAGCCGGGGCGGCAGGTTATCCATTTTGCCCTGAACCGCCAGTTCGCAAAGCTGGCGGAACATGCTGGCGGGGCCACCGCGTGGGCCGGGCTCGACCTGGATATCCTGCTGCCAACGGCGGTAACGGTCGGCGATGATGCCGAAACTTTCCTCGACCATGAAGCGCACCGACAGCCGCGCCGCATTGGGCGCCAGCCCCAGAACGGTGAAGCGGGTGCCGGGGGCGAGGTCCGGTTCCACCTTGAACAGGGGTTTTCCCTGACGCAGGCGCTCTAGCTTCAGCTCGATGTCCTTGCGAGCGGTGTCGTCATCGGCACCTTTGGGCTGCGCGTCGAACATGGTGGAAAACATATGCTCGGCCGTATCGGCGGACCCGTCATCGGGTGCTTCGGCCCAGAACACCGTCGAGGCATCGCCGATCTGGATCCGATGACCGCTGCCCTTGCCCAGAAAAACGTTCAGCACCGCGCCGTAGGCGAAGGCCGCTCGGTCCGAGATTGGCGCATTATCGCCCTGCTTGTGGCCATAGGATTCGAAAGCGTCGAGATTGAATGAGACCAGACTGGCGCCCGAAGACTGCGCGCCCCAGACACCTTTGATCGCGGGATGCAGGCGCGCAATAGGTGCATGATCGCCGGTGACAAGGCAGGCTGCGCCCGCGCCACCCTTTGCGCCCTGAACCTTTGCCCATAGCTTTCGCGCTGCCGGACGGTCATGCAGCATCTTCCGCATCAATCGGTCGGATTCCAGCGCAAAGACGATGTTGTGATCCTTCAAAACTTCGTCCCAGTTGAACTGATCCGGCGTCCAGCCATCCAGAAAGCGTAGAAAGGCGAGCAGCCCCTCATCTTCGGTCCCGTCCAGCCATTCGCGATGACAGGCTTTGAAGGCTTCGTGCTCGTCCGCCGTTCGCTTGCCTTCGCCCGCAGTCACACCAAGTGAGTAGGCGGTCTTGTCCCACAGGAAATTCGGTGCAATTCCAACGGTCCGCTTGATCGCTTGCGGCACCATCAGCACTGCCGGGACAGGCTTCTTCCTAGTCCCCTCTCGCAGGTCGTGCAATCCAGCAACCGAGCCATCGGGGTTGAGGCTGACCAGCGCCGCGATCTTTTCGCTGGAATATCCGAACGGCGGCGCATCCGGCAGCCGCTCATAGGCGTGGGCCAGCGAGGACAACACGCTCATCGCAGCACCTCGGCGCTGTCGGGGGCGGGGATGTCGATGATACCGCCCTGCATCCTGGCGCGGAAGAACATCGAGGGGCGGCCCGCAGCGGCATGGTCGATATCCCACAGCATCAGGCCAAGGTCTCCATCCTCGGCAATGGCGGTGGGCAGGGCTTCACCGGCGAGGATCAGGCGGAAATCGACGGGAAATTCGCGCGCGCCCATGCAGGGCTGATGGAAGCACCGGCCCCGTGCGGCGCGGCGGTTGAAGATGTCCAGATGCTTGCCGTCGGTGTCGTCAGGGCCGGCCTTTGGGGTCAGTTCGAAGTGCGCCTCTATCACATAGGCGGGGCGGACCAGAACGGTCGCGGCGCGCTGCTGGCGATCCGAATCAACCAGCAATTGCACCCCGCCCAGATCACCCCGTTTCATCGCGGATTTCAACGTCCCATAGGGTGCCTTGTGCCCGACCTCATTGCGGCGGATGGTCTGGGTGCGGATCGGCGCAAGCACATGGATGCGGTCGATCACCCAACGGATGGCGGGTTTCCAGTGGATCGCCTCAAGAATGCCACGCGCCGCCGAGGGGGTCAGCGCGTCATAGGTCATTCGCTCAACCTTCAACTCGGGACGCGTGAACAAGCCATAGGGGGCAGAGACATAAAGCCGGACGCCATAAGACATGAAGAAGACACTCTTCTAAATCAGATGATTATTCGCAATCTCCTTGAGAAATACCCAAGAGCGCTAACTGGTCAAGAAAAATACGAGCCTGCGACAAACTGGCCCGTGTGCCTAGAATATTGTTTCCTGCACTGACAGGATATCAGATGCTTCCCATTCCAGCCCCACCAGTTGCGAATAGAGGTCGGGCCGCGTCAGAGCCGCGAACTGATCGCCACGTACTTCGGGCGCAAGGAAGCGCACCGAGCCATTTGCAATCATCCGCGCCCGTTCCTGCGGGGGCACCTGGACGATGAAACGCTGCAACTCACGTGCGATCTTGCCTGAGCTTTCCGCGCCGCGTAGCCGCCCCTCGATCTCGCCAGGGTTGTCCACGACAATCACCGGCGCCAGCCCGCTTTCGATCATGCGGAAATCCTCGGCGATCGAGCGGAACGCGAAGTCCGTCAGGGTCGGGCCGCGTTGAACCGCTAGCCGGGGCAAAATATCCTTGGCGTCCAGACCGTTACTCCCCAATTGATGGCGCCAATAGACCTGCCGGAAATAGGCATCCACCGCCGCATCGGATTGCAAATCGCCGTGCTCGGCCATGATTGCCTTGAGATCCCCGATCAGCCCCGAAATCTCTCGCGGTGGCTGATGATCGGCGGGCTGAAATACCGTGACGATGCTGTCTTCAAGCGCATATTCGCCGCCGCGATTGACACGCCCGGCGACCTGGATGATCTGGTCCAGACCAGCTTCGGCCCGCCAGGCACGGCGGAAGGACAGATCCACCCCGGCCTCGATCAGGCTGGTGGCGATGACGCGGCAGGGTTTGCCATCTGCCAGTCGCTGCCGGATGCGGGCGATGATGTCAGCCCGATCAGCGGCGTGCTGGCGCGTGGTCAGGTGGATTGCGCCCTCAAGTTGCGCGGCGGCGCGGTAAAGCTCCAGCGCATGGCGGCGGATGTTCACGACGATCAGCGATTGCGGATGTGCAGCCAGCGCCTCGACCAGCGCGGCATCGTCCATGATGCCGCCATGTTCGATCCGGGTGCGCCGCAGCCGCGCATTCAACCCGGCGGGGTCCGGGGCCAGTTCCCGCCCGGCCAGCGGCAGGCCGAAGACGGTATTGACCGCTTGCCCGCGCACCATCTGCTTGCCCGTCAGCCGCTCATCCAGCGCCGGTTGCGTCGCGGTGCAGAGCACGATCGAGCAGCCGTAATGTATCGAAAGCGCGTCCAGCATCCGCAGACACGGCGCCAACAGGCCGCGCGGCAGGGTTTGCGCCTCGTCCAGAATGATTGTGCTGCCGGCGATGGAATGCAGCTTGCGCGCCCGCGAGGTGCGGGCGGCGAACAGGCTTTCGAAAAACTGCACCGCGGTTGTGACGACAATGGGCGCGGCCCAGTCTTCGGTCGCCAGCCGCAGCTTGTCGCGGCCGGTTGGGTGGTCCTTTGCATCCTTGGCGACATCAATCGCGGCGTGGTGTTCCAGCACATGATCATCGCCCAACAGGCTGCGGAACTCGGCCGCGGTCTGGTCGATGATCGAAGTGAACGGGATCACATAGATAATCCGCCGGTGCCCGTGCCGCCGGGCGTGTTCCAGCGCAAAGCCCAGGGATGCCAAAGTTTTCCCGCCGCCCGTCGGCACAGTCAGGGTAAAGGCCCCGGGGGTCATGGCGGCCTTGGCGCGGACATGGGCCATCACCTCGCGCCGGATCGCGTTCACCGGCCCTTCCTGCGAAAACCCAGCCAGCCGCGCATTCAGCCGGGCAAGATGAGCGTCAAGATGCGGTTGCAATGCAGGCCAGTCGCGATCCGGCTGATAACCGTCCAGCGCGGCGTAGAACCGCTCAGTTGCCTTGAAATCGGCGTCGACCAAGCAGGAAAACACCATCCGCGCTACCAGCGACAGATCGAAGGCGGCCCGTGTGGGATCGGCCTGCCGCAGTTTGGCGTGGATCTCGGCCGGCAGGTCGCCAAGGTCCGGTGACACAACCGCGCGCCACTCCGGTGCGAGGTCGTCAGAGAACCGCTCGATCCTGCTGCGGGCGCATGCATCGCTATCAGATGCCATGTCCGGCAACCCGGCATGATGGCCCAGGATACCGTAGCCAATCACTTCAGCAGCCAGCATCTCGCCCCAGCCTGCCATAGCCGCTTCTTGGATCGCGATAGCTGCTCCTGCGGTCGAATGATCAACGCGTATGGCCCGACCGAGCAGGCGCTCCTGAAACTTCGGATGGTATTTTCCGAGATCGTGTAATCTGCCCGCCACAGCGGCAGTAAGGCCGAGTCCGAGGCACGACCCGAATCTTCCAGAAAGTTCGCCAACGTCTCGAAGGTGGTCAGCCAAACGCTCCCAGTCCGAGCGATCCTCTCTGAAACCTGAATGCGCCCAGAAGTCGGTCATGATCAAACCCGTTGGACATGGTAGACGATGAGACCATCTCCCTGCAGCGGTTGCAGAGTCGAGGGCGTATCTTTCAACGGCACTGCAAAAAGACCGCGGCGCCGGGGAGATACTCCCGCTGCGGGCGGCAGTAGAGCCTGGGCGCTGACACCAGACAATAGCCGGCCCCCGCTCCTTCCCCCCGTCCTGCGGGGGAAGGCCCTTCATCTGATCCGTATCCACACGATGCCGTTTGTCGATGGCCAGCCGCTTCCCCGCGGGCTTTTCTCCCGCCCCGCGCCAGCCATTGAAGCTTGCGCGGTCCCCGGTCGTTCTTTGCGTCCCGATGACGCCAGCACTCGCCGGTGGGTCTCGTTGTCGTGTTTCTGCGCCGGCCCAGAAGGAGTCGGTTCGGCGCGGGGTGGGGTAGTCCCCGGATCGTGTCGGAGTATTGGTGGCCCGGAACTCCGCAAACGGTGACCATCGCTCTTTTCAGGTGGCCCCGTCACGGAGGAGCGTCGGTATAAACCGTGCCGAGGGCGGCCGGACTACTGCCGGCTTGCAGAGGACGATGCCCCGCGTCCGTCGGCGTTAACCAAGGTTCTCGATTGTCCGGACTTTAGTGGATCAGTAACCTTGGGCGGCCGGTCGAACCAAAGCGACGGGTGGCACCCAGACCGAGGGCGAGTTCATGGGAAAGAAACCGAAGGCATTGCCGGCACCCCGCGCCGACAACTCGATCTACCCCCATATGGAGGTGGTTGATGGGTATCGCTGGCGGGTAGGCAGCTACGATGAGCGTGGCGTGCTGAGCACCGATCAGATCGATCAGCTTGAACAGCGGTTCGAGCTACCGCGCGAAGTGCTCGAACGATGCTCCATCGAGTTGGGGAACTGCCTGGATGAAGATGGGGCCGTCAACCTTGTAGAGGTCAAGAGGTCCGTCGCTCTCCGCCGCGCGGAGGAGACACTCCAAGACGTCAGACACGAGTCGCAGCGCGCCGCAGACAAGCTGGGGAAGTTGTCCGACCGCGTCATGCTGCTTTCCGAACAGTTCGTTGCGGACATGGACGACAGAACGGCGCTCAGGACAGCGCTCAGCAGCCTCCACGCGCAACTGACAGTAGCCCTTGAGGCAAACACGCAGCTCGGCGAGACGGCCGAACAGGTGCTGGCCCAACCGGGATCGGCAGCTGACATGTCTCCAACGGACAAGCGGAAGAACCGCGACAAGCGCCGCCAATATGTCGTCGAGACCTGCTGTTACGCCTGGCAGGATGCCCATCGGGAGGTCAGCTACACCACCCGCCCCGAAGCTGCTTCACGTCATGTGCTGCAAGGGCCACTGATCGAGTTCATCGATCATGTCGTACCGATGCTGACCAGCCCACCGGTCGAGATTGCCAGAGGCACGCTGAAGAAAGACATCGACGGCTTCCGTCGCGGTCAGAACGAACCGGACATGTTCTCGATCCCTCCGGTTTTCGGCGATTGATAACTTAGACCCATGCCGCCGGTCTTGAGATGGTCTGGGCATGGCACACATGCCCGCCCCTGCTCCTGTTTCAGCCGATACCACGGCGCTGCGCCAAGTCGACGCAGCGCTTGATCGACTGATCGCACTGCTCGCCGAACAGGCAGCGCGCGAGGCTGTGGCGGGTGCCGACAGCTTTATGGAGCCCACGAATGCCGATGCCCCGCAAGACACCTGATCGCGCCCGCGCGCTCCTCACCGTCAAGGAGGTGGCGACCCTCGACCAGTGCTCCGAGAAGACGGTGCGCCGGGCGATCGCCGCTGGCCTCCTGGAGGCGATGCGGATCGGCCCCGGCGGCCGCCTGTTGCGGATCGATCCGAGCGCCCATGCGGCCTATCGGCGCGCACTTGGCTGAGAGGCCATCGTGTCCATTATTTTCTATTGGTGTCAATTGATTAGCGATGAGTCGGGAAGAGGTCAGCAGCCATAGTTGCGGATTATCTGTGCTATCCTTCTCCCGAATCGGACGCCCTGTCCCCGCCTGTCCACCCGAGTCCCCCGCTGACCCAAGGAGCCTGTCCCGATGTCCGGTCACGTTGACCTCGATCTCGACCTCGACTTCGTACCGCCGTCGGTGCCGATGTTCTCCGATGTCATTGCCTCGATCGGTCGGCGGGAAAGCCTGAGCGCCACGCGCCGGCGGGACCTCATCTCCGGATTGCGCCGGGTAGCGCGGGCGCTCGGGCGCGATCCCCAGGAGGTGCCCTGCTATCCCCCATGGCTGCAGCCTCGCCTGGCAAAGCTCAGCCCGGCAGCCCTCGGCCTCAAACCGAAGGCATGGCAGAATGCCCTCAGCGACGCCAGAGCAGCCATGGTGCAGGCCGGGATCGTTCCCCGTCGTCAACACAGCATCCTCGACCTCTCGGACGATTGGCGGAACCTCTGGCACTCAGTGCTGGAGTCCGACGACCCGACTGTGAAGCCGGCGCTCGGCAGGTTTGTCTACTTTCTGAACCGCCGAGGGGTGGCACCGGACCGTGTCACCTCGGCGGATGCCCTCGCCTATCGTGACGCCCTTCAGCACAACGAGATCAGCAAATCGCCGGAGGTTGCCTACCGGGCCGCCGTGAACGGCTGGAACCTTGCCGTCAAGCGGATCGCGGGTTGGCCCCGGATCACCCTACCCCTTCCCTCGCGCGTGATCCGCAAATGTCTGCCGGACGATGCCTTCCCCCAACGCTTCCAGGACGAGATTACCGCGCTGATGCAAAGGCTCGCGCGGCCCGACCCGCTGGCCGATCAGGGTCGCCTGCGCGCCCTCCGACCCGCGACGCTGAAGGTCTATCGCAGCCGGATCCTGCGGTTTGCCAGCGAACTGGTCGGATCCGGTATCGAGGCGGCCGAGATCAACTCGATTGCGATGCTGCTCGCGCCCGAGATGGCCGAGCGCGGTCTGCGCCAGATGCTGCATGACAGCAACGGCCAGATTACGCCGATCATCAGCGAGACGGCCTCGCTCCTGCGCAATCTGGGCCGGACAACGCAGCAGCCCAAGCCTGCTCAGGATCGGCTCGCGGAACTGGCGCGCAAGCTCGCACTGCCGCCCCGCCGGGGCATGACGGGCAAGAACCGCGATCGGTTGCGTGTTCTTCAGGACCAGGGCACGCTCCAGCGGCTGCTCTGGCTACCGGAACGGCTCTTCGCCAAACCATCCTCCAGCAAGACCAGCAGGTTCACTGCGGCGCTCGCCCGGGAGGGCGCTGTCGCGATCGCGATCCTTCTCTACTGCCCGATCCGGGCGAAGAACCTCGCACAGATCAATATCGAGCAGCATCTGCAGCGCCCGGGCGACGGACGCGTGTACCTGGTGATCAACGAGCGAGACACGAAGAACGCTCGCCCGCTCGAGTTCGAACTGCCTGCCACTGTCGTTCGGATGATCGATCGCCACCTCGCCAGCCGGTGCCCCGAGCTCTGCCCGCGCGGCACGCCGTGGCTCTTCCCCCGCCGGGACGGCGCCGGTCCGGTCCTCTCTTCGCAACTTGCCGGCCGCATCTCCAAGCGGATTCGCAAGGAGACGGGCATCGAGATGCACACGCATCTCTTCCGCCACCTTGCGGTGATGAACTGGTTGGATGCCAATCCCGGCAGCTATGAAACTGCGCGTCGCCTCCTGGGCCATTCGGAACTGAGCCACACTATAAATCTCTATTCGGGGCTGGAGGTGACGACGGCTACCCGGGCCTTCGCCGATCTGGTCACGGCGCGCATGGAAGGACTGCCGTGAGCAGCCCGCGTCTTCACGAGGACTGGCCGCACGCGGACAAGGCCATGTGGACGCGTCTGATCTCCCCTGGCGCTCCGCTGGACGAGCGCGGGGCCTTGGCGCATGTCCGGGCGACCACGCTCGTCTCACTGCAGATGCAATACCGCCACTGGCTTCGCTGGCTGCAGAGAGCCGATCCCGCGGCGCTTGTGGAGCCACCCGAGACGCGGCTCACCCTTGAGCGCCTCCGGGCCTGGCTCAAGGATCTGGCGGGGACGCGGCCGATGACCCGTTTGGCCTATGTCAGCGCCGTTCTGCGGATTGTGAGCGCCCACGCGCCCGAACGGGACTGGTCAGCCCACCACCGCCTGCGGGCGGTCCTCAAACATGAGGCCGGGCGCGGCGATCCTTCCCGCAAGGCCGGGCGGATCATCTCCAGTGAGCGGCTACTTGCGGCCGGGCTCGTGCATGCGGGCGATCACGCGGCCCAAGCAGCGACGGAGCTGGAGCGCATGAAGCGCCAGCGCGACGGTACCATCGTGGCGCTGCTGGCCGTTCTGCCGATGCGGGCGCGCAGTCTCGCAGGGCTGCGACTGGATCGATCGATCCTGTTCACCGCGGATGCCGTACGCATCGCGCTCGATGCGGCTTTGACCAAGACAGGCACTGTCTGGGAGAGCCGTGTGACCGGGCCTGCCGAGGCAATCCTGCGCATCTACGCGGCAACCGCGAGACCGTGGCTGCTCGCACGCGGGGGTCAGCAGCACGATGCGCTCTGGGTCGGAAAGCAAGGCCAGCCGCTGTCGCAATCGGGACTCACAGACCGGATCAGAGCGGTGACGACGGTGCAGCTCGGCGCGGCCATCCCGCCGCATTTGTTTCGCGATGCCGCCGCGACGACGCTCGCGCGATCATCGCCGGACTGCGCCCGGCTCATCCGCTCGGTCCTCGGCCATGCGGGCTTCCGAACAGCCGAGCATCATTACATCCATGCCCGCACCATTGATGCCGGCCGGAACTATGCCAGTTTGATCGGGACCCTGAAGGGAGAGCGCCCGTGACCCGGACTGCAATCTACGCCCGTTTTTCGACCCAGATGCAGCGCGAGGCCTCGATCGAGGATCAGGTCCGGGTTTGCGAAGATCGCGCCCGGCGCGATGGCCTCGACGTCGTCGCCGTCCATTCCGACATGGCGATCTCGGGCAGCACTCTGCTGCGTCCGGGACTGCAGGCCGTGCTCGAATGCGCCGCCCGGGGAGAAATCGATCTGGTTCTCGCCGAAGCGCTCGACCGCCTGAGCCGGGACCAAGCCGACATCGCCGCCCTCTACAAGACCCTGAGCTTCCGCGGGGTCCGGATCCTGACGCTGGCCGAGGGCGAGATCAGCGAGTTGCACGTCGGGCTGAAGGGAACGATGAACCAGTTGTTCCTGAAGGATCTGGCGGCGAAGACCCGGCGCGGACTGCGTGGCCGGGTC
>NZ_SELD02000023.1 GCF_004923205.2 Paracoccus aeridis
TGACGGGCGTTTCTTTTCGGTACCGGTAGGGCGGTATCGGGTACCGGGGTGTTGGTGGTTGCCGGTACCCGGTTTTTACCCCCGGTTACGACTTTCGGGGTTGACGTAGCCGTGTGGGTGTCGTAGGGGCCATCCTTTCTTGTTTGATGTCGTCGCGGGTTCGCATGTCTTCTCCTGTCAGGGTGAGTTTCGAGCCGTGGTTGGCGAGTCTGGACATGACTGCGTCTGCCAGTGCTGCTTCTGAGAAGACGTCGTACCAGTAATCGGGTTCGTGTTGGCTGGCGATCACGGTAGAGGCATGTTCACGCCCGACGAGCAGGTTGAATACCTGGTTCAACGCGTGCGCTGAGACATCGGTGGCGAGAAAATCATCGATGACGACAAGTGCCGGGGCTTGCAGGTCAGCGAGGAGTTGTTTGCGGGCCTGGGGATGCTCAGCCGCAGCGTCGAAATCGTTGGCCAGGTCGTTGAGCCGGAAGTAACGGGCGGTGAGCTTTTTGCGGCACGCCGCGACGGCCAGGGCTTGAGCGAGAAAACTTTTA
>NZ_SELD02000024.1 GCF_004923205.2 Paracoccus aeridis
TCATGCACTAAGATTACAAACGGACCACCTCAGGGGGGCAGGCCAGACGCGGATGCCCATATCGTCATCGAACAGAGCCGCCGCGAGGTCGAGCTGACCAGCGATCTGCCGCGTGACCGCTTGGCGGCCGCCCTTGCTGCAGCCGGCTATCCTGCCCGATGTCGTGACGTAGAATCTCATCCAGATTGACGTGACGCGTCTCATCAAGATTGTCGCGCTATAGTTAGCGGTCTTCCGCCGACTTGTGCGTTTCCTGGCTCTTGTCAGTTCGTCGATGGTTGCGAGGTGGGTGCCTCCCCACTAGGCCGTCACCCGACGGCGGCAGAACCGCATCAAGGCAGGACGACGGTATTGAGCCTTCGATCATTCCGAGGACTAGGCGCGCTTATCGGGTGCGTTCTTCCCGAGCGAAGACTGTTCATCCGATCCGGCAACCATGTTCGGTTCGTTCGCCTAGGCCCCGCGTTTCAGGCCTTCGCTTGGGCTGGTGGAACGTTCTTGGTGGTGTGGTGCCTGACGGTCACGTCTGTCCTGATCGTGGACTCGATCAGTTCCGTCAGCGTGCGAGAGCAGGCCGTCCTTGAGGACCGCGCCCTCGCGCTCAGCTGGGAGCGCGACCAGCGGGCAATGGAAGCACGCGCCTCCCAGCAGCGGTTTGCAGCCGCCATGGAGCAGATCTCGTCGATGCAGAGCGAGCTTCTAGCGCTCGAGTCCCGCAACCGCGAGATGGAGAGCGAGTTTCAGGCCGCCCGAGACACCCTGCGCCGTACCATGGAAGAGACCGGTGTCGCACTCTCTGCGTCGACTGCGTCACAGGACCCAAAAGCTGACGAACTCGCCGGCACGCTCGACTTACTGACCCGCGCCCTGGCCGAGACGGTGGACAAGCGCGACCAAGCCGCCGCCAAGACCAACGAGGCCGTTCGCCTCGCCGGCGAACTGGAGCTCGAGCTGCGGCTGAGGGAAGAGGAGAGCGATCGAATCCTGCGGCAGATCGAGGACACTCTGTTCGTCTCGGTCGAACCTCTCGACGAGCTGCTCCGCGCGACCGGGCTTGACTCGGAGGCGTTGCTCGCCTCCGTCAGGGGTGGCCAGTCGTCCCATGAGGAGGCGCCGTTGGTTCGCGTCGCGGTCTCCACGATGGGCAAGGCCTCGCTGGAGGACGCGACCGTGCGCGCGAACCGCATCGTCGACCGGCTCGACGAACTCGACCACTACCGCTTAGCCCTTGAATCCGTGCCGCTCGCCATGCCGGTGCAAGACGCCTTCAGGTACACCTCGCCCTTCGGCCCGCGCTGGGGTCGAATGCACAAAGGCGTGGACATGGCCGGGCCTGTCGGCACCCCCGTCTACGCCACGGCCGATGGGGTCGTCACCTTCGCTGGCTGGCAGAACGGTTACGGTCGGATCGTCATCGTTCAGCACCCCTTCGGTCTGGAAACCCGCTACCCGCACCTCAACGCCACCCGCGTCAAGGTGGGCCAGGCGGTCGCGCGCGGCGAGCGGGTAGGTGACATGGGCAACTCGGGCCGCTCGACAGGACCCCACCTCCACTACGAGGTGCGCGTGAACGGCGAGGCAGTCGATCCGATGCGCTACATCCACGCCGGCCGAGACCTTCTCTGAGCAGGCCAGCGCGCACTTAAGATTCCACCGGAGGGTCGGGCCGCTCTGCCGTCGTGACACCGGGCATCCAGCGCGCCCATTACAAACCGGCTCAACGTTACCTTCACACGACAGGCCTTTTCGATCCGGGGCGCCAGGATTGATCTGTTGGTTACGGATAGATCAGGACCGGAACACCCGGCCGCAGCATGGCATAGATATCTTCGATTTCATCATCCCGGACGGCAATGCATCCCGCAGTCCAGTCTCGATTCCCGCGAGCCAGCTTGTTCCCTTCCGGTCCGCGACCATGAAACATGATATCGCTCCCGGCGCTGAGATTGAATTGCGCTGCATATTCCCGATCACGCTCGTTCGGATAGGAAATCCCGACCGAAAGATGGTATCGACTTTGAGGGTTGAAGCGATCAATAAAATAAACCCCCTCCGGTGTCTTGCCGTCACCTTCGAATTGTTTATGGCCAAGCGGTTGAAATCCGAGTCCGAAGTTATAAGATTTCAATACAGTGTTCCCGCTCAGCAAATACATGTGCCGCCGCCCCTTATAGACAACGACCTGCGTGACCGGGGGTCCAGAATATCGCTTGAGCTGCGGCTCTCGGACTCCACACGCTGCCAATGCAGCAAGAGCCATCAGCGAAAACCCACGTCGGCTCAGTTTCATCATTCAGGGATTCTCCAAGATGGGCGGAAAGGATGTAACTTGCGGGACTCAGTCACAGGTCAGCCGCAGGGTAGCTATTGAAGATCTCGCTGCTTCCGTCGTTGCGGACCAACAGGACCTCATAGGCTTCACGCTTATCTTCCGGGCCCATGCCCGGGCTGCCATATGGCATGCCCGGCACCGCAAGACCTGCCGCATCCGGCCGCTCCTGCAGCAATCTGCGAATGTCAGCGGCCGGCACATGACCTTCAATAAAATACCCTTCCACCTCCCCAGTATGGCAGGACTGGTGAGATATCGGGACGCCCAAATAAATCTTGTGCTGGATCAAGAGAGTGCCAAGGCTCTTTTCTGATGTGACAGCGAACCCGTTTTCACGAAGATATTCCGTCCATTTCACACAGCACTCGCATCCCACACCCTCCACGACATGTATGTCTTTGTTCTGCGTCTGAGCAGCCGCTGCACCATACGTGCCCAACAAGATCAATGCGAATAGCCTGATGCGAGTTGCCATTGCCTTAACAGCGCGATTTCTCATGTTTTGACCTTCTTTATTATAGCCGAGCTTTCCACGGTCCGTCCGATTGACTTCAGACGAGAACGGCGCAGTCCCGAACAACTGCACCGATGCCATGTTCTAGAATATAGCAACCTGAGTGCCGACCTCGGCCATGCCATAAAGTTCGGTGATATGTTCGTTGTACAGCCCATAGCATCCATTGGATGAACGCCGACCGATCTTCCTGGTGTCATGGGTGCCATGTATAAGATAGGCTGGCCATGATAGATACAGGCCGTAGGGCCCAAGCGGATTATCTGGATCCCCTCCCTCCACGCGCAGTGGCAGGTCAGGGGTGCGCCGACGCATATCAGGTGTCGGCGTCCAGGGAGGGTTCTTGGCCTTGCGAACGATTTCGGTCAGGCCGCGCTTGGTCAGATCTTCAGATACCGGGATTGAACACGGATAGACGCGATAGATAGTCTCGTCGCCATTCCAGTAGTGCAGCGCCTTCGAGTTAATGTCGGCAAGGATCACGCCGGCGCCTATGTCGCTGAAGAAGTCGCTCCAGTGCCTGGAACGGAAAGACGAGATGTTGCGGCGGCTATCGGCATTGGGGTCGATCTGATACACGCCGACATCGGGCGCGCGGCCCTGCTCGGCATTGCCGTAGATGGGAAGGCCAGTACTCGAGTCGATTTGCTGCGCATTGGCGCCCAAGGCGCCATATCCCGCTGCAAAAAGGCCACCGACGAAGCTTCGGCGGCTCAGGCCAAAGGCTGCAAGTCCTCGTGTTTTCATGGTCACTGTCCAATTTTTCTGCTTGTTTAACGCTTTTTTGGCTTGAAAAATGCGCCAATTGGCGTGCGGCTTGTAAATCCGCGCGCTTTTGGCGGCTCTGCTCTGATCGCGCGCGGCGCTCTCCGGCACCGGGTAACCACATCCAGCGGCAGCTTATGGAATTGGCCGCTGTATAGTTCAGGGTAAGGGGAGTTTACGCTCCAATACCGCGCTTGATCAGGCAGTATGAAGTCTGGGAGGCCGTTCTTGCAATGGCGGACTGATCCCGTTCAAGCTTAATGCCGAAAACAAAGCTTGGGCCTTTACCGCAACCTGAGTTGACGGATTCGTTAGAAAGTCAGGGGTAATGGCTGTGAGTGCCAGACAAGCCCAGTCGCAGGTCGTGCCATCCTTCTCAGGATCGCTTTCGACCGTGCAAGACAAGCAGTCGGCGTAGATTAGAGAAGCTTCCCCGGCCAGCTCTTCCGGCATCTTTTGAACCGCCTGTCGTGTATCCACGCTGAGGCTATGTGCCGTTGCCGCAAGCAGCGCGACATTCAATGTGAGAGCGGTGAAGATAACCACTAACATGCGCAGCATGGTGGAAGGGTAGCGGGGCGGGAGCTTGGTGTCCATCGGAGCGCGATAGCAAAACCGTGTGCAGAAGTGGAGGCTTCGACCCAGGCAATCGAACGATCCGGGGGCGATGGACTATCCTTGTTGTGTTGCCTCGACAACCGCCTCCCGCACCAATTCCGCCAAGCTTTGGAAGCTGACATCGGTCAGCTCTTGCCCATCAAGGTAGAAGGTCGGGGTCGCACGCACCCCGAGTGCCTCGATATCGGCCCGATCCTGTGTCAGGATCGCAACGGTTGCGGGATATTTCGTCTCGATGTCGCGGGTCGAGATGTCGAGGCCGGCCGCTTCCGCAGCATCCCAGGCAATGTCCAGATTCGGCCTGTCATGCCGCGCCCAAGCCGGCTGGCTCTCGAGCAACGCATTGAGCACAGGCTCGAACAAGTCCTGGCGCCGCGCGGCCTCCAGAATTGCCACGGCTTCGTCCGAACCCTGATGGAATGCCGCATAACGCATGACGATGCGTAGGCTATCTGGGAATTCAGCCCGCAATTGCTTCAGCACCGGATGAAAGGCGCGGCAGGCCTCACAGGAAGGATCGAAAAATTCGACGAGTGTGACCGGCGCATCTTCCGGTCCGAGGACGGGCGCCGAGGGACGCAGGAGAAGTGCATTAGCGTCAGGGATGGCGGCGGCGCGCGCCTCGGCTTCAGCGGCGGCTTCACGGGCCTGCATGTCCCTGACCAACCAGGAGCCGCCGGCGAAGGCGGCAAGACCAAGGGCAGATGCGCCCAGAACGAGGCTGCGACGGTTCATGCGGATCGTCCTTTCGGCAGAAGAAACAGGGTGATTGCGGCAAAGGCCGCGAGCGACAGGAAAGGGATCGGCAGGCCGAGGATGCTCTGCCCGACGTGGTCGGTGCAGGAGGGGCCATTCGCCGTGCAAGGCAGCACAGGTTCGGGGATCCACCCCGCGTAGAGGCCTGAATGCCATGCGGCGATCACGAGTCCCCCCACCGCCAGCGGCAGGGCGTAAAGCCGCCCGCGCGGATCGCCGATCCAGAGCGCGACCCCAAGGACAGGTGCCAGCGCGAACATGGCGATGCGCTGATACCAGCAAAGGGTGCAAGGCATCTGGCCCAGCACCTCGCCGATGAAAAGCGCCGACAGTGTAGCCAGAAGCGCGACCAGAAAGGCGAAGGTCTGCCGCGTATTGATGTCAGCCAACGGAGGCTCCGGTCTTCTGGGGGCGCTTCATCCCAGCCAGCAGGATGGCGACCGCACCAAGAAAGATCGCGGCGTCGGCGCCATTGAAGGCGGGCCAGTGCCAGCCGCGCCAGTAGAAGTCCAGAAAGTCGGTCACCGCGCCTTGGCGCAGCCGGTCTATGATATTGCCGCTCGCGCCCCCGACGATCAGCGCGAAGCCCGCGCGTTCCAGAGGCAACCGCGCCCTGAGTCCCAACCAAGCTAGAAAGATGGCGAGCGCGCCGGTCAGTGCGGCCATGACCATCGGCCTGTCGGCCATGGTGTTGTCGAACATGCCGAAGCTTGCGCCGGTATTGAAACCGAGCGTCAGGTTGAACCCGAGAAAGACAGGCACAGGCACGTGGTGATCGAGCATTGCCAGCGCCGCGGTCTTGGTCACCTGATCCAGAACCAAGGCCAAGACAGCAAGGCCGATGAAGGAGGGCAAGCGCATCACGCATCTCCCTTATGCCAGCCGAGCCAGCGGGTGACCTCAGCCGCGCCGATCCGCCAGGAGGCAACCGCAATGAAAAAGATGGATGAAACCTCCCAGGCCGCGCTCAAGACAGGACGCGCCGGATCTTCGGCAGGGCGGAGGCACGGTCCTCGTGGTAGTCGATGATGCTGCCAAAGCTTCCGTCTGCGCGGAACAGGAGCACGCCCGAGGTGTGGTCCATGGTGTAGTCGTCCTCGCCCAGGGGACGCCTCTCGACACGGACTCGGAACGCCTCGGCCACTCTCGCGATCTCCTTGGGAGTGCCGGTGTATCCCATGATGCGAGGGTCGAAGTAGGTGAGGTAGTCAGCCAGTGCCGCAATCGTGTCCCGCTCAGGGTCGACGGTGATGAGCGCCACGTTGAGCAGGTCGGCCTCGGCACCGAGGCCATCGAGCCAGAGCGAGATGTCGCTCAGCGTCGTGGGGCAGACCTCCGGGCAGTAGGTGAAGCCGAAGAACACCAGACTCGGCCGGCCGACCCAGTCCGAGATCGTCACGCGACGGCCTCGATGGTCCGTGAGAGTGACATCCATCTCGCTCAGCGGCCGAGGCAGCTTGAGAGAAGGGCCGGCCGGCCGCGCCGCGCCGGGCCCGTCCACTTGCCACCAGCCAAGACCCAGCGTCCCCGCGCCGAGTGCCGTGACTGCACCTGCGCCGAGAAGGAGCCGGCGTGAGAGGTTCATTCCGCAGGTCCCGTGGCACCCGGCCCGAACACCGGCATTTCCACCGTGATCTCACCCCCGGCCTCGAAAGTGAGCGTCAGCGGAAAGGTGGCGCCCTCCTTGAGAGGCGTGGTCAGCTCCATCAGCATAACGTGCATGCCGCCCGGCTCGAGCGTGAGTTCGCCGCCGGCAGGGATCTCGGCCGCCTCCACATGGGCCATCCGGGAGATGCCCTCGGAGAGGGTGGTCTCGTGCAGCATGGGCATGGCCGAGACCGGCGAGGACAGGCCGGTCAGACGGTCAGCCTCGTCGCCGAGGTTGCGGACGGTGAAGTAGGCGGCGCCCGGTCGCGAGCTGCCGATCGAGGCGCGCGCCCAGGCCGCATCGATCTCAAGGTCGCCCTGTCGGACGGGTTCGGCCTGGACGAAGCCGGCAGAGAGAGCGAAGGCAAGGACAGCAGCAACAGGAAGCTTCATGGCGATGATCCTTAGAGGCGGTTCTGGAGGTCGGCGAGGATGTCGGCCGCAGGCATGCCGTAGGCATACTGGCGCAGCCAGTCGCCATCGGGACCGATGAGGTAGAGCGCGGAGGCGTGCGCCATGCTGTAGCCGTCCGGCGCGGCCGCATCGTCCTCGCGCGCGAAGAAGACCTTGAAGCTCTCGGTGGCTGCCTGCGTCGCCTCGGGGCTGCCCGCCAAGCCCAGGATGGACGGATGGAACGCCGACGTAAACTCGGCCAGCTCCGCCCCGGCGTCGCGCTCGGAATCCACGGAGATGAAGAGCGGCTGCACCCGATCGGCCTCGGACCCGAGGCCATCCATCACCTGCGCCACCTCCGAAAGGGTGGTAGGGCAGACGTCCGGGCAGTTCGTGAAGCCAAAGAACACCAGCTGGTAGCGCCCGCGGAAGCCCTCGCTCGTCACGGGGCGGTCGGCCGCGTCCTCCAGCCGGAACTCAGGGCGGAAGGCTTCCTGCGCCGCCTCCCCCGTGCCGCCCGCGCGCAGACCGCCGGTCCAGGCAAGAGCGGCAAAGGCAATCAGCGCGAGCGCGGACGCGGCCCACAACATCTTTTGTGCAAGAGTCAGTTTCATGACGGGCATCTACTCCGGATGAGGCCATGCCGGAAGACCTCGAGCCTTTGATGAACATTTCGTCGCAGCCAGCGCGCCCTCGCGGCGAGCGGCCATGTCGGCGAGCAATCGCCTCAGATCTTGCCGGGCACGGGGCTGATCCATCATGGCACCCGAGAGCGGCAGGCGTGGTAAGCCTCTCCGAAGCGGGTCTCGAGGAGCCGCTCCTCGCTCATGATCTGCCCCCGGGCGGAAAGCCAGAAGAGGAGAACCGCCATCCATGTCAGGACCGCTGGAATGGACAGCGCCACGCCCGCCAGAAGCAGAAGCTGCCCGGTGAAGACCGGATTGCGCGACACGCGGAACAGTCCTTCGGTGACCAACTCACCCAAGGCGTCCTCGGCCACGCCCACGCGCCAGGACGCGCCCATGCCGACCTGACCTGCCCAGGCCAGCATCGCGCCGAGGGACGGCCAGGAAGTGCCCCGGCAGGCTCCAGAGCGGCGCGCCGGGCTCCAACCAGAGCGGGTCGGCCTCGGAGAGCGCAGGGACGGCCGTCTGGAGAATCGGTCCGACGAAGGCCAGCGCGAAGGCTATCCTGAAGCCCCGGGCCGCGAGGCGGTCGCGCCCGGTGGCGTGGCCGAAGAGCCAGACCGGACGCCCTGCGGCGCGCGCGGCCCAGCTCGATGCCAGAAAGAACAACGCAAGATAAAGCGCCAGAACCCCGAGAGTGGCGAAGCCGAAGACTGTCACCCTACGCCTCCCGCTCAGGGTTGAAGGCCAAGAGCCTGAGCGCGTTCAGCGTCACGAGCACGGTGGCACCCGTGTCCGCGAGGATGGCGATCCAGAGGCCCGTGAAGCCCAGCACGGTCGTGACCAGAAACACCCCCTTGAGCCCCAGCGCGATGGTGACGTTCTGGCGGATGTTACCCATGGCGGCACGCGCGAGACGGATCTGGGCGGCCACGTCCGTCACGCGGTTCCTGAGCAGCGCCGCATCCGCCGTCTCGAGCGCCACGTCGGTGCCCGAGCCCATGGCTACGCCCACGCTCGCCGTCGCCAGGGCCGGGGCATCGTTGATCCCGTCGCCCACCATCATGACGCCGCCTGCCTCGGCCATGGCCCGGACCTCCGCGACCTTGTCATCGGGCATCAGCTCGGCGCGGTGCTCCATGCCGAGGCTGCCGGCGATCGCGGCCGCGGTGCGGGCGTTGTCGCCCGTCAGCATGACCGAACTGACGCCGAGATCCTTGAGCTGGCGAATGCCGTCGCGGGCGTCCGCGCGCGGCTCGTCCCGCAGCGCCAGCAGGCCGAGGGCATGGCGCGGGCGGAACACGACCACGACCGTCTTGCCCTCTTCCTCAAGAGCCGTAGCCCGGCGGATGCCCTCGCTATCGAGCACACCCATTTCGGCGGCGGCGAAGCGGGGCGAGCCAACCCATGCCCGCTCCCCCGCGACCAAGGCCTCCGCACCCTTGCCGGGAAGCGCCTTGCCGCCCGATGAGGGCAGCGGTCGAACGCCCTCAGCTTCGGCTCGCGCGGTGATCGCCTCGGCCAACGGGTGGCTCGACCCGGCCTCGACCGCGGCGGCTACGGCCAGGAGTTCGGACGCGTCCGCACTGAGCGGGACCACGTCGGTAACCTGGGGCCGGCCCACCGTCAGCGTACCCGTCTTGTCGTAAGCCACACGAGTGATCTTGGCCGTGGCCTCGATCACCGCTCCGCCCTTCATCAGGAGCCCGCGTCGCGCCCCCGACGAGAGGGCCGAGGCGATGGAGGCCGGGACCGAAATCACCAGCGCGCAGGGGCAGCCGATGAGCAGGAGCGCCAGGCCGCGATAGATCCAGGTTCCCCACTCTTGGCCGAAGGCCAGTGGCGGCACGAGAACGACGAGCAGCGCCACCCCCACCACGGCCGGCATGTAGATCCGGCTGAAGCGGTCGATGAAGCGCTCCGTGGGCGCGCGGGCGCTCTCGGCCTCTTCCACGAGGCGGATGATGCGAGCGATGGTGTTGTCCTCGGCCGCACGGGTCACGCGTACGCGCAGCGCGGCTTCGGCATTGATCGAGCCGGCGAAGACCGGCTCGCCCGGACCCTTGGTCCTGGGCACGCTCTCGCCCGTCACGGGGCTCTCGTCCACACCCGAAATGCCCTCCAGGATCTCGCCATCCGCCGGGATCCGGTCGCCTGGACGCACGAGTACGACCTGCCCGACCTGCAGCGAGGCTGCGGCCACCTGGCGCGTGGTGCCGCTCACCTCAAGGAGCGCTGTCTTCGGCACGAGGTTCGAGAGCGCGCGGATGCTGGCGCGGGCCCGATTGGCGGCCACCCCTTCCAGGACCTCGCCCACGGCGAACAGGAACACCACGAGCGCCGCCTCCTCGGCCGCGTCAATGACCAGCGCCCCCGCGGCCGCGATGGTCATCAGCATCTCGATGGTGAAGGGTTGGCCCATGCGTGCGGCCGCAAAGGCCCGCCGTGCCACGGGCGCGAGTCCGATCAGCGTAGCGAGGACAAAGGCCCAACGGCCCACATCGGCCGAGGTCAGCAACTCGAACCCCCAGGCCCCTGCCAGCAGGAGCCCCGTGACGATAACAAGCTGACCCTTGGGTCGACGCCACCAGGCCTGCCCCCGCTCTACAGGGTCGTCCTCGCGGTCCTCTGGGAGATCGCGGACCCGCTCGTCGAAGGACTGTGGCGGCGCCGCGGCGCCCGAGGGCAGGACGAAGGGCTTGCGCTCCTTCACCGTGCCGCGCGGCGCGATACCGTAGCCCAAGGACTTCACCGCCGCCTCCACCTTCTCGGGCGGCGTCCGCGCGGGGTCGAGCGTGAGCGACAGCCGCTCGGTCATGGTGGCGATGTTCACCTGGCTCACGCCGGGCAGCCGCTCCACGGCGCCTCGCACCTTGATGGCGCAGGACCCGCAATCCATTCCCGACACGTTCCACTCGCGGCGCTCGCCTGCTTGAGCCTCCACAGCCATGATGACCCTTTCTGCGCCGGAACGGCACCCTTGATTCGCATCCGGTTCATGACCTAGCTCCTCTAGCTACTAGAGGTTCAAGAGGGCAGATGATGGTTTTCGAACGGAAAGCTGGGAACAGGGCGCCAGGGTCAAGGTGCCAACGATCCGCTGCTATGAGCAGATTGGCCTGCTGCCTGAGGTCGAGCGCAGCCGGGCAACCCACGGCTCGACGGGTCCAAGGCGCTTGAGCGGCTCCGCTTTATTCGCCACGCCCGCGAGTTGGGCTTTCCGCTGGAAGCCGTTCGCGAGGTCGAGGCGCTCAAGGCGGAGCGATAGTAGGCAAGAACCATCTGGGCTGATCACGCGTTCTGCGAACAACTGATCGTGAGACGCCAGACCTATGGAAATTTGGGCTGTCCTCCTGCTCGCGCTGCTGCCCGGCCTCGGAAACTTCGCCGGCGGCATGCTTGCCGAGTTCGGAGGCGCATCGCCACGTATGCTTAACTTTGCGCTCCACGCAGCATCCGGCATCGTGATCGGCATCGTCGCAGTCGAGCTTATCCCCGCGGCGCTCGAGGGCCTCGCCGGGTGGTGGATCGCTTTGGCGGTTGCGGCCGGCGGCGTTGCCTACGTTCTGATCGAGGCAGGCGTGGAGCGGCTGCAGCAGAAGAAGGGCACTGGCACCGATCGCACCAGCATGTGGATGATCTATGTCGCGGTTGCCGTGGACCTGACGGCAGACGGCGTGATGCTCGGGAGCGGGACGGCCGTCTCGTTGGCGTTCGGCGTGACGCTTGCTGCAGGTCAGGTGCTTGCCGATCTGCCCGAGGGCTTCGCAGCGGTGGCGGATCTGCGCGAGAACGGCGTGCCAAGGAAGCGCCGGATCATGCTCTCCGCTTCCTTCATTCTGTACTGCGTCGGGGCAGCACTTCTGGCCTACCTGCTGCTGCGCGGAGCGCCTGATGCCGCGAAACTCGCCGCGCTCGCCTTCGCCGCCGGTCTTCTTTCCGTCGCCGCCGTCGAGGACATGCTGGATGAGGCACATGAAGCGCGCGAGGATACGCACGGCTCCGTCCTCGCCTTCGTTGGTGGCCTTGCACTCTTCGTGCTGGTTTCAGCTGGACTGGAGACGGTGCTCGGGGATGATCCGCATGATCCAGCCCAGAACGAAGCGGTTCGATCGGAGGGCGAGAGATCTGCTGACCCTGCAGCGTGAGGCTGAGAAGTTCCTCGAAGTTCGACCAGCGCCACTCCGGCCTCCTCTCAACCGTCCATTGCCGCCTTCGATACAAAAATCTAGTGTCTCCAGCAACTATAGCTTTAGGAGGCTTGTAATGCTGACCATCGGAAAACTGGGGCAGGCCGCCGGGGTGAAGATCCCGACAATCCGCTATTACGAGCAAATCGGCCTGCTGCCCGCGCCGGAGCGCAGCGCTGGTAACCAGCGCCTCTACCCCCGGGCCGCGCTGGATCGGCTGGCATTCATCCGCCACTCGCGTGAATTGGGCTTTCCGCTTGAGGCGATCCGCGACCTGCTCAGCCTATCGGACAACCCCGACCAGTCCTGCGCTGCCGTCGATGACATTGCCCGCGTGCAGCTGTCTGAAACCCGCGCGCGGATCGCCCGGCTGCAAGCCTTGAAGGGCGAGTTGGAGCGTATGCTCGCCCAATGTGCCAGCGGGACCATTTCGGATTGCCGGGTGATCGAGACCTTGGCCGAGCGGTGCCATGGCCAGACAGAACTCGACGTGACGCCGGATCCTCTCTCGGGCGGGGCGAACGCATGATTGCTGTCCACGTGCTTGGGAAAGGGAGCGACCTGTAGCAGCTCAGATGCTCTTCAGGCCCACCCGCGCTTCCAGCTTGGCGGCTTCTTCCTTCCGCTCGCTATAGCGGCTGGTGAGGTAGTCTGAGGCGCCCCGCGTCAGAAGGGTGAACTTCAATAATTCCTCCATGACGTCCACCACGCGGTCGTAGAAGGCGGAAGGCTTCATGCGGTCCGCCTCGTCGAACTCCTGCCACGCCTTCGCGACCGAGGACTGGTTGGGGATCGTGACCATCCGCATCCAGCGCCCGAGCACGCGCATCTGGTTCAGGGCATTGAAGGACTGCGAGCCACCCGACACCTGCATGAGGGCGAGCGCGCGTCCCTGCGTGGGCCGGATCGCGCCTCCGGGAAGCGGAATCCAGTCTATCTGCGCCTTCATGACCGCGCTCATGGCTCCGTGCCGCTCGGGGCTTGTCCAGACCTGGCCCTCGGACCACAACATCGCCTCGCGCAGTTCCGCGACCTTGGGGTGGGAGGCCTCGGCGTCGTCGGGCAGGGGCAGGCCGTTGGCATGGTAAACCCGCGTTTCCGCGCCCATGGCGTCGAGAAGGCGCTGCGCCTCGAAGGTCAGGAGGCGCGAGTAGGAACGCTCGCGCAACGAGCCATAGAGCAGCAGGATGCGCGGCGGGTGCGTGGGCATCGACGCCGCCAGCCGAGCGGGGTCCGGCCGCTCAAAGGCGTCGGTAGCAAGGTCAGGAAGCCCGGTCCTCTCAAGCATCGCGTCCGCCCTCACGGCGAACCGCCTCGCCGTCCTCCTTGGTGAACTCCGCCACCGGATGATCGAGAAGATCGAGGACCGCCTCGGACGGCCGGCAGAGCCGTGTGCCCTTGGGCGTCTCCACGATGGGGCGGTTAATGAGGATGGGATGCGCCAGCATGGCGTCGAGGAGCTGGTCATCCGTGAGCGACGGGTCGCTCAGGCCCAGTTCGGCGTAAGGGGTGCCCTTCTCGCGCAGCAGTTCGCGGGAAGTGATGCCCATGGCCTTGATCAGTTCCTTGAGGCGCTCGCGGCTTGGGAGCGCTTTCAGATACTCGATGACGACCGGCTCCTCACCGCTGGCCCGGATCATGGCTAGGGTGTTGCGCGAGGTGCCGCAGGCGGGGTTGTGCCAGATGGTGACGGTCATGGCCGGCGCGTCCTTTCGGGGAACCAGTGGCGGGTGCGATTGGCGAAGGCCACGAGGGAAAGCATCACCGGCACCTCGACGAGGACGCCCACGACAGTGGCGAGCGCTGCCCCCGAGTTCAGGCCGAAGAGGCTGATCGCCACCGCGACCGCCAGTTCGAAGAAATTCGAGGTGCCGATCATCGCGCAGGGCGCGGCGATGTCGAACGGCACCCGCAGCGCCCGCGCCGCGCCGTAGGCGATGGCAAAGATGCCGTAACTCTGGATCAGGAGGGGCACGGCGATGAGGAGGATCACCAGCGGGTTTGCGAGGATCTTCTCTCCTTGGAAGCCGAAGAGCAGCACCACGGTGATCAGAAGCGCCGCCATGGTGACAGGCTTGATGCGGTCCCGGAAGGCTTCGACCGCCGCCTCCCCGCCCTGCGCCCCGAGGCGGTTGCGGGTGAGGATGCCGGCCGCGAGTGGCACGACGATGTAGAGCAGCACGGACAGCAGCAGGGTGTCCCACGGAACCACGATGTCGGTGACGCCCAGCAACAGCGCCACAATGGGGGCGAAGGCCACGACCATGATGAGATCGTTCACGCTCACCTGCATGAGCGTGTAGGTCGGATCGCCCCGCGTCAGGTTCGACCAGACGAAGACCATGGCCGTGCAGGGTGCGGCACCGAGCAGGATCACGCCGGCAAGATAGGCCTGCGCGTCATCGGGCGGGATGAGGCCGGCGAAGATATACTGGAAGAACAGTACGCCCAAGGCGGCCATGGTGAAGGGTTTGATGAGCCAGTTCACCACCAGGGTGATAAGGAGGCCCCGGGGTTCCTCGCCCACCCGGCGGATCGAGCCGAAGTCCACGCCCACCATCATCGGATAGACCATGGCCCAGATCAGCACGGCGACGGGCAGGTTGACGGAAGCGACCTCCATCCGGGCGAGGCCCGCAAAGAGGCCGGGCGCAAGATTGCCCAGCACGATCCCCGCCACAATGGCACCCGCGACCCAGAGCGAGAGCCAGCGCTCGAAGGCGCCAAGCCCCCCTGCAGGGGCGGATGCGTCGGCCATGTGGTCCGTCATGAAGATCTCCGGGAAATCAGCAGCAGGGCGCAAGTTCGGCCACGAGCGGCGCGCACAACTCGGCGCGTCCCCCGCAGCAATCCTTGAGCAGGAAGATCGTGAGCGCGCGCATGCGCTCCAGGTTGGCGCGGTAGATGATCGAGCGGCCGTCCCGTTCGCCTGCGACCAGGCCTGCATGGGACAAGATCGTGAGATGAGCTGAAAGGGTGTTGGCCGGCACGTCCAGAGCGCGGGCAAGTTCTCCCGCAGACAGGCCCTGGGGTTCATGACGCACAAGGAGCCGGAAGCACTCCAGCCGTGTGGGCTGAGCAAGGGCGGACAGGGCAGCGATAGCGTGAGATGATTCCATAAATCTAGAATAATGGAATCATTCAGGATGCACAAGGCACAAGGCTCTTCCGTTGCTTACGGGACAACCCTACTTAGTAGGGTCTAGCCTGACCGACACGCACTTCTCGACCTCGGCGCTAGTCGGCGCGGTAGTTCTCACAGCTATCAACGTTCCGCGCCGTGCCCTCTAGCAGCTCCCCGACCAAGGCCAGCAGTTCGCCGATGCGCGGATCGGTCAGCCGGTAGTAGACGAAGCGCCCGCGCGGCTCGCCCGCCACCAGCCCGCACTCGCTGAGGCAGCGCAGGTGGTTCGAGGCATTGGGCTGGCTCAGGCCGGTGGCGGCGACGATCTCGCTCACCGACAAGGCTCCCAAGCGCAAGGCTTCAAGGATCGCCAGCCGCGAGGGATCGGCCAGCCCCCGAAAGAGCTTGGCCTGCTGCGCCACGGCCAGAACCTTCGCGGTTGGCGCTGCCAGGAGTTCGGTTGCACTCGACATATCAGCTCCTGATGATATATATCGCTCATCGTGTTAAAGGAAGATGGCTGATGAGCGACGGGGTTTCCATGAGCCAAGCCGAGACGGCGCGCTACCGCGTCACCGGCATGGACTGCGCCTCTTGCGCAGCGAAGATCGAGAAGGCGGCGCGTTCGGTCGGCATCGAGGACGTGAAGGTTTCGACAGCCACCCAGATCATGACCCTGCACGCCGACGCCACGCGGCGGCCACAGGTCGAACAGGCCGTGACTGCCCTCGGCTACCAGCTCGACCGGCTGGACCGGCCCGAGGCAGGGTCCGGGGCGGACGATGATGACGAACTGCCCCGCGACCTGTCCCACATCACTCCGGCCTACAAGCGCGCGCTGTGGATCGTGGTGGTCTTGAACGTCGGCTACGGCCTGGTCGAGATGGCTGGCGGCTTTCTCTCGGGCTCGCAGGCGCTTAAGGCTGACGCGCTCGACTTCCTGGGCGACGGCCTCATCACCTTCCTGGGCCTTCTCGCCATCGGCTGGAGCCTGCTCTGGCGCGCGCGCTCCGCCCTCATTCAGGGCCTGTTCCTGGGCGCGCTCGGCTTGGGTGTCCTTGCCAACACCGCCTACCGGGTGCTGGCTCTGAACCAGCCCGAGGCCGAACTCATGGGCCTGTTTGGTGCCATAGCCCTCGTCGTCAACGTGGCGGCGGCACTGGCGCTGATCCCGCATCGGGCCGGTGACGCCAACGTCCGTGCGGTGTGGCTGTTCTCGCGCAACGACGCCATCGGCAATGCGGCGGTCGTGGTTGCGGCGGGGCTCGTGGCTTGGACCGGCACGGCTTGGCCCGATCTGGTCGTGGCGGCCGTGATCGCCGGGTTGTTCCTGCAATCCTCGTGGTTGATCGTCAGGGATGCCCGAAACGACCTGCGTGAGGCCCGGTGAGCGGCCGTGCCTTGGGCCTGGGCTGCGCAGTGGCGGCCTTTGCGTTCGATCAGGGGACCAAGGCTCTTGCCCTGCGTTCCGCGACCTTGGCAGAGAGCGTTGAGGTCCTGCCCATCCTCAACCTCGTGCTCGTGCGCAACAGGGGCATCAGCTTCGGGATGCTCGGCGGCGTTATGCCGTGGTGGGCCCTGACTGTCGTCAGCCTCGCCATCGTGGCGGTCTTGGCGGCCTGGCTCTGGAGGGCGCAAAGCCGCGTGCTGAGTGTGGCCCTGGGTCTGGTGATCGGCGGCGCGCTGTCCAACGTCCTCGACCGGGTGAGACATGGAGCGGTGACAGACTTCCTGGATTTTCACTTCGCCACCCATCACTGGCCCGCCTTCAACTTGGCGGACATGGCGATTGTCGCAGGGGCCGCGCTTCTGCTGCTCGATGGCCTGCGAGGCCAAAAGCGCGAAGCTGCCATCACGACGCAGTCAACTTGATGGGCAAGTCGCTTTCGCTGGGGCTTTGTGCAGCCGCCCTCCTCGCGGCGGTCGGTCTTGCCGTCGAGGCGTCCGCGCAGAGGTCAGACTGGTGGGGCGGCGATCCGTCCGCCCCTGCCACAGCGCCGCCCCCCGACGCCGGTCGCGGGGGGCGCCTGGCGGCGGAGGCCTGCGCGACGTGCCATGGAGAGGACGGCGACAGTCCCGACCCGCTCTACCCGAAGCTGGCGGGGCAGCGGGCCGGCTACCTCCACCGGCAACTCCTGGCGTTCCGCTCGGGGCACCGCCGTTCGGACGTCATGGCGGACGTCGCGGCCGCCCTCTCCGACGCCGACATGGCCGACCTCGCTGCCTTCTACAGCCGGCAGGTCAGGCGGCCCGACGCGGTCGATGACAGAGAGCTGGCCGAGCGCGGGCGGCAGATCTTCGAGGGCGGCCACCAGCCGAGGATGCCCTCATGTGCTATGTGTCACGGCGCATCCAGCCAGGGCCACATGCCCATGATGGGCATGCGACCGATGATGAGCATGATGGAGGACGCGCCGATCCTCAACGGCCAGCACGCCGGCTATCTCGTCGACCAGTTGCGCCAGTTCGCCACCGGCGAGCGCCAGGCCACCACGATGATGGGTATGATGATGGGGCGCGCCGCGTCGACGCTGACCGAGGCAGAGGTACGATCAGTGGCGGAATACCTTTCGGGTCTGCCGTGAGATTGACGGGCGTCCATCGACGTAGGTTTCGCGCCCTGTCGCACATGCGCAATTTCATCCCTTGCGCCCACCCAACCAGAACCACCGTCGAGGTGGAGGCGCAGGCGCAGGATCGGATTTTTCCCTTTGGTGGGTCAGCAGCGCGGTGAGGCGCCGCCGTTCCGCAGCTTGGCCGACATGTCGTCGCCATGAAGGGCGGCCGGATCGTGACCGAGCCGGTGCTTTCCGCGCTCTACGACACACCGATTGAGGTCTCGTGCTACGACGACCGCCCGCTGGCCCTGCACCACCCTCAGCCGCGACCGCGTGAGCAGAGGCGCGACGACAGGCAGAGCTGTGAGCATCCCAACCTTACAGCCCCAGTTCAGCGTGGGAGCCAAGCCGTACCAGTTGTAGCGCCTCCGCGTCGGGCTTTCGGTAGATCAGCACCAAGTCCGGTTTAACGTGACAGTCCCGATGATCCTTCCAGTCGCCCGTCAGCGCGTGATCGCGGTGACGGGGTTCCAGCGGCTCGTCGTTGGCCAGTGCTGCGAGGATGGGGACCAGCATGGCATCCAGTGATTTTCCATGCCGCCCCTTTGCCTCTCGTTTGTAGTCGCGCTTGAACTGACTGCTGCGTTCAATCCTCCGCATGCAGGTCCGCCATCAGGTCCTCTACGGTGGCGAACTGCTTGCCTTTCCCTTCCCGCATTTCTCTCATCGCCGCGATCGTCGTCTCGTTCGGAGTCAGAGGCTCGAAAGGCAACGCCTTCTCGCGCGCGACCTTCGTCAGCATCAGCCGGACGGCATCAGACACGGTGAGCCCCATTGCAGCCAAGACAGCAGCGGCTTCTGCTTTAACCTCGCCGTCAATGCGGGCTTGTACCAGTTTATTTGCAGCCATCAGCGTGCCCCCTACTTTATGAATGACAATGTAATGCACGCCTGACGTACGGACAACCCTTCTGCTGCGTGCGACGGGACGCAGCCGCAGCCGCAGCAGACCCGGCCCATGTTGCCGGGCTTTCGATAGCCAAGGCTGCTAGCAGACAGGCATCTCTTCGCCGGATTCGATCGTCCGCAGCGCGCCGTCAGGCAGCGGCCGCTGCAAATTCTTCGCCTCGGGCCACGGCAGCGTCAGCCATGCCTGCCAGTCCTCGGGCCGGAACAGGATCACGGGCATCGCCTTGGGATGGACGACCGCGACCTCGGCGTTCGGCGTCGTGGTCAGAAAGCCGAACAGGTCATCGACCGTTTCGCCGTCCTTCACCTTGCGGACGGAGCGCCATCCCCGCGTTTCGATGCCCGCAAAGAACGCGGGGGCATCCGCGATCGGTGCGAACCACTGGTTGCCCTGGCCCTTGCCGCGCGGCTCTGCGAAGGTCGTCAGCGGCACCAGGCAGCGGTGCCCCGGTTCAAGCCAGCGCTGCCAATGCGGCGAAGCGGTGTTGCGGATGTTGGTCACGCCGGGATCGCGCTGCGTCTTCAGGTGCTGTGGGGGTGTCGGCATGCCCCAGCGTACTTGGACGATCTCGGGGCCGTCCTCGCCGTTCCGAATGATCGGCGCCAGCCGATCGGGATAAACGTCTATCGGCCAGGGGGCGTTACCGGTTCGGTCAGAAGCAGAGAACAACCGACTGATCTCGTCCGCGCTGGGGCGGGTGCGATAAAGATTGCAGATGTTCGTGCTCTCCTATTGCCGATCCTTCGGGCAAAGCAGGTCAAACTGCTCGGCCGCCAAGGTCACGCCGTAGCGTGTTTCCCCGTCCTTTTCGTAGCTGGTTTCGCGGATCGTGCCGCGCGCGTGAACCAGATCGCCTGGTCCAAGGTTCACCTTCGCCCATCGTAAGCGTCCGGCGTAGGCGCCTACTTCTTCCGAGGTTGCCAC
>NZ_SELD02000025.1 GCF_004923205.2 Paracoccus aeridis
GTGCGCTCCATCGCCTATCACATGAAGGCCGCGCGCTTCCCGGCCTACAAGGATCTCGCCGGCTTCGACTTCTCGGCCAGCGAGATCAACGAAGCCACGGTGCGCCAGCTCCACCGCTGCGAGTTCATCGATGGCGCACAGAACGTCGTGCTGATCGGCGGGCCGGGCACCGGCAAGACCCATGTCGCGACCGCCCTGGGCATTCAGGCCATCGAACACCATCGCCGAAAGGTCCGCTTCTTCTCCACCATCGAACTCGTCAACGCGCTCGAGCAGGAGAAAGCCAGGGGCAAGGCCGGGCAGATCGCGGAAAGCCTGACCCGGCTCGATCTCGTGATCCTGGACGAACTGGGCTATCTGCCCTTCAGCGCCTCAGGCGGTGCGCTGCTCTTCCATCTCCTGAGCAAGCTCTATGAACGCACCAGCGTTGTCATCACCACCAACCTGAGCTTCAGCGAATGGGCCAGCGTCTTCGGCGACGCCAAGATGACCACCGCGCTGCTCGATCGCCTCACCCACCGCTGCCACATCCTGGAGACAGGAAACGACAGCTTCCGCTTCAAGGCAAGCTCAGCCGCAGCAGCCAGGAAAACGAAGGAGGGCACCCATGCCTTGACCCAGACATGACCCCAGCCGCATGACTAA
>NZ_SELD02000026.1 GCF_004923205.2 Paracoccus aeridis
GTTTGAATGGAGGCGCCGGAGGGTTTGAATGGAGGCGCCGGAGGGTAAAAGTGAGCCATTGAAGTGGAGATGACTCAAATGTAATCTACATTTATGAGGGAAATCACTGTGCCAAGCAGCGCCGTTGCGCTCCGATCCGACAAGCCGCTGACGCCGGCCATGGTCTCCGCCATCTGGGAACTGGCCTCGGCGCTTGATGCCGCCCGCATCCCCGCTGAAGTGGACAACAGCGTCTGGCTGGAAGTGCCTTCGCGGCTGCTGCGTGGCGAGGACGGGCGCAACGACAACATCTGGCTGCGCGAATGCCTGACGCGTCTGACCGGGGTGCAGCTCAGCGGCGAATGGCGCGGCGATCCCTGGGGCGCGGTCCTGCTGGCCGAATGGAAGATCACCCAAGGCGGTTCGATGGTGCGGGCGCTGATCCCGCCCGCTGGCGTCCACGCCCTGCGCAGCCCGCAGAACTTCGCCAAGATCGAGGCCCGCGCCGCCCACAGCCTAACCGGCCACGGCCGCCAGCTTTATGTGCTGCTGGCCGACAAGAAGCGCCTGGGACGGCCGTTCTGGACCTTTACCGTGGATGAGTTGCGGTCGCTCATGGGTGTGGCCGACAAGAAGTCTTATGAGGTCTGGGGGCAATTTCGGCGTTGGGTTCTCGACCCTGCTTTGGCGGCAGTGAATGACTACGGCACAGTCGAGGTCAGCATGACCCCGGAAAAGCGGGGACGGTCGGTCCATGCCGTCACTTTCCGCTGGCGCTGGAAGGATCCCCACGACGCTGCCGAGACAGTGGCCGAGAATGAGCGGCATCGGAACACCCGACGGCGCCAGCAAGACACGGACGACGCCCCGCCCCTTATTGCCGACGAACCCCAGGCGGAACCGGCCTTGGCCTGGTGGTATGGCCTGACCCCGGCTGAGCGCGAGGAATGGGCGGATCGCGTCGGCCGCACCTTCACGGCCGGGGGTTACACCGTGCCCCGGCGCGACGCGGATCTTGCCCGTGCCGCCTTCTCCGTTCATGAAGAAGCGGTTCCACCAAGAACCCCAAATGACGCAGTGCGCAACCATGCCGGAACTGTCCCTTTCCCAAGCCGCAAAGCTGACGGGAAAAAGCAAGTCCACGATCAACAGAGCCATAAAAGCCGGAAAGCTCAGCGCGACCCGCCATGACGATGGCAGCTATTCGATTGACCCGGCCGAACTGTCTCGTGCGTTCGGCTGGGAACCCCATGAGGGTGCGAAAAGACGCGATGCGGAACCAGATGGAACCCGTCTTCTCGAACGCATCGAGGCGTTGGAGACCATGCTTAACCGTGAGCGCGAGATCTCGGCCGACCTGAAAGAGGACCGGGACCGCTGGCGGCAGCAGGCAACAGCCCTTTTGACCGATCAGCGCCCCACAACCGCGGCTGCTACCCGGTGGTGGCCCTGGCGCAGAAAAAGCCCATGACGGCTTTGCTGGACCTGGCCGCTGATCGGCCGGCAGCGCATCTGGCCAAGCCAATCCCTGAAGAACGGTCTGCTTGACGTCGGCGGTTTTTGCCATCTAATCCCCTGCCATGGGGCCAGCGACCGCCCCACGAGGCGCCAGCCGAAGATCGCGTTCCACATCGCCTTTCAACGGGAGGAACGCCCCATGCCTGCACCTAATGCGATTGCGTCTGACAAGCTGGCCCGGCTGATCGGCACGGCCCGCGCGCCGGTGATCCTGGATGTCCGATCCGACGCGGATGTCGCCGCCGATCCCCGGCTGCTGCCGGGCGCGATCCGGGCCGATGACCGCGCGCTGGCGGATCTGCCGCCGCTGCCGCCCGGGGCGGTGGTCGCGGTGTGCCAGGAAGGGCACCGGCGCAGCCAAGGGGCGGCCGCCTGGCTGCGCGCCCAGGGACGGCCAGCCGAAGTTCTTGACGGTGGTTTCGCAGCCTGGCGCGATGCCGGGCTGCCGCTGGTGGACCCGGCCCGCCTGCCGCCGCGCGACAGGCAGGGCCGCACGGTCTGGGTCACGCGCGCGCGGCCCAAGATCGACCGCATCGCCTGTCCCTGGTTGATCCGCCGCTTTGTCGATCCGCGCGCGGTGATCCTGTTCGTCGCCCCGTCCGAGGTCGAGGGCGTGGCCGAACGCCACGACGCCGCCCCCTTCGACATCGAAGGCGTGTTCTTCAGCCACCGCGGCGACCTGTGCAGCTTTGACGTGATGCTGGCTGAATTCGGCCTGTCCGTTCCGGCCCTGGACCGGCTGGCGGTGATCGTGCGCGGCGCCGACACCGCCCGCCTGGATTTGGCCCCCGAGGCGGCGGGCCTGCTGGCCGTGTCGCTTGGCTTGTCGCGCATCCATGCCGACGATCTGGACCAGCTTCAGGCCGGGATGCTGGTCTATGACGCGTTCTATCGCTGGGCACGCGATGCGACCGACGAGACGCATAACTGGCCCACCAACAAGCCAGGAGCCGCGTGATGCCCGCCCGTCCTTATCCGACCCTGGCGCAGGCCGCGCGCATCTGGGCGCGCATCGGCCTGCTCAGCTTTGGCGGGCCTGCCGGGCAGATCGCGCTGATGCACCGCATCCTGGTCGAGGAACAGCGCTGGCTGGGCGAAAAGCGGTTCCTGCACGCGCTGAACTTCTGCATGTTGCTGCCCGGCCCCGAGGCGATGCAGCTGGCGGTCTATATCGGCTGGCTGATGCACCGGACCCTGGGCGGCATCATCGCGGGGCTGCTGTTCGTGCTGCCGGGCCTTGTCTCGATCATGGCGCTGTCCTGGATCTATGCCATCTGGGGCGATACCGGCGTGCTGGAGGCGGTGTTCTTCGGGTTGAAGGCTGCCGTGCTGGCCATCGTCGTGCAGGCGGTGATCCGCATCGGCTCGCGGGCCTTGCGGAACGGCGCGATGATCGGCATCGCGGCGGCGTCCTTTGTGGCGATCTTCGCCTTCGGCGTGCCGTTTCCGGTCATCATCCTGACAGCCGGGTTGATCGGGTTCTTGGGCGCGCGGGCGGGGCTGCCCGCCTTCCAGGCCGGCGGCGGGCACGGCAAGGTCGGCAAGGTGCAAGTGGATGACGCCGACACCCTGCTGGGCGAGGAATCGCCCGGCCACACGCAGGTCAGCGCGGCCTGGGCCACGCGCATCTCGGCGGTGTTCCTGGCGCTGTGGCTGGTGCCGGTGGCCGCGCTGTTCCTGCTGGCGGGGCCGGGCAACGTGTTCTCGCAGATCGCGGGGTTCTTCAGCGTCATGGCGGTGGTGACCTTTGGCGGCGCCTATGCGGTGCTGGCCTATGTCGCCCAGCAGGCGGTCGAAACCTATGGCTGGCTCGCCCCCGGAGAGATGCTGGACGGCCTGGGCATGGCCGAGACGACGCCCGGGCCGCTGATCATGGTCACGCAATTCGTGGGCTTCATGGGCGCGATGCGCGATACGGGCGCGATGCCGCCGCTGCTGGCGGGCACCCTGGGCGGGCTGCTGACGACCTGGGTGACCTTCGTGCCCTGCTTCCTGTGGATCTTCCTGGGCGCGCCCTTCATCGAACGGCTGCGCGACAATCGCGCGCTGTCGGCAGCGCTGACGGCCGTGACGGCAGCGGTGGTTGGGGTGATCCTGAACTTGGCGGTCTGGTTCGGGCTGCATGTGCTGTTCGGCCAGCTTCGCCCGTTCGCCGCCTGGGGCCTGGACCTGGACCTGCCTGTCTGGCGAACATTGGACCCCGCCGCCCTGGTGCTGGTCGTCGCGGCGATAATCGCGGTGTTCCGCTTCCGCCTTGGTGCGGTCACGGTCCTGGCAGGCTGCGCCCTGGCCGGGCTGGCACTTCGGCTGGCAGGGGTCGCCTGAGGGTGCTGGCGCTGTGGCTGGTCCTGGGCCTTGGCTATTCGGCGGCGCAGACGCCCTCGGGCCGGCTGCTGCGCCGCTCGGCCCATGCCGAAGACCGGCCGGCGGTCTTTGCCGCGCAGTTCGCCCTGTCGCACGCCTGCTGGCTGATCTGCTATCCGCTGGCCGGGCAGATGGGCGCAAGGGTCGGCATGGATGCGGCCTTTGGGGCGATGGCGCTGATCGGTCTTGCCGGTGTTGGCTTGGCCTGGCGATTCTGGCCAAACGACGATCCGACCGACATCGCGCATCAGCATCCCGATCTTTCCGACGATCATCCGCATCTGGTCGCGTTTGGCAGAAATGGCCGTCATCACCATCCTGTGGTCATCGACGATATCCATGCGCGATGGCCGCTCAAACAAACGCTTTAGGGTTGGCTACCCGTTCATTTTCCTCAGGCCCGCCGGTCGAGTTCAGCCATCATGGCGCGGCGCAGGATCGCGTTCATGCGGGTCTGATAACCCTGACCTCCGGCCTTCAGCCATGCCAGCACATCGGCATCCAGTCGCGCCGTAACCTGCTGCTTGATCGGACGATAGAACCGGCCCCGGACCGCCCCGGCCCATTGCTCGTCGGTCAACTGGGGAATGTCGCTGGTGTCGATCTGATCGGCCGGCAGCGCGTCCAGCCTGGCAAGTTCCTTGCGCCGCTCGTCGGTCAGTTCGGGCAGCGTATCGAGGGTGTATTCAACCATTGGCATATCGCTTCCTTTCCTTCGGGGTAGCACGGCGAGCGGAGATGATGCGGATTGTCTCAACAGGTTCCGGGCCATCCTCGGTGACAGTGTGAGCCACAAGAAAGACTGCTGCGCCACCGACTTGGCCGATGGTCTGCCAGCGATGCTCGCCACCTTCGACCCGGTCCTGCACCGTCAGGTGCAGCGGATCGAAAAACACAAGCACGGCGTCCTCGAACCGAACGCCATGCTTGCGCTGGTTCGATTCCGCCTTGGCCGGATCCCAGACAAACCGCATTCTCATGATTCTAATGTAATTACAGGAAGGTAATTATTCAATCCGATGAGGTGGCTTCCTCCTCGCCTTTCATGGCCTGGATGATCTGATCGACATGCGTTCGCTGCTGCTGGGCACGGCGAACCATCAGGCTGCGGACCTGGTCGTTGTGCCGGGCGATCTCGTGCAACTGCTGGGCCAGCTGGTCCAGGTGCAGGCGGGAGATCTTCTGCCCGCGCAGGACTGCCGTGTTCATGGCCCTCACGGCCTGGTTCACGTTCTGCCCGATCGCGGACACCTCCTTGGTCAAGGCCGCGATCTCGCCGGCCTCGGGCGGTTCGATGTGATACACGCCCGCCGCATAGAGCAGCACCCGCCGCGCCGTGTCGGCCCGACTCAGGTCCAGCTTCTTCGCCAAGGCGTCCAGCCGCTCCATGTCCTCGGCACTGACCCGCACCGTCAGCACCTTGCTGCGCGACTGCGGCAGGCGTTCCTCCCAGCGGTTCTTGAGGTTGTAGATCGTCCGGCGGCTGACACCGTATTTCTTTGCCAGATCCGTGACCGGGATCTTTGCGTCCAGCTCGCCCCGCAGCGCCTGCTTCTGGTCGTTGGTCAGGCGGCTGAACTTGCGCTTCGGCATGTGTAAAGTATCCAATATTGGGGTTGTGAAGTATTCAAATTACATTTCCTGCCATTTACACAATCCCTAAAACTGCCCTTCACAAAGCAGGCGACATTCGCAGCCGTTTTACGAGTTAGGTTCTGGGGTCTGAGAGGCCACAGAACAAAGCCAGAGGGCAGCATCGTTGCTTTGCGGGTAACAGGTGTCGATAGGCCAGCGACCCCCTCTCAGAGCCACGGAGAGGCCCTCTGGAGGCCATCTTCGGGTTCCTGAGTAGAGCTTCCCGCTCTCAAAGCCTTTCCGGCTTCTAGAGGGCCTTCCAGAGCCTCTGAGCGCTTCCCTGATTTTCTCAGCAGATCTTTTTGCCATCAGGACGACCCTAATAGGGTTGAGGTTCTGATCTTCGCCATCTGCATCGCCCTGAGGCGCAGCGCCGATCCAAAGGGCTGGCAAGCCTCGGGGCAGGCGCGTCAGGGCGCCAGTTTTGTTGCAGTGTCGGGTGTCGCGTGTCGCGTGTCGCTTCGCTCCCCGCGACACCCGACACTGACACTAGAGAGCTAAAAATGGAGGCGCCGGAGGGTAAAAATGGAGGCGCCGGAGGGTTTGAATGGAGGCGCCGGAGGGTTTGAA
>NZ_SELD02000027.1 GCF_004923205.2 Paracoccus aeridis
CAGGGTCGCGCAGGATCAGCACCGCCGCCAGCCGGGTGCAGCTTCTTGTCATTCCCACCGATGAGGAAAGCATCATCGCCCAGGAGGCCGTCAGCGAAGAGGCAGCGACATGATTGATCTGAAAGGCAAACGCGGCCTCGTGGTTGGCGTGGCGAATGAGGCCAGCATCGCCGCCGGTTGCGCCAGGGCCTTTCGCGCGGCGGGGGCAGAGCTGGCGCTGACCTTTCTTAATGAAAAGGCCCGGCCATGGGTCGAACCCGTGGCGCAGGAAGTGGGTGCGCCGCTGTTCCTTCCTTGCGATGTGCGTGAACCCGGCCAGTTGGAAGCCGTGTTTGACCGCATTACCGCTGAATGGGGGCGGCTTGATTTTCTGCTTCATGCCATCGCCTTCGCCCCGCGCGAGGATCTGCACACCAGCGTTGTCAACGCTTCGGCCGAAGGTTTTGCGACGGCGATGGATATCTCTTGCCACTCCTTCCTGCGCATGGCGCGGCTGGCGCGGCCTTTGATGCAGGCGGGTGGTTCGCTGATCACGGTCAGCTTTTACGGCGCGGATCGGGTGGTCGAGAATTACAACCTCATGGGTCCGGTAAAGGCCGCGCTGGAGGCTTCGGTCCGCTATGCGGCGGCCGATCTGGCGGGCGAAGGGATTCGTGCCTTTTCGCTTTCAACCGGTCCGGTCAAGACCCGCGCCGCCTCGGGGATCGACCGGTTCGATGCGCTGATGGATAAGATTCGCGCCCGTACGCCTGCGGGAAAACTGGTAAGCATCGAAGAGATCGGTACGCTGGCGGCCTTTCTGGCAACCGAGGCCGCAAGTCCCATGAGCGGATCGGTGGTCTATGCCGATAACGGATTTCACACCACCGCCTGAGGCAGGCGCGGGGCCCCGCCCTTGACCGGAAGGCGGATCCGGGGCAAAGCGGAATCAACATCAGTTGACAGCATTCTGACAGGCGCCGCCGCGTGACCTTCTTTACGGTTCATCCCTTCCATTCCTTCAATCTTGCCGTGGTCTTGCTGATCGCGGGCAAGATCCTGACCCTGAACATTGATCTTCTGCGCCGCTATTCGATCCCCGAGCCGGTGGCGGGCGGCTTTCTCTGTATCGCGGTAACGGGGCTCCTCTGGGCGCTGTTCGATCTGAAGGTCTCATTCGAGGTGGGGATCCGTGATTTCCTGCTGCTGGTGTTCTTTGCCGGTATCGGGCTGAAATCCGATATCCGCACGCTGCTTGCGGGGGGCAGGCCGTTGGTGATCCTGTTGATCCTTGCGACCAGCTTCATCCTTTTGCAGAACTTCGCGGGGATGGGGCTGGCGAGGCTCTTTGGAATGGAGCCGAAGGCCGGGCTGATGGTCGGCTCGGTTTCGCTGACCGGCGGCGTTGGCACCACGCTGGCCTGGGCACCGATATTCGCCGAAAAGCTGGGGATCACGAATGCGCTGGAACTGGGGGTCGCGGCCAATACTGTCGGGCTAATCGCGGCCTGTGTCATCGGCGGGCCGATTGCGGCGCTCCTGATCCGGCGGGGCGGGCTGAAGGCGGAAAACAAGCGCGATCTGGACATCGGCGTTCCGAATGAGGGGCGCGCGGTCCGGATGGATTACTTCTGCATCCTCTGGTCGATCCTGGCGCTGAATGTCACCGTGCTGATCGGGCTGGCGCTGCATGAGGCGATCACGGCGGCCGGCGTCACGCTTCCAGCCTTTGTCAGCTGCCTTGTCGCGGGGATCGTGCTGCGCAACCTTTTGCCGCTGGCCCCGAGGCGGTTAGGACATCCGCATTTATAACCGCTACGTTTCTGGCTGCCTTGGCTTAATTGTGTAGTTCCATTCGGGATGGAACGCGTCGCCGGTGATGTCGAGGCTGTCCATCTCGGCGTCGGAAACCTTGACGCCCTTCTCGTAGGTGCGCATGTCGAGCGTACACTCGACTTTGAGCCCCGTCTTGGTCGTCGTCGCACCGATCAGGTCAACTACAGCGCGACGGTCGGTCAACGGGCGGCCGCGCCAGTTCTGGGTGATGCGGCAGAACAGCCGGTGCTCAATCTTGTTCCACTTCGACGTGCCCGGCGGATAGTGATGGACGTGGAGGGTAAGCCCGCTCTTGTCTGAAAACGTCTGGAGTTCGTGTTTCCACAGCCGCACACGCACCCCGTTCGAGCCGCCACAGTCGGCCGTGATCGTCAGTTCGCGCGCCTCGGGATAGCGTTGTCGTCCCATGCGCTCGAGCCATGTGCGGATGGAGGCCACAGCGAATTCTGCCGTATCGGCGGTAATCCCGACGCTGACCCAACCCTCGTCGGCGGTCACGTCATAGACCCCGTAGGGGGCCACCTTGCCAAGGCTCTTGTCCTCGAAATCGTGGACCTTCACGCGTCGCGGATCGCCCCTCGGTCGGTAATCGGTTCCGCCATTCTTAAAGTTGCCGATCAGTTCCTTCTTCTTGGTGTCCACGGAGATGACGGGCTGGCCAGCGGCCTGCGCGGCGATGACTTTCCCATTGATATGCTCAAACTGCGCGTCGCGGTCGGGATGCCTGGAGCCCTCGTCCGCCTTTCGGTTGGACTGGCGCGAGAAACCGAGCCCGATGAGCAGCTTGCGCACGCTGTTGGGGCTGAACCAGATGTTGCGAAAGGCGTTGACCGACAGCGATATCCGGCGGCGCAACGAGATCTTCTCGATCCTTGATGAGATCGGCAAAGACCTTGATATAACAGAAACCCAGTTTGAGCGCGCTCGCCAGAGCTATGGTGCGGTGGGTGACTGGCTGTCGGGATCGACAGACCCGTTGCTTGTCAACGTTTTGGTTTACCTTCAGGGATCAACTGCTCTCGGAACGGCTTTAAAGCCGATCGGCAACAGGGAGTTCGACGTTGACCTGATCTGTTTCTGCGCGGGTATCACTTCCGGTATTTCGCCCGCGGATTTGAAGGCTGCGGTCGGCAACCGCCTCAAGGAGCATGCAACCTACGGACGGATCATCGAAGAAAAGAAGCGGTGCTGGCGCCTCAACTATCAGGGCGACTTCCACCTCGATCTTTCCCCAACCATTTCCAACTTTTTCTGCGCGAACAAGGGCGAGCTTGTTCCGGACCGGACTCTCAAACAGTGGCACCCGACAAACCCGAGAGCCTATAAGGCGTTGTTTGATCAGCGCGCTCTGCTCAGGCCGACCTTCGTGCGCACTCAGATCGCCATGCAGCAGCGGGATGAGGCACACGTGGAGCCTTTCCCAATTCGCGAGACAGTCAAGGGCATCTTGCGCCGCATCGTGCAGTTGCTCAAGCGGCACCGAGACATCTTCTACAAAAACAACACGGAAGACGTGGCCCCGATTTCCGTGATCATAACTACACTCGCAATGCGGGCCTATGAGTATTGCGTCCAGCGGCATGTCTTTGCGGATGAAATGGATGTGTTGGTCGAAGTGATACGAATGATGCCGCACTTCATCGAGCGGCCGATCCTGAACGGGCGACAAGGCTATGCTGTCCTGAACGAAACGACCCATGGAGAGAATTTCGCGGACAATTGGAACAAGGATCCGCGCCGCGCACCGGCTTTTTACACTTGGCACGCACAAGCATTGTTGGATTTTGAGGCTATTCGTGATGCCGTTGGCCAGGATCGTCTATCCCTGAATATGGAGCGCTCCTTTGGCTCCGGCGTCACCGGAAGAGTTCTTGGAAATCGTGTCGGTGCGGTCTCCAACGGCCGAAAAGCAGGCCTGCTTTCCGTCGCCCCCCTTGTGGGACTGACAACGTCAAAGGCCGCCGCGTCAACGGCTGTTCCTGCAAACACTTTCTTCGGCGATCAATGAGGAAACTTGGCGGGCGGCAAGAGCTAACGTTGTCGCAGCAACTACTATTTTTGCGCGCCAATCCTTCCATCCAGGGTGAGGGCACCGTTCGCGCGAATAAGCTGACATGGTCGATGGCTGTTCAGCCAACGGCATTGGCGCGCACTTATCGGGCATGCATCACATATTTACCCGGAGAAATGCCCTCAGTTAAGATCGTCGAGCCAGATTTGGAGCTTCTTGCGAACGGTCGCGCACTACCTCATGTCTATAGGAACCCTCTTCGCCTCTGCCTTTACCTGCCGGGAACTGAGGAATGGAAAGCAACGAAGCGACTCGACCAGACCATCGTTCCGTGGACCTACCTCTGGCTCTACTACTTTGAGGACTGGCTAGGGACCGACGACTGGAAAGGCGGAGGGCGGCATCCAGGAGAGGAACCGGAAATACCGCAGAATCGGGCGCTGCGGCGGTCAGTGGCCAGAAGAGTCCTGTAATCGATGCGCCATTTTCAAGTTTACGCACATTCTTAACGCCCACATTTGTGGTCATCTCCAGCAGGTTCTGCTGCGGTGATGTCGCGGCACGCCATGATCTTGTCCCGCACCAGCTTTCGGATTGGCGGCGCCGGGCTCGCGAGGGGCTTCTTGCGCTTCCGGCTGATCTGCTGGAGGGGCTGTCGCTGCCGTCCAAGGTTCTTGGCGATCCGGTCTTTGTTCCCTTGGCCATTGCGGCCGAACCGACGAGATCGGCGAAGCTGCCGGAGAGAGCCGAGATCTTGTCTGGTGTCATGAGCGTCGAGATCGGTGACGATGTGGTGCTGCGTGTGCCGAGCGATGTTCCCGTCGAGCGGGCAGCAGCCCTGATCCGTGCCTTGCGCGGTGCAACATGATCGTCGCGGGACAGAGATTGCCGATCCTGATCGCGACGAAGCCGGTGGATTTCCGCTGCGGGCATAACGCTTTGGCGCTGATGGTGCAGACGGAGCTGAAGCTGGATCCGTATTCGGGTGTGACGGTGGTGTTCCGCTCGAAGCGCGGTGACAGGCTGAAGATCCTGGTATGGGACGGCACTGGCATGGTGCTGATCTACAAGGTTCTGGAAGTTTCAAAGTTCTGCTGGCCCCGGGTTCAGGACGGGGTGATGCAGCTGTCACGAGCGCAATATGAGGCCCTGTTCGAAGGCGCGGCGTGGCTTGTGATGAGCACGCCGAAAGTGCTTCCGCCGACTGCGGCAGGGTGACTCAGCAGGCGGCTTTGGCATTGTTTTGATAGGCTTTCTGCACCGGATCGGGTAAGAAGGCGCATGTCGCAATCCTTCGATCTCAGTCTGTTTCCGAACTTGCCGCCCGAGGTGGTGAAGGCCTTTGGGGCCGTCCAGTTCGAGCTCTCCGTGGAGCGTGCGGCGCGTCAGCATGAGCAGGCGGTGGTGGCGGAGAAAGACGCTTTCATCACCGAGTTGAAAGCGCTGATCGAGCGGCTGAAAGGCCAGGTTCAGGACTACCGGCGCACGAAGTTCGGGCCGAAGTCGGAGAAGCTGGACCCGGCGCAACTGGAACTGGCACTGGAAGATCTGGAAACGGCCATCGCCGAGACGCAGGCCCGGATCGCCGCTGTCGAGGACAGGATCGCGGCCAGTGAGCCTGACCCCGAGAAGAAAACGCCCCGGGCGCCTCGCAAGGCGCGGGCCCTGCCTGAAGGCCTGCCGCGCGCCCTGCGCGTGATCGAACCCGACAGCATCGCTTGTCCCTGCGGCTGCGGCGACATGGTCCGGATCGGCGAGGACCGGACCGAGCGGCTGGATTACATCCCGGCGCGCTATCAGGTCATTGTCACGGTGCGCCCCCGATACGCTTGTCCCAAGGGACGTGCGGGCGTGGTGCAGGCCAAGGCCCCGGCGCATCTGCTGGAGGGCAGCTGGCCCACCGAGGCGCTTCTGGCGCAGATTGCCGTCTCCAAGCATTCCGAGCACATGCCGCTGAACCGGCAGGCCATGGTGATGGCTCGTCACGGCGTGCCGATCGACCGCTCGGTGCTCGCCGATTGGATGGGTCGCACGGGCGCGCTGATCGCTCCTGTGGTCGAGCATATGGCCAAACGCCTGATGACAGACAGCACCCGGCTTTATGTCGACGAGACCACCGCCCCGGTGCTCGATCCGGGGCGCGGCAAGACGAAAACCGGCTATCTCTGGGCGGTGCTGCGCGATGATCGTGGCTGGAACGGCCCTGCGCCGCCGGGAGTGGTGTTCCACTGCCGGCCGGGGCGGAACGGCGAATATGCCGCCGAGATCCTTGAGGGCTTCAACGGCACGATCCAGGTCGATGCTTATGGCGGCTATTCCCATCTGGCCACGCCGAAACGCACAGGCGGCAAGCCACTGCGTCTGGCCTTCTGTTGGGCGCATGGACGGCGCAAGCTGATCAAGGCCAAGCCCAAGAAGGGCTCGCCCATCGTCGATGAGGCGCTGCTGCGCATTGCGGCCCTTTACAAGATCGAGGACAGCATCCGCGGCGCCGATCCCGATGAGCGCCGGGCGGTTCGCCAGGACCTGTCCCGTCCCTTGGTGGATGCCTTCTTCGCCTGGCTGTCAGCCCAGGCCGCGCGCGTCTCGCGCAAGTCCGACCTCGGCGTGGCGATGACCTACATGCTGAAGCGTCAGGACGGCTTTCGGCTGTTTCTTGACGATGGCCGCGTCGACATGGACTCCAACCTGGTGGAAAATGCCATCCGCAGCCCGGCCATGAATCGCCGAAATGCACTTTTTGCCGGTCATGATGAGGGTGGCAGGAGTTGGGCCTGCTTCGCCAGCCTGATCGGCACCTGCAAGATGAACGGTGTCGAACCCTACGCCTACCTGTGCGATCTGTTCACCCGTCTTGCCAACGGCCACTTGGCCAAGGACATCGACGCCTTGATGCCCTGGGCTTATGCAAGGCAGACCATCGCCTCACAATGACCTCGTCCGGGACTCCCCGGTGAGCTCATAGCACAACAGCCAAGCAGCAGGCCGCCCCGAAGCAATCAGAAAATCAATGGGGCGTAGCCGCCGCTTACGGTGAAGGCGCGGAACGACCTGTGGGAGCCAGTTCTTTACGCACTCCCGAGTTCACCGCCGGTTCATCTTTCTTTGCTGAAGACTTCTGAACCAGTGAGCAGAGGCACCTGAATCCAGCTCACCTTGGCTGTCACATCAGCTCCTTGCCCCATTTCCAGCGTTGAATGGCAGGATGCGGGCTGTGGTCGTCGGGGTCTTGGATGGGCGCAAGGAACACACGATCCAGCAGCGCAATAAGAAGCGCGGCTCCAAGCGAGCCGAGGAGCGTCAGCACAATACGCCCGATCACGGCTGTGCTCGGCGAGCCCGAGGTCAGCACTGTTGCCACGACGCCGATCGCGACGGAGGTCGCGAACTGGTAGACCGAGGCCGATCGAGGGCCGTTGATCATCCTCTCTCCGAACAGAAAGGTGACCACGAATACAAGGCAGAGCAGAAGTGCAAAGCTTCCCGAGACGGTCATAACCATAAGGACTGCAACGGCCGCTCCGGCGCCATAGAACGTCGCCAGGCTCCGCTCGACCGCCTCCGCAAAGGCTTCTTGGCGGGTCGGGAAGATGAGCGGGAAAATGGCCGAGATTGCCAGGATGATGTCTGATGGGGGCAACACGGCATAAAACCAAAAGCAAAGCCCGAAGACGACCAAGGCCCTGATCAATGATCCTGCCCCGTGGTGACCTGCGGCCGGTCGCGGCGCGTCCACGTGAACCTCGCGTGTCGCTGAAGGGACGACAAGATAGAGGAGCGGGTTGATCACCAGGGCCACCCCGCAGCCGAGCAGGAAGCCGTCGCGGAAGACGTTGAGCAATGCCGGCGTCTTCATGCCGGCGATCGACATCATCATGGCGGCCACGAGGATCAGCATGCCGACGCCGCTGCCGGTGCGGCGGGTCAGGTAGAAGGCCACGAAGAACAGCAGCAACATGACCAGCATGAGCAATGCCGGAGTGGGCCGCACCACTGCCACCAGAGCGGCCATGACCCAGATCACCAGCCCGAACATGATGGGAGCAGCGATGATCCTGAAGCTGAACGCCTTGCGTTGGCCGGCGAGCAGGCCGAAGGGCAGAACGGCGACCATGGTGCCGAGCGCCGGGTTGAGCCAGGCCATGGCAGCGAAGCTCGCCACCACGCAAAGCCCCAGGCGAAGGGCGAACCAGGGATCATCCTCACGTCGAGGGCGCGGGGGGACATACATCGCACCCTCCTCAGTAGAAGGCGCTGATGTGGCTACCAAGCCGCTGGAAGAAGGCCGCAACGCCCGTCACCCAGTGACTGCCGCCCTCAGGATGGATCAGGATGCCGACCTTGCCTCCCAGCCGCGCCCCCCGTGGCCAAGCCTCCATGCCGCCGTCAAGCACGATACGGACGGGCATCTTGCGGGCAGGCTCAAACCACTGCGAGGCTGGCGTGTTTGTTGATTTCCACCCGGAACTGACCCGGGTTTTCCATCGAGAAGT
>NZ_SELD02000028.1 GCF_004923205.2 Paracoccus aeridis
ACGATGTCGCCGGTGGTGGGGTCGGGAATGTAGTAGGCACGACGATCCGTTTTCACGTTGTGGTGACGTTGACACAACGAGAACAAATTCGCTGGGGTTGTGCTTCCCCCGTCGGCGTAGGGGACGCGGTGATCAAGCTGGCAGTGCTGTGCATCGCGGGTACAGCCCGGCCAGACGCAGGTGCCGTCGCGGGCGATAGCGAACGCTTTCATCCGGGCCGAGGGAACATAGCCGTCGATCTCGTGGCCGGCAACATCACCAAGGTCCACGATGCGCGAGGCGTACTGTTCGGCCACAGCACTGCCCTCAGCATCGGTCCACCCCGTACCGGGGAAAAACACTGATGCACCGTCGACGATGTCACCATCGGGGCCCAGGGGTGCGAACCCGAAAATAGTCACCGTGGGTTGTGCGGTGAGTTCACCGGTGAGGATCAGGCGTGCTGCTTCGTCTTCGGTGATGTTGTTCTCTTGTGCCACGTGTGTGCGGTATTGCCGGATCAGGGCGTGGGTGGTGTTGTCGCACTCAATTGTGGTGCCGGAGCGTGCACCGAGCTCATAGTCGT
>NZ_SELD02000029.1 GCF_004923205.2 Paracoccus aeridis
TCATGCACTAAGATTACAAACGGACCACCTCAGGGGGGCAGGCCACAAAGGCGCAGTTTCAACAGCTGGTCGAATGCACGTTAAGTCACGAGAACTATGAGAAAATTCTAAACGACGGCGGTCACATTTAGAAGTTTGTGTCGATGCGCGGCTATCGATGCACTGGCCAATCCCTGATGTCCCGATCATCCGCTGTGTGCTTCAATGAAAACTCGCCTGAAAGGACGTCGCGGTCAGCGAGACATGCGCTTCCAGCGGCGGGTGCAGCTCGAACGCCTTCGGCTCGCGGGCGAAGTTCCAGAGCCGGAACAAAGACCATTCCGAGCGTCGCTCCTCGGCCACGGCCAGCTCGTTGCGGCTGATATGAAAAGGCGTGCGCTCCCAGCCATTCGTCGTCTTCACCTCGATCAGGCGCGGACGGCCGTCCGGCGCGAAACTGGCAATGTCGTAGCCGGCGCCATCGCCATCTTCCTCCGACACCCACCTGACCTTGCGCGCAAGATCGTCGCGGCCCGCTGATTTCAGGGCTGCCCGTTCGTGCGCCAGGACGCGTTCCTCACCGGCACGGCCGAGGGCGCGGTTTCGCTCGTCTCGCGCCGCGACATCGAATTTGCGGGCGATGTGCAGCATCTGTTCAAGCTCCTGCGGCGGCGGCTGGTTCGACAACGTGGGCGGCGGCCCGATCCAGATCGGCCGCACCTCCGCAAGGCCTGTCGTCGCTCTGATGCCCGAATAGCGGCCGAGCCATGCCGGGTTCAGCGCCAGCCAGCGCGCCACGGCATCCACCAGCGTCATCTGGAAATTGAAGGCGGGCTTGTAGCCCGGGATCCAGTCCTCACCCAGCCCCTTCAGCACGGCGCTGATGTTCTGGTGCTTGAACTCGACCGATCCCTCGGACCGACCGTTCAACAGGGGCAGAAGCCTACGCCGGTGCTCGGCCTTATTGTAGGGGCGACCAGAGACGTCGTCGGCCAGCATCGCGAAGTAATCCGCGACTATCAGGTCGTTCTCTTGATCGGTCCAGGCCCCATTTGACATTGCGCCAGGCTAGGGGCCGAAACTGCGTTTGTCATCAGAGACTTCGCGCAAGACTCCCAAGGCATACCAACGACCACGCCGCCCGTGTCGCCTCGCCATCTGCTTTGAGACAAGCCGGAACCAGCGAAACAGGGGCGCAACGCGATCCCGCCAGTTTCTTGAAATGCATGGATGTTTTGAACCCGTCTCGCCGAGAGCGCGGGGCGGGTGGAAAGAGACGGTGGGCATTCGGAGACCGATCTCGCGCGGCTGGCCAGTCTCCGAAGGGCGGATGGTCCCTGCAAACCCCTTTGGCACATAAAGAAAAAGGCCCCGCGAGGGACCTGTTTTCGGGTTTGCAATGTGCAAGTGGCGGACGGTGAGGGATTCGAACCCTCGAGACGGTTCCCCGCCTACACACTTTCCAGGCGTGCGCCTTCGACCACTCGGCCAACCGTCCGTGCCCGCGGGGTCTAGCCTGCGCGGCATCGGCGTGCAAGTCAGAGCTTGGAAATCTTCGCCTGCAGGTCGGCGAGCTGGCGGCGGATGGTCGTAAGATCGTCCGCGGCGGCGGGGGCGGCGTCGGACGGTTCCTCCTCGTCGGGCACGGCGCCGGTGCTGCCGTAGGGCATCTTCCAGCCGCCCATCATCGCGCGCAGGAACATCTGCTGCTGGCGCTGCAGCGCGTCGAAGCCGGGCATGGCCGCCATGGGCGGGTTCAGCTGCGCCATCTGCTCCATCATCTTGGACTGCCCCTCGCGCAGCATCTCGAAGCTCGCGGCGAGGAACTGGGGCACGACCGACTGCGCCTGGGTCGTGTAGCTGCGGACGAGATCGGTCAGGACATCGATCGGCAGGACGCTTTCGCCCCGGCTCTCGTGCTCGGCGATGATCTGCAGCAGGTACTGACGGGTCAGGTCGTCGCCCGATTTCAGGTCAACGATGCGAACCTCGCGCCCGGTGCGGATGATCGCCGCGATCTCCTCCAGCGTGACGTAGTCGGAGGTCTCGGTGTTGTAGAGGCGGCGGCTCGCGTAGCGCTTGATCGTCAGCGGCGCTTGCGGGCTTCCGGACGACTGGCGGGATCGTGTCGGCTTGTCGTTCTGCATGGCCCTGATGATGAAAGCCAGCCTTGCCGAATGCAAAGGAAATCAGCGCGGGAGCGGGACCAAGAAGGGGCCCACGAGAAAGGGCGGCCCCTGCGGGCCGCCCTTCCTCGATATGGCGAGAGCGGCTGCTCAGGCCTTGTCTTCGGTCTTCCCGGCGTTGATCGCGCCCTGCGTCACGTTCCGGGCCGCGTTCTGCATGTCGCGCGTGGCGTTCTGGGCCATGCGCTGCGCGTCCGACGCGGCGTCCTTGCCGGCGTTCATCATCAGGTCGACGGTATCCATCTGGACCTTCTTGGCGACCTCGGCGTAGGCCGCCATGTGCTGCTGCGCGATTTCCGCGGCGGCCGAGGCGAAGTCGCTCATCGCTTTCGCGTAATCGGCCGGCTGGTCCTTGGCAGTCGACAGCTCGCCCAGGCGGGAGATCGCGTCGCGCGCCCACTGGGCCGAGATCTCGGTCGAGCGCTCGGCCGCCTGCAGCGCCACGCGGCTCATCTTCTCGCCGAGCGCGGTCTGGTTCTTGAACGCGTCGCCCATCGCCGAGTTGTCGACGGGCAGCTTGCCCAGCATGTCCTGCCAGGCTTTCGTGAAATCGGGAGTATTGGCCATGTCATCGCTCCTGCGCGAAAATTGATCGGAGGCGAGTTGCGTCGCCAGTCGGGCAGCCATCGCTGGCTGCACGTCACCTATATGCTGCGGCGCAGCATTTCAACTCAATTCATGCTGCGATGCAGCATTGTGGTCACGCGGGCTCTCGGACGTAGCGGCCGGGGGCGGGTTCGATCCCGTGCTCGGGGATGCGCGGCGGCACCATGTCGCCGGACCGTCCACCCAGCCACGCCGCCCATTCCGGCCACCAGCTTCCGCGCCGGAACGTGGCGCCTTCCTTCCAGTGCTCGGCCGATTCCGCAGGCGTTGCGCCCGTGCCTTCGGCCTCTTCGGTGTGGGCGACGTAGTGGCCGTACTTGTCGCGGCCGGGCGGGTTGATGATCCCGGCAATGTGACCGGATTCCGCCAGCAGGAACGTCTTGTCGTCCGATCCCATCATGGACACGCCGCGCCAGCTGTCGATCCAGGGCGCGATGTGGTCGCGCTCGCACGCCACGGCGCAGAGCGGCGTCCTGACGTCCGCAAGCCGGACCTTGTGGCCGTGGATGGGAAAGCCCTCGGTCATCAGCAGGTTCGCCTGGCAGAGCCCGCGCAGGTATTCCCTCACCATCTTCGCGGGCAGGTTCGTCCCGTCGCTGTTCCAGTGCAGCAGGTCGAACGCAGGCGGCGTCTCGCCCATCATGTAGTGGCGCACCGCAGGCCCCCAGACGAGGTCGTTGGCGCGCAGGTAGCTGAAGGTCCGCTGCATGAGCCGGGCGGTCAGGTAGCCGGTGCGGGCGACCTCTTCCTCGATCCCGGTGACGAAGTCGTCCTGGAGATAGGCGGTGAACTCGCCCTGGTCGGAAAAGTCGGTGAGCGTGGTCAGGAACGTGGCCGACGCCACCTGATCGTCGCCCTGTTGCGCCAGCAGCCCCAGCGTCATCGCAAGCGTCGTGCCGGCAATGCAATAGCCGACCGCGTTCAGCTGGCGCTCGCCGGTCAGGTCGCGCACCTTCTCGAACGCCGAGAGATAGGCCGAAACGTAATCGTCCATCCCGGTCTGCGCCTCTGCCGCGCCGGGGTTCTTCCACGACACGACGAACAGCGTGTAGCCCTGGTCCACGAGCCAGCGGATCAGGCTGTTCTGGGGCTTGAGGTCGAGAATGTAGAACTTGTTGATCCACGGCGGCAGGATGATCAGCGGGAAGCGGTGCACCTCTTCCGTCGTGGGCGTGTACTGGATCAGCTCGAACAGCGGCTCGCGGTGCACGACCATGCCGGGCGTCGTGCCGATGTTCTGGCCCACGGAAAAGGCGTTGCGGTCGCTCAGCGACACGATCAGGTCGCCGCCGCCATGCTCGAGGTCTGCAACGAGGTTCTCGAGCCCCCGGACGAGGCTCTGCCCTTCCGTCTCGATCGCCTTCTCCAGCGCGTCGGGATTGGTGCCGAGGAAGTTCGTCGGCGCCATCATGTCGATGATCTGGCGCGTGAACCAGTCGACCCGGCGGCGCTGGACCACGCTGTCGATCGGCAGGTCGGCGGCGGCCCGGCGCATGGCGTCGGCGTTGATGCGGTATTGTTCGCGCACATAGGCGAAGAACGGATTGGTCTGCCACAGCGGGTTGGCGAAGCGTCGGTCCTTCGCCGCCGCGTCGTCGCTCTGCGCGGCCGGAGCGATCGGCCCCCGCCCCATCATCGCGGCCTGCGTGTCGGCCATGTGGCGCAGCGTCTCGCCCCAGTACTGGACCTGCTGGCCGATGATCCGTGCGGGCTGTTCGGCCGCGAGCCGCATCCAGCCAGTGGCGGCGGCGGCGTAGAAGTCCGCGCCCGGCCCCTCGATCCCCGGGGCGCGGGCCTGCTTGCGGGCGAGGACCTGCACCAGCCTTTGTCCCAGATCCTCGATCCGCTGGATGTTCTCGGCGATGCGCTCGGGCAGCGGTCCGGCGTCCGGTTGGGTCGACCGCTGCCTGGTGCCGGATGGTCCCGCTCCGCCGCCGGCGCCGGGAGCAGCATCGGCGCGCGCGTCATCAGGGCCGCCCTTTTCGCGACGGGCTTGCTCGGTCATGCCGCCGGACTCCGGCGCATCCGCCTCGCTGACATGGGGCGCGCCGTCGCCACCGGGCTGGTCGGGCCGACGATCCTCGTCCCCTTCCCGTGTCATCTCGGTCGATTCAGGGGCGTCCACCTGGCTTTCGTGCGGCGGATCCGTCTTGACCGGCACCCCGTCCTCCGGCCGGTCGCCACCCGTCATGCTGCCGGACTCCGGTGCCTCCGTCTCGCTGACATGGGGCGCGCCGTCCCCGCTGGGATGGTCGGGCTGGTCGGGCCGCCGATCCTCGTCCCATTCCCGTGTCATCTCGGTCGATTCAGGGGCGTCCACCTGGCTTTCATGCGGTGGATCCTCGTCGACGGGCACCCCGTCCTCCGACTCGTCGCCCCCCGTCATGCTGCCGGATTCAGGTGCGTCGGCCTCGCTTGCGCGGCCCGGGGATGCAACGGACGCGACCTCGATCCCCTGCATCTCGCCCGTTTCGGGCGCGTCCACCTGGCTGACCGGATCGACCTCGTCCTCGTCCGCATCGGAGGCCGCGCCTGAACCCGTGTCGGGGGTCTCGTCGGGAGTGGGGGCCTTGCGGCGTCCGGCGACCTTGTGCGTGCCGGTGCGCGGGTCCGAACGTTCGGCGGCCCGGGCGCGCGCGGCGATCGTCGCGCGGGTCGCGGGCCCGCGCTTCCCGCTCTTGCGGGCTTGCGGCGCGTCGGCTGCGGCCTCGTTTCCACCGGTTCCGCCAGCTTCTGACCCCGCAGGCGGCACGGTTTCATCCGCACCGGACCCCATCGCCCCGCCCTTTCCGCCGTCCTGCCCGCCGCCGCCGCGCCGTTCGCCGGACGGCTTCGACCCTTGCAAACCCGCATCAGGCTTCTGATCGTTTCCTGGGTCGCCGTCCTGATCGCTTGCCATGACCGCGTCTCCTCCCTAGCTGTGGGTCAGAGTGACATGGTGCCGGCGGGGCGTAAAGCCGCAGCACGCATGACAGGGGCGCCGGGAGCGACGATGATCTACAGAGGCCTGCGCGGCATAGCGTCCTACGATGCGATGGAAAGCATCCGCAACACGAACGAATGGCTTGGCGCCACGGCGCGCGCGCTGGGCGCTTATCCCGCCTTCGCGATGGCGCCGCACCCGATGTTCCGGCTGATCAGCGCCTGGGGCCGCGTGGCCGAGCGCAGCTTCCACCGGATGGTCGTCAAGCCCGACTGGGACATCCCCCCGGTCCTGGGCAGCGAGGGGCAGGACCACCTGGTCTATGTCGAGCAGGAACTCGCGCGTCCCTTCGGCAACCTCGTCCGCTTCCGCGTCGCCCGGCGCGAGCCGATGGAACGGCGGGTGCTGCTGGTCGCGCCGATGTCGGGCCACTACGCGACGCTGCTGCGATCCACGGTCACCTCGCTTCTGCCCGATTGCGATGTCTGGGTCACGGACTGGACCAACGCCCGCGACATCCCGGTGAGCGAGGGCCGCTTCGACGTCGAGGACTACGCCGAATACCTCGTGGACTTCATCCGCCACCTCGGCCCCGACCTGCACGTCGTGGCGGTGTGCCAGCCCGCGCCGCTTGCGCTGGCGGCGACCGCCATGCTGGCGAGGGACGAACCCGCCGCGCAGCCGCGCACGCTGACGCTGATCGGCGGCCCCATCGACCCGGACGCCGCCGCGACCGACGTGACCGACTTCGGCAACCGCGTCACGATGGGCGAACTCGACGCCTTCATGATCCAGCAGGTCGGCTTCAAGTATCGCGGCGCCGGCCGGATGGTCTATCCCGGCCTCGCCCAGCTGTCCTCGTTCATCGCCATGAACGCCGAGACGCACGGCCGCGCCTTTGCCGACCAGATCTTCGCCGAGGCGAGCGGCAAGGCGTCCGAGCACGACAAGCACAACAAGTTCTACGACGAATACCTCGCCGTCATGGACATGACCGCCGAGTTCTACCTTTCGACCGTGGAGCGCATCTTCAAGAACGGAGAGATCGCGGCCAACGCCTTCACCGTGCGGGGCCGCCACGTCGACCTGGCCGCGATCAGGGACGTCGCGATCATGACGGTGGAAGGCGCCAACGACGACATCTCGGCCCCCGGCCAGTGCGTCGCCGCGCTGCGCCTGTGCAGCGGCGTCCCCGATGCGAACAAGGCCCAGCACCTGGAGCCCGGCGCGGGCCATTACGGGATCTTCGCGGGGAAAAGCTGGCGTCTGCGGATCCGGCCGCTGGTCCTGAACTTCATGGACGAACACGGCGGCGCGACGAAACCCGCGCCCGACGAGGCGCCCTCGCGCCCGTCCCGCAAGCGCCGCAAGGGCAGCGAAGCGATTGGCGACACCCGCCCCGGCGGCCCCGAGGACGACAGCAAGATCGCCGTTTGACGCAACGGTCGGGTCCGGGACACCGCCGCGCCCTGCCCCGCCACGCCCTGTCCCGCCGTGCCCTGCCCGCTTGCGCGATCCGCGCAGGCGCGGCATAACCCGCCACGCGGGCGGTTAGCTCAGCTGGTAGAGCGTTTCGTTTACACCGAAAATGTCGGGGGTTCGAGCCCCTCACCGCCCACCATCCCGCGTCACTGAGACCCTGAAGTCGGGCGCGAAACGGCTGCAAGGCCCTGCCTGCCCGACGGATGGCTACGCTCCTTCGCCCTTCGCCGAACGCAGGCTTGCCCCTCGTCGATCGGGGGTTTCGCCTGCCGGGGAAGCGGCGCGCCGGTTGGGGCGGCTCACCTGCCGAAAGATTCAACTGCAGGTCGTCGGCGCACCCTTCGTCAGCACTTTCTGCCAGTCCGGCCCAAGCTGTTCGCGGGCCGAAAGCGCGTTGGCGGCGTCGGGACTGTTCTCCGGAATGACCCTGACGATCATGCCCTGCTTGTGGTCGCCCGGGAACACCTACCGCAGCGTCTCGCGGCCCCGCGCCACCAGCCCCTGCAGGTCCTGCAGCGACTTCTGGCCGAACACCGCCTCGTCCCCGGCGATGAAGCTCGGGGTGCCGATCAGGCTCATGTGGTCGGCCAGCTCCAGCGAGGTTGCGAGGTGGTCGACGATCCAGTCCGCCTCCATGTCGTTGCGCAGCCTGTCTGCGTCGAGCCCGATCCGCCGGGCGGTGGCCATGACCGACGCTTCGTCCGCCTGGCCCCGCATCGACATCATCGCGCGATGAAAGTCCCAGTAGCGCCCCTGCCCCTGCGAGGCGAGCGCGGCGCGGGCGGCGAAATACGAGCCCTCGCCGAACACCGGCAGTTCGCGGCAGGCGACGCGCAGATTCGGGTCCGCCTCGATCAGCTTCGTCATCGTCGGCAGCATCTTCCGGCAGAAGCCGCAGTTGTAGTCGAAGAACTCGGTCAGCGTGATGTCGCCCTGCGGGTTGCCGAGGACCGGCGCGTTCGGGCTGCGTTCCAGCGCCCGCCGCAGCTCGTCCGGCATGGGATTGCCGCGGGGCGCCGCGACCGACGGCGCACCCAGCGCCGCGAGCCCGAGAAGCGAGGCGGCACCGGCGATCGCCTGCCGGCGGCTGAGCGGGAGGGGATGCATCATCATGGCGCCAGTCTGGCACGAGACCGGCGGGGGTGGAAGCGCTGCGCCGTCCAGCGCCGCTCGCGCCGGGTGACATCCCCGCGAGAGGGTGCAAAGGTGGCCGGGTCCGAAGCCGCGCGCGCATGGCAGCCGGCCGGACCGGAGGGCATGACATGACGGCCGCCGCGACCGGGACCCCCGGTGCCCCGAACCGATCCGACGCCGCGGTGCGGCTGGTCGGCCTTGCAACCGCGCTGCCGCCGAACGAACTGGTGCAGCGCGACGTGGTGGCCCGCGCGCGAGAGGTTCTGGGACCCCGCTACACCACCTTCGAGCGGATGGTGCCCGCGTTCGAGAACGCGGGGATCGACCGTCGCCATTCGGTCGTGCCGCTCGACTGGTTCGGACAGCCGCACGGCTGGGCGTCGCGCAACGAGGCTTATCTCGCGGGCGCGCTCGACCTGTTCCGCGCCGCGGCTCAGGGCGCGCTGGACGACGCGGGGCTGCGCGCAAGCGAGGTCGACACGGTGGTGACGGTGTCCTCGACCGGGGTCGCAACGCCGACGCTGGAGGCGCTGGCCGCCGCCGGGCTGGGATTCCGCCCCGACATCCTGCGCGTGCCGGTCTTCGGCCTGGGCTGCGCGGGCGGGGTGTCGGGGCTCGCCATCGCCCGCGAGCTCGCGGCCGCACGGCCCGGATCGCGCGTGCTGGTGGTCGCGGTCGAGACCTGCACGCTGCTGTTCCGCATGGACCGCATGCAGAAGGCCGACATCATCGCGACGGCGCTGTTCGGAGACGGCGCGGCGGGCGCGGTGCTGAGCTCACGCCCCGGCGACGCGGGGCCGGTCCTGGGTCGCGGCGCGCAGTACATGTGGGCCGACACGCTGCAGATCATGGGCTGGGACGTGGACGACGTGGGCCTTGGCGTCGTGTTCGACCGCTCGATCCCGCACTTCGTGACGGCCCGGATCGCCGACGCCGTGGACCGCACGATGCCCGCGCTGGGCGGCGGACCCGTCGCCCGCATGGTCTGCCATCCGGGCGGCGCCAAGGTCATCACCGCGCTGGAGGACGCGCTCGCGTTGCCCGCAGGCAGCCTCGACGCGGAACGCGAGGTGCTGCGCGAGGCGGGCAACATGTCCGCGCCCACGGTGCTGTTCGTGCTGAAGAAGGTGCTGGAGGCCGGCGCCACGGGACGGCTGATGCTGGCCGCGCTCGGCCCCGGCTTCACCCTGTCGATGCTGCCGGTCGATGTCTGAGGGCGCGCTCCCCTCGGCCCTGTTCATCGCGTTCCTGGTGGTGCAGCGGCTGGCCGAACTGTCCATCGCGCGCCGCAACACGCGCCGGCTGCTCGCGCGCGGCGCGGTCGAACACGGCGCCCGCCACTATCCGCTGATCGTGGCGCTGCACGCGGGCTGGCTCGTCTGCATCGCCGTGTTCGGCTGGGGACGGCCGGTGCATCCGCTGTTCCTCGCGCTGTTCGTGATTTTGCAGGTCCTGCGGGTCTGGATCCTCGCCACGCTCGGGCGCCGCTGGACGACGCGGATCATCGTGACCGGCGAGCCGCTGGTCCGGCGCGGCCCGTTCCGCTGGCTTCGGCACCCGAACTACACCCTGGTCGTGGCCGAGATCGCGGTGGCGCCGCTGGTGCTTGGCCTCACATGGGCGGCGGTGCTGTTCTCGGTGCTGAACGCGGCCGTGCTGTGGATCCGCATCAGGGCCGAGAACGCCGCCCTTCATGGCGGCCGGTGACATCTTGCCCCGCGTCCCCTCGCCCCTGTAACGAGACGCGGCCCGCAGCAAGGAAGGATGCCATGCGCCGTTTCCCGCCCGAGCGGATCGTCTGCCTGACGGAAGAAACCGTCGAGACGCTGTATCTTCTGGGCGAGGATCGCCGCATCGTCGGCGTGTCGGGCTATGCCGTGCGCCCGCCGCAGGTCAGGCGCGAAAAGCCGCGCGTGTCGGCCTTCACCTCGGCCGACCTGCCGAAGATCCTCGCGCTGGATCCCGATCTCGTCCTGACCTTCTCGGACCTGCAGGCCGGGATCGTGGCGGACCTCGTGCGCGCAGGCATCGCCGTCACCGCCTTCAACCAGCGCGAAGTCGCCGGGATCCTCGCCATGATCCGCCACGTGGGCGCGCTCGTGGGCGCGTCGGACCGGGCCGACACGCTTGTTCAGGACTACGAGCGCCGCCTCGACGCCGTCGCCGCGCGGGCGGCGGACCGCCCCCGCCCCGTGGTCTACTTCGAGGAATGGGACGAGCCGATGATCTCGGGCATCCACTGGGTGTCGGAACTGGTCGAGATCGCGGGCGGGCGCGAGGCGTTCCCGCAGCTTGCCCCGATGAAGTCCGCGCGCGACCGGATCGTGACGTCCGATCAGGTGATCGCGGCCGCGCCCGACGTGATCCTCGCCTCGTGGTGCGGCAAAAAGGTCCGCCCCGACCGCATCGCCGCGCGCCCCGGCTGGAACGCGATCCCGGCCGTGCGGGCAGGCCGCATCGTCGAGATCAAGTCGCCGCTGATCCTGCAGCCCGGGCCCGCCGCGCTGACGGACGGGCTCGACGCCATCGTCGCGGCGCTCGCGTGACGCGCAGCCCCGCCGTCATGTCCTGGTCCTTGGGCAAGGACAGCGCGCTGGCGCTGCACCCGGGCGCGCGGCGCAGCCCCGCCGTCAGGGCGTCTCGAAGTTGAAGATGGCTAGGCTGCGCTCGCGTTCGTTCACCTTGAGACGGCGGTTCAGCGGCGCGTGGGCGCGGGCCGCGCAGTCGGGGCGCTCGCACAGGTAGCAGTTCAGCCCGATGTCCACGGGCCGCGTCCGCCCCAGGTCGATCCCGTCGGCATAGACGAGCCGCGGCGCGTAGGCCACGTCGCAGCCAAGACCGATCGCCAGCCGCTGTGCCGGGGCCCCGTGCATCCCCCCGGCCCGCGTGATCGTGCGCGCGATGGAAAAGTAGCTCGTGCCCTCGGGCATGCGGATGACCTGCGTGAGCATCTGCCCCGGCGCCTCGAACGCGGCGTGGATGTTCCACAAGGGGCAGGTGCCGCCGAAGCGGGAAAACGGGAAGCGCCCGGCGCTGAAGCGCTTGGTCATGTTGCCCGCCCGGTCCACCCGGACGAAGAAGAACGGGATCCCCCGCGCCCCTTCGCGTTGCAGCGTGGACATGCGGTGCGCGGTCTGTTCGTAGCTGGTGCCGAAGCGGTGCGACAGCAGCTCGATGTCGTAGCGGGTGGATTCGCAGGCGGCGAGGAACCGCCCGTAGGGCATCATCACCGCCGCGGCGAAGTAGTTGGCAAGGCTGACCCGCAGCAGCGACACCGCCGCCGGCTCCTCGATCCCCGACTGCTCGACCAGCCGGGAAATGGCGGCTTCCTGTTCCAGCCGCGCCAGCAGGACGCCGATCTGGAAGCGGCGGCTGGGCTGCGCCAGCAGTTCCGACAGCATCAGTTCCTTGTTGTGCGGGTCGAAGCGACGCAGTTGCTCGCCCATGACGTCCGCGGGCAGGATCCGGGCGCGGATCTTGTGGCCCGCCAGGCGCTGGGTCAGCGCCAGGTGCGGCTCGGACCGGTGCAGCTGCAGTTCCCCGGCCATGCCTTCCGCGGCGCGGTCGAGTTCGTCGATGTAGTTGCGGCGCGCGTACAGCCATCCCCGCACCGCATCCACCGGGCGCGAGCTGCCCGCCAGCACCTCGACCTTGTCGCGGTCGGCCAGCGGGCTGTCCTCGTCGTCGGGGCGCAGCACGGATTCGTGGTGGCGTTCGTGCAGGCGCACGAAGGCCGCGGCGAGCCGGGGCGACGCTTGCAGCACCGCCTCGACCTCTGCCCGCGGCAGCGTGGCGAGGTCGAGGACCGGGTCCTTCACCGCCGCGCCGAAATCGGCCGCAAGCTGCGCGTCCACCGACGGCGACAGCTCGGATATGTTGAGATCATAGACCTCGGCCAGCTTCATCAGCAGCTTGGCGGATGCCGGGCGCTGGTTCGCCTCGATCAGGGTGATGTAGCTCGCCGACACGCCAAGCTCGGCCGCCATCTGCGCCTGCGTCAGCCCCAGCGACCGCCGCAGCACTTTGAGCCGCTGCCCGACGATGAGCTTTTCCGAGCGATCGGCCATGCGTGACAATCCTTACAAAACCGGCGTTCGTGACTGACGGATCCTGACAGGCTGACCCGTTGCCGCGTGTGTCGGCCCGCTGACATTACTACTGTGACAATATCCAGTCACGGAGATTCGCCATGCCGCTTGATCGTCAGCCAACCACCCTTCCGCCCGTCATCCTGCGGACCGTGCCGGGCGTGGACCGCGTCCTGACCGCCGACGCGCTGGCCTTCCTGGACGAACTTCAGTCGCGCTTCTCGCTGCGCCTGAACGCCCTGATGATCGCCCGCAAGCGCCGGCAGGACCGCATCGACCGGGGCGAGCTGCCCGACTACCTGGCCGAGACAGCCGACATCCGGAAGGGCATCTGGGAAGCCGCGCCGATCCCCGACGCGCTCAAGGACCGCCGGGTCGAGATCACCGGCCCGGTCGACCGCAAGATGATGATCAACGCGCTGAACTCGGGCGCCAGGGTCTTCATGGCCGACTTCGAGGACGCGACCTCGCCCAGCTTCGGCAACATCATCGCCGGCCACGCCAACATGCTGGACTACCGCGACGGCACGCTGGAACACGACGACGCGAACACGGGCAAGTCCTACCGCGTCGGCGACGCGCCCGCCGTCCTGATCGTCCGCCCGCGCGGCCTGCACATGCACGAGGCGAACGTCCTGATCGCGGGCCACCCCGTCTCGGCGGCGCTGTTCGACTTCGGCCTGAACATCTTCCACAACGGCCGCGCGCTGGCGGAAACCGGACGCGGGCCGTTCTACTACCTGCCCAAGCTCGAAAGCCACGACGAGGCGCGGTTCTGGAACGACGTGTTCCTGTTCGCCCAGGGTCGCATCGGCCTGCCCGCCGGCACGATCAAGGCGACCGTCCTGATCGAGACGCTGCCCGCCGCGTTCGAGATGGACGAGATCATCTGGCAGTTGCGCGACCACATCGCGGGCCTGAACTGCGGCCGCTGGGACTACATCTTCAGCTACATCAAGACGCTGCGCGCGCACGGCGAATACATCCTGCCCGACCGCGCCGAGGTCACGATGGACCGCGCCTTCCTCGCCACCTATGCGGCGCGGCTGGTCAAGGTCTGCCACCGCCGCGGCATCCACGCGATGGGCGGCATGGCCGCCGCGATCCCGGTCAGGGACGACCCCGCCGCCAACGAGGCCGCCTTCGCCCGCGTGCGCGCCGACAAGCTGCGCGAGGTGCAGCTTGGCCATGACGGCACTTGGGTCGCGCATCCCGACCTCGTCCCCGTCGCGATGGAGGTGTTCGACGCCGAGATGCCGGGCCTCAACCAGATTCGCAAGCAGCGGCAGGGCTGGCGCATCGAACCCGCGATGCTGCTCAAGCCCCATGACGGCCAGGTCACCGAAGCCGGCGTCCGCACCAACATCTCGGTCGCGATCGAGTATCTGGGCCAGTGGCTCTCGGGGCGCGGCGCGGTGCCGATCAACAACCTGATGGAGGACGCGGCGACGGCCGAGATCAGCCGCGCGCAGCTGTGGCAGTGGATCCGCCACGGCGCCGCGGTCGAGCTGACGGACGGGGGCGAGCGCCGGCTGACCGCCGACTGGCTGGGCGAGCTGGTGCAGGCCGAGATCGTGACGATCCTCGACCGGCTGGGGCCGGCCGGCTTCCATCGCGGCCGCTACGCCAGCGCCGCCCGCATCGTCCAGGAAGCGGCCACCGCCGCGACCCTGCCCGACTTCATCACCGCGCCCGCCTACGACGTGCTGAACGCGCTCGACTGACGGCCACGCGCGCGGACGTGCCGCCGGTCCCATCCACGCCCGGCGGCGCGATCTTCACGCCACCCCTTCCTGCCACCCACGGGCGCGCCGCGCGCGCCAGACTGATCGACCACGAAAGGACGACCCATGCCCCGCAAGACCTTCAGCGACCTGCACGCCGAGATCTCGGCCCGCTACCCCTCCGGCCAGACCGCCGGCGGCGTGTCGGTCGACGACATCGTGCAGCTGCGGCTGCAGAACACCTGGGACACCCACCTCGACATCGCCCGCGAGATGGCGGCCGTGATGCGCGCCGACATGGCGGCCTATGATGCCGATGCGTCCAGGTTCACCCAGTCGCTGGGCTGCTGGTCCGGCTTCCACGCGCAGCAGATGATCAAGGCCGTGAAGCGGATGCGCGGCACCGCCAAGGGGACCTATGTCTACCTGTCGGGCTGGATGGTCGCGGGCCTTCGCAACCGCTGGGGCCACCTGCCCGACCAGTCGATGCACGAAAAGACCGCCGTCGCCGACCTGATCGAGGAAATCTACACCTCGCTCCGCCAGGCCGACGAGGTCGCGATGAACGACCTGTTCCGGGCGCTCAAGGCCGCGGGCTCGGACACCGAGCGGCGCAAGGTGATCGACCAGATCGACAACTTCGAAACCCACGTCGTCCCGATCATCGCCGACATCGACGCGGGCTTCGGCAACGAGCACGCGACCTACCTGCTGGCCAAGGAACTCATCAAGGCGGGCGCCTGCTGCCTGCAGATCGAGAACCAGGTGTCGGACGCCAAGCAGTGCGGCCACCAGGACGGCAAGGTCACCGTCCCGCGCGAGGACTTCATCGAGAAGCTGCGCGCCTGCCGCCTCGCCTTCGAGGAGCTGGGCGTCGAGCAGGGCGTGATCGTCGCGCGGACCGACAGCCTCGGCGCTGGGCTGACGCAGAAGGTGCCGGTCAGCCAGCGCCCGGGCGATCTTGCCAGCCAGTACATCAAGTGGCTGAAGACCGAGCAGATCACGGAAGCCAACCCGATCCAGGAAGGCGAGCTCGCGATCTTCCAGGGCGGCGAGTTCGTGAAGCCCGTGCGCCTGCCGAACGGCCTGTTCCCGTTCCAGGAAGGCACCGGCCGCGCCCGCGTGATCGAGGACTGCATCGCCAGTCTGCGCGACGGCGGCGCGGACCTGCTGTGGATCGAGACCGACACCCCGAACGTGGATGAGATCGCCGGCATGGTCGCCGAGATCCGCAGGGAAGTGCCGGACGCGAAGCTGACCTACAACAACTCGCCCAGCTTCAACTGGACGCTGAACCTGCGCAAGCAGGTGCGCGACCAGTGGATCGCCGAGGGCAGGATCAAGGCGTCCGACTATCCGGAAGGCAACGAGCTGATGAAGGCCGAGTTCGACACGTCGGACATCGGGCTCGAGGCGGATGCGCGCCTGGCCCGGTTCCAGACCGACATCTCGGCCCGCGCCGGCGTGTTCCACAACCTGATCACGCTGCCGACCTTCCACCTGACCGCCAAGTCGGTGGACGAGCTGTCGCGCGGCTACTTCGGCGAGGACAAGATGCTGGCCTACGTCAAGACCGTGCAGCGCGAGGAAATCCGCCGCGGCGTGTCGGCGGTCAAGCACCAGCACGAGGTCGGGTCGGACCTGGGCGACACGTTCAAGGAAATGGTGTCGGGCGAGCGCGCGCTGAAGGCGGGCGGCCACGCCAACACGATGAACCAGTTCGCCGCCGAGTGATCGGCTGAGGCCATCGACATGCGCCGCCCCTCTCGCGGGGGCGGCGCCTTCATGCGACCGAGGTCCCGCCGCGCCCGGCCGATACTGCCGCTGAGGCCATCGAAGGCTCCCATTTGCGCGCCCTTGCAGCGGCGTTTTGCGTGGGCAGGATGCACCGGAACGCGGCGGCCGGCCAAGTTTCAGCCGCGCGCCGTGCCCGCCGCGATCCGCAGCAGCCCCTTCTGCAGCACGATGAAGACGAACAGCAGCGCGCCGATCACGATCCTCGTCCACCAGCTCGACAGCGTCCCGTCGAACACGATGTAGGTCTGGATCAGCCCCATGATCAGCACGCCGACCAGCGTGCCCGGCACCGTGCCCGACCCGCCCGTCAGCAGCGTGCCGCCGATCACGACAGCGGCGATGGCGTCGAGCTCGGTCCCCACCGTCGCCAGCGAATACCCGGCCGAGGTGTAGATCGCGAACACGATCCCGGCGAGTCCGGCGCAGAAGCCCGAGATCCCGTAGACCGCGACGATGGTGCGCGCGACCGGCACGCCCAGCAGCCCCGCGGTCCGCGCATCGCCCCCGATCGCCAGCACCCGCGTCCCGAACGGCGTGCGGTGGATCAGCAGGCTGCCCGCCAGCACCACCAGCAGCATGATCCCGGCGATCAGCGTGAACCGCCCCTTGCCGGGCAAGAGATAGTAGCTGGACGAAAGCGCGTCGAAGAACGGGTCGTCGATCGGGACGGAATCGATCGACAGCACGTAGGCGAGGCCGCGCGCCATGAACATGCCGGCCAGCGTCACGATGAACGCGGGCATTTCCAGCGCATGGATCAGCGCCCCCATGCACAGCCCGAACGCCGTCGTGAGCGCCAGCAGCAGGGCGAAAACGGCGAGCGGGTGCAGCCCGGTGTCGCGCAGCATGACGGCGATGAACACGCCCGAGAACGCGATCACCGACCCGATGCTGAGGTCGATCCCCCCCGACAGGATGACGATGGTCATGCCCACCGCCGCGATGCCGAGATAGGCGTTGTCGGTGAGAAGGTTCCCCATCACCCGCGTGGACAGGATGTTGGGGTACTGCATCCATGCCAGCGCATAGGCCGCGACGAAGATCGCGCAGGTCGCGAGCAGCGGCAGGAACCGCGCGCTCATGGCGCGTCTCCGGCGGGGTCGCGGCGGCGCGCGGCCCCCAGGCGCGCGCCGATGCGGCGGGTGAGCCCGAGCCGCGGCGACTGGATCAGCAGGATCACGAGCACGATGCAGGCCTTGATGAGCAGGTTGTATTCGGGCGGGAACCCGGCGAGCAGGATCCCGGTGTTGACCGTCTGCGTGATCATCGCCCCGATCAGCGACGCGAGGATCGAGAAGCGCCCGCCCAGCAGCGAATTGCCCCCGATCACCACGGCGAGGATCGCGTCGAGTTCCAGCCACAGCCCGGCATTGTTGGCATCGGCCCCGCGGATGTCCGCCGCAACGATCACCCCCGCGACCGAGGCGCACAGGCCGGACACGACATAGACCGCGACAAGCAGCGCACGGGTGTTGACCCCCGCCCGGAACGAGGCGCGGGGGTTGACGCCGACCGCCTCGATCATGAAGCCCAGCGCGGTGCGGCGCACGACGAGGCCCGCGAGGATCGCCGCGCCAATCCAGACCAGCACCGGCACCGGCACCGTGCCGACGGCCCCCGACCCCAGGAAGGCGAAGCCGGGGTGGTTGAAGGTCAGGATCGCGCCCTCGGTCACCAGCTGCGCGATGCCGCGCCCCGCGACCATCAGGATCAGCGTGGCGACGATGGGCTGGATCTTCAGCACCGCGACGAGAAAGCCGTTCCACAGCCCGCAGGCGATCCCAGTCGCGAGCGACAGGCCCAGCGCGGCGGGAAGGCCGAACCCGTCGGTGATCGCCCGCGCGGCGACGGCGCCGGCGATGGCCATGACCGCCCCGACGCTCAGGTCGATGCCGCCGGTCGCGATCACCAGCGTCATGCCGATCGCGAGCAGCGCGACCGGCGCGCCCCGGTTCAGCACGTCCACGGGGCTGCCGTACAGTCGCCCGTTCGCGATCGACACGTCAAGGAAGCCGGGCATCAGGACCGAGATCGCGACGACCAGCACCGCGAGCGTCGCCAGCATCGGCGCGATCCGGGCGAGAAGCGGCCCCATCACGCGGCCCCCCCGACCTGAGCGGGGGTGGCTGCGATGGCCTGCACGATCCGGTCGGCGGCGACGTCCTCGCCCACCAGCTCCGCCACCTGCGCGCGGTCGCGCAGCACGAGGACGCGGTGGGCGTAGCCCGACAGCTCCTCCAGCTCGGACGAGATCACCAGAAGCGACATGCCCCGCGCGCAGAGTTCCTCGATCACGCGGATGATCTCGGCATGGGCGCCCACGTCGATGCCGCGGGTCGGCTCGTCGAGGATCAGGAAGTCCGGGTTCATCAGCAGCCAGCGGGCGAGGATCACCTTCTGCTGGTTGCCGCCCGAAAGCTGGCCCACCGGCTTCTCGGCCGAGGGCGTGCGGATGTCGAGCCGGCGGATGTAGTCGGCGGCGATGCGGCCCTGTTCGGCGCGAGGCACCGGGCGCGACCAGCCGCGACGGGCCTGCAGCGCAAGCAGGATGTTCTCGCGCACGGTCAGTTCGCCCACGATGCCATCCGTCTTGCGGTCCTCGGGGCAGAAGCCGAAGCCGGCGCGGATCGCCTCGCGCGGGTTGCGGAGGGCGGCGGGCCGGCCGGCGGCCCGCGCGGTCCCGCTGTCGTGCGGGGTGATGCCGAAGATGGTCTCTGCCGTCTCGGTCCGGCCCGAGCCGAGAAGGCCCGCGAGCCCGACCGCCTCGCCCCGCCTGACGGCAAGCGAGAACGGCGCCACCGCCCCGCGCCGCCCGAAACCCTCGAAGGCGGCGGCCACTGGCGCGTCGGCCGGCACCGGCCGCGCCCGCGCCCCGTCCACCGCGTGCAGGTCATGCCCCAGCATCATCCGGACCAGCGACAGCCGGTCGAGGTCGGCGGCCCGCGCGCTTCCCGCGTTGCGCCCGTTCCGCAGCACGGTGACGCGGTCCGCGATGGCATAGACCTGGTCGAGAAAATGCGAGATGAAGACGACCGCGAGCCCACGGCCCCGCAGGTCGCGGATAGTGCGGAACAGCCCCTCGACCTCGCGCGCGTCGAGGCTCGCTGTCGGCTCGTCGAGGATCAGCACCTTGCCCGACAGCGCCACGGCGCGCGCGATGGCGACGATCTGCTGGACCGCGACGGAATAGGCCGCGAGCGGTTTTGTGACGTCGATCGCCAGCCCGTATCCCGCCAGCAGGTCGGCCGCCGCGCGCGCCTGCGCGCCGCCCCGGATCATGCCGCCCCCGAACATCCCGCGCCCAAGCATTCCGCCCCGCACCGGCTGGCGGCCGATCAGAAGGTTTTCCGCCACGGTCAGGTTCGGCAGCAGGTTGACCTCCTGATACACCGTCCCGATGCCCAGCCGCTGAGCGTCGGCGGTGGTGCGCGGGTCGATTTGCGCGCCGTCCAGCGTGACCGTGCCGCCGTCGCGGCGATAGGCGCCGGTCAGGCACTTGATCAGCGTGGACTTCCCCGCTCCGTTCTCGCCCAGAAGCGCGTGGACCTCGCCCCGGTCGAGGTCGAAATCGACGCCGTCGAGCGCCTTCGTGCCGGGGAATAGCTTGGTGAGGCCCCGCGCCTCGAGCAGTCGGGTCATTGCCGCGTCCCCTTTGCGCCCGGTCCGGCCCGCGCGGGGACGGCCCGGAGGGCCGCCCCCTTTTGCCGATGCGCCGTCAGTAGCCGAGGTCCTTCTTGCTCTCGTAGACCGCCTGCGGATCGTCCGCCTGCGTGTAGAGCCTGGATTCGGTCTGGATGAACTTGGCGGGCTCGGTCTTGTCCTTCCAGTACGCCGCGAGCGCGTCGAACGCGGGTCCGGCCATGTTGGGCGTGAGCTCGACCGTGGCGTTCGCCTCGCCGGCGGCCATGGCCTGGAAGATGTCAGGCACGGCGTCGATCGACACGACCTTGATGTCGGTACCGGGCTTCAGCCCCGCTTCCTTGATCGCCTGGATCGCGCCCACGGCCATGTCGTCGTTGTGGGCGTAGAGCGCGCAGATGTTCTTGCCGCCATCCTCGGCCTTGAGGAAGCTCTCCATCACCTCCTTGCCCTTGGCGCGGGTGAAGTCGCCGGTCTGGCTGCGCACGATCCTGATGTTGTCGTGCCCGGCGATGCCTTCCTCGAACCCCTGCTTGCGCTTGATCGCGGGGGACGAGCCGGTGGTGCCCTGCAACTCCACCACGTTGCAGGGCTGGTCGCCCACGTCCTGGGCAAGCCACTCGCCCGCGACCCTGCCTTCATGCACGAGGTCGGACCCCACGGCGGTCAGGTACATCGTGTCGGGCGAATCCACCTGGCGGTCCAGCAGGACGACCGGGATCTCGGCTTCCTGCGCTTCCTCCAGCACCTCGTCCCATCCGGTGGCCACGACCGGCGCCAGCAGGATCGCGTCCACGCCCTGCGCGATGAAGCCCCGGACCGCCTTGATCTGGTTTTCCTGCTTCTGCTGGGCGTCGGCGAACTTGAGGTCGATGCCGCGCTTCTCGGCCTCTTCCCTCGTCACTGTGGTCTCGGCCGCGCGCCAGCCGGATTCCGATCCGATCTGGGAAAAGCCGACGGTCTCGGCGAACGCCGCCCCGCCGCCGAGCGCGGTCGTGGCCAGCAGGGCCGCTGCGAACAGTTTCATCTTTCGTCCTCCTCCAAGGGGCCTCACGCCCCGGCCTGCCCCCCCGCGGGGGCGTTCAGCCCGGCCTCCCCGCCGGGCGTGAAACGGAAACGGGTGATCTGGCGGTAGGTCTCGCCCACGCGCAGGACCGGGTCGGGATAGCCCGGCCGGTTCGGCGCGTCGGGGCCGACCTGCGGTTCCAGCGCAAGGCCCGCGAACCGGTGATACGGGCGACCGCCAAGACCCGGCGCGCCGCCCGAGAGATGCGCGCCCGCGTAGACCTGCATGGCGGGTTCGGTCGTCTCGACCGTCAGGGCCGGGCCGCCGGGGGCAGAGAGCCGCGCCACCGGGCTGGCGACCTGCGCCCGGCCATCGGTCAGATGCAGGCTCACGTCGATCAGCCCGGCGTTCAGCCGCTCGCCCATCCGCGCGCCCTGCCGCCAGTCGTGGCGGGTGCCGGTGACGGGCAGCGGGCCGCCGGTCGGGATCAGCTCGTCGTCCACCGGGGCGAAGCGGGCGGCATCGCACTGGAACACGTGGGCCGCGATGTCGTCCCGCCCGTCGAGGTTCCAGTAGCCATGGGTCGCGAAGTTGCACACCGTTTCGGCGTCGGCGGTCGCGGTGATCGCGATCTCCAGCGCCGGGCCGGGGATGATGGCATAGGCGACCGCGACCTCCATCCGTCCGGGAAAGCCCATGTGGCCGTCGGGCAGCGTGTCGGCCATCGTCGCGTGGTCGGCTTCTGCATCCACCAGCCGCCACAGCCGCTGCCCCGTGCCGTCGCTGCCGCCGTGCAGCGTGTGGCGGCCGAGGTCGTTCGCATCGAGCCGCCGCTGCGCGCCGCCGATGAACGCCGACGCGCCCCCGATCCGGTTGGCGAAGCGCCCGACCACCGCGCCCAGATAGACGCCTTCGCCGAGATAGGCCGCAAGGTCGGGATAGCCCAGCACCAGCGGCTGCGGGTATCCCGCCAGCCGCACGTCCTGGATCGTCGCGCCCCAGGTGATCAGCGCGACCGACAGGCCATGCGCGGCGATCACGACGCGGGTGACCTCGCGCCCGTCGGGAAGGGTGCCGAAGCTCAAGGGACCGCCCGGATGCACGCTGACGGGCCCGGGCGCGGCGGTCACAGCACGACCCTCGGTTCCGGGCGTCCGACCGCCCCAGGCGCGTCGATGACGAAGGTGCGGCCGTCGTCTTCGGACGGCGCGGCCAGATCCTCGCGCGCGGTCGTGACCATCAGCCGGTCCAGCCGGTCGCCCATGAAGGCCGGGCAGGACGGGTTCATGGCCGGCACGTCCACCGCGCGCAGGAAGCTGCCGTCCGCCGCGTGGCACGCCACCCGGCCCGCGCCCCACTGCGCGATCCAGAGCCGCCCCTCGGCGTCGGTCACCGCGCCGTCGGGGTTCAGCCCCTCGCCCGAAAGGTCGAGGAAGAGCTGCGGATCGCCCTCGGGCCAGCCGTCGGCATCGAGCGCCACGGTCCAGAGACGCTGTTCCTTCGTGTCCGAGAAGTAGCCGCGCCGGCCGCCGGGGGCGAAGCAGATCGCGTTGGGGATCGTCACGCCCGCGCGGATCACGCGCAGCTCGCCCCGGTGAAACCGGTGGATCGCGCCCGCGCCCGGCGTCTTGTCGCGCGCCATCGTGCCGATCCAGAACCCGCCCATCGGGTCGGCGCGGCCGTCGTTGCTGCGGTTCGCGGGCCGGTCCGCCTCAAGCGCGCAGACGTCGCGCCGCGACCCGTCCCGCAGGTCGAAGTCGATCAGGGCCACGTCCGACGCGACCAGCAGCCGGTCGCGGTCGATCCAGCCGCAGGCGGTGACGGTCCGGTCAAAGTCCCACGCGGCGCCGTCCGTGGACATGAGACGGCGCGCCATGATGTCGAACCAGAAGGCCTGGCGCCGCTCGGGGTGCCAGAAGGCCCCCTCGCCCAGTTCGCAGGCGCGCGGATCGAGAACCCGGGCGCCGGTCATGCGTCGTCACCCGCATGCCACGCCGCGACCATCGCGCGCGCGCGCCTGCCCACCGTGCCCGCGTCGTCCCCCGGACGATAGAGCGCGCTGCCGATCCCGAAGCCCGCCGCGCCCGCGCGCCGCCACTCGGCGAAATTGCCCGCATCCACCCCGCCCACCGCATAGACCGGCTGGGCCGGGGGCAGAACGGCCAGCAGCGCCTTCAGCATGCCCGTCCCGGCCCGGTCGGCGGGGAACAGCTTCAGCACGTCCGCGCCGGCTGCCAGGGCGGCGAAGCAGTCCGTCGCGGTGAAGACGCCGGGGCAGCTCTGCATGCCGCGCGCGCGGGTTTCCGCGATCACGGCGGGGTCGGCGTTCGGCGACACGATGAGCGTGCCGCCCGCGTCCTGCACCTGCCCCACCTGCGCCGTCGTCAGCACCGTCCCCGCGCCCACGACGGCGCCGTCGCCCGCCAGCCGGGCGATCGCCGCGATGCTGTCGAGCGGATCGGGGGAGTTCAGCGGCACCTCGATCATGGTGATGCCCGCGTCGATCAAGGCCCGGGCCACCGGCACGGCATCGCGCGGGGTCAGGCCCCGCAGGATCGCGACGAGGGGCAGGTGGTCGGTCATGCGGGAACCTTCGTCAGGGCGGCGCGTGCCGCGGCCAGGCCAGCCAGCGCCATGTCGCTGCCGTCAAGGATCAGGGGCGGATCGCCCCCGCCGCCCCGCGCGGCCAGCGCGCGCGCGTAAAGCGAGGTCAGCGCGGGCGCCCCCACCAGCGCGAGCGGCGCGCCCCCGCGGAAGGATTCGGCCGCCGCGATCTCGGCCCCGACCAGCAGGCCCGACAGCCGTCCGGCGGCCGCCGCCGCCGGCACGTCGCCCAGAAGCCCGGCGGCGCGGACGGAAAACAGCTCGGCCAGCCCGGCCCCGGAAGCTGCCGCTTCGTCGAACGCCGCCGGGTCGGGCTCTGCCCCGGCCACCGACAGGCGCAGCACCGATTGTCGGGCGAGCAGCGCGTAAAGCTCCCCCGTCATGAAGGTACGGAAGGCGGTGACGCGCCCGCCCCTGACCCGCGCCCATTTGCTGTGCGTGCCGGGCATGCACACGACACCCTCCCACCCCGGCCTCGCGGCGATCAGGCCCGCGAGCTGCGTTTCCTCGCCGCGCATCACGTCGGGGGGCGAGGACTGGCTGAGCCCCGGCAGGATCAGGACCGGCAGGCGCGGATCGGCACCATCGGGCCGGGTGGCGCGGGCGGGGTCGAGCGGCGTGCAGGGGACGGCGCGATACGGGGCCTCAACCCAGCCGGTCCGCGCCCCGGCCATGCCGCAGACCAGCACCGGCACGGGGTCGGACGCGCCGCCCCCCAGCCACGGCGCGACGATGTCGAGAAGGGCCGGCCCGAAGCCCGCCCGGTCCAGCTGTCCCATCCCGCGATCCGACGCGGACCCGGCCAGCACGCGGCCGTCCGCGGCCATCGCCCAGACGCGCAGGCGGCTGGTGCCCCAGTCGGCGGCGATCCAGTCCAGACCGTCCAGCCGCGCGCCCATCCTCATGCCCCGGCAAGATCGTCCGGCAGCAGCGCCGCCGGCATGTCCTGGAAGCACACCGGGCGCAGGAACCGCCGGATCGCGAGCGTCCCGACCGAGGTTGCGCCGAAGTTGGTGCTCGCCGGATAGGGGCCGCTGTGGACCATGGCGTCGGCGACCTCGACGCCGGTCGGGAAGCCGTTGAAGAGGATCCGCCCCGCCTTGCGCTCGAGGATCGGCAGCAGGCGGCGGGCGAGGTCGGTGTCGGCGTCGTCCATCTGCACGGTGCAGGTCAGCTGGCCGTCGAGCGCCTGCGCCTCGGCCAGCATCGCGTCGAAGTCGGCAAGGCGGACGAGCACGCCCGAGGGGCCGAAGTTCTCGTGCCGCAGGGCCGGGGTCGCCTCCCACGCCGCGCGGTCGGCCTGGAACAGCGCGGGCGTGCCGTGGCGGTCGTCGCCCGACGGCCCGCGGGCGAGCGTCTCGACTCCCGGCGCGGCGGCGGCCGCGGCGATCCCCGAACGATACGCGCCCGCGATGCCGCGGGTCAGCATCGGCTGCGGCGCGGTCCCGGCGACCCCGGCGGCGGCGGTTGCGGCAAGCGCGTCTGCCCCCTCGCTTTCCAGCACGAACGCGACGCCTGGGTTGGTGCAGAACTGCCCCATGCCCAGGGTCAGCGACGCGGCCCAGCCCGCGCCGATCGCCGGCCCGCGCGCGGCTGCCGCGGCGGGCAGAACGAACACGGGGTTCACGGCCCCAAGCTCGCCGAAGAACGGGATCGGCTCGGGCCGCGCGGCGCACAGGTCGAAGAGCGCGCGCCCCGCGCCGAAGCTGCCGGTGAAGCCCACGGCCCTGACCAGCGGATGCCGCACCAGCGCGCGGCCCAGGTCGTTGGTGTCGCCCTGCAGCAGCGCGAACACGCCCGCGGGCATGCCGGTCGCGCGGATCGCGTCGAGGATCGCGCCCGCGACCAGCTCGGACGTGCCGGGATGCGCCGGGTGGCCCTTGACGATGACCGGGCAACCGGCCGCCAGCGCCGACGCCGTGTCGCCCCCCGCGGTCGAGAAGGCGAGCGGGAAGTTCGACGCCCCGAACACCGCGACCGGACCGATGGGCCGCTGGATCAGCCGCAGGTCGGGACGAGGCGCGGGCGTGCGGTCGGGCAGCGCCGGGTCGTGGCGCAGGTCCAGGTGCCGCCCCGCCTCGATGTGGTCCGCGAACAGCCGCAGCTGTCCGGTGGTGCGGGCGGTCTCGCCGACCAGCCGCGCCTCGGGCAGGCCGGATTCGGCCATGGCGCGGGGAACGATGGCGTCGCGCCGCGCGTCGATCCCGTCGGCGATGGCGCGCAGGAAGGCCGCGCGCGCCGTGCGCGAGGTGGCGGCGAAGTCCGGGAACGCGGCTTCGGCCACTTCGGCGGCGCGGTGAACCTCGGCCGGGCCCGCGCTCTGGACCGCCATCGGCGCGGCATCACCGATCGCCACGGCGGCGAAGCTGTCCCCGCCCCCTACCCATTCACCCGCGATCAGGTGCAGTCCGGTCAGCGTCATCGTTAATCCTCGAATGCATCGGTCACGACGCGCCGGCCCAGCATGAAGGCGTCCGCGACGAGGACCTGCGGGCGCATGTCCACGTCGGCGCGGCGGGTGGCGATCAGTTCGGCGAATTGGGCGTAGATGCCGTCGTATTCGCTGGCGAGGGCTTCGGCGCTGGACAGGACCTCGCCGCCCGCGCGCACCCGGGCGCCGCCGCCGGTCAGTTCCAGCGTGCCGTCGTCGGTTTCCACGGTGATGTCCCAGGTCTGCGGGCCGGTCTGGCGCCAGTCGAAATCGGCGTCGATTTCCGCGCCCGAGGCGGTCACGAGATCCAGGCGCGCGGCGATGGGCGTCTCGCGGTTCGACGGAAAGGACAGTTCCGCGCCGCGCAGGCGCACGGCGTCGGGCAGGATCGCGGTCAGGACCGACAGCGCGTTGATCCCCGGATCGAACACCCCGAGGCCGCCCGCCTGCCAGATCCAGTCCTGCCCCGGATACCAGCGCCGCACGTCCTCGCGCCAGACGATCCGCGCCCGCGTGACCCGGCGGTCGGCCAGCCATGCCTTCGCGGGCCCCACCCCCGCAGCGTGACGCGAATGCCAGGTCGCGTAAAGGACACGGTCGTGGGCGGCGGCGAGTTCGGACAGGATCGCCACCTCCGCGAGCGACGCGCCGGGCGGCTTTTCCAGCAGCACGTCGCGGCCTGCGACAAGCGCCTCGCGCGCCATGGCAAAGCGGACCTGCGGCGGGACGCACAGCGCGACGGCGGTGATGCCGGGGCGTGCGGCGAGCATGCCGGTCAGGTCCGCGAAGGCGTCCACGCCTTCGGCGCGGGCGTTCCGGCTGACCGTCGCGGCAAGGCGGAACGCCGGGCTGCGGGCGATGGACGGGACGTGCTGGTCCACCGCGATCTTGCCCAGGCCGACGATGGCGACCTGCGTCGCGTCAGTGGCTGTCACGTCCCACCTCCGCGCCCCGGCAGCCGACGAGGAAGTCGAAGTCAGCGCCCTTGTCCGCACCCTGCACGTGGTCGTGGAAGATGCGGGCGTAGCCCCCCTTCGGCTGCGGCACCGGGGTCTTCCACGCCGCGAGCCGCGCCGCGATCTCGTCGTCGGGAACGTCCAGATGCACGCGGCGGGCGTCCACGTCGATCTCGATCATGTCGCCGGTGCGGACGATGGCCAGCGGGCCGCCGGCCGCGGCCTCGGGCGAGGTGTGCAGCAGGACGGTGCCGTAGGCCGTGCCCGACATGCGGGCGTCCGAAATCCGCACCATGTCGGTGATCCCCTTGCGCAGCACCTTGGGCGGCAGGCCCATGTTGCCGACCTCGGGCATCCCCGGATAGCCGCGCGGCCCGCAGTTCTTGAGGACCATCACGCAGTCCTCGTCGATGTCCAGCGCCTCGTCGTTGATCCGCGCCTTGTAGTCGTCGATGTCGTCGAACACGACGGCGCGGCCGCGATGGCGCATCAGGTGGGGGCTGGCTGCCGACGGTTTCAGCACCGCGCCGTCAGGGGCGAGGTTGCCGCGCAGGACGACGATCCCGCCATGCGCGGTCAGCGCGCGCTCGACCGGCAGGATCACGTCCTCGTTCCAGTTCCGCGCGTCCCTGACCTGTTCCCACGCGGTCTGGCCGCTGACCGTCAGTGCATCGCGGTTCAGCAGGCCCGCCTCGCCCAGGCGCTTCAGCACCACGGGCAGGCCGCCGGCGTAGAAGAACTCCTCCATCAGGTATTTCCCCGACGGCATCAGGTTCACGATCGTCGGGACGTCGCGCCCGAGCCGGTCCCAGTCGTCCAGCGTCAGGTCCACGCCCACGCGCCCCGCCAGCGCGAGCAGGTGGATCACGGCGTTGGTGGACCCGCCGATCGCGCCATTGCAGCGGATCGCGTTCTCGAACGCCGCGCGGGTCATGATGTCCGACGGCTTCAGGTCGTCCTTGACCATCTGCACGATCCGCCGCCCGGTCATCTGCGCCATCACCCGGCGCCGCGAATCCACCGCCGGGATCGCGGCGTTGCCCGACAGCGCCATGCCCAGCGCCTCGGCCATGCTGGCCATCGTGCTGGCGGTGCCCATCGTGTTGCAGGTGCCGGTGGACCGGCTCATCGAGGCCTCTGCCTCAAGGAACTCCTCCTGCCCCATCTCGCCCGCCTTCACGGCCTCCGAGAACTTCCACAGATGCGTGCCCGAGCCGACCCGCTCGCCCCGGAACCAGCCGTTGAGCATCGGCCCGCCGGTCACGACGATCGACGGGATGTCAGTGGACGCCGCGCCCATCAGGAGGCTCGGCGTGGTCTTGTCGCAGCCGACCATCAGCACGGCGCCGTCGATGGGCTGGCCGCGCATCGCCTCCTCGACCGCCATGGCGGCGAGGTTGCGGAACATCATCGCAGTCGGGCGGAAGGTGCTTTCGCTGGCGGAAAAGACCGGGACCTCGACCGGGAAGCCCCCGGCCTCCCACACGCCGGCCTTCACCTTCTGCGCGAGCTCGTGCAGGTGGCCGTTGCAGGGGGTCAGCTCGGACCAGGTGTTCATGATCCCGATCACCGGACGGCCGTCGAACAGGTCGTGCGGGTAGCCCTGGTTCTTCAGCCAGCCGCGGTGGTAGATCGCGTCGCGCGACGTGCCGCCGTACCATTCCTGCGAGCGCAGGCGGCGGGGCCAGGGTGCGGGGGTGAAGGCCATCAGAGCGCCCTCGCCAGTGCCGTGCGCGACCGCCCCCCGGCCGCGTCCGCCATCCGCAGCGGGTTCCTCAGCGGCAGGCCGAAGCCGGGCGCCTCGATCTCGAACACGTCGCCGGTCTCGCAGCGCAGCCCCGCCGCGAAGGACAGGGTCGCGGTGCCGAACATGTGGACATGGACGTCGCCGGGGCGGCGGAACAGGTCGTACTTGAAGTGGTGGTGCTCGAGGTTTGCGATCGTGTGGCTCATGTTGTCCTCGCCCGACAGGAACGGCTGGTCGAAGATCACCTCGCTCCCGCGGCGGATGCGCGAGGTGCCGCGGATGTCGCGGGGCAGCGGGCCGACCAGCACCTCGGGGCCGAAGCTCGCCTGCCGCAGCTTGGAATGGGCGAGATAGAGGTAGTTCACCTTTTCCATGACGTGGTCCGAGAACTCGTTGCCCAGCGCGAAGCCCAGGCGGAACGGGGTCCCGTCCGGGCCGATGACGTAGAGGCCCGCGATCTCGGGTTCCTCGCCGCCGTCCTGGGCGAAATCCGGCGCGACGAGCGGCTTGCCGGGCGCGGCGATCATGTCGCCGTTGCCCTTGTAGAACCATTCCGGCTGGACCCCGACCTCCCCCTGCGCCGGCCGCCCGCCCTCGACGCCCATGCGGAACATCCGCATCGAGTCGGTCTCGGGCGCGGCCGCGTTCTGCGCGTGCATGGCGTCGCGCGTCGCGGCCGACCCCAGGTGCGTGAGGCCCGTGCCCGTCACCAGCATGTGCGCGGGGTCGGGATGGTCGATCGGGGGCAGCACGCGCCCCTCGGCCAGCGCCGCGGCCAGATCGACGGCGGGGCCCGGGCGGCGCGACTGGATGAACTGCGCGAGCCCCTGCCCGGCCGCGATGCAGGCCAGCGCCAGCTCGCGGGTCGAATCCACGCCTTCCACCTCGTGCGCCTCGGTGCCGCTGCGGACGATGACCGCGCGCCGGCCGTCGGTCGTGGTGATCTGCGAAAGCAGCATTGCCGTTCCTCAGCCCCTGTTCTTGTTCGAAACGTCGAAGATGACGGCGGCCAGCAGCACCAGCCCCTTGATGATCTGCTGGAAGTCGATTCCGATTCCCATCAGCGACATGCCGTTGTTCATCACGCCCATGATGAAGGCGCCGATCACGGCACCCACGACCGTGCCGACGCCCCCCGACATCGACGCGCCGCCGATGAAGACCGCGGCGATGGTATCCAGCTCGAAGTTGACGCCGGCCTTGGGCGTGGCCGAGTTCAGGCGCGCCGCCACGACGATCCCCGCGAGCGCCGCCAGCATCCCCATGTTGACGAAGGTCAGGAACACCAGCCGGGGCGAGTTGATCCCCGACAGCGTGGCCGCCTTGGCGTTGCCGCCGATCGCGTAGATGCGGCGACCGACGACCGTGCGCTCGGCCAGGAACGAATAGAGCGCGATCAGGATCGCCATGACGATGAAGACGTTGGGCAGGCCGCGGAAATTGGCCATGAGCCAGCTCATCCACACCAGCGCGATGAAGATGAAGGCGTTCTTGGCGGCGAAGAACGCGAACGGCTCCTCCACGATCCCGGCCGCCGCCTGGCGCTGGCGCGAGCGGACGGCGAGCCACAGGATCAGGACGGCGACGGCGGCGCCCAGCGCCAGCGAGAACAGGTTCGGCTTGCCGCTGCCGAAAAGGTCCGGGATGAAGCCCGACGCGATCGACTGGAAGTCGCGCGGGAACGGGCCGATCGACCGCCCCTCGAGCACCCACAGCGTCAGGCCGCGGAACACCAGCATGCCCGCCAGCGTCACGATGAAGGACGGGATCTTCCAGTAGGCGATCCAGTAGCCCTGCGCGGCCCCGATCACGCCGCCCAGCGCGATGCCGATCAGCGCGGCCAGCGCGAAGTTCAGGTCCATCTGCACGATCAGAAGCGCGACCACCGCGCCCACGAAGGCCGCGACCGACCCGACCGACAGGTCGATGTGCCCCGACACGATGACCAGCAGCATTCCCACCGCCATGATGACGATGTGGCTGTTCTGCAGCGCGAGGTTCGTGAGGTTGACGGGCCGGAACAGCGTGCCCCCGGTCACGACCTGGAAGAAGATCATGATGACGACGAGCGCGAACAGGATCCCGTATTCGCGGATGTTGCGGCGGATGAAGCCCGCGGTCGCGCGGGGGGCGGCGGCGGTGCCGGCCGCCGGGATGTCAGGCTGCGCCATGTCCGGCCCTTTCTGGCTTGCGCGAGGCGCGCAGGATCATTTCCATGATGCGTTCCTGGCTCGCCTCGGCAGTGGGCATCTCGCCCACGAGGCGGCCTTCGTTCATCACGCAGATGCGGTCGGTGATCCCGAGCAGCTCGGGCATTTCCGACGAGATGACGATGATCCCCTTCCCGGCCGCGGCGAGGTCGCGGATGATGGTGTAGATCTCGTATTTCGCACCCACGTCGATGCCGCGGGTGGGTTCGTCCAGGATCAGGATCTCGGGCCCCGCGAACAGCCACTTGGACAGCACCACCTTCTGCTGGTTGCCGCCCGACAGGTTCAGCACGCGCGCCTCGACCGTGGGGGTCTTGATGTTGATGCGGCGGCGATAATCCTCGGCCACGCTGCGTTCGCGCATCTGGTCGATGACGCCGCCGCGGGCGATGCCCGGAAGGTTCGCCAGTGGAATGTTGCGGCGCACGTTGTCGTCCAGGACGAGGCCCAGCGACTTGCGGTCCTCGGTCACGTAGGCCAGCCCCGCGGCAATGGCGCGCGGCACGGTGGACAGGTCGGCGGGGCGTCCGTCGATGCTGACGCTGCCCGACAGCCGGCGGCCGAAGCTCTGCCCGAACAGGCTCATCGCAAGCTCGGTCCGGCCCGCGCCCATGAGGCCGGCAAAGCCCAAGACCTCGCCCCGGCGCAGGTCGAAGCCGACCCGGTCGACGGCGTGGCGTTCGGGGCGCAGCGGATCGGCCACGGTCCAGTCGCGGACCTGCATCACGACCTCGCCGATCCTGGGCTCGCGGTCGGGATAGCGGTTCTCCATCGGGCGGCCGACCATCTCGCGGACGATCTGTTCCTCGGACACCATGGAATCGTGGTGCGCGACCGTCGCGCCGTCGCGCAGCACCGTGATGCTGTCGGCGATCTTGGATATCTCGTTCAGCTTGTGGCTGATGAGGATCGCGGTGATCCCCTGCGCGCGCAGTTCGTCCAGCAGCGCCAGCAGGGCGTCGCTTTCGCGTTCGTTGAGGCTGCTCGTGGGTTCGTCGAGGATCAGCAGGCTCACGCGCTTGCTCAGCGCCTTCGCGATCTCGACCAGCTGCTGCTTGCCCATGCCGAGGTCGCCGACCTTCGTTTCGGGGCTTTCGCGCAGGCCCACCTTGGCCAGCAGCGCGGCGGTGCGGTCGTTCGTCGTGTTGCGGTCGATCACGCCGCGGGTCGCGACCTCGTTGCCCAGGAAGATGTTCTCGGCGATCGACATCTGCGGCACCAGCGCGAGTTCCTGGTGGATGATGACGATGCCGCGCCTTTCGCTGTCGGTGATGCCGCCGAACTGCACCGCCCGCCCGTCGAACAGGATCTCGCCGTCGTAGCTGCCGTGCGGGTAGACGCCCGACAGCACCTTCATCAGCGTGGACTTGCCCGCGCCGTTCTCGCCCAGGAGCGCGCGGATCTCTCCGCGGCGGACGGCCAGGTTCACGTCGTCCAGCGCGCGGACCCCCGGAAAGGTCTTGGTGATCCCGCGCATCTCAAGGATCGTGTCCACGGCCTGCCCCCTTCCAGCACCGGTGGGACGGGGCGGCGCCGCTGGCCGCCCCGCAGTCCGGCCCTCGTTACTCGACCTGGTCCTTGGTGTAGTAGCCCGACCCGACCAGCACCTCTTCCCAGTTCGACTTGTCGACGCCCACCGGCTCCAGCAGGTAGGACGGGACGACCTTGACGCCGTTGTCGTAGGTGGTGGTGTCGTTCACCTGCGGCTCCTTCCCTTCGAGCATGGCGTTGACCATGCCGACGGTGACCTTGGCGAGCTCGCGGGTGTCCTTGAAGACGGTCGCGTACTGCTCGTCGGCCAGGATCGACTTGACCGACGGCACCTCGGCGTCCTGCCCGGTCACGATCGGCATCTTCATGTCGCCCGACCCGTAGCCCACGCCCTTGAGCGAGGACAGGATCCCGATCGACAGCCCGTCATAGGGCGACAGCACCCCGTGGACCTGCTTGTCGGTGTAGTTGGCGCTCAGCAGGTTATCCATCCGCGCCTGCGCCGTCGCCGGGTCCCAGCGCAGCGTGCCGACCTTGTCCATGCCCATCTGGCCCGACACGATCTGGATCGAGCCGTCGTCGATCAGCGGCTGGATCACCGACATCGCGCCGTCATAGAAGAAGAAGGCGTTGTTGTCGTCCGGGCTGCCGCCGAACAGTTCCACGTTCCAGGGCTTCACGTCCGGGAAGCGCTCCTTCAGCCCCTTCACGAGCGACGACGCCTGCTCGACTCCCACCTTGAAGTTGTCGAAGGTCGCGTAATAGTCGACCGAGTCGGTGTCGCGGATCAGCCGGTCATAGGCGATGACCTTGATGTCGGCCGCCTTGGCGTTGTCGAGCGCGTTCGAGAGCGTGGTGCCGTCGATCGCCGCGATCACCAGCACGTTCACGCCCTTGGTGATCATGTTCTCGATCTGGGCCAGCTGGTTCGGAATGTCGTCGTCGGCATATTGCAGGTCGGTGGTGTAGCCCGCCTCCTCGAACTGCCTGACCATGTTGTTGCCGTCGTCGATCCACCGGGCCGAGGTCTTGGTCGGCATGGCGATGCCGACCAGCCCCTCGGCCGCGAGAACCGCGCCCGGCGCCATCAGCGCCACCGCCGACACGCCGGCGAGCGCGATCGTCCTGAACGTCTTGAGCATGCGTAGTTCCTTCCCTGCTGGCGCGACACGCGCGACGGCGGCGGCCCCTTCACGGGCGGCCTGCAAGCCCCGGCGTGTCGACGTCCTTCCCCCCGAAGTGCGCGTACCGCGCCTACGACGATTGTCGCTGGCTTGGTGTTAGGCGCCGATGTTATACCCGTCAAATGTCAATTGAGGCGCGCGACATGTCAGAAATGGAATATCATGGTAGCGCTCCAGCCGAGCCTCGCCGTTCGGGAGATACGGGCCTCCTCGCCCGCGGCCTGAAGCTGCGGCAGCTGGCGCTGCTGGCGGCGGTGGACCGCACCGGCCAGATCGCCGCCGCGGCGCAGTCGCTGAACATGACCCAGCCCGCCGCATCGCGGATGCTGGCGCAGCTGGAAGGGGCGGCCGGCGTCGCCCTGACCGAGCGCCTGCCCCGCGGCGTGCGCCTGACCGCCGCGGGCCAGCGCCTCGCCCACAGCGCCCGCCGCATCCTGGGAGAGATCGACGCCGCCGGCCGCGCGGTCGCCGACATCGACGGCGGCCGCGTGGGGGGCGTCGCGTTCGGGTCGGTGTCCGGGCCTTCGCTGGAACTGGTGCTGCCGGTCCTGCAGAACCTGCGCCTCGTCCATCCCGGCATCGTCCCCGAGATCACTGTCGACGCGAGCGACGGGCTCGTCGGCCAGCTCCTGTCCGGGCGGATCGAGTTCTACATCGGCCGGATCCCCGACGGCGCCGACGCGGGCCGCTTCGCGATCGAGCCGATCGGGACCGAGCCGCTGGCCCTGATCGTCCGCCGCGGCCACGAACTTGCCCGCCGCCGCAACGCGACGCTCGCCGACAGCCTCCGCTTCGACTGGGTGATGCAGCCGCGCGGCGGACTGCTGCGGACGACGGTCGAACAGTACCTGCTGCACCACCGCGTGGGCCTGCCCGGGCGCGTCATCAGCACCATGTCCATGATGCTGACGCTCGCCTTCGTGACCCGCACCAACGCCGTCGGCACCATGTCGGCCGCCGCCGCCGACTTCTTCGCCACCGGCGCGGGCGGCGGCCTGCCCATCCTGCGCCTGCCGCTGGCCCCCGACCTGCTGGTGTCGTCCTACGGCATCGTCACCCTGCGCGACCGCGAACTGACCCCCGCCGCCCATACGCTTCACGCGGCGCTGTCGGAGGCCTCGCGCAGCATGGTGGCGGGGGCGGGCTGACGAGCCGGGCAATCATCCGGGAACGGCGTGGACCCGGATCGGCAGGTCGCCCCCCATCGCGCCGCCTGCGATCGCACGCGGGCCGCGCCGTGAACGCGCCCGTGCCGCGCGCTGCGGATAACATGGTTGTGCTTTCCGGCGGGATGGGGGTAGATCGGCCCACCAATCCGTGATCGCACCTGCCGCGAAGAACGCGCGGGGCGTTAAGGTCGGGGCAAGCCCCGGCCAAGCTCCAGGGAGGAACTGCCTTGAGACTGCCCGCTTTCGTCACAACCTCGATCATCGCGCTCGCCAGCGCGGCGGCCTTCGCGGCCCCGGCAGCGGCCAAGACGCTCATCTATTGCTCGGAAGGCTCGCCCGAGGGTTTCGACCCGGCCGCCTACACCTCGGGCACCACGTTCGACGCCAGCTCGCGCCCCGTGTTCAACCGCCTGGTCGAGTTCAAGGACGGCACGACCGAGGTGGAGCCCGCACTGGCCGAGAGCTATGAAATCTCGGACGACGGGCTGACCTATACCTTCAAGCTGCGCCCCGGCGTGAAGTTCCACACGACCGACTACTTCACCCCGACGCGCGACCTGAACGCCGACGACGTGATCTTCTCGTTCGAGCGCCAGGGCGATGCGAACAACCCGTGGAACCAGTACATCCCCGGGCTGACCTTCGAATACTACAACTCGATGGAAATGGCCTCGTCGATCAAGTCGATCGAGAAGGTGGACGACCTCACCGTCAGGTTCACGCTGAACGAGCCGAACGCGCCGTTCCTCGCGAACCTCGCGATGGACTTCGCCTCGATCCAGTCCAAGGAATATGCCGACGCGCTGGATCAGGCCGGCACCAAGGAGAACCTGAACAGCGCCCCGGTCGGCACCGGCCCGTTCAAGTTCGTGGCCTACCAGAAGGACGCGGTGATCCGGTTCGCCAAGAACGCGGATTACTGGGGCACCCCCGCCAAGGTGGACGACCTGGTGTTCGCCATCACCACCGACGCCGCCGTGCGCCTGCAGAAGCTGCAGGCGGGCGAGTGCCACATCATGCCCTACCCCGCGCCCGCCGACATCGAGGCGCTGAAGGCCGACCAGAACCTGACAGTGATGGAACAGCCGGGCCTGAACGTCGCCTATCTCGCCTACAACACCGACGTGGCGCCCTTCGACAAGCCCGAGGTCCGCAAGGCCCTCAACATGGCGATGAACAAGCAGGCGATCGTCGATGCCGTGTTCCAGGGCATGGGCCAGGTCGCCAAGAACCCGATCCCGCCGACCATGTGGTCCTACAACGACGCCGTCCAGGACGAGGCGTACGACCCCGAGGCCGCGAAAGCCGCGCTGGAAGCGGCCGGCGTGACGAACCTGTCGATGAAGATCTGGGCGATGCCGGTGCAGCGTCCCTACATGCCCAACGCCCGCCGCGTCGCCGAGATGATGCAGGAGGACCTGGGCAAGGTCGGCGTCAACGCCGAGATCGTCAGCTATGAGTGGGGCGAATACCTCAAGAAGTCGATGGAGCCCGGCCGCGACGGCGCCGTGATCCTCGGCTGGACCGGCGACAACGGCGACCCCGACAACTTCCTGTCGGTGCTGCTCAGCTGCGCCGCGGCCGAGGACGGCGGGGCCAACCGCGCCTTCTGGTGCAACGAGGAGTTCAGCAACCTGCTGGAGCAGGCCAAGCAGACCTCCGACCAGGCCGAGCGCACGAAGCTCTACGAGCAGGCGCAGGTGATCTTCAAGGATCAGGCGCCGTGGGCGACCATCGGCCATTCGACGGTCGTGATGCCGATGTCGAAGAAGGTGACCGGCTATGTCATGAGCCCGCTCGGCAGCCACGCCTTCGACACCGTCGACGTCGCCGAATGATGAACTGAAGGGCTTGCGGCCGCGCCCGGTTCGTCCGGCGCGGCCCTTGCACGTTTCCCATGATCCGTTTCATCCTCGGGCGCATCGCCTATCTCGTGCCGACGCTGATCGGCATCACCATCGTGGCCTTCGGCTTCGTGCGGGTGCTGCCAGGCGATCCGGTCCTGCTGATGGCGGGCGAGCGCGGCATGTCGCCCGAACGCTATGCCGAGGTCAGCCGCCAGCTGGGCTTCGACCGCTCGCTGCCGGAACAATACCTCGACTATGTGTGGCGGCTGCTGCACGGCGACCTGGGCACCTCGCTGGTGACCAAGAAGCCGGTCCTGGCCGAGTTCCTGGCGCTGTTCCCGGCCACGGTCGAGCTGGCGCTCTGCGCGATCCTGCTGGCGGCGCTCATCGGCGTTCCGGCGGGCGTGCTGGCCGCGATCAAGCGCGGCAGCTGGTTCGACCAGATCACCATGGGCACCGCGCTGGTCGGCTATTCGATGCCGATCTTCTGGTGGGGCCTGCTGCTGATCATCTTCTTCTCCGGCATGCTCGGCTGGACGCCCGTGTCCGGGCGGATCTCGCTGCTGTACTTCTTCCCGCCCGTGACCGGGTTCATGCTGATCGACAGCCTGCTGTCGGGGCAGAAGGGCGCCTTCGCCTCGGCCGCGAGCCACCTGATCCTGCCCACGATCGTGCTGGCCACGATCCCGCTGGCCGTGATCGCCCGGCAGACCCGCAGCGCCATGCTGGAAGTGCTGGGCGAGGATTACGTCCGCACGGCGCGCGCCAAGGGGCTGCCCCCGCGCCGGGTGGTCGGGATGCACGCGCTCAGGAACGCCCTCATCCCCGTCGTGACGACCATCGGCCTGCAGATCGGCGTGCTGATGGCCGGCGCCATCCTGACCGAGACGATCTTCAGCTGGCCCGGGATCGGCAAGTGGATGGTCGAGTCGATCTCGCGGCGCGACTATCCCGTGGTGCAGGGCGGCCTGCTGCTGATCGCGGTGATCGTGATGGTCGTGAACCTGCTGGTGGATCTGCTCTACGGGCTGATCAACCCCCGCATCCGGCATCGTTGAAAGGCCCGCCATGACCGATTCCGTCGACCTTGAAGCCGATGCACCGAACAGCGGCGGGCTGCGCGACAGCCTGCGCGAGTTCTGGTTCTACTTCTCCGGCAACCGCGGCGCGGTTCTGGGGCTGGTCGTCTTCGTGCTGCTGGTGCTGCTGGCGCTGCTGGCGCCGGTGATCGCGCCGCACAGCCCGACCATGCAGTACCGCGACGCGATCCTGCTGCCCCCCGCCTGGGCCGAGGGCGGCCGTTCGGGCTTCTGGCTCGGGACCGACGCGGTCGGGCGCGACATGCTCTCGCGGCTTCTCTACGGCGCGCGCTTCTCGCTGTTCATCGGGGTGGTGGTCGTCAGCATCGCGCTGGTCTTCGGCGTCGTGACCGGGCTCCTGGCCGGGTTCTTCGGCGGCTGGGTCGACGCCGTGGCGATGCGGCTGATGGACATCATCCTCGCCTTCCCCTCGCTTCTGCTGGCGCTGGTACTGGTGGCGGTGCTGGGACCGGGCCTGACCAACGCGATGATCGCCATTGCCCTGGTCCTGCAGCCGCACTTCGCGCGTCTGACGCGGGCCGCCGTCCTGGCCGAGAAGAACCGCGAATACGTCGTGGCGGCGCGGGTCGCGGGCGCCGGTTCCATGTGGCTGATGTTCCGCACGATCCTGCCCAACTGCCTCGCGCCGCTCATCGTGCAGGGCACCATGAGCTTCTCGAACGCCATCCTCGACGCCGCGGCGCTCGGCTTTCTCGGCATGGGCGCGCAGCCGCCGACGCCCGAATGGGGCACCATGCTGGCAGAGGCGCGCGAGTTCATCCTGCGCGCCTGGTGGGTCGTGACGCTGCCCGGCCTCGCGATCCTGCTGACGGTGCTGGCGATCAACCTGATGGGCGACGGGCTGCGCGACGCCCTCGATCCCAAGCTGAAGCGGAGCTGAGCATGGCGTCCACCTCCTCCCCCGCCGAGGGCCCGCTTCTCGACATCCGCAACCTGCGCGTGGCCTTCGACACCGCGGCCGGTCCGTTCCTCGCCGTGGACGGCATCGACGTGCAGGTGTCGCCGCGCGAGGTTCTGGCCATCGTCGGCGAAAGCGGCTCGGGCAAGTCGGTGTCGATGCTGGCCGTGATGGGCCTGCTGCCGGGTTCGGCCACGGTCACCGCCGACGCGATGACCTTCGACGGGCGCGACCTGATGGCCATGACCCCGGCCCAGAAACGCACCATCATCGGCCGCGACATCGCCATGATCTTCCAGGAGCCGATGGCCTCGCTGAACCCCAGCTTCACGGTCGGCTTCCAGATCGAGGAGGTGCTGCGCCAGCATCTCGGCCTCAAGGGCCGGGCGGCGCGGGCGCGGGCGGTGGAACTGCTGACCCAGGTCGGCATCCCGGAACCGGAAAGCCGCCTCGCCAGCTACCCCCACCAGATGTCGGGCGGCCAGTGCCAGCGGGTGATGATCGCCATGGCCATCGCGTGCGAGCCGCGCCTGCTGATCGCGGACGAGCCGACCACCGCGCTGGACGTGACGATCCAGAAGCAGATCCTCGACCTGCTGATGCAGTTGCAGGCCGACCGCGGCATGGGGCTGATCCTCATCACCCACGACATGGGCGTCGTCGCCGAGACCGCCGACCGCGTCGTGGTCCAGTACCGCGGCCGCAAGATGGAGGAGGCCGACGTGCTGACCCTGTTCGAACGCCCGTCCACGGCCTACACCCGCGCGCTGCTGGCGGCCCTGCCGGAAAACGCCACCGGCGACCGCCTGCCCACGGTGGACGAACTCATGGCGGCCGACAACCGGACGGAGGGCGCGCGATGACCGACTACGTCGTCGAAGGCCGCGGCATCACCCGCGACTACGTGACAAGCGGCGGCCTGTTCGGCGCGGCGAAGACCGTGCGGGCGCTGAAGGGCATCGACTTCGCCGTCGAGCGCGGCAAGACGCTGGCCGTCGTCGGCGAAAGCGGCTGCGGCAAGTCCACGCTCGCGCGGATCATCACCCTTATCGATCCCGCGACCAGCGGCCAGCTGCTGATCGAGGGCAAGCCCGTCGATATCGCCAAGGGCGGCCTCACCCGCGAGATGCGCTCAGCCGTGCAGATCGTGTTCCAGAACCCGTATGGCAGCCTGAACCCGCGCCAGAAGGTCGGCGAGGTCCTGACCGAGCCGCTGCGCCTGCGCGGCGGCGTCCCGTCGGCCGACCGTCGCCGCCGCGCGATGGCGATGCTGGAACGGGTGGGGCTGAAGCCCGAGCACTACAACCGCTTCCCGCACATGTTCTCGGGCGGGCAGCGCCAGCGCATCGCGATCGCCCGCGCGCTGATGCTGAACCCGGCACTGCTGGTCCTCGACGAACCCGTGAGCGCCCTCGACCTGTCGGTGCAGGCGCAGGTGCTGAACCTGCTGAAGGACCTGCAGGACGAATTCGGGCTGACCTATGTCTTCATCAGCCACGATCTCAGCGTCGTGCGCTACCTGGCCGACCGGGTGATGGTGCTGTGGAACGGCACCGTGGTCGAGGAGGGCACGCGCGACGCGCTGTTCTCGGCGCCGCAGCACGACTATACGCGCAAGCTGTTCGCGGCGACGCCCGAGGCGGACCTGGACGCGATCCGCGCGCGGGTCGAGCGGCGCCGGCTGGAGCGGACGGCGGGCTGACCGACGGGCCGGCCGGCACGCTGCGCTTCAACGCCCCGCTTGCGACGCAGGAACTCCGATACGCAAGAGAATCGCGGCGACGGGATGGCCTGACCTTGGATCTTCCTCCGGATCCACTGCAGCCGGGCCAGTCCGGACACCGCCTGCCCGATAAAGCTTGCCCGAAGTCTGCGGCATGACGTGCCCGAGGTGCCGGAATGACCGGAACGCTCGGGCACGAACTCACGCCTGCTGCCCCGACGACAGGGAAGATCAGCGCAACCGGATGCGGGGATGCCGGGTCGCGGGATCACGGCGAACCGCTGGCCGGGCGAGCCCTTGCGCCTTCCTCAGAACGCCCGCGTCACCGACACCGAAAGGTTGCGGCCCGGCGCCGGGCCGGTGGTCCATGTCGCAGGCACGTAGGTCTTGTCGAACGCGTTGTCGATGCCGAACCGCATCTCGACACCCGCGAGCGAACCCTGCTGCGGGGACCAGATCGCGAAAAGGTCGTGGACCGCATAGCCCCCGCGATGCGTCCCGTCGGCCTTGTCGCGGCCGGCGGCGAAGGTGCTGAAGCCGCCGACCTTCCAGGCCGGGCCCGCCTGCCACGAGGCGCCGATGCCGATGCGGTCGTTGGGCAGCGAATCCACGACCTCGCCGTCGCCGTCTTCCCCGTCCACCAAGGACAGGCCGGCGTTCAGCGACAGCGCGCCGTTGGCGTAGCTCGCCTCGATCTCGCCGCCGTGCAGGGTCACCTCGGCCACGTTGACATAGGCCGGCACCGGGAAGGGCGCGTTGGTGCGGGTGATGCGGTCGGTGATGTCGTTGCGGAACAGCGTGACCTTGACCGCCGCCTCGTCGCCCGCGCCGAACAGGTCCTGTCCGCGCCACGAAAGGCCGATCTCGGCGTTCACGCCGCGCTCGGGCTTGAGGCCGGGTGACGGCGCGCCGCCCATGAAGCTGTCGTAAAGCTCGTCGGCGGTCGGCAGCCGCCCGACCCGCGCGAGCGAGCCGAACGCCGACCAGCTGTCATTCAGGCGATAGATCGCGGCGACCTGCGGCTCGACGGCGCTCTCGCTGACCTTTTCGTCCGTCGCGGTGACGCTGCCGGCCGGCGTCGTCTGCTGATGCTCGATGCGCAGCCCCGTGCTGACCGTCAGCCGTCCCGTGGTCAGTTCCGACAGCGCATAGACGGCCTGCCGGTCGGTCGTCGCCTCGGGATGCGAGGACGAGGGCACGCTCGAGCTGCGGTCCTGGGTCGAGATCTCGGCCCCGAACGTCAGGAAATGCTCGACCCCGCTTGTGGACAGGTCGGCCACGTTGACCGCCTTGAGCTTCCACAGCTCATACGCGCGCTCGCCCAGCAGGGTGGGCATGATCGGCTCGTCTGGATCGTTGCCCTGCCGGATCCGCTTCAGCGTGTCGCTGTAGGACAGCGTCACCGCGAGATCGACGAAGGGGTTGTCCGCGGGATCGTATTCCCAGATCGCGCGCGCCGTGTGGTCCTCGGTCAGGATGTCGCCGACCCCCCAGCCCGAAAAGCCGGGAAACAGGCCGGTCTGCGGTCCTTCCTGCTGGTTGAAGTCCTGATCCTCGCCGTCCGCGCGAAGGCCGACATAGCTGAAGCGCAGCCGATGTTCGTCGTTCAGGTCGTGGTTCAGCTTCAGCAGCAGGTTCGGCGCCAGCGAGTTCGACCGGATCAGCCGCTTCCCGTCCGGGTCCGTGCTGTCGCCCAGGTCGCGCAGCGCGAAGGCAGCGAGCGCCGTCGTCCGCTCGCCCGCGCGCCAGGCGGTGGCGATGCTGCCGAAGCGCGTGTCGGGGTTCGTGGCGTAGCCCAGCCTGACGCGGCCGGCGACGTTGCGGTCGCCGGTCAGCAGGTCCTCGGGCTCGATCGTGTCCATCGCGATGACGCCGCCGAGGGCGCCCGAGCCGTAGAGGGTGGACGACCCCGGCCCCCGCAGCACCTCGACCCGCTTGAGGAAGTCGGGTTCCACGAACAGCGAGCCCTGCCGGTAGCTCTCGTAGTATTTCTGCTCGCCGTCCAGCAGCTGCACGATCGACGATTCCGACGCGGCGATCCCCTCGCCCACGCCGCGGATGTTGAACGACTGCCCGAAGAAGCTGGACGAGCCGACGCCGGACACGCCCGGCACGACGTCCAGCACGTCGCCGATGGTGGCGGGTCCGATCGCCGCCAGTTCCTCGTCGTCGATCACCGTCACCGCCTGCGGCACGCCCGAGGCGACGCGCGGCTGACCCGCGCGCAGGACGATGGTGTCCAGTGTCATTCTGTCGGCTTCCTGCGCCGGGGCAGTCAGCGGGGTCAGGAAGGCGGCACCGGCAAGCAGCACGGCGCGGCGGGCAGTCACGGTCATCTTTTGGCTCCCATTGCCACGAAGGATTACAGGGACTCTTCGTGGCTGCGGGGGGCGGCTGCGGGTTCCGTCTTGCGCTGGGTAGAGAATCCGATAGTTTCAGTCAAGAACCTGCCGCGCCGGTTCGATGCGGCGCGCAAGTGGAGCCCCGGAAGGACGACATGACCGATCAAAGCCCGATCCAGACCGCTGCCGACCCATCTGCCCTGCGTGCCGCGCTGGCGGATTCGACCGTCCGCCCGCATGACCTCGCCGCCAATCTCGGCGTCCCCGAAGGCGCGCTGGTCGCCGCCCGCGTGGGCCACGGCGCGCTGCGGATCGACGCCACGCCCGACCGGCTGATCCCGCTGGTCGAGCCCCTGGGCGAGGTCATGGCGCTGACCCGCAACCCGTCCTGCGTGATCGAGAAGGTCGGCGTCTATCGCGCCTACCACCCCGGCAACCACGCCGCGATGACGCTGGACAAGGACATCGACCTGCGCATCTTCCCGTCGCGGTGGGTCCATGCCTTCGCGGTCGAGCTGCCGGGCGAAGCCGGCCCGCGCCGTTCGGTGCAGGTGTTCGATGCGGCAGGCGACGCGGTCCACAAGATCCACCTGCGCGCCGGGTCCGACCTTGCCGCGTGGGAGACGCTGAAGGGTGCGCTGGCCGTCGAGGATCAGTCGGACAGTGCGACCTTCACCCCCCGCGCCGCCGTCGAACCGGCGAAATCCGCGCCGGACAAGGTCGACATCCTGCGGCGCGAATGGACCCGGATGACCGACACGCACCAGTTCAACGCGCTGGTCCGCAAGATGAAGATGAACCGCCTCGGCGCCTACCGCGTCGCGGGCGCGCCCTTCACCCGCCCGCTTAGCCCCGATGCGCTGGCGCTGCTCCTGGAACAGCTGGCGGGCGACGGCATGGGGTCGATGATCTTCGTCGGCAACATGGGCTGCATCGAGATCCATTCCGGCCCTGTCCACACGCTGAAGCCGATGGGGCCGTGGCTGAACGTCCTGGACGAGCGGTTCAACCTGCACCTGCGCGCCGACCACGTGGCCGAGGTGTGGGCGGTGGACAAGCCCACCCAGCGCGGCCCCGCGATCTCGGTCGAGGCGTTCGACGCGGCAGGCTCGCTGATCCTGCAGGTCTTCGGCCTGCGCGCCGACCGGGGCGGCGATCCCGACGCATGGGCGGCGCGTGTCGCAGCCCTGCCGGGGCTTGCGGCGTGATCCGCGCCGTTCTCGGCCTCGCCCTTGCGCTGGCGCCGCTTGGGGCGGCGGCGCAGGACCGGGTGGTTTCGCTCGGCGGCTCGGTCACGGAAATCGTGGCGGCGCTTGGCGAGGGCGACCGGCTGGTCGGCCGCGACACCACCTCGACGGTGCCGGAGACCGTGCGCGCGCTGCCCGACCTCGGCTATGTCCGCGCGCTGTCGGCGGCAGGCGTGCTGTCGGTCCGCCCCGACCTGATCCTCGCCGAGGAAGGCGCGGGTCCGCCGGCCACTGTCGAACTGCTGCGATCCGGCGGCGTGCCCGTCGTCACCGTGCCCGATGCCTTCGATGCAAAAGGCGTGGCCGAGCGCATCCGTGTCGTGGGCGAGGCGCTCGGGGCCGGGGACCGGGCCGAGGCGCTCGCCGCGCGAGTGACCGCCGATCTGGCGCAAGTGGAAGCCGAGGCCGCAACCCGCCCGCACCCCCGCGTGCTGTTCGTGATGGCGGCGGATGGGGGACGCATCCTTGCCAGCGGCACCGGAACCGCGGCCGATGCGATGATACGGCTTGCGGGGGGCGTCAACGCCGTCGCCGGGTTCGAGGGCTACAAGCCGCTGACCAGCGAGGCGCTGGCAGGCGCCGCGCCCGAGGTGATCGTGACGATGAACCGCGGCGCCGCGGACCCGGAAAGCGAGCCCGACGACGACCGGGCGATCAGCAGTTTGCTGTCGAACCCGGCCCTGGCGGCGACCCCTGCGGGACGCGCGCGGCGGGTGGTGCGGATGGACGGGCTTTATCTTCTGGGCTTCGGTCCGCGCACCGCCGACGCCGTGCGCGACCTGTCCCGCGCCCTGGCGGAGTGACGGACGTGATCGCCGCAGATCCTGCCGCCCTTGGGATCCGGACCGACGGTGATCGCAGCGGGCTTGCCCGGCGCATGACGCTGGTGCTGGTCGCGGCGGTGCTGGCGGTGTCGCTTCTGTCGCTCGGCGCCGGGGCCTCGGGCGTGTCGCTGGTCGATACGCTTTCGGCGCTGGCGCGCGGCGAGGCGCTGAGCCCTTCCGACAGCCTCGTCCTGTTCCAGATCCGCCTGCCGCGCCTCGTGACGGGACTGCTGGTCGGCGCGGCGCTGGCCGTGTCGGGCGCGGTGATGCAGGGGCTGTTCCGCAACCCGCTGGCCGATCCGGGGCTGGTCGGCGTGTCCGCCGGCGCGGGCCTGGGGGCGATCACGGCCATCGTGCTCGGCGGCGCGCTGCCCCCCGCGCTCGCGGCTGCGGCCGGCGTAAATCTCGTTCCGCTCGCGGCCTTCTTCGGCGGGCTTGCGGCGACGCTGGTCCTTCATGCCATCGCGTCACGACGAGGCCGGACCTCGGTCGCGACGATGCTGCTGGGCGGGATCGCCCTGGCGGCGCTGACCGGGGCAGCCTCGGGCCTGCTGATCTATCTCGCGGACGACAGCCAGCTGCGGACGCTGACCTTCTGGAGCATGGGCAGCCTCGCCGGGGCCAGCTGGCCGCAGCTCATCGCCGCAGGCCCGCTGATGATGGCGGCGCTGATCGCCGCGCCGTTCCTCGCGCGCGGGCTGAACGGCCTCGCTTTGGGAGAGGCCGCGGCCTTCCACATGGGCATGCCCGTCGAGCGCACCAAGCGCGTGGCCGTGCTGACCGTCGCCGCCTCGGTCGGCGCGGCGGTGGCGATATCCGGGGGGATCGGCTTCATCGGCCTGGTCGTGCCGCATCTCCTGCGGCTTGCGACCGGGCCGGATCACCGCCGCCTGCTGCCGAACGCGGCGCTTCTGGGGGCGGTGCTTCTGGTGCTGGCCGACCTCGTCAGCCGCACCATCGTCGCGCCCTCGGAACTGCCGATCGGCATCATCACGGCAATCGCGGGCGGACCGGTCTTCATCGCCATCCTGCTGCGCCAGCGCGGAGTGATGGACCTGTGACGCTGACCGTGCGCGATCTCTCCGTCAGGCTCGGCCGCCGCGACGTGCTGACCGGCATCGACCTGACCGCGCGGGAAGGCGAGGTCACCGCGATCATCGGCCCGAACGGCTCGGGCAAGACGACGCTGATGCGCGCGATCACGGGCGAGCTTCCCTCGACGGGCGGGCTGGCCCTGAACGGCCGCGACATCCGTTCGATGCCTGCGCCGCTGATGGCGACGATGCGGGCCGTGCTGGCGCAATCGACGCCGCTGTCCTTTCCCTTCACCGTGGCAGAGGTCGTGCGGCTCGGCGCCGAAGCGGGCGGCGCCACGAACGCCGCGGCAATCATCGAACGGTCCCTTGCCCGCGTGGATCTTGCGGGCTACGGCGGCCGCCTGTTCCAGCAGCTGTCGGGCGGCGAGCAGCAGCGCGTCCACCTGGCGCGGGTGCTGGCGCAGGCGGGATCGGCGGTCGGGCCCGACGGCCCGCGCTGGCTGCTGCTGGACGAGCCGGTGAGCAGCCTCGACATCGGCCACCAGCTGATGGTGATGCGGCTGGCCCGCGCCTTTGCCGCCGAGGGCGGCGGCGTGGTGGCGGTGCTGCACGACCTCAACCTGACGGCGGCCCATGCCGATCGCGTGCTGCTGCTGCAGGACGGCCGGGTCACGGCGCAGGGAACCCCGGCCGAGGTGCTGACGCCCGCGCGCCTTACCGTCGTCTATGGCTGCAATCTGCAGGTACATCCGCTGCCGCCACGGGGCATGATAGTGCTGGCGAGGGAGGAAGCGGAGGCGTGACGCCTGGCTGCGCGGCGCCGCGCCCGCCGGATGGCCTGCTTTGCCCGAACCGGATCGCTGCCAGCACTCGTCGTGCCGGGCGCCCTGCCCTTCACCCCGCAGCCTCGCTGCGCCGCGCGCTTGAGGCCGCCGGGAGCGCCACCACCGCCAGCGCGAGGGGGACGAAGGACAGCCACAGCACGGCGTCCCACCCATAGGCAGCCAGCAGGCCGCCCGAGAGGAACGAGCCGACCGCCATCGTCCCGAACACGACGAAGTCGTTGAGCGACTGCACCCGCGCCTTCTCCTCGGGCCGGTGGCATTCGAGCACCATCGCCGAGGCGCCGACGAAGCCGAAGTTCCAGCCGAGCCCCAACAGGATCAGCGTCAGCCAGAAATGCGCCACGTCGATGCCCATCAGCCCGACGGCCGCGGACAGCCCCGTCAGCGCAAGCCCGGCAACGACGACGGAGGTCGCCCCGAACCGGGTGATCAGCCGACCCGTGACGAAGCTGGGCGCATACATGGCGATCACGTGCCACTGGAGCCCGAGGTTGGACGATTCCTGCGACAGCCCGCACATCTGCATGGCCAGCGGCGCCGCGGTCATCAGGAAGTTCATCAGCAGGTAGGAAACGACCCCGCAGATGACGGCGATGACGAAGCGCGGCTGCCGCGCAATGACGATGAGGGGGCGGCCGCCCGCCACGTCCTGCGCCGTGGGCCTCGGCAGGCGAACGCCCGCCAGGATGACCGCCGACAGGGCCGCCACCGCCGCCTGGGCCACGAAGGTCGCCGCGAACATGTAGGCCGGCCACAGGTTCATGGTGTAGGTCACGAGCTGCGGACCGATCACGCCTGCGAAGACCCCGCCCGCCATCACGAAGGACAGGGCGCGGGGACGCCGCTCGGGCGGGACGCAGTCGGCCGCCGCGAAGCGGAAGGACAGGACCACCGCCGCATAGGCGCCGCCGAAGAAGGTCGCCGCGCAGAACAGCCAGAACGAGCCCACCACGACCGCCAGCGCCGCCAGCAGCCCGACTAGGACGCCGCAGCCCGTCCCGGTCAGGAAGGCGGCGCGGCGGCCATGACGCTGGGCGATCGCCCCGGCCGGCAGGGTGCAGGCCGCCATGCCCACCACGAACACCGAGATGGGCAGCGTGGCCAGCGCGGGACTGGGCGCCAGCATGTTCCCGACGATGGCGCCGGTGGCATAGACGACGACCGCGTTCGCCCCGGCCAGCGCCTGCGCGATGGTCAGCCGGGCGATGTTGCCTCGCGCGTGATCGTGATGCGCGGGAGGGCAGGCCTCGACCGGAGTGCTTGCAGGTTGCGACATGGGTTCCCCGGTGGAGTTGCAGATGCAGTGCGCGGCGCGGCGTCACCAGACCTTGTCACCTTGCAGGCAAACCGTCCGGAGCGGAACCGGCGATATCGCAGCCCGCGCCGTCGCCCTGCTCACCAGACACCCGGCGCGTCCTGCATCCCGGATCGTCCTGTCACCGCTCATGCGCCGCAACGGGCTTCTCGCTCGCGCGGCCGGGCGGGAGAAGTTGGCTCTGAGGTTCGATCTCGGTGGTTCGTCGCGGTCACTGCAGGGGACAGATTTGCCTCATGGCAGGGTCAAGCGGTCGCGGTGCATGGATGCCGATGAGCGAGGAGAGACCACGATCTCCTCGGGCTCGCTTCTTGCCCGCAACCATCGCTCGCCCTCTACCCGGGCTTCCGGAGAGGACCGCCCGTCAGGATCCAGACCGTCCCTTCGACGTCCCGTCGCCGTCGGCGGACGTCGGCTGGACGTTGTTCGCAGCCAGCCAGGCGGGCGGCTCGGCATAGATGTCGCGGATCAGCTTCCTGACCAGATCCAGGTAGCGCGAGTTGTCGCCGGCCCGGTGATTGAGGATGACGGGAGAAGTCGCGCGGGGGCTGTCGATCGCCCGGTAGCGGACGTCCGATCGCATCTGCCGGGCCGAGGACGGGATGATGCAGATGCCGGATTCGGCCGCAACGAGGCCGAGCGCGGTCTGGATCTCGCGCACCTCAAGCACATCGGCCGGGTGGACGTCTTCGTCCCGGAGCAGGCTCAACACCTGGTCGGCATAGCTGGGACGCGGCTCCTTGGGATAGACGATCAGACGTTGCCCCGAGATCGCCCCCAGGGCCAGCGGCGTCGTCTCGCGGGAAAGCGGGGTGTCCTGCGGCACCGCGACGACCAGGCGCTCTTCGCGCAGAACCGTGCTGACGACATTCGGGTCGGCATGCTTCAGGCGGCCGAAGCCGATGTCGATGCGGCCTTCCTTCAATGCCGGGATCTGCTGGATAGACAGCATCTCCAGCAGCTGGATGTCCAGTTCCGGCGCGCTCTGGCGCAGCTTCCTGACCAGCGCGGGCAGCCCTCCGTAAAGCGTCGATGCCACGAAGCCGATCGACAGCACCCGGTTCCGGTTCATGCCGACCCGACGCGTCGCGTCCTTCATCTGGTCGACACGGCCGAGCACCTGGAGCGCCTGCTCGTAGAACAGCCGGCCCGCATCGGTCAGCCTGATGGGACGGCTCTTGCGGACGATCAGGGCCACGCCGAGCTCATCCTCCAGCAGCTGGATCTGCCGGCTGAGGGGCGGCTGCGCGATGTGCAGATTCGCCGCCGCACGGGTGAAGTTCCGTTCGCGCGCGACGGCCACGAAATAGCGCAACTGGCGCAGATCCATGCCTGATCCCCCGATTCGAACAGGTTGTTCTTCAGTCTGATTCAGGTTGTTTGCAGCAAAAGAAGCGGCTGAAATGTCAGCGCGGATTTAAGAACTATACCCTAAAGGTATCATAATCAAGCCAAATGGTCTTGGACGCACGACGGCCTGCTGATGCAACGTTGCGTCATGAACCAGTCATACGCCCCCCTCGCCCTGTCGGGCGCTTCGTGCGCTGATGCTGTGGCTGTCCTTCTTCGGCTGAGGATCGGCGCCATCGTCGGCCCGACGCTGGGGGGCGTGCTGCTGGCGCGGGAACTGCCGCTGGGACAGAACTTCCTGATCTTCGCGATCCCCGCGGCGGTCTCGGCGATGGCGATGCTGGTCTTCGCCCTCAGCGCCGAACGCCCGCGCGACAGGCTGCGGCCGCCGCCGCCTGATCCCCGAACCAGACGGCGCGCGGCAAGGTCCGCGCGCCGCACCATCTCAAAGAGCGCCACATGCCCTACCTCGACCTGCCGACCCACCGCCTGCACTACCGCATCGACGGCGACGCAAGCGCGGCGGACAAGCCTTGGCTGACCTTCTGCAACTCCCTCGGCACCGACCTTCACATGTGGGACGCGCAGGTGGCGGGCCTGTCGGGCAGCTTCCGCATCCTGCGCTACGACCGCCGCGGACACGGCAAGTCCAACTCCCCGCCCCCGCCCTACGCCTTGGCCGACCTCGGCGCCGACGTGATCGCGCTATGGGACGCGCTGGGGATCGACCGCACGCATTTCTGCGGCCTTTCCATCGGCGGCCTGACCGGGCAGTGGCTCGCCGTCCATGCCGCCGCGCGGCTGGACCGCATCGCCGTCTGCGCCACGGCGGCCCGGATCGGAACGCCGGAAAGCTGGAACGCCCGGATCGAGGACGTCCGCGCCAACGGACTTGAAACGCTCGTTTCCGCCACCGCGGAACGCTGGTTCACCCCTGACTTCCGCGCCGCGCATCCCGATGCCGTCAAGGCGATCCTGGACAGCTTCGCCGCCACCTCGATCGACGGCTATGCCGGCTGCTGCGCGGCGCTCGCCGGCGCCGACCTGCGGGGCGAGATCGCCGCGATCGAGGCACCCTTGCTGGCGGTCTCGGGCGAGGACGACCCGGTCTGTCCGCCCGCCGACCTCGCTGCGATCGCCGATGCCGTGCCGCAGGGCCAGCATGCGTCCCTGCCCGGCCGGCACCTCCTCAACCTCGAATCCGCGGACCGGTTCAACGCCACCCTGACGGCGTTCCTGGCCCCCCGGACCCCTCGGAGCTGAGGCGACCTGCCACCCTTTCGTCCGCTGCCGGACAGAACCACGAGAAGCACCCCATGACCCCCTGCATCATCTGCGTCGCCATCACCGGATCCCTGCCGACCAAGGAGAACAACCCGGCGGTTCCGATAACCGTCTCCGAGCAGATCGAGTCCACGCACGAGGCGTTCGAGGCCGGCGCCGCTATCGCCCACTGCCACGTGCGCGACGACGAGGGCAAACCCAGCTCTGACCCCGAGCGCTTCGCCGCGCTGAAGGAAGGGCTGGAAAAGCACTGCCCCGGCATCATCGTGCAGCTGTCGACCGGCGGCCGCTCCGGCGCGGGCCAGGCGCGCGGCGGCATGCTGCCCTTGCGCCCCGACATGGCGTCGCTGTCGGTGGGATCGAACAACTTCCCCAACCGCGTCTACGAGAACCCGCCGGAGCTGGTGGACTGGCTCGCCTCGGAGATGCTGAAGTACGGCGTGAAGCCCGAGATCGAGGCGTTCGACCTCAGCCACATCCTGCAGGCCAGGAAGATGGCCGACGACGGCCGGCTTGCCGGCACGCCCTATGTGCAGTTCGTCATGGGCGTGAAGAACGCGATGCCCGCCGACCGCGACGTCTTCGACTACTACGTCCATACCGTGAAGCGGCTGTTCGGCGAGGATGCGCCGTGGTGCGCGGCCGGCATCGGGCCCAGCCAGATCGTGCTGAACGAATGGGCGATCTCGTCGGGCGGGCACGCGCGCACGGGACTGGAGGACAACGTGCGCCTGGACCGCGATCGCCTCGCGCCCTCGAACGCGGCGCTGGTCGCCCGCACGGCCGAGATCTGCGCCCGGTACGACCGCCCCGTGGCCACCTGGCAGCAGGCGCGCGCGCTGTTAGGGCTGGCGGCACGCTGAAGGGAGGGGTTGGGGGGCGGCACTGACGTTTTCCTAAGGCCGGAAACATGGCCAGCTATCGGTTGTGGCGATGCGAAAGGCCGGCTGCTTCGCACTGCCCTGCCAATGAGGTTTGGAGCGGCTGTAGGTGCAGTTTCCGGTTTTGTCACAAGGCGGAAGGGTGACGCCGGCGAGAGGCTTTCCGCTTCGGCTTGCTGTTGAGGGCCTCGATGAAGCTGGCCGCGGTCGTCTTGCCGAGCGCAAGAGATTCAGTGTGACCTGCATCGCAGAGGCCCGCCGATCCGGACCGGGGTGCATGCGTTGGTCCAGTGCCTCAAAGCGGAGGTCTCGCGCCCTGGTAAAACTTCCGAAAAGGCCTTTCAGTCGCAACGACCCGGCGCACCATCCGGGCGACGGGCACGAAGCACAGTGTCGTCGCGAATCGCTTCCATCCAGTCCTGCATACATTTGCTCCGAAAAGCGGCATTCGTTTCATTACGCTGGCGCGCAATGCGGGGCGTTCCCGGCTGCCAACCATCCAGGTCAAGGGAAAGTGCGCGGCCAAGCCGGCTGATTTCGTCCGCGGGATTTGCCTGCAGCCGTTCATAGACAACGACGTGTCGCGGCAGGTCGAGCGTGCGGCAGATCAGGTCGATAAAGCCGTTGGACCTGACGGCATCCATCAGGATATGTTCGATGCGATCACCCGCGTAGTCGGGGTTGACGCCGCTTCCCTGCTGCGCACTCGTCCACTGATTGGTCTGGTGGGCGATCCAGTGAGACACCGCCTGCCCCACCAGGTCCTCGCGCACCGAATGGATTACCTGAACGCTCGGGAACATGGAGAAAATGTTCGCCCGCTTCAGCATGACGATCTGTTCCCAAGAGGCCTTGATCCCCCAGCGGCCCGGCTCGTTCAAGGGGCCGGCAAGCCGCGCGACGTAGTCAGGAAAGCTGTCCGCAGGGTATTGTTCAAGACTGCGCTGGACCGTGTCCCAGTTCAGGCCTTCTCCGAATCCCCGGAATTCACGGGTCTGACGCAGATAGTCTGCCAGCAGGTTCGACCCGGATCTGTTCGTGAAGGCGAGAAGGTAAAGCGGTTTCGTGAACAGGGGTTCGGTGCCCTCCCGGACGAAAGCCCCCGGGAAGAGCGTGCGGATGATGCGCTCGTGGGGGCCTTGCTGGGCAAGAGCCTCGCTGATGGGTTTCATGCGTCTGCTGTCCTCACGTTCTGGCGTGCAGTTGGCGGTAGCATGCGTAGATAGACTGCGGAACGGGTGGAACGATGTGGCCGTTCGGGGCCGCGCGCACCGCTTCGCCCTGGGCACCGAGGTCAAAGGCCATGACCGGGAGTCCCGTTGCGAGCATCTCGCGTGTCGTGAAGGAGAAGGTTTCGGGCCAGATCGAGGGCATCAGCCACGCCGTCACGCCGTGTGTCGAAAGCATGCCTGGCAGGCTCGCAGGATCGTAGCGGCCTGTCACCTTGGCCGAGACGGGAAGCGGAAAGCTGTGGTCGAACTCTCCCACGATGACAAGTCGCGGGCCATTCGGCAGCCGGTCCAGCAGATACGCGAGGTCCGACACGATCTGCGCCCCCTTCACCGCGCCGATGGCCCCCAGGACACCGATGACGCCCGGGCCCTTTTGGCACGGCCGCAGCAACGGAGGAACTTCGATCATCGCCCGATGGGGTTGACAGGCGATCCTGTCGCGGGCCTCCGGCCAGACCTCTTCCACGATCCGGGCGCTGCTTTCTGAAAAGACGGTCAGTCGGTCCGCCCTGTGAATGGCGGTGCCCCAGTGCTCTCTCCAGCCTGCAAGAGGCATTGAAACGGCATCGCTTCCGATTCGGTGGGCAGGGTCCGTGGAGTCGGGCGGGGGGACCCCCGTATAGCTGCCATCCGCATTCACGAGGTTGAGTTGGCCTGCCCCCCTGAGGTGGTCCGTTTGTAATCTTAGTGCATGA
>NZ_SELD02000030.1 GCF_004923205.2 Paracoccus aeridis
GGAAATCAGGCGCCGTCCCGGGTCAGTTCCAAGTGGAAATCAACATGGCGTGTTGACTGGCAGGCCGCCCGCCTCGGAGCGCCCCGGGTTGATGCCCCAGGCGATGGATTCGACGTGCCCGTCGAACACTCGCCCCGGCACGGCGTCGAAGGTCATCGTCACGCGATCCCCGGAGACCACGTTGACGAGCTGGTTCTCGCGCAGGTCAGCGGTGATCCAGACCGCGTCGGAGTTGATGAATGTGATACCGGCCGCACCCGCATTGATGAACTGCCCGGCAGTCATGTGCAGATTGGTCACCACTCCCCGGGAGGGGGCAACCACCGTGGTGCCCAGAAGGTCATACTCCGCCTGCTCCAAGGCCAGTTCGGCGCTGCGGATCTGGGGATTGCTGGCATCCGAGGAGCCAAGTTGCTGGCGCGCGCCCTCGGCATTGGCTTCTGCGGCGGCCAGAGCAGCCTCTGCCGTGTCGAGGGCTGCCTGCGCTTGATCCCGCGCTGCAGCAGTGGTGATGCCACGCTCAAAAAGCGACGCAGTGCGTGTAGCTGTGGCGCGCGCGTCTTCGGCGGCCACCCGCGCCTGCGCGACCTGTGCCTGGACTGCTTCAAGCTGCGCGGAGGAGGCAGCGACGCCCTGAACAGCCTGCGCGAGACTGGCGCGTGCCGTCTCCACTGCAATCTCGAAAGGTCGGGGATCAATCCTGAAGAGCACCGCTCCGGCCTCAAGGATTGCATTGTCCTCCGTTTCGACAGCGATGACGCGGCCCGACACACGCGGCGAGATCTGCGCCACGTTGGCCGATACAATGCCGCGTGACGAGCCGGGCGCATGGTGATCTGAAGCGACGGTCCAGTAGAGGATGCCGCCGATCAGCATCAGTACGACAAGCAGCACCACGACAGCCGGGCTCCGGCGGCGCGGTTCCGTGGGTGGTACGGTCGCGGGTTCGGCAGGCGAGGGAAGGGGCGGCGGAGAAGACGGCATGGGCTGACCTGACTTGGTATTGGTATTGAGGTTGCGGACACCGAACGGGACCGGTCTTGGTTTTGTTCAACCCAGGGTTCATGCTTGGGCGGCCCTCTGCCCGACGACCGGGTTCCGAGAAGGCATCGCCTTGCGCCTCCGCCCTCCTTGGCCTCTTGAGTGCTGCACGTCATGCTGATGGCGCAACGTTGTCTGGGTGAGCAATGGTTTGGCCGAAAAAGCTGGATCGGGACCACCCGTGACCGAGGGCCTGAGCCTGCTTATCTCCGAATGCCGGTGGAATAGTTGTCGGACGGGCTCAGCAGAACTGCACGGGATGTAATCCGCGCATCTTCAAGGGTCTCGTCGAGAGGCTTCGTCGTGTCGATGGCACCAAGATCGAACAGATAGGCGGGGAGATACCCTGATGCCAGAACCCTCCAGTCGAAAGGAAGACCTGGATCGACGAGCCGTGCCAGACGAAAGATAACGGTCGTGCAGTTTGCCGTGATGGTGTTGTAGAACTCCGGTTCGGCGGCAAGCTGGTTGCCTCGTTCCAGATACGTCACCAGCAGAAGCCTTGCCTGTTCGGGCTTGAGCCGCAACGGGAACAGGGAAACGTCCTCACCCCGGAAGTTCGTGCGCAGCTTCACGATATCACGCTCCTCCGCTGCGATCAGGACCAGCTCGAACGTCTTGAAGAACCCACCGATCGAGGAAAACTCCTCGTCAGCCTCCCGACGGATCTCGGCGGAAAAGGCAAGATGCCGACCATCGGAAAATCCGAAACTGATCAGCACATGGGCGATTGCCGGGCTTGACCAGACCGATGTCAGAAGATCGACGGAGGTTATCGCGTTCAAAGAGTAGGTTTCGGACTTCCACTGCTCTGTCGCGGTGTTTTCATCCTCCCAGATGAAATCCCGGATGTTATGCACGATAACGGTATCGCCCTGGAACTCCGCGGTCACGCCTCGGGCAATATCTGGCGCCCAAGCCAGATCCTGCTGCGGGGGGATGCTGGACCACCAGAGCGTCGCAGTAGCCAGGCAGAGGATGAACGCCATCCAGCCGTGTCGCAAGTTACGTCTGGCAAGAACGCCAAGCATGCCGGTCAGGGCGACGGCGCCAATACAGGCGATCAGGGCGAAACGTTCGAACTGGAACAAGAACGCCGCAAGGGTCCAGGCCAGAAACAAGGTGAGGGCGATGCCGAGAAGCGCGGCGCCGATCTTGCGCTGCATTCTATTGTCCCAAGGCCGCGTCAACGACCCGCAAAGGTGCCGAAAGGATTTGTCCGGTCGAGCTCAGGACAAAGGCACCGGCCTCGGTGAATGTGCTCCCCTGCCGCATCTCCCTGCCCAGTGTAGGGAAAGCCGATGCCAGCTGAATGTATCTGTCGTGATTGAGGCGGCTGCTGGCATCGACAGCCGATATGTCGATCAAGACCACGTTGTTCTGCTGTGCCGCGGCCTGGACGGCAGGATCAGTGATATCCAGTGCGCCCACGCGCGTGCGCTGTCCTGCGATCGCAGACAATCCAAGCGCACGATCGTCCGGCGAAACCATGACAACCATCGGGATTTCCATTTTTCCGATGACAGCCAGCTGTTGGCGGAACACATCCACATCGATATCGGGGGCCGCCAGCACGACCTCCAGATGGGACAACGCCTCATCCTTTCCGGCAATTCTCATCTGGCGCAAAGTCTCCATCACGAGCCAGCCGCCCATGGAATGGCCAAAGACCGTCACAGGCTTCCCACCAGAGGTCTCGCCAAGCCCCGTCAGAAGTTCGGCCAGGGCATCGCGGGAATAGGTCACCGACTCCCGGTCGCTGGCGTAGCCCAGCAGCGATGCACTCGATGGCCAGGAGAAAAGCACCGGCGCTTCGGAGATCTGAGCATCGGCCGCCATCTGCGCCGTGCGGAACAGGGCTTCGGGGAAGTTGTAGTTATAGCCATGGACGAAAACGCCCGTGCCGTTCTCGCTCGCAGCATTCACGCGATGGATGAAGGCCTCCTCATCAAGGCGCGTATGGGATGCGACTGCGAAGTCGGTTTTTGGGTTTGTCTGGCCCTTCGGCCATTCGATCTCGCCGGAAACGTGGTTAGGCGGAATGGAGACGGTGAACTCGGCGAAATGGGGTTGCGGGGAGCGCAGGCTCGTGAAGCCATCTGCCGGAAGTTGTGCCGTGTTCCGAGTGGTCGCCACGAATATCTGCTCGGTTTTACCATGGGGCGCTGATGCGGCAACGGGCCAGATGGTGCGCGCGTCCGGTCGCGCTGCACAGCCGGCCAAGGCGCAGCAGAAAAGAAGAAGCGAAGGTCTGATCATTCTGGTCTCGTAGCTGGGAGGAAGTGGCAGTGTGCGGCGCCAAGCAGGTAGGTATTGGGGCAAGTTTCTGCGGCGGCAACAGAGAGTTGGGGAGTGTCCCGAGCATAACCTGCAGCCGGCGGATGATTGGTTCGAGAACCTCGCTGCCTGGTCGGGTTTGCACCGGGCAGAAGCAGGGCAGCCGTCCAGTGCAAACCCGACCCTGTCCCTGCCAACCGCCGCTTAGGCTCTGGCGCGTAGCGCAATACCGAGCGCGATATAGGACCAGCCCTGCATCACCAGTTCGATGCCCAGGAAGAGGCCGATCAGCCAGAGGCTGTTGACGGGCCAGCCGGTCGCGATGACAAGTCCGAGCAGAAGGGTAACGATGCCTCCTCCAAGCAGCCATCCCCATCCCCGATCCGGGCGCGCCTTGATTCCCATCCAGATTCTTACGATGCCGCTTGCCAGAAGGGATGCCCCGATCAGCAACGTCAGGAAGCTGGAGGCCAATAGCGGATTGGCAATCGTCGCCAGGCCAGCAACCAGGTAAAGAGTCCCACCCGCAAGCCAGAGCAGGAAATGCTTCCAGCCCTGACCTCGAAATGCCGCGATGATATGCGTAAGCGCACCGACGATCATCAGTGCCCCGATCATTATCATCGAGGCCATAGTGAACAGAACCGCCTGTGCCACCGCAAACCCGCCGGCAACCAGCAGCGCCACTCCAAGCGCGACCAGCCATCCCCAGTTCTGTCTCGCTTGAGCGAGGGCTTCGCTCAGACCGCCGGTGGCCTTGCCATTTGTATCGTGCATGCTTTCGTCCTTTCCGTTTCGACCATTTCCCTTGTCAGCCCTCACGACTGACTCGCCTTTGTGTCGACCGTCACGGTGACCGAAAGGCCGGGCGCCAGATATTCGCTCATCTCCTGCCTCGGATCGATCGAGATGCGCACCGGCAGGCGCTGCACGATCTTGGTGAAGTTCCCGGTTGTATTTGATCCCGCCAGCAGGCTGAACTCGGAGGCTGTCGCGGGCGAGAATGCCTCGACCTTGCCGTTGAAATGGCGGCCCTGCAGCGCATCGACGGTGAAATCCACCCGCTGTCCAAGCCGCATTCCATGCATTCCGGTTTCGGGGAAGTTGGCGACGATCCAGACCTCCTGCCCGATAAGCGGAACCAAGGCCGTGCCGGCCGTTACATATTGCCCCAGCCGGGCAGAGACCTGACCCAGCCGTCCCGCCTCGGGTGCGTGAAGTTCGGTATTGGCAAGATCAAGATGCGCCAGTTCCACCGTCGCCTCGGCGCTGGCGATATCGGCGTGGCGGGCGTCCACCTCGGTGCGGGCGCTTTCGATGTTCTGGACCTGGATCTCCAACTGCGCCTCGGCCTGCTGAACAGCGGCGGCGGCTTGCTGGCGGGCGAGTTGCGCCTGTTCGCGGGCCGTGTCGCTTGACACGCCGCGTGACGACAACTCCTCGGCGCGGCGGTCGTCGGCCTCCGCCAAGGCAAGGCCCGCGCGGGCGGATGCCAAGGCTGCTTCGTTCGCGCGTCGGACGGCTTCGGCCGAACGGACATTCTGCTCGCTTACGGCCAGTGCAGCACGCGCGGTTTCCAGACCGGCCTGGGCCTGTGCGAGCTTCTGGCGATAGATGCGGTCGTCGATCCGGGCGATGGGATCGCCCTGCTTCACCTCCTGGAAGTCGTGGACATAGACCTCGCTCACATAACCGGACAGTTGTGGCGCGATTGAGGTGACGCGGCCCCGGATATAGGCATTCTCGGTCGTCGGTTCCGCAGAACGGAATGGCGGCAGGTGCCAGGCAAAAAGCACCAGCAGAACGCCGGAAATGCCGATGGCCATGGCGATGGTGGTGGGAAGGATATGGGTCTTGTTCATGTCTGGGGCCCGGCATCAGAGGAGGAAGGGGAGGAGGTCGCACGGGCGGCCATCCAGTCGCGCGTCACATGGAGGACGAGAAAGAACAGCCCTGCGGACGCAATCAGGAAGATAAGGAAATAAAGGTCGTTGTAGGCCATCACGAAGGCCTGCCTCGATGCTTCTTGTGCAATCTGCGCGACAGCTTGGGCGCGCTGCGATGCCGCATCGGCGATCTGCGGAGCCAGTGCAGCCATACGCTGCGCGATTTCGGCTGCCAGCAAGGGAGCCGCTGTGGTGATCTGTTCGTTAAGAGCCTGCAGATGGAAGGCCTGCCGCCAGTTGACCAGCGTGGTGAAGATCCCGCCGCCGATCACCCCGCCAATGCTCTGGGTGGAAAGGAACACGATCACGAAGGACAGAAGGTAGTTCGGTCCCTTCTTCAAGGCCGCCATCAACCCCGCCATCATCGCGGGCGGCATGAACAGCATCCCGGCAAAGCCGATCATCGCCTGGCTGACGAGCATCTGTTCCGGCCGCGTGTCCAGCGTGGATTGCGAATCCATCCAGGCGCCCGCGGCGATCAGCATCAGCGCAACGAAATGGAACTGCGGCTCGCGTCCGGGCTTGATCCAGGCGACACAGGCCAGGCCCCCGAACATACTGGCCAAGCAGATTACTGCAAAAAGCCCGGTCATCTGTTCGGGCGCTACCCCCAGCACCTGAAACATGCGCGGTGCGCCGGCGCTTTGTTCCGACAAGAGCAGCCGGAACAGCAGCAGCGTCCCGGTCAGGTGCAGCATGGCCGGGGTTGCCAGCCAGCGGATGTCCAGCAGCGGCGCCTTGCGGTGAAGCTCGATAACCACTGCCGCCGCCAAGGCCGCGACCGAGGCTGCCAGCAGGACGCCGATCCAGGGCGTGGCCGTCCACCAGTGAATCGGTCCCATGATGGCGCCCACGGTAATGCCGCCAAAGCCAAAGCTGATCAGCGCGAAGCTGACCAGATCCATTGGCTTGATGACCTTCTCATGGGGCACGGGCGTCAGCCGCAGCCGATAGACCAGCATCAACGAGATCAGGGCGAGGCCCAGGACCAGCAGATGGATCCGCAAAAGACCGCCATCACCGATCAGCGACGGCGAGATGACCCGCGCCAATGAGGGTCCGAGCATCATCAGGCTCAGCGCCAGCGGCAGGCCAAGGCGCATCTTCCATGCGGGCGGCAGCGGTTCGAGAAAATAAAGGAAGGCTAGCGTTGAAAGCGGGGCCGAGGTGACTCCGGCCAGGAACTGCATCACCACGGCCGAACGCATATCCTCGATCCAGACCGAACCAAAGGCCACGACGACATAGCAGACGATGCCCACCTCGGCGAAGCGGCGCAGGCCGAATTGGGTGCGAATCTTGATCAGCATCAGCGGCAGCGATGAGCGCGGGATCAGATAGGCGGCCATCAGCCAGCTTGCATCCGTGGCCGAGATGCCCAGATCGCCGGCGAACTGCTGGACGTTGGCCGAAACAAAACCCTGTCCCAGTCCCTGCGCCATGGCCAGCACCACGCCTGCGAGCATATAGCCCAATACGAGAGCAAGGGGCTTGGCAGGCGGCTGCGCCGGCGGAACAGCCGAGGTCCGATCCTCGGCTGCGCTCATTTGTCGTTCATCCGTGCAGCGTTGTCGGCCAGCCGCTCCAACACGCTGTGAAGCTGCGCCTGCTCCTCGGGGCTGATCCCTTCAAGGAGTTGGTCACGGATCCGGTCCATGTATCGGTTAAGGGGAAACGCCTTGGCGCGCGGGGTCAGGAACAGCGCCCGCTTGCGGGCGTCGCCGCCAAGGCCGCGCCGCTCGATGAGTTTTTCCGCTTCAAGCAGGTCCAGTTGGCGTTTCAGGCTGGGTGCGGCCATGTCCAGTGCAGCGGCAAGCTCTGCCTGGGTAGCGCCGTCGTGACGCATCAGCACCGACAGAACCCGGGCACGTGAGAAGGAGAGGCCCAGTTCGCGCACCTCGTCGTCGTAATTGCGCCGCAGTTCTTTCAGAAGCCGGAACAAGGTCAGAACGAGGGGGGTGCTGTCGGTCATGAGGAAGAACTTTTATCACGATAAATAGATAGCGTGCTACCTAGACAGCATAGTAAAGACTTGCAAGGGGGAACCGTCTGGTTCGCGTGCGGGTACGGGTTGAAGCGCGAGACAGCATCCCGGTGACGGCACGCCAAGGTTCGGGCGCACGAGCAAATCCTGGCAACGAAAATTTTGACGTCGACTGATCACCGGCGTGATGGCGATAATCTTTGGAAAGCAGGTGGGCTCCCTGCAGAGCAGGGCGCACTCTTGCCCCCAAGCCAGAGCCTGATCGGTTCCTCTGGAACCGATCCACCAAGTGCCGGAACTAAACAGTTCCGCACATAGACTGTAGACCGCACCGAAAACTTCACCGAGAGCGTTCAGCGTCCGCCAGTGCGCGTCTCGGACACCCAGAACAAGAGATAGGTGAATATCTCGCACCGGGGCGTTCGGTTATCGTTACCGTGGCCTCCAAGTCGGACTGACATGTGGCATTGTTTGGGGCACTTCTACCATTTGCGCCACATAAACCCCTGCCTGTGCCAGCATGATATAAGCTACAAGTTCCAAGACCTCCTCGATCCGGCCTGCCCTCATGGCCGTGACTGGATCCACCGCAATGCCCCAAGGCGCAAGCTTGCGGTCGAGACCATCCATTGCCTTGGCAATCACGATCAGAGCCGCGCCAGTGGCCACGAGCCAAGCCCAGTTCGCCCCTCGCAGCAATCCGCGCCAGCAGCGAGCTAGGCTGATGCGTGCAAGCCTCCAGGCGCAGACGAGGATCAGCAAGACCACTGCAAGGCCCAAGGCTTTTTCCCACAACGGCGAGGAGCCAGTATAAAGCCGGAGCTGCAGCACGCCTTCTGAGGTGAAGCGCTTGTCGACGTCGAGTTCGCGGAGCGCCATCAGGATCAGGATGACGGGCACGTGCCATTCACTTCCGGTCAGGTTCCGATGACCGTTCCACCAGAAAGCGGCGGCAGCGATAAGGATGACGACTGACATTGCCTCAACCGAGTGGCCTTCCTTGAAGATTTCCGACACGAACTCATGCATCAGAAGATCGCTGCCCAGAAAGACCAAGGTGCCACCCAGCATTAGAGACAGGGTGCAGGCGGGTTGGATGGGCCTTCCATGTGACATGATGAAGCTTTCCTTTATGCACCGGGCGAAGGTCATGTTCTGACACTGCCTGTCGATGCGACACTCCGAGATATGCTCGAAATTTGGTGACGCTTGATCAGGCGGCAGCTTGAATGTGGCGGACGCCGTCGCGGAACTCAACCCCGCTGATGACCTCTGGCAGGCGGTTCCGGCCGTCGAGCCTCCGCCATTTCTTCTGCGCCGACATCATCAGCCGGAAGGCCATGGCGAGCCCGGTCTTTCGGCTCAGGCAGCCCTTGGTTCGCCGGGTGCGGTGCCGGACGGTGGCGAAGGTGCTCTCGATCGGATTTGACGTCCGGATATGTTTCCAGTGCTCGGCCGGATAGTCGTAGAGGGTCAGCAGCGCGTCCCGGTCCTTGACCAGCTTGGCCACCGCCTTGTCCCATTTCACGCCGTAGGTTTCGACGAAGAAGTTGAAGGCGACGTTGGCTTCGGCCTTTGTCCCGGCCTGCCAGATGTCGTGCAGGTGTCCTTTGGCCCTGGCCTGCGCCGATTTCGGCAGCGCGTTCAGCACGTTCATGGTCTTGTGCAGCCAGCACCGCTGCTCCTGCGTCGTGGGGAAGACTTCGCGCAGGGCCGTCCAGAAGCCGAGGGCACCGTCGCCGATCGCGAGCTTGGGATCCTGCGTGAGGCCGCGCCGCTTGAGATCGAGCAGCACCTCGCGCCAGCTCTGGGTGCTCTCGCGGAAGCCGTCGGTCATGGCCAGCAGTTCCTTCCGGCCGTATTCATCCGCCCCGACGATGACCAGAACGCATTGCTTTTCCTCGGCCATGCGCGGCTTGAAGTAGACACCGTCGGCCCAGATGTAGAGGAACCGCCGGGTTCCGAGGTCGCGCTTCTCCCAAGCCTCGTATTCGGACCACCAGTTGGCTTTCAGGCGGGTGACGGTCTTGGCCGACAGGCCCTTGGCGTCCGGCCCCAGAAGGGCGGCCAGCGCCTCGCCGAAATCGCCGGTGGAGACCCCCTTGAGGTAGAGCCAGGGCAGCAGTTCCTCGACCGATTTGGCCTTGCGCAGGTAGCGCGGCAGGATGCTGGGCGTGAAGGAGATCCTCTCCGCTCCCGGCTTGCGATCCCGCACCCGCGGCACCTTCACGGCGACCGGACCGATCCCGGTCAGGATTTCGCGCTCCGGCAAATGTCCGTGCCGCACCAGCCTGGCCCGGCCGTCATCGAGCCTTTCCTCAGCGAACGCGGCGAGGAGCGTTGCCAGCTCGGCCTCAACCGCTTGTTCGATCAGCTTGCGCGCACCCTCCCGGATGAGGTCCGTCAGCGGATCCGGCGAAAACCCCGATGGATCGGGCAGCGTGCTGATGGTAGTCTCCGACATGTGGCATATCCCTTTCTCGGCTGAGAATTGACGGCGTCTGAACACCGCCATGATATGCCGCCCCTCAGGGCATCACCAACTTTCGCGCGTTACTCCGACACTCCGTGCGATGATGCTTAGGGCTTACTGGCGCACGGCACTGGGACGTTCCTGGTGGTGAGGAAAATCACCCAAAACAGCACGAAAAATAGCCGGCCGTTTCTTACCTCACCACCGTGAACATCGCAGCCCAGTTCGCCCCTTCCCAGGACTCCCTGCCGGGCTACAGCCGGAGTGTCCGGCCACCGCTCCGAGCACAGGGAACGGGAATATCTCCGATTTGGCGAAGGATTACGAACCGTTTGCGATACCAACCCCGCCTGAGGCCGCCACGCTGAGCGCGATGAAGTTCAGCGCCTGCTGACGCACAGCATTGGCAAGCTGCTGGCGCGCGTCCAGAAGGGTCCGTTCTGCGTCCAATACCGGGAAGAAAGCGGCGTCACCAAGTTCGTAAGCGGTCCGGGTCAGTTCGACCGCCTCGGAGGCATTGGCGACAAGCCTGGATTGCGCATCCACGGCACGGGCATCGCGGTTGTATCCGGCCAGTGCGTTCTCGACCTCTTCGACGGCGTTCAGGACCGAGGCAAGCCAAGCAAGGCGCGCCTGTTCAGCGCGCGCCTCGGCGGCCGACAGGTTGGCCTGGTTGGCCGCATTGAAGAGCGGAACCGAAAGCTGGGGTCCGACGCTCCAGGTCTTAAGGCTGCCTGCGCGGCCCAGATCGACCGGAGTGACCGTCCCGCTGAGCGTCAGTTGCGGATAAAAGGCTGCACGCGCTTGCCCCACATCTGCAACCGCTGCAGCGAGTTCGCGTTCGGCCACGCGGACATCGGGACGGGCGCGGACCACATCGGCAGGCACCCCGACGCTGGCGCGATACCGTGCGCGGGGCTGACTGCCGCCGCGGCGCATCCGCGCGGCAATGTCGGTGCTGCGCGTGGCCGTAAGCGTGGCCAGGCGATTGACCGACTGATCAAAGCCCAATTCCAATGCCGGCAGCGCGGCTTCGGCCTGGGTGACGAGCTGCTCGGCCTGCAGCACTTCGATCCGCGACACGCTTCCCAGCACATCCTGCTGCCGGGTCATCTCCAGCGTGCGGCGGCGGCTTTCCAGGCTTTGGCGGGTCAGGCTGGTGGCTTGCTGATAGTACCGGGCATCGACATAGGCCTGGGCGATGGCACTGGCCACCGTCAGGCGCGCGACCTCGGCCGAGAGGTACGCCGCATCCAGACGAGCACCGGCCCCGCGCCGTGCCGCGCGGTTGGCCCCAAAGAGGTCGACCAGCCACGAAACACCCAGCGTGCCGGAGCTTTGGTCAATGACAGGGCCGTCACCTTGGGTATCCCCCCGCGCGGCTGCCGCTTGGGCTGCAACCTGCGGCAGGTCGTTGGCGCCGACCAGCCGGGCATTGGCCTGCGCTTCGCGGATCACGGCCACGGCGGTCAAAACGTCGAGATTGCGCCCAAGCCCACTGGCGACAAGACCGTCGAGGTTGTTGTCCCGGAACGCGGCCCACCAGGCATTGGCGCCGGCGCGACGGGCTGGCGAGTCGGCTGCAAAGCGTTCCGGCATGTCGGCTTCGGGCGACTGATAGGTGGGCAGTTGGCCGCAAGCCGACAGCGCCAGCGTGGCGCCTGCCGATCCCACAAGGGCACGACGGGACAGGATGAGGGAGTTCGACATCAAATTGGACTTTCTGCAGGGCCCATCGGGGCCATCACAAATCAAGATGGGCGGGATCGCGAGACCCCGCCCAGGGAGATCGGTTCATGTTCAGGCTGTGACGGCTTCGCCTTTCCGGCGCATCCGGCTGAACAGGCTCAGCACGAAGACGAAGAACACCGGCACGAAGAACACGGCCAGGATCGTGGCCGAGATCATGCCTCCGATCACGCCGGTGCCGATGGCGTTCTGGGACGCCGCCGAAGCGCCGGTTGCAATGGCCAGAGGCACCACGCCCAGGGTGAACGCCAAGGAGGTCATCAGGATCGGACGGAAGCGCAGCTTGGCCGCCTTTACCGCCGCATCAATCAGGCTCATTCCTTCTTCCCGCAGATCCTTGGCGAACTCCACGATCAGGATGGCGTTCTTGGCGGAAAGCCCGATGATCGCGATCAGGCCGACCTTGAAGTAGACATCGTTCGGCATGTCGCGCAGCATCACGGCGGCAATGCATCCGATGACCCCAAGCGGCACCACGAGCATCACCGACAGCGGGATCGACCAGCTTTCGTAAAGCCCCGACAGCAGCAGGAAGATGAACAGGATCGACATCGCAAAAAGGAGGGTCGAGGTGTTGCCCGAGTTGATCTCCTCCAGCGTCTGGCCGGTCCATTCATAGGCGAAGCCTTCCGGCAGCCCGGCCGCCAGACGCTCCATCTCGGCCACGGCGGCGCCAGACGAGAAGCCCGGCACGGCATTCCCCGCGATCCGTACCGAAGGATAGCCGTTGTAGCCGACCACCTGACTTGGGCCCTGATTCCAGTTCACCGTCGCAAAGGACGAGAAGGGCACCATGCCGCCATTCGCGTTCCGCACCGTCAGGTTCAGGATATCCTCCGCCTGCATCCGGCTTTCCTCCTGCGCCTGCAAGATCACGCGCTGCATCCGGCCCTGGTTCGGGAAGTCGTTGACATAGGCCGAGCCGAGGTTCGCCGACAGCGTCTGGTTGATATCGGCAAAGGCCACGCCGAAGGTCTGCGCCTTGTCGCGGTCGATCACGACCGAGACTTGGGCAGCTGCGGGCATTCCTTCGACCCGCAGGCCGGTGACGATCCCACCCGCCTGAGCCTCGGCGATCAATTGCTGCGCCGCCGCGTTCAGGGCCTGCTGACCATTGCCGCCTCGGTCCTGCAGGCGGAAACTGAACCCGCCCGATGTGCCGAAGCCAGGGATCGCCGGCGGCGACAGCGAGTAGATCTGCGCGTCCTTGGTGCCGAACAAGGCCATGTTTGCATCGTTGGCGATCTTGGTCGCAGTCTGGTCGCGCTCGGACCAGTCCGTGAAGGTGATAAAGGCAAGCCCCGCATTCGGCCCCTGACCCGAGAACGAGAAGCCCCGGATGCCGACGACGTTCTCGACCGCGGGGTTCTGGCCGTAATGGTTCTCGATCACCTCGATGGCGGCGTCGGTCCGCTGCGAACTGGCGGTCGGGGGCGTCTGGATGTCCGAGATGATGAAGCCTTGGTCCTCATCGGGCAGAAAGCCCGTGGGCAGTGAGCTGAAGCCAATGCCCGTCAGCACCACAATGCCCAGATAGACCAGCATGACCAGGCCGGTCCGCCGTGTCAGCATCGACACGCCCCGGCCATACCGTTCCGTGGCCGCATCGAACTTGCGGTTGAACCAGCCAAAGAAGCCCTTCTTCTCGTGATGGCCCTTGATGGGTTTGAGGAAGGTCGCGCACAGCGCGGGCGTCAGCGTCAGCGCGAGGAAGGCTGAAAAGAGGATCGAGACGACCATGGTCAGCGCGAACTGGCGATAGATGATGCCGGTCGATCCGGGGAAGAAGGCCATCGGAATGAACACGGCCGCCAGCACCAGCGTGATGCCGATGATCGCGCCCGAGATTTCGCCCATGGCCTTTTGCGTGGCCTCCTTGGGTGGCAGGCCTTCGGTGGCCATGATCCGTTCGACGTTCTCGATGACGACAATGGCGTCATCCACCAGGATGCCGATCGCCAGCACCATCGCGAACATTGTCAGCACGTTGATCGAGAAGCCTGCCACCAGCATCACGGCAATGGTGCCCGCCAGTGCGATCGGCACGACAATGGTCGGGATGAGCGTGTAGCGGAAATTCTGCAGGAAGAGGAACATCACCACAAAGACCAGGATCACGGCCTCGACCAGGGTGTGGATCACCTTCTCGATTGATTTTTCCACGAAAGGGGCCGTGTCATAGGGGATCGCATATTCGATCCCCTCGGGGAAGAATTCTGACAGTTCCTCCATCGTGTGTCGCACGGCCTCGGAGGTGGCAAGCGCGTTGCCGGTCGAGGACAACTGGATGCCCACCGCGGCCGTGGGCTGACCGTTCAGTCGCGAGGCGAAGTTGTAGGTATCGGCCCCGACCTCGATCTCGGCCACGTCGCGAAGCCGCACGGTCGATCCGTCCGGGTTGGCGCGCAGCACGATATTGCCAAATTCCTCGGGTTGGGTCAGCTGGCCTCTGACCAGGACGGTCGCGGTCAACTGCTGGTTCACCGGGTTCGGGTCCGCGCCGATCTGGCCTGCCGCCACCTGGGCATTCTGGGCGCGGATCGCCGCCGACACGTCAGCCGGCGACAGGTTGAGGCCGGTCAGCTTGTCGGGATCGATCCAGATCCGCAGTGCTTCCTCGGATGCAAAGACCTGGGCGCGACCGACGCCGTCGATGCGGCGGATTTCGCCCACGACGTTGCGGTTGATGTAATCGCCAAGCGCCACATCGTTCATCGACCCATCCGACGAGGTCAAGGAGACCATCATCAGAAAGCCTGCTCCGGCCTCCTCGACGGTAACACCCTGGTCGACGACCGTCTGCGGCAGCACGGGTTCGACCCGGCTGACGGCATTCTGGATATCCACCTGCGCCGTGCCGACATCCGTCCCCGGTTCAAAGGTCGCCGTGATCGAGATCGCGCCTGACACGTCCGAGGTCGATTCAAAGTACTGGATGCCCTGGATGCCGTTCAGCTCCTCCTCGATCGGCTGGGCGACGGACTGGTACATCTCGTTGGGCGAGGCGCCGGTATAGAAGGTCGAGATCTGGATTTGCGGGGGCGCGACCTGGGGATATTGGGCGATCGGCATCTGGGGCAGGGCAATCAGCCCGGCGATGACAATAAAGATCGAGATCACCCAGGCCAGGACCGGGCGAAGAATGAAGAACTGTGCCATGCTGCGTTCTCAGCCCTTGTGATTGGCGGTCTGCGCGGCAGGCCGGGCGGATTGCGTGGCGGCTGCCTCAGGTTTTGCATTGACGGGTTCCGCGACGACCTTCGCATCCGGGTACAGCTTCTGCGTCCCTTCGACGACAACACGATCCCCGGGCTGCAGGCCATCTTCGACCAACCATTCGTTCTTGAAGGTCAGGCCCAGGGACACGTCCCGGCGTTCGACGGTGTCCTCGCCCTTCAGGACGTAAACAAAGGCCTGGCCGTTGGTGTCGCGCTGAACCGCCATCTGCGGGATGCTGAGCGCGTTTTCGCGGACAGCCTGTTCAAGCCGCGCACGGACATAAAGGCCCGGCAACAGCATCCCGTCCGCATTGGGGAACTCGGCCCGCAGCGTGATCTGCCCGGTCGAGCTGTCGACGCTGGCTTCCGAGAAAAGCAACTTGCCCATATGCGGGTATGCCGACCCGTCATCGAAGAACAGCTGGACCTGCGCCTCGTCGGGCGCGGTCATCATCAGCTCTCCGGTTGCCCGCGCGCGTTGCAGGGCGAACAATTGCGCGGATGACTGGGTCACGTCCACATAGACGGGATCAAGCTGCTGGATGGTGGCCAGGATGTCGGTCTGCGCGGTGACCAGGGCACCTTCGGTCACCAGGGCGCGCCCGACGACGCCGTCGATCGGGGCAGTCACGTCGGTATAGCCCAGGTTCAGCTGCGCTTCCTGGAGGCTGGCATTGGCGATGGCAACGTCCGCATCGGCCTGGGCCAGGGTGGTGGTGGCGTTTTCAAGATCCACTCCTGCGGTTACGCGGCGTTCGCGCAGGGCCTCGGTGCGGGCAAGCTGGTCCTGGGCGTTCTGCCGGGTCGCCTCGGCCCTTGCCAGGGTGGCCTCGGCGCTGGCAACGCGGACGGCATAGGGCGCGGGGTCGATCTTGTAGAGAACATCGCCCGCCTTTACGACAGAGCCTTGCGTGAAGATCCGCTCGACGACGATGCCTCCGACACGGGGCCGCACCTCGGCGGTGCGGGTCGCAGCAACGCGTCCGGGCAGCTCGTTCACCACGGGCAAGGGTTGCGGGGTCATGGTCAGGACGCTGACGGGCGTGGGCGGCATATCCTGGGCACTTGCGCGCAAAGCCACCGGCTGGGCCAGCAGCGCAACAAGAAGCCCGGTCAGGATTCGAGATCTGTGCATGGTCGGTCTTTCGGAAAGAAGGATTACTTGTTGGAATGGGTAGTGGCCGCAGCGGACGATCCCTTGTCGGCCTCAAGGGACTTCATGAGCCCGTCGAGGAGTTCTTGGCGGGTGATCTCATCGAAACGGTGAAGCCCAAAACATTCGAGAAAGAACAGGCCATGGACCGCGAGCAACAACTGCAGCATCTTTCCCGGGTCTTCGGCATCTGCCAGGACGCGGCGCGCATCCTCGGCCAAGGCTTCGCGCATCAGTTCACGACATTCAGCGTGCTCACCCATGCTGGCGCTGATCAGCATCGTGATCGCCACGTCGTCATCCGAAGGCCCTTCGCGCCCCATGTCGATCATCGCGCGCAACCAGGCGTTCGGCTGCCCGGCATGAGCCTGCAGGGCATCGCCAAAACGCTCGCGATACTGGCCGATCTTGTGACGAGTGAAGGCCGCCAGCAGCCCGGCCTTGCTTCCGCAGTCATAAACAACACTGGACTTGCTGATGCCGACTTCCTTGGCCAGGGCATCGATGCTGAGACCACTTACCCCCTCGCGGCGCGCAACGCTTTCCACGCCATCCATAAGGGCGTCCCTGTCGATCGTGCGCTTTCGGCCCATGAGTCCCTCGGATGATAGTCGAACGTTCGTATAGAATAAACCGCGGCAGGGTCAAGCGACTTGGTCATGAATCGCATCTGGATTAGAAGGGCTGCCTAAATGAGCGCCAGATTGCCGCGAAGCGCTTGCAGCCTTGACGAGGAAACCTCGATGATGCTGTTGGCGGACATCGCCTGGTCGTTGGCCCACGAACAAATAGTGTTTCCCAAGGCATGCGAGACTACAGTGCCGAGCAGTTCTGCATCTCGGCGCGCCTCCTTTCCCATTCTGGTTACAAGCAGGTCCGCAATCTGGTTGCCGAACTGTTTCAGAACCCCATCAAGGATCCGCTGCAGTTCCGGTTACGTTCCCAGTAGCTCGCCAATCACTTGCGGGGTGCTGTGATCCACGACGATGTTGGCTAGATGCTGGTACAGCGCCTGGAGAAGATCGGCGAGGAGTGAGCCCGACGAGGCCCGAAACCATGCCGCCGCCTGGTCGTCGAAGCCGGTTGAAGGTCCGATGATCGCTGCACCCTTGTTCGGGTAATAGTTAAAGAAGGTCCGCTGGCTGATGCCCGCCGCAGCCGCGATCATTTCGGTTGTCATGTCATCGTAGCCGTAGCGTAGTGCCAGCTTCAGGGCCGCCCACTGGATCTTGCGCGAGGTTTGCAGCCGTCTGCGACTCTCTAGCGTTGACTTGATGGCCATGGAGCACCCCAGAAGCATTTGAGTCCAGCGAACGGCCTACTTCAGCCCAAGCTTTGAACCGCCCCGGGTTTACCGGAGAGTTCGTGGTTCAATGATTAGGCTGCTTTTTCGTCAGCGTTCAAGATCGCCGCCGGGCCGTCAGTCCCGAACCGCTTCAGCAACCGGTGAACCTGTCTGCGGCTCAGCGCCAGAACATCGGCCGCGGTCACAGCTGACATCTGGCCTTGCACCACTTGGCTCAGAACCTCGACGCGGTTCAGTTCTCGTTCGCTCATCATCACCCATCCCATGTCCCGGCTCCCACGGATCGACACGATGTTTATCCAGGGAGTGTGACATTCCTGAATTGCAGAGGTGAGACATTTTAACTTTGCCGTGCATACCTCCGGGACTAATAACCTAGATTATGGAACGAATAGCATATTTCTGTATAAATACAGGATGGTATGGTGTCATTACCAGGCCGCCGTTTCCCGCCGTTCCGTAGCCGGCGGGTTGGCATGGCCATGAGACCGCTGCCTCCATCCGGCGTTGCGGTGGTCCGTTCGGCATCGTTGACTCGCACCTGTAACGAGAACAGGTTTACGGCTGCCGTCAGACCGCCTCGATCAGCTCGCTGCGCTCCATTCTTGCCATGGTGAACAGCTAGAGATGCCGCTCAACGTCTTGGCGCTGGTGCAGAATGCGGATCACGTCGAGCGTGTCCGCGCCCTCCCGGACATAGAGCATATGTGAGGCAGCCCGCGCCTTGCGTATCCCGGGACGCAGGTCGACCGGCCGGCTGACCGTGTCGCCCGCGGCCAGAGACAGGCAGATCCCGTACAGCGCGTCGAGATAGCGATCGGCCTGGTCCATGTCCCAGTTACGCGCCGTGTAGTCCCAGATCCCGGCCAGATCGGCGCGGGCGGCCGGTGTGAAACGCAGGAGCTTCGTCATCCTGCGCGGGCGGCCCGCATTTCAGCCTTGAAGGCAGCAATGTCGAGGGGCTCGGGTGTCCCGGAAGTGTCACCTTCGTCGAGGGCAGCCTGGAGGGCACGGACGCGGGCTTCATGTTCTTCCAGAAGCCGCAGCCCGGCGCGAACCACGTCGCTGGCCGAGCCATAGCGGCCCGCTTCGACCTGCGCGCTGATGAAGCCGGTGAAATGCTCTCCGAGAGAGACAGAGGTGTTGCGAGGCATGGGCTTACCTGAACTTGACGATTTGTACCAATATATAATACATGGTCAGCCGGATTGCCAAGATCCTTTGGGTTCGCAGCATGAGCGCTTACTCGGCAACGCACATGCACCGCAATTTTGAGCCACGCATCCGACCATATGCCGCTGCGATCTGCGCGGAAATGCGGGTCAGGTCCGTTATCCGGCTCGAACCGGATGGCCACGGACCAGGCGTCCCGCAACATCCGCGCCTTTCTGTCCGCAAGGGGATCGGTCAGCGGACGCCTCACCACCTCCGAGCGGCTCCGATGTCGTTTTTCACAAATAAGTTCAGCAGCCTGTCACAGACGGTTCAGTGAACGGCCGCAGCGTCGAAGCAGCCGTTCGCGCAGATCGCAGCGAACGGCTTGAGGGAGCCCTTTTTGACGAATGCTGCCGAGCGACTGGACGGCCGCTTCGGCGGACCCGCAGCTTAGCGAGGTGTTCTCCGTTCGGGTCTAGCAGGCTGCTGATTTAGTCAGGACTGGGCGGAACGTTTTCCTCG
>NZ_SELD02000031.1 GCF_004923205.2 Paracoccus aeridis
CGATCACTCCCTGAACCCGGCAGGGCAGTCAGGCCGGACGCTTACGATAAATGTGCTGTTCGGCATGGCGCTACGGCAAACGACAGGGTTCGTTGAGAGCCTTCTGCGGTTGATCGGTCCGGACCGGGCCGTGCCTGATTTCAGCACCTTGTCGCGTCGCCAAAAGAACCTGAAAGTGAACATTCCCCATCGTGGATCGGACGGTCCGCTGCACCTGCTGATCGACAGCATTGGCATCAAGGTCGAGGGTGAGGGGGAGTGGAACGCGCGCAAGCATGGCGGCTCCAAACGTCGGGTCTGGCGCAAGATCCACATCGGAATCGATGAGAAGTCGCTGGAGATCCGGGCTGCCGGGTTCACCACAAGCGACGTGGGCGACGCCCCGATGCTGCCCGAGTTGCTTGACCAGATTCCGCTCGATCAGGAAATCACCAGCCACCGCAGATGGTGCCTTCGACACCCGCAAGTGCCACGACGCCATCGCCGCCCGTGGAGCTGCCGCGATCACCCCGCCCCGCAAGAACGCCAAACTCTGGAAACCTGACATCGCCGGGGCCATCGCCCTTAACGAAATCCTGCGGACATCCAAGCCTGTGGGGCGAACCATCTGGCGACGATGGAGCGGTTACCACCGCCGAAGCCGAGCTGAAACAAAGATGCACTGCATCAAGCTCCTCGGGCAGCGCCTGTCCGCGCGGGACTTCGACCGTCAGGTTGCAGAGTTCAAAGTCCGCGTAGCCGTTCTGAACGGCTTCACCGCACTCGGCACACCCGTCACAGAGGTCGCAGGATAAGCTGTACGGGGAACGGGGCAGTCCAGTCAGAAGCCGATTTGTTCAACAGAGCCGTTCGTGGACCCCGGCGGCAGCGATGGTCAGCCGGATGAGGCGCGGATTCGCATGGCAGTAGGTCGCCAGAAGTTCATAGAAGCAACGGAACAGAAATCGGAGCGCGACCACAGAAGCGGCGGGAGCATATGCAAGAAGAACGGGAATGTGACCTGGAGGCGGGTACCGGAATCGAACCGGTCTTCACGGATTTGCAATCCGCTGCGTAACCTCTCCGCCAACCCGCCGCCGTGAGGTGCTGACCAGATAGGCCATCGCGGACCGGCGTGCAAGCGCGGCACGCCGCCGGACATGGCCCGGCGCGGGTGCGCCAGGGCGCCGTTGCCCCGCAGGCGCTTTCGTGGCAAGAACCGCCCAACGCCAGCAGCAGCCAAGGTTTCGCCGCATGCCCGATTTCGCCCAGCGCCGAACCACGATGGTCGACACCCAGGTGCGGACCAACGACGTGACCCGCTATCCCGTGATCGCCGCGATGCTGCAGGTCCCGCGAGAGAACTTCGTTCCCGACGCCCGCCGCGAGGTTGCGTATTCGGGCGAGAACGTGGAGATCGCCCCCGGGCGCGTGCTGCTCGAGCCGCGGACCTTCGCCAAGCTGATCGACGCGCTGGATCTCAAGTCGGGCGACCTCGTCATGGACCTGGGCTGCGGCCTGGGCTACTCGGCCGCGGTCCTGTCGCGGATGGTGCAGGCGGTCGTCGCGATCGAGCCGGACGCCGACATGGCCGCGCAGGCCGGGCGGCGGCTTGCCGCCGAGGGCGCCGACAACGTGGCGGTCGTGAACGCGGGGCTGGCCGAAGGCGCGCCGGCGCACGGGCCCTACGACGCGATCCTCGTCAACGGCGCGATCGGGGTGCTGCCCGACGCCATCGCCGACCAGCTGGCAGAGGGCGGCCGGATCGCCGCGTTGTGGCGCGACGACACGGACCCCGCGGGCCGCGGCAGGTCCGGGCTGGGCGTCGCCCGGCTGGGCTACAAGATTGACGGCCTCATCAACTGGCGCTACGCGTTCAACGCCCACGCGCCGGTCCTGCCCGGCCTCGCCAAGATCGAAGGGTTCGTGTTGTGAAGACTTCATTCCGACGGCTTGTCCTGGCCCTGACGGTCGCGATCGTCCCCGCGCTGCCCGCCTCGGCCGAATCGCTGGCCGACGTGCTGGTCGCGGCCTACCGCCACTCGGCCCTGCTGGAACAGAACCGCGCCGTGGTCCGCGCCGCGGACGAGAACGTGGCGCAGGCCATGTCCGCGCTGCGGCCGGTGGTCCAGTGGGCGGCCTCGCACAGCTTCCGCCAGGTCGAGGGCGCGGAGACCGTCGCGACCACGCTGCAGCTGGTCGCGCAGATGACTCTGTTCGACTTCGGCCGCAGCCAGCTCGCGATCGACATCGCGAAGGAAAACGTCCTCGCCACCCGCGAATCGCTGGTCGCGATCGAGCAGGACATCCTGCTGGACGCCGTGGACGCCTATCTCCGCGTCCGCAACGCGCAGCAGCAGATCAGCCTGCAGCAGAACTCGGTCAACCTTCTGGGGCAGGAGCTCCAGGCGGCGCGCGACCGCTTCGAGGTGGGCGAGATCACGACCACCGACGTGTCGCTGGCCGAGGCGCAGCTAGCCGCCACGCGCGCGAACCTCGCCGCGGCCGAGGGCAGCCTGGAAATCGCGATCGAGGCGTTCGTCGCCTCGGTCGGGCGCAGGCCCATCGACCTCGATCCGCCGCCGGCGCTGCCCAAGCGGCCCGAATCGCTCAAGGCGGCGCAGGCCGTCGCCCGCCGCACCAATCCCGGCGTCCTGCAGGCACAGCGGGCGACCGCCGCGGCCGAGCTGCAGGTGGCCGCCGCCGCCGCCGAGCGCCGGCCGACGCTGACCGGCAACGCCGGGCTGTCCGCGACCCGCGCCCCGCAGACCAGCCTGTTCGGCAGCGGCGACCAGGAAATCACCAGCACGCTGAGCGCCGGTGTCGAGATGAGCCAGACGCTTTATTCGGGCGGCCGGCTGCCGTCGCTGCACCGCCAGGCGATGGCGCAGCGCGACAGCGCCCGCGCGCAGCTTCTGGACGCGGCGCGGCAGGTCGATCTTTCGGTGGGAACGGCCTGGGCCAACATCGACGTGGCCCGCGCGCAGATCTCGGCCACGGACGAGCAGATCTCGGCGGCCCGGCAGGCCTACGAGGGCGTGCGCGAGGAAGCGACTCTGGGCGCGCGCACGACGCTGGACGTGCTGGACGCGGAACAGGACCTGCTGCAGGCGCGGGCCGACCGGATCACGGCAGAGACCAACCTGCAGTTAGCACATTATCAACTATTGGCCGGTATGGGTTTGTTGACGGTAGAAGACCTCAACCTGGGAATCCCGACCTATGACCCATCGGCCTATTACGGCGCGGTCCGCGACGCGCCCTACACCAGCACCCAGGGCGACAACCTGGACCGCGTGCTGCGCGCGATCGGAAAGTGACCTGACCCCGGCGCGGGCGGTGGCGTGATGACCGACCTGTCGTCGTTTCCCCGCCGTTCGCCCGAGCCTGCCGGTCCGGAAAGCGTCAGCGACGTGCTGGCCTCGATCCGGCGCCTGATCGCGCAGGATGACGGCAGCCGCTTCCGCCGCGAGCCGGCCCCGCCGCGCCGTGCCGCCGTGGCCGAGCCCGAGGTGAGTGTCTCCGGGACGGGTGTCTCTGTCGTGGACGACCCCGCGCCTTCGGCCCGGCTCGCCCCGGTCCCCTCGGACCCCCTTCCCTCGCATCCCGGCCGGGCGGCCCCGGTCGAAGCCGCGCCGCTGCGGCTTCACAGCGCCGCGCTGGTCGCCCCGGCCGATCCCACCCCTGCCCCCGCCACGGTCGAGTTCACACGGCCGCGCCTGCGCCTCGCGGCGCTGGCGGGGGCGTTGTCGGAGGAGCCGGAGGTCGTGCCCGCCCCCGACGCCGAGCCGGCAGCGCGTGCGAACGGCGGTGCCGCGGCCGATCCCGCCCCGATGGTCGAATGCGTCGCTGCAGATGCCGCGGCCGGGACCGCCGCCGATCCTGAGCCGGAGAAGGGCATCCGTTCGGCCGCCCCCGCCTGGCCGGCACGCCCCGCGGCGGCGCCGGCGGCGCATCCCGCAACGTCCGCGCCGGCACCGGAACCTGCCGCATCCGCGGGACCCGCTGCCGCGCCACCGCGCCCGCGCGTCCCTGATCCGGCAGACGACAGCACCGCGCTGCACCTGTTCGCCCCCGCCGACGAGGACATCCCGAACGGCTCCATCCTCCGCAGCCTGCTGCGCGAGTCGATCCGGCAGGAGCTTCAAGGCGAAATGGGCGGCCGCTTCAGCCGCAACCTGCGCCGGGTGATCCGGCAGGAGGTCGCGTTTGCAGTGGCCGAGGCGATTCGCGCCAGGGACGCGTGACGCAGGCCCGGGCGACCCCCGGAACAGCGCCGGTCGAGGAAGCGGTTACTTCTCCGACTGGCGCCGTCGGCGATCCGCCGGTGGGGAGACACCGGGACGGCGCTGCCGCGCCGTTCAGGACTGAAGCGGATCTTGGAGAGGGATTCCCGTTGCCGCCACGTGCGGTCCCGTGAAGATGTGGGCCGGCAGAGGCGCGCCGCCACCCGTCAATTGCCGGCACGCGCCGCGCTCGAGACCAGCCGCCCTCACCAGCGCGCCTTCCCCGGCATGCACATCGCCACCCTTTCGGGCGGTGGTCCCTCGAAGTCCAAGCTTGTGAAGCCCCGCCGGATGTCGAAGCAAACACTGTCCAAGGAGCGGGCGGTACCCATCGCCTCACCGTGGCAGCCGCCCTTTCCCGACGGCAGTCTTACAGATACCCCTCGGGATCCACGCTCTCGAAGCCGCGCCGGACTTCGAAGTGGACGCTGCCGGAGGAGCGGGCGGTGCCGATCGCCTGGCCCGCGCGGACCTTCTGCCCCTTTTCGACGGTCAGATTGTCGAGCCCGGCATACACCGTCAGCAGGTCGCCGTCGTGGCGGATCACGACGATCGGGACGCCGTCGGTGTCGCGGGTGATCGCCGCGACCGTGCCGCTGCCGGCCGCCTTGACGGTCGCGCCCGCGGGGGCGGCGATGTCGATGCCTTCGTTCTTGCCCTTGCTGTAGGCGCGCACGATCGCGCCGCTCACCGGCATGGACAGCCTGCCGCTGCCAGACGCGGCGGTGCGGGTCGCGCCCAGGTCGGGCGCCTCGCCGCGGGGGGCGGGGCGCGAGGCGGGGGTGGTGCGCTCGCTTGGCAGCGGGCTCGACGCAGAGGGGGGCAGCGGCGTCGGGCTGCCCGCGCCGGGCGCTGTGACTGCCGCCTGACGGGTCCCGGCGGCGGGGGGCACGGCCAGCCGCTGGCCCAGCCGCACGGTCATCGCCTCGGGCAGGCCGTTCGCGGCGGCGAGGGCCTGCACCGACACGCCGTACTTGCGCGCGATCGACCACGCGGTCTCGCCCGCGACGACGGTATGGCTGCGCGCGGCAGCCGCTGCCGGCGCCTGCGCCGCGGTACCGGCTGAGGCGGTCGGGGCCGAGGCGGTCGGGGCCGAGGCCACCGGCGCCGAAGCGGACGCCCCCGGAGCGGACGGGGTCACCGGCTTCACGGGCTCGATCCCCGGCTGGCGCACGCCCTGGCCTGCATAGGGGTCGGTGACCTGCGCCGCCGCGGCGCCGCCGGCCGCGCCCGCACCGATGCGGCCGAGGCCGGGGATCCTGAACTGCGGCATGCGCGAGGCCGCCGGCATCTGCATGCGTCCGGCGGGGTTCGACGTGGCGGGCGCCGCCGGCACCTGGACGCGCGCGACCGGATTGGACGTCGCGGGCCCCATCGCCGAGGGCCCCGAAGTCGCTGGTCCCGAAGTCGCGGGTCCCGAAGTCGCAGGCCCCATCGGCGCCTGCGCACGCGCCATCGGGTTCGACGTGGCCGGACCCATCGGCACCCCGCCCGCACCCATTCCGCCCGCGCCCATCCCGCCGGCCCCGATCCCGCCGGCCCCGATCCCGCCAGCACCGGGCATCCCCACCCGGCTCATCATCTGCCCGGGCCCCATCGGCTGGCCCGTCGGCGTGCAGCCGGCGGCCAGCGCCAGCACCGCCAGCGTGAGCCCGGTCTTCCTTGAAATCCGCATCGCTGCCCGTCCTCGTTCGCCGTACTTGTTGTTTGCGGGGGTCATGTCTGTCCCAACCCCTCGACCAGCGGCACGAACCGCACCTGCCTGAGCTCGTCGTAGCGGAATCCGTCCGCCATCCGCGTCACCCGGATCAGCGTCTGGACCGCGTCGGACTGCCCGACCGGCACCACCATGATACCGCCGATCTTGAGTTGCGACAACAACGGCCCCGGAGGGTCCTCGGCCGCGGCGGTCACCATGATGCGATCGAACGGCGCCTGTTCGGGCAGGCCGCGCGACCCGTCCGCGACCCGCGCGGTGATGTTGGACAGGCCGAGCTGGCGGAACAGCGCCTCGGCCTCGACCACCAGCCGGCGGTGGCGGTCCACGGTCAGGACCCGGCGGCACAGAAGCGACAGGATCGCGGCCTGGTAGCCCGACCCGGTCCCGACCTCCAGCACCGTGTCGCGGGGGCCGATGTCCAGCGCCTGCGTCATCAGCCCCACCACCGACGGCTGGCTGATGGTCTGGCCGCAGACGATCGGCAGCGGCGTGTCCTCGTAGGCGCGATCCTCGAAGTGGCCGCGCACGAAGGCGCCGCGGTCGATCCGCTCCATCGCGTCCAGGACCCGCGGGTCCGTCACCCCGCGCGAGCGCAGCGCGAACAGGAAGCGCATCTTCTGCTCGCCTGGCCCGTCGCCCGCGCGCGGCCCGTCCGGATCGTGATCGTCGTCGCCCGTGCCCGCGCTCATGCCTCGTCCAGCGCCTCCTGCAGGGTCCTCAGCGACGCGTGGCAGGTCAGGTCGGCGCGCATCGGGGTGACGGCGACGTAGCCCTCCATCAGCAGCTCGACGTCGCTGCCGGCGTCGGCGCGGGCCTGCTGCGAGCCGCCGGTGATCCACAGGAACCGCTTGCCGCCGGGCGAGATGTGGGGCGCCACGCCGAAGCGCACCCCCGCCCGCCTGCCCTGGTGGCCGACGCGGATGCCGCGGACCTTCGCCGCGGACGTCGCCGGGAAGTTGATGTTGTAGAACAGCCGGAACCCCGGCCCGCTCGACCAGTCGCCCAGATCGAGCAGTCGCCGGATCGCGCGGGGACCGTGGACGCGCGCGGCCTCGAACGGATCCTCGAGCCCCTGCGTGCCCGGCCCGAGGTACTGCGACAGCGCGATCGCCGGCAGGCCCTGCAGCGCCGCCTCCATCGCGCCGCCGACGGTGCCCGAATACATGACGTTCTCGCCCGCGTTGTTGCCGCGGTTCACGCCCGACAGGACGAGATCGGGGGGCGAGTCCTTCATGATGTCGGCCACGCCCGCCATGACGCAGTCGGCCGGGCTGCCCTCGGCCGCCCAGCGGCGAGGCCCGAGCTCGGCGATCATCGTGGGGTGGGTATAGCTGATGCAGTGGGCGACGCCCGACTGCTCGAACGCGGGCGCGACGACCCAGACCTCTCCGCCCGGGCCCGCGACCTCGGCCGCGATGGCTTCCAGGGCGGCAAGGCCCGGCGCGTTGATGCCGTCGTCGTTGGTGATGAGTATCCGCATCTGCCCGCCTGTCTTCCGCCGCCCGGGGCGCGGCCGCAATGCCGTGCCCGGACCCCCGATCCGCCCCTTCTGCTTACCCGCAGGGCCGCGCGGCGCGCAACCGCCCGCGCGCGGTCGGGCGTGAGCGGTCGGGCGTGAGCGGTCGGGATGCGCGGACGGGCGGTGAACGGTCCGCCCGCGCTGTCCGGGGGCGAGCGGACGTGGATAAGCGGGCTTGGGCAAGCGGACGCGGGCAAGCGGACGCGGGCAAGCGGACGTGGGCAAGCGGACGTGGGCAAGCGGACGTGGGCAAGCGCGCGGGCCGCGCGAGCGCCCGTCCGCGGGCAGATCGACGTTTGACGCGGCCCGCGCGCCCTTGCAAGATGCGCCAACCCAGCGGGCAGCGCATGCAGTTCTTCCTCCCCATCGCCGAGGTCTCGGTCAACGCCTTCGTCCTGATCGGGCTGGGCGCCATCGTGGGCCTGATGAGCGGGCTGTTCGGCGTCGGCGGCGGCTTCCTGATCACGCCGCTCCTGTTCTTCATCGGCATCCCGCCCCCGATCGCCGTTGCGACCGGCGCCAACCAGGTCGTGGCCTCGTCCATGACGGGGCTGCTCGCGCATCTGCGGCGCGGGGCGGTGGACATGCGGATGGGCTGGGTGCTGCTGATCGGCGGGGTGGTCGGATCGTTCCTCGGCGTCGGCGCCTTCAACATGCTGCAGCGGCTGGGGCAGGTCGATCTCGTCGTGCAGCTGAGCTACGTCGTGTTCCTGGGCTTCATCGGGCTGACGATGCTGCGCGAAAGCGTGGCCACCCTGCGCGCGACCCGGCGCGGGACGGTCGCGCCCCGCCGGCGCGCGCACAGCTGGATCGACGGGCTGCCCTGGCGGATGAAGTTCCGGAAGTCGGGCCTCTACATCAGCGTGATCCCGCCACTGGCCGTGGGGGTCGCGGTCGGAATCCTCGCCGCGATCATGGGTGTCGGCGGCGGGTTCGTGATGGTGCCGGCGATGATCTACCTGCTGGGGATGCCCACGCGGGTCGTGATCGGCACCTCGCTGTTCCAGATCGCGGCGGTGAGCGCGTTCACCACCCTCATGCACGCGATCAGTTCCAACACCGTCGACATCATGCTGGCCGTGCTGCTGATCGTCGGCGGCGTCGTGGGGGCGCATGTCGGCACCCAGATGGGCGCGCGGCTCAGGGCCGAGCAGCTGCGGATCCTGCTGGCGCTCCTCGTGCTGGCGGTGTGCTTCAGGCTGGCGCTGGGGCTGCTGCTACCGCCCGACGACGTGTATTCGCTGGCGTCGGGCTGAACATGGCGCGCGCCCGGCTTTTCGTCCTGGCCTTCGCCGCGGCGCTTCTGCTGCTGGCCGCGCTGCCGCCCGCCCTGCGGTCGCAGACCGGCGCGCCGCCGCCCGTCCGCACCCAGGCCGAGGGATCGACCGAGCGGGTGGTCGCGGGACTGTCGCAGGACGCCGTCTCGATCACCGCCGACTTCACCGGGTCCGAAATCCTCATCTACGGCGCGGTCAAGCGCGACAGCGCGCCGACGGACGAAGGCCCGCTGGGGGTGATCGTCACCATGCAGGGGCCGCCCCAGTCGGTGAAGGTGCGCAGGAAGGAACGCCGGTTCGGGATCTGGATGAACACCTCGTCCCTCGTCATCAGCGCGGCGCCCGACTTCTACGTCGTGGCGACCAGCGGGCCGCTCGACGACATGCTGCTGCCGTCCGAGGACCTGCAGCACCGCATCTCCATCCCGCTGGCGCTGCGCGCCCTGGGCGAGCAGGTGCAGGTGGCGAACGCGACCGACTACACCTCGGCCTTCCTGCGCCTGCGCGAGCAGCAGGGCCGCTACCGGCTGGACGAAGGCAGCGTGCGGCTGATCGAGGACACGCTGTTCCGCGCCGACATCGCGCTGCCCGCCGCGCTTATCGAGGGGCAGTACAAGGTCAGCATCTTCCTGACCCGCGACGGTCACGTGATCAGCACCTACAGCGCCCCGGTCAAGGTCGCGAAGGTCGGGCTGGAACGCTGGCTCTACCGGCTCGCGATCGAGCGGCCGTTCTGGTACGGGCTGATGTCGCTCGCGATCGCGGTGGGCGCAGGCTGGGCCGCGTCGGCCGCGTTCCGGCTGTTCGGGCGGAAGTGATCAGGCAGACGTGATCGCGCCACCGGACCGTCCCGCGAACCCGCCGTCAGCGCCGGCGCGTTGCGCCAGACCCGAAGCTTAGGGAGAACCCGACATGACCGCACCCCGCACGATGCTTCTCGCCTGCCTGGCGCTGGCGCTCGCCGGACCGGCAGCGGCCCAGCAGCCCGCCGCGCACGACCACGCCCACGACCACGGCAGCATGCCGGCACCCGCCGCCGGGCAGGCCCCGGCCGCGCCGGCCGCCGCGGCAGCGCAGGCTTCGGCCGCGGCGCAGGACAGCCCGTCGACCGCCGCCTACCGCGCCGCGATGGAGCGGATGCACGCCGACATGATGATCGACTACAGCGGCAACCCGGACGTCGACTTCGTCCGCGGCATGATCCCGCACCACCAGGGCGCGGTGGCGATGGCGCGGGTCGAGCTGGAGCACGGCACCGACCCCGATCTGCGGAAGCTGGCGCAGGAGGTGATCGACGCGCAGCAAAGCGAGATCGCGTTCATGGAGAAATGGCTCGCCAGCAACGGCGACAAGATGCCCGCCGACAGGCCCTGAGCGAAGCGGGCCGCAGACCCCTGCCAGCGTAAGCGTGGCGGGGGTTTCCGCAACGGCGTTCAGGCGCCGGCGGAATCGACAGCGCCACGATCCCCGCTTGGATGAGGGACCGTCGCAGGCGCGTCACGCCTGCTCCAGCGCCGCAATTGTTCTCGCCCCGTACAAGCGTGCGGGATCGACAGCGCGGTCACCCGCGCCTGCATGACGGCCCGCCGCAGGCGCGCGTCACGCCCTCGCCAGCGCCGCGATGGTTCCCGCCGCCGCGTCCAGGCCCCCCGGCCCGTGCGGGATCGACAGCGCCGTCATCCCCGCCTGCATGACGGCCAGCACGCCCAGCACCATGTGCGCGCTCGCATGGCCCATGTGCGCGATCCGCAGCGCGTTGGCCGGCTCCGCCGCGCCGAGGCCGATCCCCAGCGTCACGCCCGCGTTGTCCGCGCACCAGCGCCGCAGGCGGTCGGCGCCGGGCAGGTTCACCGCCGTCACCGCCCGCGACCGCGCGGCCGGGTCCGCGACGTTCGCGGCGATCCCCGTGGCGCCCTGCCCCCAGGCGTCCAGCGCGGCCCAGACCGCGCGCGCCAGCCCCTCGTGCCGGGTCCACGCGGATGGCAGCCCCTCCTCGTCCAGGATCATCGCCAGCGCCTCGGCCAGGCCGTAGAGATGCTGCACCGGGGGCGTGCCGCCCCAGAAGCGCCAGACCTCGCCGGGGGCGGCGTTCGCGCGCCCGGTCCAGTCCCAGTAGGGCGAGGCCGTGGCCCGGCTTTCCCCCACGCGGTCGGAAAACCACACGAACGCCAGCCCCGGCGGGACCATCAGCCCCTTCTGGCTGGCCGAGACCAGCACGTCCACGCCCCAGTCATCCATCCTCAGCTCCTCGCAGCCGAGGCTCGCGATGGCATCGACGGCGAACATGGCCGGGTGGTCGCCCATCGCGGCCCGCAGCGCCCGAAGGTCGGCGCGCACGCCCGAGGCGGTGTCCACGTGGCAGACCAGCACCGCCCTGATCCTGCCGTCGCGGTCCTCTGCCAGCCGGTCGGACAGCCGCTGCGGGTCGGGCGCGGCGCTGTTGCCGAAATCCATGATCTCGACCTCGACCCCGCGGGCGCGGGCGGCGCCGGCCCAGCTGCGGCCGAAATGGCCCGCGGCCAGGACCAGAGCGCGGTCGCCCGGCGAAAACAGGTTGGTGTTCGCCGCCTCCCACCCGCCATGGCCGTTGCCGATATAGGGCGCGACGAAGTGCCGGGTGCCCGCCAGACGCCTGAGACCCGCCATCACCTGCGCGTTCAGGTCCACCAGTTCGCCTTCGTAGATGTCGGGCGCGGGCCGGTGCATCGCCCGCAGCACCCGGTCGGGCACCGGCGAGGGGCCGGGGATGGCAAGGACGGGACGGCCGGCGGCGAAGGTCATCGAACACCTCGGGGCGATGGTGGATTGCGGATGCCGGGTCATCGGTAGGCGGGCGCTGACGCCGCGTCAATCTTGCGGCATGGGGCGGGGCGGCGGCATGGGGCGGGGCGGGTGGC
>NZ_SELD02000032.1 GCF_004923205.2 Paracoccus aeridis
ATGTTCTGCAAACTACGTCGAGAGCCGACTATTTCAGCGGCCTGTTTCTGCTAGCTCAGGGTAGGGCTGGGCGTCAGGATCTAGAGCCATAAGGGTCGAATAAACCTGCTCGATGACGACGTGGGACATGCCCGAGGGCCCCTGCGCCGGATCAAAACCCGCTGGATCGGCTGAAAATCCAAGGCGCAGGACACCGCCTTGCTGGGGTTCCTGTGCCCACCCCCGATCCGGGAAGGCACCGACAGCACCGACGGCTGCGGTCGTCACCATAAGTAGCAGAAGCTTCCGTCGCCCAAGAATAGCCCGCACCCTCGATCTCCCCCTGAAGAGCGTCTCGAACTTGAATTGACTTGAATGCTGCACATGGCTCTCTTGCAAGGCAAGATGTTTTTTTGACGTGTGCGAGAAAGGATGGACGACGACCGATGAGCCAACCCGAGACTGCCGGCAGCACGCCAGCACAGGCAACCTCGCGACTGGGCGATACACTGAGGCAGGTGCGACGCGCGCGAAGGCTTACACTCAAGGCGTTGGCGAGTTCGGTGGATTGCTCAGAGAGCATGCTGTCCAAGATCGAGCGAGGGCGAGCGCAGCCGAGCCTCCGATTGCTGCACGCTCTTGCAGCGATGCTGCACGTCAAGGTTGCCGCACTGCTCGCTGACCAAGCCCCCGGACCTGTTACGATTCGCCGGCCTGGCGAGCGTCTCCAACTGCTGCTCTCGAGCCCTCAAGGCGGCAGGCGACCGGTCATCCTAGAGCGGGCTGTGCCGTTTGCCGAAGGGATGCTGCTGGACGCCAACATCCATCGAATACCACCAGGCGGAGGTTCTGAAGGCCAGTACGAGCATGACGCGGAAGAAGTTGGCTATGTTGTCAAGGGCACTTTCGAGCTGACCGTTGATGGCGTGATCTACGTTCTCGGCGAGGGTAGCTCCTTTCACTTCAACTCACGCCTTCCCCACAGTTATCTAAATCATACAACGGAGGATGCAGTGATTTTCTGGGTGAATGGATTTGGATCTTAAGAGATAAGCCGCCGACGTCTAAAAACATCTAGCGCGACGTTATTACCCATCAACAAACATTACCCCTCAGACAAACAGAGACACTCGTAGAGAGTGAGGCAATGCCGCGGCTCTGTTGCACAAATCGGCTGGAATGCATCTCGTGAACCCCGCGTGGTAGCTGGACTACATGAGCAGACCGGCATCCCCGAGCTACAAGACCAGGAACTGGCCCGCCTATGACGAGGCGCTGAAGCACCGCGGCTTGCTGACCCTCTGGTTCGATCCCGCCATGACTTGGGAGGCTGCGCCGACCGGCAAACGCGGTCGTCAGCAGGATTACAGTCACGCAGCGATCCAGACCTGTCTGACGATAAATGGTAAGCGTCCGGCGTAGGCGCCTACTTCTTCCGAGGTTGCCACCG
>NZ_SELD02000033.1 GCF_004923205.2 Paracoccus aeridis
CGGTGGCAACCTCGGAAGAAGTAGGCGCCTACGCCGGACGCTTACGCTGGCGAAGCCCGGCAGACCCAAGCAGCGACAAACGTCGGCAGCCACGAACCAGGGTTTCCCGTCGATCTCCACGACGCGGACCTTGTGGTCCCCGAAGTTGAACAGGGAGGGGGCGAGGGGTGCTTCCCGGTTTCATTCCTAAGTGCGTTCGAGGCACGTAGCTCCTCGCGTCTGTGCCTACCTGCCGGTACGCCCCTCCGTGGCGGTTTGGGGGGCCGTAGAGTACCTGAACTACGTCAAGCGCCACGAACCAGCCCTTACGCGGGCAGCTTGGCGCGGGCGAAGGCCAAGTACTCCGCAACCTCGGGGTGATCCTTCGGGAAGCCTCGGGAAAGGGCGCGGGCGGCGACCATCGCGAACTCAACCGCCAGGGTGATCCCGTTGAGGGCCGCGCGGTCTTCTTCGGTGAGGATGTAGTCGGTGCCCGGGGTTGCCGCCGTCGCCATCGCTGGTGTCATGGTGGCCGTTGGGGCGGGCTGGGTGTTGTCAAGTTCGATCACGGTTTTCCCTCAAGGTTCTGTTATGGAGGAGCGCGGGGCCGAGGAACGTATCCCCGGCCCGCTTGGCGGCTCAGTTCAGCCGGAGTAGGGGGCGGAACGTCTCTGCCTCGTGCGGCTCGATGAGCCCGTGCGCCTCAGCCAAACGATAGAAGGTTTCGATCTTGCGGCGGGCTTCATCGGCCCTGCTGGGGAAAATGCCCGCCATTGGCAGGGCCTGCCTGAGTTCCGCCAGAGCTTCCCTGAGGCACTCAAGAGTGACGAGGTGCAAAGAGAGTTGCGGAAACTTTTCGTCGTGCTGCTGTCCATGTTCGACCATGCCGAGGGGTTCCTTTCGGTTTTCTGCTGGGAATGTTTGCGGGAACGCTGGGGGGCCTGTTGCCCCGCTGCGTGCAACCCTTATTGAAGACCAAGCGGAAACCGTCAAGAAAAATGTTTATAAACAAAAGGTTGTGGGCACGGTTTGGTCACAGAAGTGCTATCTTGGAGCCTCTAGATTGTTGATCCGCAACGATATGGCAGAAGATATTTATCTACTCTTTCTCGCTCGGCGCGGCGTCGGGGTGGCATGGGTTGAGGCGATAAGCCGACGTTGAAGGAAAAAAGACAGATAGAGCAGCAGACTGTTGCATCCTTGCAACATATCGGGTCAGGACAGGTCCCAGCGGGCCAGCGCAGCCTCGGCCCCCGCAGGATCGGCCTTGATCCTCAACACGGTCTGTCGGGACAGCTTCGCCTCCCTAGCGATCTCACTGGTCCCGCCGCCAGCCGCCAGCATGTCCCGTACGAGGTCCAGCTCCTTCCGGCCATAGGCGGGCTTCCGGCCCCGGAACTTGGTCCGGTCCCCCTTCGCCTCCTCGATCCCCGCCCTTTGAGCCTCCTTGATCGCTTCGGCTTGTGCCTGCGCCGTCGCAGCCATGAAACCGATCAGCGCGTCCCTGACAGCCTGCTGGATGGGGTCCGTGGTCGCCCCGTCGAAGGTCATCCCGTTGATGACGGTCCGCACGATCACGCCCCTCTCCATCAGTTCGCGGATTGTCGCGGTCACGTCCGCGTAGTTGCGCCCCAGCCGGTCAACCCAGCGGACAACCAGCGTGTCCCCTGCGCGGAGCATGTCAAACAGCCTCCGCCCCTCGGGACGATCCCGCAACCTGGTCGAGACCCCGGAGACGCCGTGGTCCGCGACCACCTCGTCAATCTTGAAGCCCGCCGCCTCTGCGTGGGTCCGCTGATGGGACAGGGTTTGGTCGGCCGTGGAGACGCGAGCATAGAGGATCGTTCGGGACATTGGGCAGGCTCCTGACGTGTCTGAAAGGGTCATGTCCAATGAGTAGCATGTCCGAAAGACAGGATCAACCCTTACGGTCAGCCTTTCCGGGCATGATCCGCCTGTCCGTTGTGGCATACCCTAACGATCAGGGGGCGCGGAAAGTCGCCAGGCTGACGACCGAAGCCGAGCAGTCCCCAACAGCACCTAAAGACTTCTCCGTAGGGGCCCGAGGTCGAGCCCGCTGGTTCGATGCGCGGCAGAGGACCCCCCGGGGGGTGCGCGTGAGCCTTCCCTGTCGAGGGCGGGGCCTCGCATTTTTCGGCCAATTTCCACGGCGGCTAGGGCAAACACACGCCGCTTACACACAACGCTTGCGTCAGCTCAGGTTTTATGCAATAAATCAAGTAGGAAGAAGCCGCAAGTCGGAGTTCAATCCTCTCTCACAGCACCATCCCCCCTTTGCTCCAGCAGCCATCCGACCCGCGCACGCCGCCACCGTCGCGTCTCCTCTCGACGTCGTGAGCCATGGCGGTTAATTGGGCCGGATGAGCAAGCGCCTTCCCGATCCGCCCGGTGCCTCGGCATCCGACCGCCTCGCCCGCCGTGCGGCGGCGCTTCGTGCGAACCTGCAGCGCCGGAAGGATCAGGCGCGCAACCGGGCCGCGGGCGGGCAAGGCCATGAAGACAACGAGAACGAGCTGCCGGCCGGGATCGAGCGCCCGGACCCGGCGGACGAAAGCGAGGGATAGATGGACCAGATCCTGGTTCGCGGGAACGGCCCGCTGAACGGCGACATTGCGATTGCGGGGGCCAAGAACGCCTGCCTGGCGCTGATGCCCGCCACGCTGCTGACGGACGAGCCGCTGACGCTGACGAACGCGCCGCGGCTGTCGGACATCCGCACCATGACCGCGCTGCTGCAATCGCTGGGGGCCGAGGTCGCCTCGCTTCAGGACGGGCAGGTGCTGGCGCTGTCGAGCCATGCTATCGGCAACCACACCGCGGATTACGACATCGTCCGCAAGATGCGGGCGTCGATCCTGGTCCTCGGGCCGATGCTCGCGCGCGACGGCCATGCGGTCGTCTCGCTGCCCGGCGGCTGCGCCATCGGCGCGCGGCCCGTCGACCTGCACCTGCGGGCGCTCGAAATGATGGGCGCGTCGCTCGACCTCCGCGACGGCTATGTCCACGCAAAGGCGCCTGCCGGGGGCCTGAAGGGCGCGGTGGTGGATTTCCCGCTTGTCTCGGTGGGCGCGACCGAGAACGCGCTCCTGGCGGCGACGCTGGCGCGCGGGACCACGGTCCTGAACAACGCCGCGCGCGAGCCCGAGATCGTGGACCTTGCCCGGTGCCTGCGCGCGATGGGGGCAGCGATCGAGGGCGAGGGCACCCCGACCATCACCATCCAGGGGGTCGACGCGCTGCACGGCGCGACCCACCCGGTCGTCACCGACCGCATCGAGCTCGGCACCTACATGCTCGCCCCCGCGATCTGCGGCGGCGAGGTGACCTGCCTGGGCGGCCGCATCGACCTCGTGCGGTCGTTTTGCGAGAAGCTGGACGAGGCAGGGGTGTCGGTCACCGAAACAGAGCGCGGCCTGACCGTCGCCCGCAGGAACGGCGCGATCCGCGCCGTCGACGTGCGGACCGAGCCGTTCCCCGGCTTTCCCACCGACCTGCAGGCGCAGATCATGGCGATGCTCTGCACCGCCGAGGGCGAAAGCACGCTGGAAGAAACGATCTTCGAGAACCGCTTCATGCACGCCCCCGAGCTTCTGCGCATGGGCGCGCGGATCGACGTCCAGGGCGGCACCGCGAAGGTCCGGGGCGTCGAGAAGCTGAAGGGTGCGCCGGTGATGGCGACGGACCTGCGCGCCTCGGTCAGCCTGATCCTCGCGGGACTGGCGGCCGAAGGGGAAACCGTGGTCAGCCGGGTCTACCACCTCGACCGCGGCTATGAGAAGGTCGTCCGCAAGTTGCGCGGCGTCGGTGCCGACATCGAACGGATCAAGGAAGCCTGACACATGTCCGATGCAAGCTTTCACGACGCGGACGGCCACGGGCCGCTCGCGCTCCGCGCCGAGACGCCGGATGAGCTGCCGATCCTGTCGGCGCTGTGCCAGGACGCGGTGCTGACGGTGGGCGACATCCGCTATGACGGCACCGCCCGCTCGCTGGCGCTGCTGGTGAGCCGCTTCCGGTGGGAGGACCTGGCGGACCGCGAGGCCGTTCCGGACGCCGACAGGCCGTACGAGCGGGTGCGCGCGTTGCTGGTCATCCGCGATGTGACGGCGGTGCGCAGCGACGGGATCAGCCGCGACGAGAAGGACATGGTCCTGTCGCTTCTGTCGCTCGGGTGGACGCCCGGGGCGGACGGCACCGGGACGATGGTCCTGACCTTTGCGGGCGACGGCGCGCTGGCGGCGGACTGCGAGTGCCTGTCCGTCGATCTGCGCGACGTGAACCGTCCGCACGCCGCGGTTTCGGGCTCGGTTCCCAGGCACGACGTCTGAGGCGCCGCCAGTTCACGCCGTAGTCGGTTCAAGCTGCCGCCGCTTTATGCGGCCGCCACTTCCCCGGCCGTCAGTTCACGCGGTCGGCGGGCTCGCGCCCCTCGTCCAGCGCCACGACATTCGCCATCGCCCGCAACGCCATCGCCGTCCGCGTCTCGGCGGTGGCCGTCCCGAGATGCGGCAGCAGCGACACGTTCTGCAGCGCCCGCAGCGCGTCCGGCACGTCCGGCTCGCGCTCATAGACATCAAGGCCCGCACCCGCGATCCCGCCCGCCTGCAGGGTGCGGATCAGCGCCGCCTCGTCCACCACGTCGCCGCGCGAGATGTTGATCAGGAACGCATCGCGGCGCATCTGCGCCAGCTCCGCGGCGCCGACCAGGTGCCGCGTCCCGGACCCGCCGGGCACGGCCAGCACCACGAAGTCGGCGACCGACAGCACCGCGCCGATGTCGGCCAGCTGCGTCGCCGGGATGTCCAGCGAGGACACGCGCGACCGGTTGTGGAACACGACGCGCATGCCGAAGCCGTGGCAGCAGCGCGCGGCGATGGCCTTGCCGATCCGGCCCATGCCGATGATGCCGACGGTCGATCCGGTGACGTGGCGGCCCAGCATCTGCGTCGGCTGCCAGCCCGCCCACTCGCCGGCGCGCAGGATCCGCTCACCCTCGCCGGCTCGGCGGGCGGTCATCAGGATCAGCGTCATGGCGATGTCGGCGGTCGCGTCGGTCACGACCCCGGGCGTGTTCGTGACGATGACGCCCGCGGCGCGGGCGGCGTCCACGTCGATATGGTTGAACCCGGCCCCGAAGTTCGCCACCAGTCGCGTCTTGAGGCCGCCCCCCTCGAACGCCGGGGCGCTGAAGCCGTCGCCCAGCGTCGGGATGATCGCGTCGTAGTAGCGCAAGGCGGCACGGGCGTCCTGAACCGTCAGGGGCGTTCCGTCGTCGCGCAGCGTGGTGTCGAACCGCGCGGTCAGCGCCCGTTCGGCGGCTTCCGTCATGCGGCGGGTCACGAGCAGGCGCATCAGTACATCCTTCCGCCGTCGGGCACGGGTTTGTCGGGCCGGATCAGGACGACGTTGCCGCTGTCGTCCGGCAGCCCGAGAACCAGCACCTCGGACAGCACCTTGCCGATCTGGCGCGGCGGGAAGTTGACGACCGCGAGCACCTGGCGCCCCGGCAGCGTCGCGGGATCGTAGTGCTGCGTGATCTGGGCCGAGCTGCGCTTTTCTCCCAAGGGGCCGAAGTCGATCCACAGCTTGATGGCGGGCTTCCTTGCTTCGGGATAAGGCTCTGCGCGGGTGATCGTGCCGACCCGGATGTCGAGCCGTTCGAAGTCGCCGATCGAGGCGGCGCCGGGCGCGGTATCGCCGCTCACTGGCCCAGCTCCCTCGAGCGCCCGGCGGCGGCGGCGACGGTGCGGGTGACGAGCGGGGTGAGGCCGCCGCCCTCGTCCATCAGCACGGACAGCCCGGCGGCCGTCGTGCCGTTCGGCGACGTCACGTTCTCGCGCAGCACGGCAGGATCCTCGTCCTCGGCCACGGCGAGCGCGCCCGCGCCCGCGACGGTCGCGCGGGCGAGGTCCAGCGCGAGATCGCGGGGCAGGCCCTCGGCCCTGCCCGCCGCGGCCAGCGCCTCGATCAGGTGAAAGACATAGGCCGGGCCGGAGCCTGATACGGCGGTGACCGCGTCCATCTGCGCCTCGTCCTCCAGCCGCACGACCCGGCCGACGGCGGCCATCAGCGCCTCGGCGAGATCGAGCGCCGCCGCATCCGCGCGGGTGTTGCCGATGATCGCGGTGATCCCCTGCCCGATCGCGGCGGGCGTGTTCGGCATCGTCCGCACGATCGCGGCTTCGGGAAAGGCCCGGCCGAGCGCCGCGAGCGTCACCCCCGCCGCGACCGAGACGACCAGCGTCGCGCCCTGCCCCGCCCCCTGGCCCATCTCCTGACCCGTCGCCGCCAGCGACGGCAGGACGTCGTCCATCATCTGCGGCTTGACGGCCAGGACCAGCACGGCCGGATCGGGCGGCGGCGCGCCATTCGCCTCGATCCCCTGCGTGGCGAGCCATTCCGGCGGGTTCGGGTCGATCACGCGGACGGCCTCGGGCCGGACGCCGCGGGCGAGCCAGCCCTTGAGCAGCGCGCCGCCCATGCGGCCGCAGCCGACCAGCACCAAGCCACGAGTGTTCAGTTCCGCCAGATCCATCCGCCCCTCGCCCCGTTGGACATCCTGACACCAAGGGGTAGCCACAGCGCCGGGTGCTGTCCAGCGTCGGCGGGGCGCGGGGGCCGGTCCGCTCAGGCCCGGCCGAACGCGCCCGCGATCGCGATGCCCACGGCTTCGGCCGCGGTGGCGTTGCCCCAGCAGCCCATCTGGAACGCGGGGTAGAACCGCTCCGACGCCTCGATCGCAGCGCGGATCATGTGGTCGATCTGTTCCGGCGCCGCGACCGCATCGCCCGCCAGCACCAGCCCGTAGCGCCACACCATCAGCCGCTGCGCGCCCCAGAAGGTGAAGCCGCCGTCCCAGACCTGGTCGTTGGCGAGATTCAGAAGCTCGTGGAGCACGTCCATCCGGTCGGCCGGCGGGTCCATGTCGAAGGTGCACACGAGGCGCAGCACCTCTTCCCGCGCGGACCAGGCGAGCGTCAGCGAGTAGCTGCGCCACTGCCCCTCGACCACCATGGCGATCTGGTCGTCGGCCAGCCGGTCGAACTCCCAGTCGTGGTGGGCGGCGACGCTTTCGACGATGTCGATGGGGTGGATATCGTCGCTCAGGATGAAGCCGTCGGTCTGTGCCATGCCTGTCTGCCCCTGCCTGGCCGGGTTGGCCCCAACCTTTTGTGGCCGCCACAACAAACGGGTTCTGCAGCGGACGCCTCTACTACATATCGTCGTGCGGAATCAGGGCTGCTGTAAAGGAAAACATCGTCGAAGACGCCTGTTTTCAGGGGATAACCACGCGCCAAGCGCGCGCTGCACGACGAAAAGCAATCCCCGCCCGAGGGGCGGGGATGCTGCATTGCGCAAGGCGGATCGGCGGAAGGCGGGGCCGCGGATCAGCCGCCGTGGATGATGCGGACGTAGTTCTTCGTCTCGCGGTAGGGCGGGATGCCGCGGTACTTCTGCACCGCGCCGGGGCCCGCGTTGTAGGCCGCGAGCGCGAGCTGCCAGTTGCCGAAGGTGTTGTACTGCTGGCGCAGGTAGCGCGCGCCGCCTTCCAGGTTCTGCAGCGGGTCGTTGGGGTTCACGCCCAGCTTGGCGGCGGTCGCCGGCATCAGCTGGGCAAGCCCGCGCGCGCCCTTGTGCGACCGCGCGGACGGGTTCCAGCCGGATTCCTGCTGGACGAGCCGCAGGAACAGGTCTTCAGGGATCCCGTGCTTGCGGGCGACCGCGCGGGCATGCGGCAGGTACTTGCTGCGCTGGTTGCCGCGATAGGCGGGGATGCGGGCGCTGTCGAGCTCGATGACCTTGACCGTGCGGGTTTCGCGGCCCGCGTCGGGGCGCAGGCGCTGCGACCGCTGGTACTGCGCCGACAGGCGCGAATCCATCAGCTGCGTCTGCCGCTGGAACTGGCTTGCCCGGGATTTCGACGAAGCGCCGGAAAGCCGCAACCCCTCGGCCGAAGCGGGAACCGCGACCGATGCAGCCGTGACCGCCAGGAGGCAGACCCTGAGAAACCGTCCAGCCGATGTGCTGATCATCATGATTGCCCTCTCCGCCGTGTTTTCGTTTTGCGCCGACTATACGCAACCGCTGCCACTCCGCCACGCATCTTCACGCCGCGGCGAGCGTGCATCGGCAGGTTTACGCCGAGCGCCGACCGCGCGGCCAGCGCAGGGCCACGGATGCGGCGCAACCGGCGCGGGAAACCCAAGGCCCTTGCCGCGCCGACGCTGTGCGGTCTAGACCCGTCCGCATCGAGTGCGCGCATGAAGAAGGGGGCCACATGGCAGGCAGCATCAACAAGGTCATCCTGGTCGGCAATCTCGGCCAGGATCCGGAAATCCGCACCTTCCAGAACGGCGGCAAGATCGCGAACCTGCGCATCGCCACGTCCGAGAACTGGAAGGACAAGAACAGCGGCGAGCGGCGCGAGCGCACGGAATGGCACACCGTCGTGATCCATTCCGAACCGCTGGTGCGGGTGGCCGAGCAGTACCTCAAGAAGGGCATGAAGATCTACGTCGAAGGCCAGCTGGAAACCCGCAAGTGGCAGGACCAGTCGGGCGCCGACCGCTATTCGACCGAAGTCGCGCTGCGCCCGTTCCGGTCCGAGCTGCAGATGCTCGACGCGCGCGGCGGCGGCCAGGGCGGCGGCGCGGGCGGGAGCCAGGGCAGCTACGACCAGGGTTACGGTGACTACGGCAGCTCCTCGGGCAGCGGCGCGTCGGGCGGGCGCGGCGGCTCGGGCGGGTCCGGCGGCAGCCGGCCGGAGTTCGACGACGAGATCCCGTTCTGAGGAACGCCAGGCGGCGGCCCTTCACGGCCGCCGCCTTTCCTTTCTCCCGTCCAGACACCAGTGCCAGATCCGCGATAGCCGAGGCCCCATGTCCGACCGCCTGTTCCCCAGCCCCGACGTCCCCGCCGTCCCTGTCGCGGGCGAGGACGCGCTGTTCCCCGTTCACCGCATCTTCTGCGTCGGGCGCAACTACGCTGAACACGCGCGGGAAATGGGCGCCGAGGTCGATCACGAGGCGCCGTTCTACTTCCTCAAGGGCGCCTACACCCTGACCCGGGGCGGCGCGACGATCCCCTACCCGCCCGGCACGCAGAACCTGCACCACGAGATCGAGTTCGTCGTCGCCATCGGCAAGCCGCTGTTCCGCGTCACCCCGGATCAGGCGATGACGGCCGTGTTCGGCTATGCCACCGGCCTCGACATGACGCGGCGCGACCTGCAGAACAAGGCCAAGGACAAGGGTCGTCCCTGGGACCTCGGCAAGGACTTCGAACACGGGGCGGTGCTGTCGCCCGTCACCCGCGCCGAAGCCTTTGGCGAGATCGCCCGCCAGCGCATCTGGCTGGAGGTGGACGGCACGCTCCGCCAGGATTCCCGCCTATCGGAGATGGTGTGGTCGGTGCCTGAGATCCTGGCCGACCTGTCGCGCTACTATCACCTGCAGCCGGGCGACGTCGTCTATACTGGCACGCCTGCGGGTGTCGGCGCGGTGGGTCCGGGCAACGTCCTGCGCGGCGGGGTGGACGGGCTTGCCACGATCGAACTGACGATCGGCGCGGCCGAATAGGACCGCGGCTGGCAGGCCTGCATCGCGGCCGCTGTTCGGCGCGCTTCGCGAAACCGCCGCGCGACTGCCCGGCAACATCGCCCTGCGCGGAACATCACGGGAACGCCGCGGCCATTGAAGCCGCGGACCCGCAGTCCTAGATTACCCGCAAGCCGGGTTGGCGGGCTGCCATGACGGGGCCGCCACGCTCGGGCACGAAAGGACCAGGATGACCACTGCATCTTCCCCGAACACCTACGCCGTGCTTCCCCTGCGCGACATCGTGGTGTTTCCCCACATGATCGTGCCGCTGTTCGTCGGGCGCGAGAAATCGGTCCGTGCGCTTGAGGCCGTGATGAACGGCGACGCGCCGATCCTGCTGGCCGCGCAGAAGGACGCCTCGGTCGATGAACCGGGCGAGGACGGCATCCATCGCACCGGCGTGCTGGCGAACGTCCTGCAGCTGCTGAAGCTGCCCGACGGCACCGTGAAGGTACTGGTCGAGGGCCGCCAGCGGGTGACCATCACCGGCTTCGTCAGGAACGACGCCCATTTCGAGGCGACGGCCGAACCCCTGACCGAACTGCCGGGTGACGCCGACAGCGTCGCCGCTTTGGTCCGCACCGTCGCGGAGGAATTCGAACGCTACGTCAAGGTTCGCAAGAACATCCCCGAGGAAGCCGTGTCCGCCATCGGCGAGGCGCGCGAGCCTGCCGTGCTGGCCGACCTCGTGTCGGGGCACCTGGGCATCGACATCGCCCGCAAGCAGGACCTGCTGGACACGCTCGACGTGGCCCAGCGGCTTGAGAAGGTCTACGGGCTGATGCAGGGCGAGATGTCGGTCCTGCAGGTCGAGAAGAAGATCAAGAGCCGCGTCAAGACCCAGATGGAGAAGACGCAGCGCGAATACTATCTCAACGAGCAGATGAAGGCGATCCAGCGCGAGCTGGGCGATGGCGACGAAGGCCAGAACGAGATCGCCGAGCTGGAAGAGAAGATCTCGGCCACCAAGTTCAGCAAGGAAGCCCGTGAAAAGGCGGAGTCCGAGCTGAAGAAGCTCAAGTCGATGTCGCCGATGTCGGCCGAGGCCACGGTCAGCCGCAACTACCTCGACTGGCTGCTGGCGCTGCCGTGGGGCGTGAAGTCGCGCACCCGGAAGGATCTCGGCCGCGCCGAGCAGGTGCTGGACGCCGACCACTACGGCCTGGAAAAGGTCAAGGAGCGGATCGTCGAGTATCTCGCCGTGCAGGCCCGGTCCGACAAGCTGAGGGGCCCGATCCTGTGCCTTGTCGGCCCTCCGGGCGTCGGCAAGACCTCTCTCGGCCGTTCGGTCGCCAAGGCGACGGGGCGCGAGTTCATCCGCATCTCGCTTGGCGGCGTGCGCGATGAAAGCGAGATCCGCGGCCACCGCCGGACCTACATCGGCTCCATGCCCGGCAAGATCATCCAGGCGCTGAAGAAGGCCAAGACGACGAACCCGCTCATCCTGCTCGACGAGATCGACAAGATGGGCCAGGATTTCCGGGGCGACCCGGCGTCGGCGATGCTGGAGGTGCTGGACCCGGAACAGAACGCGACCTTCGTGGACCACTATCTCGAGGTAGAATACGACCTGTCCAACGTCATGTTCCTGACCACGGCCAACAGCTACAACATGCCGGGCCCGCTTCTGGACCGGATGGAGATCATCCCGCTGTCGGGCTATACCGAGGACGAGAAGCGCGAGATCGCGCGCCAGCACCTGCTGGGCAAGCAGATCAAGGCGAACGGCCTCAGGAAGGGCGAGTTCACGGTCTCGGACGAGGCGCTGACCCACATGATCCGCTACTACACGCGAGAAGCCGGGGTCCGTTCGCTGGAGCGCGAGATCGCGAAGCTGGCGCGGAAGGCCGTGACCGAGATCCTCAAGGGCGGCGCGACGTCCGTGCACGTCACGCCCGAGAAGGTCGAGGAATATCTCGGCGTCCGCCGGCACCGCTACGGTCTCGCCGAAAAGGACGACCAGGTCGGCGTGGTGACCGGTCTCGCCTGGACGCAGGTCGGCGGCGACCTGCTGCAGATCGAGGCGCTGCGTCTGCCCGGCAAGGGCCGCATGAAGACGACCGGAAAACTGGGCGACGTGATGAAGGAATCGATCGACGCGGCGTCGAGCTTCGTGCGGTCGGTCGCGCCGGAGCTGGGCATCCGCCCGCCGGAGTTCGAGAAGCGCGACATCCACGTCCACGTCCCCGAGGGCGCGACGCCAAAGGACGGTCCGTCCGCTGGTCTGGCGATGGTGACGTCGGTCGTGTCGGTGATGACGGGCATCCCGGTCCGCAAGGACGTGGCGATGACCGGCGAGGTCACGCTGCGCGGCAACGCGCTGGCGATCGGCGGCCTGAAGGAAAAGCTTCTCGCGGCGCTGCGCGGCGGCATCACGACGGTGCTGATCCCGCAGGAGAACGAGAAGGACCTGGCCGACATCCCGGCGAACGTGAAGGAGGGGCTGCAGATCATCCCCGTCTCGAACGTCCGCGAGGTCCTGCGCCACGCGCTGGTGCGGATGCCCGAGCCGCTCGAGTGGGACGAGGCGGCCGAGGAAGCCGCCGCCGCCGAGGCGGCCCGGTTGGCCGCGCTGCGCGACCCCGGAAGCTCGGCCGTCGCCCACTGAGGCTGCGGACCTGACGATCTCGGGACGGGCGGGGGAAACCCCGCCCGTTTCCTGTTGTCGTGCGCTTGTCCGCGTTCCGGTGCGGTGATCCGGTTCAAGGCGACGGGCCCGCGGTCTCAGCCTCGGCGCATCGAAAAATCGTCTGCGCAGAAGATTGTCGCGAACGGGAAAGCGACCGGCTGCAACGAGCGTCCGCTGGTCGCGGCTGTCGCCCCTTTCCCGCACTTCGCTCTTGCAGCGCGCCGCGCCAGCCGCTATCAGGCGCGTCACCGGGTGATTAGCTCAGCGGTAGAGCGCTTCGTTCACATCGAAGATGTCAGCGGTTCAAATCCGTTATCACCCACCATCATTCCGAAGGCCGTCCCGAAAGGGGCGGCCTTCTTCATGGCGGCCTGCTTCAATGCGGCGGGCGTCAGCGTCCGCGCGCGGCCTTCTCGGCGAGGCCCGACTGCGCCTCGCGCCGCTCCAGCTCCGCCCAGACGTCCGACAGCGGCACGCCGCAGGCCGCGAGCATCACCGTCAGGTGGTACAGCGCATCCGCCGCTTCCGAGGCCAGCCGCGCGCGGTCGCCGCGCACCGCCTCGATGATCGCCTCGACCGCCTCCTCGCCGAACTTCTCGGCGCACTTGGCGGGGCCCTTCGCCAGCAGCTGCGCGGTCCAGCTGGACGCGGGATCGGCGGTCCGCCGCGCCTCGATGGTCGCGGCCAGACGGTCCATCGGGTGACGGCGGTCCTCGGGGTCGGTCATGTCAGCCTCATCGGAATGCCGGCCGCGGCCATGTGGGCCTTGGCCTCGGCCACGGTGTGGGTGCCGAAGTGGAAGATCGAGGCCGCCAGCACCGCGCTCGCGTGGCCCAGCGTCACGCCCTCGACCAGATGGTCCAGCGTCCCCACCCCGCCCGACGCGATCACCGGGACCGGCACCGCGTCCGCGATGGCGCGGGTCAGGTCGATGTTGAACCCCGCCCGCGTCCCGTCCCGGTCCATGCTGGTCAGCAGGATCTCGCCCGCGCCCTTCCCGGCGATGCTGCGCGCGAACTCGACCGCGTCGATGCCGGTCGCCCGGCGGCCGCCGTGGGTGAAGATTTCCCACCGGCCCGGCGCCACGGTCCGCGCGTCGATGGCGCAGACGATGCACTGGCTGCCAAAGCGCGCCGCCGCCTCGGACACGACATCCGGATCGGCCACGGCGGCCGAGTTGAAGCTGACCTTGTCCGCGCCCGCCAACAGCAGGTCGCGCACGTCGCGGTGCGACCGGACGCCGCCGCCGACGGTCAGCGGCACGAAGCAATGCTCGGCCGTGCGCGTCACCAGGTCGAACATCGTCCCGCGATTCTCGTGCGTGGCATGGATGTCGAGAAAGCAGATCTCGTCGGCGCCCGCGGCATCATAGGCGCGCGCGGCCTCGACCGGGTCGCCCGCGTCGATCAGGTCCACGAAGTTGACGCCCTTGACCACGCGCCCGTCGGCCACGTCGAGGCAGGGAATGATGCGCGTCTTGAGCATGGGGTGCCTTTCAGGGATCCCGCGCTGAATGGTCGGCGCGCGCGCGCAAGTCAACACGCGCGGCCCGCTGGACCGCGCCCCGCCGCGGCCCTAGTCTTGCCCCATGCGCCTGTCCGTCCCCACGATCGCCTTCGCCGCCCTTGTCGCGCTGTCGCTCGCCCCGCCTGCGCGGGCCCAATCGGTCCTGTTCGTGCTGGACCAGTCGCAACTTCCCTTCGACCTCAGCCCGGGCGCGCGCGAGAACTCGCCCGCCAACATCAGGAACGCGCCGTCGCAGGCGAAGAACTCGGCGGCAAGTTGGGCGAATTCGCCCAAGGCGCCGGGGAATGCGCCGGACAACCCGGCGAACGGGCCCGACGGGGTGAACGCGATCTTCACGCCCGACGGCGAGTTCGTGGGCTACGCGACGCGGGGCGGCGGGGCGCTGAACCTGTTCTCGGCCAGCGGGCGGCGGATCGCCTACCAGCCAGCGGGCGGGCACACGAAAAGCCTGATGTCGAACGCGGGCGAGTGGTGCGGGACCGTGACCGGCACCCGCCGCGGCGGCTACGCCTTCGGCCTGACCATGGCCTGCGCGCGGCGGTTCTTCGTCAACTGACGGCCGGTAACCCGAAGTTAACGGCCCTGCGCTATCCCGGGTCTCGCGCGGGTGTGTTGCCCGCGGGCGGCAGAGGACCCGAGGAACCCGTGTTGCAATCGCTTGGCCCGACCGACGACGAGCGCGTCCTGCCGCCGGGGCGGCTCAGCTTCACCATCTCGAACCGGCGCGGCATCATCCAGTCGGGCGACATGCTGTTTGCGCAGTTGTCGGCGCGCGATCCGGCGTCCATCGCCGGCGCGCACCACCGCTTCCTGCGCCATCCCGACATGCCGCGCGCCGTCTTCGCCCGCAGCTGGGAACTGCTGCACGCCGGCGGATCGGCCGCCGCCTACGTCAAGAACCTGTCGGCCGACGGGCGCTTTTTCTGGGTCTTCTCGGCGGTGATCCCCGTTTGCGACGGGCATGTCGCCATCCGCTCGGCGCCCCGCGGCCCGCTGTTCGGGCCGGTCTCGGCGGCCTACAGGCGGCTGCATGCGGTCGAACGGCAGGGCGAAGGGATGGCCGCGCAGCTGGCCCGGATGGACGGCGAACTCGCGGCGCTCGGCTTTCCCGACTTCACGTCGTTCATGGCCCGCGTCCTCCAGTCCGAAACCGCGCATCTGCCCGCCGACACCGGCTCGCCGGGGCTGGTGCGGTCCGAGATCGTCGAGCTGAGGTCGAAGATTGCTGGCCTTGACCGCGCGCAGAGGGAGCTTGCGGAGGCGGTGCGCGCGCTGCACCTCATCCCCACGAACATGCGGATCATCGCCTCGCGGCTGGAGCCGTCGGGCGGGCCGGTCAGCGCGATCGCCGACCGCTACAAGCACGACTCGGCCGAGCTGATCGCACGCATGATCGACGGGCAGAGCATCCGCAACGGGTCCGCCGCGCCGCTGATCGAAGTGCTGGACGACATGCTGATCCATGACGCGATCATCCGCCTGCTGACAGCCGCCGCCGGGCAGGCCGAGGGACAGGCCGAAAGCCAAGGCGGGTTCGGCCTGCACAGCGGCGCCCAGGCGGCGGCCCTGATGCGCGCATCCTGCGATGCCCCGCCCGAAGGGATCACGGTCCTGACGCCGGCCGAACTGCGGTTGCGGCTCCATCAGGTGCGGCACGGGGCCGAGGCCGTCATCCGGCTGATGGCCGGGCTGGAACAGGTGCGGATCCTGGGCGAGGTCGAAAGCAGCCGCGTGCGCGATGACGACCAGGGCCTGTCGGCGGTGGTGGCGCAGCTGCGGGCGTTCCACGACGACGTCCGCGAGCGGCTCAGGCCGATGATGCTGCTGCTGCGGCACCTGGACGTGGCGGTTTGACGTGACCGCCGCGGGCTGTTGAAGTCTGGTGGCCGCGGTCTGGCGTGGGTGGTCTGGTCGGTGCGGTCCGGTCCGGCCTGCCGGCGGCAAAGCTCAATGCGGCCCCCCTGGGCGCGCCGCCCAGCCTACCGGGGCCGCGGCTTTCCCTTGCGGTCGAACACCGCCCGCGCCGCGGCGCCCCGCGGGGTCGTTCCGGGCGCGGGCTTGAACGGCTTGGCCGGCGGCAGCTTGACCCCGCCGCCATCCTGTCGCGCCGGCATCTTGCCGCTTCCCGTGCCCGCCTGCGCCGATGGTTTCGCAGCCGCGCCGGCGCCGCCCGCCGCGCCAGTTCCGTGCCCGGTCTTCCCCTGCCCGATCTTTCCCTGTCCGATCATTTCTTGCGCCGCCTTGCCAGCCGATCCTGCGCCCGAACCGGACGACCGTGCCGCCCCCGCGCCGGCTCCTGCCGCCGCCCCTGACCCACCCTCGGCCGCCTTCACCTTGGCGGCAAGGTCGCGCGCCACGGCGAAAGCGCCCTTGATGCGGTCGGCATCCGTCTTCCATTCGCGGGCCACGAGGATCTTGTTGTCCGCGATCCGGGCGCGGCCGTTCTGTTCGTCGAGGAACTCGACCAGCCCGGCCGGGTTAGGAAACCTGTCCATGTGGAACTGCACCGTCGCGCCCTTGGGACCGGCGTCCAGCTTGGCGATGTTCGCCCGCTTCGCCATCGCCTTGATGCGGATGACCAGCAGCAGCGTGTTCACCTCGCGCGGGAGCGGGCCGAAGCGGTCGATCAGCTCGGCCGCGAACCCCTCCAGCTCGACCTTGGTCGTCAGCTGGGACAGGCGGCGATACAGCTCCAGCCGCACGTCGAGATCGGGGATGAAGCTGTCCGGGATCGTCACCGGCACGCCGAGGTTCAGCTGCGGCGCCCATTCGTCGTCGGGCGTGCCCTCCAGCTCGCCCGACTTCAGCTTGGCGATCGTCTCCTCCAGCATCTGCTGGTACAGCTCGAACCCGACTTCCTTGATGTGGCCCGACTGCTCCTCGCCCAGAAGGTTGCCCGCGCCCCGCAGGTCGAGGTCCTGCGAGGCGAGGTTGAACCCCGCGCCGAGGCTGTCGATCGAGCCCAGGAACTTCAGCCGCCGGATCGCCTGCGGGGTCAGCGGGACGCGCGGCTTCGTGGTGAGATAGGCATAGGCGCGGGTCTTCGACCGGCCCACGCGGCCGCGGATCTGGTAGAGCTGCGACAGGCCGAACATGTCGGCGCGCCAGACGATCATCGTGTTCGCGCGCGGAATGTCGAGGCCGGATTCGACGATCGTCGTCGCCAGCAGCACGTCGTGGCTGCCGTCGTAGAAGGCGTTCATGCGTTCGTCGAGATCGCCCGCGGCGAGCTGGCCGTGCGCGACGATGAAGCTGACCTCGGGCACGTTCTCGCGCAGCCAGTCCTCGACCTCGGGCAGGTCGGCAAGGCGGGGCACGACGAAGAACGACTGCCCGCCGCGGTACTTCTCGCGCAGCAGCGCCTCGCGGATGGTGACGCTGTCGAACTCGCTGACATAGGTGCGGATCGCGAGCCGGTCGACGGGGGGCGTGCCGATGACCGACAGGTCGCGCACGCCCGTCAGCGACAGCTGCAGCGTGCGCGGGATCGGCGTCGCGGTCAGGGTCAGGACGTGGATGTCGGACCGCAGCTCCTTCAGCCGTTCCTTGTGGGCAACGCCGAAGTGCTGTTCCTCGTCGATGATGAGCAGGCCGAGGTCCTTGAACCGGACCTGTTTCGCCAGCACCGCGTGGGTGCCGACGACGATGTCCACCGTGCCGTCGGCGAGACCCGCGCGCGTCTCGGCCGCGTCCCGCGCGGTCACGAATCGCGACAGCGGCCGCACCGTGATCGCGGTGCCGCGGAAGCGTTCGGCGAAGCTGCGGAAATGCTGGCGCGCGAGCAGCGTCGTCGGCGCCACGACGGTGACCTGCTTGCCCTGCGAGGCCGCGACGAAGGCCGCGCGCATGGCCACCTCGGTCTTGCCGAAGCCCACGTCGCCCACCACCAGCCGGTCCATCGGCCGGCCGGCCGACAGGTCCTCGGCCACGTCCTCGATCGCGGCCATCTGGTCGTCGGTCTCGGTATAGGGGAAGCGGGCGGCGAACGCCTCCCACTCGTGATGCTCGGGTTCCAGCACCGGGGCGGCGCGCAGGACGCGTTCGGCCGCGACCCGCATCAGCTTGTCGGCGATCTGGCGGATGCGGTCCTTCAGCCGCGACTTCCGCGCCTGCCACGCGCCGCCGCCGAGCTTGTCGAGCAAGCCCTGCTCGTGCCCGTAGCGGGTCAGCAGCTCGATGTTCTCGACCGGCAGGTAGAGCCGGTCCCCGCCCGCGTATTCCAGCGCCACGCAGTCATGCGGCACGCCAAGCGCCTTGATCGTCTCCAGCCCGGTATAGCGGCCGATCCCGTGTTCGACATGGACGACGAGGTCGCCGGGGCTGAGCGTCGTCGTGTCCTTGAGGAAGTTCTCGGCCCGCCGCCGCTTCTTCGCGCCGCGGATGAGCCGGTCGCCCAGCACGTCCTGTTCCGAGATGACGGCGAGCGCGCCGGTCGCCTTGCCGTCGGCGACGAAGCCTTCCTCGAGCGGCCATACGGCGATCCCGAGCGATCCCTGCTGGTCGGGCAGGTCGCGGAGCGCGCCGATCGACGTCGCGCCGATCAGCCCCTCGTCAGACAGAAGCCCCGCCAGGCGCTCGCGGGCGCCGTCCGAAAAGGTCGCGACCACGACGCGGCGGGTCTTCTGCAGGTCGCGGATGTGGTCGGCCAAGGCGCCGAACAGGTCGGTCTTTTCCGCCTGCCGCTCGGGCGCGAAACTGCGGCCCGCGCGGCCGCCCGCGTCCAGCACCCCCGGTCCCGGCGGTTGGTGCAGCACCGACAGGCGCAGCGTCCGCCGCGCGGCCATCCAGCCGTTCCATTCCGCTTCGTCCGCGAACAGCGATCCCGGCGCGACCGGGCGATACACGCTGTCGCCGCTGCGCTTGCCCATCGCCTCGCGCCGGGCGTCGTACTGTTCGCTCACGGTGTGCCAGCGGCCTGCCCGCACCTGTTCGAGGTGGTCGTCCAGCACTACCGAGGCACCGGGCAGGTAGTCGAACAGGCTTTCCAGCCGCTCGTGGAACCACGGCAGCCAGTGTTCCATCCCCGCGACCTTCTGGCCCGCGCTCACCGCCTCGTACAGCGGATCGTTCGCGCCGCCGCCGTATTCGGCGCGGTAGGTGGTGCGGAAGCGGGTGATCGATTCGTCGTTCAGCACGACCTCGGACATCGGCGCGATCTCGACCCGGTCGAGGCTGCCGAGGCTGCGCTGCGTTTCCGGGTCGAACCGGCGGATCCCGTCCAGCACGTCGCCGAAAAGGTCCAGCCGGACCGGGCCGGACCCGCCGGGCGGGAAGATGTCGATGATGCCGCCGCGCACGGCGTAGTCGCCCGGTTCGGTCACGGTCGGCGCCTGCGAGAAGCCCATGCGGACGAGGAAGTCGCGCAGCCGCCCCTCGTCCAGCCGCTCGCCCTTGACGGCGGCGAAGCTTGCGCCCCGCACCGTGTCGCGGGCGGGGACGCGCTGCATGGCGGCGTTGAGCGTCGTCAGCAGCACGAAGGGCGGCCGGATGGCGCCCCCGTCCCCCGTGCCGGACGCGAGCGCCGCCAGCACCTGCAGCCGCTGCGCCATGATCTCGCCCGAGGGCGAGACGCGGTCGTAGGGCGTCGTGTCCCAGGACGGAAACTCGAGCACCGCAAGCTGCGGCGCGAAGAAGGCGAGCGAGGCGCGCATCGCCGCCATCCGCCGGTCGTCGCGGGCGACATGGACCACGGCCGCGCCGCGTTTGGCGGCCGCCTGCGCCTCGTGCGCCAGCAGGGCTGCGTCCATGCCTTCGGGGGCGCCGGATAGGATCAGGTTCTCGGCCATGGGGTTGAGGTAAACCGAGCCTCGGGGAAGTCAAGCGGCGAGCCGGAAGGCCGGCGCGGGCCGGGCGTTCAGAAACCGTAGGGATGCATGATGACCCACCACGTCCCCCGGACGGCGGCGGCGGCGACGGCCAGCATCGACAGGACGACCGCCTGCAGGCGGTGGCGCGTCATGGCGGCGGCGGCGGCATCGGCGGCCCTGGCGGCCGTGATCCGCCCCGCATGCGCGTCGTCCAGAAGCGGCCGCAATCGCTGGGCGAGGCGGACGCGCATGAGCAGCAGCACCGCCAGCGGCGCCGCCAGCAGCACCATCGCCTGCGCCAGTTCCAGCCCGTAGCCGAACCCGAGGACGACCAGGCTCGTCAGGATGAACGCGCCGACCGCCGCGAGGATCGCGCCGTCCGTCGGGGCCACGCGCCAGCGCGGCAGCGTGAGCGACAGCCAGTCGAGCAGCAGCAGCCCTTCGACCGGCACCGCCCCGGTGCCGCCCCCCGCATCATTCCGCGTCTTGTCGCCTGCATCATCCGCCGCCTTGTCGCCCGGCTCGACCCCCGTCCCGCCCGCCGCCTCGCCCGCCGCGCGCAGCGCCACGCGGGCGCGGTGCAGCACCTCGCCGGGGACCCCCAGCATCCCGCGCCCCACGATGGTCCACGCGGACAGAAGCGCCAGCCAGTACCAGACCGAGCTGAAGGACCGCAGGTCCAGAAGTCTCATGAACCCGTCGTATCCCGCCACGTCCAACGCCCTGAGGAAAACCCGTTCGAACCCTTACCTTAGGCACAGGATCTGCGCGAGGGAACGCGAAACCGCCAGCGGTTGCGGCGGCCCGGCAAAGCCCCGTATCACGAGGCAGCCGTCCGTCCGCCCAGGTTCACCCCCAAGGAATGCCACATGCCAGCCACGCACGTCATCGCGCCCTATCCCGCGACCCGCCTGCGCCGCCTGCGCCGCACGCCCGCGATCCGTGCGCTGACCGCGGAACACGCGCTGTCCGCGGGCAACCTGATCTGGCCGATCTTCGTGACCGAGGTCGCGGGGGGCGAGGGCGAGATCGCCTCGATGCCCGGCGTCGACCGGCTGACGCTCGACGGCGCGCGGCGGGCGGCGGAACGGGCGGCGACGCTCGGCATCCCGGCGATCTGCATCTTCCCGCATTCCGACCGCGATCTGAAGGACGAGACCTGCGCCCGCGCGTGGGACCCCGACAACATCGGCAACCGGGCGATCCGCGCGATCAAGGAGGTCGCGCCGGACCTGGCCGTGATGACGGACATCGCGCTCGACCCCTACAACATCAACGGGCATGACGGCTTCGTACGGGACGGGATCATCCTCAACGACGAGACGGTCGAGGCGCTGGTCCGCATGGCGCTGGCGCAGGCGGATGCGGGCGCCGACATCCTCGGCCCCAGCGACATGATGGACGGGCGCATTGGCGCGCTGCGGGCGGCGCTCGAGCGCGCGGGGCACAAGGACGTCGCGATCCTGTCCTATGCGGCGAAATACGCGTCGGCCTTTTACGGCCCGTTCCGCGACGCGGTGGGCGCGTCGGGCCGGCTGGTGGGTGACAAGAAGACCTACCAGATCGACCCCGCGAACCGGGGCGAGGCGCTGCGCTGCGTCGCCCGCGACCTGTCCGAGGGCGCGGACATGGTGATGGTGAAGCCGGGGATGCCCTATCTCGACATCTGCCGCGAGGTGAAGGACCAGTTCGGCGCGCCGACCTTCGCCTATCAGGTCAGCGGTGAATACGCGATGCTGGAAGGGGCGATCCGCGCCGGCTGGCTCAGCCGCGACGTGGTGGCCGAAAGCCTGCTGTCGTTCCGCCGCGCGGGCTGCGACGGGGTGCTGACCTACTACGCGCCGCAGGTGGCCGAGGCGCTGGCGGCGCGTTGAACGCCCACGCCGCCGATTAACAAACTTCTGGCTCGCGGCGGGGAACGGCCTGCCGAAGCGCGCGCGTTCGGCTTCCATCGGTCCCGGGCGATCCGCCGGGGCAGTTTCCGGAGGCTTCGACGCATGGACGACCACCCCAGAATGCCCGACGACGATCCCGTCAATGACCCGGCGCGCCGCCGCGCGATCGGCAGTCTCGCCGGCGGCATCGCCGCGGTCGGGATGGCCGGCGCGGCCAGCGGCCAGACAGCAACCGCAACCCCGCCTGCCTCGCCGCCCGCGGCATCCGCGGCAAGCGCCGGCGCGGCAACCGCGTCCCCGCTCCGCAACCCCGTGGACCTTTACCCCAACCCGCCGTTCCCGGAACAGACGCAGCCCTGGCCGGGCCTGCAGTCGCAGATGACCCCCCGGCCGGATTCGGGCGAGGACAGCTATATCGGCACCGGCCGCCTGCGGGGGCGCCGCGCGCTGATCACGGGCGGCGACAGCGGCATCGGCCGCGCGGCCGCGATCGCCTTTGCCCGCGAAGGCGCGGACGTCGCGATCAACTACCACCCGGACGAGGAACCCGATGCGCAGGAGGTCGTGGCCCTGATCGAGGCCGAGGGCCGCAAGGCCGCCGCCATCCCCGGCGACCTGACCGACGCGGCCTTCTGCCGCGAGCTGGTTGACCGCGCGCTGGCCGAGCTTGGCGGGCTGGACATTCTCGTGAACAACGCGGGCTACCAGCAGACCAAGAAGACGCTGGACGAGATAACCGACGAGCAGTTCGAGCGTACCTTCCGGACCAACGTCTTCGCGCCGTTCTTCATCACCAAGGCGGCGCTCCCGCACATGCCGCCCGGCGCCGCGATCATCATCACCGCGTCGGTCCAGGGGGTGAACCCGGCGGGCGAGCTGTTCGACTATGCCCAGACCAAGGCCGCCAACATCGCCTATGCCAAGTCGCTGGCCAAGCAGCTGGCGCCCAGGGGCATCCGCGTGAACGCGGTCGCGCCCGGCCCGTTCTGGACGCCGCTTCAGGTCTCGGGCGGGCAGATCCCGTCAAAGCTTCCGCAGTTCGGGTCGGACAGCCCGATGGGGCGGCCCGGACAGCCGGTCGAGATCGCGCCGCTTTACGTGGCGCTTGCCGCCGCCGACAATACCTATGCCTCGGGCCAGCTCTACGGGTCGAGCGGGGGGAGCGGGCAGGACTGAACGGCGATGCCGCCGCGAGGCACGCCGCCTGCGCGCGCGTGCCTCTTTGGCCTTGCAACGCGCGCGCCACGCGACCAAATCGGACCGGAGGCAGAGGGAGCAGACGCCGCGATGCAGAAGATCACCGTTGCCGAACGGCCCGGCTGGCGCGACCGCGCCGCCGAACTCGGCTTCACTTTCGCCGACATGGGTGGGGAACCCTACTGGGACGAGACCTCGGCCTACCGCTTCACGCTGCGCCAGATCGAGGACGACATCGAGGACCCGGCGACCGAGCTGCACGAGATGTGCCGGCAGGCGGTCGCCCACGCCGTCACCTCCGAGGAGTGGATGACGCGGCTGGAGATTCCGCGCCCCTACTGGGACTTCGTCGAACGCAGCTGGGCCCACGGCGAGCCCGAGCTCTACGGCCGCTTCGACCTCGCCTATGACGGCAACGGACCGGCGAAGCTGCTGGAATACAACGCCGACACCCCGACCTCGCTCTATGAATCCGCGTCCTTCCAGTGGCTCTGGTTCGAGGAAAGCCGCGACGCCGGCACGCTCGGCCCCAACACCGACCAGTTCAACACCATCCACGAGGCCCTTGCCGAACGCTGGGCCGAGATCGCACCGCAGGGCGAGGACATCCACTTCGCCGCCGACCGCGACAACCCCGAGGATTTCGCCACGGTCGAGGCGCTGGCCTGGGCCGCGCGCGAGGCGGGGCTGGGCGCCCACTTCACCGCGCTTGCCGACATCGGGCTCAGCGAAGACGGGCAGTTCGCCGACGACAAGGACCGGGTGATCGGAACGCTCTTCAAGCTGTACCCGTGGGAAGACATGCTGCGCGACGACTTCGCCGCGCATCTGCAGCCCTCGCAGACCCGCTTCATCGAGCCGCCGTGGAAAGCCGTCCTGTCGAACAAGGGGATCCTGCCCTTGCTGTGGCAGATGTTCCCCGACCACCCGAACCTGCTGCCGGCTTTCTTCGCCGCCGACATCGAGGCCGCGCGCCGGGGCGAGCGCAACGACTTCACCGACGCGATCGCACGGGCGGAACCGCAGCTTTCGCGCGGCCACGTTGCCAAGCCCGTGTTCTCGCGCGAGGGGGCGGGCGTCGTCATCACCGAAGCCGGGCGCGAGGTCGAGCGTGCGCCCGACGACAGCTACTCGCACCACCCGCGGGTCGTGCAGGCGCTGGCCCCCCTGCCCGACTTCGACGGCTTCCACCCCGTCCTCGGCGCGTGGATCGTGGGCCTGCGCTGCGCCGGCCTGGGCGTGCGCGAGGACCGGGCCCGGATCACCCACAACCTGTCCCGCTTCAAGCCGCATTTTATCGAGGGGTAAGCCATGACCGTCCATTCCCGACCCCCTGCCGCCGCCGCCAACCCCGCCCGCAAGCGGTCGCGCCATGTCGCGCTGGTGCTGGCGGGAACGGCGATGCTCACGCTGGCCGCCTGCGAGGACGACCGCGTGGACGCGCAGGCCTTTCCCGACCTCGAAAGCTGCCTTGCGGCCGCGAAGGGCAGCGGGCTGTTCTTCACCGAAACCGACTGCCGCACCCAGTTCGCCGCCGCGCAGGAAGAACACCTGGAAACCGCCCCGCGCTACGCCAGCAAGGAGCTGTGCGAACAGGAACACGGCGCGGGCGCCTGCGGCGACGATCCGGCCGCGCAGCAGAGCCAGGGCGGAGGCTTCAGCTTCATGCCGCTGTTCATGGGCTACATGATGGGGTCGATGCTGTCGCGGGGCGGCGGCGTGTTCAGCCAGCCGATGATCCGCACGCCGAACGGCTATTCCACGCCCAACGGGAACCAGTCCTTCGCGTCCAACCGCGGCTCGGCGCGGGTGCCGACCAGCACCTTCGCCCGCGCGCCGTCAACCATCGGCAAGGCCCCGATGAGCGCGACGCAGGTGTCCCAGCGCGGCGGCTTCGGCGCCTCGGCCACGTCGCGCGCCACGGGCGGCGCCGCGCGCAGCGTCGGGGGCTGACGCGCGGCCTTGCGCCGGGCGGACCGCTGGCGCAGGGTCGCGGCTGACCCGCGAAAGGAGGCCGCGATGACCCGCCCGACCCGCTCTGATCGGACCCGCCAGCTTGCCGGCCTCGCCCCGGTGATCCCGGTCCTCGTGATCCCCGACGCGGGACTGGCCGCCGACCTTGGCCGGACCCTGATCGGCGCCGGCCTTCCGGTGCTGGAAGTCACCCTGCGGACCGACGGCGCGTTCGACGCGATCCGGGCGATGGCGGACCTGCCCGGCGGCCATGTCGGCGCCGGCACGGTCCTGACCGCGGACGACGCGCGGCGCGCCAGGGACAACGGCGCGACCTTCGCGGTGTCGCCGGGCCTTACCGACGCGATCGTCGCTGCCTGCGACGAAATCGACCTGCCGCTTCTTCCCGGCGTCGCCACGGCGTCCGAGGCGATGGCCGCGCGCGAATACGGCTTCGACATGCTGAAGCTGTTCCCGGCCGAAGCGGTCGGCGGCCGCGCGCTTCTCAAGGCGCTCTCCGGGCCGCTGCCGCAGCTGTCGTTCTGCCCGACCGGCGGCATCACGCCCGAAACCGCGCCCGACTATCTGACGCTTCCGAACGTCGCCTGCGTCGGCGGCAGCTGGATCGCGCCCGAGGCCGACCAACGCGCCCGCGACTGGACCGCCATCGGCGCCCGCGCCCGCGCGGCGGCGGGGCTGACGCGCGGCTAGAACAGCGACTTCTGTCCTTCGCCCGGCGCCTTGCCGCGCCCCCGGCCCTTCGGCGGCGCGGTTTCGGGCCGCGCCACCACCTGGCCGTCGTGGAACTCGATCGTCAGCTGCGGCATCGCGGCGGCCGGCGCGGCGGAGGTCACGACCTCGCCCTCGGGCCCCCGGATCACCGCGAAGCCGCGCTTCAGCGTCTCCATGTGCCCGAGCGTCTGGCGCAGCCGGTCGAGGCGGTCGAGCGTGTCCGCGCGGCCCGCGACGATGCGCCCCGCCGCCTGGTGGAGCCGCGACGTCGCCCGGTCCAGCGCCGTGCGGCCTTCGGCCACGTCGCGCCGCGCCTCGGCGAGCATCCGCGCCCGCGCACCGTCGAGCTGCCGCGACAGCCGCGCCAGCCGCTCGGCCTCGCCGCGCGCGATGCGTCGGGCGGCGGCGCCAAGGCGCGGCTCCATCCCGGCGATGCGGCGTCTCGCCTCTGCCACGGGTCGGTTCAGGTTGCCGCGCGGCACCAGGTCCAGCGCGCGTCGGCGCTGCGCGCGTTCCCGCGCGGCGGCGAGGTCCAGCTGCGCCGCCATGCGGGCGAAACCCGTCCGCTTGTCGCGGGTGAAGTTCCTCAGCGAGAAGATCGGCAGGTCCAGCGCCGCCACGTCGCGCTTGCGGTCGCGGACGAAGCCCTTGAGCGCGGGCTCCAGCCGCGGCCCGGTCAGGTCGAACCGCTGCCGCGGCGCCTCGGTCAGCGCCTGCGGCCGCCCGAGCCCGCGCGCGAGATCGGCCAGCCGTTGCCGCGACAGCGTGCCCGACCGCGCCGCCGCCCGCAGCAGCCGCGTGCGCGCGTCGGCCGTCCGCAGGATCAGCTCCGACCGCACCGGCACCGCGAGCTCGGCCGCCGCGGTGGGGGTCGGCGCGCGCAGGTCGGCGGCGTGGTCGATCAGCGTCGTGTCGGTCTCGTGCCCCACGGCGGAGATCAGCGGGATCGTCCCCTCGGCCACGGCGCGGACCACCACCTCCTCGTTGAAGCCCCACAGGTCCTCGACCGACCCGCCCCCGCGCGCCACGATGATGAGATCGGGCCGCGGAACCCGCCCGCCGGGGGCAAGCCCGTTCAGCCCGCGGATCGCCGCCGCCACCTGCGGCGCGCATTCGCGGCCCTGCACGGCCACGGGGAAGATCAGCACGCGGCTGGGGAAGCGGTCGCGCAGGCGGTGGAGGATGTCGCGGATCACCGCGCCCGACGGTGAGGTCACGACCGCGATCACGCCCGGAAGATAGGGCACCCTGCGCTTGCGGTCGGCGTGGAACAGCCCCTCCGCCTCCAGCTGGCGGCGGCGCTGGTCCAGCATCGCCATCAGCGCGCCGAGGCCCGCGGGCTCCACGTCCTCGACCAGCAGCTGGTACTTGGACTGGCCCGGAAACGTGGTCAGGCGGCCGGTCGCGATGATCTCCATCCCCTCCTCGGGGCGGTGCGACAGGCGCCCGACGCTGCCCTTCCAGCAGACGGAAGCGATGCAGGCGCGGTCGTCCTTAAGGTCGAAGTACAGGTGCCCCGATCCCGGCCGCGACACGCGCCCGACCTCGCCGCGGACGCGGACGCGGGCGAACTCCCCCTCGATCACGCGCTTCACGGCGCCCGAGATCTCGGACACGGACAGGGGCGGGGTGTTGCCGGCGGCGGCGCCGGGGCCGCTTTCCTCGAAAAGATCCATGCCCACAGATGGCGCGGGCGGGGGCCGGTTGGCAAGCCCGGCCGGCCTTGTGAGCGGGGCGCGGCTTGCCTTATCACCACGCCGACACGGCGCACCACACCGCGCACCCAACGGCGCACCACACGGGGCAACCTGCATGAACATCCTGATCCTCGGCGGCGGCGGGCGCGAACACGCGCTGGCCTGGGCGATCCGCCAGAACCCGAAATGCGACCGGCTGATCGTGGCGCCGGGGAACGCCGGAATCGCCGCGATCGCGCGCTGTGCCGACCTCGCGATCACCGATGGCGCGGCGGTCGCGGCGTTCTGCGACGAGAACGCGATCGACCTGGTGGTGATCGGGCCCGAGGCGCCGCTGGCCGCGGGCGTCGCCGATGCGCTGCGCGAAACCGGGATCTCGGTCTTCGGCCCGTCGCGCGCCGCCGCCATGCTGGAGGCGTCGAAGGCCTTCACCAAGGAAATCTGCGACGCCGTCGGCGCCCCGACCGCAGCCTGGGCGCGCTTCACCGACGCGGCCGCCGCCCGTGCCCATGTCGCCCGCACCGGCGCGCCGATCGTGGTCAAGGCCGACGGCCTCGCCGCCGGCAAGGGCGTCACCGTCGCGATGACGGAGGCCGAGGCCGTTGCCGCGATCGACGCGGCGCTCGGCGGCGCGTTCGGCGAGGCCGGCGCATCGGTCGTGATCGAGGAGTTCATGCAGGGCGAGGAGGCGAGCTTCTTCGTCCTCGTCGACGGCGAAACCTGCCTGCCTGTCGGCACCGCGCAGGACCACAAGCGCGCGGGCGACGGCGACACCGGCCCGAACACCGGCGGCATGGGCGCCTATTCCCCTGCCCCGGTGATGACCGATGCGATCCGGGCGCAGGTCATGGACCGGATCGTGCGGCCCACGATGGCGGAAATGGCCCGCCGCGGCACCCCGTTCCAGGGTGTCCTGTTCGCCGGGCTGATGATCGAGGGCGGCGAGGCGCGGCTGGTCGAATACAACGTCCGCTTCGGCGATCCCGAGACGCAGGCGCTGATGATGCGGCTCGGCGGGCAGGCGCTCGACCTGATCCAGGCCTGCGCCGAGGGGCGGCTGGCCGGGATGTCGGTCACCTGGGCCGACGACCATGCGATGACGGTCGTGCTGGCCGCCAGGGGCTATCCCGGCGACTCCGCGAAGGGCGGCGTGATCGGCGGACTGGGCGGGCTGCCGGAAACCTCGTTGCAGATGATGTTCCACGCCGGCACTGCCGAGCGTGACGGCGCGGTCGTGGCGAACGGCGGCCGCGTCCTCAACGCGACCGGACGCGGCGCGACGCTGGCCGAGGCGCGCGCGCGGGCCTATGCTCTGGCCGAGGCGGTGGACTGGCCGGACGGCTTCTACCGCCGCGACATCGGGTGGAGGGCGCTGTGACCGGACCGGAGCTGGGCCATGTCGAACCGGCGGGGCTTGCCGCGCTTGCAGCTTTCGCGTCCCGGCTGGACGAGCCGTTCGGGGATTGGAAGGGCGGCGACACGCTGAACGAGGACGCGATCACCCTGCCGTGGTTCGCCCCCTCGCCGCTGGTCCTGGACTTCGTCCAGGCCGCCTACGAACACGGGCTCGTCGTTCCGTTCGAGTGGTCGGACTGGATGGCGGCAGGCGGGCGCGACCTCGTCTTCGCCGCGCCCGAGGCAATGGCCGGCCTGTCGCTGGCCGACGTGCAGCGGGTCGCCACGGCGATCATCCGCGGCGATCGGTTCAGCGAAGGCGCGCTGGCCGAGGCGTTCGAGGACGGCCGCATGCCCGCCCTGATCCGCCGCCTCGTGGTGCTGGCCGCCTGACGCGGAGGCCCGCTTCAGACCGCCGAATACATCCCCTCGTAGACCGGCTGCAGGGTTTCCAGCTCGAACAGCGACGACACCGAGGTGCCGTTCCAGATCGACATGATCGCCTGCGCGAAGAGCGGCGCGGTCGGGACCACGCGGATGTTGCGGGCCGAGCGCACCGCGTCGTGCTGGTGGATCGAATCGGTGATGACGAGCGACTGCATGATCGAGTTCTCGATCCGCTCGACCGCCGGGCCGGACAGCACGCCGTGGGTGATGTAGGCGTGAACCTCGGTCGCTCCGTGGTCGGCCAGAAGCTGCGCGGCCTTCACCAGCGTCCCCGCGGTGTCGCAGATGTCGTCCACGATGATGCAGGTCTTGCCCGAAACGTCGCCGATGACCGTCATCTCGGCGATCTCGCCCGCCTTCTCGCGCCGCTTGTCCACGATCGCCATCGGCGCGTTGATCCGGGCCGCGATCTCGCGCGCGCGGCCGACGCCGCCCACGTCCGGCGACACGATCATCAGGTCGTCCATCCGGCCCTTGAAGTGGTGCTGGATGTCCAGCGAGAAGATCGGCGCGGCGTAGAGGTTGTCCACCGGGATGTCGAAGAAACCCTGGATCTGGGTCGCGTGCAGGTCGAGCGTCAGGACCCGGTCGATCCCGGCCTGCGTCAGCAGGTTCGCGACCAGCTTCGCGCTGATCGGCGTGCGGGCCTTGGCGCGGCGGTCCTGCCGGGCATAGCCGAAATAGGGGATCACGGCGGTGATCCGGGCCGCGCTCGACCGGCGCAGCGCGTCGGCGATGATGAGCAATTCCATCAGGTTGTCGTTGGCGGGGTTCGAGGTCGGCTGGACGATGTACATGTCCTCGCCGCGCACGTTCTCGTACACCTCGACGAAGATTTCCTGGTCGTTGAAGCGTTCGACCCGCGCGTCCACCGGCGCCACGTTCATCCCGCGGTGCATGGACATGCGGCGCGCGATCGCCAGCGCGAGCGGCCGGTTCGCGTTGCCCGCGATGAGCTTGGGTTCGGTCATGGCGGGCATCTGCGTCTCCGGGCGATTGTGCAAACGGCGGGAATCGTGTGATTGCGCCCGCATTATCACCGCGATAGCGTCCCCGCAAACGCCGAGGACGGCAGCTTGAAGGACAGGGACAGATGGCGCAGATCGACTATTTCTTCGGGACGATCAGCCCTTATGCCTATCTTGCCGGCGACCGGCTCGAACGGATCGCCGAACGGCACGGCGCGCGGGTCACCTACCGTCCGCTCGACATCATGCAGCTGTTCGACCGCACCGGCGGCGTCCGCCCGGCCGCCCGCCACCCCTCGCGCATGGACTACCGTTCGCAGGAACTGGCGCGCTGGTCCGAGCATCTGGGCATGCCGCTGCGGATGGACGTGCCGATGACGAACATGGCGCCGTCGTCCTATGCCATCATCGCGGCGCAGGAACAGGGCGGCGGCGACGTGGGCGCGCTGGTGCGGGGCGTGCTGTCCGCGCGATTCGTGGACGGGCGCGACGTGGCCGAGGACGAGGTCATCCGCGACGTCCTCGCGGCCGCGGGGTTCGACCCCGCCATCGCCGACAAGGGGCTGTTCGTGGGCGCCGAGGAATACGGCCGCAACCTCGAGCGCGCGGTCGATGCGGGCGTGTTCGGATCGCCCTTCTACGTCGTCAGGGACAGCGGGCAGAAGTTCTGGGGGCAGGACCGGCTCGACTTCCTCGACCGCCATCTCGGCACGCTGTGAACGGCATCAACTTCCGCCATTGGCCCGGCGACACCGACCGGCCGGCGCTGGCGCTGCACTGCATGATGGGCAGCGCGTCCTACTGGGGTCCGATCGCGGACCGGCTGGGCGGCCGCGTCGACCTGCGTGGCTTCGACATGCCGGGCCACGGCCGCAGCGAGCCGTGGATGCCCGAGCAGGGCGTGGATTTCCACACCGCCGTCACCCGGATCGCGGCGGCCGCGATCGACCGGCCGCTGGACCTGATCGGCCATTCGCTGGGCGCGACCGTCGCGCTGCGCATCGCCGTGGCAGCGCCGGACGCCGTTCGGACCCTCACGCTGATCGAGCCGGTACTGTTCGCGGCCCTGCCCGACGGTCTGGCGGCCCGCGACGCGGCTGCGTCGGAAATGCGCCGGCTGATCGACGAGGGCCGGCCACTGGATGCGGCGCGGCGATTCCTCGACACCTGGGGCGGACCGGGCGGTTTCGACGCCATGCCGGAGGCGCTGCATCCGGCGCTGGCACGGCAGATCGCCCTGGTTGCCGATACCAACGCGACGCTGTCCCATGACACGGCCCGGATCCTGCGCGAGGACGGGCTCGAATCTATCGATGCGCCGGTGATGCTGGTCCGTGGCGCCGAGAGCGCCCCCGAGATGGCGGGCATTCTCGACGCGCTGGCGGGGCGGTTGGCCGATGTCGGCCGGGCGGTGGTGCCGGGCGCGGGTCACATGCTGCCGCTGACACATCCCGACGCGGTGGCGGGCGTGATCGCGGCGAACCTCGACCGGGCCTGACCCGGGAAGGGCCTACAGGTCGAAATCGTCGAGGTGGCGAACCGGCCCGATCGCCAGCCACTCGGCCCGGATACGCGCCACCCGCGTGTCGCCCCAGGTGCTGAACACGATGTCGAAGCCTTCGGCGGTGATCCGATCCGCCTGAATGTCGCCGCGCTGGTTCGTCTCGCCGCCGGTATCCCACATGCCGACGCTGACGTGAACCACCGGGGCGGACAGGAACGGCTCGAGGAAGACGACACGCTGGCGCGCCTCGCGCGGGCCCTGGCCGGTCCACATGGGGCCGCCATCCTCGAAGGCCGAGAACAGCAGCTTCGCGCCGCGCGCTACGCCGACCGAGGCATGGCCAAAGCGAATCAAGGCGAAACCCTTTTTGGTATTGGACCTGCGTCGATCCGCGATGGATCATCGACCGACGCAGGTCTGCAAGCCCCTTCGCGGCAGACTGAGATATGTGAAGCCGCAAAGCTGCCGGGACGCGAACGGCCCCGCAGGGGGGCCGCCGGTCATCTTCGATGAGCGCCGGATCAGTCGGGAACGGTCGACTGGTTCGGGTCCAGCCCGATATGCGTGCCGAGCGCCTGCATGTCGCCCAGCAGCTTCGTGGCGCTCGCGACCATGTCGTTGCCGTGGCGGTCGACGCGGCCCTCGGCCGCCTTCCGGACGCGGTGCGCGTCGCGCAGCATTTCGTTGAAGACATCCTGCGTGATCTCGTCGCGGCGGTGGCCACGCTCGGCCAGCAGGCTGACGCTGTCGGCGTTGATCTCGACGAAACCGCCGGTGACCGCGAACTCGGTCGCGTTGCCGGCGCCGTCGATCACGGTCACCATGCCGGGCCGCAGCGTGACGATGGTCGGCGCATGGCCGGGCATCGCCGTCAGGTCGCCGTCGGTCCCCGGCAGGCGAACCTCGCGCGCCGCGACGGAGACGAGGCTCCGTTCGGGCGAGACGAGGTCGAACTGCATCGTGTCGGCCATGTCGCCCCCTTACGCCGCGTCCGCGGCCAGGCGCTGCGCCTTGGCTTTCACTTCCTCGATCCCGCCGACCATGTAGAAGGCGGCTTCGGGCAGGTGGTCGTATTCACCGGCGACCACCGCCTTGAACGACGAGATCGTGTCTTCCAGCGGAACCTGCACGCCGTCCGAGCCGGTGAAGACCTTGGCCACGTCGAAGGGCTGCGACAGGAAGCGCTGGATCTTGCGGGCGCGCGCCACGGTCAGCTTGTCCTCTTCGGACAGTTCGTCCATGCCGAGGATGGCGATGATGTCCTGCAGCGACTTGTACTTCTGCAGGATGCCCTGGACCGAGCGCGCGACGCCGTAGTGTTCCTCGCCCAGGATCTGCGGGTCCATCAGGCGCGACGAGGAATCGAGCGGGTCCACGGCCGGGTAGATCCCCAGTTCCGAGATCGCGCGCGACAGGTTGGTCGTCGCGTCGAGGTGGGCGAAGGTCGTGGCCGGCGCCGGGTCGGTGAGGTCGTCGGCCGGAACGTAGACGGCCTGGATCGAGGTGATCGAGCCGTTCTTGGTCGAGGTGATGCGTTCCTGCATCGCGCCCATGTCGGTCGCCAGCGTCGGCTGGTAGCCCACGGCGGACGGGATCCGGCCCAGCAGCGCCGACACTTCCGAACCCGCCTGCGTGAAGCGGAAGATGTTGTCGACGAAGAACAGCACGTCCGTGCCCGAGGCGTCGCGGAACTGTTCTGCCAGCGTCAGGCCGGTCAGCGCCACGCGCATCCGCGCCCCCGGAGGCTCGTTCATCTGGCCGTAGACCAGCGCCACCTGCGACTCGGCGAGGTTGTCGGGCTTGATGACGCCCGACTCCACCATCTCGTGGTAGAGGTCGTTGCCCTCGCGGGTGCGCTCGCCCACGCCGGCGAACACGGAATAGCCCGAGTGCACCTTGGCGATGTTGTTGATCAGTTCCATGATCAGCACGGTCTTGCCGACGCCCGCGCCGCCGAACAGGCCGATCTTGCCGCCCTTGGAATAGGGCGCCAGCAGGTCGATGACCTTGATGCCGGTGACGAGGATTTCCGAGCTGGTCGCCTGCGCCGCGAATTCCGGCGCGGGCTGGTGGATGGCGCGGGTTTCCTGCGCCACGACCGGGCCCTGGTCGTCGACGGGCTCGCCGACGACGTTCAGGATGCGGCCCAGCGTCGCCTCGCCAACCGGCACCTGGATCGGGCCGCCGGTGTCGCGCACCGACTCGCCGCGGACCAGGCCCTCGGTCGCGTCCATCGCGATGGCGCGGACGGTGTTCTCGCCCAGGTGCTGCGCCACTTCCAGCACCAGCTTGCGGCCGTTGTTCTCGGTTTCCAGCGCGTTCAGAATCGCCGGCAGTTGGTCGTCGAACTTGACGTCGACGACGGCGCCGATGACCTGAGTGATCTTGCCCGTGGCTGCCATGTGTCTACCCCTGCGTTACGGTCAGAGCGCCTCGGCGCCCGCAATGATTTCGATGAGTTCGGTGGTGATCGCGGCCTGGCGCGAGCGGTTGAATTCCATGGTCAGGCGGTCGATCATGTCGCCCGCGTTGCGCGTGGCGTTGTCCATGGCCGTCATCCGCGCGCCCTGTTCGCTGGCCGCGTTTTCCAGCAGGGCCGCGAACACCTGGGTCGAGATGGACCGCGGCAGCAGGTCGGCGAGGATCGCGCCCTCGTCGGGCTCGTAGTCGTACAGCGCCGATGCGCCGCCCGCGACCGCGTTCTCATCGACCACCGCCGGGATGATCTGGCGCGCGGTCGGGACCTGGGCGATGACGGATTCGAAGCGGCTGTAGAACAGCGTCGCCACGTCGAAGTCGCCGGCCTCGAAGCGGTTCAGGATCTCGTCCGAGATCTCGCGCGCGTTGTCGTAGCCGACGCGCTTCACCTCGGACAGGTCCACGTGATGCACGAAGGCATCGCCATAGTCGCGGCGCAGCTGCTCGCGGGCCTTCTTGCCCACGGTCATGATCGCCACGTCCTTGCCCTGCGCGCGCAGCTCGTCCGCGCGGACGCGGGCCAGCTTGACGATCGAGCTGTTGAACCCGCCCGCGAGGCCGCGTTCCGAGGTCATCACCACCAGAAGGTGGCGCTGCTCGGAGCCGCTGCCGGCGAGCAGGCGCGGCGCGTCGGGCGAGCCTGAGGCGGCCGAGGTCAGGCTCGCCATCACCGCCGTCATGCGGTCGGCGTAGGGGCGCGCGGCCTCGGCCGCGTCCTGCGCACGTCGCAGCTTCGCGGCAGCGACCATCTGCATCGCCTTCGTGATCTTCCGCGTGTTCTTGACGCTTCCGATCCGGTTCTTGAGATCCTTGAGGCTGGGCATCTACCGTCCCTCTCAGGCGTAGGACTTGGCGTACGCGTCCAGCACCGCCTTGAGCCGGTTCTCAGCCTCGCCCTTGATCTTGGGGTCGTCGCGGGTCAGCCAGTCCAGCACGTCGGCGTGCTGGTTGCGAAGGAAGCCGATCAGGCCCTCTTCCCAGCGCGCGACCTGGTTGACCGGAACGCTGTCCAGGTAACCCTTGGTGCCGGCGTAGATAACGGCCACGATCTCGGCGTTGGTCAGCGGCGAGTACTGCGGCTGCTTCATCAGCTCGGTCAGGCGCGCGCCGCGGTTAAGCAGCTTCTGCGTCGCCGCGTCGAGGTCCGACCCGAACTGCGCGAAGGCCGCCATCTCGCGGTACTGCGCCAGTTCCAGCTTCACGGGGCCGGCGACCGACTTCATTGCGTTGGTCTGCGCGGACGAACCCACGCGGCTCACCGAAAGGCCGGTGTTGACGGCCGGGCGGACGCCCTGGAAGAACAGGTCGGTTTCCAGGAAGATCTGGCCGTCGGTGATCGAGATCACGTTGGTCGGGATATAGGCCGACACGTCGCCCGCCTGCGTCTCGATGATCGGCAGCGCAGTCAGCGATCCGGCGCCGTGCTCCTCGTTCAGCTTGGCCGAACGCTCCAGCAGACGCGAGTGCAGGTAGAACACGTCGCCCGGATAGGCTTCGCGCCCCGGCGGACGGCGCAGCAGCAGCGACATCTGGCGATAGGCAACGGCCTGCTTCGACAGGTCGTCATAGATGATGAGCGCGTCCATGCCGTTGTCGCGGTAGTATTCGGCCATCGCGGTCGCGGCGTAGGGCGCGAGGTACTGCATCGGCGCGGGCTCGGACGCGGTCGCGGCGATGATGGTGGTGTAGGCCATCGCGCCGGTTTCTTCGAGCTTCTTGACCAGCTGCGCCACGGTCGAGCGCTTCTGGCCGATCGCGACGTAGAAGCAGTGCAGCGTCTTCATGCCGTCGGCTTCGCGGCCGTTGTAGTTGCGCTGGTTCAGGATCGTGTCGAGCGCGATCGCGGTCTTGCCGGTCTGACGGTCGCCGATGATCAGCTCGCGCTGGCCGCGGCCGACCGGGATCATGGCGTCGACCGACTTCAGGCCGGTCGCCATCGGCTCGTGCACCGACTTGCGCGGCATGATGCCGGGGGCCTTCACGTCGGCCACGCGGCGCTCGGTCGCGTCGATCGGGCCCTTGCCGTCGATCGGGTTGCCGAGCGCGTCGACGACGCGGCCGAGCAGGCCGCGGCCCACCGGAACGTCCACGATGGACCGGGTGCGCTTGACGGTGTCGCCTTCGCGGATCGAGCGGTCGTCGCCGAAGATCACGGCGCCGACGTTGTCGGTCTCGAGGTTCAGCACCATGCCGCGGATCCCGCCGGGGAACTCGACCATCTCGCCGGCCTGCACGTTGTCCAGACCATAGACGCGCGCGATCCCGTCGCCGACCGACAGCACCTGGCCGACCTCGGCCACTTCGGCGTCCTGACCGAAATTCTTGATCTGATCCTTGAGGATCGCCGAAATCTCGGCAGCCTGGATAGCCATTAGCGGACCTCTTTCAACACATTCTGAAGGGAAGCGAGCTTCGAGCGGATCGAGCTGTCGATCATCTGCGAGCCCAGCTTGACGATCATGCCGCCGATGAGCGTGTCATCGACGCGGGCATCCAGCTTCACCGTCTTGCCCGATTTCTGCGCCAGCGTTTCCGTCAGCCGGCGTTCCTGTTCCTGCGTCAGCGGCGCCGCCGACACGACCTCGGCCGTGACCTCGCCGCGCGCCTCGGCGACCAGCGACTTCAGCGACCGCACCAGCTCGGGCACCGCGAACAAGCGGTTGTTCCGCGCCATGATCCGCAGCGTGTTGGCCAGCACGGGCGACAGTCCCATGCGCTCGGCCACGGCGCCGATCGCGCGCCCCTGCTCCTCGCGCGAATACAGCGGCGAGGTGGTCAGCGTGCGAAGATCCTCGCTTTCGCTCAGCGCGCGGCCGAGGTCGTCCACCTGGCCTGCCAGCAGGTCGAAGTCGCCCTGCTCGCGGGCGATGTCGAAGACGGCCTGCGCGTACCGCCCTGCCACGTTTGCGGAAATCGAAGCGGTATTGGCCACGGTCACCCCTTTGGTTGGCGCGCCCCTGATGTGCGCGTAGCCCCGCTGGCCGGGCCGGCGTTCCTGCCGGTCAGTCGCGGGGCGCGGTCAGTGGGGCGCCTCGCGGCGGACCCCGGAAATCTGCGGCGTCTCTAGCAGCAGTTTCGGTCCGGATGCAACTGCATGAAACGCAGAAAACAGGCTGATGACACCAAGTTTCTGCATCCGCCGCCGCGTCACCGGGCGAGGCGCCGGGGGCGCCCGGCAAAGCCTGCCGTGCGGCCCGCGAGCGCGTGTTCAGCCGCCCTCGCGCACCCTGCCGCTGGGGCGGCTTGCGTGCGGCTGGGGCACCGGCCGGACGATCCCTTCCAGCACGTCAAGCGGACGCCTGACCGTGATCCGGCTCCCCGGCCCGACAGGCGCGTGGACCTGCTTCGACAGCTCGACGATCAGCACGCCCGCGACCAGCGCCTGCGCGATGCGGCTGCCGGTCCGTTCCCACATCTGCGCGCTCTTGAGCCAGAAGCGGCGGTTCGACGGCGGGATGTAGAGCGCGGCCACCCCGCGCTCGACCACCAGCCCCGCCGCGCGGGCCTGCGCGTCGAGCTGGCCGCGGGTGTAGCTGCGCCCGAACCCGAACGGCGTCGCGTCGGTCTGCGCCCAGAGCCCGGCGCGGTTCGGCACCATCACCAGCATCCGCCCGCCCGGCCCCAGCGCGCGCCGCGCCTCGGCCAGCAGCGCGGCCGGGTGGTCCGACGTCTCCAGCCCGTGCAGCATGACCAGCCGGTCGACGCTGCCGGTATCCAGCGGCCAGGCATTCTCGTCGCACAGGACCGAGTGGTTGGGCGCCCCGGTGGGCCAGGCCATCACCCCCTGCGGCGCGGGCATCAGCGCCGTCACTCGCCGCGCGGTGGCGAGATAGGGCCGCAGCAAGGGCGCCGCGAAGCCGTAGCCCGCGACCGACATTCCCGTGGCGCCCTGCGGCGGCCACAGGTCGCACAGCCGGTCGCGCAGGATGCGCTGCACCACCCGCCCCAGGGCCCGCTGGTAATAGAATCGCCGCAAGTCAATGACATCGTGGTGCATGCACGCAGAACGCCCGCCGCCGCCGCTCTCGTCAAGCGGGAGTGGCGCGTTGGGGTTTGAACAGCGCCGCCCGGCGGCCTAGCTTCCACCCGAGCAGACGAAAGGACGAGACATGGCCGAACTGGTGACGATCCGCTGCCTCAGCGACAACTATGCCTACCTGGTTCACGGCGGCGGCCAGACGGCGCTGGTGGACGCCCCCGAGGCGGCGCCGATCCTGGCGGAACTTGGCCGTCGCGGCTGGACGCTGGACCACGTCCTTCTGACCCACCACCACGACGACCACATCGACGGCGTGGCCGAGATCGTCGAGGCGACCGGCGCGCGTGTGACCGGAGCCGCCGCCGACGCGCACCGCCTGCCGCCGCTCGACCGCCAGATCCGCCCCGGCGAGACGTTCGAGGTCTGCGGCGAGGACGTCCACGTCATCGACGTGCCGGGGCACACCGTCGGGCATGTCGCGTTCCACATGCCACAGGCGCAGCTGGTGTTCACCGCCGACAGCCTGATGGCACTGGGCTGCGGCCGGCTGATGGAAGGCACTGCCGACCAGATGTGGGCGAGCCTATCAGCCCTTGACGCGCTGCCCGGCGAGACCGTCGTCTGTTCGGGCCACGACTATTGCAGGGGCAACGGCGCCTTCGCGTTGTCGGTGGACGCGGGCAACGAGGCGCTGAGACGGCGACTCGACGACACGGCGGCGGGCAGGCGCCCCTGCTCGCCCTCGACGCTGGACGACGAGCGGCAGTCCAACCCCTTCCTGCGCGCGCCCGACCTGGCCGCGTCGCTGGGGATGGCGGGTGCGCCGGACGCCGAGGTGTTCGCGCAACTGCGCAGGATGAAGGACGAGTTCCGGGGCTGAGGCCCGGCCGGTGCCCCCGCGGTCGTGCGTCGCTTGAAAACCGGCGGCGCGGGCATCACATCTCATTCAACCCGGCGCGTTTCGGGGAAGGCCATCCCGATTTCCCTTGAACTGCGCCCCGATCCACAGATTCTTAACGTTACGATGACAGTCTGACAGGTGGACCGCACGCGTGGCCCAAACCGCCAGCCGACTGACAGGAGCCTGCCCGTGCCGACTTTCTCATCCACCCTGGAACAGGCCATTCATGCCGCGCTGTCGCTGGCCAACCAGCACCGCCATGAACTCGCCACCCTCGAACATCTCCTCCTCGCGCTGACCGAGGAACCGGACGCCGTGACCGTCATGAAGGCGTGCAACGTCGACCTGGACGAATTGCGGCGGATGCTGACCGATTACATCGACGACGACCTGTCGACGCTGGTGACCGACGTCGACGGCTCGGAAGCGGTGCCGACAGCCGCGTTCCAGCGCGTGATCCAGCGCGCGGCGATCCACGTCCAGTCGTCGGGCCGCGCCGAGGTCACGGGCGCCAACGTGCTGGTCGCGATCTTCGCCGAGCGCGAATCCAACGCCGCCTTCTTCCTGCAGGAACTGGAGATGACGCGCTACGACGCCGTCAACTTCATCGCCCACGGCGTCGCCAAGAACCCGTCCTTCTCACAGCCGCGGCAGGTCCAGGGCGCCGACCAGGAACACCAGGCCGAAGCATCGGGCGCGAAGCCCGGCAAGGACGAATCCGCGCTGGCGAAGTACTGCGTCGACCTGAACGAGAAGGCCCAGAAGGGCGACGTGGACCCGCTGATCGGCCGCGCCGACGAGGTGGAGCGCTGCATCCAGGTGCTGTGCCGGCGGCGCAAGAACAACCCGCTGCTGGTGGGCGATCCCGGCGTCGGCAAGACCGCGATCGCGGAAGGCCTCGCGCTCAAGATCACGCGCGGCGAGACGCCGGAGATCCTCGCGGGCGCCACGATCTACTCACTCGACATGGGCGCGCTGCTCGCGGGCACCCGCTACCGCGGCGACTTCGAGGAGCGGCTGAAGGCCGTCGTGAAGGAGCTCGAGGAGCATGACGACGCGATCCTCTTCATCGACGAGATCCACACCGTCATCGGCGCCGGCGCGACCAGCGGCGGGGCGATGGACGCGTCGAACCTGCTGAAGCCCGCGCTCGCGGGCGGCAAGCTGCGCTGCATGGGATCCACGACCTACAAGGAGTTCCGCCAGCACTTCGAGAAGGACCGCGCGCTGTCGCGCCGGTTCCAGAAGATCGACGTCAACGAACCCACAGTCCCTGACGCGATCAAGATCCTGGTCGGCCTGAAGCCCAGCTTCGAGAAGCATCACGACGTGCGCTACACCTCGGACGCGATCCGCTCGGCGGTGGAGCTTGCCTCGCGCTACATCAACGACCGCAAGCTTCCCGACAGCGCCATCGACGTGATCGACGAGGCGGGGGCGGCCCAGCATCTCGTCAGCGAGAGCAAGCGCCGCAAGACCATCGGCACCCGGGAGATCGAGGCGGTCGTCGCCAAGATCGCGCGGATCCCGCCGAAGAGCGTCAGCAAGGACGACGCCGAGGTGCTGCGCGACCTCGAGAAGACGCTCAAGCGGCTGGTCTTCGGGCAGGACAAGGCGATCGAGGCGCTGGCCTCGTCGATCAAGCTGGCGCGCGCCGGCCTGCGCGAGCCGGAAAAGCCGATCGGCAACTACCTGTTCGCGGGCCCGACCGGCGTCGGCAAGACCGAGGTCGCAAAGCAGCTCGCCAGCACGCTGGGCGTCGAGATGCTGCGCTTCGACATGTCGGAATACATGGAAAAGCACGCGGTCTCGCGCCTGATCGGCGCGCCGCCCGGCTATGTCGGCTTCGACCAGGGCGGCCTGCTGACCGACGGCGTGGACCAGCATCCCCACAGCGTCCTGCTGCTCGACGAGATCGAGAAGGCGCACCCGGACGTGTTCAACATCCTGTTGCAGGTGATGGACCACGGGAAGCTCACCGACCATAACGGCAAGCAGGTCGACTTCCGCAACGTGATCCTGATCATGACCTCGAACGCGGGTGCCGCGGACCAGGCCCGCGCGGCGATCGGCTTCGGCCGGGACCGGCGCGAGGGCGAGGACCGCGAGGCGATCGAGCGCACCTTCACGCCCGAGTTCCGCAACCGGCTGGACGCGGTGATCAGCTTCGCGCCGCTGCCGCGCGAGGTGATCGTGCAGGTGGTCGAAAAGTTCATCCTGCAGTTGGAAGCGCAGCTGATGGACCGCGGCGTCCACATCGAACTGACCGAGGAAGCCGCGGGCTGGCTGGCCGAAAAGGGCTACGACGACAAGATGGGCGCGCGCCCGCTCGCCCGCGTCATCCAGGAGCACATCAAGAAGCCGCTCGCGGAGGAACTGCTGTTCGGCCGTCTGACCAAGGGCGGCGTGGTCCGGGTCAGGATAGAGGACGACAAGCCCGTCTTCGACATCGCCGGCCCGGAAACGCCCAGGCTGACGAAGGAAACGCCGCCGCTGCTGACCGCCGGCTGATCGGACGATTGCCTGAACAGGTGGCGGGAAAGCGGCCCGCAACGACGAACGGACGGCCCGGGGATCACCCCCGGGCCGTTTCGCGTTGCGGGTAACCCAGGGCCCGGCCCTCGTCGTTGGCCCGTCGCCGTCACAGCCGCGCACCATCGCCGGGTTTCCACAATTTCTTCATGAAACTATGCTTCACCCGCTGCAGCACGAACGAAGGAGCGCCCGCCCGTGAGCAATGAAACCGCAGACGGCGTTCCCCTGCCGCAGTCCCACGCCACCCGGGCCGCGGCCGGTCCGGTTCCCCCGACCCACGTGGACCTGACCCCCGACGGCGCGGCCGACTGGCTGAAGAGCGAGCTGGCCGAGACGATGGACGAGGAAATGGAGCTGGAGCTCGAAGACGCCGAGCTGTCGAAGGCCATCGCCCGCGTCTACAACGACGCACGGCCGGACCAGCTGGACAGCGGCACCTACTTCGGCGAGCTGCTGCGGCTTCAGTCCGAACTGATCAAGCTGCAGGACTGGGTCGCGCACCACGGGGAAAAGGTCGTCGTGATCTTCGAGGGGCGCGACAGCGCCGGCAAGGGCGGCGTCATCAAGCGCATCACCCAGCGCCTCAACCCCCGCGTGGTCCGCACCGTGGCCCTGCCCGCCCCGTCGGACCGCGAGAAGACCCAGTGGTACTTCCAGCGCTACGTCCCCCACCTGCCCGCCGGCGGCGAGATCGTCCTGTTCGACCGCAGCTGGTACAACCGCGCGGGCGTCGAGCGGGTGATGGGCTTCGCGACCGAGGACGAGGTCGAGCAGTTCTTCCAGGACGTGCCCGAGTTCGAGCGGATGCTGGTCCGCTCGGGCATCCGGGTGGTGAAGTACTGGTTCTCGATCACGGACGAGGAACAGCAGATGCGCTTCCTCATGCGGATCCACGATCCGCTGAAACAGTGGAAGCTGTCGCCGATGGACCTGCAGTCCCGCGTCCGCTGGGAAGGCTACACCAAGGCCAAGGAAGACATGTTCGAGCGCACGAACATCCCCGAGGCGCCGTGGTACATCGTTCCCGCCAACGACAAGCGCCGGGCGCGGCTGAACTGCATCTCGCATCTCCTGAGCCTCGTTCCCTACACCGACGTCCCGCACGAGGGGATCGCCCTGCCCGACCGCGTCTTCAATCCCGATTACGAGCGCGAGGTGCTTCCGCGCGACTTGTATGTGCCCGAGAAATACTGAGGCTGGGTGGCGACACGTCCCGAACCGAGGAGCACCGCGATGACGAAAGCCTACTGGGTCGCCCATGTGACCGTCGACGATCCCCAGGCCTACGAGGCGTATCGGCGCGCCACCGCCGAGCCGTTCGCCAAGTACGGCGCCAGGTTCCTCGCCCGCGGTGGGCGGCTGGAGGTGGTCGAGGGCGAGGCGCGTCCGCGCTGCGTGGTGATCGAATTCGCCGACATGGACACCGCACGGGCCTGCTACAATTCGCCGGAATACCAGGCGGCAAAGGCGCTCCGCACGCCGTGCAGCACGGGCGACGTCATGCTCGTCGAAGGCTGGGAAGGCTGATCCTTTCGGGCTGTCCCGCCAAACACTTATTAATCTTGCCGCGGCAGCGGCGCGGCATATGATGAGCCGATGTTCCGTAGTCTGCTCTCACGCCTTTTCGCCGATGACACCGAAGCGTCGCCGCTGTCGGGCGACGATGCCGACGTGGCCGTCGCCGCGCTGCTCGTCCGGCTCGCCCGGGCGGACGACCGCTATTCCCAGGCCGAGCGGCGCCACATCGACCGGATCCTGGTCCAGCGCCGGAAGCTCGACCCGGACACAGCCGCGGAATACCGCGCCGCCGCCGAGATGATCGAGGCCGAGGCGCCGGACACCGTGCGCTTCACCCGGATGATCAAGGACCGCGTCCCGCTGGAGAACCGGATCAGCGTCGTGGCCGCGATGTGGGAACTGGCCTATGCCGACGGCCACCGCAGCGCGGACGAGGACGCGGTGATCCGCCTTGCCGCGAAGCTCCTGGGCGTCACCGACCGCGAATCCGCCGTCGCCCGCCAGGAAGTCGTCGAGGCGCGCGGCCTGGGCTGACCCCTGTGGACCGGCTGCGCCCGTGGCCGGTGCCGACGCCCTTCGCAGATCGGCCTGCACCCGCATGGTCGCGCAGGTAGTCGTTGCAATCGGCACCCATATCGCGCCAGATAGCCGCACCATGACCGTTGCCCCTGCCCTTCAGCCCGCAACCGCCCCGCAGGCGGCCGTGTTTCCCGCAGCCGATGTCGCCGCCGCTCCGGTGATCGAGCTTCGGGACCTGCACAAGGCCTATGGCCCGCTCGAGGTGATCCGGGGCGTCAGCCTGCGCGCCCCGCGCGGCCATGTGGTGACGCTGATCGGATCGTCCGGGTCGGGCAAGTCCACCCTGCTGCGCTGCTGCAACCTGCTGGAAAACAGCCAGTCCGGCACCATCCTCTTCGAGGGCGAGCCGGTGCGCTGGACCGGATCCGCGCAGAACCGGCAGCCCGTCGATCGCGACCAGCTGCGCCGGATCCGCACCAACCTCGCGATGGTGTTCCAGCAGTTCAATCTCTGGGCGCACCTGACCGTCCTCCAGAACGTGATGGAGGCGCCTGTCACCGTGCTGCGCCAGAACCCGGCCGAGGTCGAGGCGCGGGCGCGCATGCTGCTTGCGAAGGTCGGGATCGGCGACAAGGCCGAGGCATGGCCCGCCCAGCTTTCGGGCGGCCAGCAGCAGCGCGCCGCGATCGCGCGGGCGCTGTGCATGGAACCGCGCGCGCTTCTGTTCGACGAACCGACCAGCGCGCTCGACCCCGAACTGCAGCAGGAAGTCGTGCGCGTCATCAAGGACCTCGCGGGCGAGCACCGGACGATGATCCTCGTCACCCACGACATGCGCCTGGCCGCGGACGTGAGCGACCACGTCGTCTTCCTGCACAAGGGCCTGATCGAGGAGGAAGGTCCGCCCGACCAGATCTTCCGCGCCCCCCGCACGGACCGGCTGCGCCAGTTCATCAGCGCCACGATGCCGGCCTGAACTCAAGACATTCACACGCCAGACAACCAGGGCCCGACATGAACAGGGCCAGACCAACGGGAGACTGCCTGACATGAAACGACTTCTGCTCGCCGCTGCGACGCTGGCCCTGACCGCCGGGATGGGCGCGGCCGACACGATCCGCATGGGCACCGAAGGCGCCTACGCGCCCTACAACTTCATCAACGACAAGGGCGAGCTCGACGGGTTCGAGATCGAGCTCGGCAACGAGCTGTGCCGCCGGATCGAAGCGGAATGCACCTGGGTCCGCAACGACTGGGACTCGATGATCCCGAACCTGGTGTCCTCGAACTACGACACCATCATGGCCGGCATGAACATCAACGATGAGCGTCGTCAGGCGATCGCCTTCTCCATCCCCTACACTCCGCCGCCCGCGTCGGGCTATGTGGGGCTGACGGCCGATGCGCCGATCGACGGCGTCGTGGCCGCGCAGACCGGAACGGTTCAGTCGGCCCACGTCGCGCAATCGGGCGCGGACCTGCTGGAGTTCGCGACCTTCGACGAGGCCGTCGCCGCCGTCCGCAACGGCGAGGCAGAGGCCGCGCTGGCCGACCGGGAGTTCGCCGCGCCGCTGGTCGCGTCGTCGAACGGCGAGCTGTCCTGGATCACGGGCCAGGACAACCTGATCCTCGCCGAGGGGCTTGGCGTGGGCATGCGCAAGTCCGACACCGAGCTGAAGGCCCGCTTCGACAAGGCCATCGAGGACATGAAGGCGGACGGCTCGCTCGACGCGCTCATCACCAAGTGGCTCGGCGACAAGGCCGAGACCTTCGCCAAGCACGCCGCGGCGCAGGGCGCCGCCGCGCCGGCCGATGCCGCTGCGGCGGGCACCGCACCCACCGCACCCGCCGCGCCCGCCACGAACTGACCCCGGCGGCACCGCCCGCTCCCCCGCGCGCGGCGGTGCCCGTCCCGACCCATGTTCGCAAGCTGCTCCGATCCGAGTGCCCTGAACGGGCTCGCCTGGCTGATGTGCTATCTCACATCGGGCAAGCACCTGCTGTTTTATGCGTCGTTCGGCACCGTGCTGCTGCTTCTCGCCGTGACGGCGCCGATCGCGCTTCTGTTCGGCTTCGGCGGCGCGATGGCGGCGCGGTCCCGGATCGCGCCCCTGCGCTGGTTCGGCGGCATCTACACCGCGATGGTGCGCGGCGTCCCGGACATCATCTTCTTCCTGTTCGTGCCGATCGCGCTCGACCAGTCGCTCGAATGGCTGCGGAGCCGCGTCTACTGCGATCCGTCGGTTCCCGTCCGGCAGGGCAACGAGTTCGTCGTCTGCCAGGCGGCCAAGCTGCCGTTGTCCACCGCGGCGCCGTGGGTTCACCAGACCTACAGCTTCACGCTGGCCGTCATCGCCTTCTCGATCGTCTTCGGCGCCTTCGCCGCCAACGTCCTCAGCGGCGCCATGAACGCGGTCCCCCGCGCCCAGCTTGAAACCGCCGAGGCCTACGGCATGACCGAGCGGCAGATCAGCCGCCGCATCCTCATCCCGCAGATGTGGACCTACGCGCTGCCGGGGCTGTCGAACCTGTGGATGATCCTCATCAAGGCGACGCCGCTGCTGTTCCTTCTGGGGATCGAGGACATCGTCTACTGGGCGCGCGACCTCGGCGCGACCAAGCCCGCGACCTTCGCCTATCCCCACCCCGACTGGCGGTTGTGGTATTTCCTGGGGCTGCTGGTGTTCTACCTGCTGATGACGTCGGTGTCGCAGCGCGTCATCGACCGGATCGCGCGCCGGCTGTCGCGCGGGCAGGCCACCATGGCAGGCGAAGTGCTGCGCCACGAGGTGACGCAGTGAGCGCGTGCCTGCAGGACATCGCCGACTTCGGCCTGCGCTCGATCGGGATGGGCGAGTTCCGGCTTCCCACCGGCGAGATGACGCTGTGCCGGCAGGTGGTGCTGATCGGGTCGGGGATGATCTGGAACATCTACTTCGGCGTCCTGGCGCTTGCGATCGGCTTCTGGCTGGCGACCGGGCTTGCCGTGGCCAAGGCCAGCCGCAACCCGCGGGTCCGCCGCCCGGCAGAGGCGTTCGTCTTCGTCTTCCGCGGCAGCCCGCTGTTCATCCAGTTCTTCGTGGCCTACCAGGCCTTCGTCCTTCTGCCGCGCGAGGGGGTCGAGCTGTTCGGCGCGACCCTGCCCACCGCCTGGCTCACGCGCGCCTGGGCGGGGGCGCTGATCGTCCTGATCCTCAACACCGCCGCCTATTCGGCCGAGATCTTCCACGGCGCGCTCCGCAACGTGCCGAAGGGCGACCTGGAGGCGGCGGACGCCTATGGCATGTCGGGCTGGTCGCGGTTCCGCCGCATCGTCTGGCCGACGACCCTGCGCCTGGCGTGGCCCGCCTATACCAACGAGGCGATCTTCCTGTTCCACGCGACCACGCTGGTGTTCTTTTCCAGCTTCCCCGCCTTCCGCCAGCAGGGCGACGCGCTGTATTATGCGAGCTACATCGTCGACAAGACGTTCAATCCGTTCGTGGCCTACCCGATCGCGGCAGGCTACTTCATCCTCCTGACCCTGTGCCTCATCGGCATCTTCGGGGTCGTCAATCGGCGGCTGAACCGGCATCTTCCGGGCGCTGCCACAAGGCTGAAATACCGGCCGAACCTTATCAGGTGACACATCATGGACTGGCTGAGGGAGCATCCCGAGGTAAAAACGATCCGCGTGGCCGCCGCCGACCTGAACGGCGTCGCGCGCGGCAAGCGGATCCCGGCGCGCTTTGCCGACAAGCTGCTGACCGAAGGGACGAAGTTTCCCTTTTCGGTGCTGAACATGGACATCTGGGGCGAGGACATCGAGGACAGTCCCCTCGTCTTCAAGGCGGGCGACCCTGACGGGGTCCTGATGCCGACCGAGCGCGGCTTCATGCCGATGCCTTGGCTGCAGGCGCCGACAGGGCTTCTGCCCCTGTGGATGTTCCACCCCGACGGGCGCCCGTACGAAGGCGACCCACGCCACGCGCTGGCGCGCGTCGTCGACCGCTACAAGGCGGCGGGGCTGACGCCGGTGGTGGCGACCGAGCTCGAGTTCTTCCTGATCGACGATTCCGGCAAGCATCTGCAGGTGCCGCCGAGCCCGCGGTCCGGCAAGCGCCGGACCGGGGCCGAGACGCTGAGCCTGCGCGCGCTGGACGCGTTCGATACGTTCTTCACCGATCTCTACGACGCGTGCGAGGCGATGGACATCCCCGCCGACACCGCGATCTCCGAGGCTGCGCCGGGCCAGTTCGAGATCAACCTGATGCACCAGCCCGACCCGCTGAAGGCCGCGGACGACGCGTGGCTGTTCAAGCAGCTCGTCAAGGGCCTCGCGCGCCGCTACGGCTTCGCGGGGTCGTTCATGGCCAAGCCCTACGAGCTGTTCAACGGTTCGGGCATGCACATGCATTTCTCGGTCCTCGACCGGAACGGCGACAACATCTTCGACGACGGCACCGACGAGGGATCCGAGGTGCTGCGCCACGCGGTGCAGGGCTGCCTTGCCGCGATGCCCGGATCGACGCTGCTGTTCGCGCCGCATGAAAACTCCTACGACCGGCTGGTGCCGAACGCGCATGCGCCGACGGGCATCGGCTGGGCCTACGAGAACCGGACCTCGGCGATCCGCATCCCCTCCTCCGGCCACAAGGCGCGGCGGATCGAGCATCGGACGCCGGGCGGCGACGTGAACCCCTATCTCACCGTCGCGGCGATCCTGGGGGCGGCGCTGAACGGGATCGAGGACAAGGCCGAGCCGCCGGCCCCGATCCGCGGCAACGCCTACGACCAGGGCCTGGCGCAACTGCCGGCCAGCTGGGGCGACGCGATCGACTGCTTCGAGAAATCGCCCGAGATCCGGCGCATCTTCCCCGGCCACCTGATCGAGAACTACGTCATGACAAAGCGGCAGGAGCTGCACTACATGGCCGAGCTGTCGGACGAGGAAACGGTCGAGCTTTACCTCGACAACGTCTGACGGCCGGCCGGACCGTCGCCCGCAAGGACGATGTGGCGCAGGGTTGCGGGCCGAACGCGGCCCGCTTACCCTCGCGCCAAACAACACGAGCGTTCCATGCGTATCGGCATCCTGAAATGCGGCCAGTCGCCCGACGTCCTGCGGGGCGCGCAGGGCGACTACGACACCATGTTCGAACGGCTGCTGGCGGGACGCGCCTTCACCTTCGACAGCTACCACGTCGAGGCGATGCAGTTCCCCGAAAGCGTCCATGCGGCCGACGGCTGGCTGATCACCGGCTCGCGCCACGGCGTCTACGAGGATCACCCCTTCATTCCCCCGCTGGAGGATTTCATCCGCGCCGCGTTCGCCACGGCCGTGCCGATGGTCGGGGTCTGCTTCGGGCACCAGATCATCGCGCAGGCGATGGGCGGGCGCGTCGTCAAGCACCCCGAGGGCTGGCGCGTGGGTCCGCATGACTACGTCGTCGGCGGCAAGCGGATGGTCCTGAACGCGTGGCACCAGGACCAGGTGGTGGACCTGCCGCCCCAGGCGCAGGTCGCGGGCACGAACGAGTTCTGCCAGGCCGCCGCGCTGGTCTATGACAACCGCGCCCTCACCGTCCAGCCGCACCCCGAGTTCCGCGACGACTTCATCGAGGGGCTGATCGAACACCGGGGCGGCGCCGTGCCCCCGGTATTGCTGGACGCGGCGCGCGCCAGGCGGGGCGAGGCGGATTCCGCCGCGCTCGCCGACATGATCGCGGCGTTCTTCAAGGCACCGCGCGATGCGGTCGGCGGGGCCGCCTGATGTACGTGCCGCCCGCCTTTGCCGAGGATCGTCCCGACGTGCTGGCCGCACTGATGGCCGCCCACCCTCTCGCCACCCTGATCACGAGCAGCGGCGCCGGGCTGACGGCGAACCTGATCCCGATGATCCACGACGAGGGCCGGGGCGTCCTGCGGGCCCATCTTGCGCGCGCGAACGGGCAGATCGCGGACTTGCGGGCGATGGAGGCCGAAGGGCGCGAGGCGCTCGTGCTGTTCCAGGGGGCGCAGGCCTACATCTCGCCCGGCTGGTACGCGACCAAGGCGGACACCGGCAAGGTCGTGCCGACCTGGAACTATCTCGCCGTGCAGGTGCGGGGCGTGCCGCGCGTCCTCGACGACGCGGAGTGGCTGCGCGCGCAGGTGGGCGAGCTGACCGACCGGCTCGAGGCGGGCGAGGCCGCGCCCTGGGCCGTGACCGACGCGCCGGAAAGTTTCATCGCCTCGCAACTGCGCGGGATCGTGGGTCTCGAGATCCCCGTCGCGCATGTCCTCGGCAAGTGGAAGGCCAGCCAGAACCGGCCCGCCGCCGACCGCGAGGGCGTGATCGCGGGACTTGCCGAACGCCGGAACCCCATGGCCGGGATCGTTCCCGGCGCCTGAAACCAACGCAAGGAAGCCGGTGCGCCCGGCGGAAAGACCCCATGGCAGACTGGCTGACCAAGACACCCGAGGCAGCGCGCAGATACGTGGCCGACCGCCGCCTGGACGAGGTGGAATGCATCGTCCCCGACATCGCGGGCGTCGCCCGCGGCAAGGCCATGCCTGCGTCGAAATTCGCGCGGCAGTCGAGCTTCTACCTTCCCAACAGCATCTTCCTTCAGACGATCACCGGCGAGTGGGCCGATAACCCGCACGGCGCCTTTACCGAGCCCGACATGGTGTGCGTCCCCGATTACGAGACGACGGCCGCCGCGCCGTGGACCGCCGACCTGACGCTGCAGGTGATCCACGACGTCGTGGACCAGAACGGCGAGCCGGTGCCGACCGCGCCGCGCAACGTCCTCAAGCGCGTGGTCGATCTGTATGTGGAACGCGGCTGGCGCCCGATCGTCGCGCCGGAAATGGAATTCTTCCTCGTCGCCCGCAACATCGACCCGAACCAGCCGATCGTCCCGCCGATGGGCCGCTCGGGCCGGCGCGCGGCCGCCAAGCAGGCCTATTCGCTGTCGGCGGTCGATGAATACGGCAAGGTCATCGACGACATCTACGACTTCGCCGAGGCGCAGGGGTTCGAGATCGACGGGATCCTGCAGGAAGGCGGCGCGGGACAGGTCGAGATCAACCTCGCCCATGGCGACCCGGTCCACCTTGCCGACCAGATCTTCTACTTCAAGCGCCTGATCCGCGAGGCGGCGCTGCGCCACGACTGCTTCGCCACCTTCATGGCCAAGCCCATCGAGGGCGAGCCGGGCAGCGCCATGCACATCCACCACTCGGTCGTGGATGCGCAGACCGGGCAGAACATCTTCTCGGACGAGAAGGGGCGCGAGACGCCCGAGTTCCTGCACTTCATCGCCGGGATGCAGAGCCACCTGCCGGCGGCGGTCGCGCTGCTCGCGCCCTATGTCAACAGCTATCGCCGCTACGTCCCCGACTTCGCCGCGCCCATCAACCTGGAATGGGGCCGCGACAACCGCACCACGGGGCTGCGGGTCCCGATCTCGGGGCCCGAGGCGCGGCGGCTGGAAAACCGGCTCGCGGGGATGGACTGCAATCCCTATCTGGGGCTCGCCGCATCGCTCGCAACCGGGCTCCTGGGGCTGATGGACAAGGCCAACCCGCGCCCCGAGTGCCTGGGCGACGCCTACATGTCGGCCGACGACCTGCCCACCAACCTTGGGGACGCGCTGGACCAGATGGCCGGGTCCGAGCCGATGCGCGAGGTGCTGGGCACCCAGTTCGTGGATATCTACGAGGCGGTGAAGCGGAACGAATACAAGGAGTTCCTGCAGGTCATCAGCCCGTGGGAGCGCGAGCATCTGCTGCTGAACGTCTGAGGTCCCGAAGGGGGAGCGGTCGGGGGCCAGCCCCCGAACCCCCGGGATACTTGGGCAAAGAAGAAGGGGCGGGCATGGACCTGCTGTTTTCCAACGACAGGCCCGGCGCCTATCCGCCCAGCCTTTACGCCGAGGCGATCGGCGACGGGCCCGCGCGCCCGCCGCTTCGGGGCGAGGCGCGGGCCGACGTCGCGGTCGTGGGCGCAGGCTACACCGGCTTGTCGGCCGCGCTGCATCTTGCCCGCGCCGGGCGGCGGGTGATCGTGCTCGAGGCGCACCGCGCGGGCTTCGGCGCATCCGGGCGGAATGGCGGGCAGGTCGGGTCGGGCCAACGTCTTGAGGTGGACGAGCTTGAGCGGATGGCGGGCAAGGCCGCCGCGCGCCGGCTGTGGGACATGGCCGAGGACGCGAAGGCGCTGACCCGGACGCTGGCGGAGGCGTCAGGCGTCCGGTTCCACCCCGGCATCGCCCATGCCGCGCGCACGCCCGGCGAGGTCGCGCACGCGCACGGGGCGGCGGACCGGCTCGCCCGCGACTACGGCTACGAAAAGGTCGAGAAGCTCGGCCGCGAGGCGTTCCGGGCCCTGGTGAAATCGGACGCCTATGCGGGCGGCGACATCGACCGCGGCGCGGGGCATCTCGACCCGTTGGCGCTGGCGCTCGGGATCGCGGCGCAGGCCGAGGCGGCGGGCGCCGTGATCCTTGAGCGGAGCCACGTCGTCCGCATCGACCACGGCGACAGCGCCGCGGCGAAAAGCACCGTCCACACGGCGGACGGGCGCGTCGTCTGCGACCACGTCATCCTTGCCGCGAACGGCTATCTCGGCCGGCTCGACCGCGGGATCGCCGCGCGGGTCATGCCGATCAACAACTTCGTCGTCGCGACCGCGCCGCTGGGCCCCCGCGCCCGGGACGTGCTGGCCGAGGACATCGCCGTCCACGACACCCGCTTCGTGGTGAACTACTGGCGGCTGTCCGGGGACGGGCGGCTGATCTTCGGCGGCGGCGAGAACGTGGGCTACCGCTTTCCGCGCGACATCGCAGGAAAGGTGCGCCGCGCGATGCTGCAGGTCTACCCGCAGCTTGCAGGCGTGGCGATCACCCACGCCTGGGGCGGGACGCTGGCGATCACGATGAACCGGATGCCGGTCTTTGCCAGGCCCGCGCCGAACTGCCTGTCGGCCAGCGGCTATTCCGGGCACGGGGTCGCGCTGGCGAACCTTGCCGGCAAGCTGATGGCGCAGGCGGTCGAGGGGCAGTCGGATGGCTTCGACACCATGGCCGCGCTGCCGCAGCCGCGGTTTCCCGGCGGCGCGGCGCTGCGGCTGCCACTGCTGGTCGCGGGCATGTCGTGGTACGGCCTGCGCGACCGGCTGGGGGTCTGAAGGCCGCGCTCAGGGCTTGGCCGCGGTGTTGCCGTCGGTGTCGGGGCCGCGCCGCTTGACACTCAGGCCCAGCTGCATGGCGCGCTTCCTCAGCTTGGCGGCGCGGCGCTTGTGATAGGCGCGGATGACCGGCACCGTCAGGTAGTGGGCCAGCACGGCGAAGACGAGGCCGGGGATGATCCCGCCCACGAGGTAGGGCAGGAAGACGTTGTCGAAGAACACGGCCAGCCGGTCCCAGTGCGCGGGCGCGTCGGTGAAGATCGCCGTCGTGTTCTGCCACAGCTGCGATCCGGCCGCGGTGAATTCGCCAAGGATGACGGCTGGATTGGCGCTCCCCTCGACCCCCATCATCCAGCGGCCGAGGCCCACGGACACGACCGCGATGATGGGCGTTGTCAGCGGGTTGCCGATGAAGGTCCCCAGCACCGCGGCCAGCATGTTGGCGCGGATCAGCCAGGCGATCGCCATCGACAGGACCAGATGGAAGCCGAACAGCGGCGTGAAGTTGACGAAGACCCCGGCCGCGAAGCCGCGCCCGATCCGCTGGGGTTCGTCGGGAAGACGGCGGACGCGGTGGACGACATACTGGGCCGACCGCGACCAGCCGCCGCGGGGCCACAGCATTTCGGATGCCAACTGCGCGTAGCTGCGTGGCTTGCGCTTGAACACGGCTCAGTTCCCCTGCCTCATCCATCCTGCGGCTTGGCCGGTGGCGGTCGGACCCCTGCCTGCCGTCCAATGCGGCGGTCAGACCTGCCGGTCGCGGTCGCGGATCCGTTCCACATGGGCCACGTCGCTTTCCGCCTCGATCGCGGTCGTCAACGCGTGCAGATGTTCGCGGTCGCGCAGCGCGACTTCAACCCGCAGCCGGTAGAAATCCGGCTTGCGTTCGACAAAATGAAGGTCCGTGATATTTGCGCCCTGCTGGCCGATCAGCGTGCAGATGCGCCCGAGGACCCCCGCATCGTTGCGGATCGTCAGCGAAAGCTGGGTGGAATAGACAGGCGGGTGCCGCCCCTCGCGCCAGTTCACGTCGATCCAGCGTTCGGGCTGGTCCTCGTATTCGGCGAGGACGGGGCAGTCGATCGCGTGGATGACGAGGCCCTTGCCGCGATAGGTGATGCCGACGATGCGTTCCCCGGGCAACGGGTTGCAGCAGGGCGCGCGGCTGAATTCCTGGTCGGCGGCCAGCCCGGTGACGCCCCGGCTCGCATCCACGTCCTCGCCCGCGGCGGCGAGGTTCGGATAGAGCGACGCGAGCACCTGCTGCGCCGACAACTCGGCGCTGCCGACGCGGGCCAGCAGTTCGTCCGCGTCAGGCAGCGCGAGCGAGCGGGCCGCGGTCCGCAGCGCCTTGTCGGTGACCTTGCGGCCCACATGCTCGAACGCGACGCGGGTCAGTTCCGACCCCAGCCGGATGAAGCGCGAGCGGTCCTGTTCGCGCAAGGACCGCCGGATCGCAGCCTTGGCCCGGCCCGTCGCCACGATGTCGAGCCAGGTGGCCTGCGGGCGCTGGCCCGAAGCCGCGATGATTTCCACCGACTGCCCGTTCTTCAGCCGCGTCCACATCGGCACCCGCATCCCGTCGACCTTGGCGCCGACGCAGGCGTTCCCCAGCCGGGTGTGGATCGCATAGGCGAAGTCGATCGGGGTCGCGCCCTTCGGCAGCTGGATCACGTCCCCCTTGGGCGAGAACACGAACACCTGGTCCGAGTACATCTCCAGCTTGACGTGTTCCAGGAACTCGTCGTGATCCTCGCCCCCGAAGCGCTCGGTCAGGCTGGAGATCCACTCGCCCGGGTCCACCGCGAAGGGGTTGCGGGTGCGGACGCCGTCGCGATAGGCCCAGTGGGCGGCGACGCCGGCCTCGGCCACCTCGTGCATCTGGCGGGTGCGGATCTGCACCTCGATCCGGGTGCCGTCGCGGCCCGCGACCGTGGTGTGGATCGACCGGTAGCCGTTCGCCTTGGGGTGGCTGATGTAGTCCTTGAACCGGCCCGGCACCACGCGCCAGATCTGGTGGATCGTGCCGAGCGCGCGGTAGCAGTCCGCTTCCGACCGGGTGATGATGCGAAAGCCGTAGATGTCCGACAGGCGGCTGAAGGACAGCTGCTTTTCCTGCATCTTGCGCCAGACGCTGAACGGCTTCTTGGCGCGGCCGAACACCTCGGCGTCGATCCCCGCATTGTCCAGCTCGGACCGGATCTCGGCGGTGATCTTGGGGATGATGTCCCCGGTTTCCTTCTGAAGGCGCACGAAGCGGCGGATGATCGAGCTGCGCCCCTCGGGGTTGATGACCTTGAAGGCCAGGTCCTCGAGCTCCTCGCGCATCCACTGCATGCCCATGCGCCCGGCGAGCGGGGCATAGATGTCCATCGTCTCGCGCGCCTTCTGGACCTGCTTTTCGGGACGCATGGACCGGATCGTGCGCATGTTGTGCAGCCGGTCGGCCAGCTTCACCAGGATTACGCGAAGATCGCGCGACATCGCCATGAAAAGCTTGCGGAAGTTTTCTGCCTGCTTTGAATGCGCGCCGGACAGTTGCAGGTTGGTGAGCTTGGTCACGCCGTCGACGAGGTCGGCGATCTCGCGCCCGAAAAGCGATGCGATGTCGGACCAGGTGGACCGCGTGTCCTCGATCGTGTCGTGCAGAAGCGCGGTGATGATCGTGGCGTCGTCCAGCCGCATTTCCGTGAGGATGGCGGCGACGGCGGCGGGGTGGGTGAAGTAGGGCTCGCCCGATTGCCGCATCTGGCCGTCGTGCATGCGCCGGGCATAGGACCAGGCCTGCGCGATCAGGTCGGCGTTGGTGCGCGGGTTGTAGTTGCGGATCAGCGCGATCAGGTCTTCGCACTCGATCCTTTCAAGACCGGCCCCGGCCTGCATGGCCCTTGCGACCGCCGGTTTTTCCTCGCCCAGTTCCCGCGCCTTCCTGTTGTCTGCCCCGCGTTGTGGTGGATTGCGCGGCCTCAGCCGCGCTCGTTCGCTTCCAGCATCATGCGAAGGACGCGTTCCTCGTTTTCCTCGCTCACGGGGCGCGGGCGATCGACCTCGGCCCCCAGCAGCAGCGCCATCGCGTCATCCTCGGGCTCGTCCACCTCGATCTGGGTCTGGGTGGATTCGATCATCCGTTCGCGCAGCTCGTCGACCGGCTGCGTCTCGTCGGCAATCTCGCGCAGGGCGACGACGGGATTCTTGTCGTTGTCGCGGTCGATGGTGATCGCGCTGCCCGCGGCGATCTCGCGCGAGCGGTGGGCCGCCAGCATCACCAGGTCGAACCGGTTCGGAACCTTGTCGACGCAATCTTCGACCGTCACGCGGGCCATGAGTCACCTTTCGCTGCGAATCGTATGTGGCGAAGTGGCATAGGTGAGCATTCGGCGCCGGAAAGTCAAGCGACCGGAGCCAGCCCTGCCATGTCGTCCGGCGCAAGAGCGTCCATCATCTCGCGCACCGTGGCGCCGGTCAATGGGTGGCGCCACAACGGGGCGATATCGTGCAGCGGCGCAAGCACGAAACCCCGGTCCTGCAGGCGCGGATGCGGCAGGATCAGTTCAGCCGGCGCCTCGACCCGCTGGCGATCCGGTGGCAACTCGCGCCAGTGCCGCTGCGCTTCGGCGTCGGGCCGGACCTCGCCGTCAAGCGCCAGCAGGTCGAGGTCGATGCCGCGCGCCGCCCAGCGGTTGCCGTCGCGGACCCGCCCAAGCCCGGCCTCGACCCCATGCAGCAGCGCCAGCAGGTCGGGCGCGGCAAGGCCCGTGTGCAGGATCGCGCAGGCGTTCACGTAGTCCGGGCCGCTTCCCGCCGGAAAGGCCGGGCTGCGCCAGAACCGGCTGACCGCCGTGATGCGGATGCCAGCACCCCCGACATCCCCGTTCCCTGCGGCGATTTCCGCCAGTGCGGCGCGCAGCGTGGCGTCCGGGCGACCTGCCGAACTGGTCAGGTTTGCACCAAGGGCGATCAGGGCTAGCTTCCCGCAACTCGAGGCCATTCCACTTCCCGCTCAAAGGTTTCCACCAATGTTCTACAAGGATGACAGGCTAGCGCTGTTCATCGACGGCTCCAACCTGCACGCGGCTGCAAAGGCGCTCGGCTTCGACATCGACTACAAGCTCCTGCGCCAGGAATTCGAACGCCGCGGCAAGCTGATCCGCGCCTACTACTATACCGCGCTTCTCGACAGCGAGGAATATTCCCCGATCCGGCCGCTGATCGACTGGCTGAACTACAACGGGTTCACCCTGGTCACCAAGCCCGCGAAGGAGTTCACCGATCCGCTTGGCCGGCGCAAGGTCAAGGGCAACATGGACATCGACCTGACCGTGAACGCGATGGAGCTTGCGCCGCGGCTGGACCACGCGGTCCTGTTTTCCGGCGACGGTGACTTCCGCCCGCTGGTCGAGGCGCTGCAGCGCCAGGCGGTGCGGGTGTCGGTCGTGTCCACGATGCGAAGCCAGCCGCCGATGATCGCGGACGAGCTGCGCCGGCAGGCCGACAACTTCATCGAGCTGGACGCGCTGCGCGAGGTCATCGGCCGGCCGCCGCGCGAAGGGCGCGAGCCGGGCAGCATGACGACGGACGGCTGAGACGCCGCGGGGCCGCCCCCTGCCCGGCCCCGCTGGACGCCGGTGGCGGCACGCGCTAGTCCTTGCGCCATGACCGGCAAGCCCCCCCTCGCCCTGTATCTCGCCGCGCCGCGCGGCTTCTGCGCGGGCGTCGACCGCGCCGTGAAGATCGTCGAGATGGCGATCGAGAAATGGGGCGCGCCGGTCTACGTCCGTCACGAGATCGTGCACAACAGGTTCGTGGTCGATGGGCTGCGCGCCAAGGGCGCCGTGTTCGTCGAGGAACTGGACGAATGTCCCGCCGACCGGCCGGTGATCTTTTCAGCCCATGGCGTTCCCAAGGCCGTCCCGGCCGAGGCCGAGCGGCGGCAGATGGTCTATGTCGACGCCACCTGCCCGCTTGTGAGCAAGGTCCACGTCGAGGCCGAGCGCCACCACCAGGACGGGCTGCAGATGATCATGGTGGGCCATCGCGGCCATCCAGAGGTGCTGGGCACCATGGGCCAGCTGCCCGAGGGCGAGGTGATCCTGGTCGAGACGGTCGAGGACGTGGCCCGCGTTACCCCCCGCGACCCGGCGCGGCTGGCGTGGATCACCCAGACCACGTTGTCGGTGGACGATACCAGCGACATCATCGACGCGCTGCGGGCGCGCTTTCCCGCGATCGTCGGCCCCGCCAAGGACGACATCTGCTACGCCACCACCAACCGGCAGGCGGCGGTAAAGGCCATCGCCGGCAAGATCGACGCGCTTCTGGTGGTGGGCGCGCCCAACAGCTCCAACTCGCGCCGGCTGGTCGAGGTCGGACGGGCCGCCGGCTGCAGCTACGCGCAGCTGGTGCGCGAGGCGGCCGACATCGACTGGCGCGCGCTGGACGGAATCCGCGCGCTCGGCGTGACCGCCGGCGCAAGCGCGCCCGAGGTGCTGGTGAACGAGGTGATCGACGCCTTCCGCGACCGCTTCGACGTCACCGTCGAGATCGTCGAGACGGCGCAGGAACGCGTCGAGTTCAAGGTGCCGCGCGTCCTGCGGACCGCCTGACGACGACGCGTTGGACGGGCAGAACGCGCCTGTCCCCTCACCGCTTGCGCCCGGCCTTCCGCGACGGGTAAGACCCGTGCCGGAAGGAATGATCCCATGCCCCGACTTCTCGCCTGGACCGACGGCGCGTGCAGCGGCAATCCCGGCCCTGGCGGCTGGGGCGTGCTCATGCGCGCGATGGACGGCAACGCGGTCCTGAAGGAACGCGAGCTGTCGGGCGGCGAGCCGCTGACCACCAACAACCGGATGGAGCTGATGGCCGCCATCGCCGCGTTGGAGACGCTTTCCCGCGACGCCGCGATCACCATCACCACCGACAGCGCCTACGTGAAGAACGGCGTCACCGGCTGGATCCACGGATGGAAGAAGAACGGCTGGAAGACCGCCGATCGCAAGCCGGTCAAGAACGTGGACCTGTGGCAGCGGCTGGATGCGGCGCAGGCCCGCCACGACGTGACCTGGGCCTGGATCAAGGGCCATGCCGGGCACGCCGAGAACGAACGCGCGGACGAGCTTGCGCGTGCCGGCATGGCGCTGTTCAAGTAGCGCCTGCGGCCTGCGGTCCTGCACGACACCCCTTCCCCAGCCGTGCGCCCACCCCTACGCTGCATGGCAATCCCTGCAGGAGCCCTCCATGCTGACCATCCACGGCGTCACCCGGTCGCGCGCGTCGCGCATCGTCTGGCTGTGCTTCGAGCTCGACATCCCCTTTCGCCAGATCCCGGTGATCCAGGCCTACCGGCTGGGCGATGCCGATGCGGCGGACGCGCCGCTGAACACCCGCTCGCCCGAGTTCCTGAAGCTGTCGCCCGCGGGCGCAATCCCGGTGATCGAGGATGACGGGCTGGTGCTCGCGGAATCGCTCGCCTGCACGCTGCATCTCGCAAGGAAGCACGACCGCGGGGGCCTTGGCCCCGCCGACGAGGCCGAGGACGCGCTGATGACGCAGTGGTCGTTCTTCGCCGCGACCTCGATCGAACCCGACGCGCTGACGCTTCTGTTCCTGCACGGCAGCCGGCGGGTCCAGTCGGGCGAGGATGCGGCGCTCGTGTCCGCCGCGGGCGAGCGGCTGATCCGGCCGATGACCGTGATGGAAAGTCATCTGGCGGAGCATCGCCACCTCGTCGGCGACCGCTTCACCGTGGCGGACCTGAACATGGCCGAGGTGGTTCGCTACGCGCAGGGATACGCGCCGCTGATGGGCCAGTTCCCGGCGGTCGCGGCCTGGCTGCAGGCCTGCCAGGACCGTCCGGCGTTCAGGAAGATGGCCGAGGCGCGGCTGGCCGAACCCGCGTGAGACGGCCCCCGCCGCTCACGCCCGCGGGGTGAGCGCCGGAACCGCCTCGATCGGCTTTTGTCGCAGCGTGACGAAGCGGCGTCGTTAATAGCGGAAGCTGATCTCCACAATGCCGCATCACAGGAGCGCCAGACCGCGTCGTCCTGTTCCTCGGCCGACAGCGGCCAGGTAATGCCGAGGACCAATAGGTCGTTGGTCGGGAAGTCCAACAGGAACGGGGAGCAGTGCGGCACAAGCCGCGCCGGGTTTTCCCGGCGCCCCGCGCCCGGCGTTCGGCTTGCGCCACGGCGGGCGCGCGTGGAATAAGCACCCATCACGACGGGACAGAACAGCATTCCATGGCCGACGATCTTCTATCCGGCGCCGACCGCGCCACCGACAGCTATTCGGCCGCCTCGATCGAGGTGCTGGAGGGGCTGGAACCGGTCCGCAAGCGCCCGGGCATGTATATCGGCGGCACCGACGAGCGGGCGCTGCATCACCTGGTCGCCGAAATCCTCGACAACTCGATGGACGAGGCGGTAGCGGGCCACGCCAGCCGGATCGAGGTCGAGCTGAAGGCCGACCAGTCCGTCACCATCCGCGACAACGGCCGCGGCATCCCGATCGACCCGCACCCGAAGTTTCCGGGCAAGTCAGCGCTCGAGGTGATCCTGTGCACGCTCCACGCGGGCGGCAAGTTCAGCGAGGGCGCCTACCAGACCTCGGGCGGCCTGCACGGCGTCGGCGCGTCGGTCGTCAACGCGCTGTCCGACAGCATGGTGGTCGAGGTTGCGAGGAACCGCGAGTTGTTCCGGCAGTCCTTTTCGCGCGGCATTCCGCTCGGGCCGGTCGAGAAGGTCGGCCCCGCCCCGAACCGGCGCGGCACCACCACGACCTTCCACGCCGACGCGGAGATCTTCGGCCACAACCGGATGAAGCCCGCGCGCATCATGCGGATGGTAAAGTCCAAGGCCTATCTTCATTCCGGCGTGGAAATCCGCTGGAAGTCCGAAATCGACGACGGCGAGACCCCGACCGAGGCGGTGTTCCACTTTCCGGGCGGTCTCGCGGACTATCTCGGCGAGCAGCTTCACGGCGCGTCCACCTATGCCGACCGGCCGTTCTCCGGCTCGGTCGGGTTCCGCGAACGCTTCGGGGTGCCGGGCAAGGTCGACTGGGCGATCAACTGGACGCCGTCGCGCGACGGCTTCATCCAGTCCTACTGCAACACCGTGCCCACCCCCGAGGGCGGCACCCACGAAGCGGGGTTCTGGACCGCGATCCTCAAGGGCGTGCGCGCCTACGGGGAGCTGACGAAGAACCGCAAGGCCGAGAACATCACCCGCGACGACCTGCTGACGGGCGGCTGCGCGCTGGTGTCGTGCTTCATCTCGGAACCCGAGTTCGTCGGCCAGACCAAGGACCGCCTCGCCACCACCGAGGCCGCACGGCTGGTCGAGGGCGCGGTCCGCGACCACTTCGACCACTGGCTTGCCGCCGACAGCAAGTCCGCCGGGGCGATCATGGACTTCCTCGTGCTCAGGGCCGAGGAACGCCTGCGGCGGCGGCAGGAAAAGGAAACCGCGCGGAAATCTGCGACCAAGAAGCTTCGCCTGCCCGGCAAGCTCGTGGACTGCTCGGCCAGTTCGCGCGAGGGGACGGAGCTCTTCATCGTCGAGGGCGACAGCGCGGGCGGATCCGCGAAGTCGGCCCGCGAGCGCACCACGCAGGCGATCATGCCGATCCGCGGCAAGATACTGAACGTGCTGGGCGCTGCGTCCTCGAAGCTGAGCCAGAACCAGGAAATCGCGGACCTCTCGCAGGCGCTCGGCGTGGGCCTCGGCTCGCGCTTCAACATCGACGACCTGCGCTATGACAAGGTCATCATCATGACCGACGCGGACGTGGACGGCGCGCACATCGCGTCGCTGCTGATGACGTTCTTCTTCACCCAGATGCGGCCGATGATCGACAAGGGGCACCTGTATCTCGCCTGCCCGCCGCTCTACCGCCTGACGCAAGGGGCGGAACGCATCTACGTCGCCGACGACGCCGAGAAGGAGGCGTGGCTGGCCCGCGGCCTCGGCGGCAAGGGCAAGATCGACGTGCAGCGCTTCAAGGGCCTGGGCGAGATGGACGCCAAGGACCTGAAGGAAACGACGATGAACCCGGCCTCGCGCAAGCTGATCCGCGTGTCGATCGACGAGGAGGAGCGGGGCGAGACCGGCGACCTGGTCGAGCGGCTGATGGGCAAGAAGCCGGAACTGCGGTTCCAGTACATCAGCGAGAACGCGCGGTTCGTGGAGGACGAGGGGCTGGACGTCTGACCCCTTGCCGAAGGGGATTCATGTGCGCATATTAAATGCTCGAGTGGGATGAGGAGAAGCGGGCGGCGAACCTCGCCAAGCACGGTGTGGATTTTGCTGTCGCGGAGCGGATCGACTGGGCGGCGGCGCTTACCGCCGAAGACGCGCGGGCCGCTTACGGAGAACGGCGACTGGTGACGCTGGCAGACATCGATGGGCGCCTGCACTTCTGTGCGTGGACTTACCGTGGCAATCGGATCCGCATCATCAGCTTGCGAAAGGCGAACAGACGTGAACAAGCAATCTTCTCAGCGAAAGCCGCTGATTGACGAGAACGGGGACGTCCGCGAACTGACGGCCGAAGACTTTGCCCTGTTCAAACCCTCGTCCGAAATCCCCGAGCTCGCCGATCTGGTCCGTCGCGGTCGCCCTCCGATGGCCGAGGATGCCCGCAAGCAGCGGGTCACGATGTATCTCGACCGCGACGTCCTTGAACGGCTGAAGGCGGACGGAAAAGGCTGGCAAACGCGTGCGAACGCGCTTCTGAGGAAGGCGGCCGGGCTCTAGTCGCGCACCCGTGCACCGGTCGCGCACCGCCCATGCCGGAACGCCTGTGCGTCCCGGGCGTTGTCGCCGGAACACCTTGCGAGAGAGCACCCATGTCCACCAGCGAAACCACCACCGACCACGACACCATCCGCAAGTGGATCGAGGATCGCGGCGGCGTCCCGACCGTCGTCAAGGGCACCGAGGATGACGAAGGAGAAGGCATCCTGCGGATCGACTTCGCCGAGCGCGACGAGAAGCTGGAAGAAATCTCGTGGGACGAGTTCTTCGACACCTTCGAGGATCGCGGGCTGGCGTTCCTGTACCAGGACGAGACGAAGGACGGGAAGGAAAGCCGGTTCTTCAAGTTCGTGAACCGCTGAGGCTCGAGAGCCTCAGAACTTCGCGTCGATCCTGAAGCCGATCTCGCTCGCCCCGAGGATCAGGCCGATCGCGGTTCCGGCCGCCGCCTGCGCGGGCGTATGCTCGCCCGCGTGGACGCGGCTCGCCGACGTGAGCAGCGCAGCCGCCACCAGCCCCGCCTGGGCGGCAGCGTTCCCGTCCACGCAGTTCGCCGCGAGATCGCCCGCCCCGAACGCCGCCGACGCGGCGTGCCCGCTGGGGAAGCCTTCGCCCAGGCCGCTGGGCCGGATGCCCAGCGGGGCGCCGACCGTCCGCTTCAGCCCCAGGACGATACCGACCTGCAAGCCGCCGCGCAGGGCGAAGTCCGCCAGCCTGTCCTGGTCCGCCGCGCACGCCGCCGCCGCAAGCGGCAGGCCGTACTTCATCACCGTCCCGAAATCCTCGAACGGATCGGCCTGCGCCGGCGCGGCCCCGATCAGCAGCGCGGCGGCGAGTGCCCGGCTCGTGTGCTTGCGTCCCATCAGATCCCCGTTTCCTTGTTGAGCCGCCGCACCGGCTTCGATTCCGGCGAGCCCTTGTGGCGCAGGAAGATCGACAGGACGACCAGCGCGCCGGTCGACAGGAACTCGGACTGCCAGTTCTGCATCGACTCGAACCAGAAGCGCGCGTCACCCAGGTAAGCCCACAGCGACATCCGAGGTTGCCCGTGCCGCGCCGCGTCCTCGATCGCGGCGCGCCAGCTGCCCCACGCGTGCAGCAGGAACGACGCCGCGAACAGCCCCGCCAGCACCAGCCCCAGCGAGTGCGCGTAGAGCCACCCGGCCAGCCCCGGCGATGCCTCGTCGTCGTCGCGGCCGGGGCTGTCGGGGTCGCGGCTTTCGGCCGAGCCGCGCTGGAACAGCATCGCGGTCAGCACGACGTAGACCGACATCTGCAGGAACTCGCTTTCCCAGTTCTCGAACATCGGGCCGATGAAGTTGCCGCTGGCGAGATACTGCCCCAGCGACGGGGCCGCCCCGCCGTGGACCCGCGCCTCCTGCGCGGTGTCGAGCCAGCCGGACCAGGCCATGCCGGCAAGACTGCCCGCGAACAGCAGCGCCAGGGCGATCGTCAAACCGTTGTCGCGCAGGAATTTCGTCATCGCGTCATCACCCCGCGCATCCTTGCGGCCCCCGTGGCCGCGTGGCCGTGCGGCCGTCAGCCCTCACCTTACGCGCGGGCGGGGCGCGCATCCAGCCGGACGATGCGGTCCATGCGGGCGGCGAGGTCGAGGTTGTGGGTGGCGATCAGCGCCGACAGGCCGGTGTCGCGGACGAGGTCCATCAGCACGGCGAAGACGTGGTCGGACGTCGCCGGGTCCAGGTTCCCGGTCGGCTCGTCCGCCAGCAGCAGCGCCGGGCCGTTGGCAAGCGCGCGGCAGAAGGCCACGCGCTGCTGCTCGCCCCCCGACATCTCGGCCGGGCGGTGGCGTGCGCGCGCGGACAGGCCGACGCGGTCCAGAAGGTCGCGGGCACGGTCACGCGCGCGCCCCTCGGGCACCGCGTTCGCGAGTTGCGGCAGGACCACGTTCTCCAGCGCCGTGAACTCGGGCAGCAGGTGGTGGAACTGGTAGACGAAACCCAGCCTTTCGCGACGCGCGGCGGTGCGGGCGCGGTCGGGAAGGCCGGTCATGTCGCGCCCTTCCAGCACCACGCGGCCCGCGTCGGGCGTGTCGAGCAGCCCCGCGATGTGGAGGAGCGTGGACTTCCCCGCGCCGGACGGGGCGACCAGCGCCACCACCTCGGACCGGCCTACCGCCAGGTCCAGGTCGGACAGGACCGACACCGCCGCGGGCGTGCCGGGATTGTAGCTTTTCGCGATGGCTTCCAGCCGCAGGACGTCATTCATAGCGCAGCGCCTCGACCGGGTTCATGCGGGCCGCGCGGCGGGCCGGGAAGATGGTGACGATGAAGCTGAGGACCAGCGACAGCACCACCGCGCGGCCGATGTCCCAGGCGCGAAGCTGCGCGGGCAGTTCGTAGATGCCGCGGACCGCCGGGTCCCAGGCGTCGCCACCCGACGCCCAGTTCACCGCCGCCATGACGTGATCGACGTTGAGCGACAGCGTCACGCCCAGGATCACGCCGGCGATCGTGCCGATCACCCCTGTGAACGCGCCGCACAGGAAGAAGACCCGCAGGATCGCGCCCTCGCCCAGGCCCATCGTCCGCAGGATGCCGATGTCGCGGCCCTTGTTCTTGACCAGCATGATGAGGCCCGAGGTGATGTTCATCGACGCGATCAGCACGAGCACCGACAGGATCACGAACATGACGTCGTCCTCGATGTCGAGCGCCGACAGGAACGACCCCGACGCGTCGCGCCAGGTCCAGACCATGCCGCCGGGCAGCGCCTGCATCAGCGCGGGCGCGAGGTCGTCCACCCGCTCGGGATCGGCGACGTAGACCTGCAGCTCGTCGGCCGCCCCCTCGCGGTTGAAGTAGTCCTGCGCGGCGGGCAGCGGCATGTAGATGCGGGTGCGGTCGATGTCGTAGCGCCCGGCGGAAAAGACGTAGACGACTTCATAGGACACGACGCGCGGCGTGGTGCCGAACGGCGTCTGCGCGCCCTGGGGCGAGATCAACTGCACCCGGTCGCCGGGGTTCACGCCCAGCTCGCGCGCGATCCCCGACCCGATCGCGATGCCGCGGCCGAACGCGCCGATGTCGCCGTAGGACGTTTCCGGGTCCGCGATCCGCGGCAGCGCGCGCAGGTCGTCGGCGGAAAGCCCGAGCACTTCGGCCACGTTCGAGCGGTCGTGCGCCGTCGCCATCACCTGCCCCTTCACGACCGGATCGACGCGGACGACGCCCGGCAGCGCCTCGATCCGGGCGGCGGCCCCGTCGTAGTCGGTGATGCGCCCCGCGACGGTATAGACCTCGTCGGTCAGCGCGTTCTCGATCTGTGTAGGCGGCATGTAGACGGTGACATGGGCGTTCGCGCCCAGGATCGTGTCCACGAACTCGGCCCGGAAGCCCGACCGCACCGCCAGCGTCGTGATCAGCGCCATCACGCCGAGCGCGATCCCGATCAGGCTGATCCAGGTCATCGTGCTGACCCCGCCCTCGGCCTTGCGGGCGCGCAGATAGCGCCAGGCGATCATGAATTCGTAGCGGGAAAACGGGCGCGGGGTCGGCATGGGGAGCCTTTCGGGGGGCCTTTCGTCGAGCGCGCGCAACCTGCCCCGTGCCCCGCCGCAAGACAAGCCGACATCGCCGTGAACTCCCCGTCCCCCGGCCTGCACCCGCGCACTTGCAGCTGCGCCCCGCGTTCTGGCACAAGCGCCCGCATGGCCAAGCCCGTCACCGCCTTCACCTGCACCGCCTGCGGCGCGGCCCACCGCAAGTGGTCGGGCCGCTGCGATGCCTGCGGCGAGTGGAACTCCATCGTCGAGGAAGCGCCGCTGAGCCAAGGGCCGGGCCGCGGCCTTGGCGCGCAGCGCGGCAAGACGATCCCGCTGAGCGGCCTGGACATGACCGAGGCCCCGCCCGCCCGCGCGCCGTCGGGGATGGAGGAGCTGGACCGGGTTCTCGGCGGCGGGCTCGTTCCCGGCAGCGCGATCCTCGTCGGCGGCGATCCGGGCATCGGCAAGTCCACGCTGCTGCTGCAGGCGGCGGCGAACTTCGCGCGGCGGGGCGTGAACGCGGTCTACGTCTCGGGCGAAGAGGCGGGCGCGCAGCTTCGCCTTCGCGCGCAGCGGCTGGGGCTGGTCGATGCGCCGGTGCGGCTGGGGACGGAAACGGCGCTCCGCGACATCCTGACGACGCTCGACGCCGAGCGGCCCGACGTCGCGGTGATCGATTCGATCCAGACGCTGTGGTCCGACACGGTGGACGCGGCGCCCGGCAGCGTGGGCCAGGTCCGCGCCGCCGCGCATGAGCTCGTGACCTTCGCCAAGCGCAGCGGCGTCGCCGTGATCCTCGTCGGCCACGTCACCAAGGAAGGCCAGATCGCCGGCCCCCGCGTGGTCGAACACATGGTCGACACGGTGCTGTATTTCGAGGGCGAGCGCGGCCACCAGTTCCGCATCCTTCGCGCGGTCAAGAACCGCTTCGGCCCCTCTGGCGAGATCGGCGTGTTCGAGATGACCGGCGGCGGCCTGGCCGAGGTCGCGAACCCGTCGGCGCTGTTCCTGTCCGAACGCGGCCAGCCCGTCGCGGGCAGCGCCGTCTTCGCGGGCATAGAAGGCACCCGCCCGGTCCTGACCGAGATCCAGGCCCTCGTCGCGCCCTCGACGCTGGCCGCGCCCCGCCGCACGGTCGTCGGGCTCGACGGCGGCCGCGTCAGCACGATCCTGGCGGTGCTGGAAGCGCGCTGCGCCGTTCCGTTCGCGGGCCTCGACGTGTTCCTGAACGTGGCCGGCGGCATGCGCGTCGCGGAACCCGCCGCCGACCTCGCCATCGCCGCCGCCCTTCTGAGCGCGCGCGAGGACCACCCGCTGCCCGCCGAGGCCGTCTTCTTCGGCGAGGTCAGCCTTTCGGGCGCGCTCCGCCCCGTAGCCCAGGCGGAAAACAGGTTGAAAGAAGCGACGAAACTTGGTTTTTCACACGCGATCGTGCCCGCCGGCCAGAAGGTCGACGGGGCGGATGGCATGCGGCTGGACCGGGCGTCAGACCTGACCGGCTTCGTGGGCGAGACGTTCGGCGCCGGCTGACGGCACCTCGCGGGCTGAATGAAGCGTGGCGGGACAGCCGCAGCAAGGGCGATGTGATGGACGGATTTACCCTTATCGACGGCATCGTTGCGGCGGTGATCATCCTGTCGGCGATCCTCGCCTATTCGCGGGGGTTCGTTGCCGAATCGCTGTCGATCCTGGGGTGGATCGGCGCGGCGGTGCTGGCGTTCCTGTTCGCCGCCACCGTGCGGCCGATGATCGCGCAGATCCCGTTCCTCGACCGCTTCATGGGCGACAGCTGCGAACTGGGCATGATCGGCGGCTTCGCGGTCGTGTTCGCGGTGGCGCTGGTGGTCTTTTCCATCATCAGCCCGCTGTTTTCGTCGGTGATCCAGCGCTCGGCGCTTGGCGGCGTCGACCAGGGCATGGGGTTCCTGTTCGGCGTCGCCCGCGGCATCCTTCTGGTTGCCATCGCCTTCATCGTCTACGACCGCGTGATGCCGACGCAGCCCGTCGCGATGGTCGAGAACTCCCGCTCCAGCGCCGTGTTCGAGCGGATGCGCGGGCAGATGGACCAGCAGATCCCCGCCGATGCGCCCGGCTGGATCGTGGCGCGCTACGAGCAGCTTGTCCGCACCTGCGGCCCCACCGGCGCGGCCGTGACGCCGGCGCAGACCCCGGCCGCGTCGACGGCGACCGGCCCCGCCACCAACTGACCCTGCGCGCCGGTGCCCGCAAGCGGTCCCGACCCATGTGCGCGGGGGTGCGTGCCGGGGCGTGACTTTCCTGTGGCGCGCCTCTAGATAGGGCCGTTCCCACGACGCGACGCCGCGACCGAAGGTGGTGCCATGCAGCCATTCCTTGCCGACCCGTTCGATTCCGACAGCCTGCACGAGGAGTGCGGCGTGTTCGGGGTCATCGGCGTGACCGACGCGGCCAACTTCGTGGCGCTCGGGCTGCACGCGCTTCAGCATCGCGGGCAGGAAGCGGGCGGCATCGTCGCGCACGACCCCGAGCAGGGCTTCAACAGCGCCCGCCGCTTCGGCTATGTCCGCGACAACTTCACCAAGTCATCGCTGATGGAGACGCTGCCCGGCCCCCTCGCCATCGGCCACGTCCGCTATTCGACCAGCGGCACCAAGACCGCCGCGATCCGCGACGTACAGCCCTTCTTCGGCGAGTTCGCGATGGGCGGCTGCGCCATCGCCCACAACGGCAACCTGACCAACGCGACCGCGCTGCGCCGCGAGCTGATCGAGCGCGGCTCGATCTTCCAGTCCGGCAGCGACAGCGAATGCATCATCCACCTGATGGCGCGCTCGATCCAGCGCAACATCCCCGAGCGGATGAAGGACGCGCTGCGGCGCGTCGAGGGCGCGTTCTCGGTCATCGCGATGACGCGCACCAAGCTGATCGGCGTCCGCGACATCCTGGGCGTGCGCCCGCTGGTGCTGGGCCGGATCGGCGACGAAGGGTACGTCCTGTCGTCCGAGACCTGCGCCCTCGACATCATCGGCGCCGAGTACGTGCGCGAGATCGAGCCGGGCGAGATGGTCGTCATCTCCAGGGGCCGCATCGAAAGCTCGCGCCCGTTCGGGTCGCGGCCCGGCCGCTTCTGCATCTTCGAGCACGTCTACTTCAGCCGCCCCGATTCGATCATCGGCGGCCGCTCGGTCTATGAGACCCGGCGCCAGATCGGCGTCGAGCTGGCCCGCGAGGCGCCGGCCGACGCCGACCTCGTCTGCCCGGTGCCCGACAGCGGCACGCCCGCGGCGATCGGCTTCAGCCAGGAAAGCGGCATTCCCTATGCCATGGGGATCATCCGCAACCAGTACATGGGCCGGACCTTCATCGAGCCGACCGAGCAGATCCGCAACATGGGCGTGCGGCTGAAGCTGAACGTGAACCGGGCGCTGGTGCGCGGCAAGCGCGTGGTGCTGGTCGACGACAGCGTCGTGCGCGGCACCACCAGCCGCAAGATCAAGGACATGATCCTGGACGCGGGCGCGCGCGAGGTCCATTTCCGCATCGCAAGCCCGCCGACCGCCTGGCCGTGCTTCTACGGCGTCGACACGCCCGACCGCGACAAGCTGCTGGCCGCCCAGATGAGCACGGCCGAGATGAAGGAGTGGATCGGGGTCGACAGCCTGTCGTTCATCTCGCTGGACGGGCTGTACCGGGCGGCGGGCGAGGCGAAGGGTCGCGACAACGCCTGCCCCCAGTACTGCGACGCCTGCTTCTCGGGCGACTATCCGGTGATGCCGTCCGACCAGGTGGACCGGGGCTTCCGCATGAAGACCGACCCGGTCAGCGGCGACGCCGAGGCGCTGCCGGACCAGAGCGGCTACAAGCCCGTGGACCACACGCTGACCCCGAACGAACTGACGCGCTCGACAGCCGACTAGGGCGGCTGGCCACGGCGCGTGCGCGTGGTAACGTCGTATGGCGGCTGCAACACGCGGCCGCTTGCGACGAGACAGCACGTGACCGAATACAGCGACGATCCGACGGCCCATCCCGAGTCACCGCACCTCATCAACCGCTCGAACTGGCTTCGGGCGGCGGTCATGGGGGCGAATGACGGCATCGTCTCGGTCAGTTCGCTGATCGTCGGAATGGCAGCCGCGACGGGCGACCGGACATCGATCCTGCTCGCCGGCGTGGCGGGGCTGGCTGCCGGGGCCATGTCGATGGCCGCGGGCGAGTTCGTGTCGGTCCATTCGCAGACAGACATCGAGCGCGCGGACATCGAGCGCGAACGAGAAGCCCTCGAGAGGATGCCCGAGCAGGAGCTGGCCGAACTTGCCGCGATCTTCGAGAGCCGCGGCATGAGCGCTGCGACCGCCATGACCGCTGCGCGAGAGGTCACGGATCACGACGCGCTCGGCGCCCATGTCCGCGAGGAACTCGGACTGCACGAGGTGAACTCGCCCGATCCACTGCAGGCGGCGCTTGCATCCGGCGTCACCTTCTCGGTTGCTGCGGCCCTGCCGCTGCTGGCCGCAGTCCTCGCGCCGACGGGTGCGTTGACGGCGACGGTGCTGGTCACGACGATCGCCGCGCTGGCGCTTCTGGGCGTGCTTGGGGCGCGCACGGGCGGCGCGCCGATGCTACCCGCGACGGCACGCGTGGTCGGCTGGGGCGTCTTCGCCATGATCGTCACGGCGGGCGTCGGGCGGCTGTTCGGCGTCTCAACATAACCTCGCACCTGACTGATCAGCGAACGTTTTTCCGCATCGCGGCGCGCCGTGCGGTCTTGGCGTCTGATGTGCAGAACCGGGATGCGTTCCCGTTGACGCGCGCGGTGTGCTGCCGCAACCTGCGCGCCGATTCTCTTCCGTTCCCGGAATGTTTTCTCCCCATCCGTCAATCGCAGGTGTCATCCATGCCGGACGAACCACGCCCTTCATCCGCCCGCCAGGGCAAGGCTGCGGATGCGGCCAGGTCAGGCGACCCCCCGGACCGACAGGCTCCGGCGCGGCTCGACGCGACCGACCGCAAGATCCTGACGCTGCTCCAGCAGGACGCGACCCTGCCGCTCGAGGAGATCGCGACCCGCGTCGGGGCGTCGCGCACGCCGGTCTGGAACCGCATCCGGCGGCTGCGCGAACAGGGCGTGATCCGCGCCCAGGTCGCGCTGCTGGACGCCGAGGCGCTTGGGCTGGAAGCCTGCTTCTTCGTCCTGATCCGCACCGCCGAGCACGACCCGACCTGGGCCGCGAAGTTCATCGCCGCCGTCCGCGCCCGCCCCGAGGTGGTCGAGGCGCACCGGCTGGCCGGCGACATCGATTACCTGCTGAAGGTGCAGGTGCGGAACGCGCGCGCCTATGACCGCTTCTACCAGGCCCTGACGGCGGAAGTGCGGGTGCAGTCCGTCACCGCCCTTCTGTCGATGGAACAGATGAAGGCCACCACCGCGCTGCCGATCGAGATGTGATCCGTGCCACGAAGGCCCGCCCCGCCCGATGGCGTCGATCCCGACGACCACACGATATCGCCGACGATCGAACAGTTGCGCGTCTTTCTTGCCGTCGTGGACGAAGGCGGGTTCGGCGCGGCGGCACGCAAGCTCGGCCGCGCCACCTCGGTCGTCAGCTATGCGCTGGCGAACCTCGAATCCGAACTCGGCATGACGCTGTTCGACCGCGAGGGGTCGCGCAAGCCGCGGCTGACGGCCAAGGGCAAGGCGCTTCTGTCCGAAGTAAGGCGGATCGACGACGACATGGACCGGCTCCGCGCGCGGGTGGCGGGGCTGACCCGCGGGATCGAGCCTTCGGTCTCGCTCGCGCTTGACGTCATGGTGCCGATGTCGGCGGCGGCCGAACTGCTGCGCGACTTCGCCGCGGCCTGGCCGACCGTGCCGATGCAACTGCATGTCGAGGCGCTCGGCGGCGGCGTCGCGCGGCTTCTTTCGGGGCGCGCGGATCTCGCGGTCGCGGGGCCGATGGCAAACGGCACCGAGGGCACCGACAACCGCCACCTGGGGGCGATCACGCTGGTGCCCGTCTGCGCGCCCGCACACCCGCTCGCCGCCCGGACGCTGCGGCCCGGCGACGTCCGCGAGCACCTGCAGCTGGTGCTGACCGACCGCTCTGCCCTGACCGAGGGGCGTGAGTTTTCGGTCCTGTCACCGCGCACGTGGCGCATCGCGGATCTTTCGGCCAAGCATGCGCTGCTGACGCAGGGGATCGGCTGGGGCAACATGCCGCTGCACATGGTGCAGGACGACCTGGACGCGGGAAGGCTGGTGCGCATGAACCTGGCCGAGGCGCCAGCCGCGAGCTACGACCTGTGGCTGCTGACGCGCCGCGGAAGTGCGCCGGGACTGGCGACCGCGTGGCTGATCGACGCGCTGGAGCGCGTCTTCCGCGACGCGGGTGAGTGCTAGCGGGCGCTCAGTCGATCGTGGGCGCCATCCGCCGGATCGCCGCGTGCATGGCGCGCGACAGCCGCGCCTCGTCGAAGGGCTTGGTCAGGAACTCGACATTGTCGCTTTCCAGCGGCTCGCTGTCGGCGACATAGCCCGAACTCAGCAGCACCGGCAGGTCGGCGCGTCCTGCCCGCAGACGCCGCGCCAGCCGCGGCCCGTCAAGCACGCCCGGCATGACGCAATCGGCCAGCAGCAGGTCGATCGCGCCGGGGTCCAGGCCCGCCGCAACGGCGGCGTCGGCGGATTCGAACGCCACGACTTCGCAGCCCAGATCGGCGAGCATCCCCTCGCCCACCTCCCGCAGGTGCGGATTGTCCTCGACCAGCGCCACCCGCAGCCCGTCGAAGGACCCGCCATGTTCCGGTTCCGACGCCTCGTCGCGCAACGCCGCGCCCTGGAACGGGGGCAGGTACAGGTGGATCGTGGTGCCCTGCCCCGACGCGCTTTCGATCCGGATGCCGCCGCCCGACTGCCGGATGAACCCGTGGATCGAGCTCAGGCCCAGCCCCGTCCCCTTGCTGGGCGCCTTGGTGGTGAAGAACGGCTCGAACGCGCGGGCCTGGGTCGCCGGATCCATGCCGGTGCCGGTGTCGGTGACGGACAGGCGGATGAACCGGCTGCCGGGCGCGAGATCGGCCGCTATCGCCTCGTCCCCGGCAAGCTCGACCAGCGCCGCGGACACGGTCAGGCGGCCGCCGTCGGGCATGGCGTCGCGCGCGTTCACGGCCAGGTTGACGATCGCCCCCTCGAACTGCGAGGCGTCCAGCCAGACCGGCGGCAGGTCGGACGCCGCGTCGATACGGGTGGTGACCGTCTCGCCCAGCACCCGCTCGAACAGGCCGCTCAGCCGGTTCAGCTCGTCCGCGATGTCGAGCTGGCGCGGCTGCAGCGACTGGCGGCGGGCGAAGCCCAGCAGGCGCTTGGTCAGGTCGGCGCAGCTTTTCGCCGCCTGCATCGACAGGCCCAGCCGCTGCCGGCTGCGGTCGTCCAGCGAGCCCTGCGACAGCACCCGGTCAAGCGAGCCGATGATGACGCCCAGCATGTTGTTGAAATCATGCGCGACCCCACCCGAAAGCTGGCCGATCGCTTCCAGCTTCTGCGCGTGAGTCAGCTGCTCCTCCAGCCGCTTGCGGCTGGTGATGTCGGTGACGACGCCGAACAGGACAGTGCCGCCATCCGCCTGCTTTCGCAGGTCCACCCGCTCCAGCATCCAGCGGTCGGCGGGGTCGTCGCCGGGGGTGGCGATGCGGTATTCGATCTCGTAGCGCCCGGTTTCGGTGACGGCGGCAAAGGCGGCGCGCAGGCGCGGCTGGTCGTCGGGGTGAACCCGCGTCAGCCAGTCCACGGCGTTCAGCGCATCCTCGGGCGCACCGAACAGCGCGGTGGCGTTCCCGCCCACGAACACCCGTTCCGACAGGTTCTCGTTCGAGGTGAACAGCGCAAGCGGCAGCGCCTCGAGCACCAGCGACTGCGCGACGAGGCTTTGTTCCAGCGCGCGGGCGACCTCTGCGCCCTGCGCGCGGACGGTCAGGTTCTCGGCCAGAAGGCGGCGCTCGGCCTCGGCCCGGCGGCGGATCTGCTGCCTCTGGTCGAAGAGCTGCGCGAACACCGTGACCTTGGACCGCAGCACGACCGGCGCGACGGGCTTCAGGACATAATCCACCGCCCCCGCCGCATAGCCGCGGAACAGGTGCCGGTCCTCCTGGTTCACGCCGGACAGGAAGATGATCGGCACGTGGCGGCTGCGCTCGCGCTGGCGGATCAGCTCGGCCGTCTCGTAGCCGTCCATGCCGGGCATCTGCACGTCGAGCAGGATGACCGCGAAGTCGTTGCGAAGCACCTGCCGCAGCGCCTCGGCGCCGGAGCTGACGGTGACGATCGGGTATCCGAGCTCCGCCAGCACCGATTCCGCGGCCAGAAGGTTGCCGAGGTCGTCGTCGACCACGAGGACGGTTGGCGGCGTGTCGAGGGACACGTCGTCCTGCAGGCCGATGCCGCCGTCGAAGGCTGACCGGACCGCCCGCGGCAAAGGAGCAGGCGCAGGGGCAAGCGCGGGATCAGGCGCAGTCGGCGCAGGCGCATCGGAACTAGGCCGGCGTGGTGCCAATTCAGGGCCCTGTCCGTCCCGCCTGCCCGCGCGCGCCGTCGTGCCCTTCGTCATGCGCCGCCTCCGGGGCCACCCCGCCGCCGTTTCACCCAGGTTCGCAGGACCGAGGTCAGGTCGTCGCGGTCCACCGGCTTGGACAGGTAGTCCGAAGCCCCTGCTTCGAAGCACTTGTCGCGGTCTTCCTGCATCGCCTTCGCAGTGACGGCGATGGCGGGAACGTCGCGCAGCTTCTCGGACCGGCGAATGCGGCGGATGACCTCGTATCCATCCATCTCGGGCATCATGATGTCGACCAGCACCGCGGCAATGTCGGGGTTCTGGTCAAGCAAGTCCAGCCCCGCGGGGCCGCTTTCGGCGCTGAGCACGTTGAGACCGTAATCCTCGAGCAGCGCCGTCATCGAGAAGATGTTGCGGATGTCGTCGTCGATCACCAGCACCCGCTCGCCGTCCAGCACATCGTCGCGCGAGCGGCCGGCCCCGATCGCGGACCGGATGTCGGCAGGCAGCGCGTCCCAGCGCAGGCGCAGCCCTGCGGCGAGCCGGTCCATCAGCACCCCCGCGTCGGCTTCCTCGGCAACGATCACCTCGGCGCGCGACCGGTTCAGCAGGTCGCGTTCCGCGGGCCCCGGCGCTTCGTTCAGCGCGAGGATGGCGAGCGGCGGCGTCTCGGACCGGCCGAGCGCGCGCAGCAGGTCCGCGATCCCTTCGTCCACGGCGGGCGCCAGGACCACCAGCAGGTGCGCGGGCCGGTCCAGCGCGGCGGCGATGCCCGCAGGCTCCACCAGCGTCAGCGTCACGCCTGGCAGGCGGTCGAGCATCGCTTTCAGCGCCGCCGCGACCGGGTCGTCGGACGATGCGATCATCGTCACCTCCCAGTTGCTGCGCGTCGCCTGTTCACGGAGCGAATCGAACACCTCGACCAGCCGCTCGCGGCTGACGGGCTTGCCGCTGTATTCGATCGCGCGGCCGCGCAGCAGCTGCTCGTCGTCCACGACCGAGATCAGGTGGACGGGAACGTGCCGCAGCTCGCGGTCGGTGGTGATGCGGTCGGCCAGCGCCCAGCCGTCCACGTCGGGCAATTGTATGTCCAGGCTGATCGCGTCGGGCGACTGGCTGCGGATGACGTGCGGCAGGTCGCGCCCGCGCGAGACGATCACGCCATCAAAGCCGCGCTCGGCCGCGATGTCCATGAGGATGCGGGCGAAGACCGGGTCATCCTCGACGATGGCGACCAGCGGGCGCGAGTGATCGCGCGGCGCGATGTCCTGTGCGCCGGTGCGTTCCGCCGCAACCGGTTGCGGTTCACGCCCGGGCGCGGGTGCGTCTGCCGGATGGGGCGCGACCACGGCGGTTTCCGGCGCTGCCTGCTCGGGCGCGGGCAGGCGCGGCGCGATGGGCGTGTCCTGCGGGCGCGACGGTGTCCGGCGGGGCGGGTTGGCGTCGGGGCGCGCGGCGTAGGGGCGCGCGGCTTCCTCGTCCAGCCCGGATTCGAGCGGCAGGTACAGCGTGAAGGTGCTGCCCTGGCCGGGCGTGCTGACCAGCGCGATCTCGCCGCCCAGAAGCGAGGCGAGCTCGCGGCTGATCGACAGGCCGAGGCCGGTCCCGCCATAGCGGCGGCTGGTGGTGCCGTCGGCCTGCTGGAACGCCTCGAAGATGACCTGCTGCTGCGCGGGCTGGACGCCGATGCCGGTGTCCGACACGGCGAAGGCCACGACCCGACCGGACCCCGACAGGCGCGCGTTGCGCAACGGCAGGTCGGCGGGCGGCTGCATCACCGACAGCGTCACGCCGCCCCTTTCGGTGAACTTGAAGGCGTTCGACAGCAGGTTCTTGATGATCTGCTGCAACCGCATGGCGTCGGTCGCCATCGCGGCGGGCAGCGCCGGGTCGATCTCGATGTCGAAGGACAAGCCCTTCTGGTCGGCGATCTCGCGGAACTGCCGGTCGAGCTGCGTCGCCAGGTCGTCGAAGCGCATCGCGTCCACGTCCAGCACGACGGTGCCGCTTTCGATCTTGGACAGGTCCAGGATGTCGTTGATCATCCGCAGCAGCTCGGCCCCGGATTCGTGGACGGTCAGCGCCTGCTCGACCTGCTTCTCGCTCAGGTTGCCGCGGCTGTTTTCGGCCAGCAGCTTGGACAGGATCAGCAGGCTGTTCAGGGGCGTGCGCAGCTCGTGGCTCATGTTGGCCAGGAACTCGGACTTGTACTTGGAGGTGAGCGCCAGCTGCTCGGCCTTCTCCTCCAGTTCCTCGTTCTTGCCCCACAGCTCCTCCTGCTGCTGGCGAAGCATCTCCTCGCTCTCGCGCATGCGCGTGGCCTGTTCTTCCAGCCGCTCGTTGGTGGATTTCAGCTCGTCCTGCTGGTCCTGCAACTCGCCCGCGAGAAGCTGCGACTGGCTGAGCAGCGTCTCGGTCTTCATCGAGGCGCTGATCGTGTTCAGGACGATCCCGATGCTGTCGACGAGCTGGTCGAGGAAGTCGAGGTGGACCGAGGTGAAGCGGTTGAACGAGGCAAGCTCGATCAGCGCCATGACCTTGCCCTCGAAGAGGACCGGAACCACGACGATGTTGAGCGGCGCGGCCTCGCCCAGGCCCGAGCGGATGCGGACGTAGTCGTCGGGCACGTTCGTCAGCAGGATGCGCTGCTTCTCGACGCCGCACTGGCCGACCAGCCCCTCGCGCGGGTGGATGCGCGCGGCAAGGTGGCGGCGTTCGGTCATCGCATAGGTCGCGGCGAGCTCGTAGACCTCGCCCTCGGCCTCGTCCTCGCGGGTCAGCCAGATCGCGCCGTGCTGGGCGTCGATCAGCGGCGCGATGCCGGACAGCAACAGGTTGCAGAGCGCCTCCAGGTCGCGCTGGCCCTGCATCAGGCGGGTGAAGCGGGTCAGGTTCGTCTTCAGCCAGTCCTGCTGGCGGTTGTATTCGGTGGTGGTGCGAAGGTTGCCGATCATCCGGTTGATGTCGTCCTTCAGCGCCGCGACCTCGCCCTTGGCCTCGACCGCGATGGACCGGGTCAGGTCGCCTTCGGCCACAGCGGTCGCGACCTCGGCGATGGCGCGGACCTGCGTGGTCAGGTTGTCGGCCAGCTGGTTCACGTTGTCGGTCAGGTCGCGCCACAGGCCCGACGCGCCCGGCACGCGCGCCTGCCCCCCCAGCTTGCCGTCGATCCCGACCTCGCGCGCGACGTCCGTCACCTGGTCGCCGAAGGTCGCGAGCGTGTCGATCATGCCGTTGATCGTCTCGGCCAGTTCCGCGATCTCGCCCTTCACGTCGAGCGTCAGCTTGCGCTTCAGGTCGCCGTTCGCGACCGATGTGACGACCCGGGCGATGCCGCGCACCTGGTTCGTCAGGTTGTCGGCCATCAGATTCACGTTGTCGGTCAGGTCCTTCCAGGTCCCGCCGACGCCGTCCACCCGCGCCTGGCCGCCCAGCTTGCCCTGCGTCCCCACCTCGCGCGCGACCCGCGTCACCTCGGATGCGAATCCGTTCAGCTGGTCCACCATCGTGTTGATGGTGTTCTTGAGCGCGAGGATCTCGCCCCGCGCGTCGACCGTGATCTTTTTCGACAGGTCGCCCCGGGCCACGGCGGTCGTGACCTCGGCGATGTTGCGGACCTGTTCGGTCAGGTTGGTGGCAAGGCCGTTCACGTTCTCGGTCAGGTCGCGCCAGGTCCCCTCGACCCCCTCGACGCGCGCCTCGCCGCCCAGCTTGCCCTGCGTGCCCACCTCGTGGGCAACGCGCGTCACTTCCGAGGCGAAGCGGTTCAGCTGGTCCACCATCGTGTTGATGGTCTCCTTCAGCTCCTGCATCTCGCCCTGGACGGTGACGGTGATCTTCTTGGACAGGTCGCCCCGCGCCACCGCGGTCGTCACCTCGGCGATGTTGCGGACCTGGCCCGTGAGGTTCGACGCCATCGAGTTCACGTTGTCGGTCAGGTCCTTCCAGGTGCCGGCGACGCCTTCCACGCGCGCCTGCCCGCCGAGCTTGCCCTCGGTCCCGACCTCGCGCGACACGCGCGACACCTCCGAGGCGAAGGCCGACAGCTGGTCCACCATGGTGTTGATGGTGTTCTTCAGCTCCGCGATCTCGCCCTTGGCGTCGACGGTGATCTTCTTGGACAGGTCGCCCCGCGCCACGGCGGTGGTGACGGACGCGATCTCGCGCACCTGGCTGGTGAGGTTGGTGGCCAGCCCGTTCACGTTCTGCGTGAGCTTCCGCCACGTTCCCGCGACGCCCTCGACCTCTGCCTGGCCGCCCAGGATGCCGTCGGTCCCGACCTCGCGGGCGACGCGCGTGACCTCGGACGCGAACGAGGACAGCTGGTCGACCATCGTGTTGATGACCTGCTTGATCTGCAGGATCTCGCCCTCGGCCTCGACCGTGATCTGCTGGGTCAGGTCGCCAGACGCGATCGCGGTCGCGACCTTCGACACGTCGCGCAGCTGGATCGTGAGGTTCCCGGCCATGCCGTTCACGCTGTCGGTCAGGTCGCGCCAGGTGCCGGCGACGCCCTCGACGCGGGCCTGCCCGCCAAGCTTGCCCTCGGTTCCGACCTCGCGGGCCACGCGCGTCACCTCGGATGCGAAGGCGTTGAGCTGGTCCACCATGGTGTTCACGGTGGCCTTCAGGTCCAGGAGCTCGCCGTGCACGTCGACGGTGATCTTGCGGCTCAGGTCGCCGCGCGCCACGGCGGTCGTCACGTCGGCGATGTTGCGAAGCTGCCCGGTCAGGTTCGACGCCATCGAGTTGACGCTGTCGGTCAGGTCCTTCCAGGTGCCCTGCGCGCCCGCGACATGGGCCTGGCCGCCCAGCTTGCCCTCGGTCCCGACCTCGCGCGCGAGCCGCGTCACCTCGTCCGAGACCGAGGAGAGGTGCTCGACCATCGCGTTCACGGCATCGGCGCTGGCGCGGCGGTCGCCGCCCAGCTCGCGGCCGTTGACCTCGGTCGCGACGGACTGGGACAGGTCGCCGCGCGAGACCGCCTGGATCACATGGATCACCCCGCTCAAGTGGGTCACGCGGCAGTCGATGATGTCGTTGACGCCGCCGAGCGCCACAGCCCAGTCGCCCTCGGCCCCCTTCACCCGCGCCCGGTCGGTGACGCTGTTGCCGTCCACCACCGACTGCCGCAGCCGGTCCAGCTCCTCGGTCACCGCCGCGGCCATGGCCACGGCGTCGTTGAACGCCATCGCCATGACGCCGTCGCTTCCCTCCATGTCCTCGGGCATGCTGACCGAGAAGTCGCCCCGCCGCATGGCCCGAAGCGCCGTCAGCAGCCTCACGTCGCGGGGGGACAGGTCGTCGGGGATCAGGGTCTTGAGCGGCATGGTACGGTCCTTGGGCGAAGGTGTTCGGGTCGGCGGGGCGGATGGGGCCGCTCAGGGCGCGCGGACGGCCGCCAGCTCTGCGGCCACCTGCTGCAGGGCCTCAATCAGGCGGTCGGGCATGCACGGCTTTTCAAGCACCGCGGCCGGTCTGACCGCCTGCACCGCGGGATCGCGCTCGATCCCGGGATCGCCCGATATAAACAGGACCGCCGTTCCGTGCGTGGCCAGCGCACGCGCGACCTCCAGCCCGCTGCCGCCCTTCAGGTTCATGTCCAGAAGCGCGAGGTCGGGCGGGTCCGCCTCGGCCTTGGCGATGGCGTCCTGCACAGTGCGGGCGACGCCTGCGACGCGCAGCCCCGCGTCCTCGACCACGTCGGCCAGGAACATGGAAACCAGCACTTCATCCTCGGCGATGAGGACGGACAGGGGAGCGGGGGAGGTCATGGGCGGGTTCCGATCAACAAGGCACTCCGTCACTAGCGCCTTGCCCCTGCGGGCACCATCCCGACCCGTGCCGGACCGGCGCAAATGTGACCGAATCGATGCAGTTCGCGGCGGACGGACCCGCGCGTTCAGCGGAACAGGACCAGCGACCCCGGCGACCAGCTGACGCGGACGCGGGTGCCGACGTCGGGCACCTCGCGGCCGAAGACGTTGCGCATCGAGATGCGGACCTCGTGCGGCACCCCGTCATAGGCGTCGCTGCCGTCCATGATGACGTCGTAGTAGGTCATGTCGCCGTAATAGACGACCTCGTCGATCACGCCCTCGGTCACGCGGCCCGGCGCCTCGGCCCCGGCGGGCAACAGCGTCGCCGCTTCGGGACGGAAGCCGATGCTGGGGCCCGCGTCGCCGCGGTCGGCGCGGCTGACGTTGGCGGCGGGGATGTCGACGGTGCCGAAGCCCGGCACGGCTACGGTGACGTGATCCGCGCCCCCGCCCATGATCCGCGCGGGCGTGAAGTTCATCACCCCGATGAAGTCCGCGACGCGGCGGCTCGCCGGGCGGGCGTACAGCGCCTCGGGCCCGTCGAGCTGCGCGATCTCGCCCTCGAACATCACCGCGATGCGGTCCGACATGACCAGCGCCTCTTCCTGGTCGTGGGTGACGAGGACGAAGGTGATGCCCACCTGCCGCTGCAGCTTGATGAGCTCGACCTGCATCTGCTCGCGCATCTTGCGGTCGAGCGCCGACAGCGGCTCGTCCAGCAGCAGGACCTTGGGCTTGAGGATGAGCGCGCGCGCCAGCGCCACGCGCTGCCGCTGCCCGCCCGACAGCGCGTGCGCCGCGCGGCCGCCGTACCCCTTCAGCCCCACCATCCCGAGCGCGTCTTCCACCGCCGCCGCCTTCTCCGCCCGGGAGCGGGGGTCGCGGCGCAGGCCGAAGCCCACGTTTTCCGCGACCGTCAGGTGCGGGAAGATCGCGTAGGACTGGAACACCATGTTCGTGGGCCGGACGTTAGCGGGCACGTTCGCCATGTCGCGCCCGTCCACCAGCACGACGCCGCCGTCGATCCCCTCGAACCCGGCGATGGTCCGCAGAAGAGTCGTCTTGCCGCAGCCCGACGGGCCGAGGAGCGAGAAGAACTCCCCCTCGCGGATGGTCAGGTCGATGCCGCGCAGCGCGTGGTAGTCGCCATAGTATTTCTGCACGCCCCGGCACTCGATCATCGCCTTGCGCCCGTCGAGCGGGGGCCGGGCGGGGCCGCGGGACGCGTGCGCCGTGGGCTGGACGGGCGGCTGGAGGGGTTGCGGGGCGGCGGTCAAATGAAGCCTCCGGTATCGGTCTGGCCGGTCCGGGCGACGCCGCGGCGGCGGAAATGTTCGGCGAGGGTCAGAAGCACGATCGACATCAGCACCAGCAGTGTGCCGAGCGCCATGATCATCGGGATCGACTTGGGAAAGCGCAGCTGGCTGAAGATATAGGTCGGCAGCGTCGGCTGGTTGCCCGCCAGGAAGAAGGCGATGATGAACTCGTCCAGGCTGATCGTGAAGCTCATCAGCAGGGCCGACACGATGCCCGGCATGACCAGCGGCAGGATCACCAGGCGGAACGCGCTCCACTTCGTCTCGCCTAGGTCGTAGGCCGCCTCCTCGAGCGACTTGTCCAGGCTGGAGAAGGCGGTGGACAGGATCGCCACCGCATAGGGCATGCAGATCAGCGTGTGGCCGAGGATCACGGTGAAGATCGACAGCCCCACCCCCGCCGCCAGCAGCACCACCAGCAGCGACACGGCCACGATGATCTCGGGCAGGACCAGCGGCAGCATGATGAGGCCCATGACCGGGCCCTTGCCGCGGAAGTCGAACCGGGTCGAGGCGCGCGCGGCGAAGATCCCGAGGCAGGTCGCCAGCACCGACGCGCTGACCGCGATGAGAAGCGAGTTGAGCAGCGCCTGCCTGAGCGTCGGGTTCTCGGCCATCTGGACGAACCAGTTGGTCGTGAAGCCCTGCAGCGGAAAGGCGATGACGGTCGCGTTGTTGAACGCGAAGATCGGCAACAGCACGATCGGCGCGTAGAGGAACGCGAGGTAGATCAGCGTGTAGACCCTCAGGCCCGAGCCTTGCAGCCGGTTCATGCGCGCACCCGCAGGAAGCGCCGGTTGAGGAACAGGAACAGCAGGCTCAGCACCGCCACCACCGCCATCGCGCTGATCGCGATGGCCGAGCCCAGCGGCTTGTTGTCGATGTCGAGCATCTGCGCCTGGATCAGGTTCGCCACCATCGGGATCTTGCCGCCGCCGATCACGGTGGGGGTGACGTAGTCGCCGATGGTCGGGATGAACACGATCAGCACCGCCGCGACCACGCCCGGCATGGCCAGCGGCAGGGTGACGCGCCAGAACGTCATCAGGCGGCTTTCGCCGAGGTCGCGCCCCGCCTCCAGCAGCGAGCGGTCGATCTTCTCCAGCGCGACGTAGATCGGCAGGATCGCGAAAGGCGCGTAGGAATGGCTGAGCGTCATCACGATCGAGCCGGTGTTGTAGAGCAGGAACTTGAGCGGCTCGTCGATCAGGCCGATGGTCTTGAGGCCCGAGTTGATGACGCCGTTGAAGCCCAGGATCACCTTCCACAGGAAGACGCGCACCAGGTAGCTGGTCCAGAACGGGATGGTGATGAGAAAGATCCACAGCGCCTTGCGCTGCGGCGCGACCACGAACGACAGGAAGTAGGCAACCGGGAACGCCATCAGCACCGTCACCGCCGTGACCATCGCTGCGACCATGAGGGACCGCGCGAGGATCGTGCGGAAGATCGGGTCGGCCCAGGTGGCGCGGTAGTTTTCGAGCGTGAACTCGCGGACGATGGTGAGATAGCCGTCCTTGAAGAACGAATAGGCCAGGATCGTCAGCAGCGGCACCGCCAGCATGAGAATCGCGTAAAGCAGCGGCGGGGCGATCAGGCGCAGTCCCTGCCCCGTCTCGGTGCTGTTCGCTGTGGCCATTCTTTCGTGCGCCCCCGCCCAAGAAGTCCGGGCATGGATTCCACAACCGGGACAAAAGGAAAAGACGCTTTCGGGGCCGCGCCGCCGATGACATCGCGCCCGTGGCGCCGCCGCCCGCCCCGACCGGTCGCCGCTCCCGCGCGCCACCCATCGCCTGCCCGCAGGCCACCGCCTGATTTCCACCGCACGCTTCAACGGCTTGTGGACAGAGGGCACCGGCCAATGCAATCTGCCCCGCGCAGGCGGGCCGTGGACGGGTCAGTTCCGCTGCCCGCGCCAGAGGAGGAGAGACACTTGACCGAGAAGACCAAACTGGACCGCCGCAAGTTCCTGACGACCGCGTCGATCGGCGGCGCCGCCGCTGCCGCGGGCGCCACGCTCGCCGCGCCCGCCATCGCGCAGGAGATGCCCACCATCAACTGGCGCGTCGCGTCGTCCTTCCCGAAATCGCTCGACACCATCTACGGCAGCGGCGTCGAGGTGGCGGACCGCCTGCGCGAAGCGACCGACGGCAAGTTCAACCTGCAGGTCTTCGCGGCCGGCGAGATCGTCCCCGGCCTGCAGGCTATCGACGCGGCCACCGACGGCACGGTCGAGGCGGCGAACTCGGTCGGCTACTACAGCTGGGGCAAGGACCCGGCTTTCTCGTGCGGGGCCGAGCTTCCGTTCACGCTCAACGCGCGCGGCAAGGCCGCCTACAACTATCACGGCGGCGGGATCGACACCTACAACGAGTTCCTGACCAAGTACAACCTGATCTCGTTCCCGGTCGGCAACACGGGCGCGCAGATGGGCGGCTGGTACCGCAAGGAGATCAACTCCCTCGCCGACATGCAGGGGCTGAAGATGCGGATCTCGGGCCTTGCGGGCCGCGTGGTCGAGAAGCTGGGCGTGGTCCCGCAGCAGCTCGCGGGTGGCGACATCTACCCGTCGCTGGAACGCGGCACCATCGACGCGGCCGAGTGGGTCGGCCCCTATGACGACGAGAAGCTGGGCTTCCAGAAGGTGGCGCCCTACTACTACTACCCCGGCTTCTGGGAAGGCGGCCCGACCGTCAGCATGTTCTTCAACCTGGCAAAGTACAACGAGCTGCCGGAGATGTACAAATCCGTGCTGCGCACCTGCTGCCGCGCGGCGGACATGCACACCATCGCAAACTACGACTTCAAGAACCCAAGCGCGCTGAAGCGTCTCGCGCAAAGCGGCGCGCAGCTGCGTCCGTTCCCCGAGGACGTGATGATGGCCGCGTTCGATGCCTCGCGGCAGGTGTTCGACGAGATCTCGGCCGAGAACGCGGACTTCAAGCGCCAGTGGGAAGCCATGAAGCCGTTCATCTCGGACTGGTACCTCTACAGCCAGACGACGGATTACACCTTCGACACGATGATGATGATCCAGCAGCGCAACGGCAAGCTGTAGCCGATCGCCGGCCCGACACGGACCGCCGCCTTCGGGGCGGCGGTTTTTTCGTGCCGGCGGCCGAGGGATGGCAACGGAAAAGGGCGGCCGAGCGGCCGCCCTTGTCTGTCTGCCGGGCTTGCGGTCAGTTCGCGGGCGCGGCCAGACCGGGGGGCGGCCCGCCAAGTCCCGGCGCGGACGGCGCTGCGGGCGCGGGTGCTGGCGGCGCGGATGCGGCGGGTGCCGGTGCTGAAGTTGCGGGTGCGCCGAAGTTGGGCGGGCTCGACAGACCGCCCAAGCCCCCGGCGGGTGCCGGTGCAGCCGCGGGCGCCGCAGGGGCGGCGGGCGCGCCGAAGCTCGGCGGGCCGGACAGGCCGCCAAGCCCGCCCGCGCCGCCCGCAGCC
>NZ_SELD02000034.1 GCF_004923205.2 Paracoccus aeridis
ACGGTGGCAACCTCGGAAGAAGTAGGCGCCTACGCCGGACGCTTACTAGCTGCGGGGCTTTGCGCGAGGCTTTTCTGCATGCGCCCGTCCGTAGTGTCGAAATCCGCACCGATCTGCGGGATATGGGCTGGATTGCCGTCAAGGTTGGCGCGACCTGGCGTCCCGCCATCGCCAACCAGGGTGGCTTCGATGGTGTCAGCTATGACGAGCTTCAGGAGGCCACCCGGACGCTCCGTATCAAACACCGGCGGGACGCCGAATTGGACGCGCCTATGGTCCGCCGGGCGATCGAACGGATTTCGGAAATCAATCGTCGTGCGTTCGCCCTGCGTGAACTGACGCCGTTCCATGTCACCGATCTGGACGTGGAGCGCAATCAGTCCGCACTGCATTACCCCCTGCGCTCCGACGCCGAGCGCCTCGGGCATGCCCAACGATCCTCTGATCCTCTCGCTGACGGCATCCACGTTGTGCCGCATGCAGGTGGGCCATCCGAGATCCTGCCTGACCATCAGGACCAATCACCCCCCGCGCGTGAACGCCGGAACCGGTGGAGATTTGACGATGAGCAATGACATCATTCGTAACGCCGCCGAGAAAGTGGCCGCTGCGGGACCACTTTATCCACCACGAGCGGTTCGAGCCGCTGGAGGCGCGCTTCGCCATGTTGCTCGCCAAGCGCCTGTCCGATCTTGACGCGGGACGGTCCAGCGAAGCTCACGGGCTCGCCCTGTCCGGCCCGTCGGGCACCGGCAAAAGCGCGGCTATGAACCACCTGCTCGCGGGCGTTGGTCAACAGCTGTCAACGCCCCGCCACTGGGATGCGCCCATCATCAGCCTTCGCGTACCGTCGCCGACGACGTTGAAATTCGTCGGTTACACCTTGCTGCGCGCCTTGGGCTATCAGATCGGTTCGGAACGGCAGGCCTGGTACATCTGGGATCTGGTCCGGCATCACCTGAAAGAGCGACAGGTGCTGTTCGTTCATCTGGACGAGGCGCAGGACCTCGCCTCGCGCGGCACCAAGCACGAGCTGAATGCCGTGGCCTCGATGCTGAAAACCCTCATGACCGATCCCGACTGGCCAGTCGGGATCATCCTGTCAGGTACGCCCGAACTCGAAGACATCCTGAACCACGACCCTCAACTGGCGCGGCGGATGCAGACAGTGCACTTCAACAGTCTGTCGCCCGTTGCGCATGGCAGTGACGTACTGGATCTCGTGGAGAACTACTGCAATCGCGCCGGCTTGCCGCCAGCCCCGCGCATTACCGAATTGGCACATGGCGAACGGCTGATCCACGCGGCAGCCAATCAGTTCGGCCTGGTCATCGAACTGACGCTGGCAGCCATCGAGCAGGCCTTCCTCACGGGGGCCCATCAGCTGGCACCGCAGGATTTTGCCCGCGCCTATCACCTGCGGACCGCCTGCGACGATTCGTTCAATCCTTTCGTCATCCCCGATTTTTACCGGGTCGATGCGCGGCAGGTCTTCTCAAGGGAGACACGTTGATGTTCACGACGACAAAGCCCCTCCCATTAACAGGCTGCTGATTTAGTCAGGACTGGGCGGAACGTTTTCCTC
>NZ_SELD02000002.1 GCF_004923205.2 Paracoccus aeridis
CGGCAACGGATATCGAGGTGAAAGGCCCGTCCCGGAAGGGGCGGGCCTTGTCATTGCACCGGAGCGTGCACAGGCCTCAGCTACAATCACCGAGCGCCGATGAAGGGAGTCCACATGAGGTTCGCGACCATGCCGTGCATGGCCCTTCTTGCAGGCCTGCTGTCGGCCGCTCCCGCCGCGGCCGGCACGGCACTGGTGTATGATGGTCTCGGCATTTGCGACGGATGCGCCGAAGCGGCGGCCGAGGTCGCGCGGCGCGCCGGGCTCACCCCTCGTCTTGTCGGCCCGGCGGGACTGGAGACACGCGCGCTTGCCGCGGCCGAGGTGATCATCGTCGGCGGAGGCGACGACCTGACCGCCCTGCACGAGGGCATCGGACGCCGCCGCCTCGAGATGATCGCGGACTGGGTGGCGGAGGGCGGACACTACATGGGCCTTTGCGCCGGCGCCTATCTTGCCGGCAGGACGGTGGACGACCCGGGCGACGTGCCGGGACTGGACCTGTTCCAGGGCGATGCCTTCGCCTACAGCCCGTTTGCCGCGCGGGTCGAGACGGTGACATGGCAGGGACAACCGCTGAGGATGTACACGCAGGAGGCCCCCGGCTTCGAGCTTGACGACGACTTCGCGGGCAAGATCGTGGCGCATTATGCTGACGGCACTCCGGCGGCCCTGCTCGTGCGCCATGGGAAAGGCCATGTCGCCCTTTCCGGTCCGCATCCTGAAGCGACGGCCGACTGGCTTGCGGCCGACAGCCTTCCGCCAGAGCCGTTGCCGGGACCCGACCTTGCCGCCGACTTCCTGCGCCTGGTGATATCCCGGCGCTAGGACGTCTGCGCGCGCTCTCCCGACTTGACACGGGGGGCGGCATCCCTCAAAAGCCCTCGTTGTCGCCGCTTCGCTCGACAGATCACGAATCGGCTGCACCTGCGCAGGCCGCCCGCCAAGGGGCGGCCTTGCAGTTTTTACCATGGTCCGATGCTGGCGCCGCGTGGTGTGTCGTCAGCCTCTCGACTGAAATCCCCGATAGAGGGATGCTTTGATGCAAAGCCAGACCATTCGTATCCGGCTCAAGGCGTTCGACTACCGCGTGCTCGACGCCAGCACGCTGGAGATCGTCAACACCGCCAAGCGGACCGGCGCGCAGGTGCGCGGCCCGATCCCGCTGCCGAACAAGATCGAGAAATTCACCGTCCTGCGCGGCCCGCACATCGACAAGAAATCCCGCGACCAGTGGGAGATCCGCACGCACAAGCGCCTGCTGGACATCGTCGATCCCACGCCGCAGACCGTGGACGCCCTCATGAAGCTCGACCTCGCCGCCGGCGTGGACGTCGAGATCAAGGTCTGAGGGGGTCATCATGCTGCGGACTGGTCTCATCGCCAAGAAGCTGGGCATGACCCGGCTGTTCCTCGAGGACGGGCGCCAGGTGCCCGTCACCGTTCTCCACATTGACAACCTGCAGGTCGTCGCCCAACGCACCGCCGAGCGGGATGGCTACGTCGCCGTCCAGCTGGGCGCGGGCGAGGCGAAGGCCAAGCGCGTGTCGGCGCCGATGCGCGGCCACTTCGCCAAGGCGAACGTCGCGCCCAAGCGCAAGATCGCGGAATTCCGCGTCGCCGCGGAGAACATGATCAACGTCGGTGAGGAAATCACCGCCGACCACTACTTTGCCGGGCAGTACGTCGACGTCGCCGGCACCTCGATCGGCAAGGGCTTCGCCGGTGCCATGAAGCGGCACAACTTCGGCGGCCTGCGCGCCTCGCACGGCGTGTCGATCAGCCACCGCTCGCACGGCTCGACCGGGCAGTGCCAGGATCCGGGCAAGGTGTTCAAGGGCAAGAAGATGGCCGGTCACCTGGGTGCGGTGCGCGTCACGACCCAGAACCTGCAGGTCGTCCGCACCGACGCCGACCGCGGCCTGATCATGGTCAAGGGCTCGGTCCCCGGCTCCAAGGGCGGCTGGGTCACGATCAAGGACGCCGTCAAGAAGGCGGTCCCCGAGAACGTGATCTACCCCGCCGGCCTGCGCTCGATGGCCGAGGAAGCCCGCCGCCTGGCCGAGGAGGCCGCCGCAGCCGCCGCCGCTGAAGAAGAAGCCGCGCGTCAGGCCGCCGCCGAAGCCGAAGCCGCCGCGATCGCCGCTGCCGAGGCAGACGCCGCCGCCGCACCGGCCGAAGGCGACGCCGCGCCCGAAGGAGACAAGGAATGAAACTCAACGTGATTTCTCTGTCCGCGGGCACCGCCGGGGACATCGATCTGTCGGACGAGATCTTCGGGCTGGAGCCGCGCGCGGACCTTCTGCACCGTGTCGTCCGCTGGCAGCGCGCCAAGGCGCAGCAGGGCACGCACGCGACGCTCGGCAAGTCCGACGTGTCGTACTCGACCAAGAAGATCTACCGCCAGAAGGGCACCGGCGGCGCACGCCACGGGTCCCGCAAGGCGCCGATCTTCCGGAAGGGTGGCGTCTACAAGGGCCCGGTCCCGCGTTCGCACGCGTTCGACCTGCCCAAGAAGGTGCGCGCGCTCGGCCTGAAGCACGCCCTGTCGGCCAAGGCCGCGAGCGGCGAGCTGGTGATCCTGGATAACCTGGACCTCGGCGCAGCCAAGACCTCGGCCGTCGCGAAGGCGGTCAAGGAGCAGGGCTGGAAGCGCGTCCTGGTCATCGACGGCGCCGACGTGAACGAGAACTTCGCGCGCGCCGCCCGCAACCTGGAAGGCGTGGATGTGCTGCCCTCGATGGGCGCCAACGTCTATGACATCCTCAAGCGCGACACGCTGGTGATCACGCGCGCGGGTGTCGAAGCCCTGGAGGCCCGACTGAAATGAGCGCGACGGATCGCAACAAGCCCGAGCACTACGACGTGATCGTGAAGCCGATCATCACCGAAAAGGCGACGCTGACCGGCGAGACCTCGAACGCGGTGGTGTTCCAGGTCGCGAAATCGGCCACCAAGCCGATGATCAGGAACGCGGTCGAGGCGCTGTTCGGCGTCAAGGTGAAGGCGGTCAACACGACCATCACCAAGGGCAAGACCAAGCGTTTCCGCGGCCGCCCCGGCGTCCGCAGCGACGTGAAGAAGGCCTACGTCTCGCTGGAAGCCGGCAACACGATCGACGTGAACACCGGTCTCTGAAGACCGATCGCGCGGCCTCGGGCAAGCCGGGGCCGCGCGGCGCATGACTGAAACGGACCTTCCGGTCCGCGACTGAAACGGACCTCAGGTCCAAGGCAACGGAAGACAGAAAGCATGGCACTCAAGTCGTACAAACCGACGACGCCTGGCCAGCGTGGGCTGGTTCTGATCGACCGTTCGGAGCTTTGGAAAGGCCGCCCCGTGAAGACCCTGACCGAGGGTCTGACCAAGACGGGCGGCCGGAACAACACCGGACGCGTCACGATGTGGCACAAGGGCGGCGGGGCGAAACGGCTCTACCGCGTCGTCGACTTCAAGCGTCGCAAGTTCGACGTGTCCGCGACCGTGGAACGGATCGAATACGACCCGAACCGCACCGCGTTCATCGCGCTGATCCGCTATGACGACGGCGAGCAGGCGTACATCATCGCGCCGCAGCGCCTCGCCATCGGCGACAAGGTCGTGGCCGCGGCCCGCGCCGACATCAAGCCGGGCAACGCGATGCCGTTCTCGGGCATGCCGATCGGCACGATCGTCCACAACGTCGAGCTGAAGCCCGGCAAGGGCGGCCAGATCGCACGTTCGGCCGGCACCTACGCGCAATTCGTGGGCCGTGACGGCGGCTACGCGCAGATCCGCCTGTCCTCGGGCGAGCTGCGGATGGTGCGCCAGGAATGCATGGCGACGATCGGCGCGGTGTCGAACGCCGACCACTCGAACCAGAACCTCGGCAAGGCCGGGCGCAAGCGGCACATGGGCGTCCGCCCGACCGTCCGCGGCGTCGCGATGAACCCGATCGACCACCCGCACGGCGGTGGCGAAGGCCGCACCTCGGGCGGGCGCCACCCGGTGACCCCGTGGGGCAAGCCCACCAAGGGCAAGAAGACCCGCAGCAACAAGTCGACCGACAAGTACATCCTGCGGTCGCGTCACGCGAAGAAGGGGCGCTGATCCATGGCACGTTCTATCTGGAAGGGCCCGTTCGTCGACGCCTATGTCCTTCGCAAGGCCGAGAAGGCCCGCGAATCCGGCAAGTCGGACGTCATCAAGATCTGGTCGCGCCGTTCGACCATCCTGCCGCAGTTCGTCGGCCTGACCTTCGCCGTCTACAACGGGCACAAGCACATTCCCGTTGCCGTCACCGAAGAGATGATCGGCCAGAAGTTCGGTGAGTACTCGCCGACCCGGACCTACTACGGTCACGCGGCCGACAAGAAAGCGAAGAGGAAGTAATCCCCCATGGGTAAGGAAAACAATCCGCGCCGCGTGGCGGAGAACGAGGCGTTCGCCAAGACCAAGATGCTGCGCACCTCGCCGCAGAAGCTCAATCTCGTCGCCGCCATGATCCGCGGCAAGAAGGTGGACAAGGCGCTGGCCGACCTCACCTTCTCGAAGCGCCGGATTGCGGGCGACGTGAAGAAGTGCCTGCAGTCGGCCATCGCCAACGCCGAGAACAACCACAACCTGGACGTCGACAACCTGGTCGTCGCCGAGGCGTGGGTCGGCAAGAACCTGGTCCTCAAGCGCGGCCGTCCGCGTGCGCGCGGCCGGTTCGGCAAGATCATGAAGCCGTTCTCGGAAATCACCATCAAGGTGCGGGAGGTCGATCTGGCCGCCGCCGAGGCCGCCAAGAAGGCCGCGAAGCTGCAGAAGCGGACCGCGTCGAACCGGCAGGCCGAGGCCACCGCAACCCCTGAAGCCGCCGTCGAGGAGCACGCGTAATGGGACAGAAGGTCAACCCCATCGGGATGCGCCTCCAGGTCAACCGCACCTGGGACAGCCGGTGGTATGCAGACGACAAGGACTACGGCAAGCTGCTGCTCGAGGATCTCAAGATCCGCGACTTCATCCACGATGAAGCCAAGCAGGCCGGCGTCAGCCGCGTGATCATCGAACGCCCGCACAAGAAGGCGCGCGTCACGATCCACGCCGCGCGTCCGGGCGTGATCATCGGCAAGAAGGGCGCCGATATCGAGACCCTGCGCGGCAAGCTCGCCAGGTTCACCGACAGCGAGCTGCACCTGAACATCGTCGAGGTCCGCAAGCCGGAACTCGACGCCCAGCTGGTGGCGGAATCGATCGCCCAGCAGCTGGAACGCCGGGTCTCGTTCCGCCGCGCGATGAAGCGCTCGGTCCAGAACGCGATGCGGATGGGTGCGCTGGGGATCCGCGTGAACGTCGCCGGCCGTCTGGGCGGCGCCGAGATCGCGCGGACCGAATGGTACCGCGAGGGTCGGGTGCCGCTGCACACGCTGCGGGCCGACATCGACTACGCGCTGTCGGAAGCCTCGACCCCCTACGGGATCATCGGCGTGAAGGTCTGGATCTTCAAGGGCGAGATCATGGAACACGACCCGCAGGCCCACGAGCGCCGCGCCGCCTCGGCGCAGGAAGGCCCGGCCTCGCGTGGTCCGCGCCGCGACCGCGACGCGCGCTAAGGAGACAGGGAAATGCTGCAACCGAAACGGACCAAGTTCCGCAAACAGCACAAGGGCCGCATCCACGGCGAGGCGAAGGGCGGGTTCAACCTGAACTTCGGCTCGTTCGCCCTGAAGGCAACCGAGCCGGAGCGGGTCACCGCCCGCCAGATCGAGGCGGCGCGCCGCGCGATCACCCGGCACATGAAGCGCCAGGGCCGCGTCTGGATCCGGATCTTCCCGGACGTCCCGGTCTCGTCCAAGCCGACCGAGGTGCGGATGGGCAAGGGCAAGGGCTCGATCGACTTCTGGGCGGCCCGCGTCCACCCCGGCCGGATCATGTTCGAGATCGACGGCGTCAGCGACGACATCGCCCGCGAGGCGCTGCGCCTCGGCGCGATGAAGCTGCCGGTCCTCACCCGGATCGTTCACCGCGAAGACTGGTGATCCCGGCGGGCTCCTGAGGCCTGGTCGAGGTTCTGGGCCCCGCCGGTGACGGCGGGGCCTTTCCGTCGGAAGGTGCGGCTACGGGCGAAAGCCGCCAGCTTCCGCTTGCCATCGGCCGGCGCAGCATGTATGCGCAGGCCTTCATCTCTAACTCCACCGGGAATCAGGGTGGCCCAGGCGACTGGGGCTCTCCGGTGATGTTGAAAGGAAATGGCGCATGAAAGCGCAGGAACTGATGAACCAGACGCCGGAACAGCTGCGCGAGCAGCTGGTGGCGCTGAAGAAGGAAGCGTTCAACCTGCGCTTCCAGCAGGCGACCGGCCAGCTTGAGTCGACCGCCCGCATGCGCGCCGTGCGCCGCGACGTGGCCCGCGTCAAGACCGTCATGAACCAGAAGGCCGCCGCCGCGGCCGCGACGAACTGAGGAGCTTGACCCATGCCGAGACGCATCCTGCAAGGCAAGGTGACCAGCGACAAGAACGAGCAGACCATCACGGTCCTCGTCGAACGCCGCTTCAAGCATCCGCTGCTGCACAAGACCGTCCGTTCGTCCAAGAAGTACCGGGCGCACGACGCGAACAACCAGTTCAAGGTCGGGGACACCGTCCGCATCGTCGAATGCGCGCCGATTTCCAAGACCAAGCGCTGGACCGTCCTGTCCGACGAGGCGCAGGCCGTCCAGGCCTGAGCCGCACCAAGACTGATCGAAACCCTGGGGCCGGACCTGCATCCGGTCCCCAAAGGTCGGGAGAAACCGAATGATCCAGATGCAGACCAATCTGGATGTTGCTGACAACTCCGGCGCTCGCCGGGTGCAGTGCATCAAGGTTCTGGGTGGCTCGCACCGTCGCTATGCGTCGGTCGGCGACATCATCGTCGTGTCCGTCAAGGAAGCCATCCCGCGCGGCCGCGTGAAGAAGGGCGACGTCCGCAAGGCCGTCGTCGTGCGCACCGCCAAGGAAGTGTCGCGCGAAGATGGCACGTCCATCCGCTTCGACCGCAACGCCGCCGTCATCCTGAACAACCAGGGCGAGCCGGTCGGGACCCGTATCTTCGGGCCGGTCGTCCGCGAACTGCGCGCGAAGAACTTCATGAAGATCATCTCGCTTGCGCCGGAGGTGCTGTGATGGCCGCCAAGCTGAAGAAGGGTGACACCGTCGTCGTCCTGACGGGCAAGGACAAGGGAAAGACCGGCGAGATCACGCAGGTCATGCCCAAGGACAACAAGGCCGTCGTCGATGGCGTGAACATCGCGCTGCGTCACACCCGCCAGTCGCAGACGAGCCAGGGCGGCCGCGTTCCCAAGAACATGCCGATCGACCTGTCGAACCTCGCGCTGCTGGACAAGAACGGCAAGGCGACCCGCGTCGGCTTCCGCATGGAAGGCGACCGGAAGGTGCGCTTCGCCAAGACCACGGGAGACGTGATCTGATGCTCGACCAAGCAAGCTACACCCCGCGCCTGAAGGCCGAGTTCCGCGACCGCATCCGTGCGGCGATGAAGGAGGAGTTCGGCTACAGGAACGACATGCAGATCCCGCGCCTGGACAAGATCGTCCTGAACATGGGCGTCGGCGAAGCGGTCAAGGACACCAAGAAGGTCAAGCAGGCCGCCGAGGAACTGTCCCTGATCGCCGGCCAGAAAGCCGTCATCACCCACGCCAAGAAGTCGATCGCCGGCTTCCGCGTGCGCGAGGAGATGCCGCTGGGCACCAAGGTGACCCTGCGCGGCGACCGGATGTACGAATTCCTGGACCGCCTGATCAACATCGCGCTGCCCCGCGTCCGCGACTTCCGCGGCGTCAAGGGCACGTCGTTCGACGGCCGCGGCAACTATGCCATGGGCCTCAAGGAGCAGATCGTTTTCCCGGAGATCAACTTCGACAAGGTCGACGAGGTTCTGGGGATGGACATCATCATCGCGACCACGGCCAAGACCGATGCCGAGGCGAAGGCGCTGTTGAAGCACTTCAACATGCCCTTCAACAGCTGATCGCGCGAGGAATCTGATAATGGCTAAGAAATCCATGATCGAGCGTCAGAAGAAGCGCGAGCGGATGGTGGCGAAGTTCGCCTCCAAGCGCGCTGCCCTGAACGAAATCATCAACGACCAGGACCGGCCGATGGAAGAGCGGTTCAAGGCGACGCTGTCGCTTGCCGAACTGCCGCGCAATTCGTCGGCGACGCGCCTGAACAATCGCTGCGAGCTGACCGGCCGTCCGCGCGCGTATTACCGCAAGCTGCGCCTGTCGCGGATCATGCTGCGCGAGCTCGGCTCGCAGGGCCAGATCCCCGGCATGGTCAAGTCGAGCTGGTAAGGGGGTAACAGATGTCGATGAACGATCCGCTCGGCGATATGCTGACCCGCATCCGCAACGCGCAGATGCGCGGCAAGTCCACGGTCCGCACGCCCGCCTCCAAGCTTCGCGGCTGGGTCCTGGACGTGCTGAAGGCCGAGGGTTACATCCGCGGCTATGAACAGGTGACGACCGACGCCGGTCACACCGAGCTTGAAATCAGCCTGAAGTACTTCGACGGCACCCCCGTGATCCGCGAGCTCGCCCGCGTGTCCAAGCCGGGCCGTCGGGTCTATGCAGGCGCCAGGGAAATCCCGTCGGTCCGCAACGGCCTCGGCGTTTCCATCGTCTCCACGCCCAAGGGCGTGATGTCGGACGCAGCGGCTCGCAACGCCAACGTTGGCGGCGAAGTCCTCTGCACCGTGTTCTAAGGAGGGCAGGATGTCTCGGATTGGTAAGAAGCCGGTCGAACTGCCCAAGGGCGTCACGGCCGAAGTGAAGGGTCAGACCGTCGAGGTGAAGGGGCCGAAGGGCACCCGTTCGTTCACCGCGACGGACGACGTGACCGTCGCGCTGGACGAAGGCCGGATCACCGTCACCCCGCGCGGCTCGTCCAAGCGCGCGCGCCAGCAGTGGGGCATGACCCGCTCGATGGTGGAGAACCTGGCGACCGGCGTGAGCACCGGCTTCCGCAAGGAGCTGGAGATCCAGGGCGTCGGCTACCGGGCGAACATGCAGGGCAAGACCCTGAAGCTGGCGCTTGGCTACAGCCACGACGTCAACTTCGAGGTGCCGGACGGCGTGACGATCACCGCCCCCAAGCAGACGGAGATCGTGGTGGAAGGGATCGACCAGCAGCTGGTCGGCCAGGTCGCCGCGAACATCCGCGAGTGGCGCAAGCCCGAGCCCTACAAGGGCAAGGGCATCCGCTACAAGGGCGAGCAGGTCTTCCGCAAGGAAGGCAAGAAGAAGTAAGGATCACGCAAATGGCACTGAACAAACGAGAGCTGTTCCAGAAGCGCCGTCTGCGCGTTCGGAACAAACTGCGGGCGATGTCCAACGGCCGTCCCCGCCTGTCCGTCCACCGTTCGTCCAAGAACATCAGCGCGCAGCTGATCGACGACGCGAACGGGATCACGCTGGCCTCGGCCAGCACGCTGGAAAAGGACTTGGGCTTCGTCGGCAAGAACAATGTCGACGCGGCGGCGAAGATCGGCTCGGCCCTGGCCGAGCGCGCGCGTGCCAAGGGTGTCGAGGAGGTCGTGTTCGACCGCGGCGGCTTCCTGTTCCACGGCAAGATCAAGGCCCTGGCCGACGCCGCGCGCGAAGGTGGCCTGAAGTTCTGATGATTGCGGGTGGCGGCTGTCGCCACCCCGATGATCCGGGGGCATCGCCTTTCCGCAAGGCGGCCCACCGGGATCGGCACCAACGGCGCCGCCCGTGCGCCAGATAGAAGGAATGCCGCATGGCAGAACGTGAACAACGCCGGGACCGTCGCGACGGCCGCCGCGAAGAGCGTGAGGAAACCCCGGAATTCGCCGACCGCCTGGTCGCGATCAACCGCGTGTCCAAGACGGTGAAGGGCGGCAAGCGCTTCGGCTTTGCGGCGCTCGTCGTCGTGGGCGACCAGCGCGGTCGCGTGGGCTTCGGCAAGGGCAAGGCCAAGGAAGTGCCGGAAGCGATCCGCAAGGCGACCGAACAGGCCAAGCGCGGCCTGATCCGCGTGCCGCTGCGCGACGGCCGCACCCTGCACCACGACATCGAGGGCCGCCACGGCGCCGGCAAGGTCGTGATGCGGACCGCGGTCCCGGGGACCGGCATCATCGCCGGCGGCCCGATGCGCGCCGTGTTCGAGATGCTGGGCGTCCAGGACGTGGTCGCCAAGTCGATGGGGTCGCAGAACCCCTACAACATGATCCGCGCCACCATCGACGGCCTCAAGGCGGAAGCCTCGCCCCGTTCGGTCGCGCAGCGTCGCGGCAAGAAGGTCGCCGACATCATGCCGTCGCACGACCGCGCCCCGGAAGCCCAGCTTGGCACCGACGCGACCGTGACATCGGCCGAAGTGCAGGAGGCCTGATCCATGGGTACCATCGTCGTCAAGCAGATCGGCTCGCCGATCCGCCGCCCCAAGGAACAGCGCGCCACGCTCGCGGGCCTGGGCCTGAACAAGATGAACCGCACGCGCGAGCTGGAAGACACGCCCGCCGTCCGCGGCATGGTCGCGAAGATCCCGCACCTCGCGGTGATCGTCGAGGTCCGGAACTGATCTTCGTCGCCTGACGCGGCTGTTCCGCAAGGGAACATCGAACGCCCCGGCTCGCCGGGGCGTTCTGCTTTCTGAACGCCTGCCATGCGGCAGCCCATTGCGAAAGGATGATCCATGCGCGCCGTCACCCACGACACGTTCGGCGACCCCGCAGAGGTCCTGCGCCAGTCCGACCGGCCCATCCCGCAGCCCGGGCCGCGGCAGGTCCGACTGAAGGTCATCCTGTCGCCCGTCCACAACCACGACCTGTCCACCGTGCGCGGCCAGTACGGCTACCGGCCCGAACTGCCGGCGATCGGCGGGACCGAGGCGGTGGGCATCATCGACGCGGTGGGCGAGGGGCTGGACGCCGGCATGGCCGGGCGCCGCGTTGCCGTCGGCGGCATCCACGGGTCCTGGGCCGAATACGTGCTGGCCTCCGCCACGGGGCTGGTGCCGGTCCCCGACACGATCCCCGACGAAAGCGCCGCGCAACTCGTCGCCATGCCGTTCAGCGCCATCACGCTGCTCGATCATCTCGACGTGTCATCCGGCGACTGGATCATCCAGAACGCCGCGAACGGGGCGGTCGGGCGGATGCTGTCGCGCCTCGCCGCGGCGCGGGGGGTCAACTGCGTGAGCCTCGTTCGCCGGGCAGACGGCGTGGCCGAGCTGCAGGCCAGCGGCATCGCCAACGCCGTCTCCACGGCCGAGAACGGCTGGCAGGACCGGGTGCGCGAGATCACGGCCGGGGCGGCGATCCGCGTCGGGGTCGATTCCGTCGGCGGCACGGCCAGCGGCGATCTTGCCGCGCTCATCGGCGACAACGGGCGGATGGTGGTGTTCGGCTCGATGACCGCGCAGCCGGTGGTGATCCCGCCCGGAGAGTTCATCTTCCGCAACCTGACGCTGCGCGGCTTCTGGGGCTCGTCCGTCATGGCGCGGCTGCCGCAGGAACGGCGGGCCGCGCTGATGGGCGAGGTGATCGGCCGCGTCATGTCGGGCGACTTGCCGCTGCCGGTGGACGGCATCTTCGGGCTGGACCGGCCTGCGGACGCCGTGCGGGCGTCGCTCACGCCCGGGAAGGTCGGCAAGGTGATGTTCCGGCCCTGACCGTAGAGCGGCCACTGAGCCCCGTCCGCTGTCACGCCTGACGCACTCTTGACGCGATGCTGCCGCTTCTGTACCGACCGCGGGTGGCTTCGCGCCACGACTCATGAACAACATGCCGTGTCCGCCCCATCATCGCTTCGGGGGATGTGTCCGGCCAAGGAGAAGCGACATGAAACTGAACGAACTGCGCGACAACGAAGGCGCAACCCGCAAGAAGAAGCGCGTCGCGCGCGGCCCGGGTTCGGGCAAGGGCAAGACCGCCGGCCGCGGCATCAAGGGCCAGACCTCGCGGTCGGGCGTCGCGCTGAACGGCTATGAAGGCGGCCAGATGCCGCTGTATCGCCGCCTGCCGAAGCGCGGCTTCACCAAGCCGAACGCGCTGAAGTTCGCGGTCGTGAACCTGGGCCAGCTGCAGGCCATGGTCGACGCGGGCAAGCTGGCCGCAGGCGCCGACCTGACCGAGGACGCGCTGATCGCGGCGGGCGCCACCAAGCGCAAGCTCGACGGCATCCGCGTGCTGGCCAAGGGCGAGCTGACGTCGGCGCTGAACCTGACCGTCGCGGGCGCGTCCAGGACCGCCGTCGAGGCGGTGGAGCGTGCGGGCGGCCGGATCACCCTGACGCGCCCGGTGCGCGAGCGCGCGGAAAGCGGCGCCGAAGCCTCGGCCGAATAAGCTGTTGAAGGCGTCTGTGCACGCCAATAGATAGATGTCGAGTTTCCAAGCGCCGCCGACCGGGAACCGGGCCGGCGGCGCTGACATGACATCCGGCGCTGCGCGCCGGGCCGCATTCACGAGGGCAGCATGGCGTCAGCCGCAGAACAGATGGCCGCGAACCTCAGCTGGGGGCAGCTGGGCAAGGCCACGGAACTTCGCCAGCGCATCTGGTTCACGATCGGCCTGCTGATCATCTACCGGCTGGGAACCTACATTCCGGTCCCCGGCATCGACGGCGGCGCGCTGCGCAACTTCATGGAACAGGCGCAGTCGGGTATCGGCGGGATCCTGTCGATGTTCACCGGCGGCGCGCTGGGGCGGATGGGCGTTTTCGCGCTGGGGATCATGCCCTACATCTCGGCCTCGATCATCGTCCAGCTTCTGGCGGCGATGGTGCCTTCGCTGGAACAGCTGAAGAAGGAAGGCGAGCAGGGCCGCAAGAAGATCAACCAGTACACCCGCTACGCGACCGTGGCGCTGGCGTTCTTCCAGGCCTACGGCCTTGCCGTCAGCTTGGAGGCGGGGAACCTCGCCCACGATCCGGGGCTGTTCTTCCGCGTGGGCGTGGTCATCACGCTGGTCGGCGGGACCATGTTCCTGATGTGGGTGGGCGAGCAGATCACCGCGCGCGGGATCGGCAACGGCATCAGCCTCATCATCTATGTCGGCATCCTGGCCGAGATCCCGGCCCACATCGCGCAGTTTCTGGCGCAGGGGCGGTCGGGCGCGATCTCGACCCCGGTGGTGCTGGGGATCATCGCGCTGGTCGTGGTGGTCATGGCGTTCGTCGTGTTCATGGAACGCGCGCTGCGCAAGATCCGCATCCAGTATCCGCGGCGCCAGGTCGGGATGAAGGTCTATGACGGGCAGTCCTCGCACCTGCCGATCAAGGTCAACCCGGCGGGCGTGATCCCGGCGATCTTCGCCTCGTCGCTGCTGCTGCTGCCGACCACGATCTCGACCTTCTCGGGCGGTCAGACCGGCCCGGTCATGTCCACGATCCTCGCCTATTTCGGACCCGGGCAGCCGCTGTACCTGCTGTTTTTCACGGCGATGATCGTGTTCTTCAGCTACTTCTACACCCAGAACGTGGCGTTCAAGTCCGACGACGTCGCCGACAATCTCAAGAACCAGGGCGGCTTCATCCCGGGCATCCGTCCCGGCAAGCGGACCGAGGAATACCTCGACTACGTGGTGAACCGGGTCCTGGTGCTGGGCTCGCTGTATCTGGCCGCGGTGTGCCTTCTGCCCGAGGTGATCCGGAACCAGTTCTCGGTCCCGTTCTACTTCGGCGGCACCTCGGTCCTCATCATCGTGTCGGTCACGATGGACACGATCAACCAGATCCAGAGCCACCTGCTGGCCCACCAGTACGAGGGCCTGATCGAGAAGTCGCAGCTTCGCGGCCGCCGCAAGCCCGGCGCGCCCAAGCCGCGCAAGGCACCCGCGCGGCGCTGACCGCCGCGCGTGCATACTGACACGAGGGGGGACGACACGGTGGCGACGAACATCATCCTGCTGGGACCGCCCGGCGCCGGCAAGGGGACGCAGGCCCACCGGCTGGTCGAGGAGCGCGGGCTCGTGCAGCTGTCCACCGGCGACATGCTGCGCGAGGCTCGGACCTCGGGGACCGAGATGGGACGCGTCGTCGCCGACGTCATGGACCGCGGCCATCTGGTCACGGACGAGATCGTGATCGGCCTGATCCGCGAAAAGCTCGAGGCCGGCACCGGCGCCGGCTTCATCTTCGACGGCTTCCCCCGCACGCTGCAGCAGGCCGACGCGCTCGAGGACCTGCTGTCGGGCATGGGCCACCAGATCGACGCCGTGATCGAGATGCAGGTGGACGATGCGGCCCTGGTCGATCGCATCAGCGGCCGCTTCACCTGCGGCAGCTGCGGGTCGGTCTATCACGACCTGACCCGCCCGACCGAGCGCCCCGGCATCTGCGACGTCTGCGGGTCGACCGACCTGCGCCGGCGCGGCGACGACAACGCCGAAAGCCTGAAGACGCGGCTTCTGGAATACTACAAGAAGACCTCACCGCTGATCGGCTACTACTATGCCAAGGGCAAGCTGCGCCCCGTGAACGGGCTTGCCGACGTGGCCGACGTCGCGGCGCAGATCGCGTCGCACCTGCCTTCGGTCCCCGGAAGCGGCGCGGACAACGAGTTGACAGAGGGTGGCGGTTCTACTACGGCACAGTCTCTCGCTTGAGAATCGACCCTTTGGTTGATCGAATCGGGCCCGAAGGCACGCCTTCGGGTCTTTGGTTGTGAAAAAAGGTTCCGGCACCACGGAACCGCAACAGTAAGGATTTACGCGTGGCTCGTATTGCTGGCGTCAACATTCCGACCGGGAAGCGCGTTCCCATTGCGCTGACCTATATCCACGGCATCGGCTCGATGTATGCCGACCAGATCGTTCAGGCCGTGGGGATCGATCCCTCGCGCCGCGTCAACGACCTTTCGGACGCCGAAGTTCTGGCGATCCGCGAATACATCGACGCGAACCTGACCGTCGAGGGCGACCTGCGCCGCGAAAACCAGATGAACATCAAGCGCCTGATGGACCTGGGTTCGTATCGCGGCCTGCGCCACCGTCGCGGCCTTCCGGTGCGCGGCCAGCGCACCCACACCAACGCCCGCACCCGCAAGGGCCCGGCGAAGCCCATCGCCGGCAAGAAGAAGTAAGGAGGGTCCGGGACAATGGCACGCGACAAGACGCGCATGAAGCGCAAGGAACGCAAGAACATCGCCACTGGCGTGGCGCATGTGAACAGCTCGTTCAACAATACCAAGATCCTGATCTCGGACGTCCAGGGCAACGCGATCTCGTGGTCGTCGGCCGGCACCATGGGCTTCAAGGGCTCGCGCAAGTCGACCCCCTACGCCGCCCAGATGGCCGCCGAAGACGCCGGCAAGAAGGCGCAGGAACACGGCGTCCGCACGCTCGAGGTCGAGGTGCAGGGCCCCGGCTCGGGCCGTGAATCCGCGCTGCGCGCGCTGGCCGCCGTCGGCTTCAACATCACCGCGATCCGCGACGTGACCCCGATCGCGCATAACGGCGTCCGCCCGCCCAAGCGCCGGCGCGTCTGACCTGACGACACTTACGCCGGCCCGCGTCGTTCCAGGCGCGGGCCGGCCATTCGCATTTTACCTCGGGCGTTCGCGGCGGCTGGACATGGCGCCGGGAACTGGAATGGAGGCAATCGCATGATCCACAAGAACTGGGCCGAACTGATCAAGCCGCAGCAGCTCGACATCCGTTCCGGCGCCGACGCGTCGCGGGTGGCCACGGTCGTCGCTGAGCCGCTGGAACGCGGCTTCGGCCTGACGCTCGGCAACGCGCTGCGCCGCGTGCTGATGTCGTCGCTCCAGGGCGGGGCGATCACCAGCGTGCAGATCGACAACGTGCTGCACGAGTTTTCGTCCGTCGCCGGCGTTCGCGAGGACGTGACCGACATCGTCCTGAACCTCAAGGGCGTGACGCTGAAGATGGACGTGGACGGGACCAAGCGCCTGACCCTGTCGGCCACCGGCCCGGGCGAGGTCAAGGCCGGCCAGATCCAGGAAACCGCCGGCATCACGATCCTGAACCGCGACCACGTCATCTGCCACCTCGACGAGGGCGCGGACCTGCACATGGAACTGACCGTCGCGAACGGCAAGGGCTACGTTGCCGCCGACCGCAACCGTCCCGAGGACGCGCCGATCGGCCTGATCCCGATCGACGCCATCTTCTCGCCGGTCAAGCGCGTCAGCTACGAAGTCACGCCCACCCGCGAGGGCCAGGTGCTCGACTACGACAAGCTGACGATGAAGGTTGAAACCGACGGCAGCCTGTCGCCCGAGGACGCGGTGGCTTACGCCGCCCGCATCCTGCAGGACCAGCTGGCCGTGTTCGTCAACTTCGACGAGCCGGAATCGGCCGTCCGCGGCGACAGCGACGAGGGCCTGGAATTCGATCCGCGCCTGCTCAAGAAGGTGGACGAGCTGGAGCTTTCGGTGCGTTCGGCCAACTGCCTGAAGAACGACAACATCGTCTATATCGGCGACCTGATCCAGAAGACCGAGGCAGAGATGCTGCGGACCCCGAACTTCGGCCGCAAGTCCTTGAACGAGATCAAGGAAGTGCTGTCGGGCATGGGCCTGCACCTGGGCATGGACGTCCAGGACTGGCCGCCGGAGAACATCGAGGACCTGGCCAAGCGTTTCGACGACCAGTTCTGAGGAATTGCGCGGGGCGGCGCTGCCGCCCCGCGTGACGACCGGGCCGAAGACGCCCCAAGGAGAGCGGTCGAAACGCATCGCCGCCGGACAAAGCAAAACACGACGATAGGAGATCATCATGCGTCACGCCCGCGGCTACCGCCGCCTGAACCGCACCCACGAACACCGCAAGGCCCTGTTTGCGAACATGGCCGGCAGCCTGATCGAGCACGAGCAGATCAAGACGACGCTGCCGAAGGCCAAGGAACTGCGCCCGATCATCGAGAAGCTGATCACGCTCGCCAAGCGCGGCGACCTGCACGCCCGCCGCCAGGCCGCCTCGCAGCTCAAGCAGGACGCGTATGTCGCGAAGCTGTTCGACGCGCTCGGCCCCCGCTATGCCAACCGCCAGGGCGGCTATGTCCGCGTGCTGAAGGCGGGCTTCCGCTACGGCGACATGGCGCCGATGGCGATCATCGAGTTCGTCGACCGCGACACGTCGGCGAAAGGCGCAGCCGACCGCGCCCGCGTCGAAGCCGAATTCGAGATGGACGAGGCGTAAGGCCCGTCCGTAAAGGCTGAAAAAACGAACCCCTGCCCGCGGCCGGGCAGGGGTTTTTCATGTCTTGCGGCGCAGGCGAAACCGCGCGGCGGCTTCAGTCCCGCGGGATGTGAAACTGCCGCGTGACGACATCCGGCCATTGCAGGTGTTCTACAAGCCGCCGCGCGACGACGGTTGCCTCGTCGGCGGACAGGACGCCCGCGGCGCGCATGGCACGCAGGTCATCCCGCCCGCGCGCAGGCAGGATCGACGCATCGTCAGCGTGCGAATCAGATCGTGGCACTTTAACACCAAACTCGGAACACACAGGTACCAGACGAGTTTTCAGATTGACGAAACCTTTGGCAATTTGTCTAAAAAGCCATGTCATCACGTTCTGATATCAACGCGTCTTTGGCCCGCCTGAAGAAGGTCTCGCCGGCAGGATATTTCCTGGCGCTGCACATCCGTTTCGCGGCGCCGCTGATGCAATACCAGACCTATCCGGCCGCTTGGGCCGACCGCTACGTGCAGAACGCCTACGCGTTGCGCGATCCCACCATTGCGTGGGGATTTTCGACCACCGGCTCATGCCGCTGGTCGTCGCTGCCGGTGCCCGATCCGTTCGGCATCTGCAAGGACGCGGCCGCTCACGGCCTGACCTACGGGCTCACCGTGGCGTGCGGCCCGATCAGCTCGCGGACGATCTGCAGCTTTGCGCACGACGAGCGCGAATTCACGGATGACGAGATCGAAATGATCTTGGACACGGTACGACGGCTTCACGAGATTACCGAGCCGCCGGAGAGCCTGACGAAGGCTCAGAAAGAAGCCCTCCGGTGCATCGCGGAGGGTGACCGTCATGCAGCGGCGGCTGCGAAGCTCGGGATCACGGAAAGCGCCTTCAAGGCTCGGCTGATTGCGGCGCGAGAGCGACTTATGGCCCGCACGACCGCCGAGGCGTTGCAACGTGCCAAGGAGTACCGCTTGCTGTAGCGATGGCGCCCTTACCGCGCCGCTCCCGGGGGGGAACCCATCAAAAACCCCCAGGAGATACTTCCATGCAGACCACCACCCTTTCCTTCAGCAACCTCCACGTCCACGGCGAACTGTTTGCAAACCTGTTCCGCGCCCGGCGCGAAAGCTTCATCGTCCAGAAGAACTGGGACCTTCCGCAAGCGGACGGGATGGAGTTTGACCAGTACGACACGCCGCAGAGCCGCTGGATTGCCGTTCACGAGGCGGGCGAGGTGCTGGGCGGCTTCCGGCTGACGCCGACCACCGCCCGCTGCGGCGTCTATTCCTACATGATCCGCGATGCGCAGAAGGGGATCCTCGGCGGGTCGATCCCGACCGACCTGCTGTACGGGGAAGCCCCGGTCGATCCGTCGGTCTGGGAATGCACGCGCGTGTTCGTCAACCACGCGACCCCGCAGGCGATCCGCCGCAAGGTCCACTTCAGCATGGTCGACGCGATGACCGCGTCGGCCCGCGAGGTGGGCGCGTCGCGGCTGATCGCCCTGACCGGCGCGACCTGGCCGCGCTGGTACGGCCGCTGCGGGCTGGAAGCGACCGCGATCGGCCGCGTGATGTGGATCGACGACGGTGACTTCCAGTGCGTGTCGATCAATCTCGCGAGCAAGCTGCACTGACCGGGCGTGTGCAACAGCGGGGGATACCAAGCAACTGGCGGGCAGTCTAACATCTGCCCGCCATGGCCGACCTTTTCGACAGCTCTCCCGACATCGCGCACGCGCCCGCAAGGGCGGCGGCGCGCCCGCTTGCCGACCGGATCCGGCCCGCATCCCTGTCCGAGGTCGTCGGCCAGGACCGCGTGCTGGGTCCCGACGCGCCCCTGGGCGCGATGCTCGCCGCAGGCAGTCTCGGATCGCTGATCCTGTGGGGGCCGCCCGGCGTCGGCAAGACCACCATCGCCCGGCTGCTGGCGCACGAGACGGACCGGGTCTTCGTCCAGATCTCCGCGATCTTTTCCGGCGTCGCCGACCTCAGGAAGGTGTTCGACACCGCCCGGATGCGGCGCGAGCAGGGGGACGGGCAGGGGACGCTGCTGTTCGTCGACGAGATCCACCGCTTCAACAAGGCGCAGCAGGACAGCTTCCTGCCGTTCATGGAGGACGGCACGATCCTGCTTGTCGGCGCCACCACCGAGAACCCGTCGTTCGAGCTGAACGCCGCGCTCCTGTCCCGCGCGCAGGTCGTCGTGCTGGAGCGGCTGAACCTGACCCATCTCGAGCTGCTGGCGCAGCGGGCCGAACGAGAGATGGGCCGCGCGCTGCCCCTGACCGGCGAGGCACGCGACGCGCTGCTGGAAATGGCCGACGGCGACGGCCGCGCCGCGCTGAACCTGATCGAGCAGGTGATGGCGTGGAACACCGGAAAGCCGATCGGACCGGAGGAGCTGGCAAAGCGGCTGATGCGCCGCGCCGCGAGATACGACAAGGCGGGCGACGAGCACTTCAACCTGATTTCCGCGCTTCACAAGTCGGTGCGCGGGTCCGACCCCGACGCGGCGCTCTACTGGCTTGCCCGGATGCTGGAAGGGGGCGAGGACCCGCGCTACCTCGCCCGCCGCATCACGCGGATGGCGATCGAGGATATCGGCCTCGCCGACCCGGCCGCGCAGCGCCACTGCCTCGACGCCTGGGCGCTCTATGAACGGCTCGGCTCGCCCGAGGGCGAGCTCGCGCTGGCGCAGGCGGTGATCTACCTGTCGCTCGCGCCGAAATCGAACGCGGGCTACGTCGCCTACAAGGCCGCGCGGGCCGAGGCGCGGACCACCGGCAGCCTGATGCCGCCCGCGCACATCCTGAATGCGCCGACGGCGCTGATGAAGGACCAGGGCTACGGCGCCGGCTACGCCTACGACCACGACGCCGAGGACGCGTTCTCGGGCCAGAACTACTTTCCCGACGGGATGAGGCGCCCGGTTCTCTATGCCCCGGTCGAGCGGGGGTTCGAGCGCGAGCTGAAGAAGCGGCTGGACTGGTTCGTCAGCCAGCGCGCGAAGCGCGGCGGTTGACTTTGCGCGCCCGGATGCAGAGGACGGCGGCATGATGAAAAGCTGGATCCATGCCGCCCCCTATCTTCAGGTTGCCCTGGGCGGCGCGCTTGGCGCGGCTGCCCGCCTGGGCGTGACCCGGGCCGCGCTGGCGGCGTTCGGGCCGGGCCTCCCGCTCGGCACGCTGGCCGTGAATGTCGCGGGATCGTTCCTGATGGGCGTCCTGTTCGTCGCGCTCTCGGGCCGGGGCGACGGCATGGCGCCGTTCCTGCTGACCGGGGTTCTGGGCGGGTTCACCACCTTCTCGTCGTTCTCGCTCGACACCGTGGTGCTGTGGGAACGCGGCGCGCAGGCGCTGGCGGTCGGCAACGTGGTCGCGAGCGTGGCGCTGTCGGTCCTGGCGCTGGTCGCCGGGCTGGCCGTCGCGCGGGGGATCTGGGCATGAGCACGCCGGTGCAGGTGATCCGCGTCGGCGCGGACGAGGGCGAGCAGCGGCTCGACCGCTGGCTCAGGCGGCAGTTCCCGCAGCTGAACCAGATCGCGATCGAGAAGCTGTGCCGCACGGGCCAGCTGCGCGTCGACGGTGGCCGGGTGAAGCCCGCGACGCGGCTGGAGCCGGGGCAGGAGGTGCGGGTCCCGCCGCTGCCCGACGCGCCCGCGATCCGTGCGCCGCGCGGTCCCCGCGCGGACGCGGGCGTCGGCGACGCTGACGCGAAGATGATCCAGGCCGCGGTGATCTGGAAGGACGAACACGTCATCGCCCTGAACAAGCCGCCGGGCCTGCCGAGCCAGGGGGGGAGCGGTCAGGGCGACCGGCACGTGGACGGCCTCGCGCAGGCGCTGACGTTCGGGTTCAAGGACAAGCCGAAGCTGGTGCACCGGCTGGACAAGGACACCTCGGGCGTCCTTCTGCTGGCGCGCACGGACCGGGTCGCGCGGCGGCTGTCGGAATCGTTCCGGTCGCGGACCACGCGCAAGATCTACTGGGCCGCCGTCGCCGGCGTGCCCAGCCCGCAGATGGGCACCGTCCGCTTCGGGCTGGTGAAGGCCCCCGGCCACGGCCGCGGCGGCGAGGGCGAGAAGATGATCGCCGTGCACCCCGCCCGGGTGGACCAGACCGAGGGGGCGAAGCGCGCGACCACCGACTATGCCGTGCTCGACAGCCTGGGCACCCGCGTCAGCTGGTGCGCGCTTGTCCCGATCACCGGCCGCACCCACCAGCTGCGCGCGCACATGGCGGAACTCGGCCACCCGATCATCGGCGACGGCAAGTACGGCGGGTCGGGGCAGGAGAACCTGGGCGACGGCTGGGGCGCGCAGCTGGGCGGAGAGATCAGCCGCAAGCTGCATCTCCACGCGCGGTCGATCGGCTTCGACCATCCCGTGACCGGCAAGCGCATCACCGTGACCGCGCCGCTGCCCGAACACATGGCGCGCACCTGGAAGACGCTGGGCTGGCACGAGAACGACGTGCCGGCGGACCCGTTCGAGGACCTGACCTGATGGCGGACGCGAAGCCCGACCCGACGCCCGGTCCGACGCCCGGCCTGAAGCTCGTGATCTGGGACGTGGACGGCACGCTGGTGGACAGCGCGGACATGATCATGCGGTCGATGGCGCGCGGCATGGCCGCGGCGGGCCTGCCGGAACTGCCGCCCGCCGCGGTGGGCAGCATCGTCGGCCTGTCCCTGCCGGTGGCGGTCGCGACGCTGCTGCCGGGCACCGATGCGCCCACGCAGGCGGCGGTCGTGGCAGGCTACCGGCAAAGCTACCACGACGACCGCACGCGGGCGGAATCGCCGCTGTTTGCCGGCGCGCGCGAGTTGCTGGACCGGCTGGCCGCCCGCGACGACGTGCTGATGGCGGTGGCCACGGGCAAGTCGCAGCGGGGGTTGACGGCGCTGATCGCGGCGCACGATCTGGGCCGCTACTTCGTGACCTCGCATTGCGCGGACGGGCACCCGTCGAAGCCCGCGCCCGGCATGGTGCTGGCGTGCCTGTCGGACGCGGGCGTTCACGCGGACCGGGCGCTGATGGTGGGCGACACGACCTACGACATCACGATGGCGCGAAACGCGGGCGTTGCCGCGATCGGCGTGGCCTGGGGCCACCACCCCGCCGAGGACCTGGCCGCCGCCGGCGCGCTGGCGGTGGCGCGCGACTTCGCCGAATTGACCCGCCTGATCGAGGGCTGGATCGAAGGGACCCCCGCATGAGCGAATGGAAACCGCGCCGCTTCTGGACCTCGGTCGGCCTGCGGCCCGCGGATGGCGGCTGGCAGGTGGCGCTGGACGACCGGGTCGTGAACACGCCCGGCAAGCTGCCGCTGGTGCTGCCGACGCGGGCGCTGGCGCAGGCGGTGGCCGACGAATGGGACGCCGTGTCCGAGGCGATCGACCCCGGCGTGATGCCCGTCACCCGGGCCGCGAACTCGGCCATCGAGAAGGTCGCGCCGCAGTTCGACGCGGTCGCCTCGATGCTGGCGGACTACGGCGGGACCGACCTTCTGTCCTACCGCGACGACCGGCAGGACGCGCTGGCGCGCGAGCAGGCGGCGGCGTGGGATCCGCTGCTCGACTGGGCGGCCGACACGCTGGGGGCGCGGCTGGCGGTGACGGGCGGCGTGATCCCGGTCGCGCAGGATCCCGGGGCGCTTGCCAGGCTGCACGGCCATGTCGCGGGCCTGGACCCCTGGGGGCTGACCGCGCTTCACGACCTGGTGACGCTGCCGGGGTCGCTGGTCCTGGGGCTCGCGGTCGCGCATGGGCGGCTGACGGCTGAACAGGCGCACGCGCTGTCGCGGCTGGACGAGGATTACCAGGCCCGCATCTGGGGTCGCGACGACGAGGCCGAGGCGGCGGCGCTGCGCCGTCGCGCGGCGATGCTGGACGCCGAGCGGTTCTGGCACCTGTCGCGGCCCGAGTGAGCCGAGACGGGGCGCGCTGCGGCACGCCCAGGGGCTGCAAGCGCGTCCTGCAATCACGATCATCTCTGACGTGTTTCCCCGCGCGAAAATCTTGACGCATCACGCGCCATCGTCAAGATGGCTCTCACCCGGGCGACCTGCCCGCAATGCAAGGGGCCGGATCACGGCCCGCCGTCGGTCCCGAACCACTCGGGCGAACAGAGAGGTCCTGATGACGAAAACGGTTTTCCTTGGTGCGGTCGCGGCTGCCGCCGCCGTCCTGCTGTCCACCGGCGCGCAGGCGGCCGAGGGTGACACCCTGCGCGCCGTCAAGCAGCGCGGCGAGCTGATCTGCGGCGTGAACCCCGGCCTGGTCGGGTTCGCCGCACCGGACGCCAACGGCAACTGGTCGGGTTTCGACATCTCGCTGTGCCGCGCGATTGCTGCGGCGGTCGTGGGCGACGCCAACAAGGTGCGCTTCGTCCCGACCACCGGCCAGACCCGCTTCACCGCGCTGTCGTCGGGTGAAGTCGACGTGCTGACCCGGAACTCCACCGCGTCGTTCCAGCGCGACACCGAGCTGGCGCTCGATTTCCCGGCCGTGAACTACTACGACGGGCAGGGCTTCATGGTCCGCAAGGACCTGGGCGTGACCAGTGCCAAGGAACTGGACGGCGCCACGATCTGCATCCAGACCGGCACCACGACCGAACTGAACCTTGCCGACTGGTTCCGCGCCAACAACATCGCCTACCAGCCGGTCAACATCGATTCCAACGCCGAGGGTGAGCAGCAGTACCTGGCCGGTGCCTGCGACGCCTACACCACCGACGCATCGGGCCTGGCCGCGACCCGCGCCGCCTTCGCGGACCCCGAAAACCACATCATCCTGCCCGAGATCATCTCGAAGGAGCCGCTGGCCCCTGCCGTCCGCCACGGCGACAACAACTGGGGCGACATCGTCCGCCAGACGCTGTTCGCGCTGATCGCGGCCGAGGAATACGGCGTGACGTCGGCCAACCTCGAGGAGCTGTCGAAATCCTCGACCAACCCGGAAGTGCAGCGCCTGCTGGGCGCGACCGACAACCTGGGCGGCATGATGGGCCTTGACGCCGAATGGGCCAAGCGCGCGATCGCCGCGGGCGGCAACTACGGAGAGGTCTTCGCCGCGACCATCGGCGAGCAGACCCCGATCGGGCTGGCCCGCGGCCTGAACGCGCTGTGGACGCAGGGCGGCCTGATGTACGCGACCCCGTTCCGCTGATCCCGGCCTGACAACAGGGCGCGCGGCCCCGTGCCGCGCCCCCGACCTGCGCGACAGACGACGGCCAAGAACGACGGGGAAGCCCCGCACTCATCGGCCAACAGGGGAAACAGATGACGCACCTGCAACCGGCGGAACATCAGCCGTTCCGCCTGTCGATGCTGATTTACGACCGACGCTACCGCTCGCTCACGATCCAGACGGTGGTGTTCATCGGCGTGATGCTGTTCGCGGCATGGCTGGTCAACAACACGATCGAGAACCTGGCCCGCTTGGGCAAGACGTTCAGCTTTTCCTTCCTGTGGGCGCGCGCGGGATACGACATCCCGTTCTCGCTGATCCCCTATGCCGCGACCGACACCCACATGCGGGCGGCGGTCGTGGGCCTGCTCAACACGCTCCTCGTGTCGTTCGTGGGCTGCGTCCTGGCGACGATCGTCGGCGTGCTGGCGGGCGTGCTGCGGCTGTCGAACAACTGGCTCGTCTCGAAGATGATGACGGTCTATGTCGAGATCTTCCGCAACGTGCCGCTGCTTCTGTGGATCCTCGTGATCCTCGCGATCTTCACCGACGTGCTGCCGGCGCCCCGCGACTATCGCGGCGACGATGCCGCGGCGCAGATGATCCTGTTCGACAGCGTGGCGCCCACCAACCGCTACACCGCCATTCCCCGCCTCGCGGTCGAACATGCGCCGGGTCCGGTGGTGATCGCGGGCACGCCGGTCAACGGGGCGCTGGTCGCGTTCGCCGTGGCGCTGGTCGCGGCCTGGCTGGTGTGGAAATGGCTGCGGGGCTGGGCAAGGGCTCGGCAGAACCGGACCGGCCGGCGGCCCGTGACCTGGTGGATCAGCGTCCTGCTGTTCGTCGTGCCGCTGGTCGCGCTGATCAACCTGTTCGGCGTCCACCTGATCCCGCCGACGCTCGCCGGCTTCAACTTCACCGGCGGCGTCAACCTGGACAACGGGTTCGTCGTGCTGGTGCTGGCACTGACCCTTTATACCGGCGCCTTCATCGCCGAGATCGTGCGCGCCGGCATCCTGTCGGTGAGCCGCGGCCAGACCGAGGCGGCGTTCGCGCTGGGCCTGCGCGCGCGCCCGACGATGGGGCTGGTGATCCTGCCGCAGGCGCTCAGGGTGATCGTGCCGCCGCTGATCTCGCAGTTCCTGAACCTGACCAAGAACAGTTCGCTCGCCATCGCCGTGGGCTATCCCGACCTGCGCGCGACGCTCGGCGGCACCACGCTGAACCAGACCGGGCGCGAGATGGAGGCGATGATGCTGATGATGGGCATCTACCTTGTCCTCAGCCTGCTGATCTCGGCCGTGATGAACCTCTACAACGCCCGCGTGCGCCTGAAGGAACGCTGAGATGAGCGAACTGCACGCCGAAACCGTCCCTTTCGTCCGCGGCACCATGCTGCCGCAGGCATCGCCGCCCGCCGCCGAGCGGGGCCTTTACCGATGGCTCAGGACGAACCTGTTTTCCGGCCCGCTGAACACGGTCCTGACCATCGTCGCGCTGTTCGTCCTGTGGTGGCTGTTCCAGCACTTTTACCCTTGGATCCGCCATTCGGTCTGGAACGCGTCCAGCATGGCCGAATGCCGCGCCATCTTCGCCGAGCGCTGGGGCGAGGGCGCGGCGGGCGGCTGCTTCGGGGTGATCCGCGAGCGCTGGAACCAGTTCCTGTTCGGCTTCTACCCGCCCAGCGAGTACTGGCGCCCGACCTCGGCCTTCTGCCTGCTGTTCCTGGCGCTGGCGCCGGTCCTGTTCACCGAAAGCCGGCAGATGCGCTGGATCGTGGTCGCGGTCGCGAGCGTCGGCGCCTTCGCGCTGTCGATGCTTTCGGGCGCGCCGGCACCCGAACTCGTCTGCATCGCCGTGGGCGTGGTCGTCTGGATCGCGGTGATCGAATACGCGCCGCGCGCGGCGCTGGTCCTGACGCTGGTCTTTCCGTTCCTCGCCGTGTGGCTGCTGTGGGGCGGGTCGATCTGGGGGCCCGCGACGATCCTGGGCGGCGCGGTGATCGGCGTCGTCGTCTGGCGGTTGCTGGCGCGCTTCGGGATCCTCGCCGTCGTCGGGGGGCTTGCCGCCGCGGCGCTGTGGTGGTGGTTCCTGTCGGGGGACGCGGCCGCCGACCTGCAGCGGATGCTGCCCCTGTCGCTGCCGCGAATGGAATCGCGCAGCTTCGGGGGGTTCCTGCTGGCGATCACCATCGGCGTCGCGGCCATCACCATGTCGCTGCCGCTGGGCGTGATCCTGGCGCTCGCGCGGCAGTCCGACCTGCCGATCGTCAAGGCCTTCGCGGTGATCTTCATCGAGTTCATCCGCGGCGTCCCGCTGATCACGCTGCTGTTCGTGGCCTCGCTGCTGCTGAACTACTTCCTGCCGCCCGGCACGAACTTCGACATCATCCTGCGGGTCATCATCATGGTGACGCTGTTCGCCAGCGCCTACATGGCCGAGGTGATCCGCGGCGGCCTCGCCTCGCTTCCCCGCGGGCAGTACGAGGCCGCGGGCGCCCTGGGGCTGAACTACTGGAAGATGCAGCGGCTCATCATCCTGCCGCAGGCGCTGAAGGTGTCGATCCCCGGCATCGTCGGCACCTTCATCGGCGTCTTCAAGGACACCACGCTCGTGACCTTCGTGGGCCTGTTCGATCCCTTGAAGCAGCTCGCCGACACGATCCGCGCCACCTTCGAATGGAAGGGCGCCTACTGGGAGCCGTATATCTTCAGCGGCTTCATCTTCTTCATCCTCTGCTTCGGCATGTCGCGGTATTCCATGCACCTGGAACAGCGGCTGAAGCGCGACCATCGCTGAGGGGCCGACAATGACCTATACCCAAGCCGACACCGGCGCACCCGCCCGCATCGACGCCGGCCGATCGGCCATGACGGTGGGCGACGAGGTCGCGATCGACATCGTCAGGATGAACAAGTGGTACGGGACCTTCCACGTCCTGCGCGACATCGACCTGACCGTCCGTCGCGGCGAGCGGATCGTCATCGCCGGGCCGTCCGGTTCGGGCAAGTCCACCCTGATCCGCTGCATCAACCGGCTCGAGGAACACCAGTCCGGCCGCATCGTCGTGGACGGGGTGGAACTGACCCACGACCTGAAGAACATCGACAAGGTCCGCTCCGAGGTCGGGATGGTGTTCCAGCACTTCAACCTGTTCCCGCACCTGACGGTGCTGGAGAATTGCACGCTGGCGCCGATCTGGGTGCGCAGGCTGCCGCGCCGGCAGGCCGAGGAGATCGCGATGCGCTACCTCGAGAAGGTCCGCATCCCGGAGCAGGCCAACAAGTATCCGGGCCAGCTGTCGGGCGGACAGCAGCAGCGCGTGGCGATCGCCCGGTCGCTGTGCATGGAGCCGCGGATCATGCTGTTCGACGAACCCACCAGCGCCCTCGACCCCGAGATGATCAAGGAAGTGCTCGATACCATGATCGAGCTGGCGCAGGACGGCATGACCATGATCTGCGTCACCCACGAGATGGGGTTCGCGCAGGCGGTGGCGAACCGCGTGATCTTCATGGACCAGGGCCAGATCGTCGAGCAGAACAGCCCGCGCGAGTTCTTCAACAATCCGCAGTCCGAACGGACGAAGCTGTTCCTCAGCCAGATTCTGGGGCATTGATCGTCTGAAAAGGTCGCGTGAGGGAGAGTGCGATGAACCAGATGTATCTGTTGCTGTTCGGCGTCCTGGCTCTCGGCGGGCTGGTCGGCCTTGTCAGCGGTTCGGATGACGACGACGAGTTGGAGCCGCTGCCCGACGACATCTTCGACGGGCGCGAGTCGATCGAAGGCACGGACGAGGCCGATACGATCACCGGCAGCGCCCTGGACGAAGTCGTGCAAAGCTACGCGGGCGACGACAGCGTCACGGCGGGCGCGGGCAACGACTACGTCTATTCCGGCAGGGGCGACGACACCGTGGTGGCGGACCCGGGCGACGACGCCGTGTTCCTGGGGGCGGACGACGACCTGTACATCACCGCCAGCCCGGCCGACGACATGGGCAACGACACGATCAGCGGCGGAAGCGGCGACGACACGATCTCGACCGGGCGCGGCGTCCACGTGATTCATGGCGACGACGAGGATGACGACGTCGACGGGGGCGATGACAGCATCACCTCGCTGAACGGGCGCGATTCGATCTTCGGCGGCGACGGCGAGGACTTCATCAGCGGCCTGGACGACGCGGGCACCCAGGCCGAGCGCGCCGACTTCATCGACGGCGGCGATGGGGACGACACGATCCACGGCGACGGCTTCGACACGCTGGACGGCGGCGACGGCTCGGACCGCTACATCCTGCGCGCCGATGCGGACGGCGCGGCGCAGGTGAACTACGGCTCGGGCGACCGCGTGATCGTCACCTACGACGACAGCTATCCCGGCGCGGGCAACCTGACCGTCGAGCAGGACGGCGAGAACTCGCGCGTGCTGCTGGACGGCCGCGTGGTCGCGGTGCTGCCGACGACGCTGGCGGGGGACGTGCGCGCGGAACTGCAGCGGGCCTGACCCGGCGCGACCCGGCCCGGCCCGGCATGTGCAGAAGGCAGCGCCGGGGGCGCGGCCTTCTTCCTGCTTGCCTCCGGCGGGGATATTTTCCCGACAGAAGATGGTCAGATCGCCGCCTTCCGGCTTTCCTCGAGATAGATCTCGCGCAGGCGGGCGGCCACGCGGCCCGGCTTGCCGGTGCCCACCGCCGCGTCGTCGATTTCCACCACGGGCATCACGAACATGCTGGCCGAGGTGATGAACGCCTCGTCTGCGTCCTGCGCCTCGGCGATGGTGAAGTTGCGCTCCTCGATCTTCATCTGCGCCTCGTCCGCCATCCGCAGCACCGCCGCGCGAGTGATGCCGTGCAGGATGTCGTTCGACAGCGCGCGGGTGATGATCGTCCCGTTCTTGACGATGTAGGCGTTGTTCGACGTGCCCTCGGTCACGAAGCCGTCCTCGACCAGCCAGGCGTCGTCCTTGCCCGCGGCCTTCGCCTGCATCTTCGCCATGGACGGGTAGAGCAGCTGCACCGTCTTGATGTCGCGGCGGTGCCAGCGGATGTCGGGCAGGCTGATGACCCGCAGCCCGGTCTGCGCCACCGGCGTGTCGGCCATCCCTGGCTTGTTCCAGGTGAACATGACGACCGTCGGGGGCGTGTCCTCGGGCGGGAACACGAAGTCGCGGTCGCCGCCGTTGCCGCGGCTGACCTGCAGGTAGATCATCCCGTCGGTGATCCCGTTCTCCTCGACCAGGCGGCGGTGGGCCGCAAGGTACGCGTCGTCGTCCAGCGGATTGCGGATCGACAATTCGCCCAGCGACCGCTTCAGCCGCGCCATGTGGCCCGGAAAATCGACCAGCCTGCCGTCCAGCACGCTCGTCACCTCGTACACCGCGTCGGCCATGACGAAGCCGCGGTCGAAGATCGACACCCTGGCCTCGGTTTCGGGAAGGTAGTCGCCGTTCAGGTAGACGATGCGGGTCATGGCTGGCTCCAGCGCGTGGTGGGTCGGTGCGGTGGTGCGCGAGCGGGGGCCGTCCGTCAACCCCGCTGCGGCACGCGGCGGGGCGGCGAGCGGGGGCGCGGCGGATGCGCGGAAAACCGGCGGCGGGATCGGTATACGAAAGTCGACAGTTGACAGCGTGCCGGCGCGTCAGGCAAAAGTGATCGCGACACGGGCAGAGTTGATCCTGCCCCGGCCATACCCAGGACGCCCCGCGGGGAGGCGTGGCGTCCATCAAGGGGGAGGGAGACAGGCCCCGCGCCGCACAGGCCGGGGCCTGTTCATTTGTTCAGGGAAACCCGGGCATCCGCGGCATCGCCTGCGCCAGCCGCACGGCGGCGGCGCTTTGCGGCGCGTCCAGCACGCGGTCGGTCGGGCCGTCCTCGACCACGCGGCCGCGGTCCATCACCAGCACCCGGTCGGTGATCGACCGCACGACCGACAGGTCATGGCTGATGAACAGCCACGCGATCCCGTGGCTCGCCCGCAGCCGCGCCAGCAGGTCCAGCACCTGCGCGCGGACCTGCACGTCGAGCGCGCTCACCGCCTCGTCCAGCACGATCAGGCGCGGGCGGATGATGAGCGCGCGGGCAATGGCGATGCGCTGGCGCTGCCCGCCGGAGAACTGGTGGATGTGGCGGCGCATCGCGTCGGGCGGCAGGCCGACCTCGGCCAAGGCCTGCGCCACGCGGTCGCGCCAGCCGCACGGGCGGCCGGTCAGGTGGAACGGTTCCGCCACAAGGCGGTCCACCCTCCAGCGCGGGTCGAAGCTGCCGAAGGGGTCCTGGAACACGACCTGCACCCGCGCCCGCAGCGCGGCCGGCATCCGCGCCGTGACGGGTTCCCCGTCCAGCAGGATGCGCCCGGATTGCAGCGGATCAAGGCCCAGGATCGCGCGGGTGAGGGTGGACTTGCCGCACCCCGACGACCCCACCAGCCCCACGCTTTCGCCGGGGCGCATCGTGAAGCTGACGTCATCCACCGCGCGCAGCACCGGGTGCGGGGCGAGGGGCGCGGGGCGGGCGAGCGTGTAGGCGCGGACCGCGCGTTCCACCTGCAGGATCGGGCGCCCGGCCGTGGCGGCGTCCGGGGGGCCCGCCCGCGCGGGCTGGTGCCGCGTGGCGGCAAGAAGCGCGCGGGTGTGGGCATGGGCGGGCGCGCGGAACAGGTCCTGCGTCGCGCCTTCCTCGACGATGCGACCGCCCTGCATCACCGCGACCCGGTCCGCGGCCGTCCCCACCACGGCGAGGTCGTGGGTGATGAGCAGCAGCGCCATTCCTTCGTCCGCGACCAGCCCGCGGAGAAGGTCGAGGATCTGTGCCTGCGTCGTCACGTCCAGCGCGGTCGTGGGCTCGTCCGCGATCAGCACGTCGGGGGCGTCGGCGGTCGCCATGGCGATGGCGACGCGCTGGCGCTGGCCGCCGGACAGCTCGTGTGGATACAGCGTCAGCGGGAACCGCTCGCCGGGCATCCCGACGCGGTCCAGCCGCTGCCGCGCGACGGCGCGGGCGGCGTCGCGGTCCATGCCGTGGTGGCGCGTCAGAACCTCGGCCACCTGGTCGCCGATGGTCATGAGCGGGTTGAGCGCGGTCATCGGCTCCTGGAAGATCATTCCGATCCGGCGGCCGCGCACATCCGACATCCGGCGGTCGTCGAGCGGCAGCAGGTTCCGCCCGTCCAGTTCGACCGAGCCCGTCGCGCGCGCGCCGTCCGGCAGCAGGCCCATGATGGCGAGCGCCGTCATCGACTTGCCCGACCCGCTTTCGCCCACCAGCCCGGTGATCGTCCCGGGGGACAGCGTCAGCGACACGTCCGACAGCACCGCCCGCGCGCCGAGCGCGACCGACAGGTCGCGGACCTCGATCATGCCAGCCGCGCCTTCAGCCGCGGGTCCAGCGCATCGCGCAGGCCGTCGCCGAGCAGGTTCAGCCCCAGCACGGTCAGGACGATCGCGACCCCCGGCGCGATCGCGGCATGGGGCGCGATCGCGGCCATCGTCTGCGCCTCGGCCAGCATCCGGCCCCAGCTGGGGGTGGGCGGCTGCGCGCCAAGGCCCACGTAGGACAGCCCCGCCTCGGCCAGGATCCCCAGGCTGAACTGGATCGTCGCCTGCACGATCAGCAGGCTCGCGACGTTCGGCAGCACGTGCTCGACGCTGATCCGGGCCGCGCCCTTGCCCGCGACCTCGGCCGCGCGGATGTAGTCCAGCGTCCAGATCGGCAAGGCGGCGGCGCGGGTCACGCGGGCGAAGACGGGGATGTTGAAGATCCCGATCGCGATCATGGCGTTGGCGGCCGACGGCCCCAGCGCGGCGGTGATGAGGATCGCGATCACCAGCGACGGGAACGCGAAGACCAGGTCGTTGCCGCGCATGATCGCGTCGTCGACCCAGCGCCCGCGCATCGCCGCCGCGGCAAGGCCCAGCGGCACGCCCGCGCCCGCGCCGATCGCGACCGCGAGCAGCGCGACCGACAGCGAGGTGCGCGCCCCCGCCATCAGCATCGACAGGATGTCGCGGCCGAGCTGGTCGGTCCCGAGCCAGTGGACCGAGCCGGGCGGCCGCAGCTTGTCGGGGATCGACATCGCCGCGGGGTCGAACGGCGTCCACGCCAGCGACAGCAGCGCCGCCCCCAGCGCCGCGCCGGCCAGAACCGCGCCCGCGATGAGCCCCACCTTCATCGCCACCGCCTCATCGCCACCGCCTCACAGTCCCAGCCTCATCGCGACCTGAGCCTCGGATCGACCAGCCCGTAGATGAGGTCGACGACGAAGGTCACGACGATCACCGCCGCCACCATCACCAGCACCGAGGACTGCACCACGATCAGGTCGCGCTGGGTGATCGCCTGGAAGATCAGCCGCCCGAGGCCGGGCAGGTAGAACACGTTCTCGATGATGATCGCCCCCGCGAGCAGGAACGAGAACTGCATCCCCATGATCGTCAGAACCGGGATGAGCGCGTTGCGCAGCGCGTGGCGGCGCAGCGCCTGCCCCCGCGTCAGCCCCTTGGCGCGGGCCGAGCGGATGTAGTCCTGTCCCAGCGTCTCGATCAGCGCGGATCGCAGCACCCGCGCGAGGATCGCGGCCTGCGGCAGCGCCAGCGCCACCGCGGGCAGGATCAGGGACTTGATCGCCGCGCCCGGATGCGCCCAGCCGGGAAAGCCCCCCGCCGGCAGCCAGCGCAGCCTGACCGCGAAGACCAGCACGAGCAGCATGGCGAACCAGAAGTTCGGCAGCGCGATGCCCAATTGGGTGCCGCCCATGACCGCCGCGTCGGCCGCCCCGCCGCGGCGCCGCGCCGCCAGCATCCCCGCCGGGAACGCCACCGCGACCGCCAGGGTCAGCGCCAGCAGCGCGAGCGGCAGCGACACCTGCAGGCGGTCCCGGATCATCCCCGCGACCGGCGTCTTGTAGGCGAGGCTGGTGCCCAGGTCGCCCGACAGCACCCCGCCCATCCAGCGCGCGTAGCGAACCGGCCAGGGCAGGTCCAGCCCCATCTGCTCGCGCAGCGCGGCGACCGTGTCGGGCCGCGCGCCCGTCCCCAGCATGAAGCTCGCCGGATCGCCGGGCACCAGGTCGACCACCGCGAAGATCACCGCCGAGGCGATCAGCAGCGACAGCAACACCGAGATCAGGCGGCGGAAAAACAGCGGCATGGCGCAGACGCTAGGGGCCGGCGCGCGCCGCGTCCAGAGCGATACAAGCGGGCGTAGCGGCACCGTTCGACGGCCGCCCAACGCAGACGTGATTGGCGGGCCGGACGCCGCCGTGATCCGGAAGCGCGATCCAGATCATCTTTGGAGAAGCAGACATGACCCGTTTCACCTGCGCGTTCGCCGCCGCGGCGCTTGCCCTGGCCGCACCCCTTGCCGCACAGGCGGCCGCCAACCCCGCGTCGGTCTTATGCGGCGAGATGGGCGGCCAGTCGGTGACGGCGACGCTCGCCTCGGGCGACGAGATCGGCCTGTGCGTCCTGCCGGGCGACAAGATCGTCGAGGAATGGACGTTGCTGCGCATGTTCGACGGCAAGGTGCCCGCGGCCGCCAGCAACCCGTTCCGGTCCTGACCGGCGCACCGGCCGGGCGGCTGCACCTGCCGCCCGGTGCCTCAGGCTCCCGGCACCTGCACCTTGCCGGCCAGCGGCATGTCGTCGGCGGGGGTGACCTCGTGCCGCTCGATCATGCGGTGGACGAGGGGGTCGCCCTCGCCCCGGTGCAGCGCGCGCAGCGACACGGCGGATGCGGCGTCCGCCTTGGTGCGGCGCAGGTTGTGGCGGATGTATTCGTCCCATGTCGCGATGTGGTACGATTCCGACCAGTGATCGGGCTTTTCCAGGTCGCGCAGCAGGGCCCAGTTGCGGGCGCCGTCGCGGCGGCGGATGTTGCGCCGCTCGGCCATCAGGCGCAGGAACTCGGGCACGTCGCGCTGGTCGATGATGTAGTCCACCATGACCATGATCGGCCCCGACCGGCCGCGCAGGTCCAACGCCAGCGCAGGCTCGCGGAACTGGTTGGCGGGATCGAGGTCGCGCTGGCCGAAGTCGGGCTGGCTCAGCCAGAACCCCACCACCGCGCCGAACAGCAGCACCACGCTCGCGACGATCAGCGAGGTCTGGACGGAATAGCTGCCCGCCAGCGCGCCCCAGATCCACGACCCCGCGGCCATCCCCCCGAACGTCGCCGTCTGGTAGAGCGCGAGCGCCCGCGCCACCACCCAGCGGGGCGTGGACAGCTGCACGGTCACGTTGAACAGCGACAGCGCCAGCACCCAGCTTGCCCCGGCCGGCAGCAGCGCCAGCCCCTGCAGCCAGACATTGTCCGTGAGCGCCAGCACCAGCGTGGCCAGGGCGAAGCCCAGGAAGGCGGTGCGGACGATCTGTTCGTTGCTGAAGCGCCCCCGGACGCGCGGGTTCACCGCCGCGCCGAGGATCGCGCCGATCCCGTAGCAGCCCAGCAGCAGGCCCAGAAGCAGCGACCCACTTTCGGGATGGTCCCGCGCGATCAGCGGCAACAGCGCCAGCACCGACACTGCTGCAAGGCCGAACAGCGCGGCCCGCAGCAGCACGCGGATGAGGTTGGGCGACAGCCCGACATAGCGCAGCCCGGCCGCCAGCGCGGGGCCCAGCGGCTCGCGCGCGGTGCGGGCCACGCGGGGCGGCGGGTTCCAGCGGGACATCGCGAAGATCAGCGGCCCGTAGCTCGCCGCGTTGACCGCGAAGGCGGCCGCCGACCCGAACGCCGCCACGATCAGCCCGCCGATCGCCGGCCCCACGCTGCGCATCAGGTTGAACCCGACAGAGTTCAGCGTCACCGCCGAGGGCAGGTCGTCGCGGGACACGAGGTCGCCCATGCTCGCCTGCCACGGCGGGTTGTAGATCGCCTGCCCGAGCCCGATCGAGAAGGTGAAGAGCAGCAGGCTCCACGGCTCGATCCGGCCGAGATAGGTCAGCACGGCAAGCAGCACCGACATCACGGCCATGATCGTCAGCGCGATCAGCATCAGCCGGCGGCGGTCGAAGATGTCGGCCAGGGCGCCGGACAGCAGCGCGAACAGCATGACCGGCAGGGTGTTCGACGCCTGCACCAGCGCGATCAGCGTGGCGCTTTGCGTGAGCTGCGTCATCATCCAGGCCGCGCCCACCGCCTGCACCATCCCGCCGAAGTTCGACACCACCGTCGCGCCCCACAGCGTGCGGAACGCCGGATAGCGGAAGGGCGCGAGGGCGGAGCTTTGCTTCATTCCGTGCCAACCCGGCGCTTGCGCGGCCCGAAGGGCAGGCCGCGGACAGGACGATCGCCCGGCCGCGCCCGGCGGCGTGCGGCCGGGCAGGTTCGCGGGCGGGCGTGGTGCGGCACCATGCGGCAGCGCCCGACCGGGCGCAAGCGGCCGACGGGGCGCAAGAGGGTGATGGAGCGCACGCGGCCAAGGGGGCGCACGCGGCCGACAGGGCCGGGCGGCAGCCGCGTCATCCGCGGTTGAACAGCCGGACCGCCGCCAGCAGGATCACCGCGCCGATGGCGGAAAACACGACCGCGCCAGGCACCCCGCCTTCGGCGCCCATGCGCCAGCCGAGCGCCGGGAACAGGAACGACGCCAGCAGCGCGCCGACGATGCCGACGGCCATGCTGACCGGCACGCCGCCGCGGCGGCCCTTCACGATCGCGCCAGCGAGCCAGCCGGCGATCGCCCCGACGATCAGCGGGACGAGCAGTCCGGCGCCGCTCAAGACCATGTCCGCATCCCCCTTGCCTGCCCGGCCACGCGCCGCGGCGATCCGGCCCATCCCATTAAGCCGGGACGGCTTTTCCCGGTTCCCGCGCGGCGCAAAGACCCTTGCACGACCCCGCCGCGGAAGGCGGCCGGTCCAGCGCGGCCGGCGTCTCGCAACATTTTTGTCACGCCCCGTCATTGATCCCGCTGCGGTTGTTGACGTTTCCCTTGCCCGGCCGGCGAATGATCGGCAGACGAATCGCCTTTCCGGCTCTGCCGTCGGATCGGGCGATTGCTCTCAGCTGCCCTCCGGGCGCGCGCCGCGCCGCCCGACGAACACGAAGGATGACGCGATGCGTTTCGCCCCCCTCACGCTGGCGGTTGCGCTGGCCCTTGCCGCCTGTGCGCCGGCGCCCACGATCGTGCCCGCCCCGACCGACACCCCCGCCGTCGTGCCCGGCATCTACGGCCCGCGCGTCGACACCGGCCCGAACGGCGAACCGATCGAGATCCCGGCGGTCAAGCCTGCCTACCTGACCGAGCGCAACCAGCGCCAGCGCGTCCCCTACAACGGCCCGGAAGCGCCGGGGACGATCGTCGTCGATCCCTATGCGCGCGTCCTTTACGACGTGCTGGAAGGCGGCGAGGCGATGCGCTTCGGGATCGCGGTCGGCCGTGCCGGCACAGGCTTCGCGGGCAGCGGCACGATCCGCCGCAAGGCGGCGTGGCCGTCGTGGACCCCCACCGCCAACATGGTGCGCACCGAGCCCGAGCTTTACGGCCCCGTCCGCAACGGCCTGCCCGGCGGCCCGCAGAACCCGCTGGGGTCGCGCGCGCTGTACCTGTACCAGGGCGGGCGCGACACGCTGTACCGGATCCACGGCACGCTCGACCCGTCGTCGATCGGCAAGGCGACCTCGGCCGGCTGCATCCGCCTGTTCAACCAGGACATCCTGGACCTCTACGACGAAACGCCGCTGGGGACGGCGGTGAAGGTCCGCACCCGCGCCGAAAGCGCCGCGCTGGAAGGCCCGCTGAGCGAGACGCCGGACGGCTATCTCGTGCCGGCCGGGCAGGTCGCACAGGTGGCCGCGCCCGGGGCGCAGGTCGTCCAGTAACGGCGAGGCCTTACCACGCAAGCCGCCCTTCGGCTTGCTTCCGCGCGCGCTTCGGGCCTGATCCCGGGGCGCGCGTCGCGCGTCCCGCAGCGGGCATTCAGCAGGGTTGATCCATGGCCAGGACTCCAGACACCACCTCGCCTTCGCCGGTTGACGCCGCGCTGCTGGACCGGGCGCGGCAGGACAGGCTCGCCGTGCTCGACCGGCCCGCGCTGAACGCGCTGGTTCGCGACCTGCGCGCGCGCCGCGACGTGCTCGCCGGCGCCGATGACCTGCACCGCAGGCCGATCGCCGACGCCCTGCGCCGCGCGGTCGAGGAAAAGCGCGCCCGGCAGGGGCGGGCGGACAGCGACGAGCCGGTGAAGCCTGCGGATGCCGGCAAAGCGTCCGGGGAAAAGCCGAAGAAGCGGGGCGGAGCGGCACGGAAGGTTGCGGCCGGTCCCGCCCTTGGGACCGGAGCCGGCACGGACCAGCCCGCCGCCGCCCGCGCGCCGTCGCCGCCGTCGGAAACCGTGAGCCCCGGCCGGGCCGAGCGCGAGGCGCGCAGGCTCGCCAACAAGGCCGAGCGAGCGGCGCGGCAGGGCGCCGGGCAGGGGCGCGCGCCCGGCAAGGACGCGAACGCCCGCGGCAGGGCAGGCAGCGCGGGCGCCGCCGGGAACGAGGGTCCGAAGACGGCGGGGGCGTCCGCGAAGGACCGGAACGCCAGGGGCGACAACCTCAAGGGCAACGACCGCAAGCCGGGAAAGTCGCGCGCGTAGCCGCTTCGCCCGCGTCTTTTCGTTCCAAGCCGGCGTCCGATCTGTTAACCGGACCCGGTTATCGCGGGGACCCGGAATGACACGGCTTCTGTTCACGATTCTTGCGGCGACCATGACAGCCGGCCTTGGCATCGGGGTTGCCGTCACCGCGGCGCCCTCCGCCGCCGCGCGCGAGGCGGTCGACGTCTATGAGGGCCTGCCCGCCCCGCGGCTGACGGAAAACCGCCGCTGCACCGATGACGGGCGCAGCTGCATCGAGGCCGTGACCTACGTCGCCGACGTCTGCACCACGATCGAGCGCGCGGCGTCAGACAACAAGCTGGACCCGAACTTCCTCGCCCGCCTGCTGTGGAAGGAAAGCCTGTTCGAACCCGATGCCGTGTCGCCCGTGGGCGCGCTGGGCATCGCGCAGTTCATGCCCGAAACCGCCCGCATCCGGAAGCTGGACGACCCGTTCAACCCCGCCAAGGCGATCCATGCCTCGGCCACCTACCTTGCCTATCTCGCCGACGGGTTCGGCAACATCGGGCTGGCGGCCGTCGCCTATAACGGGGGCGAGGGGCGGGCGCTCAGGTTCTACAACGGCAGCTCGGTCCTGCCCTACGAGACGCAGGACTACGTCGAGGCGATCACCGGCCAGAACGCGTGGAAATGGCGCGACGATCCGCCCGCCACGATCGACCTGCGGCTGGACAAGGATCGCCCCTTCCGCGAGGCGTGCATCAAGCTTGCCGCGAACCGCACGCTCAAGGAATTCGGGACCCCGAACCGGGTCTGGCCCTGGGGCGTGATCCTGGCCGCGCATCCCAGCCAGGCGGGCGCGCAGGCGCAGGTCAGCCGGCTGAACCGGCAGCTGCGCCCCATCCTCGGCGGCAAGAAGATCAGCTACATCCGCAAGTCGATGACCGGAAACCCGCGCCGCGTGTTCACGGCGCAGGTCGGCTATTCCTCGCGGACCGAAGCCGCGGCGTTCTGCAACCAGCTGAAGTCGCTGGGCGGCCGCTGCATCGTGCTGAAGAACTGAAGCGCCGGCGCCCGCGGGGACGCCGGCGCCGGATCGCCCGATCTTGACCGCCAGGCGGACTACTCGATCCAGCGCACGCCGGTCAGGTCGTTCGCGGGCGTGGGCGAGTTCTCCCACAGCCCCTCGATCTTGGCGTTGGCGACCCCCGTCTTGGCCAGCTGGAACAGCCAGGCGACCACGTAGTCGTCGGCCAGCTCCTCCTGCGCCTGCCGGATCAGGGCGCTGCGTTCCGCGGGATCGACGGCGGCCTTGAGCCGGTCCATCAGCGCCACGTAATCGGGCCTGGCGTAGTGGAGGTAATAGTCGGGCCGGGCGTAGATATCGATGTCCATCGGCTCGACATGGCTGATGATCGTCAGGTCGAAGTCGCCGCCGTTGAACACGGTCTCCAGCCACTGGGCCCATTCCATGTTGGTGATCTCGGTCTCGATCCCGATCTCGCGCAGCTCGGCCGCGACGATCTCGCCGCCCCGGCGGGCATAGGGGGGCGGCGGCAGGGCAAGGCGCAGGCGCAGGCCGGTCACGCCCGCCTCGGCCAGCAGCGCGCGCGCCTGTTCGGGATCGTGCGGCGATTTCGCGGTCTGGTCCACGTAGTCGGGGCTGTGCGGCGGGGTGTGGCTGCCGATCGGCGTGCCATAGCCGAACATCGCCCCGTTGATGATCGCCTGGCGGTCGATTGCCAGCGCGATCGCCTTGCGGACGCGCACGTCGTCGAGCGGCTTCTTCGCGTTGTTGATCGACAGCATCGTCTCGCCCTCGGTCGTGCCGACGATGACCTTGAAGCGCGGATCGGCCTTCAGCACGTCCAGCGTCTCGGGCGCGGGATAGTTCGGGAAGGCGTCGACGTCCTCGGCCATCATCGCGGCGAAGGCGGCGGTCGGGTCCGAGATGAAGCGGAAGGTGGCTTCCCTCAGGGCGGGCTTCGGCCCCCAGTAGCCGGGGAACGCCGCGATGGTCAGCCGGTCGCCCTGCCGCCAGTCCGCGAACGCGAACGGCCCGGTCCCGACGGGCCGGGTCGCGTTCGTTTCGGCCGAGGCCGGGTCCACGATCACCGCGTCGCCCCAGGCCATCTTGAACGGGAACGCCCCGTCCGGCGCCCTGAGCGTCACGCGGACCTGCGCGGGAGAGATCGCCTCGACCGTCTCGATCCCCTCGAACAGGCCCTTCTGCGCGTTCACGGACCCGTCGGCCCGCGCCCGGTCGAGCGAGAACACCACGTCGTCGGCGGCGAAGTCCGCGCCGTCGTGGAACTTGACGCCCTGCCGCAGGTGGAAGTCGTAGATCCGGCCGCCTTCGGACACGTCCCAGCGTTCGGCGAGCCCCGGCTGGACCGACCCGTCGGGGCCGAACCGCGTCAGCCCCTCGAACAGGTTGGAATAGGTGATCTCGTCGATCGCGGCCGCCGCGCCCGCGGTCGGGTCCAGCGTCGGCGGTTCCAGCACCATGCCCAGCGTGATGGTATCGCGGGCGAACGCGGGTGCGGCGAGCGTGCCCAGCATCGCCACGGTGGTCAGAAGCTTGCGGATCATGATGTTCCCTCCCCGGACGGCCAACCGGGCCGCACGGCGGCTCCGGTTCTTTCTGCGGTGCAGCGTTACCGCATCGTCACGATGGATCAAGCCCCGTGCGTGGTCTGACGATGGATCAGGCGCCGCGACGGCGCCGCTGACGTTCGGGGACGATCTGCTGGACGAGGCCCGCCAGCATCAGCCAGGCCGAGCTGATGACCAGCCCCCACACCGCCCAGCTCTGCGGGTGGAAGTGGACCCACACCGCCCAGCTCGCGAACAGGACCCACCCCGCTGCCATCGGCAGCGACACGGCCCGCCAGCGCTCCGTCCGGACGGGGTGGATGAACTTGATGTTGGTGAACATCGTGAAGGCCAGCGCCACCACCACGATCAGCGTGACGCGCCAGTCGGGCTTGAGCGCGAACAGGACCAGCACCACCATGTTCCAGCAGGCGGGAAAGCCCGCGAAGCTGTTGTCGCGCGTCTTCATCCGGGTGTCGGCGAAATAGATGATCGAGCCGTAGACGATGCAGATGATCGCGACCCAGCCGGTCCACCCGTCCAGAAGCCCCGACTTGAACAGCGCGAAGGCGGGGATGAACACGTAGGTCATGTAGTCGATGATGAGGTCCATCAGGACGCCGTCGTACATCGGCCAGTTGTCCTTGACGCGGTAGCGCCGCGCCAGCGGCCCGTCGATCCCGTCCACCACCAGCGCGACGACCAGCCAGCCGAACATGAGCGACCAGCGTTCCTCGACCGCGGCGAGCATGGCGAGCATGGACAGGACCGCCCCGGTCGCGGTCAGCATGTGGACGGACAGGGCCTGCAAGCGCTTCTTCATGACCCGCCTTGTCGCATCAGGGCCGGGACGGCGCAATGGCGGCGTGGCGTCCGGCCGGGCTTTCGGTTTCGCGGGCGAGCGCCTAGATACGGGCGCGACATCCGGCGTCAGGCGGGGCGCGGCGGCCCCGATGGAAGGCAGCGATGGACGACACGACGAAGCCCCGGCCCGTGATGGCCGCCGACACCCAGACCGTGACCGAGGTCCGGCACTGGTCCGAATGGCTGATGTCGTTCCGCTGCACCCGGCCCGCCTCGCTGCGGTTCCGGTCGGGCGAGTTCGTGATGATCGGCCTGCCCGGCGACAACGGCAAGCCGATCCTGCGCGCCTATTCCATCGCCTCGCCGTCGTGGGACGACGAGCTGGAGTTCTATTCGATCAAGGTCGCGGACGGGCCGCTGACCTCGCGCCTGCGCCACATCCGGCCGGGCGACCCGCTGATCCTGCGCCCCAAGCCCGTGGGCACGCTGGTGCTGGATGCGCTGCTGCCCGGGCGGCGGCTGTGGCTGCTGGCGACCGGCACGGGGTTCGCGCCCTTCGCGAGCCTTCTGCGCGACCCCGACACGTTCGAGCGCTACGAGCAGGTGGTGATGATGCACACCTGCCGCAGTGCGGAAGAACTCGCCTATGGCGGCGCGCTGGTCGGGGCGCTCGGGCACGATCCGCTGCTGGGCGAGATCTTCGGGGACGGGTTCGCGGACCGCGTGCTGTACTATCCGACGACCACCCGCGAGCAGGGGCCGCGCATGGGCCGGATCACCGACAACCTCGTCTCGGGCAAGGTGTTCGCGGACCTGGGCCTGCCGCCGATGAACCCGGCCGAGGACCGGGCGATGGTCTGCGGCAGCCTTGCCTTCAACATGGACGTGAAGAAGGTGCTGGAAGGGTTCGGCCTGAGCGAAGGGGCGAACAGCGACCCGCGCGAGTTCGTGATCGAGAAGGCGTTTGTGGGCGAGGGCATCTGACCCGGCGGGGGGGTCGGACGGGGCCTCTGCATGCGGCCACGTTAATGTTATCAGGAAACCTCGGGCCGAGGCGGGTGTTCCTTCGCCAGACGCTTGTGTCCGAGGAGCTTTCCCATGAAAACCGCTTTCCTTGCTGCCGCGATCGGCCTGGCCGCCGCGGGCGCCGTGTCGGCGCAGACCGCGACGCCGCCGACCGCCGACACGTCGGCCGCCTCGCCCACCGCGCCCGCCGGCGGCGCGATGACCACGGCTCCCGCCGCGACCACCAACACCACCGCGCCGGCCGCGACCACGACGACCACCGCGCCGGCCACGATGGCGAACCCCGACCCCGCCGCGTCGACCATGGCCGCCACCGGCGGCGCCGCCGTCACGATGGCGCCCCTGGAGCCGCAGGACTTCGTCAACATGGCCGCCAGCAGCGGCATGTTCGAGGTGATGTCGAGCGAGCTTGCGATCGAGCGGAGCGCCTCGCCCGAGATCAAGGAGTTCGCCCAGCAGATGGTCGCCGACCACACCAAGGCGAATGACGAGCTGAAGGTCGTCGCCGCCGCGAACAACCTGCAGGTCCCGGCCGAGCCGATGGGCGCGGCCGCCGACCACTGGCAGGCGCTGCAGGACGCCGACGCCGGCGTCTTCGACCAGACCTACATGGACCTGCAGGCGCAGGCCCATGCCGAGGCGATCGACCTGTTCTCGGCCGAGGCGCAGGCCACCACCAACGCCGAACTCGCCGCGTTCGCGCAGAAGACGCTGCCCGTGCTGCAGATGCACGCGGAGCATCTGCAGGACCTCGCGAACTGACGACACCGGCCTTGCAGGCCATCGGGGGCGCCGCGCCGGAAGGGTGCGGCGCCCTTTCCCTTGCCATGCCGCGAGGGGTCACCGGGCCGTGCGTGCCGGTCCGTTGACACCGCCCGCCCGGGTGACCATGTTCCCGCGTCAAGTCGAGCCGGAGGTGCCCAATGCCAGTCGTCGTCGTGGAATCCCCGGCCAAGGCCAAGACCATCAACAAGTACCTGGGCGACGACTACACCGTGCTGGCGTCGTTCGGCCACGTCCGCGACCTGCCGCCCAAGGACGGGTCGGTCGATACCGACGCGGATTTCGACATGAAGTGGGAAGTCGCGGCAGAGTCGAAAAAGCACGTCAAGGCGATCAGGGACGCGCTGGCGTCGGACCCCAACCTCATCCTCGCGACCGACCCCGACCGCGAGGGCGAGGCGATTTCCTGGCACCTGCGCGAGGCGCTTGCCCCCGCGCTCAAGAAGGCCGCCGTCAGCCGCGTGACCTTCAACGCGATCACGAAGAACGCCGTGACCGAGGCGATGGCCAACCCGCGCGAGATCGACCAGCCGCTGGTCGATGCCTATCTCGCGCGCCGGGCGCTGGACTACCTCGTGGGCTTCAACCTGTCGCCGGTCCTGTGGCGCAAGCTGCCGGGCGCCAAGTCCGCCGGCCGCGTGCAGTCGGTCGCGCTGCGGATCATCGTCGACCGCGAGATGGAGATCGAGGCGTTCCGCGCCCGCGAATACTGGACCGTCCACGCGACCCTCGCCACGCCCGCGGGGGCCGAATACCAGGCGCAGCTGGTGACCTATGCGGGCAGGAAGCTGGACCGCTACGACCTCGCCGATGCCGAGGGGGCCGCGCTGGCCGTCAGCGCCGTGCAGTCGCGCGACCTCAAGGTGATCTCGGTCGCCAGCAAGCCCGCCAGCCGCAACCCGTGGCCGCCCTTCATGACCTCGACCCTGCAGCAGGAAGCCAGCCGCAAGCTGGGCCTCGGCGCGCGGGCCTGCATGTCGGCGGCGCAGCGGCTCTACGAGGCAGGCTACATCACCTACATGCGGACCGACGGGATCGACATGGCGCCGGAAGCCGTGATGGCCGCGCGCGACGCGATCAGGGCCCGGTTCGGGGCGGACTACGTCCCGTCCTCGCCCCGCATGTACAAGAACAAGGCCAAGAACGCGCAGGAAGCGCACGAATGCATCCGGCCCACCGACATGATGCTGTCGCCCGACGGCCTGAACGTCGAGCCCGAGCAGAAGAAGCTCTACGACCTGATCTGGAAGCGCACGATCGCCTCGCAGATGGAAGCCGCCCGGATGGAGCGCACGACGGTCGAGATCGGCAGCGCCGACGGGCAGGTGGGCTTGCGCGCGACGGGGCAGGTGATGCTGTTCGACGGCTTCCTGCGGGTCTATGACCAGGGCCGCGACGACGACGAGGGCGAGGACAGCGCCCGCCTGCCGCAGATCGCCGAGGGCGAGCCCGCCGCCAAGCGCGACGTGGTGCCGGAACAGCACTTCACCCAGCCGCCGCCGCGCTACACGGAAGCCACGCTGGTCAAGCGGATGGAGGAGCTCGGCATCGGCCGCCCGTCCACCTACGCCAGCATCGTCACGACGATCCAGGACCGCGACTACGTCCGCAAGGACAAGAACCGCCTGATCCCCGAGGACAAGGGCCGTCTCGTCACCGTGTTCCTGACCCGCTACTTCCCGCGCTACGTGAGCTACGACTTCACCGCGGACATGGAGGGCGAGCTCGACGACATCTCCAGCGGCAACCGCGCCTATCGCGAGGTGCTGCGGCGGTTCTGGCGCGACTTCACCGCCGCGCTTGAAGGGACGAGCGAACTTCGCATCTCCGAGGTGCTGACCGCGATCGACGACGCGCTGGCGCCGCATCTCTATCCGCCGCGGGCGGACGGGGGCGATCCGCGCGAATGCCCGCTCTGCGGCAAGGGGCGGCTGAACCTGAAGACCGCGCGCTCGGGCGGGGCGTTCGTCGGCTGCACCAACTATCCTGAATGCCGCTACACCCGTCCGCTGTCGGGCCCCGAGGGCGAGATGATGGGCGACGTGGTGCTGGGGCAGGACGCCGCGGGCCTCGACATCAGCCTGAAGAACGGCCGCTTCGGCCCCTACGTCCAGCGCGGCGAGGCGTCGGCTGAGGAACCGAAGCCGCCGCGCGCCTCGATCCCGAAGGGGTGGGAGGTCGCGGCGATGGACCTTGAAAAGGCGCTGCGGCTGCTGGACCTGCCGCGCGAGATCGGCCCGCACCCCGACGACGGCGTGATGATCGAGGCGGGGATCGGCCGCTATGGCCCCTTCGTCAAGCACGGCCCGCGCTATGCCAACCTCGCCGAGGTGGACGAGGTGTTCACCATCGGCATGAACCGCGCGGTCGAGGTGCTGGCCTCGAAGCCCCAGCGCGGGCGCGCCGCCGCGGCGGCACCGCTGGCGGAGCTGGGCGAGCATCCCGCGGGCGGCGCGGTGCAGGTGCTGAACGGGCGGTTCGGGCCCTATGTGAAGTGGGGCAAGGTCAACGCCACGCTGCCCCGCGACCTGGCGCCCGAAGCCGTGACGATGGACCGCGCGCTGGAGCTGATCGCCGCCAAGGCGGCCAAGGGCGGCAAGGCGCCGAAGAAGGCTGCGGCCAAGCCTGCCGCAAAGGCTGCGGCCGCCAAGGCGCCGAAGGCGGCGGCGAAAAAAACCGCGCAGGCTGCCGACGGGACAGCCGCGAAGAAGCCGGCAGCGAAGAAGCCCGCGGCGAAGAAGCCGGCAGCGAAAAAGCCGGCTGCCCGGCAGGCCGCACCCAAGAAGGCCGCGAGCCCCGCCAAGGGGGCGGAGGCCTGACCCTCGCGCTCTGGTGATGGGGCGCGGGGCTTCTCACGGGGACGTGGCCTATCATCGGGCGGGTCGGCGTGGTACCTGCCTGTTACAAGGTAACATGAAGGAAGCCTTCCATGCTGAAACCCGCAGCCGCCCTGATCGCCCTGTCGCTTGCCACCCCCGCGCTCGCTACCCCGGCGCTTGCCACCCCGGCGCTGGCCGCCCCCACGCAGGCCGCCGAGGACATGCTGAAAGTCGCGAACTATTCCTGCGCCGACAATGACGTGCTGAGTGTCGCCTACATGAACACCGCGGCCGGGAACGGCTATGCGGTGGTGCTGGTGCAGGACGAACTGCTGGCGATGGCGCAGCAGGTCTCGGCCTCGGGCGCGATCTACAAGACGACCGATCCGAACTACGACTACACCCTGATGACAAAGGGCAGGAACGCGGATCTTCTGGCTGTCACCAACGGCAAGGAAGAATACGTCATGAAGGACTGCGTCACCGACTGATCCCCCTGCCGGTTCGTTGACTTGGGCGGCCCCTCCGTGCAGAACGTCCGCACAGAATTGTTCGGGGGGGTCATGGGAAAGATCTACGACAATGCCGACGCGGCGCTGGACGGGGTGCTGCGCGACGGGATGTCCATCGCCGCCGGGGGGTTCGGCCTCTGCGGCATTCCGGAACTGCTCATCGCGGCGATCCACAAGGCGGGGACCAGCAACCTGACGATCGCGTCGAACAACTGCGGCGTGGACGGCTTCGGGCTCGGCATCCTCCTGGACAGCAAGCAGATCCGGAAGATGATCTCGTCCTACGTGGGCGAGAATGCCGAGTTCATGCGCCAGTACCTGTCGGGCGAGCTCGAGCTGGAGTTCAACCCGCAGGGCACGCTGGCCGAACGGATGCGGGCGGGCGGCGCGGGGATCCCCGGCTTCTACACCAAGACCGGCGTCGGCACCGTCATCGCCGACGGCAAGGAGGTGAAGACCTTCGACGGCGAGGACTACATCCTCGAGCGCGGCTTCGTCGCGGACCTGGCGATCGTGAAGGGCTGGAAGGCCGACACCTCGGGCAACGTCGTGTTCCGCAAGACCGCGCGCAACTTCAACGTCCCCGCCGCCACCTGCGGCCGCGTCTGCGTGGTCGAGGTCGAGGAGATCGTGCCCGTGGGTTCCCTCGATCCCGACGCGATCCACCTGCCGGGGATCTACGTCCACCGCCTGATCCAGGGCGAGCACGAGAAGCGGATCGAACAGCGCACCGTGAGGAAGGGGTAAGCCATGGCCGAGCAGACGAAACCGACCGCCGCCGCTGGTTCCGAGGTGGGCGCGCCCCCTGCTGCCCCCGCCGCGAAGGGCTGGGACCGCAACCAGATGGCCGCCCGCGCCGCGCGCGAGCTGCAGGACGGCATGTACGTGAACCTCGGCATCGGCATCCCGACGCTGGTCGCGAACTACATCCCCGAGGGGATGACCGTGACGCTGCAGTCGGAAAACGGGATGCTGGGCATCGGCCCCTTCCCGGCCGACGAGGACGTGGACCCCGACCTCATCAACGCGGGCAAGCAGACCATCACCGAGCTGCCCCATTCGGCCTATTTCGACAGCGCCCAGTCCTTCGCGATGATCCGCGGCGGCAAGATCGCGATGGCGATCCTCGGCGCGATGGAAGTGGCCGAGAACGGCGATCTCGCCAACTGGATGATCCCCGGCAAGCTCGTGAAGGGCATGGGCGGGGCGATGGACCTGGTGGCCGGCGTGAAGCGCGTGGTGGTGGTGATGGACCACACCAACAAGGCGGGCGAATCCAAGGTGCTGCGCGAATGCACCCTGCCGCTGACCGGCAAGGGCGTGGTGGACCGCATCATCTCGAACCTGGGCGTGCTGGACGTGGTGGACGGCGGGCTTCGGATCGTCGAATGCGCCGACGGCGTGACCGAGGATGACCTGCGCGCCGCGACGCAGGCGACGATTGTCGCCTGAGGCAGGCGTCCGCGCCGTCCGCTGGACCGGCGAGGACGGGCAGGGGCTGGAACACTGCGTCCTGAAGCTGCGGGCGAACGGCCTCGTGCTCGAGGGCATGGTCGCCGGCAACCGCGGGGGCGACAGCTACGGGGCCCACTACATCGTGCGCGCCGACGCGATGGGCCGCACGCGCGAGGTGCGGGTCCGCTATGCCGGCAGCCACTCGCTGCACGTCACCGCGGACGGTGAAGGCAACTGGCACGACGAGCAGAGGGGCAGGGCGATCCACAGACTCCGCGGCTGCATCGACGTGGACATCGGCGTGACCGCCGCGACCAATACCCTGCCGATCCGGCGCCTCGGGCTTGCGGTGGGCGATGCTTGCGAGATCCGCGCGGCCTACGTCGCGCTGCCGGACGAACTCGCGGGGCAGCTCGAGGGGGCCTTCCTGCCGGAGCCGGCAGACCAGCGCTATACCCGTCTGGGCGACCGGCTCTGGCGCTACGAGGGGCTGTTTCGCGACTTCGTCGCAAACCTGCCGGTGGACGACATGGGCCTCGTCCTCGACTATCCGCAACTGTTCCGCCGCGTGGCCACCGGGGCCGCGGCGTGACGGCCGACGAGATCGCGGCACTGTTCACGCAGGGCGGCGACTTTCTCTGCGCGCGCTGGGGGCGGCCGGTCGCGCCGGTGGTGTTCGGGCTGGACGACGCATCGCTCGCGATCTTCCGCGACGCGCTCAAGGCGGTGGTCGCCCACGCCCGCCACCCGCTGACCGACACCGACCCGGAAACCGGCGCGAACCTGATGATCTTCGCCGTGGCGGACTGGGACGACCTGCGCGGCGTCACCGATCTCGACCGTCTCACCGGGCTGGACGACCTGCCCGGGCGGCTCGCGGCGCAGTCGGCTGACCGCTACCGCCTGCTGCGCTTCGACGCGGAAGGCGCGATCCGCGCCTGCATGACCTTCCTGCGGCTCGGCGGCGCGCTGGGGCAGGCGCATCCGGCCGCGCTGGCCGAGGACGCGGGCGTGAACGCGATGCTGAGCTTCGCCAGCCACGTCACGCCGTCCTCCGACCTCGCGGGGCTGATCCGCGCCGCCTACGACCCCGCGCTGCCGCCCTGCGCCCGCGACGCCAGCCACGCGCTGCGGCTGGCGGCAAGGGTCGGTGCGCCATGACCCACCGCCTGCCCGTCCGGGTCTATTACGAGGACACCGACTTGGGCCAGGTGGTCTATTACGCCAACTACCTGCGCTTCATCGAGCGCGGCCGCAGCGAATGGCTGCGCGCGGGCGGCATCGACCAGCTGGCGCTGATGCAGCGGGACGGGATCGCCTTCGTCGCGCGGCGGGTCAACGCCGACTACCTTTCCCCCGCGCGCTACGACGACCTGCTGGACGTCGTGTCCGAACTGCGCGGCATCCACGGCGCCCGGATCGCACTGGCGCAGCGGGTCGAGCGCGGGGGCGCAACCCTGTTCGCGGCCGAGGTCGATCTGGTCTGCGTCGCCGTCCCGTCGATGCGGCCGGTCCGGGTTCCCGCGGCGGTGCGGGCCGCGCTGGACGCGCCCGCCGCCCTGCGCGAACCCGCCCGAGACGGGGACAACTGACGGACATGTGTTGCCCCGCAGGGGTGCCTTCTGGTTAAATCCCGGCCAAAAGACCGCCCGAAGCGGCCAGGCCCCGCATGGATCACCCGCACGCGACTGAGCGCGTCCCGGGCAAGGACAGGCACCGACCCATGGAACAAATCGCCGCCGGAACGCCGGTCGACTTCTCGCTCATCGCGCTGTTCACGCGCGCCTCGCCGATCGTGCAGGCGGTCATGGTGCTTCTGGTGCTGGCGTCCGTCTGGTCCTGGGCGGTCATCATCCAGAAGATCATCACCTTCGCCGGCGCCCGGCGCGACGCCGGCCGGTTCGAGCGGGCGTTCTGGTCGGGCCAGCCGCTCGATGACGTCTACGACCAGATGAGCGGGCGTCCGCGCGGCGCGGCGGAACGGGTGTTCGCGGCCGGGATGCTGGAATGGCGCCGGTCGCAGAAGGACGACGGCGGGATCATCCCGGCGGCGCAGTCCCGCATCGACCGGGCGATGAACGTGGCCATCGGGCGCGAATCCGACCGCCTGAACCGCGGCCTGCCGCTGCTCGCCACGATCGGGTCGGTCGCGCCGTTCGTCGGGCTGTTCGGCACGGTGTGGGGGATCAAGAACGCGTTCGAGGGGATCGCGCTCAGCCAGAACACCAGCCTTGCCGTGGTGGCGCCCGGCATCGCCGAGGCGCTGCTCGCCACCGCGCTGGGCCTTCTGGCCGCAATTCCGGCCGTCGTCGCCTACAACAACCTGGCCGCCGATGCCGACCGCATCAGTTCCAGCCACGAGGCGTTCGCGGACGAGTTCTCGACCATCCTGTCGCGCCAGCTCGAGGAAGACTGAGTTGGGCGCGGGCAGCATGCGCCGCGGTGGCGGCCGCCGCGGACGCGGGCGGCGCAACCAGCCGATGTCGGAAATCAACGTGACCCCCTTCGTGGACGTCATGCTGGTGCTGCTCATCATCTTCATGGTCGCGGCGCCGCTTCTGACCGTCGGCGTGCCGTTGCAGCTGCCCCGCACGGCGGCCGAGGCGATCACCACGGAACCCGAGGAGCCGCTGACGATCAGCGTGCCGCCGTCGGGGCCGCTGGTCCTGATGACAAGCGAAGTGGCCGAGGACCAGCTTGTCCCGACCTTGCGCGCCATCGCCGCCGAGCGGCAGAGCGGGCGCATCTACCTGCGCGCCGACGGCGGCATTCCTTATGCCCGCGTCATGCAGGTGATGGGGGCGCTGAACGCGGCCGGTTTCCGCGACATCGTGCTGGTGACCGATACCGGCGGCCCCCGGATGGACGGCCCCCGGATGGACGGCTGAGGCGATGGATCGCGCCGACCGGATCGGGGCCTGGGTCTCGGGCATCGCGCATGCGGCCCTGATCGCGTGGGTCGCGGTCGGTGGCGCGCTGTTCCGCGGCCAGCCCTCGGCGTCGATCCGCATGACCAACGTCCAGACCATGTCCGAGGCGGATTTCCAGCAGATGGCCGCCGCGACCCGCGGCGCGGGGCCGGTGGGCGAGACCGCGTCCATCCAGCCCGCGCAGCCGCAGGCGCCGGGCGACGAGGTTGTCGTGGGCGGCAACGTCTCGGTCGCGCCGCCCGCCGATCAGGTCGACCCGCTCGCGATGCCCGCGCCCGAGGTCGCGCCCGAAGCGGCGCCGGACCTGTCCGACCTGCGCGCCCCGCAGGAAGCGGTGGCGGTGGCGACCATCGCGCCCCTTCAGCCAGACGCGCCGTTCGAGGCGAGCGGCACCGTGGTCCTGCCCGACGCGGCGCCGGGCCGCGCGGTCGCCGCCGCCGCGCCCCGGCCGGTGCGCCCCGGCCTGCCCGCGGGCGAGGCCCCCGCCGCCCAGCCC
>NZ_SELD02000035.1 GCF_004923205.2 Paracoccus aeridis
TCATGCACTAAGATTACAAACGGACCACCTCAGGGGGGCAGGCCATGCGCGTGGTGTGGCACGCCGAGTTGCCCTATCACTGCATCATGCCGCTGGGCCACAAGCTCGATACGCGCGAGGTGGTCACGCCCGCCGACCTTGCAGGCGCGCCCATAATCGGCTTTGCCGACACGACCGTGACGGGTGTGCAACTGGATCAGCTTACAGCAGCTTTGCCCGATCCGCCCGTGGTCAGGATGCGCGTTCACCTGTCGGCCAGCGCATCGCGGCTTGTGTCAGAGGGACACTGGCTCGCCGTCGTCGATCCTTTCGCGGCTGCGAGCCATGCGAGGGCCGGCGGCATCAGCCGGCCCTTTGAGTCCCCGGCGCGGTTCAACATCTTCCTAGTGGTGCGAGAACACGTGCCCCTGAGTGACGCTGTTGCGGCCTTCATTGCCCGTTTTGACGAGCGTGTCAGCGCCTTATTGATGCTGCTTTGAGGCGCCGTCTGCCCCTCAGTTCTAGGCGATCGCGTGGGCCTCGATCTCTACTTTCTGCCATGGGCGCAGCAGGGACGTGATCTGGACCATCGTGCTGGCAGGTCGGATCGCGTCAAATGTTTCAAGATGGGCGCGCGCGATGGCATCGGCATCGGCCATATCACGCACATAGACGACGGTCCGGACCACGCCCTCCAACGTTGTCCCGGCTTGCTCCAGCGCCCTGCCGATCACGTCCAGCGCGGCCTTGGCTTGGGTATAGGCGTCGCTGTGCTCGTGAGCGGCAGGCGCGCAGGTGCCCGAGACATAAATCTGGTCGCCGACGCGAACAGCACGAGAATAGCCGTATTGTCCCTCATAGGCTCCACCGGAGGAGAAGTTAGTGCGCTGAGAGGATGATTTGGTCATGTTGGTTCCTTTCGTCGGTGATGAGTGGGCCAGTTCAGCGATCAAACCTTGACCAGCGGAAGGGCCGGGGGTCGACGACGGGCGGCCGTGCCAAGACCGTGTCGGCCGTCAGCCGACCCAGCCCGGGTCCCAAGCCGAAGCCGTGCCCCGAACAGCCTGACGCGATGATCGCCCCCGGCAAGCCCGGAATCTGATCAACCACGGGAACGGCGTCGGGCGTCACGTCGATCATCCCGCCCCAGGCGTGGGTGGTACGGGCATTGGTAAAGGCTGGAAAGGCCCGCGTCGCGTTCGCCAGGGCCCGTCGAAGGAACTGGCGCGACGGCGAGGGATCAAGGCTGCGGATGTCCTCGAACACGGTGCGTTCGTCGGCGCTCCAGCACCGGGGGCGCCGCGCCTCGCGGAAGAACGATGGCCCGGCGCGCAGGTGGAACTCGCGCCAGTTGTCGCGCAGGCGGGGCAGGAACTGACGCAAGAAGCGAATGTTGTCCGGTAGGATTTCTGCGATATTGGCATTGCGCAAGGTCAGGGTATGACCGCCGTCGACGCGCGGCCGGACCGAGAAATTCTCGGTGCCGACGGGGTGGTCCGGCAGGCCGGTCACGCCCTCGACGCGGGCAACCGTGCCGACGATCCGAAGCTGGGGGAACGTCACGCCGTGGTTTCTCAGCAGCGTCCGGCTCCAGACCCCGCCGGCGATCACTACCTGCCTGGCGCGTATCCGGCCTTTTTCCGTCACGACACCGGACACCTGGCCCCCCGTGATGTCCAAGGCACGGACGGCGCATTCCGTTAGGATGATCGCCCCTGCTCGGCGGGCCGCCTCGGCCATGGACGGAACGGCGATCCAAGGTTCGGCCATCCCGTCCTGGGGCGACCACAGGGCCATGCACAGCGCCCCCACCATGCCCGGCATCATGTCGCGGGCCGCCGCGCCGTCCAAGATGCGGGTGTCGATGCCGTGACGTTTTCCGATTTCGTGCCATTGGGTCCAATGGGCAGCGTCATGCTGGGTATAGGCGGCATAGATGATACCAGACTGGCGAAAGCCAGTCGGTGCGCCGATTCGGCGGTCCATTCCCCGCCACATTTCCAGCGATGCGGCAGCAAGGGGCAGTTCGGCCTCGTCGCGCCCCATCTGGCGCACCCAGCCCCAGTTGCGCGAGGACTGCTCGCCCGCAATGATCCCCTTTTCACACAGGGCGACCGTCACCCCCGCCTCGGCCAGTTCAAGCGCGCTTGTAACCCCGACGATGCCGCCGCCGATGATGACGACATCGACGGTGTCAGGCAGCGTCTCGTCACCGCGGAACGGGGCAACGGGGACGGACAGGGTCATTGGTCCGCTCCGAGGCCGATCCAGACGGTCTTTGTCTGCTGATACTGCGCCATCGCCTCCAGACCGTTGTCGCGGCTGAGCGACCCCGAGCGCCGGTATCCGCCAAAGGGCGTAGCGATGGATCCTTCCGAGAAGCTATTGACCGAAACCGTGCCGACTGGCAGCGCACGGGCAAACCGGAAGGCCTTGTCCAAGTCGCGGGTGAACACCGAGGCGTGCAGGCCGAAGTCGGTGTCGACGGCCATGCGCAGGGCCTCGTCATCGCTGTCGACCACCATCATGCCAAGGACCGGGCCAAAGATCTCTTCGCGGGCAATCCGCATGTCTGGCTTCAGACCCTCGAACACCGCAGGGGTCAGGAAAAAGCCGGGGTTACCCTGCAGGGTCTCGCCCCCCCGCACGAGGCGCGCTCCCTCGGATCGTCCGGCGGCCACATAGCCCGCCACACGGTCACGATGCTCGGCCGTGACAAGTGCGCCGATGTCCGTCGCCGGGTCGAGCGGGTCCCCGACCACCAGCGAAGCCACCCGCGCGGTCACGCGCGCCGCAAATTCCTCGTGGTGATGGCGGTGAATGATCTGGCGCATGTTGGCTGAACAGTTCTGGCCGCCGTTCCAGAACGCCGCCATCACGGCGGCCTCGATGAGGCTGTCGGTAATGCGGGCATCCTCCAGCACTAGGAAGGGGCTTTTGCCACCCAGTTCCAGCCCGACGGGCTTCCGGTTCGACTGCGCGGCATAGCCCAGAAGATAAGCACCGACCTCACCCGAGCCGGTGAAGGACACTGTGTCGATATCGGGGTGGCGGCCGATCGCCTGACCCGCCGTCTCGCCCAGCCCTGGAATGATGTTTAGGACGCCCGGCGGCAAGCCTGCCTCGGCGGCCAGCTCGCCCAGCCTCAGGGCCGTCAGCGGCGTCTGCTCGGCCGGCTTGAGGACGACCGAGCACCCGGTAGCCAGTGCCGGTGCCAGCTTCCAAGCCGCCATCAGCAGCGGAAAGTTCCATGGTACGATCAGTCCCGCGACACCGATCGGTTCCTTGACAATAGCGGCGAAGGCGGTCGGGCCGGTCGGCGCGATGCGGTCGAAGCTCTTGTCGATCGTCTCTGCATACCACTGGAAGAAGTTGGGCACCTCGTGCGCGACCTCGTTGCGGCAGTCACGGATGGTCTTGCCGCTGTCGCGTGACTCCAGCAGCGCCAGCTCGTCGCCATGCTTGCGCAGCAGATCGGCAAGGCGCAGCAGGACGACCTTGCGATCGGTCGGATCGCAGCGTGACCAGGTGCCGTCGTCGAAGACGCGCCTTGCGGCGCGCACGGCCCGATCCACGTCCTCAGGTCCGCAGGCGGCCACATCCGCAAGGTGGTCTCCAGTCGAGGGCGCTACCGTGGCGAAGGTTTCGCCCGAAGCAGCATGGCAGACCTCGCCATCGATCCAAGCGCGCGTTTCAATCCGCACCGCGGCAGCGGCTAGCCTGTTCTGCTCGGCCTCAATCATCGTTGCTCTCCGGGACAAGGGGGAAAAGGGGCGGCGGCTCGAAGGCACGCACGGGAGGCACGGGTCCGGTCCAGCGGCTGATCGCCACGCGGCTGATCTGCCCGGTGCAGCCGCGCGTCAGGCGCGAAGTGCCGATATCGTAGGTCAGCACGTTAGCCTGACCATGCGCGCAGAAGACCGGCGCACGTCCGCTCGGGTCCGGCTGGGGGTCAAACCAAGAGCCCGTTGCCAGATGGACGACGCCGGGCCGGATGCGGTCCGACAGTGCGACCCCTGCAAGGCAGGCGCCGCGGTCGTTTTCCACCCGTGCGATGTCGCCATCGGCAAGGCCCACCGCGGCGGCGTCGCCAGGGTTCATGCGCAGCCTTTCGCGGCCGGCCACCTTGCTGGCGGCAGACGTTTCGCCGAAGTCCAGCTGGCTGTGCAGCTTGGTCCCCGGTGCGTTGGCAATCAGGTGGAATGGCCGGGCATCGTCGGGCTGGCGCCGATGCGGACGCCAGACCGGCATCCCCGGAACTTCATTGTAACCATAACCCGCGATCTCCTCGCTGAAAATTTCGATGCGGCCGCTCGGCGTGGCCAGCGGGTGTCCTTCGGGATCGGCGCGGAAAGCGGCGGTGAAGCCCCCGATGTCCGGCTCGCAGGGCAGGTCGATCCAGCCCCGCTGCCAGAACGCGTCGAAATCCGGTGCGTCGAGGCCCCGTTCAGCGAGGGCAATGCGCGTCGGCTCGTAGAGATGCCGCAGCCATTCGTCGACCGAGCGCCCCTCGGTAAAGGCGGCGTGCGCATCGCCTCCTATCGCCGCCGCAACCGAGGCCAGCGCCTCGTGGTCCGACCGCGCCTCGGCCTTGGGCGGTGCGAGAGGCTGCATGGCGAACAGGCGCGGGTCGTTCCGTGTGCCGCCAAAGTCCGACCGCTCGAGCGTGAACGAGATCGGCAGGACGATGTCGGCGGACTTGGCTGTGGCGGTCCAGACCTGTTCATTGACCACAAAAGTATCCAGGCGGCCGATCGCCCGTGACAGGCGCGCAAGGTCCTGATGATGGTGGAACGGGTTGCCCCCCGCCCACCACATCAGCCTGATGTGCGGCAGACTGCGAGTCTCGCCCATGAAGGTGAACGGCTCGCCCGGGTGCAGCAGCATGTCCGAGACGGCCGCCACCGGGATAAAGTCGCGGCAGCCATTGCGACCCTGGGGCAATACAGGGATCGGAATTGCGACCTTCTGGCGCCCGGTATGGGCCAGCGAACCGAAGGCATAGGTAAAGCCGCGGCCCGCCAGCCCGATCTGCCCAACCATTGCGGCAAGCGCCAGCGCCGCCCAGACCGGCTGTTCACCGTACTCGGCGCGCTGCAGTGCGTGGGCGACAACGATCAGGGAATTACAGCTTACCAACTTGCGCGCAAGATCGGTGATGGTGCCGGCCGGGATGCCGGTCAGGGCCTCGGCCCAGGCGGGGGTCTTGGGGCCGCCATCGGCGTCTGACCGCAGATAGTCGCGGAACCGGTCGTAACCGACGCAGTAGCGGGACAGGAATGCCCGGTCCTCCAGGCCCTCGTTCTGCAGAACCCAAGCCATTGCCAGCATGACCGCCGTGTCCGTGCCCGGCCGGACGGGATGCCACACGGCGCCGATGTCGTCCGGCATGTCGTCGGCAATGGGCGAGAATAGGTGGAAGGCGCCCCCGCGCGCGGCGATCCGGCGCATGGCGTCATGTTCGACGTGATCGCTGACGCCGCCGTTGCCGATCGCTGAATTGCGCGGAGGCATGCCGCCGAAGGTCACGATCAGGTCGGCTTCGCGCACGACCTGCTGCCAGGACACCGTGTTGCGCGAGATTTCGCTGAACGGCCCGATCAGTCGCGGCAGCAGGGGTGCCGCGGCACCCGCGCTGTAGCTGCTAACGCCTGAGACGTAACCGCCGAACGCGACATTGAGGAATCTGTGGATCTGGCTCTGGGCATGATGAAAGCGTCCCGCGCTCGCCCACCCGTAAGAGCCACCGTAGACACCCGCGGGTCCGCTCAGAGCCGAGACGCGCGCGATCTCGGCCGCGAGCAGTTCGGAAACCTTTTCCCACGAGACCTCTACGAACGGCTCGCCGATCGGGCGCTGGCGCGGACCGGGGCCGTGCCGCAGCCAGCTTTCGCGCACCGCGGGGCGCAGCACCCGCGCCGGGTGGTCGAGGATGGTGCGATTGTTGCGCAGGATGGGCGACGGCGCGTTATCGCCCTCGTGCGGGATGATTTCGACGCCATCGGGGCCACGGCGGGCATAGAAGGCCCCCCAGTGGCTGGCATGAACTACGGGTTCCCCCATCACGCGTCCTCCTGTGCGGCGATTGCCTCGGCGAAATGGCAGGCGACAAGATGTCCCATTGTTGGCCGCAGGGCGGGAATCTCGGCCCGGCATCGTTCGGCTGCATAGGGGCAGCGCGGGTGGAACCGGCAGCCCGGCGGCGGGTCGAGCGGCGACGGCGGCTCTCCTTCGACCGCAAGGGGAGGAACGGGGATATCGGGGTCCGGCACCGGCGAGACGGTCCGCAGCAGGCGGGTATAGGGGTGCGCGGGACGATCGAACAGCGGGCGCGTGTCGCCCTGTTCGATCACCTGGCCCAGATACATCACGGCCGTGCGGTCGCAGAAGTGCCGCACCACGCCCAGATCATGCGAAATGAAAACGAAGGCGATCCCACGTTCTTTCTGAAGGCGCGCCAACAGGTTCAGGATCTGCGCCTGCACCGACACGTCCAGAGCGGACACCGGCTCGTCGGCGATGATCAGGCTCGGGGATAGCACCAGTGCCCGCGCGATGCCGATGCGCTGCTTCTGCCCCCCCGAGAATTCGTGCGGATAGCGCGCGGCCGCCTCGGGCGGCAGGCCCACATCCGACAGCGTTTCCTTGATCAGGCGCCTTGCATCGCCTCCGTGGGTGATCCCATGAACCGCGATCGCCTCGGCCAGCGCGTCGCCAATGCGCATGCGCGGCGATAGCGAGGCCGCAGGGTCCTGAAAGATCATCTGCATCCGAGGCCGCAGCTTGCGGAGGGCGCGCAGCGGCAGACGCGTCACATCCACGCCATCGAAAACGACCCGACCTTCGTCCGCGCGGGCAAGGCGCAGGATCGCGCGCGCGACGGTGGACTTGCCGCAGCCGCTTTCCCCCACGATCCCCAGCGCCTCGCCTGCGCCGACATTGAGGCTGACGTCGTCCACCGCGCGCAGGTACGACGTGCGGGGAACGGGCCAGCCCCGCGAGACCGGATAGGTGACGCGAAGCCCCTCAACCTGCAGAAGCATCGCGCCCGCTCCCTTCCACGTGCAGCCAGCAGCGCACCTCGTGTTCGGCATCGTCCGCGACGGGGACACGGGGAGGCAGCGCCTGACAAATCTTCATTGCGTGCGGACAGCGGTCGATGAAGCGGCAGCCGTCGGGCAGCCGGGTCAAAGGCGGCACGCGGCCGGGGATCGAGGCAAGCTCGGACAGGTCGCGGTCCACGCGGGGCAGGCTGGCAAGCAGCGCCCGTGAATAAGGGTGCGCCGGATTGCGGAACAGCGCGCGGACGGGGGCCGACTCGACCATGTCGCCGCCGTACATGACCACGACCCGATCCGCGTGCGCCGCGACGATGCCCAGGTTGTGCGTGATCAGCATCATCGCCATCCGGCCGTCGTCCTGAAGCATGTCAAGCAGGTCGAGGATCTGCCGCTGCACCGTCACGTCCAGCGCCGTCGTCGGCTCGTCCGCGATCAGCAGGCGCGGACCGCAGGCGATAGCCAGGGCAATAACCACGCGCTGGCGCATCCCGCCCGAGAATTCATGCGGATAGGAATCATATCGGCTAGCAGCCGACGGAATGCGCACCCTTTCCATCAGCGCGATGGCGCGCCTGCGGGCTTCGCTGCGCGAGAGACCAAGGTGGTCGCGCAGCGGCTCGGCAATCTGCTCGCCGACCGTCAGGACCGGATTCAGTGCAGTCATCGGTTCCTGAAAGATCATCCCGATGCGCGCACCCCGGATCGCCTCCATCTGCCGCTCGCTCTCACGCTCGATGGGTTTGCCCTCGAGAACCACATGCCCGTCGGTCACGACGGCGATCGAGGGCAGCAAGCCCATGATCGACATGGCCAGCATGCTCTTGCCGCAGCCGCTTTCGCCGACGACGGCGACCGTCTCACCTTCCTCGATGCGAAAGTTCACCTCGCGCACGGCGTGATGCTGACGCCCGTTCAGCGTCAGCGACGTGCGAAGGTCGTCTATGTGCAGCACGCTCATGCCGAGGCCCTCGGGTCGTTGGAATCGCGCAGCCCGTCCCCGATTAGGTTGAGCCCGATCATGATCAAGAGGATCATCAGCGAGGGCCAGATCGCTAGGCCGGGATATTCGAGCAGGTTGTCGAAGCCTTCGCGGACCAGCCCCCCCAGCGTCGCCGCAGGCGGTGGTGCCCCCAGGCCTATGAAGGCCAGCGAACTTTCGGTGCGCACCGCTGTCGCCAGCCACAGCGTGCCGACGACGATCATGTCGTCCATCGTCTCGGGCAGGATGTGGCGCAGCATGATGCGCCCGTCCGAATATCCCAGCACCCGGCAGGCGTCGATGTAATCACGTCCGCGCAGAGCGAGCGCGGCTGACCGCGCCATCCGGTAAAAGGCAGGAAAGGCGGTGATGGCGATGGCCAGGATCAGATTTGTCACACCCGGTCCCAGAAGGGCAACCATGATGATGCCGGCGACCATCTGCGGAAAGCTCATCAGCAGGTCGTTCGCGGCCGAGATCCAGCGATCCAGCGTGCCCCCATAATAGCCGGACATGATCCCAAGGGCTGTGCCGGCGACCAGCGCCAGTGACGTCGATGCAAAGGCCGTCAACAGCGTCACCCGCAGTCCGTAGAGGATGCGCGAGAAGGTGTCGCGACCGAAACCGTCGGTGCCCAGCCAGTGCTCGGCCGAAGGCGGCCGGAACCGCGTCGCGATCGACTGCGCATAGGGATCGTGCGGTGCCAGCACCGGCGCCAGCACGGCCGCCGCCAGCACGGCCGCCATGATCGTGGCGCCGATGAGAATTGCCGTGCGCCCTGGGCGATAGGTGCGGCCTGCCGCGCCGGCCGGAACTGGTGCTGCCGCGCTCATCCCGTTTTCACCCTCGGATCCACAAGGCCGTAAAGAAGGTCGGTCAGCGTGTTCACGACCACCACCAGCACTGCGTAGGTCACCACAAGGCCCTGCAGCAGCGTATAGTCGCGCCGATCCAGCGCCCCGACGACCAGCTTGCCCAAGCCCGGGCGGTTGAAGACGATCTCGGTCAGGACCGAGTTGCCGATCAGCACGCTGAAATAAAGGCCGGTAAAGGTGACCACCGCCAGCAGCACATTGCGCAGGGCGTGCTTCCACACGATGCGGCGCATCGGAACGCCCTTGGCCCGGGCCGTGCGGATGAAGTCGGACGGCAGGGTGTTCAGCATGCCCCCTCGCGTCACCCGCGCCACATAGGCCATCATCACCAGGCCGAGGTTGATGGCCGGCAATGCCAAGGACATCAGCCGGCCACCGGGATCGCTCCACGGCTTGCCGCCCGAGATGATCGGGAACCATCCCAGCCACAGCCCGAACACCAGCAACATCATGATCGCCGAGACAAAGGCCGGAAAGGACAACCCCCCCAGCGTTACGATGCGGACCAGCCAGTCCACCCATCCGCCGTTCGAACGGGCTGCGACGACTCCGAGGGGCACCCCCAGCAGAACCCCCACCACCACCCCCGCTATCGAAAGCTCGAGCGTGTAGGGCAGAACCTCGGCGATGGCGGAGGTGACGGGGCGGTCGTTGATCATCGACCGGCCCAGATCCCCCCGCGCGATTTGGCCCAGGAACGAAAGATACTGGTGCCAGATGGGCTGATCGAGTCCGGTTTCCCGATAAAACCGGGCGATGGCTTCGGGGGTCGCCTGGTCTCCAAGGAGGATGAGCGCCGGGTTCCCAGGCACCACCCGAACCAGAACGAACACGAGCGTCAGCACTGCCAGCAGCGTCGGGACAAGTGTCACGAGCCGGCGACCGATAAAGCGCAACACCGCGACGACCCCGGCTTATTTGAGGTCCGTCAGCTCGGTGATGACCGGGCCGAGGTGCAGATCGGCCTTCAGGTCATAACCCCAGTCCACGTTTTCGCGGCGGGCATAGGCGATCAGCTGTTCATAGAGCGGGACTGCGCAGACGTTCTCGATGATCTTCTTCTGCGCGGCCGCCCAAAGGGCCCTCTGCTTTTCGGGGTCCGGTTCTGCACGGGCACCCAGAATCTCGTCGTCGGCCACATCACAGTGCGAGAAGTTGGTCGCTGCGGTCGGCTTGCCGACGATCGAATCGGAGAGGAAGAACTGGCTGAGGAACACGTCCGCCACCGGGAAGCGCGCTGCCGAGTAGTAGACCACCTGGCTGAGGTCCTTGCGGATCTGGGCGTGAAAGGTCTGGTGATCGACGACGTCGAGTTGAAGGTCGATGCCGGCCTTGGCCAGCTGGGCCTGTGCGACCTGCGCGACGCTCAGCATGTTGGGAAGCGAGGTCTGAATCATCTTCAGCTTGATGCCGTCCGGAAAGCCGGCATCCGCCAGCATCTTCTTGGCGGCTTCGGCATCACCCTGACCGAAGATCGGGGTCGAGTTGTCCCAGCCGAGGTTGCCGGTCGGAATGACCGATCCTGCTGGCTGGGCGAGGTTGGTCCCAATGAACTTGACGAATTCGTCGCGGTTCAGGGCCGTCGCCACGGCCCGGCGCACCTCGATCTTGTCGAGCGGTGCAGAGGTCATGTTCAGATGGAACTGCTGCAACTCGGCAGGGCGCATGATGTCGACGACGAAACCGCTCATCCCCTTGGTCGCGTCGATCCACTGCTGGTCCTGGCGGCCATAGGACACATCCAGTTCGCCCGCCCTCAGCGCCAGGTCGCGGGCTGAATCAGAGGGAATGTACCGAACCTCGATACCGTCAAGCTTCGGGACGCCGCGGAAATAGTCCGGGTTCCGCACCAGCCGCACGCTTTCCTGCGAGGTGTAACTGTCTACCATGAAGGGGCCGGTGCCGACCGGTTTCGTGGCAAAGCCAGCGCCCTCCTCTTCAGCCGCCTTCTTCGAGATTATGTTCCCGCCGTGATAATTCGAGACCAGCCCCAGCAGCGAAGGAACCCGCTGTCTGAGGGTGATGCGCACAGTCAGCGCATCGACGGCTTCGATGTTCTCGACGGCCTTGTAATCGGTCGCGAAAGCCGAGGTGTCGGGGTTGCTGGCGCGCTTGAGCGAGAAGACGACGTCCTCTGCCGTCAGCTCGCCGTACCCGTGGTGGAACTTGACCCCTGGACGCAGCTTGAATGTCCAGACCTTCCCGTCCTCGCTCTCGCCCCAGCTTTCGGCTAGGTCCGGCTCGAGGGCGGAGATGTCGTCGGAGCCCGGCTTAAAGCGGACAAGGCCGTTGTAGATCCAGCCGGTCAGCGGCTTGTCGGGGGTTGAGGTGGCGCGCGCCGGATCGAGCGTGCCGAGGTCGGCGGCCGCCACGCCGAAGCGGAGCGTGCCGGCAGCTAGTGCTGGCCATGCTGCTGACAAGCTGACGCAGGTCAGCAAACCCCAGAACGTGGCTTTCGCGATGGTCATGTCCCTAATCCCCTCATCAGAACCGTTCGCGCAGCCCAAGCGTGCGAGCGAGCGCAATGGAATAAACGAAGTCAGGGTGGCACCCGGGTGTCAAATAGAATAATTGCAGCAGCTGTTGCGGAAAACTGAACTACCCCCCGAAAATCGGGCCGTGACTCATGCGGCCCATGGCTGACAGCCGCCCGCTGTGGTCTACTTCAACCAGATCAGAACCGGCCAGCAGGGGCAGAGAGTACTTAAATCAGCCCGAAAACTGTCCAACAGAAGGGGAGTCGCTCATTCGCCGTTGGTCTCGAGCATCAGCGCGCCGACGAGGTGGATGATGGCCTCGTCGTTGGGGAAGATGCGATGACGTCGGCGCGCCGCTTCACCTTGCGGTTTACCCGCTCCAGCGGGTTGGTGCTGGCGATCTGGGTCCAGTGCTCGCGTGGGCAGGACATGTAGGCCTAGCACGTCGTCACGGGAGGGATTCATCAGGGCCCCGAGCTTGGGCTGCTTTTCGCGGAGCGCGTCGGCCAAGATCTCCCACTGGGCTTCAGCCTCGGCCCGGGTCTCCTGTGCGAAGATCGTCTTCAGCATCGCCGCCACGGCGGTGCGCTGCTTGGCCGGAGCGTGAGCCAGGGCGTTGCGCATAGAGTGAATGCGGCACCTCTGGCGGGTGGCGTTGAGGACCCGACGTGCCGCAGCCCGCAGCCCCTTGTGGTTGTCGGCGATCACCAGCTTCACCCTGCGCAGGCCCCGGTCGGCCAGGGACCGCAGGATCTCGGTCCAGAAGGTCTCGGCTTCGGATGGCGCGGTGGCTACACCCAGAACCTCGCGCTTGCCGTCCTCGTTGACCGCCACCGCAATTGTCACCGCCTTACTGATGATGCGCCCCCCTTTCCGGAGCTTAAGGTCTGTGGCGTCCAGCCAGAGAGATGGCCGTCGACGTATACGCGGACCCCTCCAGAGGCCGGGAGAGGAAGGTGTTCACTCGCTCGTCGATCCCGGCGCAGAAGTCGGCTGACCTGGCTCTTGGACATGCCGCCCGCGCCCATGGCCTTGACCAGATCGTCGACCGAGCGAGTCGAGACACCGTGGACATAGGCCTCTTGGATCACCGCTACGAGGGCCTCCTCGGCCGTGCGGCGCGGCTCCGAAAGCTCGGGAAATAGCTGCCCTTCCGGAGCTTGGGGATCTCATCCTTCGCTACCATCGATCCACTGGATCGATTCCTCAACGCTCGAGTTTCATGATCCGTTCGGCCGCAAAGGCCAGCATATCGCGCAGAAGATCGCCGTCGGCCTGCTTCTCAACCAGCTCGATCCGCGCCATTCTCTCTTCGGTCATCGTCCTCTCCGTTGTCGGGTTCAGGTCTCGCAACCCAAACCTTCGCCGAAGATCGGGCATGCCCGCCAGCGTCACCCGCGGCCGCGCGGCTCGCGCTCCGTCGAAGACTGCGCGCGCGGCCTCATACACCACCACCCGGGACACTGCGTGAACTTCGACGTCTCCATTCACGTCAGCTCATCTCGCAACCAGCGAAGTTAGCTGAAAACTCCAGTTTTTCAGAGGGCAGAGCAGCCAGCATCACAGGATCAGGTCGTGATGGTCGACAGCGGCTCCGTTCAACGTCACGCCGATCGCAGAAAGATCCCGCGACGCAAAGGCTGAAAACTACGGCTCCCACTCGTTTCCGTGCCAGAGAAGGTTGTCTTTCAGACCCACCGCCTCCGCCATCTATCGTTGCGACAGTTTTCTCCCGATCCGGCTGCGGCTGGATGTGCGCTCGCGGATCCGCCGGCTCGGGCTACGGGGTGAAGGCGACAGGACGGGATGGAGAGCTTCTCGCGTCGATCGCCTTGATGCGGCCGCCGCGTTCCGGGGGGTTGCACCCCTTGTCTCAGCGCAAACCCCCGCCCGGACCCGCACCCACGCCGGCGCGCCTCAGGGCCAAGCCCCTCACGCGTTGAACAGGAAGTGCAGCACGTCGCCGTCCTTCACCTCGTAGGTCTTGCCTTCGACGCGGAACTTGCCGGCCTCGCGGGCGCCCGCCTCGCCCTTGCCGGCGACGTAGTCGTCGTAGGCCACGGTTTCGGCGCGGATGAAGCCCTTCTCGAAGTCGCCGTGGATGACGCCCGCGGCCTGGGGTGCCAGCGTGCCGCGGGTGATGGTCCACGCGCGGGCTTCCTTGGGGCCGACGGTGAAGTAGGTCTGCAGCCCCAGCAGGGCATAGGCGGCGCGGATCAGGCGGTCGAGGCCGGCTTCGTCCAGTCCCATCTCCGACAGGAACATCTGCGCCTCGTCGGGGGGAAGCTGGCTGATCTCCTCCTCGATGCGGGCGGAGATCACGACGTGGCCCGCGCCCTGCGCGCGGGCGAGCTCGGCCACGCGCCCTGACTGGGCGTTGCCGGTCGCCGCCTCGTCCTCGGCCACGTTGCAGACGTAGAGAACGGGCTTCGCCGTCAGGAGCTGCAGCATGTCCCACGCCTTGCGGTCGTCCTCGGCCACCGTGACGGACCGCGCCGGCTGCCCCGCCTCCAGCACGGCCTGCGCCTGCCGGAGCAGCCGGTCCTGCGCGACCGCCTCCTTGTCGCCGCCCTTCAGCTTGCGGGAGAGGTTCGCGAGCCGCCGCTCGATCGATTCGAGATCGGCGATCATCAGTTCGGTCTCGATCGTCTCGGCGTCCGCCACCGGGTCCACGCGGCCCTCGACATGGGTGATGTCGCCGTCCTCGAAGCAGCGCAGGACGTGGGCGATGGCGTCGACCTCGCGGATGTTGGCGAGGAACTGGTTGCCCAGGCCCTCGCCCCTGCTCGCGCCCTTCACGAGCCCGGCGATGTCGACGAACGTAATGCGGGTGGGGATGATCTGCTTGGACCCGGCGATGCCCGCGAGCGTGTCCAGCCGCGCGTCGGGGACCGCGACCTCGCCCACGTTCGGCTCGATCGTGCAGAAGGGAAAGTTCGCGGCCTGGGCGGCGGCGGTGCGCGTCAGCGCGTTGAACAGCGTGGACTTGCCCACGTTCGGCAGCCCGACGATCCCCATGCGAAAGCCCATGCCCGCGATCCTTCATGCGATGTTTCGCGGCGTTCTAGGTCAGGCGGCGCGGGCCGTCCAGTTCCGTGCCCGCCGCGGTGGGCCCTGCCCGCCCCTTTTCCCGGCGGGCGTTCCCTCCTATGAGGTGGCGGACCGACACGAAGGCGATCCCCATGACCCGTATCGACCGCACGTTCGCAGCTCTCGTCCAGGCCGACCGCAAGGCGTTCGTCGCCTACATCATGGCGCATGACCCCGATCGCGACACCTCGCTTGCGATCATGAAGGGCCTGCCGGGCGCGGGTGTCGACATCATCGAACTTGGGATGCCGTTCACCGATCCGATGGCGGACGGGCCCACCATCCAGGCTGCGGGCGTGCGCGCGCTGGCGGCGGGCGGCAGCCTCGCCGGCACGCTGGACCTGGCGGCCGCGTTCCGGCGCGAGGACGACACCACCCCGATCGTGCTGATGGGCTACTACAATCCGATCTACGCCCACCCGGGCGGGGTGCCGGCGTTTCTCGACGAAGCCGTCGCCGCCGGGATCGACGGCCTGATCGTGGTGGACCTGCCGCCCGAGGAGGACGCCGAGCTGTGCCTTCCCGCCCGCGCGGCGGGGCTGAACTTCATCCGCCTGGCGACACCGACGACCGACGACCGGCGCCTGCCGGCGGTCGTCGCGAACACGTCGGGCTTCGTCTACTACGTGTCGGTCACGGGGATCACCGGCGGGCAGGCGGCCGATCCCGCCGCCGTCGCGCCCGAGGTCGCGCGCGTCCGCGCCGCGGCCGGGCTACCGGTGGTCGTGGGCTTCGGCATTTCCACGCCCGAGGCGGCCGAGGCGGTCGCCGCCGTGGCCGACGGCGCCGTCGTCGGCAGCGCCATCGTCAAGCGGATCGGCGAAGGACAGCAGGTCGGCGAGGTGCTGGAGTTCGTCCGCACGCTCACCGAGGGTGCGCACCGGGCCTGACGGAAGGCGGCCGAGAGCGGCAGGGAAGCGGCCGGGTCAGCCCGGCGCTTCGTCCAGCGCCGAAAGCGCGTCGAGGGCGAGCGGCCGCGTCACGGCCCGGTTCTCGGCCATGGCGGCCGCGTCGATCGCGGCGACCAGCCGCCGCGCCTGCCCCAGGTCGCGGTCCATCCGGCGGACCAGCGCCTCGATCACGCCGATGGCCGGGTGCAGCTGGCGGTCCGCGAACAGCTTGACCAGCACGGCCGCAAGCAGCCCCTCGTCCGGCGCATCCAGCGCGACCAGCGCCGTGCCCTCCATCCGCGACTTCAGGTCCGGCAGCCTCAGCCCCCAGTCGCGCGGCGGCACCCGCGCCGTCAGAAGCAGCAGCCCGTCGCGCGCGCCGCTGAGGTTCCACAGGTGGAACAGCGCCAGCTCCGCCCCAGCCGCTCCGCCGGCACGATGTGCGTTCTCGACCACCAGCGCGCCGCCCTGCGGCATCAGCGCGTCCGCTGCATCTGCCGACAGGGCCGAGACGGATACGCGGCGCGCCCCGTTCTCGGCCGCCCAGAACGCCGCCATGTGCGACTTGCCCGACCCTTCCGGCCCCGCGAGGATCAGCCGGCCCTGCGGCCAGCGCTCCGGCATGTCGATCATCGCCAGCGCCGTGGCGTTCGATGGCGCGGGCAGAAAGTCCGCCCGCCCCATCGCCGGCGGCGTCCGAAGATCCAGCGTGAGCTGGCGCGGCATGGCCCGGTCAGTCCCTGCCGCGCGTGTCGGCCGCGTCCAGGTCGCGCATCTCGGCGCCGGTTCGGGGCTTGCGCTCCTCGACGAAGGCGCGCGGCGCCTCGCCGTCGGGGCTGCTGCCGCCCCAGGTCCGCACCCGAGGCGTCAGTTCGCCCGAGCCTTCGGATGCCGGCGCGTCGGGATCGCGGATCTCGACCTCGGCCGTCGCGACGGGCGCGTGGTCCATCTGCGCTGCCTCCTCGGCCGCGATCCGCGCCTCGTCGCGGGCGGACCCCACGCGGGCCTCGCGGACGGCGTCGTCGTGGGTCTGCTGCGCCCAGGCCACGCGGCGGGCGACGGTGCCGCGCGGCACCAGCTCGATCAGCGCGGGCGTGGCGATGCGGGGCGGCGGCTCGCGCCCGGTATAGATCGCGCTGACCTTGTAGCGGTCGAACATGAACCGGACGAGGACGCCGATCACCGCGCCCAGCGGCACCGCCACCATCAGGCCGACGAACCCGAACACGGACCCGAACACCGCGAGCGACAGCATCAGCCAGACGGGGTGCAGACCCACCTGCCCGCCCACGATCTTGGGTTGCAGGAAGTTGCCTTCAGCGATCTGGCCCACGATGAAGATCACGGCGACAGCGATGATCGGCGCGGGCTCGCCCCAGAAGGTGAACAGCGCTACGCCGATCGACAGCGTGCCGCCGACCAGCGTTCCGACGTAGGGGATGAACGACAGCGCCGCGGCCGACACCCCGATCACGATCCCGAACGGCAGCCCGACCAGCGCCAGCCCGACCGAATAGAAGGTGGCGAGGATCAGGATCACCACCGCCTGCCCCCGGACGAAGCCCGACACGCTGTCGTCCATCTGCTTGAACAGACCCCGCAGCGTGTCGGCGTGGGGGCGCGGCAGCAGCAGGTCGGCACGCCGCACCATCCGGTCCCAGTCCAGCAGCATGTAGAACGCGACCACCGGGGCGATCACGATGACCATGAAGAACCCGATCACCCCGTTGAGCGATCCCATGACCGTTCCCATGATCCCGGCGATGCTCGCAAGGATGGTCGCCTGCATCTGCTCGACCGTGGTGTCGACCAGTCCGCCTTCGGGCAGAAGCTGCGGGAAACGGGCCTGCCCGGCCTCCTGCAGGCGGTCGATCATGGCGGGCGCGGTCTGGATCAGCTGCAACCCCTGGCGGTAAAGCAGCGGCACCAGCAGCACGACAAGGGCGATCAGGGCGAGGATCACGATGGCGGTGATCAGCGTGACCGCCCAGACCCGGCTCACCCCCGCGCGTTCCAGCCGGTCCACGACGGGGTCGAGCAGATAGGCGATGCCCATTCCCAGCAGGAACGGCATCAGCACGTTCCCCAGGCCCCAGAGAACCAGCACGACCAGCAGCGCCATGGTGCCCCAGATCAGGGCCTGCTTGCCCGCGCTCAACCTCATGGCAATGCTCCAGCTGCCTGCCGGGCGCGCGCCGCCCCTCTGGCGGCCCGGAACCCGTCCGATGAAAGCCCTCTATCACCGCTCGACCCCATCGGCGCAAGCAGGCCGACGCCCGGCGGCGGCCGTTGCCCCGAAAGGTGCGATCCGCTAAGCCCCGTGCGGCACATCCTGAGGTCACCGCATGCGTCTGTCGCGCTATTTCCTGCCCGTCCTGAAAGAAACCCCGTCCGAGGCGCAGATCGTCAGCCACCGGCTGATGCTGCGCGCGGGCATGATCAAGCAGCAGGCGGCGGGCATCTACTCCTGGCTGCCGCTCGGCTACAAGGTGCTGCGCCGGATCGAGCAGATCGTGCACGAGGAACAGCAGCGCGCGGGCCATATCCCGCTGCTGATGCCGACGCTGCAATCGGCCGATCTCTGGCGCGAGAGCGGGCGCTACGACGACTACGGCGACGAGATGCTGCGGATCACCGACCGCCAGAAGCGCGACCTTCTCTACGGTCCCACGAACGAGGAGATGATCACCGACATCTTCCGGTCGAACGTGAACAGCTACAAGGACCTGCCGCTGACGCTGTACCAGATCCAGTGGAAGTTCCGCGACGAGATGCGGCCGCGCTTCGGCGTCATGCGGGGACGCGAGTTCCTGATGAAGGACGGCTACAACTTCGACCTGACCGAAGCGGACGCGCTGCACGCCTACAACCGGCACCTGGTCAGCTACCTGCGGACCTACGAACGCATGGGCCTGCAGGCGATCCCGATGCGCGCCGACAGCGGCCCGATCGGCGGCGAGAACACGCACGAGTTCCTGGTCCTGGCCGAGACGGGCGAGTCCGAGGTGTTCTACGACAGCGAGATCACGGACCTGACCTTCGGCGACCGCGAGATCGACTACGACGACCCCGCCGCCTGCCGCGCGGTGCTGGAGGAGTTCACCTCGCGCTACGCCCGAACGGACGAGACCCACGACGAGGCGGTGTTCGCCGACGTGCCCGAGGGACGCCGCAAGTCGGCGCGAGGGATCGAGGTCGGGCAGATCTTCTACTTCGGCACGAAGTATTCCGAACCGATGGGCGCGACCGTGGTCGGCCCCGATGGCCAGCGGACCCCCGTCCACATGGGCTCGCACGGGATCGGCGTGAGCCGCCTTCTGGGCGCGATCATCGAAGCCAGCCATGACGAGCGCGGGATCATCTGGCCCGAGGGGGTCGCGCCGTTCCACGTCGGCCTCGTCAACCTCAAGCAGGGGGACGCATCGGCCGACAGCGCCTGCGAGGCGATCGAGGGCGAGCTGCGCGCGCAGGGGCTGGACGTTCTCTACGACGACCGCGACGAGCGCGCGGGCGCCAAGTTCGCCACGATGGACCTGATCGGCCTGCCGTGGCGGATCACGGTCGGGCCGCGCGGGCTGGCCTCGAACAAGGTCGAACTGACCTCCCGCCGCACCGGCGACACGGTCGAGCTGTCGCCGCAGGACGCGGTCGCCCGCGTGGCCGAAATCTACGCGCCGGTCTTCGCCCGCAGCTACCGGGGCTGAGGTCGGTGGCGACGCTGCGTCTAATCGTGGGGCTCGTCTTCGCCGTGGCGTTGTCGCAGTTCCCGGCCTTTTCGGACCAGTACGTGCAGCGTCTGGGGGGCCAGGTCGATGCGCTGGCGCAGGTCGCGGCCGACTTCGACCGCAGCGCACGCCGCGCGAAGCTGACCCGCGACGAGGCGCTGGCCGAACTGTCGGGCAGCGCCTTCCGCGACGCCCACGCGGGCGACATGCGGCAGGTGTTCAGCCGGCTGGACCGAGCCTCGGCGGACCTTGCGCTTCTGCGCGCCGCCTCTCCGCTGGAACGGATGGCGCTGCCGCACCGCCTGCGCGACGTGGAAACGCTGCGCGCGACATGGGGCGACTTTCGCCCGGCGGTGCCCGTGACCGGCTCGGGCTTCATGGCCGCGGCCCTGGGCTTTCTGGTCGGATGGATCCTGGCAGGGCTGCTGGCGGCGCCGTTCCGTCGTCGCGAACAGCCGTCCTGGCGTTGACCCCGCCCGCGGGCAGGCGGGAAGCAGGGCCGAGATCCACAATCGGCCCCGGTCGCACCGGGGGCTGAGACGGCACGGCCAGCGTAACCTCGGAGATGGCGGGCGATGGGGCGCTGTCTGAGCGCATCATTCCGCCGGACCTCGCGGCACGCAGAGCGAACGGCAGGAACAGAACTGCAAGGCGCTACCATGGCCACTTGGGACACGGCCGAGGCTGCGATCCCCGCACGCGATCGCGCCCGCGGCGCTTCCAGGTCAACTCATCTGGACGGTGGTACCGCCTCCCCGGCTCGAACGGGGGACCTCTAGATCCACAATCTAGCGCTCTAACCAACTGAGCTAAGGCGGCACAGGCGGATCATCTACCCGGGCATGCGGCGCGATGCAAGCCTCTCTTGCCGCAAGGGCAGGCGCAATCTAGACCGGGGCGGACGCGAGGAAAGGACCGCCCATGGGCATCAACAGCGAAAGCGACATCGCCGCCAACCTGCAGATCGGCCCGACCGATCAGGGGATGGTGCGGATCTATGTCGAGGGCACCGGCGTGGACCTGCCGCTCGACTTCGATCCCGAGGAAGCCGAGGAGATCGCGGAAGAGCTGATGGCGGCCGCCGAAGCCGCACGGGAAATCGCCAGCGGCGGCAAGGGCGGCAAGCCGAAGGGCAAGCCGAAGCGCTGAGCTACAGCATCTCGGGCGCGGCGCCCGGGTCGTTTTTGCGGATCAGCCGGCAGGCCGCGACCCGCGCCACGTCGCGCAGCAGCCGCGACCGGCGCGCGGCCGCAAGCCTGGTCAGCGGCGCCATCCGCGTCAGCTCGGCACCGTAGGGGTCGGCCACCAGCAGCCCGCTTTCGTCGGGCAGCAGCTCGGCGGGAAAGTCGCAGTCGGTGGCCCAGAAGAAGCGGTCGCAGAATTCAAGGTAGCCCTGCCACTTCCGGTCGCCTACGAAATCGGCCCGGCAGCTCTTGCACTCGACGATCCAGATCTCGCCCTGCGGAGTGATCGAGATCACGTCCACGCGCAGGCCCGGGGCGGGCACGAACTCCAGCAGCGGCGCGTGATCCATCGCCATCAGCAGCCGCGCGACGCCGCGGGCCAGCCGCTGGCCGGGCAGACGGCCGGGCGCGTCCGATTGCGGAACAGGGTGAAGACTGGCGGCGGGATCGTTCATGGCTCGAACATGAACGAAAGGGAAACACGGCGCAAGCATTCGCCCTTGCAACGAAGCCGCGCGGTTCCTAGATGTTGGATCCGGCGGGTTTCTGCTCTTCTCGTGCGCGGCCATTTTTTCCACTGGCCATAACTCTTCCGAGGGGGCTGGCTCTGGCAGGACCCTGGTTCTGTCACCCGGCACCCACCTGGACATCCAGGCTTTCGGGGAACCATGCGCCGACACGGTTGCTGCGGTTCCCGCCACTCGAACAGGCCGCCCCCCCAAGGGGCGACCTTTTTGCCATGCGGGAGCCCCGCCACGAAAAAGGGGCGGCCTTGCGACCGCCCCTCGAGAGAGAGAGTTCCTGATCGGATGGATCAGAAGCCCACGACCAGCGAAACGCCCAGCGTGTTGTCGGTGCGGATCTCGCGGTCCGACTGGTACTCGGTCCGGTACGAGACGCGGGTCGCGAAGTTGTCCGACATGCGGAAGTTCAGGCCCAGCTCGTTCGTCGCCAAATCGTTCGCATCCGACGTCAGGTAGTCGGTGTCGTTGGTGAGGAAGAACTGGTCGTTGAACTTGTGGTAGAAGCGCGACGACGCGATGTAGCCGGTGTCGGTGTTCGAATCCAACCCGTCGGGCTCGGCGAAGTCGACGGTCTGGGTGTAGCGGATCCCGACGCCGGCCTGAACGCGCCATGCGGTCTGGTCGTTGTTGATGATCCGGTAACCCGGGCCGATGCCGATGAAGGCGTCGCGTTTCGAACGGCCTTCGTATTCCAGCACTTCCTCGGGGGTCAGGTCGGGATCGTCGTAGTCTTCGGCCAGACCGTCGGTGCTGACGCGGCCCAGGATGAAGGCATACAGCTGCTCGTTGAAGTAGTAGTTGCCGTCATAGATGACCGAGGTGTCTTCGGTTTCCGCGTCGCCGTCGTCGTCTTCCGCATATTCAAGCAGGATGCCGACGGACTGCTGGAACGGGCCCTGGTTGTGCGACAGGCGGCCGGCCAGGCTGAAGTCCTGGTTCTCGTCGTTGCCGTCACGGCCGGTGTAGGTCAGCGCGACCGAGCCGAAAAGGCCCTCGCGGGTGTCGGGGCGGCCGAAGCGGCTGCGGTCCACCGAACGGTCGAAGTCGTCCTGAACCGCGTCCTCGATGTCGTCGAGACGATCGTCGAGGTTGCCGATGCCGGTGACGTTCGCGCCGGGGGCGAATTCCGTCTGCGCGAACACGGGGGAGGAAACTGCGGCCGCCAGAGCGGTGGCGCCCAGCAGGATCGAAAGGGTTTTCATGTCATACCTCTTCTTCAACAGCCGACGCAGTCATGCATCGATCTTGTGTGACACTCATCTAATGCAGAAGCCCGCCGATCTGAACCAAAGCGGCGGAAAAAACCGACCTCACGCGGACGTGATGCAGTCTGCTGGAACCGGATCGACTATCAATGCGCCCCGCGTTCGTGCGTGAGCAGAATCATGTGCTGGCCTGCGGAAATCACGGAATCTTAATCGTTTACGCGTTCGCAATATCTGTCAGCCATGTAACACGGACGGTCGCCGCAGCCCGCCGCAGACGTCTTTCGTGAAGTTGTCATGCAGGTTCCTGGCCGATCGACTGTGGCAAAAGTCACACGTCCAGCGCGGGAATGATGCCCTTGCGCCTCAGCTTGAGGGATGTGATCGGCGGGGCCGCTCGTAAGGGAAACGTCGTGGTACGCGCCGAGCGGCCACGTCCCTGCGCCGCACGATGCGCGGCGGCGAGAGCGTGTTGAACAATGACGAGGCAGAGCGGGCCGCAAGGTGCGGGAAGAACCCGGCGCGCGGGCGCTTCAGAACGCTTCGGGCCGGGCTTCGCGGGCCATGTGGTCCAGCACCGCGTTCACGAACCGCGCCTCTTTCCCGTCGGGGAAGAACGCGTCCGCGACGCCCACGTATTCGGAGATGACGACTTTCGGCGGCGTGCGCTTCGCCACCAGCTCGGCGCCCGCGGCGCGGAAGACTGCCCGCAGGACGGGGTCGATGCGGCCGATCGGCCATTTCGCCACCAGCGCGCGATCGGTCATCTGGTCGATCCGCGCCTGCCAGTTGACCGCATCCCCGAGGATCGCGGCCAGAAGGTCTTCGTCCGCCTCGGGGGTGGTGCCCTCGGCGTAGTCGGCGGCGATGCGCCAGTTCAGGAATTCCTTGAGCACGCGATCGGACGACTGGTCCGCGGCCTCCATCTGGAACAGCGCCTGAACGGCATAGATGCGCGCCGCGCCGCTGCGGGCGCGCTTGTCCGGCCGCGTGTTCATGCGAGCGAGGATCCGTCGAGCGCGCCTGCCAGGCGCACCGGGTCGCGGTCCTCTGGCGCGAAACCGACAGGCCGGCGGGTGCCGGACCAGCGGCGCTGCAGCGCGATCAGGTGCAGCGCGGCGGCGGCCGCCCCGCCGCCCTTGTCCTGCTGGTCGGGGGCCGCGCGCACGACCGCCTGGTCGATGTTTTCCACGGTCAGGATGCCGTTGCCGATGCAGAGGCCCTGCAGGCCCAGCAGCGTCAACCCGCGGGAGCTGTCGTTGCACACCGTCTCGTAATGCGTCGTCTCGCCCCGGATCACGCAGCCGAGCGCAACGAAGCCGTCGTAGCCGGCGAGCCGCCCGGCCATGGCGACGGCGGTCGGGATCTCCAGCGCCCCGGGCACCTCGATCAGGTCCACGGTCGCGCCGGCCCGCTCCGCCGCCGCCCGCGCGCCCGCGATCAGGTCGTCGGCGATTGCGCGGTAATAGGGCGCGACGACGATCAGCAGTTTCACGGCGCTGTCGAAGGCGGGCAGCGGCAGGGTCGAGTGTTCGGTGAGCGCGGCCATCTTGGGCCCCCTTCGGGTCAGTCGTGCGGAATAGGACGCGTGGAATGGATGGAAAGGCCGTAGGCGTCAAGCCCGACGACCTTCAGCGGGGCCGAGTTGGTCAGCAGGATCAGGTCGGACAATCCCAGCGCCGACAGGATCTGCGCGCCGAGGCCGTACTGCTTGAGGACGTGCGGCGACACGTCGCCGTCGCGCGGCAGCAGCGGCGAGAGGTCGCGCAGCAGCACCACGACGCCCCTGCCCTCTCGCGCGATCAGGCGCATCGCGGCGCCGAGGTCGCCCGCCCGCTCGCGTTCGATCCCCAGCGCGTCGTGCAGCGGGTCGAGGGCGTGCATGCGGACCAGCACCGGCTCGGGCGTGGTGACGTCGCCCTTGGTCAGGACGATGTGCTCGGCGCCCTGCGTCTCGTCGGCGAAGATGCGCATCATCCATTCGCCGCCATGCGCCGACACGACCGACCGCTGCTCGCGTTCCGCGATCAGGTTGTCGTGGCGGCGGCGGTAGGAGATCAGGTCGCTGATCGTCCCGATCTTCAGCCCGTGGCGCTGCGCGAAGGCGACAAGGTCGGGCAGCCGCGCCATCGAACCGTCCTCGTTCATGATCTCGCAGATGACGCCCGAGGGGTTGAGGCCGGCGAGGCGCGCGATGTCGACCGCCGCTTCGGTGTGGCCCGCGCGGACCAGCACGCCGCCTTCGCGCGCGCGCAGCGGAAAGACATGGCCCGGCGTCGCGATGTCGGCCGCCCCGCGCGTCGGGTCGATCGCGACCGAGACGGTGCGGGCGCGGTCATGGGCCGAAATCCCGGTGGTCACGCCCTCGCGCGCCTCGATCGACAGCGTGAACGCGGTCTCGTGGCGGCTGGAGTTCTTGGGGCTCATCAGCGGCAGGCCGAGCGCGTCGATGCGGGGGCCGGGCAGCGCGAGGCAGATCAGCCCGCGGCCGTGCGTCGCCATGAAGTTGATCGCGTCGGGCGTCGCCATCTGCGCGGGGATGACGAGATCGCCCTCGTTCTCGCGGTCCTCGTGGTCCACCAGCACGAACATGCGGCCGTTGCGCGCATCCTCGATGATGTCCTGGATCGAGGAAATCGCGTCGGACCAGTCGCGCTCGACCGGGCCGGGTTGTTCGTACTGCATCGGCATCTCTCGCATCACTCTCTCCATCCGGCGCAGCCCCTGCCGTCACGCCCCGGCCCGGGTGCCGCGGCCGAAGAACGCCTGCCCGGCGACGAAGCCCGCCAGCCCGCCCGAGGCCATCATCTCGCGCTCGTGCGCCGTCTCGCCGATCATCAGCACCGCATCGCCGGGCAGCCCCTGCGCGCGCAGCCAACCCTTCATCTCGTCCCGAATCGCGGCCCAGTCGCTGCCGAACGGCGCCAGCAGGCGGGCCGACGCCGCGCCGATCTGACGCGCCAGCGCATCCGGCGCAAGGCCGGGCGAACAACCGACGTGGGCCGCGGCCGCTGACGCGGCGACACGCGCGGCCTCGGGCCCCGGGACCGGCTGGCCGCGGCGGAAGACGCCGAGCGCGTTCGAGGAATACAGGAACGCCACGAGATCGCGCCCGGTGGTGGCACGGACGCCCGCGTAGGTCCTGTAGTCGAGCCCGAGTTCGCGCGCGCGCGCCACCTGGCTTCGCACCACCTCGATCGGAAGCCGCGCGCCCAGCAGTTCGGCCCGGGCCACCGACCAGCAATGGGCGCGGTAGCTGCTGCGCGCGCCCGGTCCCCGGTTGTGCCCGATGCCGGGGATCGCATCGGGGTTCGCGGTGCGGCCCGCGCCGGGGGTCATCCGGCTTCCGCCAGCCGGGCGACGTAGCGGGCAAGCGTGTCGATCTCGAGGTTGACCTTGTCGCCCACGCCGGCCCCGCCCCAGGTGGTGACGTGGCGGGTATGGGGGATCAGGTTGACGCCGAAGCGGTCCCCCTCGACCTCGTTCACCGTCAGCGACGTGCCGTTCAGCGCGACCGACCCCTTGGGGGCGATGAAGCGGGCCAGCCCCGCGGGCGCGCGCAGCGTCAGGCGCAGGCTGTCGCCTTCGTCATGCGCGTCCTCGATCACGGCCACGCCGTCGACATGCCCCGAGACGATGTGCCCGCCCAGTTCGTCGCCGACGCGCAGCGCGCGTTCCAGGTTGATCGCCCGCCCCACGTCCCAGCCGTTCGCGCCGATGTTCGTCTTGCTCAGCGTCTCGGCCGAAATGTCCACGTCGAACCACCCGCCCGAGGCGCCCTGTCCCGAGGCGCCCTTTTCCACCACGGTCAGGCATACCCCGTCGCAGGCGATCGACGCGCCGATGTCGACGTTCGCCATGTCGTAGGCGCAGGCGATCCGCGCGCGCATGTCGCCCCGCATCTCGACCGCGGCCACGCGGCCCACGTCAGTGATGATCCCGGTGAACATGAGGGCGGTTCCTTCTTGCAGACGGGCGGCGCGCCTGCGGACAGGCTAAGGGGCGCGCGGGCGCGAGACAGCGGCCACTATGCCCTCCGACCCCGCGCGCGCGCAAGGCCGCGCGGCGGGCGGACGTCGCGACACCGCAACTCGTTAACCCTGTCGATAGGGGCAACTTGGCAGGGCGGGCCGATCCGTGCAAAGAGCGCGCAACGTCTTTTGTCACGAGTAGCGCCAGCCCTTGATCTCAGGTCGCATCACCGCTGCCGATCCTGTCGAGCGACCGCCCGAAGGGCGGGTGTTCCTGCTGCTCCAGGGCCCTCACGGGCCGTTCTTCGACAGGCTGGGCGCTGTCCTGCGCGCGGCGGGCGCGCAGGTCTGGCGCGTCGGGTTCAACGCTGGCGACGAGTTCTTCTGGTCCGACCCCGACCATTTCATCCGCCACGCCGCGCCGGTCGCGGAATGGCCCGACCATCTCGACCGGCTGATCGACCGGCTGGGGGTGACGGACATCGTCCTCTACGGCGACGTCCGCCCGGTGCACGCCGCCGCACGAAAAGCGGCGATCGCCCGCGACCTCACCCTTCACGTCTTCGAGGAAGGCTATCTGCGCCCGTTCTGGATCAGCTACGAACGCGGCGGATCGAACGGGCACTCTGCCATCATGGGCATTTCGGTCGACGAGATGCGGGCCGCGCTCGGCGGGCACGAATCGGACATCTACCGCCCGCCCGCGCATTGGGGCGACATGCGGCAGCACAAGTTTTACGGCGCGCTGTACCACTTCATGCTCATGGCCGCGAACCGCCGCTACCCGGGTTTCCGCAGCCACCGCTCGATCAGCGTCGTGCAGGAATTCCGGCTGCACCTGCGCCGGCTGGTGCTGACCCCGGTGTTCCGCGTCAGCCGCTGGGCTCGCGCGCGTTCGATCCGGCGCGGCGGGTTCCCCTATGTGCTGGTGCTGCTGCAACTGGAACATGATGCAAGTTTCGTGGCCCATTCGCCCTATGCAAGGATGAGCGACTTCACGGACGAGGTGCTGCAGGCGTTCGCCCGCGCGGCGCCCCGCCACCACCATCTCGTCTTCAAGGCGCATCCGCTGGAAGACGGCCGCGGCCGCGTGCGCGAGGCGATCTTGCGCCGTGCCCGCGAACTCGGGATCGCGGCGCGCGTCCACGTCGTCGACGGCGGCAAGCTTGCCGCGCTGCTGTCGCAGGCGCGCAGCGCGATCACCGTCAATTCCACCGCCGCGCAGCAGGCGCTGTGGCGCGGGCTGCCGGTGCTGGCCATGGGGCGCGCGGTGTTCGACAAGCCGGGGATCGTGTCGCGGCAGACGCTCGACGACTTCCTGCGCCATCCCGAGCGCCCCGACGCCCGGACCTACCGCGACTACCGCGCCTACCTTCTGGAAACGAGCCAGGTGCCGGGCGGCTTCTACGCCGCCCGGTCGCGCGCCCACGCGCTGCGGCTGGTCGTCGACATGATGCTGGCGCCGCACGACCCCTACCAGGCGCTGCCGCGCGGGCACGGGACACACCGGCAACAGCTCCAGAGCGATTCTTGAGCCGTGCCGGAAATGATGGAACCGGCGGGATCAAGACGATACCGTCACAAGCAGCTTAGGGTCCGTAGAATCGGCCCAAGGGACAGGAGACTGGACTTGACCACCGTATCCCACGCATCGCGCGCGATTGGATTGCACGTGAAAACCGGCCGGGTCGCCCGCGCCGCAGCCCTTCTCGGCCTGACCCTGCTGGCCGCCTGCGGCCTGCCCCGGTCGGGGCCCAGCAAGAACGAGATCCTGCGGGGCGGCGAAGCCGGCGTCCGCAACGCGCATGTCGTGATGGTGAACGACCACGTGACGCGCGCGACCGCCTATTCGCCGAGCTACGGCTTCAGCAACTCCTTCCTGTCCGCGGGCGCGGTCGGAGCCGACGAGATCCGGCCGGGCGACGTGCTTGGCCTGACAATCTGGGAAAACGTGGATGACGGGCTTCTGGCCTCGCTCGGGCAGTCGAACACGCCGCTGCAGGAACTGCAGGTCGACAGCGCCGGCTACATCTTCGTGCCCTATGCCGGCCGCATCCGCGCCGCCGGCAACAGCCCCGATTCGCTGCGCCAGATCATCACCGACCGGCTGGGCAGCCAGACCCCCGACCCGCAGGTCACCGTGACTCGCGTGGCCGGCGACGGCGCGACCGTGTCGGTCATGGGCCGCGTGAACGGCCAGGGCGTGTTCCCGATCGAGCGCCCGACCCGGACGCTGTCGGCGATGCTGGCGCGCGCCGGCGGCGTGTCGATCGACCCGGAAATCGCCGTGGTCACGGTCAAGCGCGGCGGCAGCACCGGCCGCATCTGGCTGAAGGACCTGTACGAGAACTCGAGGAACGACATCGCCCTTCGCCCCGGCGACGTCATCCTGGTCGAGGAAGACCAGCGCAGCTTCACCGCACTGGGTGCGCTCGGCGGCCAGACCAAGGTTCCGCTCGGCAGCGAGGAAATCGACGCGATCGAGGCGATCGCCCTCGTCGGCGGCCTGCAGACCCAGCTGGCCGATCCGACCGGCGTCTTCGTCCTGCGCGACGAGCCGGAATCGGTCGCCCGCGCCGTCTTGGGCCGCAGCGACATTTATGGCGACCAGCGCATGGCCTACGTGCTCGACCTCACCCAGCCGAACGGCCTGTTCATGGCCCGCGACTTCATGATCCGCGACGAGGACACCGTCTACGTGACCGAAGCGCCCTATGTTCAGTGGCAGAAGACGCTGGGCGCCATCACCGGCGGCGCTTCGACCGCGCGGACGCTGGAAACGCTGGGCGAATAGGTTCCTTGACGCACGACGACCTGCAAGCTGCCGGGGGCGACCCCCGGCAGCTTTTCGTTTTCAGCGGCGGCTTCCTGCGCGGTCCCCGCATCAGGCGCATCCTGACGCTCGCCGGCTGGACGCCGCGGCTGGGCCTGCCTGGTGCCGGCGACGCGGTTGGGGTCTGGGGCGCAAGCCCCACCGCATGGCGCGGGCAGGCAGTCGCGCGCCGCCGGGGCGCGCGGATCGTCACGATCGAGGACGCGTTCCTGCGCTCGATCCTGCCGGGCCGCGCCAAGGGGCGGCTCGCCCGCCGCGGACCCATCGGGCTGATCGTCGATCCCATCGGCCTGCACTTCGACCCCAGCGTCCCGTCGCTGATCGAGACGCTGGTCCTGTCGCCCCGCGCCGCGGCGCTGGAAGCCGAGGCGGCGCTCGGCATCGCGAGCCTCCGGGCGGCGGACATGTCGAAATACAACGCCCACCTGCCCGAAGCCGACGTGCCCGCACCGGGATACGTCCTCGTCATCGACCAGACCGCAGGCGACGCCTCGTTGCGCGGCGCTGGCCGGACGCGTTTCCTGCAGATGCTGCAGGCTGCCCGAGACGAACATCCCGGCCGGCCGATCATCGTCCGCAGCCACCCGGAAACCTCCGCCGGCCTGCGCCACGGCCACCTGACCAAAGCGGACCTGCGGACGGGCGAGACGTTCTGCGACACCCCGGTCTCGCCATGGAAGCTCGTCGGCAACGCCGCCGCCGTCTACGCCGTCAGCTCGCAGCTGGGCTACGAGGCGATGCTCGCCGGCCATCGCCCGCGCCTGTTCGGGCAGCCTTTCTACGCCGGCTGGGGGCTGTCGGACGACGAGACGCCGACGCCGCGGCGCGAGGTCGCCGCTGGCATCACCGTCGAACGGCTGTTCGCCGCCAGCCACCTGCTCGCGCCTGCCTGGTACGATCCGTGCCGCGACCGCCTGACCGACTTCACCGGCGCCCTGCGCCAGATCGAGGCAGAGGCAAAGGCGTGGCGGCAGGACGCCGCCGGGCACGTCGCTTATGGCATGCGGCTGTGGAAACGCCGCTTCATTGCTGACGCCTTTGGCAACGGCGGCGGCGTGCGCTTCGCAGGCCGCCCGTCCCCGAAGGTCACGCTCGCCTGGGCCAACGCCGCCGATGCGGTGCCGCAGGCGGCGCGGGTCGAGGACGGCTTCCTGCGCTCGCGCGGGCTTGGCGCGTCGCTGGTGCCGCCGCTCTCGCTCGTCGCGGACCGGACCGGCATCTACTACGACCCGACCCGCGAAAGCGACCTCGAACGCCTCATCGCCGCACCGCTGCCGCCGGGCGGGGAACGCCGCGCCAGGCAGGTCGCGAGCCGCCTGCGCGAGGCCGCGTTGACGAAGTACAACCTCGCCGGCCGCGTTCCGGTGATCGATGCGGCTGGCCGCCGCGTCATCCTCGTGCCGGGTCAGGTCGAGAACGACGCCTCGATACGGCTGGGCGCCGGGCGCGAGCGCACGAACCTGGCCCTGCTGCGACGGGTCCGGGCCGATAACCCGGGCGCGCTGATCGTCTGGAAGCCGCATCCCGACGTGGAGGCGGGGCTGCGCCCCGGTGCCGTGCAGGTGGCCGATCTGAAAGGCCTCGCCGACGTGACTGCGGATGCCGCCCCGGCCGCCGCGCTGATCGACATGGTGGACGAGGTCTGGACGATCACCTCGACGCTGGGGTTCGAAGCGCTGATCCGGGGCAAGCCCGTCACCACGCTGGGGGCGCCGTTCTACGCGGGCTGGGGTCTCACCAGCGACCTTGGCCCCGTGCCGCCGCGTCGCACGGCGCGCCCGGGCATCGCCGGGCTGATCCACGCGGCGCTCATCGCCTATCCGCGCTACATGGACCCGGTCAGCGGCCTGCCCTGCCCGGTCGAGGTCGCGCTGGACCGGCTCGCCGAGCCGGGCGCGACAACGCCGGGACCGGCGCTGCGCGCGCTGTCGAAGCTGCAGGGCGCGCTGGCCGGGCACGCCTGGATCTGGCGCTGACCGTCAGTTGCGCGCGGCCCATCGGTGCACGATGTCGCCGTCGAGATCGCGGGTTTCCACCAGCCGGAAGCGCGGCGCGTCCGCCAGCGCGGCCAGGCCCAGCGATCCGACGGCGCGGCGCCCGTCACCGCCCAGCACCACCCCCGCGGTGTAGCCCACGATCTCGTCGACCAGCCCCTCGCGCAGCAGCCCGGCTGCAAGCTGCCCGCCCCCCTCGCAGAACACGCGCGTCAGCCCGCGTCGTCCAAGCTCGGCCAGTGCTTCCGGCAGCGGCGGGCGCAGGACCCACAGCCGGCCGTGATCGTCGTCCTGCGGTGGCAGGTCCGGGATCGGACCCGAGGCGATGACGATCCGCATCGGCTGGCGAACCCGCCCGAAGCCGCGCACGTTCAGCGCGGGCAGGTCGGCTCGCGCCGTGCCGGCCCCCACCATCACCGCGTCGTGGCGCAGACGCAGCGCGTGCACGTGCCGCCGCGCCGCGGGTCCGGTGATCCACCGGCTTTCACCGCAGGCCGTCGCGATCCGACCGTCGAAGCTTGTGGCGAGCTTCAACGTCACCATCGGCCGAGCGATCGTCACGCGGGCCAGGAACCCGCGCTGCAGTTCGGCGGCCGGACCCGCGCGAACGCCCTCGACAACCTCGACCCCTGCGGCATGCAGGATCTCGTGGCCCTGCCCGCTCACGCGGGGGTCGGGGTCGGTCAGGGCCGTGACGACGCGGGCGACGCCGGCCGCGACCAGCGCGTTGGCGCAAGGCGCCGTACGCCCGTGATGCGCGCAGGGTTCAAGGGTGACGTAAACCGTGGCGCCGTCGGCGGCAGGCCCCGCCTGCGCCAGCGCCATGACCTCGGCATGGGGGCGCCCCCCCGGTTGGGTCCACCCGCGCCCGACCACCCGGCCGTCGTGTACGATGACACAGCCCACGGCCGGGTTGGGCCACACATTGCCGAGGCCGCGCCGCGCAAGCACCAGCGCGTGGTCCATGTGGCGCCGGTCGGTGGATGTGGCCTGCGAAGTCACTCGTCCGTAGCCGCGGGGCGCAGCTCGCTTACGAACTTGTCGAAGTCGTCCGCCGCCTGGAAGTTCTTGTAGACGCTCGCGAAACGCACATAGGCCACCGTGTCGATCCGGGCGAGCGTTTCCATGACGATCTCGCCGATCACCTTGGATTTCACGTCGGTCTCACCCATGCTTTCCAGCCTGCGGACGATGCCCGAGATCATCTGGTCCACCCGCTCCGCTTCGATCGGACGCTTCTGAAGCGCGATGCGGACCGAACGGCTGAGCTTGTCGCGGTCGAAATCCTCGCGCCGACCGGAGGACTTGAGGACGACGAGATCGCGCAGCTGCACCCGTTCGTAGGTGGTGAAGCGGCCGGCGCAGGCAGGGCAGAACCTGCGCCGCCGGATCGCAACGTTGTCTTCAGCCGGGCGCGAGTCCTTCACCTGCGTGTCGATGTTTCCACAGAACGGACAACGCATGCCCTGGCCCCCCGGCAGCCCCAGTGCACATGATGATAGGCCCGCGCGCAGCGCTTGGGTAGAACCTGCGCGGGGCTACCACATGCAGCCGCGCAGATGTGGCAGGAATGCCGCTGCATCCTGCCGCCTGCACGGCCCCTGTCAGCTGTCGCGCCAGCCGATCCAGTCGAAGTCGCGGACCCGCGCGGCCTCGGCCTGCGCGACGGCGCGGCCGCCAAGCCGCTCTACCGCAGCGTCGTCGGGAAGCATGACCTTGTTGTCGGCATTGTCCTGCGGAACGACGATCGAGGTCACGTCGGGCAGCCCATGGGCACGGAACCACTGGCTTACATCCTGAAGCGCGTCTGCCACCGCCGCGATGGCCTTCTCGCCCTCGGTTCCCATCAAGCCGGCGAGTTCGGCCTGCGTAAGATAAAGGCTTCCACCTTGCGTCCGGCTGCGAAGCAGCGAACGGAGCACGTCGATCTGGAAGGGTGTCAGGTCCATCGTCTTCTCCTTGGTTCCTCCCACAATGCCCGACCCGTGGCGGAGTTCCCGCCTTGGGCCCGTCACGACCGGGCGGCCTGCGGGCCATGTTCCTCATGCGCCGCCGGCAGCAGGTCCTGCTTGTCGTGGTCCAGCGCCATCCGCTTCTGGGTGCGCGCGCCGAGTTCGCGCAGCATCTCGACCTGCCGGATGACGTTGCCGTTGCCCCGCGTCAGCCGGCCCATCGCCTTGTCGTGCGCCTTGGCGGCGTTATCCAGCGCGCGGCCCGTTTCCTCCATCGCCTCGACGAAGCCTGCGACCTTGTCATAAAGCGCGCCGGCGCGGCTTGCGATTTCCTCGGCGTTGGCCTGCCGCCGCTCGACGGTCCAGACGTGGTCGACGGTCCGCAGCGTCAGCATCAGCGTGGTAGGGGTCGCGAGGCCCACGCGCTTGTCGAGCGCGAAGGACGCGAGGTCCGGGTCGGCGCGCATCGCCTCGCTGAAAGCGCCCTCGACCGGCACGAACATCAGCACGTAGTCGACGGATCCTTCATCCAGCGCGTCATAGCCGCGTGCCGACAGGTCGGTGACGTGGCGGCGCACGGCGGCCGCGTGGCGCTTGAGCAGGTCCGCGCGGCGGTCGGGATCGTCGCAGGCGCAGGCCTCGGCGTAGTCCACGAGGCTCACCTTGCTGTCCACGACGAGCACCCTGCCGCGCGGCATCTTCACGATGACGTCCGGGCGCCAGCGCCGCCCCTCGCCGTCGGTGTGGCTCGCCTGCGCCACGTAGTGCAGCCCGCCCTCCAGCCCCGACTGTTCGAGGATGCGGGCCAGCACCATTTCCCCCCAGGCGCCCTGGCGCTGCTTCTCGCCCTTGAGCGCGCGGGTCAGCGCCACGGCGTCGCGGCCGATTTCCTCGGACCGGCGGTGCAGCCCCTCGATCTGTTCGCGCAAGGCCGCGTTCGCCTGGACCGTGGCGATGTTGCGGTCCGCCAGCTCCTTCTGGAAGTTCTGCACCTGCTCGCGCACGGGATGGAGCAGCGCGGTAAGACGTTCGCTGTGGGCCTTTTCCAGGTCCGCGCCCTGCCGACGCAGGCTGTCGTCGGCCATCAGGCGGAACTGCGCGGTCATTTCCTCGCGCAGGTCGCGGAGCAGCTTCAGCTCGCCCTGCGCCGCCTGCGCGTCCTTTTCCGCAGTCAGGCGAACGGTCGCCAGATCGCGTTCGAGCGCGGCCTTCACCTCTCGCAGCTGGTGCAGCGCGTCCATCAGCTCGTCACGCTCGCCCGAGAGTTCCGTCAGCCGGGCCTGCCCCGCCGAGGCGCTTGCCGACAGCTCGGCCTCGCGCAGCGCGGCGGCGTGTTCGGCGGACCGGGCGGCCTCGACGGCGCGCTGCAGCCCCGCGGCGCGGGCGTTGGCGCGCAGCAGGAGGATCAGAAGCACGATCGCCACGACTGCGGCGAGGATGGGAACTACGGCGGCCTGCTGCATTGATGATCCTGAGTTCCGGGCCCGCAATTTCCGGGCAATCGGCACCATGTTCCCGATTTGGTCCGAAACCTCAACCCGCCTCGGGTGTTCGGTTGCGTCAAATCCCGTGGAGAATCAGATGTCCAAGACTGTCGCCGTTTTCGTCGGATCCCTGCGCAAGGGCTCCATCAACCGCCAGTATGCGCGGGTGCTTGAGCGTCTTGCCGGCGACCGGCTGGCCTTCCGGTTCGTCGAGATCGGCGACCTGCCGCTTTACAACGACGACCTGTGGCAAGAGGGGACCGGCCCGGACGCCGTGATGCGGATGAAGGCGCAGGTCGAGGCGTGCGACGCGGTGCTGATCGTCACGCCGGAATACAACCGCAACGTGCCGGGGCTGCTGACCAACGCACTTGACTGGTGCAGCCGCCCCTATGGCAAGTCGTCGTTGATGGGCAAGCCGTCGGCCTGCACCGGCGCGTCGCCCGGCGCGATCGGGACAGCCGCGGCGCAGACGCACCTCAAGGCGGCGATGGACGCGCTCAAGCTGTGTGCGATGGGGTTTCCTGAAGTCTATCTGCAATGGAAGCCTGACGATTACGACGACGCGACCTGCAAGAACGACGCCACGCGGACGTTCCTGCAAGGGTTCGTCGATGCCTTCGCAACCCACGTCGAGCGGTTCGCCTGAACGCAGACGGCGCGGCAGGGTGACCCGCCGCGCCGCTTTTCCTGACTGGAATGGCGCTTACTGGTCGAGGAACGACCGCAGCTTGCGCGACCGGCTGGGGTGCTTCAGCTTCCGCAGCGCCTTCGCCTCGATCTGGCGGATCCGCTCGCGGGTCACGCTGAACTGCTGGCCCACTTCCTCGAGCGTGTGGTCGGTGTTCATGCCGATGCCGAAGCGCATCCGCAGGACCCGCTCCTCGCGCGGGGTGAGGCTGGCCAGAACGCGGGTTGTGGTTTCCTTCAGGTTCTCCTGGATCGCGGAGTCCAGCGGCAGGACGGCGTTCTTGTCCTCGATGAAATCGCCAAGCTGGCTGTCTTCCTCGTCCCCGATCGGGGTTTCGAGGGAGATCGGCTCCTTGGCGATCTTCATCACCTTGCGGACCTTCTCCAGCGGCATCTGCAGCTTCTCGGCCAGCTCCTCGGGCGTCGGCTCGCGACCGATCTCGTGCAGCATCTGGCGGCCGGTTCGGACCAGCTTGTTGATCGTCTCGATCATGTGGACTGGGATGCGGATGGTCCGCGCCTGGTCGGCGATCGAGCGGGTGATCGCCTGCCGGATCCACCACGTCGCGTAGGTCGAGAACTTGTAGCCGCGCCGGTACTCGAACTTGTCCACGGCCTTCATCAGGCCGATGTTGCCTTCCTGGATGAGATCGAGGAACTGCAGGCCGCGGTTCGTGTATTTCTTGGCGATCGAGATCACGAGGCGCAGGTTCGCCTCGACCATCTCCTTCTTGGCCTGGCGCGCTTCCTTCTCGCCGCGCTGGACCTGGTTCACGATCCGGCGGAACTCCTCGATATCGACGCCGACGTGCTGGCCGACCATCGCCATCTCGGTCCGCAGCGCGCCGACCTGGTCGCGCGAGCGGTCGAACAGCGCCTGCCAGCCGCGGCCCTTGTTCTGGGACATGCGGTCGGCCCAGGCCGGGTCCAGCTCGGACCCGCGATAGGCGTCGATGAACTCGCGCCGGTTGATGCGGGCCGCGTCGGCCAGCTTCACCATGCCCGAGTCGATCGTCACGATGCGGCGGTTGATGCCGTAGATCTGGTCGACCAGCGCCTCGATCCGGTTGTTGTGCAGGTGCAGTTCGTTCACCAGCGCCACGATGGTCGAGCGGAGCGTCTGGTACGCCGCCTCTTCCTTGGCGGTGAAGGTGCCGTCCTCGTTCAGCGTGGCCGACATGCGGTTGTCCTGCATGTGGGCCAGCTGCTCGTACTGCAGCGCGATCGCTTCCAGCGTTTCCAGCACGCGGGGCTTGAGGCTCGCCTCCATCGCGGCAAGCGAGAGGTTCTGGCCCTCGTCGTCCTCGTCCTCGTCGTCGCTGCGGCGCATCGGATTGCCGTCGGCGTCCACTTCCTCGTCGCGGTCCTTGGTGTCGGCGGCCGGCCCGGCCGCGCCGTCGACCAGGTCCACGTCCACCTCGCCGTCGTCTTCCAGCGAGCGGCCGAAGGTGGTTTCCAGGTCGATCACGTCGCGCAGCAGGATGTCTTCGTTCAGAAGCTCCTGCCGCCACATGGTGATGGCCTTGAAGGTCAGCGGACTTTCGCAAAGCCCCGCGATCATCGTGTTGCGACCGGCCTCGATGCGCTTCGCGATCGCGATCTCGCCCTCGCGCGACAGCAGCTCGACGCTGCCCATCTCGCGCAGGTACATCCGCACGGGGTCGTCCGTGCGGTCGAGCTTTTCGGTTTCCGGCGCGGCAACGGCGACCTCGCGCGACGACGAGGTGGGCACGACGGCGCCGCCGGCCTCGGCTTCCTCGGCTTCCTCGTCCTCGATCACGTTGATGCCCATCTCGGACAGCATCGACATGACATCCTCGATCTGCTCGGAACTGACCTGCTCGGGCGGCAGGACGGTGTTGAGCTGATCATAGGTTATGTAGCCACGCTCGCGCGCATCGGCGATCATCTTCTTTACGGCCGCCTGGCTCATGTCGAGCGAGTGTTCGTCGTCCTTGGTGTCAGGCTTGTCGTCGTCGTCCTTGACCATCACGGCTCCTCAGAGGTGATCCGCCGGGACCGAATCAGGTTCGAATCGATCACGCATCGGGGTGTTCTACAATCAGTCGCACGCCGGGAAAACCCGGAAGAAAAGGTGATTCGCGCCCGATTCGACCGGGCGCGTCCGGGGCTGCCGCAGGCTCCCCGTTCTTATCGTCTATCCGCCGGCGCCCGCCTGCCGGTCATCGGCGCCCCGGCTTGCGCCAGATCTCGTTCTTCAGCGCCTCGGCCAGCTGGCCGGCCAGCGCCTCGCGGTCCTCGCCCAGATCGCTGTCGTGGGACAGCGAGGGGTGGTCGGCGTGCTGGCGCGCCCGCGCCGACTGCGTCACCCGCCAGGTCAGCCCCTCGTCGGCCAGGCCGCCGATCTCGGCCTCGGCCCGCGCGACCTCGTCGCGGGCGGTCCGCCGCGCATCCAGCCGGTCGAGCGCATTCAGCAGGACGGCCTGAGCCTCGTCCCCGAAGGCGCCGGGCTGGGACACTGCCGGCAGGGCGCGGACATGGGGATCTGCAAGCAGGTCGTCAAGGGCGCGCCGGCCCGCATCGGAGGTCCGGCCGGACAGGAGATCGTGGACCAGCGCCGCGCGGCCCGGGTCCGTGGGCTGGATCCGTTCCAGACGCGCCTCGACCCGGTCCACGAGCGCGGGGTGCGCGGCGCAGAGCGCGAGGATCATCGCCTCGATCAGCGCGTCGCCCGGATCGGTCGCGACAAGACGGGACGCGCGGGTCTGGGGCAGCGGGGCGTCCGACACGGCGGCGCGGCCGCCCTTGCCCCTTCCCGGCGCCCCGCGCGTCCACTGGGTGCGGACCGGGGCGAACAGGTTGTAGCGCTTGCGCTTCAGCGCGGCGGTGTAGTGGTCGCGCGTCGCGGCATCGGGGATCTTGGCCACCGCGTCGGCCAGCGTCCGTTCCAGCGCCGCGCGGCGTTCGGGGCTGTCGAACACGCGGCCGTCCGTTTCTCGCAGCCACAGCAGGTCCACGAGCGGCTGCGCGCCGTCGATCAGCGCCCGCATCGCGCCCGCGCCGCCCGCGCGGATCAGGTCGTCCGGGTCCTGCCCCGCGGGCAGCAGCGCAAAGCGCAGCGCCTGCCCCGGCCCGGTCAGCGGCAGCGCGAGGTCCACCAGCCGCATCGCCGCGCGCAGACCCGCCGCATCGCCGTCGAGCGCGATCACCGGCTCGGGCGAGACCCGCCACAGAAGCCGCACCTGATCCTCGGTGATCGCGGTGCCAAGCGGCGCGACCGTGCCTTCGATCCCCGCCCGCACCAGCGCGATCACGTCCATGTACCCCTCGGCCACCACCAGCGGCTGCCCCTTGGCCACCGCCGCCCTTGCGGGCCCGAGATTGTAGAGGTTGCGGCCCTTGTCAAAGAGCGCGGTTTCCGGGCCGTTGAGGTATTTCGCCCGCGCGTTCGGGTCCATCGCGCGGCCGCCGAAGGAAATGCAGCGGCCCCGCGCGTCGCGGATCGGGAAGATGATGCGGCCGCGGAAGCGGTCGTAGGCCGCGCCGCCGTCGTCGGGTCGGGCGGCAAGACCCGCGTCCACGACCTGCCCCTCGCTCGCGCCGCCTTCCTTCAGGTGCCGCAGCAGCGCCTGCCGCTGGTCGGGGGCGAAGCCGATCTCGAACCGGTCCTGCCCGGCCTGGTCCAGCCCGCGCCCGGCGAGATAGTCGCGCGCGGCGGCCCCCGCCCCGGTCTGAAGCTGCAGCCGGAACCAGCGCGCGGCCCGTTCCATGACTTCGGCCAGTTCGGTCCGGCGGTCGGCGCGCGCGCGGTTCTCGGGCGAGCGCTCGGGCATCTGCATCCCGGCCTCGGACGCCATCACCGCGACCGCGTCCATGAAGCCCAAGCCCTCGGCCTCGCGCAGGAAGGTCACGGCGTCGCCCTTGGCGTGGCAGCCGAAGCAGTAATAGAAGCCCTTCTGGTCGTCGGCGTGGAACGAGGCCGTCTTTTCACCGTGGAATGGACAGGGCGCCCACCAGTCGCCCTTTGCCTGGTTCGACTTGCGCAGGTCCCACGTGACCTTCCGCCCCACGATCCGGCTCAGCGGGACGCGGGCGCGAAGCTCGTCGAGGAAACCGGGGGGCAGGGTCATGCGGCCATAATCCCCCCGCGCGCGCCCGGGGGCAAGCGGCCCTCGCGCACCGCCTCGTGCCCCGCCTCGCCCCGTGCCCCGCCCCGTGCCCCGCCTCAGGCCCCGACGGCGCCGCGGGCGAGATCCCAGTAGATGTCGGCCACGCGCTTGCGGTCCAGCCGGCCGCCCTCGCGGTACCAGTTGGTGACCCCGGTCAGCATCGCGATCAGCGCCATCGCGGCAAGGCGGGTATCGGGCACCGTCATCACCCCCGCCGCCTGCCCGTCGCGCAGGATCGCCGACAGAGATTCCTCGTAGGCGCGGCGCAGCGCCGACACCGCGGCGTGGTTTTCGGGGCTGAGGTTGCGAAGCTCCATGTAGCTGAGGAACACGGCGTCCGCATTATCCAGCGAATAGGCGATGTGAAACCGCGCGAACCGCTCGAGGCGGTCCAGCGGCGGCAGCGACAGGTCGTCGGACCATGCCGCGAGCAGCCGATCCATGTGGTCGATCATCAGGTCCGCAAGCAGCGCCTGCTTGTCCTGCGTATAGGCGTAGAGCGCCCCCGCCTGCACGCCAACGTCCGCCGCGATCTGGCGCATGCTGACGGCGGCATAGCCGTGCCGCGCGAACAGCCGCAGCGACTTTTCGCGGATCAGCGGTCCGGTGATCGCGGCGCGGGAACCTTGCGTGCGGGCCATAGTCACGGTTCTAGGTCACGCCGGGCGCCGCGGAAAGGGTCGGTGCCCGCGTCTTGCCGCTGCGCGATTTCCGCGCTTATGCTTGCCGGGCCATGAACGCCCGGTTCCTCCCCGTTGCCGCCCTGCCCCTGGTCGCCGCCCTGCTCCTGGCCGCCTGCGGATCGGGCGACGACACCGCCTATCCGCGGCTTCTGCCGCTGGAGATCGCGACCGCCGAGCCGGCCATTCCCGCCCATGCCGAGGACGCGGCTGCCGATCCGGAATCGGTGCGGGCCGAGCTGGAGGCGCGCGCGGCCGCGGCCGAAGCCTCGCGCCCGCCCACGCCACAGGCCGCGGGGCCGCTTGCCGGTCGGGCGGCCGCCCTGCGGGACCGGGCCGACGCGCTTCGCGCGACCAGCCCCGGCGAGGACGCGCGCAGCGACGCCGCCACCTGCCCTCCCGGCTCTACCGACCCCGGCTGCGTGCCGGATTGAACCTGAAAGGACGCCCGGCATGCCCGTGATCACATCCATCGACGACCTCAGGCGGATGCACCGCGCCCACACGCCGCGGATGTTCTACGACTACGCCGAATCGGGCAGCTACACCGAACAGACGTTCCGCGAGAACACGACCGACTTCGCGAAGGTCCGCCTGCGCCAGAAGGTGGCGGTGGACATGTCCAACCGAAGCCTCGCGTCGGACATGGTGGGGCTGCCGGTCTCGATGCCGGTGGGCCTGTCGCCGGTCGGGCTGACGGGGATGCAGCGCGCCGACGGCGAGATCAAGGCGGCCCGCGCGGCCGAGGCGTTCGGGGTTCCCTTCTGCCTGTCCACCATGTCGATCTGCTCGATCGAGGACGTGGCCGAGCACACCGCCGCGCCCTTCATGTTCCAGCTGTACGTCATGCGCGACCAGGACTTCCTCGCCGCCATCATCGACCGAGCGAAGCGCGCCAACTGTTCGGCGCTGGTCCTGACGCTCGACCTCCAGATCCTCGGCCAGCGCCACAAGGACCTGAAGAACGGCCTGTCCGCCCCGCCGAAGTTCACCCTGCCCACGCTGATGAACCTCGCGACGAAGCTGCGCTGGGGGTCGGAGATGGCGCGCACCAAGCGGCGTTTCTTCGGCAACATCGTGGGCCACGCGAAGGGGGTCACGGACGCGGGCAACCTCGCCGCGTGGACGGCCGAGCAGTTCGACACCCAGCTCGACTGGGCCAAGATCGCGGCGATCCGCGACATGTGGGGCGGCAAGCTGATCCTCAAGGGCATCCTGGACGCCGACGACGCGAGGAAGGCTGCCGACTTCGGCGCCGACGCGATCATCGTGTCGAACCACGGCGGCCGGCAGCTGGACGGCGCGCTGTCGTCGATCCGCATGCTGCCCGAGATCGTCGCCGCCGTGGGCGACCGGGTGGAGATCCACCTCGACAGCGGCATCCGGTCGGGCCAGGACGTGCTGAAGGCGCTGGCGCTCGGCGCGCACGCGACCTGGATCGGCCGCGCGTGGCTGCACGGGCTCGGCGCGATGGGCCAGCCCGGCGTCACCGCCGCGCTCGAGGTGATCCGCAAGGAACTGGACGTGACCATGGCACTGTGCGGCGAGCGCGACATCCGCAATGTCGGCCGGCACAACGCGCTGGTGCCGGCCGAGTGGGGCCACGACTACGTCTGAGGCTCAGACCTCGCGCAGGAACGCCAGCAGGTCGCGGTTCACCTCGTCCGCGTTCGTCGCCAGCACGCCGTGCGGCGCGCCGTCATATTCGACATAGCGCGCCTGCGGCAGCATCTTCGACAGCCGCTGCCCCGTCGCCTTGTGCGGCACGTTCTGGTCGGCGGTGCCGTGCAGGATCAACGCGGGACAGGCGATCGCGGCCGCGTCGGCGGTGAAGTCCGTCGTGCCGAACGCATCCACGCAGGCCAGCGTGGCAATCGGGCTCGCCTGCATTGCCATGCCCCAGGTCCAGTCCAGGACGCCCTGGCTCACCGGCTTGCGGAAGGTGCCCACGCCGTAGAACTGCTTGATGAAGCCGCGCAGGAACTCGGCCCGGTCCTCGCGGAGGCCCGCCTTGATCGGCTCGAGGTCCTTTGCCGTCACGCCGTCGGGATTGTCCGCCGACTTCGGCATCCCCGGCACGACCGAGGACACGAACGCGACCGCCGACACACCGCGCCCGGCGTGGCGCGACATGTAGCGGGCGATCTCTCCCCCGCCCATGGAAAACCCGACCAGCACCGCATCGCTCAGCGACAGGCCGCGCATGACCGCGTCGAGGTCGTCGGCCAGCGTGTCGTAGTCGTAGCCCTGCGCCGGCTGCTCGGACCGGCCGAAGCCGCGCCGGTCGTAGCTCACCACGCGGTAGCCCGCATCGACGAGCGAGAGGATCTGCGGTTCCCAGCTGTCGGCGTTGAGCGGCCAGCCGTGGATCAGCACGACCGCGCGCCCCTGCCCCCAGTCCCTGACGTGGATCTTCGTGCCGTCCGATGCTTCGACATGCGCCATGCTCGTATCCCCTTGCTGACATCGCGGCCGAACGCGCGGACGGCAGCGGGGGTTGCGCGGCGCACCCGCCGAAACCGCTTGCCCGGAGGCGGTCCCTGCCCTATAGGCGCGGGCTTGTCGGCCATGCACCCTTGGAGGATGGCCGGCTTCAACCTGAAAGGAACCATCATGGCCAAAGAGATTCCAGATCTGGTGGCCGAGGCACGCACGGGGACAGGCAAGGGGGCCGCCCGTCAAGCTCGCCGCGAAGGCAAGGTGCCCGGTATCGTCTACGGCGACGGGAAGGACCCGCAGCCGATCCAGATCGACTTCAACCCCCTGCTGACCAAGCTGCGCGCCGGCCGCTTCATGTCCACCCTGTGGAACCTGAAGGTCGAGGGGCAGGACGACGTGCGCGTCATCTGCCGCGGCGTCCAGCGCGACGTGGTCAAGGACCTGCCGACGCATATCGACCTGATGCGCCTGCACCGCAACACGCGGATCAACCTGTTCATCCACGTGCAGTTCGACAACCACGAAGCGTCGCCCGGCCTCAAGCGCGGCGGCACGCTGGTCGTCGTCCGCCCCGAGGTGGAGCTGATGGTCACCGCGTCCGAGATCCCGGACCACATCACCGTGGACCTGACCGGCCGCGAGATCGGTGATTCGATCCACATCAACGACATTGCGCTGCCGAACGGCGTGCGTCCGACGATCGACCGCAACTTCGTCGTCGCGAACATCGCCGCGCCGTCTGGCCTGCGCGCGTCCGACGACGCGGCCGCGACCGAAGCCGAAGGCGAAGCGACCGAGGCCGCCACCGCCGAGTGATCGGCCAGGCGCCCGCCCGCATGAGGACCGAAGGGCGGCCGCAGGGCCGCCCTTTTCCTTGGGGAGCCTTCCGTTCGCGGCCGCGCGTCAGTCGCCGCGGCGCAGGGCGAACACCTCCTCGGTCCGCTTCGCGCCCACGTCGGCGAAACCCTGCGCGGCCAGATCCCGCAGGATGCCGTCGCGCGTCGATTCGCCATAAAGCCCCGGGTGCAGTTCGATCACCAGCAGCCGGATTTGCGGCGGCAGCGGGGTCGCAAGAAGCCGCTGCTCGGCCCCCTCGACATCCATCGCGATCACGGTGGCCTGCGCCCGCCGGATCAGCCGGGAAAGCGGCTTCGCCCTGACGCTGCAGGACTGCGCGTTCTTCGCCCGGCCCGGCAGGATCGACGCGCTCCAGAATCCGGGATGGACGTGCAACTCGATCGTCCCGGGCGGATCGTCGTCCCCGACCGCCGCCATGTGAAGGACCGATCCTTCCGCGCCCACGTTGCGCCGCAGGTTGCGACGCAGGTGGCGCAGCATCGCCGGGTTCGCCTCGACCGAGGTGACGTTCGCCGCCCCCACGATCCGCGCCGCCGTGATGCTGACGAGCCCCGCGCCCGCGCCCAGGTCCAGCACCCGGTCGCCCGGCCGCAGATGGTCGCGCAGCAGCGCGCGTTCGTGCCCCTCGTAGCCGCCGTCGCGCAGGCGCCCGCGCAACCGCGGCACCAGCGCGGCGACCGGAACCTCGATCTCGGCCCCGTCGATCGTGAACATCTCGATCTCGGGCCGGTCCGGCGTTGGGGGCTGCTTGTCTGGGGAGGGCACGGCTCGATCCTTGCGGGCGGTCGCGGGGACTGATAGCAACCCGCCTCGCCCTTCGCCACCCTTCGCCCTACGGGACACGCCCATGACCGAACCTGTCCACATCATCGGTGCCGGGCTCGCCGGGTCCGAGGCGGCCTGGCAGGTGGCGCAGGCGGGCGTGCCGGTGGTGCTGCACGAGATGCGCCCGCACGTCGCGACCTTCGCCCACCGCACCGGCGACTGCGCCGAGATGGTGTGCTCGAACAGCTTCCGGTCCGACGACGACGTGATGAACGCGGTGGGGCAGCTTCACTGGGAAATGCGCGCGGCCGGCGGGCTCATCATGGCGACCGCCGACCGCCACAAGCTGCCTGCGGGCGGCGCGCTGGCGGTGGACCGCGACGCCTTCTCGGCCGCGGTGACCGAGGCGCTCGAGGCGCATCCGCTCGTCGCCTTCGACCGGGCCGAGGTGCGCGACCTCCCCGCCTCGGGCAACTGGATCGTGGCGACCGGGCCGCTGACCTCGGACGCGCTGGCGCAGTCGATCCGGGCGCGGACCGGGGCCGACGCGCTCGCCTTCTTCGACGCGATCGCGCCGATCGTCCACGCCGACACCATCGACATGACGGTGGCCTGGCGGCAGTCGCGCTACGACAAGGGCGAGACCGAGGAGGAGCGCACCGCCTACATCAACTGCCCGATGACGCGCGAGGACTACGAAAGCTTCATCGACGCGCTGCTGGCCGCCGACAAGGCCGAGTTCCACGAGGGCGAAACCGCAGGCTACTTCGACGGCTGCCTGCCGATCGAGGTCATGGCCGAGCGCGGGCGCGAAACGCTGCGGCACGGACCGATGAAGCCCGTGGGGCTGACGAACGCGCATGATCCGGCCGAGAAACCTTACGCGGTGGTTCAACTTCGCCGGGATAACGCCTTGGGAACGCTGTACAACATGGTCGGCTTCCAGACCAAGATGAAGTACGGCGCCCAGACCGAGGTGTTCCGCCGCATCCCCGGCCTGCGGGACGCGGCCTTCGCGCGGCTCGGCGGCATCCACCGCAACAGCTTCCTCAACTCACCCACCCTGCTCGACGACCGGATGCGGCTGCGAAGCGCGCCGCACCTGCGTTTCGCGGGGCAGGTGACGGGTGTCGAAGGCTACGTGGAAAGCGCGGCAATGGGCCTTCTCGCGGGGCGGATGGCCGCGGCGCAGGCTCTGGGCCGCGATCTGCCCCCGCCTGCCGGGACGACCGCGATGGGCGCGCTGGTCCACCACATCACCGGCGGTGCCGAGGCGAAGACCTTCCAGCCGATGAACGTCAACTTCGGCCTGTTCCCCCCGGTCGAGGCGAAGGGCGGCCGCCGCGGTCGCGCCGCGCGCTACCCCGCCTACACCGCCCGCGCGAAGCAGGATTTCGGCGAATGGCTGGCCGCGCAGCAGGGCTGAGGCGCACCCGCTTCGCCCCGTCCCCCACCGGCCCGCTGCATCTCGGCCATGCCTTCGCCGCCCTGACCGCGGCCCGCCTTGCCGATCCGAGCCAGTTCCTGCTGCGGATCGAGGACATCGACCGATCCCGCTGCCGGGGGGGATGGGAAAGCGCCATTCACGAGGACCTGCAATGGCTGGGCCTTGACTGGCCCGCGCCGGTGATGCGCCAGTCCGACCGCCTGCCCGCCTACGCCGACGCGCTGGACCAGCTCGGCCGGCTGGGGGTGATCTATCCCTGCCGCTGCCGCCGCGCCGACATCCGCGCGGCGCTTTCGGCGCCGCAGGAAGGCGCGCAGGTGATCGGCCCGGACGGCCCGGTCTATCCCGGAACCTGCCGCGGCCGCCCGATGTCCGACGCTGCCCCCGACGACGCGATCAGGCTGGACGCAGGACAGGCGCTCGCGCTGCTGGACCTTCACCGGATCGGCTTCGCCGACGAGGCCGTGCCGGGCACCCACCGGATCACCGCACCGGCCTTCCTTGCGGGGATCGGTGACGTGGTGCTGGCCCGGCGCGACATGGGCACGTCCTATCACCTGTCCGTCGTGCTGGATGATGCCGCGCAGGGGATCACGCTGGTCAGCCGCGGACAGGATCTTTTCGAATCGACCTACATCCACGCGCTTCTTCAGGCCCTGCTGGGATTGCCGCAGCCCCTCTACCACCATCACCGGCTGATCCGCGACGAGCATGGCAAGCGGCTCGCGAAGCGGGACGACGCCCGTGCGCTGCGCCTGTACCGCGAACAGGGCTGCAGCCCCGCCGACATCCGCCGGATGCTAGGCGTCTGACGGCGCCATGATCTCGACCTCCGCCCCGTCGCGCACGGCGGTATAGAAGCAGCTGCGCCGGTTCGTGTGGCAGGCGGGGCCGGTCTGGTCCACCAGCAACAGCAGGCAGTCGCGGTCGCAGTCCACCCGCATCTCGACCAGCCGCTGCGTGTGGCCCGACGTCGCGCCCTTGGTCCAGAACGCCTGACGTGAACGCGACCAGTAGGTTACGCGCCTTTCCTCAAGTGTTTTCCTCACCGAGTCCGCGTTCATCCAGGCGAGCATCAGCACATCGCCGGATACATGGTCCTGTGCAATGGCGGGGATCAGCCCGTTCGCATCAAAGGTCAGGGTGCCGGGGTCGAACATCGGGTTTCCTTCGGGCAGGCGCGTTCCTATCTAGGCTGGACGATAGCTAGGGGGAAAGCCATGCCAGACACCAACGCCGCGCCAGCCGCCCCCGACGAGGACCTGATGGCGCTGTATTCGCGCCGGATCCTCGCGCTCGCGTCCGACATTCCCCGGCTTGGCCGCCTGCCCGCGCCGCAGGGAAGCGCCAGCCGCCGGTCGCCGCAATGCGGATCGACCGTCGCGGCGCAGGTCGTGATGGAAGACGGCCGCGTGGGCGATTTCGCGCAGGAGGTGCGGGCCTGCGCCCTGGGCCAGGCTTCGGCCGCGGTGTTGGGCCAGGTGGTGATCGGCCGCAGCCCGCCGGAACTCCGCGCCGCGCGGGACGCGCTGGAAGGGATGCTTAACGCTTCAGGGACCGCGCCCGCCGCGCCCTTCGACGGGCTCGAGGTGCTGTCGCCGGCATGTGCGTTTCCGAACCGCCACGCCTCGATCCTGCTTGCCTGGGACGCGGTCCTCGGCGCCATCGAGGATGCCGCGGGGAACGACGAGGCATGAAAAAAGCCGGCCCGAGGAACAGGGCCGGCCAGTCGCGCGTCAACCCGACAGGGGAACAGGCGGCAGCGTCCGGAAAGAGGCGCGGCAGCAGGGTCGGCGCGGCAGGCAGAATGGATGCGTCCGCTCAGCCGAGCGCCACGAAGGCCGGCAGCCAAAGGACGATGATCGTGGTGACGGACAGCGCGGCAACGCCGAGGATGTCGGACAGGTCTTCGTTGAACACGGCGTTCTCCTTGCGACTCGATGTTGCCTCTTTGTTCCAGAAGCCGCCGCAGGTGTAAAGAACATTTTAAGAACTTCGTGTCAGCCTGCGGACATCAGCCGGATGGCCTTGTCCTGTTCCATGAACCACAGCAGCGCGCGGGCCGCCTGCCCCCGCGCCGACCGAAGCTGCGGATCGCTCTCCAGCAGCGCGCGCGCGTCGCTGCGCGCCAGCGTCAGCAGCCCGGCTTGCCGTTCCAGGTCCGCGATCCAGAACCTGGGCAGGCCCGACTGCGCGGTCCCCAGCACGTCGCCGGCGCCGCGCATGGCCAGATCCTCCTCGGCAATGCGGAACCCGTCCTCGGTGTCGCGCAGCACCTGAAGCCGCCGGCGGCCGCTTTCGTTCAGCGGCTGCTGGTACAGCAGCACGCACGCGGACCGGCCCGTTCCCCGCCCGACGCGGCCCCGCAGCTGGTGCAGCTGGGCGAGGCCGAAGCTTTCCGCCCGCTCGATCACCATGATCGTCGCCTGCGGCACGTCCACCCCGACCTCGATCACCGTGGTCGCGACCAGCAGCTGCGCGCGCCCCTGGGCGAAATCCGCCATCGCGGCGTCCCGCGCCTCGACCGGCATCTGGCCGTGGACCAGCCGCACCGCGTCCCCGAACTCGGCGCGCAGGCGGACGAACCGGTCCTCGGCCGCGGTCAGGTCCACCGTCTCGCTTTCCTCGACCAGCGGGCAGACCCAGTAGGCGCGCGCGCCACCGTCGATCGCGGCGCGGAGCCGCGCCGTCACCTCGGCGAGGCGCTGGTCGGACAGGACGATCGTCGTGATCGGCTGCCGGCCCGGGGGCTTCTCGTCCAGGACCGACAGCTCCATGTCGCCGAACTGCGCGAGCGCGAGGCTGCGCGGGATCGGGGTCGCGGTCATCACCAGCATGTCGGGCGGCGCCTCGCGGCCCTTGGCCGCAAGCTCCAGCCGTTGCGCCACGCCGAAGCGGTGCTGTTCGTCGATCACGGCAAGGCGGAGGTCGTGGAATACGACCTCGCGCTGGAACACCGCGTGGGTGCCGACGAGGATGTCGATGCCACCATCCGCGAGGTCGCGCAGGATGGCGGCGCGCTCCTCGCCCTTGTCGCGGCCGGTGAGCGCGGCGATCCGGACGCCGGCGAGCGCCGCGAGCGGCGTCAGCGCGGCGAGGTGCTGGCGCGCCAGGATCTCGGTAGGGGCCATCAGCACGCCCTGCCCGCCCGCCTCGGCCGCCACCAGCAGCGACAGGAAGGCCACCAGCGTCTTGCCCGCCCCGACGTCGCCCTGCAGCAGGCGGTTCATGCGACAGGGCTCGGCCATGTCGGCGGCGATTTCGGCCACGGCGCGGGACTGGGCGCCCGTCGGCGGCCACGGAAGCCCCGCCAGCACGCGGTCCCGCAAGCGCCCGTCGCCCCTGGTGACACGACCCGCCGCCCGCCTGCGGTCCCGGCGGACCAGCGCCAGGGTCAGCTGATGCGCCAGCAGCTCGTCATAGGCGAGCCGCGCACGCGCGGGGGCGTCAGCGGACAAATCGTCCATCGACGCGGGCGCGTGCGCCGCGGCCAGCGCGCCCGGCCAGTCGGGCCAGCCCTTCTGGCGCAGAAGCCCGGGGTCGATCCATTCGGCCAATGGCGGCACCCGTTCCAGCGCGGCGGCGGCGGCCTTGGCCATGACCTTCTGGGTCAGGCTGCCTGACAGCGGGTAGACCGGCTCGAAGCCCGGCGGCGCGGGATCGGCCTTGCGCAGGACGTGGTCGGGGTGAACCATCTGCGCCATGCCGTCGAACAGCTCGACCTTGCCCGAAACCACCCGCTCCTGCCCGGTGGGGAGCTGCGATTCGATCCACTCGCGCCGCGCGTTGAAGAACACGAGCGTCAGGTCGCCCGATCCGTCCGAGCAGACGACGCGCCAAGGCCGGCCACGGGTGGCGGGCGGGACGTGGCGGCCGACGGTGACCGTGACCGTCGCCGTTTCGGGCGGGCGCAGGTCGGCGAGCCGCGCCACGCTGCGGCGCGTGACACCCGCGTGCGGCAGGGTCAGCAGCAGGTCGCGCGGACGCAGGACGTCCAGCGCGCGCAGTGATTCGGCCGCTTTCGGGCCGATCCCCGGCAGCGTGTCGGCGGCGGCGAACAACGGGAACAGCGGCGGCGGGCGGCCCTTCGGCGGCTGCGACCGGGGCGGATCGCCCGCCTGACCACCCGCTTCTGCGCCGCCCTCAGCGCCCGGGTCCGTCAGCCCTGTGCGATCTTCAGCCATTCGTCTTCGTCGATGACCCTGACGCCCAGCTCCGCCGCCTTCTTCGCCTTGGACCCCGCGCCCGGCCCCGCCACCAGCAGGTCAGTCCGCGCCGAGACCGACCCCGCGACCTTCGCCCCCATCGCTTCGGCGCGGACCTTCGCCTCGGCCCGGGTCATCCGCTCCAGCGTGCCGGTGAAGACGAGCGTCAGGCCGGCGATCGGGCTGTCCTCGGTCTTCGGCGCCGCGGCCGGGACGATCTCGGTCAGTTCCGCGACCAGCCGGTCGATCGCCGCGCGCTCGGTTTCCTGCGCGAAGGACATGACGAGCGAGCGGGCGAGGACCGCGCCCACCCCCTCGATCGCGGTCAGGTCGCGCCATGCGTCCGAGGTCTCGCCGCGGGCGGCGTCCATCGCGGCGATGAAGCTGGACCAGTGCTGGTAGCGCCGGGCGAGCAGCCGGGCGGCCTGTTCGCCGACATGGCGGATGCCGAGGGCGAAGATCAGCCGGTCGAGCGCAATCACCCGCCGTTCCTCGATCCCGGCCAGCAGGCTCGTCACCGACTTCTCGCCGTAGCCGGGGGTCGCCAGCAGCGCCTCGCGGTGGCGCGACAGCGCGAAGATGTCGGCGGGCTCGGCGATCCAGCCTGCCGAATAGAACGCTTCCACCTGGCGGCTGCCCAGGCCCTCGATGTCGAAGGCGGCGCGCGAGACGAAGTGGCGCAGCTTCTCGATCGCCTGCGCGGGGCAGGCGATCCCGCCGGTGCAGCGCCGGACCGCGTCGCCCGCCTCGCGCACGGCATCGGATCCGCAGGCGGGGCAGCGGTGCGGAAAGGCGTAGGCAGGCGCCTCGGCCGGCCGCTGGTCCAGGTCGACGGCGTCGATCTTGGGGATCACGTCGCCTGCGCGGAACACGCGCACCCAGTCGCCTTCGCGGATGTCGGCGCCGCCGCGGATCGGGGTCCCGTCGGCGGCGCGCCCGGCGATGTAGTCCTCGTTGTGGAGCGTCGCGTTCGAGACGACGACGCCGCCGACCGTGACCGGCGCAAGCCGCGCGACGGGCGACAGCGCGCCGGTCCGGCCGACCTGGATTTCGATTCGGTCGAGCCGGGTCCACGCGGTCTGGGCGGGAAACTTGTGCGCGAGCGCCCAGCGCGGCGTGGTCGACCGATACCCCAGCCGCGCCTGCAGCGCGAGGTCGTCGACCTTGTAGACGACGCCGTCGATGTCGTAGCCCAGCGTCGCCCGGCGCTGTTCGATGTCTGCCCAGGCGGCCAGCAGGTCGTCGACCGCATGGCAGACCCGGGTCAGCGGATTGGTCGTGAAGCCCAGCGCGGCAAGCCGTTCGACCGCCCCCGACTGCGTGGGGCCGAGCGGCTCGGACAGCGCGCCCCAGCCGTAGGCGAAGAAATGCAGGGGCCGGCGCGCGGTCACCGCGGGGTCGAGCTGGCGCAGCGCCCCGCCCGCCGCGTTCCTCGGGTTGGCAAAGACCCGCCCCTCGCCCCCCGCGTTCAGGGCGGCGAAGTCGGCATGCGTCATGTAGACTTCGCCCCGGACCTCGAGCACGCCGGGAATGTCGGGGCCCTTCAGCTCATGGGGCAGGTCGCGGATGGTGAGCGCGTTGGCGGTCACGTCCTCGCCCGTGGTGCCGTCGCCCCGGGTGGCGGCCTGGACCAGCCGCCCGTGCTCGTAGCGGATCGAGAGAGAGAGGCCGTCGATCTTCGGCTCGGCCGTGAAGGCAAGGGGGGCGTCGGCGGCCAGGTTCAGGAACGACCTGATCCGCGCCACGAAGTCGGCCACGTCCTGCGCCGAGAACGCGTTTTCCAGCGACATCATGCGGACGGAATGGGCGACCTTGCGGAACGCGTCCGACGGCGCCGCGCCGACCTTCCCGCTGGGGGAATCGGCGGCGGCGAGGTGGGGGAACTCGGCCTCCATCCCGGCCAGCTCGCGCTTCAGCGCGTCGTAGGCGGCGTCGTCCATCGTGGGCGCGTCGGCGCCGTGATAGTCCGCGTTCGCCTGTTCGATCTCGGCCGCGAGCCGGACCATCTCGGCACGCGCGACGTCGTCGGTGTCGGCCGGACGGAACGAGGGTCCCGCCTCGGGCGGCACGTGGGCGGCGTCGGGTGCGGTGTCCGCGAGCCTTGCCGCACCCCGGCCCTTTGCCCTGCCGCGCCGGTTGTCCGTCACCCGCCTGCCCCGATCCGCCCCAAGACCGTGCCCGACAGCCGGGCACGACATCCTGATAATGGCTGGGCGGCGGGATTGTCCATCTGCAAGGGCCGGGGCGGCGGAGGGCGGCCCCTCAGGCCCGAAGCGCGACCTGTTCCGCGGCCGACGATTCCTGCGGGTCTCGCAGGACGTAGCCCCTGCCCCACACCGTCTCGATGTGGTTCTCGCCGCCCATCGCCTCCGACAGCTTCTTGCGGAGCTTGCAGATGAAGACGTCGATGATCTTCAGCTCGGGCTCGTCCATGCCGCCATAGAGATGGTTGAGGAACATCTCCTTCGTGAGCGTCGTGCCCTTGCGCAGGCTCAGGAGTTCCAGGATCTGGTATTCCTTGCCGGTCAGATTGACCGAGCGGCCACCGACCTCGACCGAGCGCGAATCCAGGTTCACGGTCATCTGCCCGGTCCGGATCACGGCCTGGCTGTGGCCCTTGGACCGGCGGATGATGGCCTGGCTGCGGGCGATCAGCTCGTCCCGGTGGAACGGCTTCGTCATGTAGTCGTCGGCCCCGAAGCCGAAGCCCTTGAGCTTGCTTTCGGTGTCATCCGACCCGGTGAGGATCAGCACCGGCGTGTCGACGCGCGACAGGCGGATCTGGCGCAGCACCTCCATCCCGTTCATGTCGGGAAGGTCCAGGTCCAGCAGGATCAGGTCGTAGTCGTAGAGCTTTGCGAGATCCACGCACTCCTCGCCAAGGTCCGTCCGGTAGACGTTGAAGTTGGCGTGCGTCAGCATCATCTCGATGCTGCGAGCGGTTGCCGGATCATCCTCGACCAACAGGATTCGCATGACATGTCCTTTCTGCCGTTCCCGCTGCCGTTGTGCCCGCAATTGGTTAACCTGCGGTTAGCGGAAACCCGCCTATAGCACTTAGTGGCCTGTCGTGTTGCGGTATTTTTGCACCATCGTCACTTTCAGCGCATCCGGTCCGGGACCGGACACGGCCGCTATCCAGGCATCGAGTTCTTCAACCGTCAGTTGATAACGGTCCATCGCGTCCTTCCGGTCGATGAGGCCGTGGTGGATGGCCTGCACCACCGCCAGCTTGCGGCGCGCGACCCAGCGCGTGTCGGCCGCCGGAAGGTCGGCCTGGGTCAGGATGCTGCCATCGGGCAGGGTTGCGGTGCGTCGGCCCGCGGACTTGCGTAGGTACATGGAAACATCGCCTTGCTGTGACCTCGTGACCTTGCGACGGCCGGCTTAAATCCGCGTGAAGGCCAGGGTCCTGCGCGGGTTGAGTCTGCGCTGCATTTTCCTATATTTCTCCGTATTCCGCCGCGCGCCTGCGCGGACCGCCCCAGGGACATGCCGCAATGACCATCTCAAGCCCGGTGCCGGGCCACAGCGTCGCACTGAATTCGCTGGGGTTCGCCAAGCCTCCGGCGGAGACGCGCGTGGTCGTGGCGATGTCGGGGGGCGTCGACAGCTCGGTCGTGGCGGCGATGCTGGCCGAGGAAGGCTATGACGTCATCGGCGTGACGCTGCAGCTCTATGACCACGGCGCGGCGCTGGCCAAGAAGGGGGCGTGCTGCGCCGGGCAGGATATCCACGACGCCCGCCGCGTGGCCGAGCGGATCGGCTTTCCGCATTACGTCCTCGATTACGAAAACAAGTTCCGCGACGCCGTGATCGAGGAGTTCGCCGACGCCTATCTCGCCGGCGCGACCCCGGTTCCCTGCATCCGCTGCAACGAGCGGGTGAAGTTCCGCGACCTGCTGGAAACCGCGCGCGACCTCGACGCCGACTGCATGGCCACGGGCCACTATATCCAGCGCCGGGCGGGGCCGGACGGGGCCGAGCTGCACATGGCCGCGGACGCCAACCGCGACCAGAGCTACTTCCTGTTCTCGACCACCCGCGAGCAGCTGGAATTCCTGCGCTTCCCGCTGGGCGGGCTCGCCAGCAAGGCCGACACCCGCGCGCTCGCGGCGCGCTACGGCCTTGGTGTCGCGGACAAGCCCGACAGCCAGGACATCTGCTTCGTCCCGAACGGCAACTACGCCAGCGTGATCGAGAAGCTGCGTCCCGGCGCGGCCGATCCCGGCGAGATCGTGGACATGGACGGGAACGTGCTGGGCAGCCACAAGGGCGTGATCCACTACACCATCGGCCAGCGCCGCGGCCTCGCCATCGGGGGCTTGGGCGAGCCGCTGTACGTCGTGAGGCTGGACCCGGCGTCGCGCCGCGTCGTCGTCGGCCCGCGCGAGGCGCTGGCCACGACCATCGTGCGCGTGGCCGAGGTGAACTGGCTCGGTGCGGGCGACCTGGCGGCGGTCCCCGAGCGCGAGATCGCGGTCCGCATCCGCTCGACCCGCCCACCGCGCGCGGCGATCCTGCGCCCGACCGGCGCCACCACGGCCGAGGTCGAGCTGATCGAGGCCGAGGAAGGCGTCAGCCCGGGGCAGGCGTGCGTCTTCTACGAATCCGGCAGCACGCGGGTGCTGGGCGGCGGATGGATCACCGGCAGGGGAACAGGGGCATGACCGATCTTCGCAGCATCGCGCTGGTGCGCAACGACGGCAGCGACGCCACGCTGGACGACTGGGCCGGGCAGGTCAGGCTGGTCGTGAATGTCGCGTCGAAATGCGGACTCACGCCGCAGTACGAGGGGCTGGAGGCGCTGTACCGGCGCTACCGGGATCGCGGGCTGGTGGTGCTGGGCTTCCCGGCCAACGACTTCATGGCGCAGGAGCCGGGGTCCGATGCCGAGATCGCTTCGTTCTGCAGCGGCACCTTCGACGTGACGTTTCCGCTGTTCGCCAAGGCGCCGGTGTCGGGCGCGGACAAGCAGCCGCTGTTCGCGGGGCTGATCGCCGCCCGACCCGCGCGAGAGGACGAGGGCGCGATGCGCCCGCGGCTGGAAAAGCACGGGATCGCGGTCAACGCCGCGCCCGAAGTCATGTGGAACTTCGAGAAGTTTCTGATCGGCCGCGACGGCCGCGTGGTGGCGCGCTTCGCCCCGGACACCGCGCCCGACGATCCGGCACTGATCGGTGCGATCGAGACGGCGCTGGATCAGCCCGCCGGCTGATCGCTGGCCGAGGCGGCGGCCTCCGCCGAGCCGCGCAGCCTTTCCACCATCGCGCGCAGGCCGTTGGACCGCTGCGACGACAGGTGATCCTGCAGGTTCAGCCGCCCCAGTTCGGACGTGGCATCCACGCGCGCCGCGTCCGCTACCGGCAGGCCCGCATACAGCTCGTGCAGGACGGCGATCAGCCCCCGCACGATCAGCGCGTCGCTGTCTCCCTGGAAGTCGAAGCGCTCACCCTGCACGCTCGGCTGGATCCAGACCTGGCTCGCGCAGCCCTCGACCTTGGTTGCGGGCACCTTCAGCGCCTCGTCCATCGGCGGCATCGCCTTTCCCAGTTCGATGACGTGGCGGTAGCGATCCTCCCAGTCGTCGAGATAGGCGAAGTCTTCGACCAGCGATTCGAAGGCAGGGGTGGCCATGGGTCTTCCTTTCGGCTTGCCGCCCGTCTTAGACCCGCGTCCGGGAATGGTCAAAGCGCCCCTTCCGGCAGGCGGCCCGATCGCCTATCACCGGAGACGAGTTCACGAGCCGAAGGCCCGCGCCATGACCCGACATTTCCGCAACCTGCCGATCCCGCCCGCCCGCCCGGTCGTGGCGCTTGCCTGCGCGGCGGCGCTTCTGGCCGCTTGCGGCGGCGGGTCGCGGGGCGAAACGGGGGGCGGCGGCCGGTGGAACCCGGTGCGGTGGATCACCGCGCCCCTGTCGTCGGAGGGGCCGCAGACGCTGGAACCCGAGGGCGGCTACGGCAAGGCCGAGGCCCGCACGCCGATTGCGCAGATCCTGTCGGCCCGGTGGGAGCCGCTGAACGAAGGCCGGCTGCTGGTCGTGACGGCGATCGCGCCGACGAAGGGCTGGCATGATGCCGGGCTGGTGAACCAGACCGCTCAGCCGCGGGGGCGGATCGTTCCCGACGCGGACGGCGTGCTGCGGCTGCAGATGCTGGGTTCGCCGCCGCCGGCAGGCTCGGTCGACGCGCGCCGCGCCGCCAGCCCAGGCGCAGACACGATCACCGCCGCCATGCCGATCAGCACGGCGGAGCTGCGCAACATCGGCGCGGTGACAGTCAGCGGCGGCGTGAACGCGGTCACGATCCAGCGATAACCCGCTGCCCGACGGCGGCAGGATTTCGCGCCCCGCGTCGCCTCAGCGCATCCGGCGCAGGTAGGTCCAGGTCGGAACCCGCGCGTTCCGCGCGACCGACCAGCTTTCGGCGTCGCCCAGATAGGCGAAGCCGCAATTGGTCAGCACCTTGGCCGATCCGGGATTGTCCTGAAACGCCTCGGCGAACAGGGTGCGGGCATCGTGCGGGTTGGCGGCGACCAGCGCCTGCACGGCCTCGGTCGCGAAGCCCGTGTTCCAGAAGCCCGCCCCGATCCAGAAGCCGAGCTCCGACTGCTCGTCCTCGAGCCGGGTCAGCGACACGACCCCCACCATCTCGCACTGGTCGGATGCCGCGGCGTCGATCGCCCACACGTCCTCGACCCGCCCCGCGGCCATCGCGCGCTCGACATAGCCCTGCGCCGCGCCGGGCGGCAGCGGGTGCGGGATCGCGCGCGTGCCCTCGGCCAGCCGGCGGTCGGCGGTGTAGTGGGCGATCAGCCCCGCATCCGACATCCGCAGCGGACGCAGCGTGAAGCGCCCCGCCGGGATGGTGGGCTGGTCACGGTCGCCCGTGGCTGCGGGGATCAACGGGGCAGCGTGACGAGCCAGCGCAAGATCAGCCATCGACATTCCTGTTGGTGATGATTGTGGCCTGCGGCATGGATCGAGGGCTGCAGGCGAGGTTTCCCCCGGGAAAAGCGCAAGGGGGACCGGCGGCGCCGATCCCCCTGCCCTGTCCTTGGCCGAACAGCTTACTGGGCGGCCTCGACTGCCGGCTGCACGGAAATGAACGTGCGGCCCTTCAGGCCCTTCTTGAAGGTCACGCGGCCGTCGACCAGCGCGAACAGCGTGTGGTCCTTGCCCATGCCGACATTCGCGCCCGGCCACCACTGCGTGCCGCGCTGGCGGACGATGATGTTGCCGGCAATGGCGGCCTGGCCGCCGAACAGCTTGACGCCGAGGCGGCGACCGGCCGAGTCGCGACCGTTGCGGGATGAACCGCCTGCTTTCTTGTGTGCCATGGTTCGGTCTCCTTATGCAGTGGTGACGGCTTCGGCGGAGGTCGCGCCGTTCACGCCCGCGGCGAAGGCGCGCCGCGCGATCCGGGCGCCCGTCGCCGCCTTGACGTCGGACGAATCGGCGCCCGATTCCAGCAGGTCGGTGACGCGCAGCAGCGTCAGCTGCTGGCGGTGCCCGCGGGTGCGCTGCGAGGAATGCTTGCGGCGGCGCTTGTGGTAGGTGATGACCTTGTCGGCCTTGATGGTGTCGATGACCTCGGCCACCACGCCGGCGCCGGACACCGTCGGGGCGCCGATGGTGCTGCCGATCATCAGGATATCGTTGAACTGGACCTTGTCGCCGGCTTGGGCGTCCAGCTTCTCGACGCGCAGCACGTCACCGGCCTGAACCCGGTACTGCTTGCCGCCCGTCTTGAGGACTGCGAACATCGTGTCTTCTTTCATCTGCCGCGCCCTGTGGCCCCCGGTGGAAAACCGGGTGTTCCGGGCCGAGACCCGCCTTCGGACAGCGCACCCCTTGTGCGGGATGTGTGGAAACAAAAGTCAGGCCACGGGCGAAGCCCGGGCCGGACTGCGCCTCTATGCCCCGGTCCCGTGCCCAAGTCAATCGCAACGACGGGCGATCCGCGCGGCCATCATCGCGTCGGCCAGCCTCAGGCCTCGTCGCGTTCCGCGAGCGCGAGCCACTCCTCCTCGGCCGCCGACAGCGCCTGCTGGCGTTCGGCCAGCGCCTCGCTCGCCTTGGCGAACCTGGCGGGCTGGGTCGAGTAGAGCTGCGGATCGGCCAGGAACTCGCCCAGTTTCGCGATTTCGGCTTCCAGCCGGGCCAGTTCGCCCGGCAGCGTCTCGAGCCGGTGGCGCTCGGTGAAGGACAGCTTCGCGGCACGGGGTTTCGCAGGCGCGCCGGCTTGGGCGGCGGCCGATCCGGTGGCGGGACGCGCGGCGACGGCCGCTTCGGGCCCCGCGCTTTCCTGCCGCTGGACGAGATAGTCGGTCCAGCCGCCGGCATAGGTCGTGGCGCGGCCGTCGCCTTCCATCGCGATCGTCGTGTCGGCCACGCGGTCGATGAAGTCGCGGTCGTGGCTGACCAGCAGCACGGTGCCGTCGTAGTCGCCCAGGATGTCCTGCAGCAGGTCCAGCGTCTCGATGTCGAGGTCGTTCGTCGGCTCGTCCAGCACCAGCAGGTTCGACGGCCTGGCCATGATCCGCGCCAGCAGCAGCCGCGCCTTTTCGCCGCCCGAGAGGCTGCCGACCGGCGCCCGCACCTGCGCGTCATCGAACAGGAAGTCCTTGAGGTAGCCCACGACATGCCGCGGCTGGCCGCGCACCATCACCTGGTCCGCGCGCCCGCCCACGCGCATGTCCGGGTCGCCCGTCAGCGATTCCCACAGGCTGACGGATTCGTCCAGCGCCGCGCGGTTCTGGTCGAACACCGCAATCTGCAGGTTGGTGCCGTGGACCACGCTGCCGGTGTCGGGCGCGATCTCGCCCGTCAGCATCCGGATCAGCGTCGTCTTGCCCGCGCCGTTCGGGCCCACGAAGGCGATCCGGTCGCCGCGCTGCACGCGCAGGTCGAACGGGCGCAGGATCATCCGGTCGCCGAAGGTCTTGGAGATGCCCTTCGCCTCGATCACCCGCTTGCCCGACTGGGCGCCGCTGTCGAAGGCCATTGCCGCGGTGCCCTGCCGGCGGATCTGGGCGGATCGTTCCTGCCGCAGCGCGGCCAGCGCGCGGACGCGGCCCTGGTTGCGCTTGCGCCGGGCGCTGATGCCTTCGACGGCCCAGCGCGCCTCGGCCTTGATCTTGCGGTCGAGCTTGTGGCGCGCCTCGTCCTCGGCGGCCCAGGTCGCCTCACGCCAGTCCTCGAAGGCCTCGAACCCCTTGTCCTGCCGCCGCACCTCGCCGCGGTCGATCCACAGGGTGGACCGCGCGAGCGCGCGCAGGAAGGCGCGGTCGTGGCTGATGAGGACGAAGGCGGCGCGGGTCTCGGCCAGCTGCCGTTCCAGCCAGCCGATCGCCTGGATGTCGAGGTGGTTGGTCGGCTCGTCCAGCAGCATGAGGTCCGGCGCCTGCGCGAGTAGCCGCGCCAGCGCCGCCCGCCGCCGCTCGCCGCCCGATGCGGTGGCGACCGGACGGTGCGGGTCGAACTTCAGCCCTTCGGCTGCGACATCGACACGGTAGTCCTCGCCGGGTCCCAGGCCCGCGGCGGCGAATTCGCCAAGGGTCGCGAACCCCGACAGGTCGGGGTCCTGCTCCATGTAGCCGACGCTGGTCCCAACGGGGGTCACGACCTCGCCGCGGTCCGGCTCGACCAGCCCCGCCATGACCTTCATCAGCGTGGACTTCCCCGAGCCGTTGCGCCCCACGAGCGCGAGCCGGTCGCCCTGCTGGACGGTAAGGGACAGCCCGTCGAACACGGGATTGCCGCCGAAGGTGAGCGAAATGTCGGAGAGTTGCAGAAGGGGTGCGCGCGCCATGACGCGCCGCCTATCGCGCGGCGCGGGGGTCGTCAACGCGGGGCGCGCGCGCGTGTGTGTTGGGGAGGTGCCGCGACGTGCCGTGGCGGTGGTGCAGGGCAGGCAGGCGGGCGGCGCTGTCGGATGAGGCGCGGCTCGGGCCAGTGAGATGCGGCGAGGGACCGGGCGCGGTCGAGCAAGCGTGAGGGTCAGACCGCCGCCCCACGCCGCCGCGTGCACCGTCTGCGCCACCCGACGGACGAACCACGCGGCGAGGCACAGGATCCTGCGCCTTCAGGCCAACCAACCCTCACATTCTTCGCTGCCCCTGCCTTCCATTTCCCTTCTGCAGTTCCCGACCAACCACACTCACCCGCTGCCTGTCGGCGCGCCGATCTCGTCCGCGAAGACCACCCTGCCCCGGCCTGCTGCCTTTGCCGCGTAAAGTGCCCGGTCCGCGTCCTCCAGCATCCGTGCCACGTCGGGCACATCGTACCAGCTCGACACCGCCACCCCGAGGCTTGCCGAGACGTGGCAGGCCAGGTCGTCGAGCATCACCGGCTCCTCGATCCGCTGCACGATCCGGCGACCCAAGCGGCGCAGCGCGTCGCGGTCGACGAGGCCCGGCATCACCAGAAGGAACTCGTCGCCGCCCATCCGCGCCACGCTGTCGTCCGACCGCGTCACCTGGCGGAGCTTGAGCGCCGTGACCCGAAGCACGTCGTCGCCGGCGGCGTGGCCGTGGGCGTCGTTGACGTTCTTGAACAGGTCGAGGTCGAGCTGGACGAGGCTGAACGGAACCGGCGGAAGGGCGGTCCCCCGCGCGGCCGCGCGGCTCGCAAGGCCGATCGCCACCTCGGCCCCGCGCCGGTTGTGAAGGCCGGTGAGCGGGTCGGTGAACGCCTCCGTCTCTGCCGCCTGCCGCGCCTCTTCCAGCCGCAGGTTCGACCGGGACAGTTCGGCCAGCATGGCGCCGTTCGCCTCGTGCAGGAACAGCATCTCCATCGCCAGCTCGGCGCTTGCGAAGTCCTGGTCGGTCAGCGCGAAACGCCCCACCGCGTCGGCGAGCCCGATCCCGAACCCCATGTTCAGCACCATGGACCCGTCGCCCAGTCGCAGCGCGTCGCCCCTGAGCGTGACGCCGGGCCGCGCCCGCAGCCGCAGGAAGATGCGCCCCTCGTCCGGGAGGGTTTCGCCGGCTCCCTGCCGGGACGGGCGGACGGGCTCGAACGCGGCCGCGAAGGTCGTCTCGGCACCGATCAGCTTCAGGATGGTGGGGCCGGCCCCCGCGATGCGGCCGTCCGGGCGCAGGTGCAGGGCCATCGGCAGCAGCGGCGACAGCGCCGCGAAGGCGCCCGCGACCGGCAGCGCCGGCCCCGCCGCGGACACCGCCGGTTGCGCCGCCGCGCCATGGTCCGGCGCGCTCATGCGGCTCTCCCGCCCGACGAGGCGACCAGCGCGAAGCTGCGGCCCAGGGTGAACTGCCGGTCCGGCACCTCGACCACGATCGAATCGGACCCGCGCCCCGGCGTGATCAGCGCAAGCGCCCCATAGTCGTCGGCCATCTGCCGCAGCACCCCGGCCGTCGCGCGGATCCAGAGCGGATCGCCGCCCTCGAGCCGGATCACGAACCGGTCACCCGGCCCTTCGGTCACGCCGAGCGCAGGCAGGCCAAGCCCCGGCACCACCATCTCCGCCCGTCCCGGAAGCTGGTCGAGCGACATCAGGAACTCGGCATAGTCACGCCCGCCGAAGCGGAGAAGCCTGCGGATCGCCTCGATCTGCGCGAGCCACGCGCCCGCGTCCTCGGCAAGGTCCGTGACCCGCACCCCGATCAGCGCGGCGCCCCGCCGCGCAAGCTGCAACGTCAGCGCATCGGGCTGCGGCTGCCACGACAGGAAACCCCGCGGGTCGACGCCGCAGCCCGTGGCCACCTCGCGCCACAGCGCCTCGCCGTAGCGGGCGCGCAGAAATTCCTCGGCGAAACGATTGACCAGACCGTGCATGACGCGACTCCCTCGATGGCCTTCCTCGCAGGAAAGCCTGAAGAAATCGTCAATGCCGCCTGATCCTGCGCGGCTATCAGTGCCGGCGCATCGGGCCGACCTGACCCGCTTCCAGCGCCGCGCGAACATAGGCGATGCGTTCCGGCCGAAAGCCCGCGGACCGGGCGAAATGAAGCAGCCGCTCGTCGCTTTCGCACAGGAAATCGAGGATTGCGGCGGCGAAGTCCGGGCGCGCGGCGGCGTCGCGCAAATCGGCCGGCCGCAGCCCGCTTGCGGCCATCAACTGCGACATCAGCTCTGGCTCGGCCGCGAAATGCATGATCGCCGCGTCGGTCATTTCCGACAGTTCAGCGTGAGAAATCATCGTGACCGCCCAAATGCGTGGAAACGGTTTGTTAAACTTTGTGAAGCACAGTGCGGAAGCGGGGCGTGAAAGTAAAGGGAAGCGCATGGGCGATTGCATCCTTGTCGTGGACGGCGCGGCGACCAGCCGGATCACCATGAAGGTGCGCTTGGCCTCGGCGTGCTACGAGGTGGCGACCGCGCCCTCGCTGGACGAGGCGCTGGCCACGCTGCGCCGCACGACCCCGCAGGTGATCCTCGTCGGCGGCGCGGCGGGCGACAATTCGGTCGTCCTGTGCTGCGCCCGGCTCGCGGCCGAGACGATGGGAACGGTTCCGGTCATCGCCATCACGGACCCGCAGGACCGGGTGCGGGCGCTGCGCGCGGGCGCGTCCGCGGCGATGGACCGGCCGGTGGACGAATCACTCCTGCTCGCGCGGATCCGGGGCCTCGTGCGCGACGGCCAGGGGATGCTGCCGGTCGCCGGTCCCCTGCCCGTCGGCGGGGGGGCGTTCCAGCCGATCGGCCTGGCAGAGGCCGCGGCAGCCTTCGCGGGGCCGGGCGCGGGCGCCGCGGACCTGCAAGGGGCCGAGATCGTGCTGGTCGGACAGGCGGGCGCCGGGTCGCTGCTGTGGCGCCGCGCCGTGCAGGCTCGCCTGAACGTTTCCGTCCGGTTCTGCGAAGCGGATCGGGCCCTGTCGGACGCGGCGCAGGGCCGGGCCGCCGATCTCTACCTCATCGCCGGGGGCGGCGGGGGCGGGGCGGCGGGCCTGCAGCTCATGTCCGAACTGCGGTCGCGGCCGGCGTCGCGCGAGGCGTCGATCGTGGTCCTTCTGCCCGCCGACCGGACCGACCTCGCCTCGGTCGCCCTGGATCTCGGCGCGAACGACGTGCTGTCGGACCCGCCCGATCCCGACCACGAGGAGGAAATCGCGCTGCGGATCGCCGCGCAGCTGCGCCGCAAGCGGACGGCCGACCGGTCCCGCCAGGCCGCCGCCCGCGACCGCCGCTGGGCCTGGACCGACCCGCTGACGGACCTGCCGAACCGCCGGCACTTCCTTGCCCGGATGGAGGAGCTGGGGGCGGCCGGCACCGCACGGAGCAGCCTTGCGGTGATCGCCCTCGACATCGACCGGTTCAAGCTGGTCAACGACCTGCACGGCCACGCCGCCGGCGACGAGGTGCTGCGCGCCGTGGCGGGCCGGATGCTGGCGGCGCTGCCCGACGGCGCGTTGCTGGCGCGCGTGGGCGGCGAGGAATTCCTGGCCGTGCTGCCCGGCGGCGGCGCGCGGGCGGGATGCGATCTTGCCGACCGGCTTCGCGGGGTCGTGTCGGATCGGCCCGTCCGGCTGCCGGACTGCGCCGGGGGCGGAACGCTCGCCGTCACCGTCTCGGCCGGGATCGCGATCGACGACGAGGGGCTCTGCGCCAGCGCCACAGGGATCGAACTGCTGCTGTCGCGCGCGGACACTGCCATGAGGCAGGCGAAGCGGTCCGGACGCGACCGCTCGGTACGGCACGGGCAGCCGGTCGCCGCCTAGCACCCGCGACGTCGCAGCGGGCCACGGGGCGCACGCCGCAACCTCCGCACCGCAGGGCCTGCGCGGCACGGCCCGCAGCACAAGGGCCGCTGCGCAAGAGACCCGCGCCGCGCTCTTCGGTCGCGGTCACGGCGCTTTCATCGGGGCGGCCGCGCATCTATAGATCGGCTGACCGCATTGGTTCGAAGGACCCGCCATGGACGCCACCCACCCGCAACCGGCCGTCACGGCTCCCCCGCCCGACGCCCCGCACGCCCCCGCCGCCCTTCCCGGCCGCGACCTGCGCCAGGGCATGATCCGCGGCGCGCGTGGGCGCTGCCCGGCCTGCGGAGACGGCGCCATGTTTGGCAGCTACCTCAAGGTCAGCCCCGCCTGCCCCTCCTGCGGCGAGGATCTGAGCGCGCAGCGCGCCGATGACGGGCCCGCCTATCTCACCATCCTGATCGTGTCGCACCTCGTCGGGCCGCTGCTTCTCGCCGTCTACATGGCCTGGCAGCCCGATCCGCTGGTGATGGTGGCGGGGTTCTGCGTCGCCGCCACCGTCCTGTCGCTGCTGATGCTGCCGCGGATCAAGGGGGGGCTGGTCGGCTTCCAGTGGGCCAAGCGCATGCACGGCTTCGGCAACACCGACCCGGCCGCGCCGGACTTCGACAGCCGCGCCTTCAACGCCCCCGAGCCGCAGCGGCCGTGACCGCGGCCGGCACCCCGCTTGCGCCCGATCCGGCCGCCATCCGCGACGCGGCGAGCGTCCTTGTCATCGACCGCACCGCGCCGTCGGGGCCGTCGGTCCTGATGGGAATGCGCGGCGCCGGGGCCGCGTTCATGCCGTCGAAATACGTCTTTCCCGGCGGCGCGGTCGACCCCGCCGACGCGCTGATCGAATGCGGCGCGCCCGACTCGTCCTGCCTGTCGCGCCTCGACGCGCATCTGCGCGCGGGCGGCGCGGTGCGCGGCCGCGCCATAGCGGCAGCGGCGCTGCGCGAGCTGGCCGAGGAAACCGGGCTGATGATCGGGCAACCCGGCCGGACCGCCGGGAACTGGCCCGAATACGAACGCGCAGGCCTCGTCCCCGATCCGTCCGCGCTGATCTACGTCTTCCGCGCGATCACGCCGCCTGGCCGCTCGCGCCGGTTCGACGCGCGCTTCTTCATGATTGACGCGGAGAAGCTGCACGGCGACCGGCACGACTTCTCGCTTGCATCGGACGAGCTGTCGCATCTCCACTGGGTCGCCCTGGCCGAGGCGCGGCGCCTGAACCTGCCCTTCATCACCGAGGTCGTGCTGGCCGAGGTGCAGGCGCTGGTGGCGGCCGCTGGCGATGGTCCGCTGAAGGCGCCGGCAAGCGTGCCGTTCTTCGACAACGAGGGCGAGACCTCGGGCTTCCGCCGCATCGCCTGACGCGCCGCACGGCGCCGCTCAGCGGGCGTCGTCGCGCATGATCCGGTCAAGCCGCGCTTGTTCCTCGTCGTTCAGCGCCTCGGCGCGGGCCAGCGCCGGGCGCTGCCTGACGAAACGCCAGGCGACCAGCAGCCCCAGCAGCGCCATCACGGGCCCGGCCAGCCACAGGACCAGCGTGCTGCCGGTCGCGGGCGGGTCGAACAGCACGAACTCGCCGAAGCGGTCGGTCACGGCCTCGATCACCTCGGCGTCGCTGTCACCCGCGACCAGCCGCTCGCGCACGTAAAGCCTCAGGTCGCGGCTGATCGGCGCGTTCGATTCGTCGATGTTCTCGCCCTGGCAGACCGGGCAGCGCAGGTCGCGCGAGATGTCCCGCGCCCGCGCCTCCAGCCCCGCGTCGGCCAGCACCTCGTCGGGCTGGACGGCGAAGGACGGGCCGGCCGAAAGCGCCAGCAGCAGCACGACCGCGAGCGCCCTCATTCGGCGGGAACCGGAGCGCTCGCGCGCCTGCGCGCGGTCGCGGCGACACGGTAGCGGCGGTCGGTCAGGCTCAGCAGCCCGCCCAGGGCCATCAGTCCGCAGCCCACCCAGATCCATGCGGCGAACGGCTTGACGTAGGACCGGATCGCCCAGCCGCCGCCCTGCTGACGGTCGCCGATCACGAGGTAGATGTCGCGGAAGACGCCCGACGAAATCGCGGCCTCGGTCGTGGGCATCGCCTGCACCGGGTAGACGCGCTTTTCCGGATGCAGCACGCCGACCCGCCGGCCCGCGCGTTCCACCAGCATCGTCGCGGTGGTCGAGACGTAGTTCGGCCCCTGCACCTCAGCCACGTCCTGCAGGGTGACATCATAGCCCGCGATCCGCAGCCGGTCGCCGACCTGCGCCACGCGGATGTCCTCGACCTGCCAGGCCATCAGCAGGCTGATCCCGATGAACGTGACGCCGAGGCCCGCGTGGGCGACCGCGCGGCCCCAGTCGGCGCCGGGCAGCCGCGTGAGGCGCGCCGCCCTGCCGCCCGCCCGCTGCCAGAGATCGACGCCGGACCCGGCGACCAGCCAGGCGCCCAGGCCCGCGCCCACGACCGCCAGCGCGGAATGTCCCGTCGACACCGCGAACACCAGCCCCGCAACCGCGAGCGCGAGGAAAGCCGCGGGCCGCAGCGCCGCCATCGCGCGTCCGGCCCGCCCCCGCTTCCAGGGCAGGATCGAGCCGATGGGCAGCGCGAGCGCCAGCGCGATCATGAACGGGGTGAACGCCTTCTCGAAGAACGGCGGCCCCACCGACAGCTTCCGCCCGGTCGCGAACTCGGCCACCAGCGGCCACAGCGTGCCCACGAACACGACGAAGGCCGCGACCGCGAGCAGGAGGTTGTTGAGAAGCAGCGCCCCTTCTCGCGACACCGGCGAAAAGACGGCCCGCGTCGTCATTGCGCCCGCGCGCGCGGCGAACAGCGTCAGCGCGCCCCCGACGAACAGCGTCAGGATGCCGAGGATGAACACACCCCGCGTCGGGTCGGAAGCGAAGCTGTGGACCGAGGTGATGACGCCCGAGCGGACGATGAACGTGCCGACCAGCGACAGGCCGAACGCCATGATCGCAAGAAGGATCGTCCAGGCCTTCAGCGTCTCGCGCTTCTCGACCACCACGGCAGAGTGCAGCAGGGCCCCCGCCAGCAACCACGGCATGAAGGACGCGTTCTCGACCGGGTCCCAGAACCAGAAGCCGCCCCAGCCGAGTTCGTAATAGGCCCACCACGATCCCAGCGCGATGCCGATGGTCAGGAACATCCACGCGGCCAGCGTCCAGGGCCGGACCCAGCGCGCCCACGCGGCGTCCACCCGCCCCTCGATCAGGGCCGCGACGGCGAAGCTGAACGACATGCTGAGGCCGACATAGCCGAGATAGAGGAAGGGCGGATGGAAGGCGAGGCCGGGGTCCTGCAGCAGCGGATTGAGGTCGCGCCCGTCGAACGGCGGCACGTCCAACCGCAGGAACGGGTTCGAGGTCAGGAGGATGAAGGCCAGGAAGGCGGCCCCGATCGCCGCCTGCACCGACAGGACGCGGGCGCGCAGCCGCGGCGGAAGGTTGTCGCCGAAGACCGCTGCCGCCGCGCCGAAGAGCGCGAGGATCAGCACCCACAGCAGCATCGACCCCTCGTGGTTCCCCCAGACGCCGCTGACCTTGTAGAGCATCGGCTTGGCGGAATGGCTGTTCTCGTAGACGAGTGCGACCGAAAAGTCCGAAGTGACGAACGCCACCGTCAGCGCGGCGAAGGCGATCCCGAGCAGCCCGAACTGCGCCATCGCGGCGGGCCGCGCGCTGTCCATCCAGGCGGCGCGGTCGCGGGACGCGCCGATCATCGGCACGATCATCTGGAACAGCGCCACCCCGAGCGACAGCACGAGGGCGAAGTGACCCAGCTCGGCAATCATGGCGCGACCCCGCGGAAACGTTGCAGGCTGGCACAATAAGGCGCGGGGCCGGTGTGAACCAGCCCCGCGCGTCGGTCAGATCGTCACGGCCCCGTGGCCCGGTCCTAGCGTTCCGAGCTCCAGTCAAGCAGCGCGGCATTGTCGGCGAAGTCGCCCTGCGCGCCGGTGGTGGTCGTGGTCGTCACCTTGGCGCGCGGCCAGACCCGGCCGCGGAAGTAGTGCGCCTCGCGCGCGCCGAAGTAGAAGCTGACGATCGCGCCCATCAGCCACCAGAGCGGCTCGGGCACCAGCGCCAGCCCCTCCATCCTGAGGGAAAAGCCCGCGGGCTCGACCATCGCGTAGATGAACAGCCCGATCGTCCCCAGGGTCAGCAGCGGCCGCGGCAGGCGGTTCAACGCGTTTACCATGGCGTCGAAGTAGCTGTCGCCGGCCGACACGAACTCCTGCCCGTGCTCGGCCATGGCGCGGGCGTAGGCCTCCTCGTCCAGTTCCATCCGGCGGGTGGCGTTGGGGGTGAACACCTCGGACAGCTGGCCCGCGGCGTTGCCCATCGCGGCGATGGCGGGGCCGGCCCCGATGAAGCGGTCGATCATGCCCATGCGGCGGTCCTTTTCTTGTGCTCGGCCGCGGTCAGGCGGTAGCGGGGGTCGATGAAGGCCTCGGCCCGGGTGATCCAGCCCCCCTTCCCGCCCGCGCGGGTGCGGGCGTACTTGCGGCTCGCGGGCCGCGCGTCGGCGATGGCGTAGTAGTAGTTGCGCCGCGCGATCCCGTAGGCATCGGCGAGGTGGCGGGGCGCGGCCTCGGCCGCCGCGCGGACGGCAGCGACCGTCTTCGGCCCGACGATGCCGTCGTCCTCGCAGGGAAAGCCCATCCGCGCGACGAGCCGCTGCATGATCTTCACCGCGTTCGCGCCCGAGTTGACGTACATGTCGAAGACGGACGGCTGGACCGCCGCAGGCAGCTGGTCCAGCTTCGGGCCGCGGAAGAAATGCTCGACGAAGATGCGCGCCGCCTGCGCGCGGGTCAGCAGCTTCAGGTCGTCGGTGCCGGTCCGGCCGTCGCCGTTCAGGTCGATCCCCAGCCGCCGCAGCGTGCCGATGGTGACGCCGTATTTCGTGGCCCCGCCCGGATCGTCGGGATCGTTCACGAATCCCCCCTCGCGCGCCACGATCTCGGCCGCGATCTGGTCCACTGTCTGCATCCTTGCCCCCGCATGACGTTCGCAGCAGAGGCTCGCGCGGGGCGGTTAACCCCCTGTTAACCAGGCGTGCGTTGCGGCGTCGGGATCAGGAGGTCGGCGCCTCGTACACGCCCTGCGCCTTCAGCGTGTCGATGACCTCGCGCGGCATGTAGTTCTCGTCGTGCTTAGCCAGAAGCGAATCAGCGTGGAACACGCCATCGCGGAAGTAACCCTTGGCGATCGTGCCGGAGTTTTCCGTGAACAGGTCCGGGCGCGGGTCGGAGCCTTCGTACCGCACCGGAATCTCCTGTCCGCCGTCGGTCACGACGAAGTCGAACGCCACCCCGGCGCGGTCCACGATCGACCCTTCCTTCACCAGCCCGCCCAGCTGGAAATACTCGGCCTCGCCCGGCGCCTCCGCCATGACCTGCGAGGGCGAACGATACAGGCTGATGCCGTCGCGGAAGCCGTAGCCGATCAGCACGGCCGACAGCAGCAGCATGACCGCGGCTGCGACGACCAACTGGATGCGGCGCTTTTTCTTGAGCGACTTCATCGCGATGACAAGCCTTCCTCAGGCAGCTTCGAACGTGATCGGCGCGCGCAGGAACTGCGTGGCCTTGGACCCGACGCGGACCGGATCGCCGCTGGTCAGGAACAGCGATTGCTCGCCCGGCCCCCGGAACGCGGGCCTGCGGGCGAGATAGTCCTGAAGGCTCGCCGCGACCAGATCGGCCTGCGAAAAAACCTTCACGTCCTTGCCGAGCGCGTCCTGGAACACGCGCGCCATCAGGGGATAATGGGTGCAGCCCAGCACCGCTGCCTGCGGATGCGGCATGCGGCGCTTCAACGCCTCGACATGGCTGCGGACGAGCGCCTCGGCCAGGATCTCGTCGCCGTCCTCGATCGCGTCGACGAGCCCGCCGCAGGGCTGCGCCTCGACATCGACGCCGATGGCGCGGAACGCCAGCTCGCGCTGGAATGCCCGGCTGGCGACGGTCGCGGGGGTCGCGAACAGGGCCACGTGCTTGACCGCGACCTCGCGCGGCGGGCTGTTGTCGCCCCACTGCCGTTCGGTCAGCGCCTCGATCAGCGGGACGAACACGCCAAGAACGCGCTTGCCTTCGGGCAGCCAGCTTTCCTGCATCCGGCGCAGCGCGGCGGCGCTTGCGGTGTTGCAGGCGAGGATCACGAGATCGCACCCTTCCTCCCACAGCCGCTCGGTCGCGGCGCAGGTCAGGCGGAAGATGTCGTCGGGGGTGCGGGTGCCGTAGGGCGCGTTGGCGTTGTCACCCAGATAGACCAGCGGCAGGCCGGGCATCCGGGCGGCGATGGCCTGGTGCACCGTCAGACCGCCCAGACCCGAATCAAATACGCCGACTGCCATGGCATTGTCCCCGAAAGAAATCCGCCGCCTGTCTAGGGACTGGCGGCGGGAAAATCCATGTCTGCGCGACGCTTGGCCGCGTGTGCGTCACTCGGCCGCGTGGCGGATCGGGGTGCCGCCCGCGCGGATCGCGTCCAGCAGCGCGGCGCGGCGCGGAGCGGCAGCCTCGGCGGCCTGGTCCTTGATGAAGCCGTAGCCGCGCACGTCGAGCGGCAGTTCCGCCAGTTCGCGGATCAGGTCCATCGTGGCCGGGGTGGCGCGCGGCAGGACCTCGCGCATGTCGGCCTCGAACTGCGCGATCATCGCCCGCTCGCGGCGGCGTTCCGGCATGTAGCCGAAGACGTCGAACGGCGTTCCACGCAAGCCCTTCATGCCGGCCAGCACCTTGAACGCCCGGCCCATCCACGGCCCGAACTCGCGCTTCCTCGGCCGCCCCTCGCTGTCGCGGCCCATCAGGACCGGCGGGGCGAGATGATAGGTCACGCGCACGTCGCCTTCGAACGCCTGCGCGACGCGGTCGGCGGTGTCGAGGTGCAGCCGCGCGACCTCGTATTCGTCCTTGTAGGCGAGCAGCTTGTAGTAGCCCTTGGCGACGCTCTCGCGCAGCTCGGCCGGGGCCTGCGCCACGAGATCCAGGAACCGGCGCTTCAGCCCCTCGCCCTGGTAGTCCACCAGCCGCGCGGCGCGGTAGGCGACGGGATCGCGGGGCAGCATCGTCGGCGCCTCGGGTGCGGCGAGCTTGTCGGGGTTCAGCACCGCCCAGCGCCCGATCTGGAACGCCCGCTGGTTTTCCGCGACCTTGGCGCCGTTCAGTTCGATCGCCTGCAGGATCGCGGCCTCGCCCAGGGGGATCAGCCCCTGCTGGTAGGCCGCGCCCATGACCAGCATGTTGGAATAGATCGAGTCGCCCAGTAGCCGCTCGGCCAGCTTGGATGCGTCGAAGAACGCCGCCCGGTCGCCCAGGCGCGCCTGCAGCGACATCTTCAGCCGGTCGGCCGGCACGCGGAAGTCGCGGTTGCGGGTGAACTCGCCGGTGATGATCTCGTGGTCGTTCACCACAGCGCCGGTGCGGCCGGAGGTCATCAGGCCAATCGTCCTGGCGCCCGCCGTCACGACAAGGTCGCCGCCGATGATGCAGTCGGCCTCGCCCACGGCGACGCGGATCGCGCTGATGTCCTCGGGCCGCTTCGCGAGGCGCAGGTGGATGTGGACCGCGCCGCCCTTCTGGGCGAGACCGGCCATCTCCATCATGCCGGCACCCTTGCCGTCGATCTGGGCGGCCTGCGCCAGCACGGCGCCGATGGTCACGACGCCAGTCCCGCCGACGCCGGTGATGACGATGTTGTGGGTGCCGTCGATCGCGGGCAGCCGGGGCGCGGGCAGCGGCGGCAGCTCGAACGCCTCGGCCTTGGGGCGGCGCGGGCGGCCGCCGTTGACGCTCACGAAGCTGGGGCAGAAGCCCTTCACGCAGCTGAAGTCCTTGTTGCACGACGACTGGTCGATCGCGCGCTTGCGGCCGAGCTCGGTGTCGACCGGCACGACCGACACGCAGTTCGACTGGACCGAGCAGTCGCCGCAGCCCTCGCACACTTCGGTGTTGATGAAGACGCGGCGGTCGGGGTCGGGGAACGCGCCCTTCTTGCGCCGACGGCGCTTTTCGGCGGCGCAGGTCTGGACATAGACGATGGCGCTGACGCCCCCGACCTTCTCCAGCTCGCGCTGGACAGCCATCAGGTTCTGGCGTTCCTCGAACCGCAGCCCGGCGGGGAAGATGCTGCGGTCGATCTCTTCCTTCTCGTCGTGGACCAGCACCACGGGCACGTCCATTGCCTGCAGTTCGCGCACGATCTGCGGCGCGGTCAGCCCGCCCTCGTTAGGCTGGCCGCCGGTCATGGCGACGGCGTCGTTGAACAGGATCTTGTAGGTGATGTTGGTGCCCGCGGCCTTCGCGGCGCGGATCGCGAGGCTGCCGGAGTGGTTGTAGGTGCCGTCGCCCAGGTTCTGGAACACGTGCGGGCGGGTGGAGAACGGCGCCTCGCCGACCCAGTTCACGCCCTCGCCGCCCATCTGGGTGAAGCCGGTCGTCTCGCGGTCCATCCACTGGACCATGTAGTGACAGCCGATCCCGGCATAGGCGCGGCTTCCCTCCGGCACCTTGGTCGACGAGTTGTGCGGGCAGCCCGAGCAGAACCACGGCGTGCGGACCGCGATCTCGGCCGCGTTGTCGGCGCGGCGGGTGTCGGCAATGCGCGAAAGCGCCGCCTCCAGCGCGTCGGTGCGGCGCCCTTCCTCGATGAGGATCTCGCCCAGGCGCTGCGCGACCAGCACGGGATCGAGCGCGTAGCGGGTCGGGAACAGCTCGACCCGGCGGCCGTGTTCCCACGTGTCGCCCTTGTGCCAGCCATAGACGCGGCGCCCGCGGCGGTCGTCGAAGATGGCTTCCTTGACCTGCACCTCGATCAGCTTGCGCTTTTCCTCGACCACGATGACGAGGTCGAGCCCCTCGGCCCATTCGTGGAAGCTGACCATGTCCAGCGGCCAGGTCTGGCCGATCTTGTAGGTCGTGATCCCCAGCCGCTCGGCCCCGGCCTCGTCGATCCCCAGCAGCGACAGCGCATGGACCACGTCGAGCCAGTTCTTGCCGGCGGCAGCGATGCCGATCTTCGCGCCGGGCCTGCCCCAGACGCGGCGGTCGATGCGGTTCGCGCGGGCGAACGCCTCGGCCGCGAAGCGCTTGAAGTCGATCATCCGCGCTTCCTGCACCACGGGCGTGTCGCCGAGCCGGATGTTCAGCCCGCCCTCGGGCATCAGGAAATCTTCGGGGGTGACGAACGACATGCGGAAGGGGTCGCCGTCGACGACGCTCGTCGCCTCGACCGTGTCCTTCATGGTCTTGAGCCCGGTCCAGACCCCCGCATAGCGCGACAGCGCCCAGCCATAGAGACCGTAGTCCAGGATCTCCTGCACGCCCGCGGGCGACAGCACCGGGATATAGGCGTCCACCATCGCCCAGTCGGACTGGTGCAGCACGGTCGAGGATTCGCCGGTGTGGTCGTCGCCCATCGCCATGACCACGCCGCCGTGCTTCGACGAGCCGGCCATGTTCGCGTGGCGCATCACGTCGCCGGTCCGGTCCACGCCCGGCCCCTTGCCGTACCACAGCGCGAAGACGCCGTCGTACTTCCCCTCGCCCCGCAGCTCGGCCTGCTGGCTGCCCCAGATCGCGGTGGCGGCCAAGTCCTCGTTCAGGCCCGGCTGGAACAGGACGTTGGCGGGATCGAGGAGCTTCTTCGACTTCATCATCTGCAGGTCGACGCCGCCCAGCGGCGACCCGCGATAGCCGGTGACGAGCCCTGCGGTGTTCAGCCCCGCCGCCCTGTCGCGCGCGGCCTGCATCAGCATCAGGCGCACCAGCGCCTGCGTGCCGTTCAGAAGAACGTGCCGCCGCGACAGGTCGAAGCGATCGGACAGGGAAACCTGGATGCTCATCTTGCTCCTCCCAGCTGGATGACGACACGAGTATAGGTCAGCTTGACTGACCGATAAAGGATTTTCTGAAGCGGGCGTTTTGGGCTACCGCTGCCATTCATCGGGCAGATCAACGACCCGGGCCGAAGGGGGGACGACATGGACTGGGACAAGCTGCGGATTTTCCACGCCGTGGCCGACGCGGGCAGCCTGACCCATGCGGGCGACGTCCTGCACCTGTCGCAGTCGGCCGTCAGCCGCCAGGTCCGCGCGCTCGAGGAGATGCTGGGCACGACCCTGTTTCACCGCCATGCCCGCGGCCTGATCCTGACCGAGCAGGGCGAGATGCTGTTCGAGGCGACGCGCTCGATCTCGCGCAAGCTCGACACCACCGCCGCCCGCATCCGCGACAGCGAGGAGCACGTCTTCGGCGAGCTGCGCGTCACCACGACGGTGGGGTTCGGCACGATGTGGCTGGTGCCGCGGCTGGCCAAGCTGTTCGCGCGCTATCCCGACCTCAAGATCGACCTGATGCTGGAAGAACGCGTGCTGGACCTGCCGATGCGCGAGGCCGACGTCGCCATCCGCATGAAGGAACCCAGCCAGGCCGACCTGATTCGCCGCCGGCTGCTGAACATCAGGATGCGGCTTTACGCCTCGCAGACATATCTCGACCAGGCGGGCACGCCCACCGAGCTGTCGGACCTGAGCCCGCACCGGCTAATCTGCCAGAACCCGGCCACCCCGCAGGTCCAGTCGGGTGCGGCGCTGGTGCAGACGCTGCTGGCGCAGAACATCGCTTCCACTCTCCTCGTGAATAACTATTTCGGCGTGCTGCAGGGGGTGCTCAACCACGTGGGCATCGGCGTCCTGCCCGACTACCTGACCGTCGATTTCCCGCATCTCGTCCGCGTCCTGCCCGACGTCGAAAGCGGCGAGGTCCCGGTGTTCCTGGCCTTCCCCGAGGAACTGCGCGGGTCGCGCCGGGTCGCGGCGTTCCGCGATTTCGTGCTGGAAGAGATCCAGCAGATGCGCCATCTGGTCGCCGCCGAGTGACGGCGCCGACCGGCAGACATTCGCCAAGCGCAACGCGGCTATGCTGACGGGATGGGCCTGCCTGCCTTGTGCATGGGCAGTGACGCCCATAATTCGGTTCATGAAGAGATGATGGCCCCAATCCGGGTTGCCGTCTTTCTTCACCTCCCTGTTGGACTTGGCCGGGCCTTGTGCCCGGCTTTTTTTTGCCTTCGAGCATTCCGCCTGCCGGGTGCCCGGGCCGGCTGGACGGGATGTGAACGGGCGCGGGGTGCGGTCGCGCGCCAGTTGTGCCATTCAGTCGCACGGAACCGCGCAAGAGGGGAACGGGCGATGTCGGGACGGATCTTCATGCTGCTGGCGACCTTCTCAATCGCGTTCCCCGTTGTCGGGATCGCCGCAACCACATGCGCCGGGGACGCAGGCGTCTGCGCCGGGACAGCCGCGCCGCGCGATGCCGTGCGGATGGCGCAGGCGAGCAGCAGCGGCGCACCGGGCCGCCCGGCGATGCGCCCAAGTGCCGCGCAGATGCCGGCCGCGACGCCGGATCCATCCGCGACGCCCGCGCCGGACAGCGCCGCCCCGCTTTCCGGCCGCCCGGCCAGGCGATCCACGCCCGCCACCGCCAGCCCCGCCGCGCCCCCCGCTGCCACCCCCGCGACTCCCGCGACGTCGCAAGCCTCCGCCGCCCCGTCGGCGCCCTCCAGTCCCGCAGGCCCGGTCGCGCCGCTCGCGTCATGGTCGGTTCCCGTGCCGGACGGCTGCCCCGCCGGCAACGTGCTCGCGCGCGGCGACAACCGCATCGCGGGACAGGTGCGGGGCGACGCGATCTGCCGCCTGCTGATCCCCGACGGGACGGCGGCGCAGGTGACGCTGGTCGGTCCCGGGCCCGCGCTGCCGGACCTCCGCGTCGTCCTTTATTCCCGCGTCACGACCGACCTTGTCCCCGACCAGCCGCTGCCGGTGCCGCCGGGCCGGCAGGAGCTGCGCGTCCTGCGCGCGCCCCAGGTCCCGGGCCGGACGCCCCTGCCCTTCGACCTGCTGATCCGGCTGGACTGACGCGCAGGCCTGGGCGCGCGCGCAAGCCGTTGAACGGCGCGGCCTGCCGACCTACAAGGCGGCACGTTTCCGTGCCCGAAAGGATCACCATGCAGGACCCCGCCATCACCCCCGACCTGATCGCGGCGCATGGGCTGAAACCGGACGAATACGCCCGCATCCTCGACCTTCTGGGGCGCGAGCCGAGCTTCACGGAACTCGGCATCTTCTCGGCGATGTGGAACGAGCACTGTTCCTACAAGTCGTCGAAGAAATGGCTGAGGACGCTGCACACCACCGGCCCGCAGGTGATCTGCGGCCCGGGCGAGAACGCGGGCGTGGCCGACATCGGCGACGGCCCGGACGGCGAAAGACTGGCGGTCGTCTTCAAGATGGAAAGCCACAACCATCCCAGCTACATCGAGCCGCATCAGGGCGCGGCGACCGGCGTGGGCGGCATCCTGCGCGACGTCTTCACCATGGGGGCGCGGCCCGTGGCGGCGATGGACGCGCTGTCCTTCGGCCGGCCCGAGCATCCGCGCACCCCGCATCTGGTCAAGGGCGTGGTCGAGGGGATCGGCGCCTATGGCAACGCCTTCGGCGTGCCGAACGTGGGCGGCGAGGTCCGCTTCCACCGCGCCTATGACGGCAACTGCCTCGTCAACGCCTTCGCGGCGGGGATCGCCAGGGCGGACCGCATCTTCTACTCGGCCGCGTCCGGCGTCGGCATGCCGGTCGTCTATCTGGGCGCCAAGACCGGCCGCGACGGCGTTGGCGGCGCGACCATGGCCAGCGCCGAGTTCGACGACACGATCGAGGAAAAGCGCCCGACCGTGCAGGTCGGCGACCCCTTCACCGAAAAATGCCTGCTCGAAGCCTGCCTGGAACTGATGGAGACCGACGCGGTCATCTCGATCCAGGACATGGGCGCGGCGGGCCTGACCTGCTCGGCGGTCGAGATGGGCGACAAGGGCGGGCTGGGCATCCGGCTCGACCTCGACCGGGTGCCGGTGCGGGAAACCGCCATGACCGCCTACGAGATGATGCTGTCGGAAAGCCAGGAGCGGATGCTCATGGTCCTGCGCCCCGAAAAGGAAGCCGTGGCCCGCGAGATCTTCGAGAAGTGGGACCTCGACTTCGCCGTGGTGGGCGAGACGATCGCCGAGGATCGCTTCCTCATCCTCCACGGCAATCAGGTGAAGGCGGACTTGCCGCTGTCCAAGCTGTCGTCGAGCGCCCCCGAATACGACCGCCCGTGGGTCGAGACACCCGCCGCCCCGGCCGACGTGGCGCTGCCGGCGATTGCGCCGATCGCGGCATTGCGGGCCCTGATCGGCTCGCCCAGCTACGCCCACAAGGCGTGGGTCTGGGAACAGTACGACACCCAGGTCGGCGCCGACACGGTGCGCCGCCCCGGCCTTGGCGCCGGGGTCGTGCGGGTCCACGGCACCGACAAGGCGCTGGCGTTCACCAGTGACGTGACGCCCCGATACGTCCGCGCGAACCCCGTTCAGGGCGGCCGGCAGGCGGTGGCCGAGGCGTGGCGCAACCTCGTCGCCTGCGGCGCGACGCCCCTGGCCGCGACGGACAACCTCAACTTCGGCAACCCCGAAAAGCCCGAGATCATGGGCCAGTTCGTCGGCGCGATCAAAGGCATCGGCGAGGCGTGCCGCGCGCTCGACTTCCCGATCGTGTCCGGCAACGTGTCGCTTTACAACGAAACCGATGGCCAGCCGATCCTGCCCACGCCCACCATCGGCGGCGTCGGGCTGCTGGAAACGCTGGACGACCTGATCGCGGGCCTGCCGTCGGACGGCGACGTGATCCTGGTCGTGGGCAAGACGCGCGGGCACCTCGCGCAGTCGGCGCTGGCCTACGAGGCGTTCGGGATCGAGGATGGCGACGCCCCGCCGGTGGACCTCGACGCCGAGCGTCGCAACGGCGGCTTCATCCTGCAGAACCGCGCCCGCATCCGCGCCTGCGCCGACCTGTCGGACGGGGGCCTTGCGCTCGCGGCGTTCGAGATGGCCGAGGCCGCGGGCATCGGCGTCACGCTGGATGCAGCGGACGTCGGGCAGCTGTTCGGCGAGGACCAGGCGCGCTACCTCGTCGCCGCGTCCGAAGATGACGCCGCCGCGCTGATGGACGCCGCGCACGCCGCGGGCGTGCCGATCGTCAATGTCGGCCGGTTCGAAGGCGACCAGGTGACGCTCGGGGGCGATGCGGCGCCGCTGGCCGACCTGTCGGCGCTTTACCGTTCCGCCTTCGCGGCGGCGATCGGCGCCTGAGCCCGGCCTGGGCGGAGCCTCGGCCCGGCCCTCACCGGGGCTGCTGTTCGGGCAGGATGACCGTGAACCGGCTGCCCTGCCCCTTCTCGCTTTCGATCCGCAGCCGGCCGCGATGGCGGTTGATGATGTGCTTGACGATGGCAAGCCCCAGCCCCGTGCCGCCCTTTTCGCGCGAGCGGTGGGTGTCCACGCGATAGAACCGTTCCGTCAGGCGCGGCAGGTGCAACGGGTCGATCCCCTCGCCCTCGTCCTCGACCGCGACGGCCCAGCCCGGGCCGCGCAGGACGGGCTCGTGGTCCAGATGCGTCAGCGTCAGCCGGACGACGCCGCCGGAGCCGCCGTATTTCACCGCGTTCTCGATCAAGTTGTGGAACACCTGAACGATCTGGTCGGCGTCGCCCGGCACGGTCACCGGTTCGTCGGGCAGGTCCAGCTCGAAGCGGACGCCGGCCGTGCGAGCGGCGGGGGCGACGGTTGCCGCCACGCTGCGGACGAGGCTGGAAAGGTCCACCTTCTGCGCCGGCCTGCGCCGTTCATCCCCCTCGACCCGGCTCAGCGAGAGAAGATCCGCGACCAGCCGGTTCATCCGCCCCGCCTCGCGTTCCATGATGTCGAGAAAGCGGTCGCGCGCCGCCGCGTCGTTGCGGGCGGGCCCGCGCAGCGTCTCGATGAAGCCCATCAGCGCGGTCAGGGGCGTGCGCAGTTCGTGGCTGACATTCGCCACGAAGTCGCGCCGCATCTGTTCGGCCTGTTCGATCCCGGTGCTGTCCTCGATCGACACTGCCGCGCCGCGGGTTCCGTCGATGACCACCGGACCCACGGTCACGACGCAGGCGCGGTCGCGCCCCTGCGCCGACAGCGTGGCCCGCAGCTTGAGGATGCCGTGGGCCGGCGGCGGCAGGTCGGGGTCGTCGTCGGGCGCGGGCTCGGCATCGGGGTCGAGCACCCAGTCGATCGCGTGGTTGACGGATGGGTGGCGCACCACGGTGACGAAGGGGCGGTCGGTCAGCCCCGGCCCGAACAGGGCGTGCGCCGCATGATTCGCGGCCGTCACCCGCGCCCGCCGGTCCACGACCAGCATGGCGACCGGGACCGCGTCGGTCAGCTGCCGCAGGTGCCTGACGTCCAAGCCGCGCGCCTCCGTCCCTTCAACCGGCGGCGCGCAGGCCGCGGCGATACTGCGCCGCGCGGGTGCGGTACAGCTCGGCCGAGGCGAGAAGCCGTGCGCGCTGATCGTCGTCGAGCATCCTCACGACCTTGCCCGGCGCCCCCATGACCAGCGCGCCGGGTGGGATCTGCTTGCCTTCGGGGATCAGCGCCCCCGCCCCGATCAGCGCGCCGGCGCCGATCACCGCGCCGTTCAGGACCGTCGCGCCCATGCCGATCAGCGCCCCGTCCCCGACCGTGCAGCCGTGCAGGATCGCCCGGTGGCCGACGGTCACGTCGTCGCCGATGGCCAGGGGATGGCCGGTATCGACGTGAAAGACGCACAGGTCCTGCACGTTGCTGCCCGCGCCCACCCGGATGTCGTCGCTGTCGCCCCGCAGGACCGCGCCCCACCAGACGCTGGCCCGATCCCCGAGCGTCACGCGCCCGATCACCTGTGCGTCGGGCGCGACCCACGCATCCGTGCCCAGCGTCGGCACCACCCCGTCCAGTTCCCAGATCATGGCCGTTGCTCCATCAAGGACATCACGAACCCGCCCAGGCCCCGCTGCCGGTCGCGGCGCAGCCGCTCGGCGGTCAGGATCGCGCGCAGGTCGCGTTCGGTTTCGTCAAGGTCGTTGTTCACGAGGACATAGTCGTATTCGGCCCAGTGGCTGATCTCGCCCCGGCTCTTCAGCATCCGGTCGGCGATCACCTCGGCGCTGTCCTGGCCGCGGCTGTGCAGGCGGCGTTCCAGTTCGTGCAGGCTCGGCGGCAGGACGAAGATCGACACCACCTGGCTGCCGAGCGCCGAGGCGCGGATCTGCTGCCCCCCCTGCCAGTCCACGTCGAAGAGCGTGTCCCGCCCTGCCGCGATCGCCTGCTCGACCGGGCCGCGGGGGCTGCCGTAGAGGTTCCCGAACACCTCGGCATGTTCCAGCATCTGCGCGTCGGCGACCATGGTTCTGAAGCTGTCATGGTCGGTGAAATAGTAGTCCCGCCCCTCGACTTCGCCCGGCCGGGGCGGGCGCGTCGTGGCCGAGACCGAGAATTTCAGCGTCGGATCCCATGCCATCAGCCGCCGCGCCAGGGTCGACTTGCCCGCGCCCGAAGGCGACGACAGGATGATGAGAAGGCCGGTCCGGTCCATCGTTGGTCCTTGTGCGGGCGGGTTCTGGCAGCGACGTCGGCAACGCGGCGCGTGCCTTCAATGGCGCAGCAGCCGGGCGCCGGCAAGGGCCGGGTGGCGGCTTAACTAAGTGAACGAAAACCCCCTTAGCGAAACGCAACCGAACCCTTAAGATCGCGTTAACCTGCCCGATATTCACCACGGTAGCTACATGGCGGACAAAGAAAGCTTGAACCCGGGCGGCAGCGACGGCAGCGGCAGCCCCGTTATCCGTATCCCCGGTCGAACGGCCGTCCAGCCGGCGCGGGTCGTTGCCGACCTGCGGGCCTACTGGGACGAACTGCGGCAGGGACGTGCAGTGCCGACGCGGGCCGACGTGCAGCCCGCGGGCATCGGGGACGGCCTGGACTACGCCTTCATCCTGGAACGGATCGCGCCGGGCGCGGCGCGGTTCCGGCTGGCGGGGCGGCACCTCGTGGACCTGATGGGGATGGAAGTGCGGGGCATGCCCTTGTGTTCGGTCCTGAACGCGGGATCGCGCGGGCGGCTGTCGGACGTGCTGGAAACGGTGTTCAAGGGGCCGCAGATCGCAGACCTGACGCTTCTTTCCGCCGCTGGCTACGGACGCCCGCAGCTGCACGGGCGCATGCTGATCCTGCCGCTGAAGTCGGACTTGGGCGACGTCACCCGCGCGCTCGGCTGCCTGGTGACGGCGGGCGAGAGCGGGCGCGGGCCGCGCCGGTTCGACCTGCTCGACGAACAGCTGGAGCCGGTGATCCCCGGCGCCTGCGTCCTGTCGCCCACGCCGTCGGGGGACGAGCTTGCCGAGCCGGGCGAGCCCTGGCGGTCGCGCAGGCCGGGCACGGCCAAGGCGCAGGCGCGGGACCCGCGCGAGATGCCGCTGCCGGACCTGCCGGCGATCGGCACGACCCCCGAATCGCGGCGGGCCATGTTCCGGGTCATCACCTCGGATCGGACCGCCTGAGAGGTCGGGCGGCCCCGGAAAGCGGCCGGGGCCAGTCAGCGTTCCACGCTCGCCCTTGTCCCTGCGCGTCAGACCGCGTGCCGCAACCCGCCCTGCGTCCCGGTCCGGCGCGCGCGCAGCTCCTCGGCCACCAGGAAGGCAAGCTCCAGCGCCTGGCTCGCGTTCAGGCGCGGGTCGCAGGCGGTGTGATAGCGCGAGCGCAGGTCCTCGTCGGTGACTGCGCGCACGCCGCCGGTGCATTCGGTGACGTCCTGGCCGGTCATCTCGAAATGGACGCCGCCCGGGACCGTGCCCTCGGCATGGTGGACCTGGAAGAATTCGCGCACCTCGCGCAGGACGCTGTCGAAGGGCCGGGTCTTGTAGCCCGATGCCGACTTGATCGTGTTGCCGTGCATGGGATCGCACGACCACACGACGTTGGCCCCTTCCTCCTGCACCGTGCGGACCAGCCGCGGCAGGTGGTCGCCCACGCTGCCGGCGCCGAACCGCGCGATCAGCGTCAGCCGCCCGCCCTCGTTCGCGGGGTTCAGCCGCGCCATCAGCCGCTTCAGGTCGTCGGTCGAGATCGTCGGCCCGCATTTCAGCCCGACCGGGTTCTGGACGCCACGGCAGAACTCCACGTGCGCGCCGTCCACCTGCCGGGTCCGGTCGCCGATCCACAGCATGTGCCCGGACCCCGCGACCGGCAGGCCCGTGGTCGAATCGATTCGCGCCAGCGCCTCTTCGTATTCCAGCAGAAGCGCTTCGTGGCTGGTGTAGAAGCTCACCTGCCCCAGTTCGTGCGCGGTTTCCGAGGTGACGCCCGCCGCCTGCATGAACGCCATCGCGTCGCTGATGCGGTCGGCGATGTCGCGATAGCGCGCCGCCTCGGCTCCGCCGGTGAAGTCGGCGATCCAGCTCTGGACGCGGTGGATGTCGGCGTAGCCGCCGGTCGAGAACGCGCGCAGAAGGTTCAGCGAGGCCGCCGCCTGCGTGTAGGCCTGCAGCATGCGCTGCGGATCGGGGACCCGCGCCTCGGGCGTGAAGTCGAAGCCGTTGACGATGTCGCCGCGATAGCTCGGAAGCTCCACCCCGCCGACGATCTCGGTGGCGGAGCTGCGCGGCTTGGCGAACTGCCCGGCCATCCGCCCGACCTTCACCACGGGCAGCTGCGCGCCCCAGGTCAGCACCACCGCCATCTGCAGCATCACCTTGAAGGTGTCGCGGATGTTGTCGGCGCTGAACTCGGAGAAGCTTTCGGCGCAATCCCCGCCCTGCAGCAGGAACGCCTGTCCCGCGGCCACCTTGGCAAGGTCCGCCTTCAGCCGCCGCGCCTCGCCCGCGAAGACGAGCGGGGGATAGCGGCGCAGCTGCGCCTCGACGGATTGCAGCGCGGCCACATCGACATAGTCCGGCATCTGCACCCGCGGCAGCGCCCGCCAGCCGGCCCGGTCCCAGGGCGCGCGGTCGAAACCGTCGCGCTCGGTCGGTGCAGCGGCTGAGGTCTGGGGGGTCTGGGCCATGTCGTGTCCTCCGGATGCCGGCCGTTTATATGTCGTGTCCGGGTTGATTGAAACCCTGCCGGGACTGACCGGAAGTGCAGCTTTCCGGCGCTCGCGCGGCGCATCATGACGCTTTTCTTTTAAGCGGGCCGCCTCTAACGTCCCGGCCAAGGACAACAGTCCAGAACCAAACTCCAGGGAGGCTGCCTCATGAAGAAACTTCTGCTCGCCACTGTCGCCACCGCCGCGCTGGGCGCCGGTGCCGCGTCGGCCGAGGACGTCAAGATCGGCCTGTCGCTCGGCTACACCGGCCCGCTGGAATCGATGGCGCCCGCGATGACCCAGGGCGCCGAGCTGGCGATCAAGGAAGTCAACGACTCGGGCAAGTTCATGGGCGGCTCGAACGTCACCTCCGTCCAGGTCGACAACACCTGCACCGACGCCGCCGCCTCGGTGGCCGCGGTCGAGCGCCTCGTCACCTCGGAGAAGGTGAACGGGATCATGGGCGGCATGTGCTCGGGCGAGACGATCGCCAGCCTCGAACGGGTGGCGGTGCCGAACGGGATGGTCATGATCTCTCCCTCGGCCACGTCGCCGGCGCTGACCGACATCGACGACCAGGGCTACTTCTTCCGCACCTCGCCGTCCGACGCGCGCCAGGGCGAAGTCATGTCCGACATCATGAACGAGCGCGGCGTGAAGACGGCGGCCGTGACCTACACCAACAACGACTACGGCAAGGGTCTCGCCGAGGCGTTCAAGCGCTTCTACGAGGAAGCAGGCGGCACGGTCACGATCATGGCCGCGCATGACGACGGCAAGGCCGACTACTCGGCCGAGGTCGCGGCGCTGGCCGCCGCCGGGGGCGACGCGCTCGTCGTGGCGGGCTACGTCGACCAGGGCGGGTCGGGCATCGTGCGCGGCGCGCTCGACACCGGCGCGTTCGACACCTTCGTCTTCCCCGACGGCATGATGAGCGAGGCGCTCGTCGACCGCTTCGGGACGGAACTGGCCAGCTCGTTCGGCCAGAACCCCTCGGCCGAAGGCCCGACCCGCGACAAGTTCATCGAGATGACGACCGCCGCGGGCTTCGACGGCAACTCGGCCTTCGCCGGTGAAAGCTACGACGCCGCAGCCCTGCTGCTGCTCGCGATGGAGGCCGCGAAGTCCACCGATCCCAAGGTCTACAAGGACCAGGTCCTGAACGTCGCGAACGCGCCGGGCGAAAAGATCGGACCGGGTGAACTGGGCAAGGCGCTCGAGCTGCTGGCCGCGGGCACCGACATCGACTTCGTCGGCGCCACCTCGGTCGAGCTGGTCGGGCCGGGCGAAAGCGCGGGCGTCTACCGTGAGGTCGACTTCCCGGAAGGCAAGATCAACGTCGTCAAGCTGCACTGATCGCGGACGGACCTTGATGCGCCGGCCCTTGGCTCGACGCCGGGCCGGCGCAGGCACAACTGACGAACCGATGCAATCGCCGGAACAACAAGGCGATGCAGGGACTTCGCGACCGCCAGAGAACCGGGCGCGAAGGGGGAGGATACATGATCCAGGTCCATGACCTGCACCGGCATTTCGGCGGCTTCCGGGCCGTCGACGGCGCCAGCCTGACCATCGAGACCGGTTCGATCACCGGGCTGATCGGGCCCAACGGCGCCGGCAAGTCCACGCTCTTCAACGTCATCGCCGGTGTCCTGCCGCCCACCTCGGGACGGGTCATGATGGACGGGCAGGACATCACGGGGCTGCCGCCGCACGAGCTGTTCCACCGCGGCCTGCTCCGCACCTTCCAGATGGCGCACGAATTCAGCTCCATGACCGTGCGCGAGAACCTGATGATGGTTCCGGGCGGACAGTCGGGCGAGACGCTGTTCAACACCTGGTTCAACCGCGGCCGCATCCGCGCCGAGGAAGCGGCGCTGCGCCGCCGCGCCGACGAGGTGCTGGACTTCCTGACCATCACCCACGTCGCGGACGAGAAGGCGGGCAACCTGTCGGGCGGGCAGAAGAAGCTTCTGGAGCTCGGCCGCTGCATGATGGTCGAGGCGAAGGTCGTGTTCCTCGACGAGGTCGGCGCGGGCGTGAACCGCAGTCTTCTGTCCACCATCGGCGACGCGATCGTGCGGCTGAACCGCGAGCGTGGCTACACCTTCTGCGTGATCGAGCACGACATGGATTTCATCGGCAAGCTGTGCGACCCGGTCATCGTCATGGCCGAGGGCAAGGTGCTGGCGCAGGGCTCCGCCGACCACATCATGGAGAACGAGGCGGTGATCGAGGCCTATCTCGGCCGCGGGCTCAAGAACAAGGACCTGGTCGGCGCATGAGCGACGGGAATCACGGCTTCGGCGGCAATCGCGGCATGCGCGATGCCTCCATCGTCAACACGGCCGGGCGCGGCACGATCGACGGCACCCGCCGCAGCGGACCCGTCCGGCCCGGCCCGGAGGCGGCGCCGTTCCTGGCCGCGCGCGACATGCGCGGCGGCTATGGCAAGGCAGATATCCTGAACGGCTGCACGATCACCGTCGATCGCGGCCAGATCGCCGTGATCGTCGGGCCGAACGGCGCGGGGAAGTCCACGGCCATGAAGGCGATCTTCGGGATGCTGGACCTGCGCGAGGGCTCGGTGCAGCTGGACGGGCAGGACATCTCGGCCCTGAACCCGCAGGACCGGGTGCGGGCGGGCATGGGCTTCGTGCCGCAGACGTCGAACGTGTTCCCCTCGATGACGGTCGAGGAGAACCTGCAGATGGGCGCCTACATCCGCGAGGATGATTTCCGCGACACGATGGACCAGGTCTACGCCCTGTTCCCGGCCGTCGCCGCCAAGCGCAGGCAGGCGGCGGGCGAGCTGTCGGGCGGGCAGCGCCAGCAGGTCGCCGTGGGCCGCGCGCTGATGACGCGGCCCAAGCTTCTGATGCTGGACGAGCCGACCGCCGGCGTGTCGCCCATCGTCATGGACGAGCTGTTCGACCGCATCATCGAGATCGCGCGCACCGGCATTTCCATCCTCATGGTGGAACAGAACGCCCGCCAGGCGCTCGAGATCGCGGACGTCGGCTACGTCCTCGTGCAGGGCGCCAACCGCTACACCGACACCGGCGCCGCGCTGCTGGCCAACCCCGAGGTGCGCCGCACCTTCCTGGGGGGCTGAGCCGATGCACGCCGCCTTTCTTCCGAGCGCTGCCCCGCGCAGCGGATCCGGGCGCCGCGCCCAGGCGCGCGGCCCGGCCAAGGAGATCCGCTGATGGATATCGCCAACGCGCTCGTCGCGATCCTGAACTTCGTCGTCATCCCGGCGGCCGCCTATGGCAGCCAGCTCGCGCTCGGCGCGCTGGGGGTGACGCTGATCTACGGGATCCTGCGCTTTTCCAATTTCGCCCACGGCGACACCATGGCGATCGGGACCGCCATCGTCATCCTGCTGACCTGGGGCCTGCAGGCGCTGGGCGTTAGCCTCGGCCCGCTGCCGATCGCGCTGCTCGCCCTGCCGATCGGGATCGCGATCACCGCAGGGCTGGTCCTGCTGACCGACCGGCTGGTCTATCGCCACTATCGCCGCGTCCGGGCGGACCCGATCGTGCTCGTCATGGCGTCGACCGGGGTCATGTTCCTGATGAACGGCCTGACCCGCCTGCTGATCGGCGTGGACGAGATCCGGTTCGACGACGGCGCGCGGTTCCTGATCTCGGTCCAGCAGTTCAAGGCCTGGACCGGCCTGACCGAGGGCCTTGCGCTGCGGCTGAGCCAGTTCATCACGCTGGTCGTGGCGGGCCTGTCCTGCTGGGCGCTGTTCCGGTTCCTGAACCGGACCCGTTCGGGCAAGGCGATGCGCGCCTATTCCGACAACGAGGACCTCGCGCTTCTGTCCGGCATCGACCCGGAGCGGGTCGTCCGGCTGACCTGGATCATCGCCACCGCGCTGGCGGTCATGGCCGGCACGCTCTACGGCCTCGACAAGTCGTTCAAGGCCTTCAACTACTTCCAGATCCTGCTGCCGATCTTCGCGGCGGCCATCGTGGGGGGCCTGGGCAGCCCCACCGGCGCGGTCGCGGGCGGCTTCGTGATCGCCTTTTCCGAGGTCGCCGTGACCTACCCCTGGAAGAAGATCGCGGGCTACCTCGTGCCCGGCTGGCAGCCCGAAGGCCTGCTTCAGCTCCTGTCCACCGAATACAAGTTCGCCGTCAGCTTCGTGATCCTGATCGTGGTGCTGCTGTTCCGGCCCACGGGCCTGTTCCGCGGCAAGTCGTTCTGAGAGGGCCCGCCATGTCCACCACCCGTCAATCCGATGCGGCAAGCCCGTGGCGCGCGCCTGCCCTGCTGGCCGTGCTGGTCGTCCTGTTCGTGCTGGAAGGCAGCCTGTCAAACGCCCTGTTTTCTGGCAGCTGGAACAGCGCGCTCGGCATCCTCAACATGGGGCTTCTGTCCGCGATCATGGCGCTGGGCGTCAACATCACCTGGGGCTACGGCGGCCTGTTCAACGCGGGCGTCGTGGGGTTCCTGGCGCTGGGCGGCCTTGCCCCCGTCCTGGTGTCCACGCGGCCCGTTCCCGGCGCCTGGGCCGCGGGCGGCACCGGCGTCCTGCTGGCGCTGCTCGTCGGGCTGGCTACGCTGGGGCTGGCCGCTGTCGTCGCGCGCTGGCTGTCCGGCGCGCTGCGGTTCTGGGCCGCGCTTGCCGTGATCGTGGCGGGCTTCGTGATCTATCGCGAGCTCTTCGACCCGGCCGTCGCCGCGATCGAGGCGAACAACCCCGCGCAGGCCGGCAACATCGGCGGGCTCGGCCTGCCGGTGCTGCTTAGCTGGCCGGTCGGCGGGCTTCTTGCGGCGGCCGCCGCCTGGGGCGTGGGCAAGGTCGCGCTGGGGCTGCGGTCCGACTACCTCGCAATCGCCACGCTGGGGATCGGAGAGATCATCGTGGCCGTCATGCGGAACGAAGGCTGGCTTGCCCGCGGCGTGCTCAACATGAGCGGCATCCCCCGCCCGGTCCCGTACGAGCTGAACCTGCAGGCCGATCCCGGCTTCCAGGCGCGCGCCGCGGGCTGGGGCATGGACGTGGCGACCGCGTCGGGCATCTGGGTGAAGCTGTGCTATGCCGGCCTGTTCGTGGCGGTCCTGCTGGCGCTGGTGCTGCTGTCGGAACTGGCGCTGCGCTCGCCTTGGGGCCGCATGATGCGCGCCATCCGCGACAACGAGACCGCGGCCGAGGCGATGGGCAAGCACGTCACCCGCCGCCACCTGCAGGTGTTCATCATCGGCGCCGCCGTCATCGGCCTTGCGGGCGCGATGATGGTGACGCTGGACGGGCTGCTCAACCCCGGCGGCTACGCGCCGCTGCGCTACACGTTCCTCGTCTGGGTGATGGTGATCGTCGGCGGGTCGGGGAACAACTGGGGCGCGGTGCTGGGCGCGATCCTGATCTGGTACCTCTGGATCAAGGCCGAGGTCTGGGGGCCCGCTTTCATGAGCGTCGTCACCGCCGCGATGGAGCCGGGGCCGCTGAAGGCGCACCTGCTGGAAAGCGCGCCGCACATGCGCTTCGTGGCGATGGGGCTGGTCCTGCTGCTGGTGCTGCGCTTCGCCCCCCGCGGGCTGGTACCCGAGAAGTAAAAAGCGCGGCGCGGGTCAGAGGTCGATCCGCGCCGTCTTACCTACTGCAAAGCGCCGCAGCACGGCCGGGTAGAGCCGGTGTTCCAAGGCCAGGACCCGCGCGGCCAGGCTGTCTGCAGTGTCGCCGGGTTCCACCGGCACCCGCGCCTGTCCCAGGATCGGACCGTCGTCCAGTTTCGGCGTGACGAGGTGGACCGAACATCCCGCGAAAGCGTCGCCAGCTGCGATCGCGCGGGCATGGGTATGCAGCCCCGGATAGGCCGGCAGCAGCGAGGGGTGGATGTTCAGCATTCGCCCCTCGAACCGCTCGACGAAGGCGGGCGTCAGGATCCGCATGAAACCGGCGAGGCATAGGATGTCCGGCTCGGCCGCAAGCAAGGGCTGAAGCAGCGCGGTCTCGAACGCGGCACGGTCGGGGCCGAAGGGCTTGTGATCGACGGCGGCGGTCGGCACGCTCAAAGCCGCGGCGCGGGCCAGCCCTCCGGCGGCGGGGTCGTTCGACGCGACCAGCACCGGCCGCGCCGGGTGATCGCCGGTCATGCTTTCGACGAGGCGGACCATGTTCGACCCGCCCCCGGAAATCAGGATGGCGACCCGCTTCACTTCAGCTGGCCGCGATACCCGACCCCCGCGCCGGGCCGCACGTGCCCCAGTCGCACGACGGATTCCCCCTGTCCCACCAGCAGGTCCTCGATCGCCGGGGCGGCATCTTCGGCCACGACCAGCACCATGCCGATGCCGCTGTTGAAGGTCTTGAGCATCTCGCTTTCGGCGATCCCGCCCGCCTCGGACAGCCACTTGAAGACCGGCGGCAGGGTCCAGCTGTCAAGGTCGATCTCGGCCCCGAGACCTTCGGAAAGGACGCGCGGCAGGTTCTCGGTCAGGCCGCCGCCGGTGATGTGGGCGGCGGCGTGGACGCCCCCCTGCCGGATCGCCGCCAGCACCGGGCGGACGTAGAGACGGGTCGGCGTCAGCAGCGCCTCGCCCAGCGACCCGGCGCCGAAGGGGCTCGCGTCGGTCCAGGAAAGCTCCGCCCTCTCGGCCACCTTGCGCACCAGCGAAAAGCCGTTGGAATGAACCCCGTCCGACCGCAGCCCCAGAAGCACGTCGCCCGCCGCCACGTCCCGCGGCAGCGCCGTCCCGCGCTGCATCGCGCCGACCGCGAAGCCGGCAAGGTCGAAGTCGCCCGCCGCATACATCCCCGGCATCTCGGCCGTCTCGCCGCCGATCAGCGCGCAGCCCGACCGCCGGCACCCTTCGGCGATGCTGTCGATGACGCGGGCCGCTTCGTCCACGCTCAGCTTGCCGGTGGCGAAATAGTCGAGGAAGAACAGGGGCTCGGCCCCCTGGCAGACGAGGTCGTTCACGCACATCGCGACTAGGTCGATCCCCACCCCGTCCAGCGCGCCAGTGTCGATCGCGATCCTGAGCTTGGTGCCCACGCCGTCGGTCGCCGCGACCAGCACCGGGTCGTCGTAGCCTGCCGCGCGGGGATCGAACAGCGCCCCGAAGCCGCCCAGGCCCTCCATCACGCCGCTGCGCCGGGTCGCCGCGGCGGCCGGCTTGATCCGGTCCACGAGCGCATTGCCCGCGTCGATGTCGACGCCCGCGTCGCGATAGCTGATGCTCATGATCGTCCCCACTGCCCCGGTTTTCGCTGCCTTAGGACAGATTGACTTGACCCGCAAACCCGCATTTGCGACAGCGGGGCCACCGGGGAGCCCATGCGGCCACCGGCGGCCGGGCCTGTAGCTCAATGGTCAGAGCAGGGCGCTCATAACGCCTTGGTTGGGGGTTCAAGTCCCTCCGGGCCTACCACCCGCCGCAACGCCGGCCATTGTTGTTCACAGACGCGTTTCGGGATCGTGGGACACCCTCGCCAGCGGCCCGGGATTTATGTCAGGACGCTGCATCTCCCTTATCCCACGACGTGAGTACCGCGCTTGCTGCTTGCCTGCGGCGCGGAGGAAAGACAATCTCCCGGACGGCGAGGACGGAGGAGCGAGAGTTGAGGGACGACATACTTGAGGACGCGACCGCGCGTGATCTGCTTCAGCTTTTCGGAACGGGGCGGCAGTGCGGCAGTCTTTCAATTCCCGACATGGCCGCCGCTGGCCGGATTGCCGACCTGATCCGCGCCGCCCGCGAAGCGCGGGGCGAGCGTCCGGTGGGGCGCAAGATCGGCTTCTCCAATCGAGCGATCTGGGCGAATTACGGCGTTGACCGGCCGCTGTGGAACTATGTCTGGGACACGACGCTGCACACATGGTCGGATGCGGACGAGCCGATCGACCTGGCCACGTTCGCCGAACCGCGGATCGAGCCGGAGATCGTGTTCCATCTCGCCAGGGCACCAGAGCCGGGCATGGACGAGGCTGCGCTTCTGGGCTGCATCGACCGCGTGGCACACGGGTTCGAAGTCGTGCAATCGGTCTATCCGGGCTGGAGGTTCACGGCTCCTGACGCTGCCGCCGCATTCGGCCTGCACGGGGCTCTGATCCTCGGGCCATGGCGGGATGTCGACGGGGGCCGCGCCGACTGGCTTGCCCGGCTGCAGGACTTCACCGTTATCCTTCGCAAGGATGGCGCCGAAGTCGAAGTCGGCCATGCGCAGAACGTGCTTGGCGGTCCGCTCACAGCGCTTCGGAACCTGGTCGAGACGATCGCGTCCGATACCCCGGGCGCGGCACTGGGTGCGGGCGAGGTGGTCTCCACCGGAACCCTGACCGATGCCTACCCTGTCGCGCCCGGAGCAGCGTGGAGCACGGAGTTCGAAGGCATCGACCTGAGCGGATTGCGCGTGAGCTTCCGCTAAGGATCGGCTGTCGGCCCTGGCGAGCGCGGCGCTGGTGCGACAAGGCCACGCCGCTCTTGCCGGGGAAGTCGCCGCAAGGGCGCATTGGGACAGACAAGCGCCGTAACAGATGCTTGACGCCAGGATCGCAGTTACTCCGGCTTCCCCCTGCCCCGCGCCGATCCGTCATTCAAGCCGCGCCGCGTAGCGGTTGCTGACCGTTCGGCTGATGAACCCGGACAGGCCGCTGCCCGCGCAGGCCAGCGCCGCCATCCGGTCGAGGTTGTCCTGCCCCACCGACGCCGCGGTGTAGCGGTAGACGGACCCGTTCCTGAACCGGACGTCGATATGGGCGCGCCCGATCTGGAACGCCACCACGCCGGACCCGTGATCGCCGTCGCCATAGGGCTCCATGACCTTCCGCCTCCTGCGATGCAGGCTAGCGGGCATTCGCCGGGGTGCAAGCGCCCCCCCCGGCTGGACGCCGCCGCCGCGGCGGTGTCAGATGCCGGCGGCAAGGGAGGGGGCGGCATGGCACGGATCGACCTGAACTCGGACCTGGGCGAGGGTTTCGGCCCCTGGGTGATGGGCGACGACGACGCGATGCTGTCGCTGGTCACCAGCGCGAACGTCGCCGCCGGCGGCCATGCGAGCGACCCGGACACGATGTTCGCGACCCTGTCGCTCGCCGCCGCGCGCGGCGTGGTGGTGGGGGCGCACCCGGGCTACGCCGACCGCGAGGGCTTCGGCCGCCGCGTGATCCCGATGCGGCCAGACGAGATCGGGCGCATGGTCGCGGCGCAGACCGGGGCGCTGTCGGCGCTTGCGGCGCTCGCCGGGACCCGCGTCCGCTACGTCAAGCCGCATGGCGCGCTGGCGAACCTCGCCGCGGCCGACGCCGACGTGGCGCGCGCCATTACGGCGGCGGTCAGGGGCATCGACCGCGACCTCGCGATCCTCGCGATTTCCGGCACCGCGCTGGAACAGGCGGCCCGGCAGGCCGACGTGCAGGTCTTTTCCGAAATCTTCGCCGACCGCGCCTATCAGCCGGACGGACAGCTCGTCCCCCGCGGCCGGCCCGGCGCGGTCCTGCACGACGCCGAGGCGGTCGCGCAGCGGCTGATCGGCTTCCTTCAGGACCGCAGGATGCCGGTCGAGGGCGGCAGGCCGATCGAACTGGCGGCCGATTCCGTCTGCGTCCACGGCGACACCCCCGGCGCGGCCCTGATGGCGCGGCTGCTGCGCGCCCGGCTGGACGAGGCGGGCGTCACCGTCGCGCCGTTCCTGCAGGGCTGACGTGGTGACCCTGCGCCTTGCGCCCGTGGCGGAGCACGCCCTGCTGGTGGAGTTCGGCGACACCATCCACGACGCCACCAGCGAGCGCATCGCGGCGCTTGACCGCGCGCTCGCCGCCGCCCCGCCCGCGGGTCTGCGCGAGGTCGTGCCCGGCATGGTGAACCTGCTCGTGGACTTCGACCCGCTGGTGACCGACCACGCCGCGATCGAGGCGGCGGTGCGCGACTGTCTCGGCCGCCCTGCCCCGGCTTCCGCCGCCGGCACGCGACGCGAGGTCGAGGTGTGCTACGACCCCGATCTCGGGACCGACCTCTCCGCCGTGGCCGGGCAGACGGGCCTCAGCGTGGACGAGGTCATCGCCGCGCATCTGGGCGGCGACTACCGGGTGCGGATGTACGGCTTCACGCCCGGCTACGCCTACATGTCGGGCACCCCGGCGGCGATCCGGCTGCCCCGCAAGCCCGCGGCGGTTCGCGGCGTTCCGGCCGGCAGCGTCATCATCGCCGGGCCGCAATGCATCGTGACGACGCTCCTGATGCCCACGGGCTGGTGGGTGCTCGGCCGGTCGCCCACGCGCATCCTGACCGGCGACGAGGACCGGCCGTTCCTGTTCGACGTGGGCGACCCCGTCGGCATGCGCCGGATCGGCCGTGACGAGTTCGAACGCAAGGCCAGGCGCGCGGTCGCCGCATGACCACGGCGCGGCTTCGGATCACCCATGCCGGTCCCCACGTGTCCTATCAGGACGGCGGGCGTCCCGGGCTGATGCGGTTCGGCGTCCCGGCATCCGGTCCGATGGACCGCACGGCGCACGCGGCCGCGAACCTCTCGGTCGGGAACGCCGCCGATGCCACGGCGATCGAGGTGTCGCCCGCAGGCCTTGCCGTCGAATGCGTCGGGGAAGCGGTCACCTTCGCGGTGGCGGGGGGCGGGTTCCTGATGGATCACGCCGGCAGCCGCAGCGCCGTCTGGGAAGCGCGGACGCTTTGCGCGGGCGAGACGCTGCGGATCATGCCCGGACACTGGGGCAGCTGGACCTATCTCGCGCTTGCGGGGCGGGTGCGGGCGAAAGAATGGCTGGGCCATACCGCGACGCTCGCGACCTCGGGCTTCGGCGGCGGCCTGCTGGCCACGGGCCAAGAGATCGTGGTCGAGGAACGCCGCGTCGATCCCGCCCGCGAGCGCAGCTTTCCCTGCCCCGTCTTCGCCCGGCCGACCTCGCACGCCCGCGTCGTGATCGGGCCGCAGGAACACCGGCTGGAACCCGACGCGCTGTCGGCCCTTCTGGACGGGGTCCATGCGCTGTCGGATTCGTATGACCGGATGGGTGTCCGCCTGCGCGGGCCCGCACTCGCGATCCGCGAGGCGCTGTCGATCCCGTCCGAGCCGATCGTCGCGGGGTCGATCCAGGTCGCGGGCGACGGGGTCGCCACGATCTTGCTGCGCGACCACCAGACGACCGGCGGCTATCCCAAGATCGCGACGGTGCTGGCCGCCGACCTCGACCGGATCGTCCAGCTGCGCCCGCGCGCCCGGATCGCGTTCAAGGCGGTGACGCCCGCCCGCGCGGTCGAGATCGCGCGCCAGGCCGCGGGGGCCCGGTCGATGTGGCTGGACAGGCTCGCACGCCATCCCTGACATTCCGCAAGAAGGAGGACGACCCCATGACGAAAGCACCCCATCGCACCCCGAAGGTCATCATCAGCTGCGCGATCACCGGCAGCATCCACACGCCCAGCATGTCGGACGCGCTGCCGGTCACGCCCGACGAGATCGCGCAGTCCGCGATCGAGGCGGCCGAGGCCGGTGCCGCGATCCTGCACCTGCACGCCCGCGACCCGAAGGACGGCCGTCCCTCGCCCGCGGCCGAGGTGTTCGGGCAGTTCCTGCCCCGGATCAAGCAGGCCACCGACGCGGTCGTGAACATCACCACCGGCGGCGGGCTGACGATGACGATGGAACAGCGGCTCGAAGGGGCGATGGCGGCCAGGCCCGAGATGGCATCGCTCAACATGGGGTCGATGAACTTCGGCATCTTCCCGATGGCCGCCAAGGACCGCGCGTGGAAGCACGACTGGGAAAAGCCCTATCTGCTGGGCACCGACGACTTCATCTTCCGCAACACGTTCAAGGACATCGAATACATCCTGAGGAACCTGGGCGAGGCCCACGGCACCCGGTTCGAGCATGAATGCTACGACGTGGGCCATCTCTACAACGTCGCCCATTTCGTGGACCGGGGCCTGTTGAAGCCGCCGTTCTTCATCCAGATGATCTTCGGCATCCTGGGCGGCATCGGCGCCGCGCCCGAGAACCTGATCTTCATGAAGGAAACCGCCGACAAGCTGTTCGGCGACGACTACCGCTGGTCGGTGCTGGGCGCCGGGCGCCACCAGATGCCCCTGATCACGCAGGCCGCGATGATGGGCGGCAACGTCCGCGTGGGGCTGGAAGACAGCCTGTACATCGGCCCCGGCCAGCTTGCGAAGTCGAACGCGGAGCAGGTGAGCAAGATCCGCCGGATCCTCGAGGAACTGGGCCTCGGGATCGCCACGCCCGCCGAGGCGCGCGAAATCCTCGCCCTGAAGGGCGGCGACGAAGTCGGGTTCTGACGCAGGTAGATGCCTGGCGGAGTAAAATCCCGGGCCCGGGGCAGTCGGGGGAGGCGTTCGCCACCCCCGACATACAGCGCTTACTCACCAAAACAACCGGCCAACTCGTCAACTGCGACGGGATTACCGGAAGTCGCACTCACTGTTTAGTTGTCCATTGGGACAGGTCTGCGGATTTGGTGCGCGGGCGGTGCGGCGGGGGCGCAAGATACCGGAAAAACCGGGCGTCCGCGCAGTGATGGCGGGGCATGGTGCCGGTTGAGGGGATTGAACCCCCGACCTTCGGTTTACAAAACCGCTGCTCTACCGCTGAGCTAAACCGGCCCTCTGCGATCCCTAGCCGCGGCCACGCCCGCGCGCAAGATTTCCGTTCGGTTTGACTGTCGCGCCGCCGACGCTAGTGTGCGCGGCGACCTTGCGCATGAAGGACGGACGATGAAGGCAGCATTCTATCTGGGGACACACGGGACCGAGCCCGAGCGCACCGTCCGCGCCCTGATGGATAACCGCGCCTGGATGCTGGACAACGGCATCGAACCGATCCCCCCCTCGCGCCACCGCGGCCTGCTGGAAGAGGCGCTGGCGGCCCTGTCGGGCGGCCCCGCCACCCCCGAGATGGAAGATGTGCTGCTCGATTCCATTCTCGACGGCGACGAGCCGCGGCGCATCATCATCTCCCAGCCCGCGTTGATCGGGGTGCCCGCGCGCTGCCTTGCCGAGCCGGGCTTCTTCGCGGCGGCCGGTCCCAAGATGGTCGCGGCCGCGAACCTGTTCCCCAGCGCCGAGGCCGAGTTCTTCATGGCGCTGCGCAACCCTGCCACGCTGATCCCGTTCCTGCTGGACAGGATGGATCCGAAGCGGGCCGACCAGCTGATGTCGGGCCGCAACCCCGAGGAGATGCGCTGGGCCCCCGCGATCCGGCAGATCCTGCAGTCCATCGGCCGCCGGCGGCTGGTCTTGTGGTGCCACGAGGATACCCCGCTGATCTGGCCCGAGGTGCTGCGCCGCCTGGCCGGCATCCCCGCCGACGTGCCGCTGCGGGCGGGGCTGTCGGCGCTGGCGGACGTGCTGACCGAAGAGGGCATGGTGGAACTGCGCGCGGCGCTGAAGAACGCGCCCAAGCTGACGATCGATTCACGCCGCGACATCTTTTCCGACATGCTGCACCGCCACGCCCGACCTGAAGCGATCGACGCGACGATCACCACGCCCGGCTGGACGCAGGACCGCGTGGACCGGATGACCGCCGCCTACGACGACGACGTGGCCCAGATCGCGGCGCTGCCGGGGGTGGAGTTCATCGCCCCCTGAGCCGGGGCGGACGACCCGGTGTCCACCGTCACGCGATGCCGGGCGCGCGATGCCCCCGGCACGCCATGCCCCGTCACGCCACGCCCGCCACGTCATGCCCGTCACGCCATGCCCAGCGCGGCCTTGTACATCTCCAGGATCGCCTCTTCCTCGGCGATGTCGTCCTTGTCGCGCTTTCGCAGCGCGATGACCTTGCGCATCACCTTGGTGTCGTAGCCGCGCGCCTTCGCCTCGGCCATCAGCTCCTTCTGGCGCTCGGCCACGTCCTTCTTTTCGGCGTCGAGCTGCTCGTACTGTTCGATGAACTGCCGCAGCTCTCCAGCCGCGACGCCGTAGCTGGTATCGTCCTGCATCGGTGTCCCCGTTCGTTGAAGCCGGCCGTTGCCGCGGCGGCGATCTTGTCAGGGCGGCACCCTTAGGCCGTCTTGCCCGCTGGCGCAATCGCCGCTAGGCCCGGGAAAACGCCTGCCACGCCGCTTGGAGGGAACGATCCATGACCGCTTTCGACCTGCTGATCTGGGGCGGCGCGCTGCTGACCGCGCTGGGGCTTTGCGCGATCCTGTGGTGCATCCTGCGCGTCGTCCGGGCGCGCCGCGACCGCGCGTCGGGCAAGCTGGACGAGGCGGGGCTTCGGGCCGAGATGCAGCGGACCGTCGCCATCAACATGGCGGCGCTGGCGTCGTCGATGCTGGGGCTGATGGCCGTGGTCGTCGGCGTCCTGCTGGGGCGCTGAGATGCGCGCCCTGATCCAGCGCGTGACCCACGCCGCGGTCGAGGTGGACGGCCGCGAGATCGGCGGGATCGGGCCGGGGCTGCTGGTCCTCGTCTGCGCGATGCAGGGCGACGACGAAGCCGCGGCGGCGAAGCTGGCGGCACGGGTCGCGAAGCTCAGGATCTTCAAGGACGACGCGGACAAGATGAACCGCTCGGTCCTCGACATCGCGGGCGAGGCGCTGGTCGTGAGCCAGTTCACGCTCGCCGCCGACACCCGCACCGGCAACCGCCCCGGGTTTTCCGCGGCCGCCCCGCCCGAAGATGGGCGGCGGCTCTACGAGTGTTTCGCCCGTGACCTGAGCGCGCAGGGCGTGCCGGTCCAGACCGGAGAGTTCGGGGGCGACATGAAGGTGTCGCTGCTGAACGACGGCCCGGTCACGATCTGGATGGACAGCGCCGACCGGGCCTGATCGCCCCGCGGGCGGCGTCAGTCCGCATGCTGGTCCTGCGCGGGATCGTAGGTCTTCGGCGGCTGCGCCGTGTCGACGAGCGTCGAGACGTCGGTGCCCGCCTCGGTCAGCGCCGCCTCGGCGGCCTGCCGGTCATCGGCGCCAAGCTCGGGCGTGCGCGACAGGATCCAGGCGAAGCCCGGCTCGGGCGAGCGCACGGCGGCCCAGGGGTAGCTGTCGTCTTCCATCTCGCCCACCGCGACCACGACGTAGTTCACGCCCGCCTCGTCCGGCGCCTGCGGGAACGACACGTCGAAGGTGTTGAGGTTGCCGCCGACGACCTCGGCCGTGCCCTCGACCGCGGCCGTCTTGCCGTCGTGCATGTCGCAGCGGTTCAGGACGCGCAGCGTCCCGGCATCGACGAGGTCGTAGCGCGCGGTCGTGCCGCCCTCGCACATGGCCTGAAAAGGTGCGGGAACGCTCGCGATCTCGTACCAGACGCCGGCATAGGCCTGCGGCTCGATCTCGTTCTGCGTGACGGTGCCCGCTTCCTGCGCGGCCAGCGGCGCGGCGAGCAGCAGGAGCGCGGGGAGGCTGAGACGCAGTTTCATGGGTATCGCCCTTCGTTGATTTGCAGGGGTCAACGGGCAGGCGCCGCAAGGGTTCCTCGGGCCGCCGCCACCGCCATCCGGCCGCCGCCACCGTCACCCGGCCACCGTCACCCTGCGGTGCGCCTTGAGCGCATGCGCGGCGAGCCCCAGCGCGTCGTGCACGATCAGCGCCAGCGCCGCCGTCAGCAACCCTCCCTGCACCACGAACGCGAGGTTGTTGGCGTTCAGCCCGGCGATGATCACCTCTCCCAGACCCGGCGCGGCGACGGTCGATCCGATCGCGGCCGTCGAGATCGCGATCACGGTCGAGATCCGCACCCCCTCGACCATCAGCGGCGCGGCGAGCGGCAGCTCCACCCGCCACAGGCGCTGGCGCGGGGTCATGCCCATGCCGTCCGCGGCCAGCATCACCGCCCGCGGCACGCCCGACAGCCCCGCGAGCGCGTTTTCCAGAACGGGCAGAAGGCCATAGAGGAACAGCGCGATCAGCGTGGGCCAGGCGCCGAAGCCCACCACCGGCACCGCCAGCGCCAGCACCGCGACCGGCGGGAAGGTCTGCCCGAAGCCGCCGAGCGCGCGGGCGAGCGGCAGGAACTCCGCCCCGCTCGGGCGCGTGACGAGGATCGCGAGCGCGGTCGCCAGCAGCGCCGACGGGATGATCGCCGCGACCACCAGCCCCAGGTGCCACAGCGTCAGGTCGGCAAGGCGCGCGCGGTCGTAGATCACCGGCATCCCGTCCGGCGCAAGCGGACGCAGAAGGGGCGCGAACAGGTCCGGCCACAGCACGAAGGCCGCAACCAGCGTCCAGAGCGCCAGCCGGACGAATGGCGCGGCCTTCATTCCGGGCGGCCCGCGCGGATCAGCGCCTCGCGCGTGACGATGCCGGGGTCGCCGTCCGGGTTCGCGATGCGGACGCGGTCGCGGCCGGTCCAGATCATCTCGGACAATGCCTCGGCCATCGTCGCGTGGCCCGGCAGCACCGGCCCGTCCGCAGCCCCCTCCGCAGCCCCGTCCGGCCGCGCGACATCCGCCGCGGGTTTCAGCGACAGATAGCGGAAGGCGCGGTCGCCCTCGCCCAGAAGCTCGGCCACGAACGGGGTCGCGGGCTTCGCGATGATGTCGGCGGGGGGCGCGAACTGCTCGATCCGACCTGCGCGCATGACGGCGATGCGGTCGGCCAGGCGGATCGCCTCGGCCATGTCGTGGGTGACGAGGATCACGGTCGTCCCCAGCCGCCGCTGCACGCGGTGCAGGTCGGCCTGCGCCTGCGCGCGGATGACCGGGTCCAGGGCGCCGAAGGGCTCGTCCATCAGCAGAAGCTCGGGCCGGGCGGCCAGGGCGCGCGCGACGCCCACCCGCTGCGCCTGCCCGCCCGACAGCTCGTGCGGGAAGCGCGGGCCGATCACGTCGGGGTCGAGCTGCAGCATCTCCATCAGCTCGCGCACGCGGCTTCGCACGTCCGCGCGGCGCCACCCCAGCAGGACCGGCACGGTCCCGATGTTGCGCGCGGCGGTCCAGTGGGGGAACAGGCCGTGATCCTGGATCACGTAGCCGATCTTGCGCCGAAGCTCGGGCGCCGCGATGACGGCGGTGTACGCCCCGTCGATCAGGACTTGGCCCGAGGTCGGCTCCACCAGGCGGTTCACCATCCGCAGAAGCGTGGACTTGCCCGAACCGGAGGTGCCCACCACCGCCGTCAGCGTTCCGCGTTCCAGCGTCAGCGTCACGTCGTCCACGACCGCGACGCCGTCATAGACCTTGGACACGGACCGAAGCTCGATCATCGCGCGCCCCCCGGCAGCATGCCGATCAGCGCGTCCATCACGGCCGACGTGGCGGAGGCCAGCGCCACGGTCGGCAGCGCACCCAGCAGGATGAGGTCGGTCGCGGTCTGGCCGATCCCCTGGAAGACGAAGGTGCCGAAGCCCCCCGCCCCGATCAGCGCGCCAACCGTCGCCATGCCGATGTTCTGCACCAGCACGATCCGGGCCGCCGTGATGATGACCGGCAGCGCCAGCGGCACGTCCACATGGAACAGGCGCTGGCGCCGGGTCAGGCCCATGCCGTCGGCGGCCTCCGTCACGCTGCGGGGGACGCCGGTGATCCCCGCGACGGTGTTGGCGACGATCGGCAGCAGCGAATACAGGAACAGCGCGACGAAGGCGGGCGCCGCGCCGATCCCCCGGATCCCCAGCGCGTGGGCTGCGGGCAGGTTCGCGGCCAGCCACCCCAAGGGCACGATCAGCATTCCGAAAAGCGCCATCGACGGGATCGTCTGCAGCATCGTCAGCAGCCCCAGGACGGAGCCCCGCGCGCCCGCCCGGCGGGTCAGCGCGATGCCGAGCGGCACCCCCGCCAGCATCGCCGCGGCGAACGACCCGAAGGCGAGCCACAGGTGGCTGGCCCCCTCGCGCCAGAACGCCGCGCTGCGGTTGCGGTATTCCTGCATGACCGACAGCTGCGACAGCGCACCCGAGGACAGAAGCAGCGCCCCTGCCGCGACCGCGAACCCGACCAGCGCCAGCCGCAGCGCGGGCCGGGGGCGCATGCGGGCGAGCGCGTCGATCAGCAGCAGCGCCGCCGCGACCAGCGCGACCCAGAACCCCGCGCCGGGCGAGACCCGCGCCTGCGTCGGAACCCCGGCCATGAGACTGGATGCGCCCCACCCCGCCGCAAGAACGATGCCGAGGATCAGCGCCGCCGCGATCGCAGCGCCCCACGCGGGCCTGCGCGCGAACGCAAGCGCGGCGATGCCCCCCGCCAGCGCGGCGACGGCCAGCGCGGCCGGTCCGGCGCCCAGCGTCTCGACCAGGCTGCGCGGTTCGCCCTGCGCGATCCGGTTGGCGCGGAAGACGGCGAACGGCAGCAGCGGCGACAGCGCCAGCGGCAGAAACAGCAGGCGGATCCCGCCGCGCATGGGGCTCATCAGCAGGTCACTTGAGCAGCCCGTTCGCGGTCAGGTATTCCTGCGCGACGTCGGCCGCGGGCAGACCGTCGACCTGCACCTTGCCGTTGAGCTCCTGCAGCGTTTCCAGTGTGAGGCTTTCGAAAACGGGCTTCAGCAGCTCCTCGATCTGGGGGTGCTCGGCCAGCGTCTCGGCGCGGATCACGGGCGCGGGCTGGTAGACCGGCTGCACGTTCTTGTCGTCTTCCAGCACGACGAGGTTCGACACCGCGATCTGCCCGTCGGTGCCGTAGACCATGGCGGCGTTCGCGCCGCTGGTCTGGTTGCTCGCGGCCTGGATCGTGGCGGCGGTATCGCCGCCCGACAGGACGATCAGCTGTTCGGGGGACAGCGTGAAGCCGTAGGCCGCCTGGAACGCCGGCAGCGCGGGGGCGGAGTTCACGAACTCGGACGAGGCCGCCAGCTTGACGTTGCCGCCGCCCGCGACCCATTGCCCGAACTGCGAGAAGGTCGTGACGCCCGCAGGCTCTGCCACGTCGCGGCGCACGGCCACGCCCCAGGTGTTGTTGGCGGGGGCGGGCGTCAGCCAGACGAGGTCGTTTTGCTCTGCGTCGAGCTTCTTCGCCTCGGCGTAGGCATCGGCGGCGTTTCTCCATATCGGCTCCTCGGCGCGGTTGAAGAAATAAGCGGCGTTGCCGGTGTATTCGGGATAGATGTCGATCTCGCCCGCGACCAGCGCCTGCCGCACCACCGGGGTGGCGCCCAGCTGCACGCGGTTCTCGGTCTCGATCCCGGCATGATCGAGCACGGCGAGGATCAGGTTGCCCAGCACGCCCCCCTCGGTGTCGATCTTGGACGAAACGACCACCTGGGCCGAGGCTGCGCCTGCGAAAGATGCCGTGACGGCCGCCGAGAGCATGAGGGTTCGGAACACGGGGCGATCTCCTTCAGGGTGCATCAGGGTGGCGGCTTGCGTGCCGGACTACGTGAACGCGCGGCGCGGCCGAAGGTTCACGATTTCGCGCGCGGGTTCCAACCGGACCCCGCCGGAACGCACGAAGGCCCCGGCGATGCCGGGGCCTTCTGCTTGATTGCTACGGCATGCGCGTCAGCGGCTGCCCTTGCCGGACGAGCCCGACGAGGTGTCGGTGGTGCTGCTCGACCCGCTGGACCCGGTCGAATCGGCGCCGGCGCTGCTGCCGCTGGCACCCGAGCCGCTGCCCGTGGCTCCCAAGCTGCTGCCCGTGGCCGAGCTGCTGCCCGAACCCGAGGACATGCCCGAAGACCCGGACGACATTCCCGACGATCCCGACGACGAGACGCGCAGATTGTTCTGCACATGTGTCACGCCGCTGACGCTTTCTGCGCAGTCTTCCGCGCGGCGCTTGTCCTCGCGGCGCTCGACCGTGCCGCTCAGCGTCACCTCGCCGCCTGACACGCTCACCTCGATGTTCGAGGCGTCAACGGACGGATCGTCGCTCAGCCGGTCCGACACGTCCTCGCGGACGCGGTCGTCCGAACGGGAATAGCCCTTCGGGCCCTTGCCGCTGTGGTGCGTCTTGGTCCAGCCGTCGCTGGAGCGTTCGCCCTGGGACATGCCGCCGGCGTAGCCGCTCATCCCGCCCATGGAACGCGATCCCACGCCCTGGCTGTAGCCCTGGCCGTAGTCCTGCGAGCCGCCGGACATCATCCCGTCGTCCCAGGACGACCATGCGGACGAGCCGCCGCCCATGCCGCCACTCATTCCGCCGCCCATGCCGCGACCGCCCGAGCCCATGCCGCCGGATCCGTAGGAGCCGTAGCCACCACGGGACATGCCCCCATACTGGCGGCCGTACTGGCCGCCACCGGACTGCCCGCCGCCATAGCCGCCGCCGGACATTCCCCCGGACTGGCCGTAATCATCCCACGACCGGCCGAAATCCGAAGCGGAAGACCGGCCCGAGCCGTAGTCGTCGTCCCAACCGCGCCCCTGCGAGCCGCGCATCGACCGGCCACCGGCGCCGCCGCCATAGTCGCCGCCGTAGCTGCCACCATAGCCGCCAGAGCCGTAGGTGCCGCCGCCGTAATTGGCGCCGCCGTAGCCCGTGCCGTAGTTGCCGCGCGCGCCGCCGCCGTAGCTGCCGCTGCCCGAATAATTGCGGCCATAGTCGTCGCCGCCGTAGCTGCTGCCGCCATAGCCGCCGCCGCGGCCGTAGTCGCCGGAACCGCCGCCATAACTGCCGCGGCCACCGCCGTAGTCACGGTCGCTGCCCGATCCACCGGAATAGTCGTTCTGCCCGCGCGAGGCATAGCGATCCTCGCGCCAGTCGTCGCGGTCGACGAAGCCCGGCCGGTTGCCGCGCCGGTCCCAGTCGGACCCGCCACCACGCCGGTTGTTCGAATTCCAATCGTCTTGCATCTGTTGTCGCTCCCGATTGATCGCTTCTGCGAACGTTCTGCGATACCGGCGCGGATAAGAGGGCCGTCGCCGATGCGGTCGGTGCCGTGAGGGCGTTCAGCCTTCAGCCGCGCCGATGGTTCCAGAACGCAGAACTCGCCCGCTGGATGCTTAACATATGATGATGGTCGCTGCGGGAACGATCCCACCGGGCGGCTGCAGCACGGATGTCTGCGACCTTGACTTTCCCTTGCCGCCCCTCCACATGGGTCGGGTCGAAGCCTGCTGCCGCGTGAGCAGCCGCAGTCCGTTGCGAAGGGCCCGGCACCATCTCAGGTTCCCATGTCACGCAAGGGCTGCCGGCGGGTTTCGTATCTGACCCGCACCCTTACGTTCGCCGCGCCCCGTTGTCCGGGCGCGCGGTCCCGCGCCGCCCGATACGGGGGTCCGCGCCAGGAAAAGACATGACTGACAATATCAACGGGGCGCGTCCGCCCCGCGTCACCAACGCTGGCAACCGTTCGGGCGGCCCCCGCCGCGGCGAGTCCAGCGGCAACGCCGGTCCCCGGCCCGATCGCGGACCTCGCCCCGACGGCGCGCCCAAGACCCGGTCCGAAGGCTTCAGCGCCCGACGCGGCCCCGGCCGCGCCAAGAAGGAACGGGCCGAGGCCGAGCCCTTCATCCGCCGCGCCATTCCCGACATGGATACGCCCTTCACCCGCATGGGCATCGACCCGCGCGTGGCCGTCAACCTGCCCGACCTCGGCCTGACCGAGCCGACCCCGATCCAGGCGCAGGCCATCCCCGCCCTGATCGACGGGCGCGACGTCATGGGCCTTGCCCAGACCGGCACCGGCAAGACGGCGGCCTTCAGCCTGCCGATGCTGACCCGCCTTCTGGCCGAGGGCCGGCGCCCCGAACCCGGCACCTGCCGGGCGCTGATCCTTGCGCCGACGCGCGAACTCGCGACCCAGATCGCCCAGAACGTCGAGGGCTTCGCCCAGGGCACCGGCATCCGGGCCTTCCGCGTGGTGGGCGGCGCCTCGATCAACGTGCAGATCGACCGGCTCGCCCGCGGGGTCGACGTGCTGATCGCGACGCCGGGCCGCCTGATCGACCTGATCGAGCGGCGGGCGATCCGCTTCGACCAGACCCGCTACCTGGTGCTGGACGAGGCCGACCAGATGCTCGACATCGGCTTCATCCACGCGCTGCGCCGCATCGCGCGGCTGCTACCGGCGGAACGCACGACGATGCTGTTCTCGGCCACCATGCCGAAGCTGATGGAGGAGCTTGCCGAGAGCTACCTGACCGATCCGGTCCGCGTGGCGGTGAACCCGCCCGGCAAGGCTGCCGAGAAGATCGCGCAGGGCGTCCACTTCGTGAACCAGGGCGACAAGGCGACGCTGCTGGCGGACTATCTCGCCAGGCACCCGGGAGAACTGGCCATCGTCTTCGGGCGCACCAAGCACGGGTCGGAAAAGCTGGCGGTGCTGCTGGACAAGTGGGGCCACAAGGTCGCCGCGATCCACGGCAACAAGAGCCAGGGCCAGCGTGAGCGGGCGCTCGCCTCGTTCCGCGCCGGCGACACGCATGTGCTGGTCGCGACGGATGTCGCGGCACGCGGGCTCGACATCCCGGAAGTCGCGCATGTCTACAACTTCGACCTGCCGAACGTGCCGGAAAACTATGTCCACCGCATCGGCCGCACCGCGCGCGCCGGCCGCGATGGCCGCGCGGTCGCGTTCTGCGCCCCGGCCGAGGTGGGCGAGCTGCGCGCGATCGAGAAGGCGATGAAGTCCCCGATCCCCGTGATCGGGGGCGAGGCGCCGACCGGGCCCGTCCCCGCCGCGCGCAAGTTCGGCGCCAAGCCCGAGGGCGACGCCCGCAAGCGCCCCGCCCGCCGCCCCTCGCGCGCGCCGCGGTCCGCGAGCCGCGGCTGATCGGAAGACCCATCAGGGGCCGCGTTCGCGCGGCCCCTTCCCGTCCCGGCAGCAGGCTTGCCAGCCGCGGCCCGCCCGCGCTAACCCGCGCCATGGCCAAGCTGTATTTCCACTACTCCACCATGAACGCGGGCAAGAGCACGCTCTTGCTGCAGGCCTCGCACAACTACCGCGAACGGGGCATGGCGACGCTGCTGCTGACGGCGGCGGTCGACACCCGCGCGGGTCCGGGCCGGATCGGCAGCCGCATCGGCATCGCCGCCGACGCGACCTCGTTCTGGCCCGACACCGACCTGTTCGCGCTGATCGAGGCCGAGGGCCGCGGCTGCGCCTGCATCTTCGTGGACGAGGCGCAGTTCCTCACCCCCGCGCAGGTCTGGCAGCTGGCCCGCGTGGCCGACGACCTGCGGATCCCGGTCATGGCCTACGGGCTGAGGGTGGACTTCAGGGGGCAGCTCTTCCCCGGCTCGGCCGAGCTACTGGCGCTCGCCGACGATCTGCGCGAGGTGCGCACCATCTGCCATTGCGGGCGCAAGGCCACCATGGTCGTCCGCCGCGGCGAATGCGGGCGCGTCATCCGCGAAGGCGCGCAGATCCAGATCGGCGGGAACGAGACCTACGATTCCCTTTGCCGCCGGCACTGGCGCGAAGCGATGGGGATGTGAGGATCGGTTCAGGAAATCTTCACGACCGGCATGCGACAACTCGCCCGTCGATTGCGACCAGGGCCGGGCTGCGTTAACCCTGACCACAAACTGGCAAAGGACATCACCATGCGCGCGTTCCCGTCACGCCTCCTCGCCGCCGCCCCCGTCCTGGCGTTGCTGCTGGCTATGGCCCCTGCCGCGCATGCGTTTGATACCAGCGCGCGCGAGGCGTGGGTCTATGACGTCGCCACCGGCACCGTGCTGATGGAAAAGGACGCGGACGTGGCCCGCCCGCCCGCCTCGATGTCCAAGCTGATGACCGTCTACATGCTGTTCGAGGCGGTTCACGAAGGCCGCGTGTCGATGGACACGCGCTTTCCCGTGTCGACCAGGGCCCGCGAGATGCAGGGATCGACGATGTTCCTCAACGAACGCGACCGGCCGACGGTCGAGGAACTGATCAAGGGCATCATCGTGCTGTCGGGCAACGACGCCTGCGTCGTCGTGGCCGAAGGGCTGGCGGGGACGGAACAGGCCTTCGCGCGGCTGATGAACGACCGCGCGCGCGCGCTGGGGCTGACGAACTCGCATTTCGTGAACGCCTCGGGGTGGCCGGCGCCGGGTCACGAGATGTCGGCGCACGACCTCGGGATGCTGGGGCTGCACCTCGTGCAGGACTTCCCCGAACTGTACAAGAACTTCGCGGTGACCGAATACCCCTATGACAACCGCGCGCCGGCGAACCGCTTCAACCGCAACCCGCTCCTGGGTCTCGGCATCGGGGCCGACGGGCTGAAGACCGGGCACACCGCCGAGGCGGGCTACGGGCTGGTCGGGTCGGCCGTGCAGGACGGGCGCCGGATCGTCTTCGCCATCGGGGGCCTGCCGTCCGAGACGGCGCGGGCCGAGGAATCCGAGCGGATCGTCAACTGGGCCTTCCGGCAGTTCACCATGAAGACGCTGGTGCCCGGGGGCGAGACGGTGGCGACCGCGCCGGTCTGGCTGGGCGAGACGTCCCGGGTGAACCTGACCACGCCCGAAGGGGTCAACGTGCTGATCCCGGCCGGCGCCGAGCGCGGGGTGACGGCCGAGGCGGTGTTCCAGGGCCCGATCGAGGCGCCGGTCCGCGCGGGCCAGAAGCTGGGCGAGCTGGTCGTGACCATCCCCGGCACCGCAGGCGCGCGCCTGCCGCTTCTCGCGGCGACCGACGTGCCGCGCGCGGGCGTGCTGGGACGGATGCAGGGCGCAGCAATGCGTCTTGGCCGCCGCGCGATCGACGCGGCCGGCGGCTGACCCTGCCGGCGCGCATGTTCATCAGCCTGGAAGGCATCGACGGATCGGGCAAGTCCACGCAGGCCCGCCTGCTTGCCGACCACCTGCGCGCAAGCGGGCGCGAGGTCGTCCTGACCCGCGAGCCCGGCGGATCGCCGGGGGCCGAGGAAATCCGCCGCCTGCTGGTCGAGGGCGCGGGCGAACGCTGGTCCCCCGGGACCGAGCTTCTGCTGTTCACCGCCGCCCGGCGCGATCATCTGGAACGGACGATCCGCCCCGCCCTCGCGCGCGGGGCGGTCGTCGTCAGCGACCGCTTCGCCGATTCCACCCGCGTCTACCAGGGCGCCGCGCGCGCCGACCTGCGCGCCACCGTGGACCGCCTGCACGACCTGATGATCGGCGTCGAGCCCGATCTCACGCTGGTGATCGACGCGGACCCGGCGGTCGCGCTCGGCCGCGGCAAGGCGCGCGGCGCGGGCGAGGACCGGTTCGAGAACATGGGCCTGCCGTTCCAGGCGCGGCTTCGGGCCGGGTTCCTCGCGCTCGCGGCCGAGGCCCCGGACCGCGTCCGCGTGGTCGATGGCAGCGGCAGCGCCGAAGACGTGGCCGCCCGCGTCCGCGCGGCCGTGGGGGCCGCGCTGGCAGCGGCGACATGACCGACGCCCCAGCCCCCGAGGCCGACCGCGTCCCCGGCGCGCCCCACCCGCGCGACACCCCGCGCGTGATCGGGCACGACGCCGCCGTGGCCGAGTTCGTCGCCGCCGCCCGGTCCAACCGGCTGCACCACGCCTGGCTCCTGACCGGCCCGCGCGGAACCGGCAAGGCGACCCTCGCCTGGGCGATCGCCCGGTGGCTTCTGTCCGGCGCCGGAAGCGACGACCTCTCGGTGCCGCCCGACCACCCCGTCGCACGCCGCATCGCCGCCCTGTCCGAGCCGCGCCTGCACCTCGTCCGCCGCCCGGTAGACGACAAGACCAACCGCCTGCGGTCCGAAATCACGGTGGACGAGATCCGCAAGCTCCTGTCGTTCTTCCATATGAGCGCGGCCGAGGGCGGGCGACGCGTCGCCATTGTCGATGCCGCGGACGAGCTGAACACCGCCGCCGCGAACGCGCTTCTGAAGATGCTGGAAGAGCCGCCGGCCGACGCGCTGATCCTGCTGGTCGCGCACCAGCCGGCACGTCTGCTGCCGACGATCCGGTCGCGCTGCCGCACCCTGCGGCTTCCTCCTCTCGATCCCGACGCGATGGCGCAGGCCATGGCGCCGCTGGAGGTCGGGGGCGATCCGGTCCGGCTCGGGGCGCTGGCGGATGGATCGGTGGGCGAGGCGCTGCGGCTCGCCGGGCAGGACGGGCTGGCGGTGTATCAGTCGATCGTGGACCTGTTCGCCACCCTGCCCCGCTTCGACCGCGCCCGCGCCGCCGCGCTGGCCGAGGTCGCGGGCGCGCGGGCCGGCGCCGACGGCGATCCGTTCGACCTGGTGGTCACGCTGCTCGACCGCTTCCTGACACGGACCGCGCGGGCGGGGCTGATGGGCGCGCCGCTGGTGCAGGCCGCGGAAGGCGAGGCCGAGGTCATGGCCCGCATCTCTCCCGACGAGCGCGCCGCGCGGGGCTGGGCCGCGGCGCAGGCCGACCTGTCGGCGCGGGCGCGGCGCGGCCGGGCGGTCAACCTTGACCCTTCCGCGCTGGTCATGGATATGCTCCTGACGCTGGCGCAGGTGCCCGGCAACGCCGACGCCTGACGCCCGCCCGACCGGATTTCCATCGAAGGCCCACATGACCGATCCGCAGACCGCCCCCGCTGCGACGGACGCCCCGCCTGCGCCCCCATCCGCGCCGCCACCCGGGCGCCCGCCTGCGCTCGTCGACAGCCACTGCCACCTCGATTTCCCCGACTTCGCGGGCGAGCAGGACCAGCTTGTCGCGCGCGCCCGCGCCTCGGGGGTGACGCGCATGGTTACGATCTGCACCCGGCTGAGGCTGGAAGCTTCGGTCCGCGTCATCGCCGAGGCGCATGACGGCGTCTTCTACGCCGCCGGCACCCACCCGATGCAGGCCGCCGAGGAGCCGATGGCGACAGTGGAGGAGCTGGTCGCGCTGTCCGCGCACCCCAAGTTCGTGGCGATCGGCGAGACGGGCCTCGACTACCACTACACCGCCGAAAGCGCCGCGGTGCAGGCCGAGAGCCTGTCGATCCACATTGAAGCCGCCCGCCGCACCGGGCTGCCGCTCATCATCCATTCGCGCGACGCGGACGACGACATGGCGCGGATGCTGTCGTCCGAACACGCCGCGGGCGCGTTTTCCTGCGTCATGCACTGCTACAGCTCGGGGCCCGCGCTCGCCGAGACCGCGCTCGGCCTCGGCTTCTACCTGTCGATGTCGGGGATCGCGGCCTTCCCGCGCTCGACCGAACTGCGCGACATCTTCGCCGCCGCCCCGATCGACCGCATCCTCGTGGAAACCGACGCGCCGTTCCTCGCCCCGCCGCCCTTTCGCGGCAAGCGCAACGAGCCCGCCCACGTCGTCCACACCGCCCGCGCGGGCGCGGCCCTGTTCGGCATGACCGAGGCCGAGTTCGCTGCCCGGACCAGCGCCAACTTCGACCGCCTGTTCGCGAAGGCGGCCGCGCATCCCGTGCCGGGCGCGCAAGGATGATCCGCGCGACGATCCTCGGCTGCGGATCGTCGGGCGGCGTGCCGCGGCTCGGCGGCCGCTGGGGCGCCTGCGATCCCGCGAACCCGCGGAACCGCCGCCGCCGCTGCTCGCTGCTGGTCGAGCGCGAGGGCCCCGGCGGGACCACGCGGCTGCTGGTGGACACTGGTCCCGACCTCGTCCCGCAGCTGACCGACGCGGGCGTGGGCGTGCTGGATGCGGTCGTCTGGACCCACCCCCACGCCGACCACATCCACGGCATCGACGACCTGCGCCAGATCACCCACAACACCGGCGGCGTGCTGCCGGGCTGGGCGGATGCCGCGACGACCCGCGCGCTTCAGACCCGCTTTGGCTACATCTTCCGCACGCCGCCGGGCTCGCCCTATCCGCCGATCGTCGCGCTGAACCTGATCGAGGGCGCATTCGCCGTGGCCGGCGCCGGCGGCCCGATCAAGGTGCTGCCGATCGAGGTGCAGCACGGCAGCATCACCGCCCTGGGGCTGCGGATCACGGGCGAGGACGGCCGCGCGCTCGTCTACCTGCCCGACGTGAACGACATCCCCGACGCGGCCTGGCCCGCGATCACGGACGCGGAGATCTTCATCTGCGACGCGCTGCGCCGCACGCCGCACCCGTCGCACGCGCATCTGGACCTGACGCTCGGCTGGATCGAACGCTCGCGGGCGCGGCGCGGGGTCATCACCAACATGCACATCGACCTCGACTACGACGAAGTGATGGCCGAGACGCCGGACCACGTCGTGCCCGCGCATGACGGGCTGGTGCTGACGCTGTGAGCGTTCTCTTCACCGTCATCCTGCCGGTCTTCATCGTCCTCGGCTACGGCTACGTAGTCGCCTGGCGCGGACTGCTGACCGAGGCCGGGATCGACGCGCTGATGCGGTTCGCGCAGAACTTCGCGGTGCCGGTCCTGCTGTTCACGCAGGTGGCGCGGCTCGATCTTGCATCGGACTTCAACCCGTGGACCTGGGTCGCGTTCTACACCGGCGCCTTCGCCGCCTTCCTGCTGGCGTGGGGGGCGTCGATCCGGGTGCTGCGCCGCAGCCACGAGGATGCGGTGGCGATCGGGTTCGCGGCCTTCTTCTCGAACTCGCTCCTGCTCGGCATCCCGATCATGGAACGCGCCTACGGGACCGCGGCGCTGGCCGGGAACGTCGCGATCATCGCGATCCATTCGCCGCTGCTCTACACCTTCGGGATCACGGTGATGGAGGTGACGCGCGCGCGCGGGCAGAGCCTGTCGCGCAGACGCATCGCCATGCGCGCGCTGTCGGGGGTGCTGCACACGCCCCTGATCATCGGGATCCTGTGCGGCGCGGCGATGAACGTGCTGCTGCGCATGGGCCTGGTGATGCCGCAGGGGTTCTGGGACGCGGCCGACATGATGTCGCGCGCGGCGCTGCCCACCGCGCTGTTCGGCCTGGGCGGGATCCTGTTCCGCTACCGGCCCGAGGGCGACGGCTGGGCGATCGCGCTGGTCTGCGCCTGTTCGCTGGTGATCCACCCGGTCATCACCTTCACGCTGGGGCACCTGTTCCAGCTGCCGGTGCCCGCGCTCCGCTCGGCCGTGGTGACGGCCAGCATGGCCCCGGGGGTGAACGCCTACCTCTTCTCGGCGATCTACGGGACGGCCAAGCGAGTCACGGCGTCGGCGGTGCTGGTCTCGACCGTGCTGTCGATGTTCAGCGTCTGGTTCTGGCTCAGCATCCTGCCCTGAAGGTCAGGACGGCGTCAGCCCGCGCAGCCGTTCGCCGCGGCGCCTGAGCAGTTCCACCGCCGCCAGCAAAGCGATTGAGAAGATCACGAGCAGCGTCGCGACCGCGAGGATCGCGGGGCTGATCTGGTCGCGGATCCCGCTCCACATCTGGCGGGGGATGGTCTGCTGGTCGGGGCCCGCGATGAACAGCACCGCCACCACCTCGTCGAACGAGGTGACGAACGCGAACAGCGCGCCCGACACCACGCCCGGCAGGATCAGCGGCATGATGATGTGGAAGAACGTCCGCCGCGGCCCCGCGCCCAGCGACGCGGCGGCGCGGGCAAGCGACTGGTCGAAGCCGATCAGCGTCGCCGTCACGGTGATGATGACGAACGGAATGCCCAGGATCGCGTGCGCCATGATGACGCCCGCGTAGGTTCCGGCGAGCTTGCCGCAGGTGACGCTGACGCCGACCAGCCCGAACATGCCGCAGGGGTTCGAGTAGAAGAAGAACATCCCTGTCGCCGTGATGATGATCGGCACGATCATGGGCGAGATCAGCAGCGCCATGATCAGGCGCCGGAACGGCATCTCGGGCCGGGCCAGCCCCAGCGCCGCCAGCGTCCCCAGCACGGTGGCCAGCGCCGTCGACGCCACCCCGATGAAAAGCGAGTTCTTCGCCGCGTTCACCCACTTGGCGTTCGCCCACATGTCCGCCCACCAGCGCGCGTCGCGCGGGGCGTCGGGCTGGGCCATGCCGAAGGTCAGCAGGCTGTCGTACCAGCGCAGCGACCAGCCGTCGGGGTCGAGCGACAGCATCTCGCGCGTGAAGGTGAAGAACTTCTCGGCGTTGAAGGACAGCGGGATCACCACGATGATCGGCGCGATCAGGAACACGAACACGCCCGTGCAGATCGCGAGGTAGATCCAGCGCCAGGCGCGTTCCAGGGTCGTCGCGTAGGTCGGAAGCGCCATGGCCTTACCCCAGCTTCAGCTTGTCGATTCCGACCAGCTGGTCGTAGACCCAGTAGAGGATCAGCACCCCCGCCAGCAGCAGCGAGGCGAGCGCGGCGGCCATCGACCAGTTCAGCGTCTCGGTCATGTGCATGGCGATCATGTTCGAGATCAGCTGCCCCGACGATCCGCCGACCAGCGCGGGCGTGATGTAGTAGCCGACCGCCAGGATGAAGACGAGAAGCGCCCCGGCCCCCAGCCCCGGCAGCGTCTGCGGGAAGTAGATGCGGCGGAACGCGGTCCAGCTGGTCGCGCCCAGCGACCGCGCCGCGCGGACGTAGGACGGGTTGATCGTCCGCATCACGGAATAGAGCGGCAGGATCATGAACGGCAGCAGCACGTGCGTCATCGCGATGATGGTGCCGGCCTGGTTGTAGATCATCGGCAGCCGCGCCCCGTCCGCGACCACGCCCAGCCAGACCAGCAGGTCGTTGATGACCCCCTGCTGCTGGAGCAGCACGATCCACGCGCTCGTCCGGACCAGAAGAGAGGTCCAGAACGGCAGCAGAACGAGGATCATCAGCAGGTTCGACCTGCGAAGCGGCAGGGTCGCGAGCAGGTGGGCGACGGGAAAGCCCAGAAGGAAGGTCAGCCCGGTGATCAGCGCCGACAGCCAGAAGGTCCGCATGAACAGCATGACGTAGACCTGCCGCTCCTGCGGGGCGCGGATGACGTTGCCGTCGTTGTCCCGCGCCCGGTCCAGCGCGGCGAGGTAGAACCCCGACGTGTAGGCGGTGGACGCATTCCGCATCGCCGCCCACAGGTCGGGCGCCCCCCAGTCGTCGTCGATGTCCAGCAGCGCGGCGCGGAACGGGGGCTGCAACCCGTCGCGCAGCTTGCGCCCCGTGGCGGTGAACAGCGACCGGGTGCCCGGCACGTCATAGTTCATCCGCGTGCCGACGATGCCGATGGTCCGCGCCTCGGCTGCCGCCGTCAGGTCGGCGGCGAGCGCGCCGAACGCCGCCTCGTCGGGGTCGGCGCCCCGCGGGTTCGCCGCGAACCAGGCGCTGACCTGCGGCATGTTGTCGGCGAAGCCGGGGTTGTAGACCGACCGGTGCAGCATCTGGCCGATCGGTACGATGAAGGTGACGAGGACGAACAGCAGAAGCGGCAGCACCAGCAGCAGCGCCTGCCGCCGCGCCCGCCTGCGCGACCGGCTGAGCGCGACCGCGAGCGGCACCCCGTCGGCGGTGGTCAGGATACCCGGCGCGCCGCCCGGCGGTTCGGCCGGGGGCATCCCGCCTGCCCGGGTCACGATTGCCGCGTGGGGATCGAGCGGGGTCGCCATCGCCGGGCCCGCGTCCCTACGGCTTCGCCGGCGCGGCGGCCAGCCACGCGGCGAAGCGCTCGATCAACTCGACGTCGTTCTCGGCCCAGAAATCCACGTCGATCGCCAGCGCCGAGGTGAGGTTCTCGGGCGCGGTCGGCAGGTGCGGCGCCATCGGCGTCTTGCCGTCCTTGTAGAACCCCACGAGCGCCTGCGACGAGGCGCGCGGCGGGCCGTAGCTCAGCTGCTCGGCGGCGCGCGCCAGGGGTTCGGGCGCGGTCGACCAGGCCACGAACTGCAGCGCCGCGTCCTTCTGCGGCGCGCCCTTCGGGATCATCCAGCCCTCGACCTCGTAGACCTGCCCGTCCCACAGGATCTCGAACGGGCGTCCCTCCTCGACATGGGCGGCGAACAGGCGGCCGTTGTAGGACATGGTCATCGCAACCTCGGCGTCGGCCAGCAGCTGCACGGGCTGGGCGCCCGCCTCCCACCAGACGATCTGGTCGCGGATGCTGTCGAGCTTGGCGAATGCGCGGTCCAGCCCCTCGGGCGTGCGCATCAGGTCATAGACTTGACCGGGCGGCACGCCGTCGCCCATCAGCGCCATTTCCAGCGTGAAGCGCGGCTCCTTCAGGACGCCGCGGCGGCCGGGGAACTTCTGCAGGTCGAAGAACTCGGTGATCGAGGTCGGGCGCGCGGGCCCGATCGCCTGCGCGTCGTAGCCGATCACGGTCGAATAGACGTCGGTCGCGACGAAGCACTCGCTGAGCCCGCCGGGCAGGAAGTCGTCGGCGGCCGGCGTGCCGTCCGCGCCCGCCACGATCAGCGCGGGGTCGATCGGCTCGGCCAGCCCCTCGTCACACAGCCGCTCGGCGTCGGCCTGCCCGAGGCTGGCCACGTCGGTCGTGACGTTGCCGGCCGCGACCTGCGCCTTGATGACGGCGCCGACGCTGTCGGCGTCGATCAGGTTGACCGGGATGCCGGTCCGGGCCGTGAAGGGGTCGGCGAAGGCGACCTTCTGCGCGGCCGTGAAGTCCCCGCCCCAGGTGACGACGTTGATGGGAACGTCAGCCGACGCGGCCAGCGGGAACATGGACAGGGCGGCGGCGAAAAGGGGGCGGGTCTGGGGCATCGGGTCCTGTTCTCGATCGGATGCGCCGCCGCCGGGGATTGCCCGGCGACGACCGTGGTATCGTTGCGGGCGCGTCCCTTCGCAGGGCACGCCCGGCGTTGCCGGCGGATCAGCCGGCCAGCCAGGCGTTGAAGCGCTCGCTCAGTTCGCCGTCGTGGTCCACCCAGAAGTCGAGGTTCGAGGCGAAGCCCTTCGCCAGGTTTTCGGGCGAGGTCGGCAGGTGCGGCCCCATCGGCTGGTCGGTGCCGGCGATGTTGCCGACGAGGCCGGCCGACGACGCGCGGGGCGGGCCGTAGCTGATGTGCTCGGCGGCCTTGGCGAGCTGTTCCGGCGCGGTCGAGAAGGCGATGTAGTCCAGCGCCGCCTCGCGGTTGGGCGCGCCCTTCGGCATCACCCAGCCCTCCATCTCGTAGATCTGGCCGTCCCAGATGATCTTGAAGGGCTTCTTCTCGCCCATCGCGGCGTCGAAGATCCGCCCGTTGAAGGCGTAGGCCATCGACACCTCGCCATCCGCCAGAAGCTGCGGCGGCTGCGCGCCCGCTTCCCACCAGATCACGTCGGCCTTGATGGTGTCGAGCTTGGCGAACGCGCGGTCCACGCCCTCGGGCGTTTCGAGCGTCGAATAGATGTCCGCGGCCGGCACGCCATCGGCCAGCAGCGCAAGCTCCAGGTTGAACTTCGCGCCCTTCCGCATGGTGCGCTTGCCCGGGAACTTCTCGAGGTCGAAGAAGTCGGCCGGGGTCGCGGGCTTGGCGTCGGGGAAGCGGGTGTCGTCGTAGGCCAGCACCATCGAATAGACGTCGGTTCCCACGAAGCAGTCGGTCAGCGCCCCGTCGATGAAGTCGTCGGCCGCGGCCTCGCCGCCTGCGCCGGGGGCGAGGATCGAGGCGTCGATTTCCTCCAGCAGCCCTTCGTCGCACATCCGCACGGCGTCGGCGTATTCGACCGAAGCCACGTCGGCGGTGACGTTGCCTGCCTCGACCATCGCCTTGATCGGGGTGGCCGGGTTGTCGGCGTCGGTCACGACCACGCGCGTGCCGGTCTTTTCCTGGAACGGCGCATTGTAGGCCACCTGGTGCGACTGCCCGTAGGCCCCGCCCCAGTCGAGCACGTTGACCGTCTTGTCCTGCGCCATCGCGGGCAGCGAAAGGCTGGCCAGCGCCCCCGCGAGCGCGGTCGAAACGATCACATCCGTCCTGAACTTCATGGTCTTCTCTCCCTGTATCACTGCGGTTTTTCTTCAGACGGGGTCCAGCGCACGGGCGTCCTGGGGATGCCAGCCGACGCGGATCTTCTGGCCGGGGCTCAGGCGGACCTGCCCGGCGGTGTTGCGGAACTTCATCACGAAATCGTCCGAGCCCGCGACCTTCATCCGGGCGCGGAAGATGTCGCCCATGTAGATGACCTCGATCACCTCGGCCTCGACCGTGTGGGCGCCTTCGGGCATCAGGTCCGGCTTGAACTCGATCCGCTCGGGGCGGATCGACACCAGCGTGCGCTGCCCGACCTCGCCCACGTTCACGGGGGCGGCGTCGATCAGCTCACCGTTCGCCAGCCGCACCAGCGCGGTCTGGCCGTCCAGCCGCTCCACCGTGCCCGACAGCGCGTTGTTTTCGCCGATGAAGCCCGCGACGAAGCTGTTTTCCGGCGCCTCGTAAAGCTGCGAGGGCGTGGCCAGCTGCTGGATGCGGCCGTCGTTGAACACGGCGATCCGGTCCGACATCGTCAGCGCCTCGCCCTGATCGTGGGTGACGTAGACGACCGTCACGCCAAGACGGCGGTGCAGGTCCTTGATCTCGAACTGCATGTGCTCGCGCAGCTGCTTGTCGAGCGCGCCCAGCGGCTCGTCCATCAGCACCAGCTTGGGGTCGAAGACCAGCGCGCGGGCCAGCGCGATCCGCTGCTGCTGGCCGCCCGAAAGTTGCGCCGGGCGGCGGTCGCGGAAGCGCGCCATCTGCACCATGTCGAGCGCGCGCATGACCCGCGCGTCGCGGTCGGCGCGCGGAAGCCCGCGCACCTCCAGCGGAAAGGCCAGGTTCTCGCCCACCGTCATGTGCGGGAACAGGGCATAGTTCTGGAACACCATCCCGATCCCGCGCTTGTGGGGCGGGACGTCGTTGATGTCGCGCCCGTCCAGCATGATGCGGCCGTGGGTCGCCGTCTCGAACCCCGCGAGCATCATGAGGCAGGTCGTCTTGCCCGACCCCGAGGGGCCGAGCATGGTCAGGAACTCTCCCTGCCCGATCGACAGGTTCAGGTCCTTCACGACCAGCGAGCGGCCGTCGTAGCTTTTCTGGACGTGGTCGAAGACGACGTAGTCACGGCTGCCGGCACTGGCGATCAAGCGTTCGTCCCCCTTCGCCGGTCCTGTTCGTGTCGGCGCGATCCCAGACTATGCAGCCGGGCGGCGGCTTGGCAACGAAGTTGTGCGGAGGGGTATCGCCGCCCGCGCGGCGGGCACGGGGCGGCCGGCTTCGCCTGGCGGACGCAGCCCGACCCGCTGGGCCGGGATGGTCCAGGGCAGCCTGCCGAGGGTGCCGATGGCCGGTATGTCGCGCCCCTCGCGGGCCGCGATCAGCTCCGCGCCAGGACCATCCGCCGGACCGCCGCCAGCATCGCGCCGAAGCGCCTGCCGTAAGGCGGCGCGAGCAGCCCGACGCCGTTCAGCCGCGGCTGGATGAAGGTGCCGCGCAGGTGCGAGAGCGTGTCGAACCCCGCCGCGCCGTGATAGCTGCCCATGCCCGACCCGCCGACACCGCCGAAAGGCAGGTGGCCCTGCGCGACGTGCATGATCGTCTCGTTGTGGCAAGCGCCGCCCGACACGATCCGCTGCGACAGCGCCCGGATCTCGCCCGCGTCGTTCGAGAAGTAATACGCGGCGAGCGGGCGGGGACGCGCGACGATGCGCGCGACCATCTCGTCGGTGCCGCCGACGGGGATCACGGGCAGGAGCGGGCCGAAGATCTCCTCGGTCATGATCGCGCTGTCGTCGGGCGCGCCCGTGACGATCACCGGCGGGAACAGGCGGCTGTTGCCGTTCTCGGGCTGGTCGGTCAGCGGATGCAGCGTCGCCCCGCGCGCCACGGCGTCGTCGCGGATGCGGACCAGCCGGTCGAACTGCCGCTGATCGATGATGCGGGTCACGTCGGGGTTGGTGGCGATGTCGGGATAGTGCCGCCCGACCCAGGCCCGCGCGCCGTCGATGAACGCGCCCTCGCGCCCGCGCGGCAGGTACACGTGGTCGGGCGCCACGCAGGTCTGGCCAGAGTTGATCATCTTGCCGGTCATGATCCGCGCGACCGCGCGGTCCATGTCGGCGTTGTCCGTGACCAGCGCGGGCGACTTGCCGCCCAGTTCCAGCGTCACCGGCGTGAGGTTGCGGGCGGCGACTGCCATCACCTTCTTGCCGACCTCGCCGTTGCCGGTGAAGAACAGGTGGTCGAACGGCAGCGCCGCGAACGCCTCCCCGATGCCGGGCCCGCCGCGGAGCACCGAAAGCTCGTCGGACGCGAAGTGCCGGGCGGCGGCCCCGGCGATCCAGGCGCTGAAATGCGGCACGTATTCCGACGTCTTCACCAGCGCCCGGTTGCCCGCGACGAACGCGGCCACCAGAGGTCCGATCGTCAGGAACAGCGGATAGTTCCACGGGCTGATGATGCCGACGACGCCCTTGGGCTGCGGCACGATCAACGAGCGCGCGGGCCTGAACCAGATCGGCGTCGGCACCCGGCGCGGCTTCATCCAGCCCTTGCCGTGACGAAGCGCATGCGCGATCTCGACATGGGACGGGAATATCTCGGCCAGGCGCGTGTCGCCCTCGGCCCGGTGTCCGAAGTCGGCCGAGATCGCGCGGATCACTTGGCCCTCGCCCTCGCGCAGCATCGCCGACAGTCGCTGCAGCCGGTCCCTGCGCGTGGCCCAGTCCGGCGCAGGCTCGGCGCGCGACGCCGCACGTGCTGCCCCGAAACGGGCGTGAAGCGTCTCGACACTGTCCCACTGCTGTTCATCGATCATGCGCATGTCCCGTGGTTTTGACGCTTGCCGGAGCTTCCGGCGGAGTTTCGACCGGACCGTCCCGGATCACGGCCCGGGATCAGCGTACGCCTTTCGGTGAGATCCCCCCGCTTCATCGCCGGGTTCGCGCCCGCGGGCAAGCTGGGCGCTCGAAGGATCCACGGCGAGACGCGACGTTGCAGGCGGCCGAGCGGCGGCCTTGCCGCCGCCTCGATCACGTGCGGGCGGGGTGGCACCGGGCTTGGGGTACGTACGCATGAAAGGGGTTCACTGACGCGTTGATGGGTGACTCAATGCCCCCCGGTGATGGAGGCAGGAATGGCGCGTTTTGATCTGACGGATTCGAGTGGGGCCTGATCCAGCCACTGTTGCCGAACAAGCCACGGGGCGTGGCGCGGGTCGATGACCGGCGGGTGCTGAACGGATCTTCTGGGTGCTGCGAACCGGGTCGCCTTGGCGAGACCTTCCCGAGCGCTACGGGCCCTACACCACGGTCTTCAACCGCTTCAACCGCTGGGCCAAGGCGGGGGTGTGGGTGCAGGAATTTGAAGCCGTTGCGGAAAAATCCCTCGGCAGCATGCAGTTCATCGACAGTTCGATCATCCGCGCGCATCAGCATGCAGCGTCGAAAAAAGGGAGCGGATCAGATCCTTGGCCGTTCTCGTGGTGGACTGATTACCAAAGTCAACGCGATGGTGGACCATCGCGGGCTGCCGCTGGCAATCACCCTGGCGCCGGGGCAGTCCGCCGACAAGGCGGCGGTGGCCAAGTTGCTGGCGGCCATCCGCGCCCGGCGACGTGGTGGCCGACGCGGCTACGACGCCCGCGCGATCCTCGACCTGATCGCGGCGCATGACGGGCGCGGTCATGTCGACCCCGCGCTCTACCGCCAGCGCAACCTCGTCGAGCGCTTCTTCACCAAGATCGAGCACTTCCGAAAGATAGCGACCCTATACGAAAAACCCGCCACAAACTGTCTCGCGGCCGTCCTGATCGCATGCTCAAGGCTATGGGTCAGGTATTATGAGTCCGCATCCTAGCGCAGAACGGTCGTTGGGATAGGGGCTGGCCGCCAAGTTCGCGTCAATCCTTCACCATGTGCGTTCAGCCGGTCCACGATGTCGTGCGATGCCGCATCGGCGATTACGACGTCGTAAACGCGGAAAACGCGCTTTTGCAATCACCTTTCAATCTTGCACGTCATTCCTGCGGCGTCTCTCAACCATAATCCGGCGAGGGCGCAGCCATGCGCATCCGCTTTTCCGATCGGCAAGGCACTGTTCTTGCTACCCATCGGGCGGGTACTCCGGCCGGCCGCCGGCGAGCCGCTCACTGCCGACATCTCGCGGCAGCCGCCGACTTCGGGCGCCAGGTTCCTATCGCCAAACTGCGCTGGACGGTCGTCCACGGCAGGCAATGGAGCGAATGCCATCAGACTGGAAGCGGCAATGACCGCCGACCGTGTGCGAACCGATGCCGAAGAACAAGGAAATGGCGCACCCGACAGGATTCGAACCTGTGACCTCTGCCTTCGGAGGGCAGCGCTCTATCCAGCTGAGCTACGGGTGCGTCGTCGGGTCAGATAGCCGGATCGGGGCCGTGCTGCAATGGGCAAATGCCCGCTTGCCGCGCCGCCCCTGTTCCGCTGCGCTATTCGGCCACCTCAGTCCTCGGTCAGGTCGTCGCCGTCCTCCGAGGCACCAAAGTCGAGACCGTGGCTCGCGCGGATCCGGTCCTCGATCGCGGCGGCGACGTCCGGGTTGTCGCGCAGGAACTGCTTGGCATTCTCGCGCCCCTGCCCGATCCGCTCGTCGCCGTGCGAGTACCAGGCACCCGACTTCTCGACCACGCCGACCTTCACGCCGAGGTCGATCAGCTCGCCTACCTTGGAGATCCCCTCGCCGTACATGATGTCGAACTCGACCTGCTTGAAGGGCGGCGCGACCTTGTTCTTGACCACCTTGACCTTGGTGGTGTTGCCCACGACCTCGTCACGGTCCTTGATCGAGCCGGTGCGGCGGATATCGAGGCGGACTGAGGCGTAGAACTTGAGCGCGTTGCCGCCGGTCGTCGTCTCGGGGTTGCCGAACATCACACCGATCTTCATGCGGATCTGGTTGATGAAGATCACCATGCAGTTCGACCGGCCGATCGAGGCTGTCAGCTTGCGCATCGCCTGGCTCATCAGGCGGGCCTGGCTGCCCATCTGCATGTCGCCCATGTCGCCCTCGATCTCGGACTTGGGCGTCAGCGCCGCGACCGAATCGACCACCACCAGGCTGACCGCGCCGGACCGGACCAGCGTATCCACGATCTCCAGCGCCTGCTCGCCCGTGTCGGGCTGCGAGATCAGCAGCTCGTCCAGGTTCACGCCCAGCTTGCGCGCGTATTGCGGATCCAGCGCGTGCTCGGCGTCGACGAAGGCGCAGACGCCGCCCTTCTTCTGTTCCTCGGCCACCACATGCAGCGTCAGCGTGGTCTTGCCCGAGCTTTCCGGCCCGAAGATCTCGATGATGCGGCCCTTCGGCAGGCCGCCGATCCCCAGCGCGATGTCGAGCCCCAGCGAGCCGGTCGAGGTCGCCTCGATCTCGGCCACCGGGTTGTCGGCGCCGAGCTTCATAATCGAGCCCTTGCCGAACTGCCGTTCGATCTGCGCGAGCGCGCTGTCCAGCGCCTTCTGCTTGTCGGCGGACCGCTTGTCGTTCATCTGCAAGATATCTGCCCCTGCCATCTGCTTGTCCCCTTGTGTCACACCGGCCTGCCTGCGGCAATCCGCAGGCGCCGCGAATGTTCTTGTGTTGTTCCCGTTATGCCAAGATCTTGTTGCGCGTTCAATCGCAAACACAACGCGCCGGCCGTGTTCATGCCACCCCTCATGCCGGCACCAGATCCGCGGCGGTGATCGCGGGCGACACCGGCGGACGGCCGGTCAGCTGGTTTTCCACACAGGCGATCAGGTCCGAAAGCGAGAACGGCTTGGGCAGGAACACCGAGTTGGGGATCGCGAGCGCCCCGTCGGCCAGCGAGTGTTCGGTGTAGCCCGACATGAACACGACGCGGGTGCCCGGCCGGTCGCGCAGCGCGGCGCGAACCCAGGCCGGGCCGTCCATCCCCGGCATGACAATGTCGGTGACGAAGACGTCCGCGCGGACACGGTCGTCGGCGAGGATGGCGAGCGCGGCCTCGGCGTTGTCGGCTTCCAGCACGTCCAGCCCGCGCAGGCGCAGCGCGCGGACGGCAAAGGCGCGGACCGGCGCCTCGTCCTCGACCAGAAGGATGGTGCCGGTCGGGGCGCCGGTGTCCGGCACGGCCACGGGCGGCGCGGCGGGGGCGGGCGGCGGCGCCTCGGCCGTCTGGCGGTGAACGGGGAAGAACAGCTCGAACGTGGTGCCCTGCCCCACGGTGCTGTCGCAGAAGATGAAGCCGCCGGTCTGCTTGACGATGCCGTAGGCGGTCGACAGGCCAAGCCCCGTGCCCTCGCCCTGGCGCTTGGTCGTGAAGAACGGCTCGAAGATCTTGCCCATCTTGTCGGCCGGGATGCCGCAGCCCTGATCGGCCACGGTGACGCGGACATAGGCGCCGCGCGGCAGGGTCACGCGGTCGCGCGGCACGCCCTCGGCCAGCCGCACGTTGTCGGTGCGGATCGAGATCTCGCCGCCGTCTGGCATGGCGTCGCGGGCGTTCACGACCAGGTTCATCAGCACCTGTTCCAGCTGCCGCCGGTCGGCCCGGATCGCGCGCAGGCCGGGATCGTGGGTGAAGGTCAGGCGCACCCGCTCGCCCACCAGCCGGTTCAGAAGATGCGTGAGGTCCGACAGCGTGTCGCGCATGTCCACCACCTCGGGGTTCAGCGTCTGCTTGCGCGAGAAGGCGAGAAGCTGCTTGACGAGAGCGGCGGCGCGGTTGGCGTTCTGCTCGATCTGGTAGAGGTCGGCGTATTCTGGGTCGGCCTTGTCGCGGCGCAGCATCAGCAGGTCGCAATGGCCGGTGATCGCGGTCAGAAGGTTGTTGAAGTCGTGTGCGATGCCGCCGGCGAGCTGGCCGATCGCCTGCATCTTCTGGCTCTGGACGAACTTCTCCTCCAGCGTCTTCATGGCACTGGCATCGGTCAGCACGGCCACGACGCCCGGCCTTTCCTCGCCCAGCCTGCACGGCGAAAGCGCGACCTGCAGGAATTTCTCGGTCCCCTCGCCGATGAAGCGCAGCACTTCGCCCCGGGGCGCGGCGCGCCCCAGCGCCACGTCGGAAATCCAGTCCCGGACCGGCCGGCCCGGCCCCTCGATGATCTCGCCGAGCGGCCGACCGGGCGCGGCGTCCCCCAGAAGCGCTCGCGCGCGTTCGTTGGCGTCCACGATCGCGCCCTCGGCGTCCAGCCACAGGAGCGCCACGGGCAGGTCGGTGGCGAGCACGCGCTGGGTGCAGGCGGCGCAGCCTTCGGGTGCTTCTGCCGCACGCCCGGCATCGGCGCCGGTGTCGAGCGTCCACTGCTGGATCTGAGATCCGGGGCGGCGCGTCACCTCGACCCGGGTTCCGGGCTGCAACGAGATGGTGAGCGGCTGGGCGCCGCCCTTGCGCGACAGCGCCAGCCGAAGCTGCGCCTCGGGATTTGCGCGAAACCGCGCGAGAAGCTCCGCCACGGGATGGCCGAGAAGGTCGTGATGGGCGGCCCCGGCCGGGTTCTGCGCCAGGACCTTGCCGGACGGATCGACCGCCCAGCCCGGACGGGCCGACGCGGCGAGCGCCCGCCGGGCGGCGCGCAGGTCGCGCCTGAGCCGCACTTCCTGCAAGAGCCGCGATCCGGCGGCGATGCCGCCCAGAAGGTAGCAGGCCGTCACGATCGCGCCCACGACCACCAGCAGGCCCGGCGTGTAGCGCCCCGGCTGGACGATCAGCCAGATCGCGCCGACCAGCACCGGCAGCATCAGCAGCGGCACCAGCACCAGAGGGAACTGCGATTGCGTGGGCGTCTTTCTCATCATCCTGTCGTCATGTGTCGGCATGCCACTTCGGCGCTCATAGCGCGGGCGAGCTTAACAGTGCGTTAAAAAAGCTCCCCACGGCGCGGGATGTTCAGACCTGGTTGCAGTCACACCTGCATGTAAATGTCGGCCCAGACCGGCATTGTAGGGGTAGCGGTCGATATCCCCGGACGGCTCCCGATTGTCTCCCCAATCGGATCCTCGACAGAAGCTAACCCCGACTCGCCCGTGCCTGCCTTGGCACCCCTGCCCCATGCTGATTCGCGGCGTCAGACGAGATGCCAGGGCGCCCCGGTCTGATGATCGTTGCCGGGCGAAGGGCAACGACGTTTCCCGTTCCGGTCGATGTCACCCCTCCGGGCGAACGTCAGAAGATGACGCTCGGGCACACTCGCAGGGTTCTGCGGCAAAGGCCGAAATTGGTCTGAGCCGCCGAACGCGGACCCTTGCTGAGACGCCGATGGAAATGCGTCGAAATCATCGGCGCTGCGGGTCAGCGGAAAAGCCTTCGCGACACTGAAGACTTTCGACTTCAGCTATCTGCGAGGACCGCCGGAAATGACAGCGCCGGATGCGAAAGGCAGATTGGGCCCTGCGACGCAATCGGGCCCAATCACCGTTTTAACGCCCACTTACGCCGAAAGGAGGTCCCTTGCATTCTTCGCATGCCGCCGGACCAGTTCCTTCTGCAGCAAACGCGGCGGAATCGCGTGCGCCGGCGCTCCGGGATAGCCGACTTCGCCAAGCTCCGGGAACAGCGTCACGAATTCGTCCCGCTGCTCCTTGCTCAGTGTCCTCTGCGTCTGGTAGTTCACCAGGAAACTTTCGGTCGGCGCTCCTTCAGCGAAGATCACCTCATGTTTCTTGAAGACGAGGTGGAAATATTCGACGCTATCGATCGCGTCGTCGACCTCAATTCCCGGCAATTCGGTCAACCTGATTGCCGCGACGAGCACGCGGGCCGTCCCGAACATCCGCTCGGCAATACTGGACTTGACCAGCATCCGGTGCTGGCGCGACACGACGAGGTCTCTCCTCGGCAGCCCCGCGCCCAACGCTCCGGCAGCGATCCGCACCGGATAAAGCCTTGCGTTTCTTTCAAGTCCGCTCGCGTCCACGACCCGGCTCATCGTCGAGACGAGCTCCTGGAAGCCATGATCCTGGGTCAGGACCTTGCAGCCCGGTTTCAGGTCCTCCACCGGCACATCACCGCGATCGGTCGTGATCAGCGTTCCGCGGACAATGCAGGGCACACCGCACGGCACCAGGTCGCCGGAGTTCTGCATGGTGTCGATGTCGGAATTCCATCTCAGGTCGCCCACAAGGCCGCCGCCGGGAAGCTTCGAGAAATCGATGACCATGGTCGTGTAAAGATCTCCGACCGCCGGACTTCCCGCCAGATTGACGATCCCCGAATAGGTCACCGTCAGGTCACCCGTAAGTTCCTGGGATTCAGGTGCCAGCGTGAAGGAATAGCCATCCAGCGAAGTGGGCGTGGAGTTCTGCTCGTGGTCCACGGTCGTGTCGAAAACCGAACTCGCGGGCTGCAGGTCGAATTCCAGAGACGCCAAGGGCTTGGTTACAGACAATTGGTGCCAGTCGAAACCGAAGGACATCTTGATGTCGGTGCCGGTGGCGCCGCCATTGGTATAGGGGTCCAATGCCTTCCATTCGAGGACTTCGGTCGTGCCGTCAGCATATCTGGCCGTGACCGTGGCGCCGTCCAGATCGACCCCGCGCGAGGTGGTGTCGGCGCGAATGCCATTGACGGTTTCATGCGGATTTTCGTCAAGCCTGACGATATCAATTGCGGGCATTCACAAAACTACCTTCTACCGTTTACATTCCGCGCCGATGGATTTCGACTGCAGCGATCCTGCGTGCTGTTCCAAGATGCAGGGGCTGGCGCAACCTGCCGGACCCGTGCAGCGCCGCAAGCTCGCCCTCCCCGGCTACGCTTTCTGCGGCCTTGGGAATCGGTATGCCGAAGGCCGTGCAGCGGATCAAGAGCTTCGTCGCATCGGCGTGTCTGCGGCCCGCGCCTCTGCGGAGCGCGAGGCACCCCGAAGGAACCGGACCCGTGATCATCCATCTGTCCGGGTTCCGGCATACCGGAGGCGAGAGACGGTGGCCCGCAATCATCCGCTAATATAACCAAAGTTAATTCAAAACGGATATCCGCACTTAACTGCCCGTCAATCGCGGGCAAGCACCGCGTGAAAGAATCCGTCGCTCGCGGTGAGCGGCGTCAGCGTCTGCGACCGGACCGGCCGAAACTCGGGATGCATCCGGGCGAACCGGGCCACCTGGGCGCCGTTTTCGGCGGTCAGAAGCGAGCAGGTCATGTAGGCCAGCTGCCCGCCGGGCCGCACATGGCGCGCGGCCTGTTCCAGGATCTCCTGCTGTACCGCCACCAGCCGGTCGAGATCGGCTTGTGTGATCCGCCATTTCGCGTCCGGAGTGCGCCGCCAGGTGCCGGAGCCCGTGCACGGCACGTCCGTCACGACCAGGTCGAAGCCGCCCTTCGGCCCCGCGGGCGACGCGATCCCCACGGGCGTCCGGGCGCGGGCGGCGCGCGCGGGCAGGTCACGCATCCGGGCGGGGTCGGCGTCGTGGGCGGTCACCTGCGCGCCGCGCGCGGCCAGCGCCAGCGCCTTGCCCCCGCCGCCCGCGCAGTAGTCGAGGACGCGCGTGCCCGGCGCGGCATCGAGCGCGGCGCAGGCGATCTGCGGCGACAGGTCCTGCAGCTCGACCAGCCCGTCCCGGTAGGCAGCGGAGGCGGCGACGCGGCGTTCGCCCGCCGTCACCCGCAGCGCGGTGGAAAGATCGGGGGCGGGGGTCGCCTGCACCCCGTCCGCCTCCAGCGCGGCGATGGCGGCTTGGGGCGTCATGCGGGCAGTGTTCACCCGCAGCCAGACCGGCGCCCGGTCCCGCAGCGCCGCGGCAACGGCGGGGAAGTCGGGGCCGAGATCGTCCGACAGCCGCGCGGCGATCCAGTCCGGCAGGTCGATCGCGGGGTCGTCGGGGACCGGGGGCGGCGGCGCGGCCTCCCCCAGTGTCAGCGGCGCGGGGGCGTGGCCCTGGCCGGTGAACAGGGTGTCCGGGTCCTGCCCGGTCTCGCGGCACATGCCGATCATCAGCGCCCGCCCCGTTTCGGCGCCCGGCGGCGCGCCCCCCAGAAGCGCGCGCGAGCGGCGGCGGCGGAGGCTGTCGAAGACGAGGTCGCGCACGGCGGCGCGGTCGCCCGACCCGGCGAAGCGGCTGGCGCGCGCCCAGGCAATCAGCGCAGGCTCGGCGGGGCTGCCGGCGATGATCCGGTCGAGAATGAGGATTGCGGCCTCGACCCGCGCGGCGGGGGTCACGGGCGGCGACCGGGCATGGTGCGGGGAAAGTTCGGCGCGCGGCCTTGTTCGGGATCGAGCATGGCCCGTGCTTATCAACCGGGCCTTCCGCCGCCAAGCGCGCGATCACGTTCGCCGGGCCGCGGGAACCCGAACCGGGTAGCGAATCGTTCTGTCCAGGACTAGAACGAAATGAGAACATCCACCCTTCGAAGCCTGCGAGAAGTCCCATGTCCGTTCATTCCTTCCGGCAGCGGCCCCTGCCCTCCGGGCAGGCACGGGCCGATGATGCGCGCCTCACCGCGCCCTTCCCGGGCGCGCCGTCCTTCGACGCGCCGACCTTGTCCGAGGCTTTCGCCGCCCACCCTCTCGACGGGGCGGCGGGGGCGTTCGTCATGGCCATGCTGCCCCCAGGCGGCACGGTCTTGTGGGCGCAGGACCGGCTGTCGCGGCGCGAGGCGGGCGCCCCCTACCTGCCCGGCGGCCATCTTGGCGGCAGGCCGCTGCTGCGCGCGGACCTGTCGCGGGCGACCGACGTGCTGGCGGCGCTGGAGGACGGGCTCGCCAGCCCCGCCCTGGCGGCTGTGGTGGGCGAGATCCATGGCGAGGCCCCCGGCTTCACCGCGACCCGGCGCCTCGCGCTCAGGGCGGAACGCTGGGGCCGGCCCTGCTGGCTGATCCTGCACGGCAGCGCAGCCCAGCCCAGCGCCGCCCGCCTGCGCTGGCGGCTGAGTTCGGCCCCCTCGGCCCCGCATCCGCACGATCCCCTCAGCCCCGGCGCGCCGCGCTGGAAGGCGGAGCTGTTCCGCGCCCGCGGCCGCCCGCCCGCGACATGGCTGGTGAGCCAGGACGCAGCCGCCGCCGGGGGACTGGCGTTCGAGCCGCTGCCCGACGCCGGATTCCCGGCCACGGCGGGCATCCCGGCAGTTCCGGGGGCGAAAGCCCATGCGACCGCTTAGACAAGGCGGTGGCCCGCCCCGCGCAGGCACGGCCGGGCCGTCGAAGGACGGGAACGCGCGGCAGGACGAGGCCGGGCAGGAAGTCGGGCAAGGGATCGGGCAAGGGATCGGGGCCGCTGCAAGGGGCGGGGCCACGTCGCAGCACCGGACCGCCGCCCGCCGGATCGTGTCGATCTACCTGCCGCTGCTGCCGATCGAGCTGTGGCTCGCCCATGCCCTGCGGCGCAGCGAGGACATCCCCGACGATCTCCCCCTCGCCCTGTCGGTCGAGGGGCGGCACGGGCCGGTCGTCCACGGCGCGAACCGCGCCGCGCGGCTGGCCGGGGTGCAGATCGGCGCGCGCGTCACCGACATGCGCGCGATCTGCCCCGCCCTGCGGGTCGAGGAGGCGCGGCCGGAACTCGAGGCCGCGACGCTGGACCGCCTGATGCTTTGGGCGCGGCGCTGGGGGCCGTGGTCGGCTGTCGACGGGTGCGACGGGCTGGTCGTGGACACCACGGGGGCGGCGCACCTGCACGGGGGCGAGGCCGCGATGCTGGCCGACATCCAGGCGCGGTTCGCGCTGGCGGGGCTGACCGCGCGGGTGGCCGTCGCGCCCTCGCGCGGCGCGGCCTGGGGGCTGGCGCGCCACGGGGCGGAACGCGCGGTCTGCACGGGGCTTCGCGACCTCGACCCGCTGCCCGTCGCGGCGCTGCGGCTGTCGGGTGACACGCTTCTGCTGCTGCGGCGGCTGGGGCTGCGGACGATCGGCGACCTGGCCGCGGTGCCGCGGCTGTCGATGATGCGCCGCTTCGGGCGGGCGGCGCCGGGCGACAACCCGCTGGTCCGGCTGGACCAGGCGATGGGGCGGCTGGCCGAGCCGGTGTCCTCGCCCGAGCCGCCGCCCCGCTTTCACGCGACGGCGCGGCTGGCCGAGCCGGTGCAGGACCCCTCGGACTGGCTGCCGGGGCTGACGCGCGAGTTGTGCGCGCGGCTGGCGGCCGAGGCGCAGGGCTGCCGCAGGCTGCGCCTGTCGGTGTTCCGCGTGGACGGCGAGCGCCGCGATCTTTCCGTCGCCATGGCGGTGCCGACGCGCGATCCGGACCACCTGCTGCGCCTGTGGGGCGACCGGCTGGAACGGCTGGACCCCGGCTTCGGCTTCGATCTCATCACCCTGACGGCAGAGGCGGTGGAGCCCCTCGCCGCGGCGCAGGACCGGCTGGACGGCGGCGCGGATGCGACGCTTGAACTCGCGCGGCTGGTGGACCGGCTGGGCGCCCGCTTCGGCGCCGCCGCGATCACCCGCCCGGAGCCGCGCGAGAGCCATGTCCCCGAGCGCGCCGAGCAGGCAACGATCGCGCTGGAAGAGAACGGCAGGCGCACGGCGCCCGAGCCTCGGAAGAAGGCGCGGCGGGCGACTGCGCGGCGGCGGGCGGCGGATGCGGCGGAGTGCGATCCGAGGGGGGCCGAGGATGCAGCGGCGCAGGCCGGGGGCGCGGAGGCTGCTGCTTCGCCTGCGGCTGTCGTCGCCAACCCGGCCACCAGCCCGGCCACCAGCCCGGCCTCCAGCCCGGCCGCCAGCCTCGTGGCTGCCGATCCGGTGCCCGCGCCCGCGCCTCCTTCCCCCACCCGCACTGCGCGCCCCCTGCGCCTGTTCCAGCCGCCCGAGGAGATCCGCGTCCTCTACGCCATCCCCGAGGGCCCGCCCGCGCAGTTCGTCTGGCGCCGGCAGACCCTGCGCGTCGCCCGCCACGCGGGCCCGGAACGGATCGCGCCGGAATGGTGGCTCGACCGGCCCGGCACCCGGCTGCGCGATTACTTCTGCGTCGAGGACCCCACGGGGCGGCGGCTGTGGATCTATCGCGAGGGGCTGGCCCATGACGGGCGCGGCGGCGCGCCGCGCTGGTTCCTGCATGGGGTGTTCGCATGAGCGGGCGGGGGGATGACGCGGCGATGCCGCGGGGCGCTGCCCCGCACCCGGGATATTGGGGAACAGAAGATCCGGCACGGGCGATGGGGGCCGGCCGGACGTCGGGGCGGCGACAGGCAGCCGGACGGGGGCCGGGTCGGCGAAGACCGGGCCGGCAGGGACCGGGCTGGCGGGGATGGGGACGGCGGGGATGGGGACGGCGGGGATGGGGACG
>NZ_SELD02000036.1 GCF_004923205.2 Paracoccus aeridis
CGATCACTCCCTGAACCCGGCAGGGCAGTCAGGCCGGACGCTTACTAAGTTTCAGTCGGCGCTCACGGCAACCTGCCGGAGCCTTCCATCCTGCTGGCCAGTGACGGCTACGATTCTGATGATGTTCGCGAAACCAAGGAAGCGCGTGATGTGCTGCGGGTGATCCCTATGCGGAAATCCCGCAAGCTGCGCGTGGCGGTGGGTCGCGCCCTCTACCAACTTCGTAACCTCGTCGAGCGCTCTTCTACAAGCTGAATTACCTACTCACTCAGGTCCAACACCGTTTGCTGCAGACTCGACCCCTGACGGTGGCGGACAGTGACGCATGTTTCAGCAAAAGTTGGTCGGGGCGGTGTGCCAGCACCACCTATCGCCCGAGGCGATCCTGCAGTCGCGACCACGCCACGGTGGCAATCACGGCAGGCTTCCGCATGAAGTGGAAGGGAATGGGGCGCGGCGGGGTCACGGGATAGTCCAGCTCGTCTTCCGGTGTGCCGGTCGCCCAGTCCGCAAGAACCTTTCCCATGGCCGAGGCGAGTGCGACGCCACGCCCATTGTAACCCATTGCGGCGATCACGCCAGGCGCAACAAGGCTCAGGTGAGGATAATGGTCCGCCGTCATGGCGACGAAGCCGCCCCAAGCATAACACCACGGGATCTCTCGAAGTTCGGGGTAGAGCTTGACCGACGCTTCGCGCAGCACCTGCATCTGGCGGCGGGTGGCCCCGGCCGAGTAGTTGCCGCGCCCGCCCATGATGAACCGTCCCGCTGGGTCCTTGCGGAAATAGACCAGCAGCCGGCGGCTGTCCGAGGCCGAGTGACCCTGGGGGAGGATCCGCCCGGCGATCTCCGGCGGCAGGATATCGGTGGCGACCTGGACCGAACGGATCGGCACCACGGCTCGGTCCATCGGAGGCACGACGGAGGACGTGTAGCCGTTCGTGCAGACCAGCACCTTGCGGGCCAGGACCTCGCCGCCCTCGGTGCGCAGCAGGTGATCAGAACCACGCGTTTCGTGCGCCGTGACGCGGCTTCCTCCGTGGATGACCGCACCGGCCCGGATTGCTGCATCGGCTAGGCCCAACGCATAGTTCAGGGGATGCAGGTTGCCGCCGCGTTCATCAATCATCGCCCCGCGATAAAGCTCGGTGCCCAACAGGGCCACGGTCGTATCCCGGTCCAGCATCCGCAGCGGGGCGCCGCGACGGGTCCATTGCTCGACCCGCCTCCGGACCACCGCATCCGCAGTGTCGTTGTGGACCGGCTGGATCCAGCCCGTCTGCCGCGCGTCGCAGTTGATTCCGAGGCGTGCAACAAGATCAAACACGAACTGCCCTGCTCCGCCCGACGTGGCGACCATGCGGCCGCCCACCTTGGGTCCGAATTGCGCCTCGATCGTGTCAGGGTCTTCCTTCAGCCCGGGATTGACCTGGCCGCCATTGCGCCCCGAGGCGCCCCAGCCAGGAGCGTGGGTTTCCAGCACGATGACGCGTTTTCCCCGCTCAGCCAGGTGGAGGGCAGCGGAAAGCCCGGTGAAGCCCGCTCCGATCACCGCCACGTCGCATTCCGCTTTCCCGCGCAGTGGAGGGCAGTTCGGGGCGGGGTTTGCAGTCGCGGTCCACAGCGAGTTGGCGATCACGTCTTCTTCGTTCTCGATCATACCTTGCGCTCCTTTCAATAGACGGCCGGCGTCACGATCCACAGAACCTCGGCCGCCTCGCTGTCCTCGCACCAGAAGCGGATCATGCGTGTCGCTTCAAAGGCAAAGCTGTCTCCGGTGTTCAGCCGGCGCGTGTCGCCATCGACCTCAAGCATCAGCTGACCGCACAGCACGGTGCCGCATTTCGCGCCGCTCGGATGGTTGTAGGGTGTCTCGCCGGACGAGCCGCCCGGACGGATCACCAGCCGCATCATCTGGATGCCGGTGCAGCTGTCGGGCGTCATCAGTTCCTTGATCATTCCCTTGGCGCCAAGGTCCAGTACCCGCCGCTGAGGCCGCCGCACCACCAGACCGTCGGTGTCATCCGCATCGGACGTGTCGAACAGCCAACCCACGGGCATTTCCAACGCGCCGCAGATCGCTCCCAGCGACCGGACGGAGGGCATGGTCAGGCCCCGCTCGACCTGGCTGATCAGCCCTGTCGAAACTTCAGCGCGCCGCGCAACCTCCTTCAGCGAAAGGCCACGGACCTTGCGCCTGCGCCGCAGTCGCGCGCCGAGGCTGTCCCGCTCTGCCGCATCAGCAGACGGCTCGATGACCAAGGAGTTCGGAGGCGAGGACATGCGTTGACAACCCGATGTTCGTTTCGCCAAACTGTAACAATCCGGCAGAAGTTTCAATGCCGGTGAATCCATCAGGGGTACGGGAGGCTAAGCATGAACAAGGTGACCAAGGTGATGCGTGGTGCGATGCTGGCGCTCACGGCCAGTGTCGCGCTGTCAGGGCAAGTCCTGGCGCAGGATACCCTCAAGGTCGGCTCAACGCCGTCCGGCGTTCCGTTCACCTTCCTCGACGTGACGACCAATAAGATCGACGGCGTGATGGTCGATATCGTCAACGCCATCGGAGAAGCTGAAGGCTTCACGCCGGATGTCGAGGCCACGCAGTGGAGCGCGCTGATCCCGTCGCTGACCTCGGGAAAGATCGACGTGATCGCCGCTGCAATGTATGCGACCGAGGAGCGCGCCAAGGTCGTCGCCTTCACTGAGCCGGTTTATTCCTATGGCGAGGGGCTGTTCGTCGCCAAGGATGACACCACGCCCTACGCCTCGCTCGACGACCTAGAAGGCAAGGTGGTCGGTGCCCAGGTGGGCACCGCCTATGTCGCGCCGCTGCAGGCCAACGACAAGCTGAAGGAGGTGAGGGTCTATGACACCATCGCCGACATCATGCGCGACGTGTCGTTAGGCCGGATCGATGCGGGCTTTGGTGACCGCCCGATCGTCGCCTATCAGCTGTCGCAGGGTGCCTCCGACGTGCGGCTCGTGCCAGAATATGAAAGCACGATTGTCGGCGACGTGGCGATTGCCGTGCGCCAGAACGAACCCGAGTTGCTGACCCGGATGAACTCGGGCCTCGCAAAGATCAAGGAGTCCGGCAAGCTGGACGAGATCATCGCCGAGTGGGGCATCGAGTAAGACCTGCCGGGGCGGCGGTTGATTGCCGCCGTCCCGTCTGACCGCGCATAGAACGGGACATTCGCTGATGAGTTTCTGGGAACGGGCGACCGACTATTTGCCGCTGCTGATGGAGGGGGTGTGGCTGACGCTGGTCGTCACCTTCTTCTCTGTCATCCTCAGCACGTTTCTGGGCTTTGTCTGGGCGGTAATGGCCTGGACGCGCATCCCTGTGCTGGTCGCGCTGAGCCGCGGGTTCGTCACGATCATCCGCGGTATTCCGATCATCGTGCAGCTCTTCTACATCTACTTCGTGATGCCCGAAATCGGGATCAACCTGACTGCCATGCAGGCCGGGATCATCGGTCTGGGCATCGCCTACTCGGCCTATCAGGCTGAAAACTTCCGCGCCGGGATCGAGGCCATCGACAAGGGCCAGATCGAGGCCGCCCATTCGATCGGCATGACCGACCAGCTCGTCATGCGGCGCGTGATCCTGCCGCAGGCGATCCGCATCGTGCTGCCGCCCTTTGGCAACACGATCATCATGATCCTGAAAGACTCGTCGCTCGTCTCGACCATTACCGTGGCCGAACTGACGCGGCAGGGACAGCTCATCGCGGCCTCGACCTTCGACAACATGACGGTCTTCACGCTGGTGGCGCTGATCTATCTCGCACTCAGCCTGCCACTGACCTTCCTCACCCGGCACCTGGAAAAGAGGTATTCGCAGGCATGATCCAGGTTCAGGATATCCATAAATCATTCGGCACGCTGCAGGTCATCAAGGGCGTATCGTTTGACGTCAAGAAGGGTGAGGTGGTCTGCATTATCGGCCCTTCCGGCTCGGGCAAGTCGACGATCCTACGGTGCATCAACGGGCTGGAGACTTATCAGCGCGGCTCGATCCTGATCGAGGGCGCAAAGGTCGATCCTGCCAGCCGCGCGATCACCGACATCCGGACGCAGGTGTCGATGGTGTTCCAGCGCTTCAACTTGTTCCCGCATCGAACAGCGCTGGAAAACGTCATGGAAGGCCCGGTCTTCGTCAAGAAGATGAATCGCGCCCCGGCGCGGGACGAGGCGGTAGCTCTGCTGGACAAGGTCGGCCTAGGAGCCAAGCTGGACACCTATCCGGCTAAGCTCTCGGGCGGGCAGCAGCAACGTGTCGCGATTGCGCGTGCACTGGCGATGAAGCCCAAGGCGATCCTTTTCGATGAGCCCACATCGGCGCTAGACCCGGAGCTGGTGGGCGAGGTGCTCGCGGTAATGCGTGACATCGCGGCCGCTGGCATGACGATGGTCGTCGTCACGCACGAGATGGAGTTCGCCCGGGCAGTGGCCGACCGCGTCCTCTTCCTCGAAGGTGGTGCGATCGTCGAGCAGGGTTCCCCGCAGGAGGTGCTGCGCAATCCGCAGCATCCCCGCACCCAGGACTTCCTGCATCGCGTCATTCATCCCATGGAGTGATCATGGGCAGGCTCGTCTATGTGGACGCGACGCCGCACAGCGTTCGGCTGCTCCAGGATCTCGACTACCCAAAGGGCATGGTCATCCATGAAGGCGACCCGGATCCCGCGCAGTTGCGTGACCTGATCGGCGATGCCGAGATCGTCTGGAACGGGCATACCTACATGACCGCCGACGACCTTGACGCCGCCCCGTCGCTGCGGCGGATCGTTTTCCTGGGCACGGGCGCCTCATCTTATATCGACATGCCCGCGGCCGAGGCACGTGGCATCACTGTCGAGACGATCCGGGGCTATGGCGACCAGGCCGTTGGTCAGCATGCCATCACCTTGGCACTGAGTGCGCTGCGCCAGGTCACCCTGATGGACCGCAGCGTCCGCGCTGGCCATTGGGAGCCGCTCGCCGGCCGCGAGTTCGAGGATCTGACATTCGGCGTCGTGGGCATGGGCGGGATCGGGCGTGCGACAACTGGGCTCGCCGCAGCCCTGGGGTTCCGGGTGATCGGGTGGAACCGTTCGCCCTTGAGCGATGCACCATGTCCACTTGTGTCGCTCGATGCTCTGCTGGAATCGGCTGACGTGATCAGCCTGCATCTGGCGTTGACCCCGGAAACTGCAAAGATGATTGATGCCACTGCGCTGAGCCGGATGCGGTCGATTGCCGTGCTTGTCAACACTGCCAGGGCTGGGATCATCGACACCAAGGCGCTGGTCGCAGCCCTAGAGGCAAACCCGCTCAGCCACGCGGCCTTGGATGTCTTCGACGAAGAGCCGTTGCGGCTTGATCATCCCCTGCTGTCCCTGCCCAACGTCACCGTTACGGCACATGCTGGGTTCAAGACAGATGCCGCTCTGCGCCGACTGCTTCTGGAGGCCTTGGCGCGGACGCAATGACAGCTGCAAGCATGCGCTTCCATGCTGCAAGCCGTGCAGCGTGAGGCGGAATGTGCGGTTCGGGCGTCTGGAAGTCCTGCTCCGTGTTGGCGGGGTCGGTGCCTAACGACGCTCCTCGCCGAACTGCACGTCCTCAAGAAAAGCGTTGACACCACACAAACACCGTTCCCATAGTCGAACCAATGTTGATTTGGTTTGACGCCGTGGTTCAGCAGGCGAGCGCGACGGGGACGAGGGACGACATGCTTCTGAGGGTGGAAGACCTCCAGGTCGCTTTCGGCGCCACGCAGGTGATCTCGGGTGTCGATCTTGCGGTTGCCGCGGGTGAGACGCTGGCCATCGTCGGTGAATCCGGCAGCGGGAAAAGCGTGACCTCGCTTGCCGTCATGGGCCTTCTCGGCGCGAAGGGCGTGCGGATCGCGGGCAGGGCCGAGTTCGACGGACAGCCGCTCGACCTGACGCGCCCCGGCGGCACGGCCAAGCTTCGGGGCGACCAGATCGCGATGATCTTCCAGGAGCCGATGACGTCGCTGAACCCCGCCTTCCGCATCGGCGATCAGATCGCCGAGGCCGTGCTGTGCCACCGCAGCGTGTCCGAGGTGGAAGCGAAGGGACGCGCGCTCGACATCATGCGCAAGGTCGGGATCTCGGCGCCGGAACGCCGCATGCGGCAGTATCCGCACGAGCTTTCGGGCGGGATGCGCCAGCGGGTCATGATCGCGATGGCACTGGTGAACGAGCCGCAGCTCCTGATCGCGGACGAGCCGACCACCGCGCTGGACGTGACGATCCAGGCGCAGATCCTCGACCTGATCTCGCGGTTGCAGCGGGACCGGGGGATGGCGGTCGTCTTCATCACCCACGACCTTGGCGTCGTGGCCCAGGTCGCGCACAGGGTTGCGGTCATGTATGCCGGCCGGATCGCCGAGACCGGGTCCGTCGCGCAGGTGTTCGACGACCCGCAGCATCCCTATACCATCGGGCTTCTCGGCTCGATCCCGTCGCTCACCGGGCCTCGCACGCGGCTGACGACGGTGCCCGGATCGGTGCCGTCGCCGGCCGAGATGCCGCAGGGCTGCCGCTTCTCGACGCGCTGCCCCTTCGCCCAGCCGAAATGCGCCCAGCAGCCCCTGCTGCGAGAGATCGCGGCGGGTCACCGCGCCGCCTGTCACTTCGCGCCGCTGGAACTGAACTTCGGGGCCGCCGCATGAGCGCGGACGTCATCATGTCGGCGCGCGGCCTGAAACGGCACTTCCAGGGTTCTGGCGCGCTGTTCCGCAAGCCTGCGCCGGTCCGTGCCGTGGATGGCGTGTCGCTGGATATCCGGCGGGGCGAGACCTTCGCCATCGTGGGCGAGTCCGGTTCCGGCAAGTCCACGCTGGCGCGGCTTCTCGCCCGCCTGCTGGAGCCGACGGCCGGCAGCGTCACCTTCGAGGGCAAGGAGATCGCGAACCTCTCGGGCGCGGCGCTGAGGGACCTGCGCCGGGACGTGCAGTTCATCTTCCAGGATCCGTTTTCGTCGCTGAACCCGCGCGCCAGCGTGGGCAGGCTCATCGGCGAGCCGCTGGAAACCCATTTCCCGAAGATGACCGCTGCCGAACGGCGCGAGCGCGTGGCCGAGCTGCTGCGACAGGTCGGCCTGCGTCCCGAACACATGGGCCGCTATCCGCACGAGTTCTCGGGCGGGCAGCGCCAGCGGATCGGCATCGCGCGGGCGCTCGCCTCGCGTCCGACGCTGGTGATCGGGGACGAGCCGGTCAGCGCGCTCGACGTGTCGGTGCAGGCGCAGGTGGTGAACCTGCTCGCGGACCTGCGCGAGGCCCTTGGGCTGACGATGATCGTGATCGCCCACGACCTCGCGGTGATCCGGCACATGTCGAACCGCGTGGCGGTGATGTATCTCGGCACGCTGGTTGAGGTCGGCGAGACAGACACGCTGTTCGCCGAGCCGCGCCACCCCTACACCCGCGCGCTGCTCGCCGCGATCCCGGAGCCCGCGCCGGGCGTGTCGCGCCCGGCCGAGGCGATCGGCGGCGAAATCCCGTCGCCCGCGGCGCCCCCGCCGGGTTGCCGGTTCCACACCCGCTGCACCTACGTGCAGGAGCGGTGCCGGGTGGACGTGCCGGAGCTTATCGACGACGCCGGCGACGGCCATCCCGTCGCGTGCCATTTCTGGCGCGAGATCGCGGCGCGGCACCCCTTCGCGCCGCCCGTCGAGCGGCAGGGGCATGGCCCCGCTGCCGAGCGCGTCGCCCTTTACCGCCACGCCGTCGCGCGGGCGGAGCCCATCGCAACAACGACAACAGGGAAGTAAGAACATGACCGCCAGACTTTCGCTGATCGCCGCGCTTCTGCTGTCCACCGCCACCGCCGCCGGTGCGGCCGAACTGCGGATCGGGCTTGAGAACGACCCCGACACGCTGGACCCCGACCGCTCGCGCCTGTTCGTGGGCCGGATCGTCTTCACCGCGCTCTGCGACAAGCTGGTGGACGTGAACGAGAAGCTCGAGATCGTCCCGCAGCTCGCCACGGACTGGACACAGGCCGAGGACGGACGGTCGATCACCTTCACCCTGCGCGAGGGCGTCAAGTTCCACGACGGCACCGCCTTCGACGCAGAGGCCGTCAAGGCCAACATCGAGCGGTCGAAGACCCTCGAGGACAGCGTCCGCAAGTCGGAACTGGCATCGGTCGAGTCGGTCGACGTGATCTCGCCCACCGAGGTGCGCCTGAACCTGTCCGCGCCGGATTCCACGGTGATCGCGCAGCTGAGCGACCGGGCGGGCATGATGATGTCGCCCGCGGCCTTCGCCGAGGGCAAGGACTTTTCCAGCGCGCCGGCCTGTTCCGGCCCCTTCAAGTTCGTCAGCCGCGTGGCGCAGGACCGGATCACGCTGGAACGCTTTGCCGACTACTGGAACGCCGACGCGATCAAGCTGGACCGCGTGGTGTACCTGCCGATCACCGACACGACCGTGCGGCTTGCGAACCTGCAGTCCGGCGACCTCGACATGATCAACCAGCTGGCGGCAACCGACATCCCGGCCGTGCAGGGCAACGCCAACCTGCGGGTCGAGCAGGTCACGGGCCTGGGCTACCAGGGCATCTACTTCAACATCGACAACGGCCCGCAGTCCGAGAACCCGCTGGGACAGGACGCCCGCGTCCGGCAGGCGCTGAACCTTGCGATCGATCGCAACGCGATCAGCCAGGTCGTCTTCCAGGGCGCCTTCACGCCTGCCGGCCAGCCGTTCCCGCCAAGCAGCTACTACTACAACGAGGCCTTCGCCGCGCCCGAACGCGACGTGGAAAAGGCCAAGGCGCTGCTGGCCGAAGCCGGCGTCGCCACCCCCGTCAACGTCGATCTGCAGGTCGCCACGCGCCCCGAGAGCCAGCAGGTCGCCCAGATGGTTCAGGCGATGGCCGCCGAGGCGGGCTTCAACGTCAACATCGTCGCCAAGGAGTACGCGACGCTGGTGTCGGACGCGGCGGAAGGCAGCTTCCAGACCAGCGCCCAGGGGTGGTCGGGCCGGATCGACCCCGACGGCAACCTGCACCAGTTCGTCACGACGGGCGCGGGCTTCAACGACAGCCACTATTCCAACCCCGAGGTCGACCGCCTGCTGAACGAGGCGCGCACGATCATCGACCCGGCGCAGCGCAAGGAACGCTATGACGCGGCGCAGGCGATCCTGCAGCAGGACCTGCCAATCAGCTACCTTTACTACCAGGCATGGCTCTATGGCGTCGATGCCGGTGTCGAGGGGTTCAAGCCCTATCCCGACGGGATGATCCGGCTGCAGAACGTCACCGACGCGGACTGATCCCGCCCGCGTGACCCGGAGGCCGGCCCGGTCGGGCCGCCTCCCCATCCCCCGTTGCCGGAGCGACCATGCTCAACCTCTTCCTGCGGCGCGTGCTCGTCGCCATCCCCACCATCCTGCTCATCTCGGTCTTCGTCTTCGCGCTGCAGAAGCTGCTGCCGGGCGATCCCGTGCTGGCGATGGCGGGCGAGGAACGCGATCCCGTCGCCCTGGCCGCGATCCGCGAGCAGCTTGGCCTGAACGACCCGTTGCCGGTCCAGTACTTCCGCTGGCTCGCCGGGGCCCTGCAGGGAGATCTCGGGACGTCGCTCAGGACCGGTCAGCCGGTGACGCAGCTGATCGTCCAGAAGCTGCCCGTCACGCTGCAGCTTGGCGTCATGGCGCTGCTGATCGCGCTGGTGATCGGCATCCCCGCGGGCATCATCTCGGCCGTGCGCAAGGGGACCGTCACCGACTACGCGGCGAACATGGTGGCGCTGTCGGGGATGTCGATCCCGAACTTCTGGCTCGGCATCATGCTGATCATGCTCGTCTCGGTCCGCTGGCAGCTGCTGCCTGCCTCGGGATACGTGCCGCCGACGCAGGACTTCGTGCAGTCGATGCGGACCATGATCATGCCGGCCTTCGTGCTCGGGACCGGGCTTGCCGGCGCGCTGATGCGGCACACGCGCTCGTCCATGCTGGGGGTGCTCAAGCAGGACTACGTCCGCACCGCCCGTGCGAAGGGCGTGCCGGAACGCCGCGTCGTGCTGAAGCACGCATTCCGCAACGCCCTGACGCCCATCGTCACCCTGACCGCGCTCCTCTTCGGCGAACTGATCGCCGGAGCCGTCCTGACGGAGCAGATCTTCACCATTCCCGGCTTCGGCAAGCTGGTGGTCGATGCCGTCTTCACCCGCGACTACGCCGTTGTGCAGGGCGTGGTGATGGTGACGGCGGTGGGCTTCATCCTGATGAACCTGGTGGCTGACATGCTCTATATCCTGCTCAACCCCCGCCTGAGGTCCGCGTGATGGCGAACGAGGCAATCGCCGCGCGCACCGTCCGCCCCGCCGTGATCGACACGCCTGCGCGGCGCAGCTGGCGCAAGTTCCGCACCCACCGGAGCGCGATCCTCGGCGCGCTGATCGTGGGGGCGTTCCTGCTGGTCGCGCTGCTCGCGCCGGTGCTGCCGATCGCGGACCCCGCCGCGACCGACTGGGCCGCCGTGAGGCAGGCGCCGGGTGCCGCGCATCCGCTGGGAACGGACGAGATCGGCCGCGACGTGCTGGCCCGGATGATCTGGGGCGCGCGGGCGTCGGTCCTCGCCGGCATCGTCTCGGTCGGGATCGCGATCCTGCTGGGCGTGCCGCTGGGCATCCTCGCGGGGTACTTCGGCGGCTGGACCGACATCGTCATCTCGCGCTGCACCGAGGCGCTGCTGGCCGTCCCCTTCCTGATCCTCGCGATCGCGCTCGCGGCCTTCCTGGGGCCCAGCCTCACCAACGCCATGATCGCCATCGGGATCTCGGCCATGCCGATCTTCGTGCGCCTCACGCGGGGACAGGTCATCAACGTCCGCGCCGAGGACTTCGTCGAGGGCGCCCATGCCATAGGCCTGTCCACCCCGCGCATCCTCGCCCGCTACATCTTTCCGAACGCGATGCCGCCGATCCTCGTGCAGGCGACGTTGACGGTCGCCGCCGCGATCATCGCCGAGGCATCGCTGTCCTTCCTGGGACTGGGGCAGCAGCCGCCGGCGCCCTCGTGGGGGTCGATGCTGAACACGGCCAAGAACTTCATGTCGCAGGCGCCCTGGCTGGCGTTGTGGCCGGGCCTCGCGATCTTCCTGGTCGTGCTGGGCTTCAACCTTCTGGGCGACGGGCTGCGCGACGCGCTCGACCCCCGCGAATGACAGCAAACTGAGGGACTGACGATGAGCGATTTCACCACCCGGCCCGAGATCCGGGGCACCTTCGGCATGGTTGCCTCGACGCACTGGATCGCGTCGGCCGCGGGCATGGGCGTCCTCGAACGCGGCGGCAACGCCTTCGATGCGGCGGTGACGACGGGCCTGGTGCTGCAGGTGGTCGAGCCGCATCTGAACGGCCCCGGCGGCGACCTGCCGCTGATCTGGCGCAAGCATGGCGGCGAGCCGCAGGTGATCTGCGCGCAGGGACCGGCGCCGAAGGCCGCGACGATCGAGGCGATGCGCGATCTGGGCTTGACGCTGATCCCCGGATCGGGCCTGCTTGCGACTGTGGTGCCGGGGGCGTTCGACGGCTGGATGAAGCTTCTGGCCGAGGGCGGCAGCCTGACGCTGCGCGAGGTCATGGAGCCCGCGATCTTCCATGCGCGCGACGGGCATCCGCTGCTGGCGCGGGTGGCGGCCACGATCAAGGGCATCGATGGCTTCCTGCGCGACGAATGGCCCAGCTCGGCCGCCGTGTTCATGCCGGACGGCGAAGCCCCCGCGCCGGACAGCCTGTTCCGCAATCCCGATCTCGCCGCCACCTACCAGCGGATCGTGGACGAGGCCGAGGCCGCCTCGGACGACCGGCTGGGCCAGATCGAGGCGGCCCGCGCCATCTGGTCGGACGGCTTCGTTGCCGACGCCATTTCCGACTTCGTGGAAACCGCCGAGGTCGCGGACGTGACCGGCGGCCGGAACCGCGCATTGCTGGCGCGCGAGGATCTTGCCGGCTGGCGCGCGCAGGGCGAACAGCCTCTCTCGATCGACTACCACGGCTGGACCGTGTACAAGACCGGGCCGTGGGGACAGGGGCCGGCGCTGCTGCAGGCGCTGGCCATCCTGCGCGGCATCGACCTTGCCGCGATGGACCCCAGCGGGGCCGAGTTCGTCCATACCGTCGTCGAGGCGATGAAGCTCGCCTATGCCGACCGCGAAGCCTATTACGGCGATCCCGACTTCTCGGACATCCCCATGGAGGTGCTGCTTTCCGAGGATTACGCCGCCGGGCGCCGCAAGCTGATCGGCCGCGAAGCCTCGACCGAGCAGCGCCCCGGGCGGGTGCCCGGCTTCGAGCATCTGGCCGACGCTGCAATCGCCCGCGCCGCGCGCGACTTCGGCGTGGGCCGCGCCGTCAGCGTCGAGCCGACGATGGCGCACCTGACCGAAAAGCGCGGCGACACCGTCCATCTCGACGTGATCGACCGCTGGGGGAACATGGTTTCGGCCACGCCGTCGGGCGGGTGGCTGCAAAGCTCTCCGGTGGTGCCCGGTCTCGGCTTCCCGCTGAACAGCCGCGCGCAGATGTTCTGGCTGGAGGAGGACGTGCCCCTGAGCCTGCGCCCCGGCTCGCGTCCGCGCACGACGCTGACGCCGTCGATGGCGCGGAACGGCGACCGCTGGCTCTGCTTCGGCACGCCCGGCGGTGACCAGCAGGACCAATGGCAGCTGATCTGGTTCCTCCGCTTCGTCCATCACGCCGCGAACCTTCAGGCCAACATGGACCGGCCCCTGTTCCATACGCTGCATTTCCAGGGCTCGTTCTATCCGCGCAAGGCAGAACCGGCGCGGATGCTCGCGGAGCCGGCCTTCGGCGACGCAGTGATCGAGGACCTTCGCAGCCGCGGCCACATCGTCGAGGTAACCGAGCCGTGGGCCATCGGCCGCCTGACCGCGGCCCTGCGCGAACCCGACGGTCTCCTGCGCGGGGCGGCGACCCCCCGGCTCATGCAGGCCTATGCGGTGGGTCGCTGAGGCATGGCAAAGGCAAACGGCTCCCGCCGGTGGAGGGCATGATGCTGGGCATGACGACGCAGGCGCTGGTCGAACTGACGCTGATCGCCCTTGCCGCGGGCGCCTTCGGCGGGGTCATCGCAGGCCTGCTGGGCGTCGGCGGCGGGATCGTGATCGTCCCGGCGCTCTACTTCGCGCTGTCGCTGACGGGCATGGATCCGGCGCTGACGATGCAGGTGGCCGTGGGCACCTCGCTATCCACCATCGTCTTCACCTCGCTGTCCTCGGGCATCGGGCACCACCGCCGCGGCGCGATCGACACGGCATTGCTGCGGCGCTGGGTCCCCTGGATCATTGTCGGCGTGGTGTTCGGCTCGGTCGTGGGCGGCTATGTCTCGGGGTGGGTGCTGGTTGCGGTCTTCGCCACCATCGCGCTGCTGGTGGCGATCGACATGATCTTCCGGAAGCCGCGTGACGGCGTCGAGCCGCGGTCCTTCCCGCCCGGCGCCTGGGCCGGCTTCGGCGTCTTCGCCGGGGCCGTGTCCGCGATGATGGGGATCGGCGGCGGCACCGTCTGCGTGCCGCTGCTGAACTTTCTCGGCTATGACATCCGCCGGGCGGTCGGCACCTCGGCCGCCATCGGCTTCGTCATCGGCCTGCCGGGGGCGATCATCTACATGCTGACCGGCCTCGGGCGGGAAGGGCTGCCTCCGCTGTCCCTGGGCTACGTCAACCTGTACCTTGCCGCCGTCATCATCCCTCTTTCCACGTGGCTGGCGGGCTACGGCGTCCGGCTGGCCCACAGCATTGACCGCCGCAAGCTGAGAATGGCATTCGGCATTTTCCTGATGCTCACCTCGCTGAGGATGTGGATTGACCTTCTCACCGCCTGAAGCCGACACCCTCGATCTCGAGGACAGACTGCGGGCCGAACTGGCCCGCATCGCCGATCCCGACGGTCGCCTGCCGGCGGAACGGGAACTGGCCGCCCGCTTCGGCGTCGGCCGCACGCGGCTGCGCCGGGCTCTGGCCGCGCTGGAACTCGACGGGCTGCTGTTCCGGCGCCACGGGCAGGGAACGTTCACCATGCCGCCGCCCGTGCCGGGCAACGGCCTGAAAAGCCTGGCTCGCAGCGTCACCCCGGCCGACGTGATGGAGGTGCGGATGGAGGTGGAGCCCGCGCTGGCCGCCCTCGCCGCCGAACGCGCCACCCCCGAAGACGTCCGCGCCCTTCGCGAACTCATGGGCGGAACCCTGACCGCGCAGACCCCGGAATGCTATGAGATCGCCGACGCGATCTTTCACTTCCGCATCGCCGAACTCGCGCGCAATCCGTTGTTCCTGCGCGTCTACGAACAGATCCGCTCGGTCCGCGAGCAATCCGACTGGGCCGCCTGGCGCGCCGACCGCATGGACGCGGCGCGCATCCAGGAACTTGCCCACCAGCACGAGGCGCTGGTGGACCGCATATCCGCCCACGACAGCGCCGGCGCCGCCCAGATGATGGAGCGGCACCTGCTGAGCATCGCCCACGGGATGCGCCGCCGCCGTTAGCGAAGATGGACGAAGGGGGAAGCGCAGCGGACTTCGGCGCTGTCGCCCTCATTCAGCAGCAGCGTTCCGTCCAAGGCGTCCGGGCAGGATCGACGCGCGCGTCCTGCGCGACACCCAGTCGATCGCCATCGTCGCCAGCATCGTTACGATCAGCAGCACGATCGCGCGGTCCACCCGGATTTCCTGGATCGCGCGGTCGACATGAAAGCCCAGCGTCGGGATGCCCAGAAGGCCGATGATCGCGGATTCCCGGACGATGATCTCCCACCGGTACAGGCACAGCGCGAGGAACGAGCCATAGATCCGCGGCAGCAGCTCGTAGGCGTATAGCACGATGCCGCGCGGGGCGTCGGGGCGCAGGCTCTCATGCAGATGGGCCGATTGCCGGCCCAGCAGATGGGCGATGATCGCGCCGTTATGCAGCCCCAGCGCCAGGACGGCGGGCAGCATCGACGGGCCGAAGACCTGCAGGGCGATGTAGGCCAGCATGTATTCGGGGGTGGAGCGGGTGATGACCAGCGCCACGTGGCCGAACGCCGCGCCGAGCCTTCCCGCGACCGGACGGACGGTCGTCGGAAACCCGATCAGCGCGACAAGTCCGGCGACCACCAGCGCAAGCTGCGCCACGACCAGCGTCGCGGCGAGCCCCGGCAGCGCCTGCCCGGCAAGCAGCGCCGCCAGCCAGTCCCCGAAGCGCGCCCATGTCGCGAAATCGCCAAGATCCCCGCTTCGCAGCGGGGCGGGCACGATGTCGTGGGTCAGGAAACGGGCAAGCGCACCGGGCGCCATCGGCGGGCTGGCGATGGATGCCATGACCGCGATTGCCGCCAGCAGATAGAACGGCACCAACGGCCGGTGCATCCAGAGCCGCATCGTTCCGATCAGCACGTAGTAGATGATGAGCACGGCGGCGACCGCGCCATACATGCCCTGCCTGAAGAAGGTGTCGAGCGAAAAGCCCAGCGTCGGCAGGCCCACGAAGCCCAGCACCGCGCTGGACCGCAGCCCGCATTCGAGCCGGTACAGCAGGTAGGTCTGGAACTCGCGCCAGGCGAGCGGCAGGCGGGCGTAGAAGTGGACCGAGATCAGGTCCGCGCGTGGCGGCATGGCGGCGGCGGGCCTCGCGTCGGCTTCGTCCAGATACTCGGCAAAGACCTTGGCGAAGATGCCCGCATAGGGAATGGCGATCGCCAGAACTCCCGTGGTTGCCGACAGGCCGGTGACCTGCACCAGCAGGATCGCCCAGAACAGCTCGTGGATCGACCGGATCGCGATGCAGAGGTTCCGGACCATCCCGTGCCGGTAGAACGGCGCCAGCACGAACCCTGCCGACGCGCCGAGCGCGACCCCGCAGATCGCGAAGGCTGCGGTCAGCACCGCCGTCCAGCGCAGCGCCTCGATCGACGTGAAATCCGGCGACAGGAACCCCGTCGCCATTCGTCCCAGCTCGGCCCAGGGATCGTGCCGGCCCAGGCCGAGGTCGGCGAAGGGCAAAAGCATCGCCGCCAGCCCGACGAAGACGAGCGCCGTCCCGACCCGCCCGAACCGCCCGAGCCGGTGGGGGCGCTCAGGCTCGGTAGAGGTCATGGATGTCGTCGTCCGGAACATCGGCAGTCGCGCGGTCGAAGAAGATGCGGCCCGCGCGGATGCCGACGAGGCGGGTCGCGATCCGCCGCGCCAGCGCCACGTCGTGGAGGGCCAGCAGGATCGTCCCGAACCGCCGCCCCAGCTCGTCGATGAGCACGCCCGCCTGCCGCTCGTCCACCGCCGACACCGGCTCGTCCCCGATCAGCACGCGCCCGCCCCGATGGATCGCGCGGGCCAGCGCCGTGCGCTGCTTCTGACCGCCCGACAGAGTCTCCACCGTCCGGCGGGCGAAGCCGTCCAGTCCGACCGTTTCCAGCACCGGGTCGATGGCGCGGCGCTCGGCCGGGAAGGGCCAGATCAGGTTGGCAAGGTTGTAGCCCGCCCCATGCGCGTCGAGCCGGCCCATGTAGACGTTGTGAAAGACCGACAGCTGCGGAACCAGCCCGTGTTCCTGCGGAACCAGCGCGACGTCGGGAAACGTGCGGGCCAGCCGCGCATAGCCGGCGTTCAGCAGCGTGCTTTTCCCGGCGCCGCTGCGGCCCAGCAGGACGACCCGTTCCCCCGCCCGCAGCGTGAAGTCCACGTCGGACAGAACGGTGGTGCGGCCGTAGGACAGCGCCTCGCCGGTGAAGGTCAGCATGGCCGGGTCAGTCAAGGATGTCGATCGCCCGTGCCGTTTCCTCGATCGGCGCATAGTCGTCGTTCGTGGCCTCGACGAAGCCCTTGCGCGGGAACGAGGCGAGCAGGTCCGGGTCGTCCATGCCGATCAACGCCTGCCTGACCCGTTCGGTGAACCCGTCGCCGAAGCGTGCGTCGACGTCGCCGCGGATGGTCCAGTTGTAGTCGGGATAGGGCGGCGTCTTCCAGATGACGCGGGTGGTCGCGACTTCGGGGGCGCCCTCGGCCACGGCGGTGTCATAGACCGTGTAGTTCAGCGCGCCCAGCTGGTAGGCGCCGGTCGAGACGAGCCGCAGCGTCTGCCCGTGATCGCCCGAGAAGCCGACCTGAGAAAAGAACTCCTCCGGTACCTTGCCCGTTTCCTCGCGGATATGGAACTCCGGCATCAGCCGGCCCGAGGTCGAGGTCTGGGCGCCGAAGGTGAAGCTCATCCCCTCCGCTGCCAGAGGAAAGTCGTCCGACGGCTGAAGCCCCGTGCTTTCGTGGGCGATGAAGTAGGACACGAACGTCCCGTCCTCGACCCCCTGGGCGAGGGCCTGCGAGCCGGGCACCGCCAGCCGCGCCTGAACGCCCGACAAGCCGCCGAACCAGGCAAGCTGGATCTGGTCGTTGCGGAAGGCCGTGACGGACGCCGCGTAGCTTTTCACGGGCACGTACTGCACGTCGACGCCGAGTTCGTCCGACAGGTAGTCGGCGACCTTGCCGAACCGCTCCAGAAGGCGCGTCTCGTCGTCGTCGGGAATGGCCGAGAAGTAGAGGGTCGTGGCCTGCGCGCTTGCCGCAACGCCGCCGAGCACAAGGCCGAGGGCTGCGGCCACGCCGCCAATCAGGCTATGCATGTCGATTCTCCGTGATGAAGCTGGGCCTGCACCTGAACGGCGCCGAAAACCACACCGGGCTGTCGGCAGGTTCGACCATCATACGTCCTGAGACGTGAGCGCACACGGCGCATCGAGGGCCTATTCCAGAGCTTGATTGAACGCTAACGCCGGGCGCCTGCCGTGGCAAGATTGCCGGTCTTCGGGTGGGAGCAACGACGGGCGGACCTGCTGAAGTTCGAAGAAGCTCCGTTGGAGATGCGATGTTGACGACCGACTCGTTCTCCCTCGCCACAGCGTGAAAGGCGGCATTGCGGCAGTTGAGGACGCCGGTCGCGTTCACGGCAAACATTCGCTCGAAGTGCATCTTCGTGTTGGTCTCGTCGCATCTGAAAAACGTACGTTCCTCGGGGACATCGTTCTCGCGCTTCAGTCATGAAGCGACTACTTGCCTCGTGTGCGGAAGAAGCTGCCTCAATCTTCACGTGCTCGCGCTCTGTCCGAAGCGGGGGCGATCTTTTCCTTCAGCGCCGCGGTCTCGGCCGCATGGCGCGCATCTGCCGGTTGGTTGGAGAAGCAGCAGCTGGCGGCAGTCAGCCCCCCTCCCAGCGTTGCAGACGCAGTCGGCTAGATCGAGGTGGCACGGCTTGTGCCACTCTGACGCGCAACCCGGTGAAAAGCTTAACTGCTCGCTCGTGAAAGCGGGTTAAAATCCGCTCCACCACGTGTAGTTTTTGGTCTCGCGGTCACCGTTTTACTGCCTGGCCTTGCGCTCCCAGCATCGCAATTGACCCCTGCCGGAGCATACGCTTCCCGCGGGAAGTCAAAGCAAGTCCTGGAGAAGGCAACATACAGCATCACCGCGAGGGCGGATGACGCCGGATGCGGGTCCTGCCTGCCGGCAAGGACTCGTCACCTCCTGCCGCAAGGGAGGGCGCTCATTCCCGCGCGGGCGAGCCGACTTCACCCGAGAGTGCCGTTCGCCCGATCCCTCACAGGCAGAGCGAGGTGCTTACCACCGGCAGGAAGCTCCACAGGGTTGCGACCAGCGCCACGTACGCCAGGATGGTCGCGACCCGCTGGACCCAGGGCAGGGGCGAGGCGAAGCGGGGCCTGCGCAGGAGGACCTGCATGGCGACCTGCAGCGCAACGGCGGCGACCCCCAATACGATCAGCGCGATGCGCCCTTGCCCGGTCGTCAGCCCGGCTGTGCGCCACAGGTCCGAGCAGATGATGCCTTGGAGCCCGTAGACTGCGCTGAAGGCCGCGATCCAGACGGTGAGGGGGATCGAGATGCGCAGCATGTCGGTCATGACAACACTCCTGGCAGCCAGGCGCCGCCGAGACCGATCAGCGCGGCCAGCACGGCATAGTCGATCCACAGCCGGACGACCCGCGCGTCACCGAAGCGCCGGGACGAGATGTAGCCCGCGCCGATGCGGCCCAGCAGGAACAGCACCATCAACCCCGCGATCCCGGCATGGAAGACGACATAGCCCGCGATCACCCACAGCGTCGCGTCATAGGCATGGGCGTTGTAGGTGGTTCCCGCGAACACCGTCCCGGCAGCGGCCACCAACGCGGCGAGCCCCGCAAGGCTGGCCAGCAGGCCCGGCCAGGGCTGGCCCTGCGCGCGGATGGCGCGGTCGGCGAGCCGGATGCCGCCGCTGGCCAACGCCGCTCCGGCAAGCGCCAGGACCGGCCCCGGAATGCCGGTCTGCAGGATCCGGGGCGGCGGCCAGTTCGGGGCGACCGTCCACAGGAAGGCATAGCCGAACAGCAGCGACCCGAACAGCACCGAATCCGCCAGCAGCAGGAACAGCGACCCCCACCAGCCGGGCGGATAGGCCACCTCGGTGTGGGGAGGAAGGAACACGCCCCGGCCAGCGTCCAGCAGCCCCTCGTCCCGGCGCGAGCCGTTCGCCCAGGCCCAGACCAGCGCCAGGACGGTGACACCCCCGGCCGCGATGAACATGAGCGAGTACCACTTGAACACCGGCGCCATGAACATGACGCTGGTGACGACGGCCATCACGAACGGCACGATCGTGTTGTTCGGAAAGACCGAGATGAACTCGGGCTCGCCCCGCGCCACGCTGACGGCCAGCGTTTCGCGCCGGTTCCGGACCGGCTCGCCCAGGAACCCCTCGCCCCTCGCGATCTGGACGGGCAGGTCGGGGTTGTCGTGCAGGGGATACCGGCTGTTCACCACCGGGATCGAGGCCACGTTGTAGGCGGGACCCGGGATCGGGGTGGCCCATTCCAGCGTCCCGGCGTTCCAGGGGTTGCGCCGGCCGCGCACGGCGACGAAGGCGTTCACCGCCACGTCGAGGATCACCAGCCCGAAGCCGATCGCCAGGACGAAGCCGCTGATCGAGGCGAGAAGGTTGATGAGTTCCCACCCCGAGCCGGCCTCGACGACGTCGATCCGCCGCCGCATCCCCAGCAGGCCCGCCCAGTGCAGCAGCAGGAAGGTGCCGTGGAATCCTGCCATGACCAGCCAGAAGGCCACTTCGCCCATCCTGAAGAAGCGCTTGCGCCCGGTCAGGACCGGCAGCCAGTAGTAGATCCCCGCGATCATCGGGAAGACGTAGCCGCCGATCAGGACGTAATGCAGGTGCGCCACGATGAAGTAGCTGTCGTGCGCCTGCCAGTCGAAGGGGACCATCGCGACCATGACCCCGGTCAGACCGCCCATCACGAAGGTGACGAAGAAGCCGAGGATCCACAGCATCGGCAGGTGCATCTCGGGGCGGCCCTTCCACAGGGTGCCGATCCAGGCGAAGATCTGCACCCCCGTGGGCACGGCCACGAGGGTCGAGACGGCCGAGAAGAAGGCCAGCCCCATGTGCGGGATGCCGGTGGTGAACATGTGGTGAACCCACAGCCCGAAGCTGAGGACCGCCAGCGAGATCGCCGCCGCCACCACCCAGCCGTAGCCCAGGAGCGTGGTGCGCGCCATGACCGGCAGGACCATCGAGATGACTCCCGCGGCGGGCAGGAAGATGATGTACACCTCGGGGTGGCCGAACAGCCAGAAGAGGTGCTGCCACAGCAGGCTGTCGCCGCCATGCTCGGCCTGGAAGAAGGGCATGTCGAAGGCCCGCTCCAGTTCCAGGATCAGCGAGCCGAGGATCATCGGCGGGAAAGCGGTCAGGATCATCACCGCCACCACCAGCATGTACCACGCGAAGATCGGCAGCTTGTCCAGCGACATGCCGACCGCGCGATAGCGCAGGACGGTGACGACGACCTCAATCGCGGCGCCGATGGCCGAGATCTCGATGAAGCTGATCCCGAGCAGCCAGATGTCGGCGTTGATGCCGGATGAAAAGGCGGTGGAGCTCAGCGGCGGATACATGAACCAGCCCCCGTCGGGGGCGACCCCCGCCAGCAGGGCGACGATCATGATCGTGCTGCCGATCATGTAGCACCAGAAGCCGTAGGAACTGAGCCGCGGAAAGGCCAGGTCGCGCGTCCCCAGCATCCCGGGCAGCAGGAAGACGGTCAGCGCCTCGAAGAAGGGGATGGCGAACAGGAACATCATGATGGTCCCGTGCATCGTGAAGATCTGGTTGTAGATCTCGGGACCCATGAAGGCCGAGCGGGGCGAGGCGAGCTGCGCCCTGATCAGCATGGCGAGGATGCCACCGGCCAGGAACATGCCGGTGGCACCGATGATGAACATGTTGCCGATGGTGTTGTTGTTGACCGTCGTGAGCACGCCCTTCCAGCCGGGATCGTTCCGCCAGATCGGATACAGCGCCTTGTGCAGGCGCAGAGCGGTCATGCGTGGCTTGTCGGTCACGGCAACTCCCCAGTCAGAAAGGCATTCCACGCGGCGGCGTCATGCGCGACCACGGTGAAGCGGTGGGTTCGGTAACCGGCGCCGCTGAACTCGGCGCTGACGCCTGCGTATTCGCCCGGCTCCCACGCTTCGAGACGCAGGACATTCACGTGGCCCGGGATCGCGTCGAGCTTGCCCGCGAGCCGCGGCACCCAGAAGCTGTGGATCACGTCGGCGCTGGTGATCCGGACATCGACCGGCCGGCGGGCGGGGATGTGCAGCACGTTCTCGGTCGTGCGGCCGGGCAGGTCGGGATAGGAAAAGCGCCATGCCCACTGCCGCCCCTCGGCCCCGACCGCGACCACGTCGGGTCCCGGGCGCGGCAGCAGCCTTTCGCCGATCGACAGCCCCCAGGCGGTCAGGGCGGCAAGTACGGTCATCGTGAAGCCAAGCCCCAGGCCCTTGATCCAGAGCGTCTCGCGCCGCTTGTCCGCGTCGTCGCCCGACGGTCCCTCGCCCTTGCGGAAGGCCAGCACCAGCAGGACCATGACCAGCAGGAAGATCGCCGCCGCCCCCGCCAGCATGACCCACCACAGGGTGGCGATGGTGTCGGCTGCCGGACCGGCGGGATGGACGGTGGACAGCCGCTCCTCGCAACCAGCCAGCACCACGGGCGTTGATCCCCCGATGATCATCCTGAGGGGAAGCCGCCGATGGCCGAGGACCGGAACGAAACGACCGACGAACGCCAGGGCGGCGCGCAGCCGGATGGCAAGGACGGCCAGCAGCGCAGCAGCGAAACCGGCGACGCGCGCAAGGGTGCGCAGGACGGAGGAAAGGAATCCGGCGGCAGGGAATCCGGGGGCGGAGAAGCCGGGGGCGAGGAGGAGGAGGGTCTTTACGACGACCCCGTTTCCAATCTGCCCGGCTTCCATCAGACCTCCTCCGCCATCGCGATCGCGGGCCACCCGCTGCATGCGATGAGCGTGGCCTTTCCCATCGCGCTGACCTTCTGCACCTTCGGCGCCGACGTGTTCTACTGGTGGACGGGCGACAGCTTCTGGGCGCGGGCCGCGCTGTGGGCCGCAGGCATGGCCTTCCTGATCGGCGTCGCGGCGGCCTTCACGGGCACGCTCGAACTGCTGTTCGTGCCGGGCATCCGTGCGCGCGCCGCGGCCTGGACCCATGCCGCGATCGCGGTCGTGCTGCTGTCGATCCTGGGCGCGAACTGGGGCTATCGGCTCTACGGCTACGAACAGGCGGTGCTGCCCTATGGCATCCTGCTTTCCGCCTTCAGCGTCTTCATGGTCGGCGCGACGGGGTGGCATGGCGGCAAGCTCGTCTTCGACTATCATCTCGGCACGTCCGAAACCGGCAACTGACGGCCGTGTGGCTCTGTCAGCCAGCCGGGCAGGGTAATGTCGCCCAGGTCGGGCTTCCAGAGGACGAGCATCAGGATCACCAGGACGGGCACGAGAAGAAGGAGCAGCGGGATGCCCGGCTCGGGCGGGTCATGCCGGCCGTCGGTTTCCCCCAGCTTGACGATGTGGTGGCCCATCCAGGCATGAAAGCCGATCAGCAGCGCCACGAAGACCAGCTTGGCGAACATCCACGGGACGAACACCTCGCGCAGGAAGATCAGCCAGGTGCCCGCGACGATGGCCGTCACCGCCGCAGGCGTGATGATCCAGACATAGCTGATGTGCGAGGCCAGCCGGATCCGGCTGTAGTCGGCCTGCCCGATCGCCGCGTCGTGGCGCGCCAGCATGACCGGCAGGCCGAAAAGGCCGCCGACCCACACCGCCAGCGCGATCACGTGCAGGGCCTTCAGATGGGGGATGACCGGTTCCAGCCAGCCGATCATGTCGGCTGCGCCTTCAACCGCCGCCACCCCTTCAGCGCCACCAGCGCGCCGAAGGCGGCATAGGGAATCCCCGCCGGAACCCACATGATGATCCCGCCGAGCTGCTGGTCCGAAAGCGGCGTCAGCTCCCACTCGAGCGGCGCCCACTGGTGGATGGCATAGAGCGGCTCGGGCGCAAAGGTCAGAAGCGCCCCCAGGAGCCCCATCTGCATGTAGGCGCCCAGGATCGCCAGTCCCGCCTGGCCGGTCGGCTGGCCGGGCGCGAGCACCGCGCGCCAGAAGGCCGCGGCCGCCCCCAGCAGCGTTGCCTGCATCACCCAGTAGAGGCCCATGTTCGCCATCGCCGAGTCATACGCCTGCGGCAGGTGCCAGGCCCACAGCACTGCGGTCGAAATCAGGAACAGGGGCGACGCCGCGCGGGGGCTGCGCGCGGGCAAGGCCAGCGCGATCAGCGGCGCCGCGACCGCGACCAGCAGCACGTGATGCACCACCCGCGCGGAAAACAGCGCGGCCGACAGCGCGCAGAGCGGCGAGACGAAGGCCACGGCCAGCACCGCAACCGCCGCCAGTCCCGTGCGCGACCGGCCGAGCGCCAGCGCAAGCGCGACCAGCGCCACGAGCAGCAGCGGGTCGAGGTTCCAGCGCCACCAGATCGCCGCCGGATCGGGGGCAGGCCCGCAGTAGAGCCCGGCAAGGCCCCCGGCAATGAATGTATCAGCAATCATGCCGCGCTCCCCGCGTCAGCCGCGCCGGGGCCGAGGCCGACTGGATCGCGCTTGCAGGCCTGGGGCTGCCGCGCACGAGTCCGGCAGACCACCCTGGCGCTCGAACCGGCGTCCCGACATCCTTGGAGGCGTCCTCGCACACTGTTTCCTCCTCTGTCAGCCGACGCGCTCGCGCGAAGCCCCTCTGCAGTGGCAACCCTGGCGTGAGCCGGTGGGTTCCCGGGCGGGCAGGGCGGCGGGTTACCCGTGGCCGCTGTGCCTTCCCGGAGAAAGCTGCAGGAGGAAGGATCTCTCGCGCCCGGTTCGAATCTGATTCCCGACCGGAGAGAGATCATGGCCCACGTCCGACCCGGCGATCAATCCGGCATCGGCCCCGCTCCCCGCACCGCCGCGCGACAGCGGCCGATGTGCGGCCCCACCCGACTGCCCTTGGCGGTCATGATCCGGCCCGGCGGTCGTGCTGCCTGCTGGCGTGGTGGCGGCCGCATATGGCTGGTCACGCCGGCGGCTCGTGATCCGACCTGATCGCCGGGCGCCCCGTGCTGGCCGGCGTGCTTGGGACGCCGCAGGGCATTGGCCGCGCGCTCGGTCTGCGTCGCGACCTGCCTGCGGTGCTTGACCCGGCCGGAGGTGGTTCTCGGGGGATGGCCGCTCGTGACCCGGTCAGTCGCACCGCTTCTCCATCTGCCCGGGCCGCGCAACCCGCCGGTCCGGACCCCGTTAGCCGCGCCAGCCCGCGCGCATTGACCTTTCGCGTCGCGCGCGTCTAAACGGTCGGCAGCAAGCCCGCGCCGAAAGGACGTCGAGATGACTGTTTCCCCCTTCCGCAGCCTGATGGCCGTTGCCCTCGTCGCCCTGTCCGCCGGAGCAGCCGCGGCGCAGGATTGGCCGACCGGGCCGGTCCGCGTCGTCGTGGGCTTTCCCGCCGGGTCTTCCCCCGACACGCTGGCGCGGCTGATCACGCAGCCGCTGACGCAGCGGCTGGGCCAGCCGGTGATCGTGGACAACAAGCCGGGTGCCGGCGGGGCAATCGGGGTCCAGCAGATGCTGGTGGCCGGCAACGACCACACCTTCGGCGTCACCATCAACGGCCCGCTGACCACGTCGCAGCGCATGGTCGACGACCTGGGCTACGACACCGCCACCGATATCGCCCCGGTCGCGCTGATCGCCACCAGTCCGCTGGTGCTGGGCGTCGGCGCCGGGATGGAGGTCGATGACCTCGCGGGCTTCGTCGAGCTGGCGAAGTCGCGGCCGGGCGACCTGACCTACGGCTCGGTCGGGCAGGGCTCGGGCGCGCACCTGACCGCCGAGCTGTTCTCGGGCGCGACCGGGATCGAGATGCTGCACATTCCGTTCACCAGCTATGCCGAGGTCACGACCTCGATCCTGGGCGGAGAGATCGACGCGGGCTTCATGGCCCACTCCGCCGCGCTGCCTCATGTCGAGGCTGGGACGATGAAGGTGCTGGGCATCACCTCGGCCGAACCCTCGGCGCTGGCGCCCGACCTGCCCGTGATGGCCGGGCAGGCCGGTCTGCCCGCGGACTTCCGGGCCGAGCTGTGGAACGCCTTCATCGCCCCCGCCGGCACCGATCCGGCGATCATCGAGCGGCTGAACACCGAGATCAACGCCATCCTCGCTGACCCGGCGGTGACCGCGCAGCTGCTCGCGATGGGGTGGCAGGCGCAGCCCGGCACGCCGGCAGAGCTGGCCGATCGCATCGCTGCGGACACCGAGCTGTGGGGCGCGGTCATCGACCGGATCGAGGCGCAGGAATGACCTGCCCGCGGCGGGATCGGCGCCCGGCCCCGCGCCGCTGATGCAGCGCGATCTGCATGACCTGTGGGGCGGGGCGGTTCTCGCCCTGCTGGGGCTGGCGGTGGCGGTCCATTCGGCCGTTTCCTACGACTTCGGCACGCTGCGGCAGATGGGGCCGGGGTTCTTCCCGACCCTGCTGGGGGCAACGCTGGCCGTGCTGGGCATGATCGTGGCGGTGCCGGCATGGCGCCGGCAGGGACAGGCCGCGCCGGTGGCCCTGCCAGAGGCGGCCGCGGTCCTGGGGTCGATCGTGCTGTTCGGGCTGACGCTGGACTGGCTGGGGCTGGTCGCCGCGACTGCCCTGACGGCGATGATCGCGACGCTGCCTTCGGAACGGCGCGGCTGGCGCTGGCGCGTGGTGCTGGCGGGGGCGCTCGCGCTGCTGGTCTGGCTGGTCTTCAGCGTCGGGCTGCAGATGACCATCCCCGTCTGGCCCTGGAGCCGCTGATGTCCGCGGCGGAAGGTCTGATCTTCGGCCTGGGCGTGGCGCTGCAGCCCACGATCATGCTGTACTGCCTGATCGGCGTGGTGCTGGGCACGCTCATCGGCGTGCTGCCGGGCATCGGGGCGATGGCAGCGATCTCGTTGCTGCTGCCGATCACCTACTATATCCCGCCCGAGGCCGCGCTGGTGATGCTCGCGGGCGTCTATTACGGCTCGCAATACGGCGGCGCGGTCGCGTCGATCCTGCTGCGCCTGCCGGGCACGCCGCAATCGGTGGTGACGGCGCTGGACGGCTATCCGATGACCCAGCAGGGACGCGCTGGCGTGGCGCTGTTCGCGTCGATGGTGTCGTCCTTCGCAGGCTCGATCCTGGGCATCGTGGTGCTGGTGCTGCTGGCGTCGTGGCTGTCGGCGGTGGCCACCAGCTTCGGCGCCGCCGACTATGCGGCGATGATGGTGCTGGGTCTGGTCGCGGCATCGACCATCGGCGCGGCGGCGCCGGCCAAGGCGCTGGCCATGGTCGTGCTGGGGCTGATCCTGGGTTGCGTCGGCACCGACGTGAACTCGGGCGTGCAGCGGCTGAACTTCGGATCCACCCAGCTGATGGACGGGATCAATCTCGTGGCGCTTGCGATGGGGCTCTTCGGCGTGGCCGAGGTGATCGGCGGCATCCGCGGAGCCGAGCGGCACGGCGTGCCCGAACGGGTTTCCTTCGCGCAGATGATGCCGGGCCGCGACGACGCCCGGCGGATGGTGGGACCGACCCTGCGGGGCACGGGCGTGGGCAGTTTCTTCGGCGCGCTGCCCGGGACGGGGTCCACGATCTCGTCCTTCCTGTCCTATGCGCTGGAACGCCGGATCGCGAGGCGCCCGGAACGCTTCGGCAAGGGTGCGATCGAGGGCGTGGCCGGTCCCGAGGCCGCCAACAACGCGGCGGCGATCACCGCCTTTGTCCCCACGCTGACGCTGGGGATACCGGGCGACCCGATCATGGCGTTGATGCTGGGGGCGCTGGTCATCCACGGCGTCCAGCCCGGCCCCATGATGATCGAGGCCCGGCCCGAGATGTTCTGGGGGCTCGTCGTCAGCTTCGGCATCGGCAACCTGCTGCTGCTGATCCTGAACCTGCCGCTGATCGGGATCTGGGTGTCGATCCTGCGCATCCCGTTCCGCTGGCTCTACCCCGCGATCATCGTCTTTGTCTGCCTGGGCGTGTATTCGGTTCGGGGCAGCACCTTCGACATTCTCGCGGTGGCGGTGATCGGGGCGGCGGGATATGCGCTGATCCTGGCATCGTTCAGCCCGGCGCTGCTGCTTCTGGGCTTCGTGCTGGGACCGCTGATCGAGACGAACCTGCGGCGGGCGCTGCTGATCTCGCGCGGGGATCCGATGGTGTTTCTGGAACGCCCGATCGCCGCGTTCTTCGTCTGCGCCTCGGTGGCTCTGCTGTTGCTGTCGGCGGCGCAGTCCTTCCGCCGCCGGGGCAGGCGGGCTGCTTAAGGCTAAGCGGGTCCTGCGACGCCTGCGCGACGCCAAGCCGGCTGCGCGACGTCGATCTCGGCAGCGGTCAGGGATCGAGAAAGCGATTGCGCGAGAGCCGGGATGGCGGAAGGATTGCGGCTCCTCCTCATTTTGCCCAGGCTGTCATGGCGACACTGAACTGGAACCACCTGCGCGTCTTCGCGGCCATCGCCGAGAACGGGGGCGTCACCCGCGCCGCGCAGGCCTTGGGAATGAGCCAGTCGGCCGTCAGCCAGACCCTGCTGCGGCTGGAAACGGCGATGGACCGCACGCTGGTCCGGCGCGAGGGGCGCGGCTTCAGCCTGACGCCGATGGGCGAGGCGGTTCTGGCCGACGCGCAGGCGATGCAGACGGCGGCCGAGCGCATCGGCCTGCGCGTGGGCCAGCACCGGCCCGAACTGCGGGTGATGGTCGTCTCGAACCTGATCTCTCCGCTGCTGGACGAGGCCATCCGCCTGTTCCACCAGCGCCACCCGGAAACCCTGCTGCGGGTCGATGTCCGCAACAGCCACGACATCGTGGCGAGCCTGCGCGAGCAGGCGCACGGCGTCGGCATCTGCCTGCTGAGCGATCCGGTGCCGGAACTCGATTGCCGCTTCCTGTTCCGGGACGAATGGTCCGTCTTCTGCGGCGTCGAGCATCCGCTGTTCGGGCGCGAAGAGATCACGCTGGAAGAATTGCGGACGGAGCCGTTCGTGGCCTTTGCCTGCGCCCGTGACGGCGCCGGGCTGGAACCCATGGGCCCCTTGAGCATCCGCCTGGGCCTTGGCCAAAGCACCAGCGGCATCAGCGCGCATGTCGAGGAGGTGCGGCGGATGATCGTCTCGGGCGTGGGGCTTGGCCTGCTGCCCTGGTCATCGGCCCGCGCCGAGGTCGAGGCCGGGCTGCTCTGGCCGGTCCGCACCACGGGCGAATGGCTGGGCACGCATATCTACCTGGTCCGTCACCCCCGCGCCTGCACCCTGGCCGAGACGCAGTTCGCCGACGTGATCGAGGAACTGCTGCCGCTCATTTCATCCCCGCGCCGCTGACCTCAGGGTCAGCACAGCATCGCCTCGATCAGCATCGGGCCGGGTTCGCGGACCGAGGCGGCGATGGCGCGGTGCAGTTCCGCCGCGTCCTCGACCCGCTGCGACGGCACGCCCATGCCGCGGGCCAGCGCGCAGAAATCCAGATCCGGCCGGCGCAGGTCCAGCATGTCCAGCGCCGTGGGACCGGGGTTGGCGCCGACGCGCAGAAGCTCTCCCTTCAGGATCTCGTAGCTGCGGTTGGCGAAGATGATGGTGGTGACGTTCAGCCCCTCGCGCGCCTGCGTCCACAGGCCCTGCAGCGTGTACATGGCGGAGCCGTCGGCCTGCAGCGCCACGACCGGCCGGTCGGGGCAGGCGACCGCGGCCCCCGTGGCCAGCGGCACGCCGATCCCGATCGAGCCGCCGGTGATGGACAGCCAGGACAGGGGCGGCGCGCCCGCGGCCAGCCGGCCCACGTCGCGGCCGCGGGTGATGCCCTCGTCGATGACGATCGCCCCGTCCGGCAGGGCCGAGGCGATCGCCTGCGACAGCGCGAGATCGTTCAGCGGCCCGGCGCGCGGGGCCTCGGGGCGGGGCGCGTCGGTGCCCTGCCACGGCTTGGCGCCGACCCGTGCGGCCAGCCCTGCCAGCGCGGCGCGGCCGTCCTCACCCCGGTCGGCCAGCGTCACCACGCGGCAGTCTTGGGGCAGCAGGACGCTTGGCCGGTCGGGATAGGCGAAGAAGGCGACAGGCTCGACCGTCTCGACCAGCACGGCGCGGTCGAACCGCGAGAGCGCTTCCAGCGCCATGTCGATGGGGTAGGGGATGCGCGGAATGACCGGCCGGCCCGCGCCCAGCTCGACCCGCCGGTTCGCGCCGGGAGCCATCAGCGTGGCTCCGGTCTTTTCGGCGATGCCGGCGGCCAAGGCCATCGCCGCCAGGTCCTCAAGCACCGTGCCGCCGATCAGCAGCACCGCGCCGGGGCCGAGCGCCTCTGCCGCGCGGCTGACCGCCTCGTTGGGCACTGCGGCGGGCGGGGCGACGGGCAGGGGCGGGGCGATCACGCCGCCCTCGTCCCATCCCAGGTCGGCGGGCAGGATCAGCGTCGCCACCCTGCCGGGGTGAGAGGACGCCGCCGCCAGCCCCTCCATCGCGTCGCGGGCGAGCGTCGCGGCCGAGGTGCCGGTCTTGACCCAGTCGGAGAACGGCGCGACCGTGCCCGCCAGATCGGCGGACAGCGGCGCGTCGTAGCCGAGGTGCCGGACGGCGTGTTCGCCCACCAGGTTCAGCACCGGCACCCGGCCCTTGCGGGCGTTGTGCAGGTTTGCCGCGCCATTGGCGAAGCCGGGCGCGAGATGCAGCAGCGTGGCGGCGGGCTTGCCCGCCATGCGCGCGTAGCCGTCGGCGGCCCCGGTCACGACGCCCTCGAACAGCCCCAGCACGCAGCGCATCAGCCGGGTGCGGTCCAGCGCATCCACGAACTGCATCTCGGACGTGCCGGGATTGGCGAAGCACACCTCTGTTCCCGCGGCGTGCAGGCTGCGGACGACGCTTTCCGCCCCGTTCATGCGGCGTCCTTCCGGGCATTGGCAAGCACCTGAAGCCGCCTTGCGAGTGCCGGGCTGTCGGTGCCGGCGGCTTCCTTCCGCATCGGCGGCAGGGTTTCGGCGAAGTGGCAGGCGACGAGATCGCCGCCGACCGGCCGCAGTTCGGGCCGGTCCACGCGGCAGCGGTCCTGCGCGAAAGGGCAGCGCGGGTGGAAGGCGCAGCCGGGCGGCGGCGCCATCGCGCTGGCCGTTTCCCCCTTGAGCGGCACGTGCGCGACGCGGTCCGACGGCACCGGGCGGGGGGCCGCCGCGATCAGCGACCGGGTATAGGGGTGGCGCGGATCGGCAAACAGCCGCGCGGCATCGGCCTGTTCGACGATGCGGCCCAGATACATGACCGCGACGCGGGTGGCGATGTGGCGCACCACCGCAAGGTCATGGCTGATGAAGACATAGGCCACGCCCGTCTCGGCCTGCAGATCCTGCAGCAGGTTCACGATCTGCGCCTGGACGGACACGTCCAGCGCGCTGACCGGCTCGTCGCAGACGATCAGCCGGGGGTTGGTCGCCAGCGCCCGCGCGATGCCGACGCGCTGGCGCTGCCCGCCGGAAAACTCGTGCGGATAGCGGCCCGCGTGCCAGGACGACAGCCCGGCCATTCCCAGCACCTCGTCGATCCGGCGGTCCAGCCCCGCCCCGCCCGCCATGCCATGCAGGCGCAGCGGCTCGGCGATGACCTCGCGCACGGTCATGCGCGGGTTGAGCGAGCCGAAGGGGTCCTGGAAGATCATCTGCATCTCGCGCCGCGCGGCCCGAAGCTCGGCCGGGGAAAGCGAGAAGACGTCGCGCCCGTTCAGCAGCACCCTGCCGGACGTCGGCTCGTGCAGCCGCAGGATGGTGCGCCCGGCCGTGGATTTTCCGCAGCCGGATTCGCCCACGATGGCCAGCGTCTCGCCCGCGCCCAGCGTGAAGCTGACGTCGGTGACGGCCTGCACCGCGCCGGTCACCCGGCGCATGAGGCCGCGGCGGACGGGAAAGTGCTTGGTCACGTTCTCGACGGACAGAAGGGGCGCGCTCATGCCGCGGCCTCCTCGATGGGCGCGCGCCAGCAGGCGACGCTGTGGTCCGGCCCGAGGGGGGCCAGCGGCGGCTGCCGGGCGCGGCAGACGTCTATCGCCAGCGGGCAGCGCGAGGCGAAGCGGCAGCCCTGCCGGTTGGCCCAGGGCGGCGGGACCGAACCGGGGATGGTGGCAAGGCGGTCGGCGGGCGCGTCCAGGCGCGGGACCGCCGCCATCAGCCCGATGGTATAGGGATGCTGCGGGTCGGCGAACAGCGCCCTGGTCGGCGCGCGTTCGACGACAAGCCCGCCATACATCACCGCCACCTCGTCGCATGTCTCGGCCACGACGCCCAGATCGTGCGTGATGAGCAGGATGGCCGTGCCGGTGCGTTCCTGCAGGTTCTGCAGCAGTTCCAGGATCTGCGCCTGGATCGTCACGTCCAGCGCCGTCGTGGGTTCGTCGGCGATCAGCAGCACGGGGTCGTTCGCCAGCGCCATCGCGATCATCACCCGCTGGCGCTGGCCGCCCGAAAGCTGGTGCGGGTAGTCGTCGATCCGCTTGGCGGGCGAGGGCAGGCCGACCATGTCCAGAAGCTCGACGGCCCGGTCGCGGGCGGCGCGGTCGGGCAGGTCGGAATGGGCCTGCAGCATCTCGCGCAACTGCACCCCCAGCGTGTAGACGGGGTTGAGCGAGGTCATCGGCTCCTGAAAGACCATGCCGATGCGGCCGCCGCGCAGCTTGCGCATCTCGGATTCCGGCAGGGCCAGCAGGTCGCGCCCCTCGAACATGATCCGCCCGCCGGCGTAGTGCCCGGGCGGCTGGGGCACCAGGCGCATGACGGCCAGCGAGGTCACCGACTTGCCGCAGCCGGATTCGCCCACCAGTCCCAGCGTCCGGCCTTTCTCCAAAGTCAGGTCGATGCCGTTGACGGCGGGAAAGCGGTGCCGGGGGGCGCCGAACTCGATCACCAGGTTCTCGATGGAAAGCAACGGTCCGCTCATGGCATCCGTCCATAGACGAAGGGCGAGGCCTCGTCGTGGCTGCGCCCGGCGAAGTCGCGGGCGGCGAAGTCGATTTCGGCCTGCCGCTGCGCGGCCTCCAGCCGGTCCAGCGCGGCGGGAAGGTCGAAAGCCAGCGCGCGCCCGTCCTCGACCACCTGCCGGCCATCGACGAAGACCTGCCGGACCGGACGCTCGCCCGCGACATAGATCAGGGACCGCAGCGGGTCGCGCACCGGGCGCATTGCCGGATGGTCCAGATCGGCCATGAACAGGTCCGCCTTGGCCCCGGGCGCCAGCCGCCCGATGTCGTCCCGGCCGAGGATCGTGGCCCCGCCGACGGTCGCGGCGTCGAACACGTCCGAGGTCCGCAGGTCGAACACGTCCCCCGACATCAAGCGCGAATTGATCAGGACGTGCCGCATCTCCTCGATCATGTTGTGGGGGTAGGTGTCGGTCCCTATCCCCAGGGCCACGCCCGCGCGGCGATAGCGGCCGAAGCTGCGCAGCGCGATGCCGCGGCGCTGGAACACGGTCGGGCAATGCGCGACCGCGGTGCCGCTGGCCGACAGCCGGTCCAGGTCGCGGTCATGCGGCCAATGCACCCAGGGGTGATCGTTCAGGAAGATGCCGTGTCCGATGATCGTGCCCGCCCCCAGCACGCCCAGCTCGTCGAGCCACTCGACCGGGGTGCGGCCGTGGCGGCGGGTGATCTCGTGGAATTCGACGACCGACTGCGCGGCATGGATCTGCATGGGCACGCCGCGCCGACGCGCCTCGGCGTGGCTGTCGCGGATCAGCTCGGGCGTGCAGGTGTCGATCTGCGAGGGCGCGACCATCCCCGTGATGCGGCCGCTCTCATGCGCGGTGGCGCGGTCGATGAAGCCCATCGCGTCGGCCATGGCGCGCTCGCCGTCCTGGGGCTTCCAGTCGTAATGGACGACATGGCCATCGGTGGTCCCCCAGCTGGCCGAGCGGTACATCGGCGCCACGATCCCCCGCAGCCCCGACTGCGCCAGCAGGTCCAGCCAGCCGTCATAGACGACCGACAGGTCCACCAGCGTCGTCACCCCGGATTGCAACAGTTCCGAATAGGCGACCTGGGTGCAGGCCTGCGTCCCTTCTCCGCTGGTGCCGAAAAGCGGCATGTATTCGTAGAGCGAGCTCATGTACAGCGCCGGGCTGCCGAGTTCGTCCAGGAAGCCCTTGTTCAACGGCTCGGACAGCGGATGCGAATGGATGTTCACCAGCCCCGGCGATACCAGGCTGCGGCTGCCGTCGATCTTGCGCGCGGCGGGGCCGTCGTAGCGCCCGCCCACATGCACCAGCCGGTCGCCCGCAAAGGCGACATCGCCCGAGGTGAAGCGGTGGCCGGCTGCGGTCTCGTCCCAGGCGACGATCCACGGGCAATCGCGGATGACGGTGGCGTTCTTCGGTTCCATGCTCTCCCCCTCCGCAAGGAAATCGGCGGGGCCGCGGACGGCCCCGCCCGTCCGGTCACTCGACCAGCTTGAGGTCCAGCCCCTTGTAGAGCGCGGCGCCATAGTTGCTGTGCGGCACGATGGGCGCGAGCCGCTTGGACGACACGATCGTGCGCGGCTCGTGGATCAGGGGCAGCCAGACATTGGCGTCATGCACCTTGTGCAGCACCTTGCTGTAGGCCCCGGCGCGGGTCGCATCGTCCAGCGCCGCCTTGCCTTCCGACAGCCACTGGTCGGTCTCGGGGTCCTTCCAGTTCATGCGGTTGGGCGTGGGGATGTTGGTCGAGGGGAAATACAGGTTCAGCGCGTCGCCTGCCGAGACATAGGGATAGCTCATCCCGAAGGCGTCGAATTCCTGCGTGGCCATCTTGCCCCAGGCGACGGTGGCGTCGAAGATCTCGACCTGCAGATCGACCCCGATCTTGCGCAGTTCCGCCTGGGTGTATTCCGACAGCTTCTGCCAGGTCGAGCCGGTGAAGAAATAGCCGATCGGCGCAAGCCTCACCCCGTCCTTGACGCGGATGCCGTCGGGACCGGCAACCCAGCCCGCCTCGTCCAGCAGCGCGTTTGCCGCGGCGGGGTCGTACTTGGGCAGCTCTGCCTCGACGCTCGGGTCCCAGTCCTTCGTCTCGAAGCTGATGTAGCTGCGGGCGCCCTGCACGCCGCCGAAGAACTGGTCGCGGGCCAGCGCGTCCTGGTCGATGGCCATGTTGATCGCCCGCCGCACGGCCGGGTCCGCGACCGAGGGGTGGTCGATCTTGAAGCCGATGAAATAGGTCCAGAACGCGCTGTCGGACTGCACCACGTTCAGGTTCGGCGCGACCTTCATCTGTTCGAGCGCGATATAGGGGATGTACTGCGTGATCTGCGTCTGGTCGGTCATCAGGGCGATGGTGCGGGTGTTCTCCTCGGGGACCACCTGCCAGACCAGCCGGTCGATCTGCGCCTCGCCCTTGTTTTCGTAGAAGGCCGGACCCCAGGCGTAGCCCGCATGCTTCGTCATCGTCAGCCGGTCGCGCGGGTTCCAGCTTTCCCAGCAATAGGGGCCCGTGCCGTTCATCCCTTGGATGCCGAAGTCCTGGCCCAGCGCCTCGACCTGGTTGCGGTCGATGACCGTCGCGAAGCTCTGCGTGAGCTGGTAGAGCAGTTCCGAGAAGGGCGCCTTCAGCTTGTAGACGACCGTGGTCGCGTCCGGGGCGGTGATCGATTCCACCTCGCCCGCGCGCCATTTCACCGGCGAGGCGGTGGCCGGGTCGAGCCAGCGGTTGAAGCTGTAGACCACGTCCTCGGCCGTCATCGGCCGGCCGTCGCAGAACTTGACGTCGTCGCGCAGCTTGAAGGTGTAGGTCAGGCCGTCCGCGGACACCTCCCAGCTCGTGGCGAGGGCCGGGGACAGGGTCTGCATGTCCGGCTCGATCGACACCAGCGTGTCGCCCAGCATGAACAGGATCTCGGCCGCGGCCAGCGCCGTGGTCTTGTGGGGGTCGTAGTTGTTGGCGTCCATTTCGCGGGCGATGTTGATCTCGTTCGCCCAGGCGCCTGACAGCGCCAGGATGCTGGCCGCCGTCGCGAGGCCCAGAGTCTTGCGGGTCGTCATGGTCTTCCTCCCTGCTTGTTGTCGTTCAGCTTCTCATCCTGGGGTCGAGCACGTCGCGCAGCGCGTCGCCCGCCACGTTGGCCGTCAGCACGATCACGAAGATCGCCAGCGACGGGATGATCGCGATATGCGGCGCGAACAGCATGAAGTCGCGCCCCTGCGATGCCATCATCCCCAGCTCCGAGGCGGGCGGCCGCGCACCCAGGCCCAGGAAGCTCAGCGCCGAGCCCAGCAGGATTACCTGCCCGAACCGCAGCGACATGAAGATCATGATGGACGAGATGCAGTTGCGCAGCAGGTAGCGGGTGAACAGCATCCGGTCGGGCAGGCCAAGGGCGCGCCCGGCCTCGACGAACTCCTGCTTCATCACGCCGACGGCGACGGACCGCGCGATCCGGGCGCTGTCGGGGATGGTCGCCACCGCCAGCGCAAGGATCACCGGCGTCACGCCGGCCCCCATCACCGCCACCAGCGCGAGGCCCAGCAGGATCGCGGGAAAGGACAGCATCACGTCCGCCGTCCGCATGATCCAGGGGTCGAGCCGGCTGTAGAAGGCCGCGAGCAGCCCCAGCAGCGATCCGATGCCGCCCCCCAGGACGACCGCCACCAACCCGATCAGCAGCGTGAGCCGAGTCCCGTGCAGCAGGCGCGACAGGATGTCCCGGCCCTGTCCGTCCGTCCCAAGCGGGAACTCGGCGCTGCCGCGCTCGGCCCAGGCGGGCGGCAGCATCATGTTGCGGGTGCTTTCGGCCGGGTCGTGCGGGGCGAGCCACGGGGCCAGGATCGCCGCAAGCGCGATCAGCAGGAACACCGTGATCGCCAGCGCCGCGGCGGGGTCGCGCATCAGGGCGGCGAGCCAGTGGCGGCGGGCGGGGGCCTCGTCGGCGGCGGGGGCGATGGTGTCGGTCACGCTCATGACTTCTGGGCCCGCGGATCAAGGACGGCGTAAAGCATGTCCACGATCATGTTGATGATGATGAATCCCAGCGCGAGGACGAGGATCGTGCCCTGCGCCAGCGGGAAATCCGAGGACAGGATCGCGCCGACCGCTAGCCGGCCGATGCCGGGGTAGGAGAAGATCGTCTCGGTCACGACCGCGCCGCCCAGCAGATAGCCCGCCTGCAGCCCGATCAGGGTGACGACGGGGATCAGCGCATTGCGCAGCGCGTGGCGCAGGATCACCCGGCGCTCGGTCAGGCCCTTGGCGCGGGCGGTCCGCACATGGTCCAGCCGCAGCACCTCGAGGACGCTCGACCGCGTCATCCGGGCGACGGGGCCGACGAAGATCAGCCCCAGCGACAGCGCGGGGATGACCAGATGGCGCAGCCCCTCGATGGTCCACAAGGGGCCGCCGCGCCCCATGAAGGGCAGGATCTGCAGGGTCACGCCCAGGAACTGCATCAGCACCAGCGCGATGAAGAAGATCGGCAGCGACACCCCCGCGACCGAGACCGCCATGATCCCCCGGTCCAGCCAGCTTCCCCGCCGCACGGCCGCGATGGTGCCCATCGCGATCCCCAGCGGCACGGCCCAGATCAGAGAGGCGATCATTAGCTCGACCGTCGGTCCGACAGCGGCGGCAAGCTCGCTGAGGACGGGCCGGTTCGAGATGAGCGACCGGCCCAGGTCGCCCTGCATCAGCCGTTCCGCATAGCGGCCGAGCTGCACGATCAGCGGCTGGTCCAGCCCCATCTGCTGGCGGATCTGCGCGACGACCTCGGGCGTGGCGGTGGGGCCGGCCATGATCTGCGCGGGGTCGCCCGGCGCCATCTTGATCAGCAGGAAACCGAAGATCACGACGCCGATCAGCACCGGGATCGACAGCAGCAGGCGGTTGACCAGCGCGCTGATCATGCCGGTCCGGACCGTTCATGGACGATCTCGCCGCTCCGCAGGGTCATCTCGCAGACCGCGTCCAGCAGCGCCTCGGGGTCGACGGACGTCAGGTCGCGGTCGAAGACGGCAATGTCGGCCAGCTGCCCCGGTTCCAGCCGCCCCTTCAGCCCTTCCTCGTGCGAGGCATAGGCCGAGCCGAAGGTATAGGCGTGCAGCGCCTCGTCGATGCTCAGGCGCTGTTCGGGCCCGAAGACCTTGCCCGTGCGCGTCTTGCGGGTGACCATGTTGTAGATCACCGCCCGCGGGTCGATGTCCGTCACCGGGCAGTCGGTCGAGGCCGATGGGTTCAGCCCGCGCAGGGTCCAAGTCCGGAAGGGATGCGAGGCGGCGATGCGGTCCTTTTCCAGCACCGTGTCGTAGTTGTCGCCGAACCAGTAGAGGAACGAGGCCTGCGCCACCGGCAGGACGTGCAGCCGCTCCAGCCGGTCCATCTGGTCGGGGCGCAGCCAGCCGCAATGCTCGATCCGGTGGCGGCGGCCGTGCGCCGGGTTCGCGGCCTGCGCCGCCTCGATAGCGTTCAGCACCTGCTCGATGGCGGCGTCGCCGATGGCGTGGATGCCCGTCTGCCAGCCCGCGTCATGCGCCTCGCGCACCATCGCGTCCAGCTCCGCCTGGTCGGGAATGCAGAGCAGCCCCTTGTTGCCGGGATCGCCCATGTAGTCCCGCGTCATCGCGGCGGTCTTGGACCCGGCGCTGCCGTCGGTAAATATCTTGACCGGGCCGATGCGGAACATCTCGTCCCCTGCGCCGGTCGTCAGCCCCTCGGCCATCGCCTGCGGCAGGATCGAGCGCGTCTTGTCGGCCATCACGCAGCCATAGACGCGGACGGGCAGGCGGCCTTCGTCCCGCGCGCGGCGATAGGCGACCATCTCGTCCCAGCCGTCATGCAGGCCGATCGCGGCCTCCATAACCGAGGTGATGCCGTGGCCCAGCATGACGTGCCCGGCGCGCTCGATCGCCTCGACCATGTCGTCGACGGAGGTATGGGGCAGGACCGCCTCGAACGGCTCGCGTCCCGTTTCCGCGACCATGCCGGTCAGGCGGCCGTCGCGCATCTCGATCAGCCCGCCTTCGGGCTGCGGCGTGCTTTCGTCGATGCCAGCCAGTTCCAGCGCGCGGCTGTTGGCCACGGCCGAATGCCCGTCCGTGCGCACGATGTAGCAGGGGTGATCGGGGCACGCGCGGTCGAGTTCGTCCCGGTGCGGGAACCGGCCGACGTCCAGCAGGAAATGGTTGAACCCGCGCCCCAGCACCCACTCGCCCGCGGGCGTGTCGGCGGCGCGCGCCCGCAGCGCGTCCAGCAGCGATTCGAGCGTGGGGGTGATCTGGGGCCGCAGATCGACCCGGCTCATGTCCATGCCGAGCGGCAGCAGATGCATGTGCGCGTCGTTGATCCCGGGCATCGCGAAGCGACCCTTGAGGTCAATTCGCCGGGTCTGCGGACCGGCCATGGCGTCGATCTCGGCCGTCGTGCCGGTCGCCGCCACGCGCCCGTCCTTGATCGCCACCGCCTCTGCCCTGGGCAAGCCCAACCCGCACCAGACCACGCCCCCGGTCAGCACCACATCCGCTGCTTCCACCGTCCACTCCCTTCGTGTTCCTGCGTGGTCAGTGGACGTTTTCGATTCCCGACCTGTCAACACGAGAGGACTGCCATTGGCATCGTCGGAGCTTATGGGGCGATAAGTAGCGCCTTCCTTTGCCGTGGACAATGGTCAGAACCCTCCGCCCGTACCGTCCCCTGACTGGACCACCCCACGATGCTGCGTGGAAGGCATCGCTCAGAAGTTCGCCGTCAGGCCCAGCCAGAGACGCCGGCCCTCCAGGACGGTGTTGAACTCGCTCTCGCGGATTTCCTCGTTGAGCACGTTGTAGACCGCCGCGTTCAGGGTCGCCGTCTCGGTCAGATTGTAGTTCGCCCCTGCATCCACGGTCGTGTAAGCGGCATACTTGCGCCCGGTCTGTCCGTTGATCTCGATGGGGCGGCCGTTGGTGCCGATCCGCAGCCCCGAGGCGATTTCCGAGCCGTGGTAGTTGGCGCTAAGCCAGCTATCCAGCCCCTCGACCGGCGTAACCCAGTCGAAGCGCAGGCTGGCCATGTGTTCGGGCGTGCGGGCCACGGGGAAGCCGGCGAAGTCGCCCGTCTTCTGCTCGGACTTCGTGTAGGTATAGGACGCCCGCGTGGACAGGGTTGAGGTGATCTCCCAGTCGCCGGTCAGCTCCAGCCCGGTGATCTCGGCCTCGTCGACGTTGAAGTTGCGGTAGATGCTGTAGTAGTAGAGTTCGCCGTCCGCGCCGGTGTAGCGCGGCCCGTCCGTCCACACCTCGTCGGTGCGGATCTGCTGCAGCTTGTTCCTGAACCTGGTATGGAACGCGGTGGCACCGACCGTGAAGCTGCCGCCCTCGTAGATCGCGCCCAGTTCGACGTTGGTGGTCTCCTCGGGATCGAGATCGGGGTTGCCCAGGATCACCCCGCAGGACGGAGGCGTGTTGCCGGAACAGCCGCTTCCGCCCGTCGTGTAGGCATAGCCCGGCGTGATCGTCCGGATGTCGGGCGCGCGGTAGCCGGTCGAGATCCCGCCCTTGACGGTCAGCGCGGGCGTCGCGTTCCAGACGCCATAGATGCGCGGGGTGACGTGGCTGCCGTAGATCTCGTGATCGCTGAAGCGCAGGCCGAGGGTCAGGGCGAAGTCCTCGCGCATCCGCCATTCGTCCTCGGCGAAGACGGCCCATTCGTCCAGCGACAGCTTTTCGTCATAGCGCTGCTCGGGGGGCAGATGCGCCTGCGCGCCGGGGTTCTGGTCCTCGACAAGGGTACGCAGGACCTGTCCGCCGAAGGTCAGCCGGTGCTCGCCGTTCCAGTCCAGCGGCATGCCGGCCTTGGCATCCACGACCGTGTTGCGGACCAGCGGCGAGCGCAGGTTCTCCTCATACGTGGTGTCCAGCGCCTCGCGGCTGAAGCTGGTGCGCTCGCCGGTTTCCTGCGCGAAGCTGAGCTCGGTCTCCATGTCGCCGAACTGACCCTTGTGGGTCAGCGACCAGTGCTTGCGGTCGTGGTCGCGGTAGCTGAGGTCGCTGTAATCCTCGCTGGTGATCCGGGTGCGGCCGGCTTCCAGTAGCAGCTGCTGGTCGGGATCGATCCGCCAGGTCAGGCGGCCGCCCAGATCGAAGTCGTCCGAGGCATCCAGCCCACCCGGGATCGAGGAGGCATCCTGGTCGAACTTGCGACCCCAGAGCTGCAGCCCCAGCCTGTCGGCGACCAGCGGGCCGGCGGCGTAGAACGAGGTCTGCTGGCTGTTTTCAAACCCTCCCTCGTCCTGGAAGACGCCCTCGGCGGTGACCGATCCGGTCCAGCTGTCGGACACCGGCTTGGTGATGACGTTGATCACGCCGCCCATCGCATCCGAGCCGTACAGCGAGGACATCGGTCCGCGAACGACCTCGATGCGGTCGATGGCCGCGATCGGGGGAATGAAGCTCTGCTCGTAGCCGGCGCTGCCGTTGGTCCGGGAATCGCGCGTGTTCTGCCGCTTTCCGTCCACGAGGATCAGCGTGTACTGGCCCGGCAGGCCGCGGATGTAGATGTCGGATTCATTGGCGATGCCGGTGGTGACGACGCCCTGCACCTCCTTGAGCGCGTCGGTCAGGTTGGTGAAATTGCCTTTCTGCAGTTCCTCGGAGGTGATGACCGAGACGCTGGCGGGCGCTTCCGCGAGTGTCTGCTCGAAGCCCGAGGCGGTGATGACGACGGTATCGAGAACGACGGTATCGGAGCCCATTTCCTGCGCTGCGGCCAGCGCGGGAGCAGAAAGCGCCGTCAGCGACAGGAGAACGGTGCGGAGACTGCGGCCGCGACGACGGACAAGGGAGGATTGCAGGAGAGAGGGCATCGGCAACTCGCGTGAATGAACGACATGGGTTGCCTTGGTTGAGAGAGCGAAAGGGAGCGCCACGACCTGGGTGATCGCAGGGTTGTATTCTGATTATTTTACTTGGGCAATGCCGTGGGCCGGATGCGGGACCGCGTGTGGCTTGCGAGCGACAGACGGCAGGGTCGTCGCCTTGCGCCCGAACCTCTACTGGTTCGTTTGGCTTTGATACGTTCCGCCCGCGGCGCTGTCCCATTCACGGCGTGCCGAGCCCTTCGGTCCGCCATGGCTCGAGTATCGACCGCGCGGTTGCCCTGCCCTTGGGCGTCAGCGTCAGCATGTCGCCCTGCCTGACGAACAGATCCTCGGAAATGCCTGCCGCCATGACCCGGTGCGCCGTCTCCCGGCTCCAGCCAAGATGGGTCCGCAAGGCCGTGGCCACGTTCTCTTCGGTCCGTTCCGCCGTGTCCTCGTGCGCGTAGAGGTGGACGGCGACGGTGCGCAGCTGGTTTTCCTGCCGCTGTCCCCGGCGACGACAGGCCCGCGCGATGATCCCGTGGCGTGGCCCAAAGAGGAAGGCGAGCGTCAGGAAGACGCCGGTCATGACCGCCATCATTCCGCCGATCGACACGTCGAGCGCCACGGCAATGAAGTACCCCAGAACGCGAGAGTGTCCGGTCTTCTGTGTACGACTGACCCGGTCCATGCTTCCTGAGAGGAGCAAGGACGATGACGATTTCCAACGAGCTGCTGGACGAGTTGCTGAAGGGCTGCAAGCGGCCCGAGGATTTGCTCGGCGATGCCGGGCTGATGAAGGAGCTGAAGGTCCGGCTGATGGAGCGGATGCTTGGGGCCGAACTGACCGCGCATCTGGGCTATGAGGCCGGGGCCGAGCCGCCGCCCGACCAGGCCAACCGCCGCAATGGCACCGCGACGAAGCGGGTGAAGGGCTCGGATGGCGAGGTGCCGCTGGCGGTGCCGCGCGACCGGGACGGCAGCTTCGAGCCCGAGCTGGTCAGGAAGGGCCAGACCCGGATCGACGGGATCGACGACAAGATTGTGGGGCTCTATGCGGCCGGCTTGTCGGTGCGCGACATCCAGGCCCATCTCGAGGAGCTTTACGGACTACGGGTGTCGCCGGACCTGATCAGCCGCGTCACCGATGCCGTGCTGGAGGAGGTCCGGGACTGGCAACACCGGGCGCTGGACCGGATGTATCCGATCGTCATCTTTGACGCTCTGCGAGTGAAGATCCGCGATGCCGACAGCCGGATGGTCAGGAACAAGGCGGTCTACATCGCCCTGGGCGTCACGCGGGAGGGCGAGCGCGAGGTTCTTGGGCTCTGGATCGCCGACAACGAAGGTGCCAAGTTCTGGCTGTCGGTGATGAACGAGCTGCGCAACCGCGGCGTCCAAGACATCCTGATCGCGGTCGTGGATGGGCTGAAGGGCTTTCCCGAGGCGATCACCGCCGCCTTCCCGGACACCACGGTCCAGACCTGCATCGTTCACCTGATCCGGCACTCCATGAACTTCTGCAGCTGGAAAGACCGCAAGGCTGTGGCCGCCGACCTGCGCCCGATCTACGAGGCCCCGACTGCCGAGGAGGCCGCCCGCCGGCTCGATGACTTCGAGGGGACATGGGCCGGGAAATACCCGTCCATCGCCCCAGCCTGGCGACGGGCCTGGGCCGAGGTGATCCCGTTCTTTGCCTTCAGCGCCGCGATCCGGAAGATCATCTACACCACAAATGCCGTGGAGTCGCTCAACCGGGTGCTGCGGAAAACCCTGAAAACCAAGGCCTCATTCCCCACCGAGGAGGCTGCAACCAAGCTGATCTTCCTGGCCATCCGCAACTTCGAGAAGGGCGGCCGCGCTGTCCGGGAGTGGGTTGCCGCCCGCAATCAGCTGGCCATAATGTTCGCAGGGCGCTTCGACGCCTGACCGTATCTGTAAACCGCATGGGCCCGGTCAGATACACAGAGCTTCAGACACTCCCCAGAACGCTCGATCCGATCGAGATCACCGCTCCGTAAACGAGCATGAGCCAGAGCCTGTCGGTCAGAAGATACGCGGCAGAGGGCGGCACGATCACGAAGGCAATGAAGAGCACCGCGCCCACGGCATCGAAGGCCGCGACGCCGGTCGCGCTGACGAGAAGGAGGAGCGCGTAGAACATGATGCCGGGAACGAAACCGAGAGCGGCGGCAAGGCCGGGATCGAAGGTCGTGATCTTCAGTTCCTTGTAGAAAAGCGTCACGAACAGAAGGTTCACCACGGTGACAAGGCTCATGAAGACCAGAGCCTCGGGCACGTCCTGGCCTCCGACGGACATCGTATCCAGCCACACGAAGCCGATCTCGCCCAAAAGCACGCTGTGCTGGTCGATATGGACGTCGCGGGCGTAGAGGTTCAGCAGAAGCACGCCGACCGAGAACAGGACCGGAAAGACCAGCCCGATTGCGGCGTCGTATTTCACCCGCCCGGTGCTGAACAGAAGCTCGGTCAGGAAGACCGTCAGCACGCCGGTAAGCGCGGCGCCGAGGATCTGCACCGGCCCGGCAGTGTCGCCCGTCAGCAGCCAGACGACGACGATGCCCAGGATGATCGAATGGCTGATCGCGTCGGACAGCATGGAATTGCCGCGCACGGATACTGCGCCAGCTTCGGCACGAAGCTGCGGCACGAACTGCTCTGTAACTTCTACAGTTTCGCCGATGCAAGGATCGTTAGTGTCGGCCCAGCTTTTCATACAGGACCAGGCGCCCGCGTTCAGCCTATTGCCTCCCACCCGCAAGGTCTTAGAGACGCCGGGTTTGCCGCTCCAGGCCGATCCCTCATGCACTAAGATCGAAAGTCGACCAATCACTAGGTGGCCTGCCCCCCTGAGGTGGTCCGTTTGTAATCTTAGTGCATGA
>NZ_SELD02000037.1 GCF_004923205.2 Paracoccus aeridis
CCCCCGGCCCCGCTTCGGCCCCCGGCCCCGCCCGGGCCCCCGCCCCGGACGCATCCGGCGCGGGGGTCCGCGAGCGGCTGCTTGCGGCGCTGCGGGCGGGGGTGACGGGGCCGAGTTCGGACTTCGACGGCAACGGGCCGCTGCCCGATGGCCTCGGCGCGCGGCGCGCGGGGGTGCTCGTCGCCTTCCTGCCCGACGGGCGGCTGATCCTGACCAAGCGCGCGAGCGGCCTGCGCCACCACCCCGGCCAGATCGCGCTGCCCGGCGGCAAGGTCGATCCGGCCGACGCGGACGAGGTCGCCGCCGCCCTGCGCGAGGCGCACGAGGAGGTGGGCCTGCCGCCGGTTCAGGTCGAGGTCCTGGGAACGATGCCCGGGCACCGCACCGTCACCGGCTTCGCCATGACCCCGGTGCTGGCGCTGGTCCGGGGCGACTTCACCCCCGTCCCCGAGCGGGGCGAGGTGGACGAGGTCTTCGCCGTGCCCTTCGCCCATGTCTGCGACCCGGCCCGCTACCGCGTCGAGCGGCGGCTGTGGCGGGGCGAGAGCCGGTCCTATCTCGTGGCGCCGTTCGGCCCCTACTATATCTGGGGCGCGACGGCGCGGGTGCTGCATTCGCTGGCGCTCCGCGTCGCGGGGCAGGTGGCGGGATGACGGGCGCGGATTTCGCCACCGGCGCCGTCATGCCCGCGTCGGTGATGGACGATCCCGACCTGCGCCGGGTGCTGGACGCCCTGGCGCCCCATGCGGCTTACGTCGTCGGCGGCGCGGTCAGGAACGCGCTGCTGGGCGAGCCGGTGGACGACATCGACATCGCGACCGCCGCGCGGCCCGACCAGACCTCGGCGCTTGCGCGCGCCGCGGGGCTGAAGGCGGTCCCGACCGGGGCCGAGCACGGCACCATCACCGTGGTCGCGGGCGGCCGCCCGTTCGAGGTCACGACCTTCCGCCGCGACGTGGAAACCTTTGGCCGGCGCGCGGTCGTGGCCTTCTCGGACGACCTGTCCGAAGACGCCGCGCGGCGCGACTTCACGATGAACGCGCTTTATGCCGCGGGGGACGGGCGGGTGATCGATCCCGCGGGCGGCCTGCCCGACCTTCACGCCCGCCGCGTGCGCTTCGTGGGCGACCCGGACGCGCGGATCACCGAGGACTTCCTGCGGATCCTGCGCTTCTTCCGCTTCCACGCCCGCTACGGCCGCGACGGCGCCGCCGATCCTGCCGCATTGGCCGCCTGCGCGCGCCACGCCGGCGGGCTGGCGCGGATCTCGCGCGAGCGGATCGGGGCCGAAATGCGCAAGCTGCTCGCCGCGGCGGACCCGTCCGACGCGGTGCGGCTGATGGAGGAAACGGGGGTGCTGGCGGTGGCGCTGCCGGGTGCGCGCGCGGCGGGGCTGGCGGCCCTGGTCGCGGCCGAGCCGGGGGCCGTCTGCCCCCGGACCCCCGAGGATATTTCCGCAAAGAAGAAGGACTGGCCGCTGCGGCTGGCCTCGCTCGGGGCGGACGACGCCGCCGCGGCGCTGCGGCTGTCGAAGGGCGAGGCGCGGGTGCAGGAGGAACTGCGGGCCGGCGGGACGCTCGCCGAGGTCGCCTATCGCCTGGGCGAGGCGCGGGCACGGCAGGTCGCCATCCTGCGGGCCTCGCGCGGCGCGGACCTGCGCGCCGACTGGCGCGAGGAGATCGCCTTCGCCGCCGGCCAGCGCTTCCCCCTGACTGCCGCCGACGTGATGCCGCCGCTCCAGGGGCCCGCCGTCGGGCGCGGCCTGCGCGCGGCGGAAGCGGCGTGGATCGAATCGGGATTCCTCATGCCCGCGCCGGGGCTGATCGACGTGGCCCTGCTGGCCGGAGAGACGACATGATGATGCACGCCCGCTTCGCCCGGATGATCGACGCCTTCCGCCCCGCGGAAGGCCCGCCGCCGCGCACGCTTCTGGCGTTCTTCCGCTGGTGCCTCACCGGCGCGTGGCCGGGTCTCGGCGTCGCGGGCGTCGCCTCTGCCCTGTCGGGCGCGGCCGAGGTCGCGTCGGCCACGCTGCTGGGCGCGGTCGTGGACCTTGCGGCGGGGACGCCGACCGAAAGCTCGCTGGCGCAGCACCTGCCGCTGCTGGCCGGGTTCGTGCTGTTCTTCATCGTGGTGCGGCCGCTCATCATCGGGCTGTCGAGCGCCAGTTCCAACGTCATCATCGGGCCGAACGTCCTGCCGCTGGTGCTGTCGCGGCTGCACCGCTGGACCATGGGCCACGCGGTGTCGTTCTTCGACAACGACTTCGCCGGCCGCATCGCCACCAAGCAGATGCAGACCGCCCGCGCGGTGACGGACGTGGCCAGCGAGATGGTCAACACCGCGACCTTCGCCCTGTCCGCCGTGCTGGGGAGCGCGGTGTACCTGATCTCGGTCGATGCATGGGGCGCGGTCGCGCTGCTGGCGTGGCTCGTGCTGTATCTGTGGCTGATCCGCTATTTCCTGCCCCGCGTGCGGGTCCAGTCCAAGGCCCGCGCCAACGCCCGCGCGATGATCACGGGCCAAGTCGTCGACACGATCACCAACATCAAGACCGTAAAGCTGTTCGCCCATGCCGCGTACGAGGACCAGGCGGCCCTTGGCGCGATGGAGACGTTCCGCGACCGCGCCGTCGATTTCGGCAAGCTCAACACCTGGTTCCGGCTGTCGCTGACGGTCGTGTCGGGGCTGCTGCCCGTGGTGCTGATCGGCGGCGCAATGCTGTTATGGCAGCGCGGGCAGGCGACGCCCGGCGACATCGCGGCTGCAGGCGCGATCGCCATGCGGCTGGCGCAGATGACCGGCTGGGTCAGCATGGCGCTGATGGGAATCTGGGGGTCGATCGGCGAGGTCGAGGACGGGATGAACACGCTCACCGTCACCCACGACCTGACCGACGCGCCGGGCGCGGCGGAACTGGGCCGCGTCCAGGGGCGGATCGACTATGACGGGGTGACCTTCACCTATGGCCGCGGGTCGGGCGGCATCCCGGACCTGGACCTTGCCATCGCCCCGGGCGAGCGGATCGGGATCGTGGGCGAATCCGGGGCGGGCAAGTCGACGCTCGTGGCGCTGCTGCTGCGGCTCTACGATGTCGAGCACGGGGCGGTGCGGGTGGACGGGCGCGACGTGCGCGACGTCACGCAGGAAAGCCTGCGCCGCAACGTGGGCATGGTCACGCAGGACACCGCGCTGTTCAACCGCTCGGCCCGCGACAACATCCTGTACGGCCGCCCCGACGCCACCGACGACGAGCTGTTCGCCGCCGCCCGCGCGGCCGAGGCGCACGACTTCATCCTGTCGCTGAAGGACGGGTCGGGCCGCACCGGCTACGACGCGCATCTGGGCGAGCGGGGGGTGAAGCTTTCCGGCGGGCAGCGGCAGCGGATCGCGCTGGCCCGCGCGTTCCTGAAGGACGCGCCGATCCTCGTGCTGGACGAGGCGACGAGCGCCTTGGACAGCGAGGTCGAGGCGCAGATCCAGGAGGCGTTGTCGCGGATCATGCGCGGCAAGACGGTGCTGGCGATCGCCCACCGCCTGTCCACCATCGCCGAGATGGACCGGATCGTCGTCATGCACGGCGGCCGGATCGTGGAACAGGGCACCCACGCCGCGCTTCTGGCACGCGGCGGGCTTTACGCCCGCTACTGGAACCGGCAGTCGGGCGGGTTCCTCGTGACCGACGACGAACAGGACGCGGCCGAGTGACGGGTTCGGACGTGGGAGGCCCCGAGATGACAGGCCCCGACATGCCAGGCCCCGACATGCCACGCAACGACATGCCAGGGACGGGCGCGGGCGAATGGCGGATCGAGCGGCTGGGCCGGCGCGGCGACGGGGTGGCGGTGCCGCTCGGCGGGGCGGGCGGCCGCGCGCTGGCCGCCATGACGCTGCCCGGGGAGGTGATCGCGGGCGAGGTGACCGCGCGCGGGACTGTAGGACGCGAGGCGGTCGGGGGCGGGGCAGCCGGCGGCGTGATCGCCGCGCCCCGCATCCTTTCGCCCTCGCCCGACCGGGTGCGCGCGCCCTGCCCGCATTACCGGACCTGCGGCGGCTGCGCGCTGATGCACGCCTCGGACCCGTTCGTGGCCGGGTGGAAGGCCGAGATCGTGCGCGGCGCGCTGGCGGCGCAGGGGATCGAGGTCGGGACCGGGGGTGCGGCGGGCGCCGTCCACACCTCGCCGCCGCGGTCGCGCAGGCGGGCGGTGCTGTCGGGACGGCGCACGAAGAAAGGCGCGCTGGTCGGCTTTCACGCCCGCGCGTCGGACGTGGTGGTGGACGTGGCCGAATGTCTCGTGATCCGGCCCGCGATCCTCGCCGCGCTGCCCGACCTGCGCCGGCTGGTGAGCCTTGGCGGGTCGCGGACCGCAGAACTGACGCTGGGCGTGACGGAAACGCCAGCGGGCCTCGACATCGCGGTCAGCGGCGGCAAGCCGATGACGCCCGGGCTTCTGTCGGACCTTGCAGCGCTGGCCGATGCCTGCGGCTGGGCCCGGCTCGACTGGGACGGCGAGGCGCTGACGCGCCGCCCGCCCGCGCTGCCCTTGGGTCGGGCGCAGGTGGTCCCGCCGCCGCGCGCCTTCCTGCAGGCCACCGCCGAGGGCGAGGCCGCGCTGGTGGCCGCCGTCCGCGCCATCGTCGGAGACGCGGCCCGGATCGCCGATCTCTACGCGGGCATCGGCACCTTCACCCTTCCCCTTGCCGAACGGGCCGAGGTTCACGCGGTCGAGGGGCTGGCCGCGCCGCTGGACGCGCTCGACGCGGGCTGGCGCGGGGCGCACGGGCTGCGCCGCGTGACGACCGAAACCCGCGACCTCGCCCGCCGCCCGCTTCTGCCCGACGAGCTGGCCCGTTTCGAAGCGGTGGTGATCGACCCGCCCCGCGCAGGCGCCCCTGCGCAGGCCGAACACCTCGCCGCGTCCCGCGTGCCCGTGGTCGCCTGGGTCAGCTGCGACCCCGTGACCTTCGCCCGCGACGCCCGGCGCATGGTCCTTGGCGGCTACCGCCTGTCGGCGCTGGAGGTCGTGGACCAGTTTCGCTGGTCCCCGCACGTGGAAACGGTGGCTGCGTTCCACAGGCAACGCACGCCCGGTTGAATCGCCCGCAGGTTGCGCTTTTTCTGGCGGGATGGCCGGCCCGATGGTATGGCGGATCAAAAGACACGCTGGAACAGCGGACGGTGGGGCAAGGATGATTCGGGTTTTTCAGGCGCTGATGGCGCTCACGATTCTGGCTGCGCTGGCGGCCTGCGGCGGGTCGAAGCCCGCGTCGAAGTTCCGCAGCTACAGCGGCCCGCCGGTCACCCAGATCTTCGTCGACAAGTCCGACCGCAAGCTGTACCTGCTCAACGGCAAGACCCCGCTGCGCGGCTACGAGATCGACCTGGGCAGCCAGCCGGTCGGCCACAAGCAGTTCGAAGGCGACGGCAAGACGCCCGAGGGGCTGTACTTCATCGCCCGCCAGAACCCCAACAGCCAGTACCACCTGTCGCTGGGGATCTCGTATCCCGACGTGACGGACGTGTCGCGCGCGATGGCGTTCGGGCAGAGCGCGGGCAGCGACATCATGATCCACGGGCGCGGGCCCTACGGCAACGCGGTCGGCAAGCGCGACTGGACCGCGGGCTGCATCGCCGTGACGGACGAGGAGATCGAGGAGATCTTCGCCATGGTCCGCCCCGGCACCCCGATCCTGATCTCGCCCTGACCGCGCCGTCCCTTGGTGCCTGCGGCGTCCCGCCCGGGGCGCCGTCCGCGCTTGCGCTCACGTGCCGCGCGGCTTCGCGCGCAGGGTCGGGTCGGCGACGGTCGGATCCTCGGGCCAGACGTGGCGGGGATAGCGGCCGCGCATCTCCTTCCGGACATCGGCATAGGCGCCGGCCCAGAAGCCCGGCAGGTCCGTCGTGACCGCGATCGGCTTGCCGCCCGGCGACAGCAGCGTGACCCTGAGCGGCCGGCGGCCGGCGGTCGGGTGGCGGGTGACGCCCAGCAGTTCCTGCAGCCGCGCCTCGATCGTCGGCGTCTCGGCGTCGTAGTCGATGGGCACGCGGCGGCCGAGCGGGGTGGTGAAATGCGCGGGCGCGGCCTCGTCCAGCCGCCGCTGCCCGTCCCAGCCGATCAGCGCCTTCAGCGGTTCCGTCAGGTCCAGCGCGCGCAGGTCCGCGGCCGTGCGGGCTCGGGTCAGACAGGGCAGCAGCCAGCCCGGATCCGACAGCAGCGCCGCGTCGCCCAGGTCCGGCAGGCCGTCCACCAGCAGGGCCCGCGCCCGCAGGCGGCGGGCGGCGGCGGTCCACGGCAGGCCGAGGTCGCGCAGGCCGTCGAAGGCGGCGGCGGCGAGCGCCTGCGGGTCCGGGTCGTCCAGCGGCCGCTCGCCCAGCACCAGCGCGCCCAGCCTTTCCTGCACGCGCGCGATCACCCGCCCGTCGCGGCGCGACCATTCCACCACCGGCACGGTGGCGATCCGGTCGCCGTAGAGCGCGCGCAGCTCCGCGTCGTCAAGCGCCGCGCCGATCCGCACCCGCGCCTCGCGCACGTCGCCGTCGAGGTCCACCGCCACGATCAGCCGCGACGCCCCCAGCGGATCGCCCTCGTCCACCACCGCGCCCTTGCCACCCGACAGGACGAAGCGCGGCGCGTCCCCCTTGCGGCGCAGGCCGATCCGGTCCGGGTAGGCAAGCGCGGCCATCGCGGCAGGGGATAGGTCCGTCCGCGTGGCGGGCACCATGCGGCGCAGGCGCTTCGCGTCCTCGCGCACGCGGTCCAGCGTGGCGCGGTCCGGCGTGAAGGGGTGGCGGTCAGCGAAGCCGCGCCGGTCGGCCAGGGCCGCCAGCCGCAGCCCCAGGTCGGCGGGCGCGCCGCGGACGGGGTCACGCTCGGCCATGAGCGCGGCGAGGGGGGCGGCGTCCTGCCCCGCGGTCAGCAGCATGTGGGCAAGGCGCGGGTGCAGCGGCAGCGCCGCGACCGCGCGGCCGTGGGGCGTGATCCGGCCCTGCCCGTCCAGCGCGCCGAGGCCCGCCAGCAGCGCCCGCGCCTCGGCCAGCGCGGGACCGGGCGGCGGGGTCAGGAAGGCGAGCCCCTCGGCCGTTCCCCCTGCCGACCCCCAGGCCGCGAGTTCCAGCGCGAGGCCGGCCAGGTCGGCGGTCGCGATCTCGGGCGGGGCGAAGGCGGGCAGCGCCCCTTCCTCGGCCCGCGCCCACATCCGGAAGCAGATCCCCGGCGCGGTCCTCCCGGCGCGGCCGCGGCGCTGGTCCGCCTCGGCCCGGCTCGCGCGTTCCGTGACGAGCCGGGTCATCCCCGACCCCGGGTCGAACCGCGCCCGCCGCGCCCGGCCCGCGTCCACCACCACGCGCACGCCGGGGATGGTGAGCGAGGTTTCCGCGATGGACGTGGCCAGCACGATCCGCCGCCGCGGGCCGGGCGGGGCGAGCGCGCGCGCCTGCGCGGCAAGGTCCATCGCGCCGAAAAGGGGCGCGATCTCGGCGTCCCCGCCCAGCATCCCCGGCAGCATGGCGGCCACGCGGCGGATCTCTCCCTCGCCCGGCAGGAACGCGAGGATGGTGCCGCCGGGGCTCTCGCGCGTTTGGGCCTCGGCCTCGGCGATCAGCTGCGCGGCCTGCGGGACCAGGGGCGCGCGGGCGGGTGCGGGGCGGGGAAGCCAGCGGGTCTCCACCGCGAAGGCGCGCCCTTCGGAGCGGATGACGGGGGCGTCCAGCATCGCGGCGACGGGTTCGGCGTCCAGCGTCGCGGACATGACGACGATGGCGAGATCGGGGCGCAGCGCGGCCCGCGATTCCCACGCCAGGGCGAGGCCGAGGTCGGCGTTCAGGCTGCGTTCGTGGAACTCGTCGAAGATCAGGCAGCCGACGCCGGGCAGGTCCGGGTCGGACTGGATCATGCGGGTGAGGATGGCTTCGGTCACGACCTCGATCCGCCGGCCCGGTACGGACTGGCCGCGGACGCGGAAGCCGATGGTGGCGCCGGGGGATTCGCCCAGCGTCCCGGCCATGCGGGCGGCGGCGGCGCGGGCGGCGAGCCGGCGCGGCTCCAGCATGACGATGCGGCCGGGGATCAGGTCGAGAAGCGAAAGGGGGACGCGCGTGGTCTTGCCGGCGCCCGGGGGTGCGACGAGGACGGCGCAGCCGCGATCGGCGACCGCGCGGCGCAGGCCGGGAAGCGCTTCGTCGATGGGAAGGGGGGCAGCCGGGTCGGTCATGCCCTGCGGTTTGCCCGGAAAGAGCGCCCGGCGCCAGCGGCGGCGGGCGCTGGTGCTGATGGGAGCGGGCCACGGGCCGTTTTCGCGCGGTTGCGTGACGCCAGCGCTACGAAAGGTGCGGAGAAGAACCGCGGAAGGGCGACGGCTGTAAACGGCAGATAGGCCCGACGAGAGCCCGACCGGCATGCTGAAGGAAACGGGCCACGAGCCCGTTTCCGGGCAGTCCGGGTGAGCCGACACTCCGGAGGGACGTGTCCGCCCGGATGGGCGCGAACGCGCCCACCTGCGGGCGGGCGGGCGGGCGCGTCCCGGTCCGCTTTGGGCGGACCGGCGGGGATATCGAAGGACCCGAGAAGGAGCCACGCTTGACGATCTGCAAACGAACTGTCGGGGCGGTTCTGCTGAAGGAAACGGGCCACAAGCCCGCTTCCGTGCGGTCCTTTGCAGCCAGCACTCCGGAGGGACGCGAACGCCCGGGTGGGCGCGAACGCGCCCGCCATGGGGCGGGCGGGCGCGTCCCGGTCCGCTTCGGGCGGACCGGGGGGACATCGAAGGACCGTCCCCACATTGCAGGGCCACCCTGCCCCAATCGGAACCTTGCCACCCGGCCGCCCGTTCTACAGGCTCCTGACGCGCGGCCTTTCCAACCGGCGCGCGCCCAACACCGGCAAAGGGTTTCAATGGGACTGAGTGACGCTGCCGAAGGAATCGCGCGGGGGCTCGGGCTGGCCGATCCGGTCGTCCGGCTGGGCGTCACCGGGCTGTCGCGCGCGGGCAAGACGGTGTTCATCACCTCGCTGGTCGCGAACCTCCTCGACCGCGGCCGGATGCCCGCGCTCCGCGCGGCGTCCGACGGCACCATCCAGGGCGCGTGGCTGCAGCCCCAGCCCGACGACACGGTCCCCCGCTTCGACTACGAACGCCACCTGTCCGCCCTGACCGGCCCCGACCCCCACTGGCCCGAGGGCACGCGCCACGTCAGCCAGCTGCGCCTGTCGCTGCGCGTCCGCCCGCGCGGCGTGACCAGCGCGTTCCGCGGCATGCGGACGATCCACCTCGACATCGTGGACTACCCCGGCGAGTGGCTGCTGGACCTGCGGCTGATGGACAAGTCCTTCGCCGAGTGGTCGGCCGAGGTGCTGGACCGCATGCAGGGCCGCCCCGGCGCGGCCGAGTTCATGCGCGCGCTCGCCGCCGCCGACCCGCAGCGTGCCTTCGCCGAGCCCGAGGCGCAGCGCCTCGCCGCGGCCTATACCGCACACCTCCACGCCTCGCGCGAGGCCGGTTTCTCGGACTGCACGCCGGGCCGGTTCCTGCTGCCCGGCGAGCTGGAAGGGTCCCCCGCGCTCACCTTCGCGCCGATGCTGCCGCCGGGCCAGACGACCGGCGAGGGCCGCCCCGGCCCGGTCTGGCGAGAGTTCCAGCGCCGCTTCGACGCCTACAAGGGGCAGGTCGTGCGCCCGTTCTTCCGCGACCACTTCGCCCGGATCGACCGGCAGGTGGTGCTGACCGACGTGCTGGGCGCGATCCACGCGGGCCCCCCGGCGGTCGAGGACATGCGCCGCGCCATGGCCGACATCCTGTCGGCCTTCCGTCCGGGCCGGGCGGGATGGCTGGCGCAGATCCTGGGCACGCGGCGGGTGGAACGGATCCTGTTCGCCGCGACCAAGGCCGACCACCTGCACCACGTCCAGCACCAGCGGCTCGCCAACATCCTGACCGCGATGCTGCGCGAGGCGCGCGACCGCGCCGATTTCCAAGGCGCGCGGACCGAGGCGATGGCGATCGCCGCCCTTCGCACCACGACCGAGGAGACGATCCACCAGGGCGGCCAGGATCTTCCGGCGGTGCGCGGCACGCTGATGGACGGGCGCGAGGCGGCGCTTTATCCGGGCGAGCTGCCCGACAACCCGGCCGCGCTGATCGACCCGGCGCGCCGCGGCGCGGACCGCTGGCTGGATGCCGACTACGCGATCATGAACTTCGCCCCCGCCCCCGCCACGCTGCGCCCCGGCGACGGGCCGCCCCATATCCGCATGGACCGCGCGGCCGAGTTCCTGATCGGGGACAGGCTGTGAGCGCGCGCGCGAACGACAGGGGAAAGCGCGATGCCCGCTGACCCGACGGACACACCCGCCCCGACGCCCGCGCCCGCGCCCCGCCGCGGGCCGGTCCTGATCGACTACGGCACCACCCCGGACACCGCGCCCGGGCGCCCCCGCCCCCCCGCCCCGGTGCTGAGCGAGAGGGCGCCGCCCCCCGGAGCGCGCGCGACCGAGGACGCGGGCGATCCGCAGACGCCGCCCCCGCCGACCGGCGGGCAGGGCGAGCCGCCGGTGTTTCCCGAGCGCGCGCCGGGCGCGGGCCGCGACAACCGCCACGCCCGCCCCCCGCGCGGGCAAAGCCGCGCGCCCTCGCCCGCCGACGCGCCGCCGATCGACGACGGCACGCCGGTCGGCACCCTGCCGCAGCCGCGCACGATGCAGATGGTCACGCGGATCGTCGGCGCCGGTCCCTCGCCGGTGACGAAATTCTTCCTCAACTCGCTGGCGGCGCTGCTGACGTTCCTGCTGTCGATGGCGGCGCTGGATTTCTTCGACCGGCTGATGGCGCGCAGCCCGGTGCTGGGCTGGATCGGGGTCGCGCTGTTCGGCGCCTTCACCCTGGCCGCGCTGGCGGTCGGCGTGCGCGAATACGCGGCATGGGCGCGGTTCGCCCGGATCGACGCGGTGCAGCGGCAGTCGGCCGCGGCGCTCGCCTCGAACGACCTCGCCGCGGCGCAGACGACGGTTGACCGGCTCCTGTCGCTTTACGCCGGGCGGCCCGAACTGGAATGGGGCCGCACCCGCCTGCGCGAGCGCCGGGGCGAAAGCTTCGACGCCGCGGCGGTGCTGGCGCTGGCGGAAACGGAACTGCTCGCGCCCCTGGACCAGCAGGCGCGGCGCGAAATCGAGGCGGCGGCCCGCACCGTCGCCGCCGCCACCGCGCTGATCCCGCTGGCGCTGGCCGACGTGGCGGCGGCTCTGGCCGCGAACCTGCGGATGATCCGGCGCATGGCGGAAATCTACGGCGGCCGCGCGGGCGCGGTCGGCGGCTGGCGGCTCGCCCGCACGGTCATCGCCCACCTCGTCGCGACCGGCGCGGTGGCGGCGGGCGACGACCTGATCCACACCGTCGCGGGGGGCGGCGTCTTGGCCAAGGTCAGCCGCCGCTTCGGCGAGGGCGTGGTCAACGGCGCGCTCACCGCCCGCGTCGGCGTCGCCGCGATGGAGGTCTGCCGGCCGATGCCCTTCGTCGCGCAGCCGCGGCCGAAAGTCGGGAACCTCGTCTCGCGCGGGCTTGCCGGGCTGTTCGGCAGCGACGGCCCGGCCAGGTGAGCCGCGGCCGCCGCCGGTTCCCGGCAGCGTGACCGGGCCGCCCCTTCCCGTCGGCCCGCCAACCCGCTAGCGTGCCCGCATGAAATGGAACCTGCCCAACGCCCTGACCATTCTCCGCCTTCTGGCCGCGCCGGGCGTGCCGCTGATGTTCCTGTTCGTCAGCCGCCCCTTCGCGGACTTCGCGGCGCTGGCGCTGTTCGTTCTGGCCGCCGTCACCGACTGGTTCGACGGCTACATCGCCCGGCTCTGGGGGCAGGAAAGCCGGTTCGGCGCGGCGATGGACCCGATCGCGGACAAGGCCATGGTCGTGATCGCGCTGGTGGTGATGACCGGCTATTCCGGCATGAACCCGTGGCTGATCCTGCCCGTGACCGTGATCCTGTTCCGCGAGGTCTTCGTCAGCGGCCTGCGCGAGTTCCTGGGCGCGGACGCGGGCAAGCTCGCGGTCACCAGGCTCGCCAAGTGGAAGACGACCGCGCAGATGGTCGCGATTTCCTTCATGTTCCTGGGCACCGGGCTCGACTTCTACGAAAGCGGGCATCCGCCACTGGTGGGCGAGACCCGGCTGCCGTGGTCCGACGACTGGTCGGACCTCGCGACGCAGGTCGGCATGATCCTGATATGGGCGGCCGCGATCCTGACCGCGATCACCGGCTGGGACTACTTCGACAAGGCGCGGCCGTGGCTGCGCGACCGCTGAAGGGGCGCCGATGACACTCGACGTGCTTTACTTCGCCTGGCTGCGCGAACGCATCGGCGTCCCCCGCGAACGGGTGGAAAGCCGCGCGGAAACGGTGCGCGACCTCGTGGCAGAGCTTGCCGCCCGCGACGACTGGCACGCGGCGGCGCTGGCCGACCTGTCGGCGGTGCGCGTCGCCGTGGACCAGCGCCTGGCCGACATGGATGCAAGCCTGGCGGGCGCGCGCGAGGTCGCGTTCTTCCCGCCGATGACCGGGGGCTGAGGGGCGGGATGCGCGTCCTCGTCCAGTCCGACCCCTTCGACGCCGCGGCGCTTCTGTCGGGCTTCGGCGCGGGCGCGGGCGCGGTCGTGACCTTCACCGGCCTCGTGCGCGGCGATGGCGGGCTGGTCGCGCTGGAACTGGAACACTACCCCGGCATGACCGAGGCCGCGCTGTCGGACCACGCGCGGGCGGCGGCCCGGCGCTTCGCGCTCACCGATGTGCTGGTCGTCCACCGCTTCGGCCGGATCGAGCTCGGCGCGCCGATCATGATGGTCGCGACCGCCGCCCCCCACCGCCGCGCCGCCTTCGACGGGGCCGACTTCCTGATGGACTGGCTGAAATCCCGCGCCCCGTTCTGGAAGCGCGAGATCGGCGCGGACGGCCCCGGCGGCTGGGTGGCGGCGAAGGACGCGGACGAGGACGCGCTGTCGCGCTGGTAGGAGGCGCCCCCGGGCCGGCAGGTCGGTGGGGAACATGGGCCGCGGCGGGCTCGGGCGCGGCAGATTGTCGGTCCTTCGCAGATCCCCGGTCGGCCGCCGGCCGCCACCTGACAAGCCCGCGGCCTTCCCCCCGGGCTTCGTTGCAATCCGCCCGCGCGCCCCGCATATAGGGCCGCGAACAGCGAAAGGCGCGCCCGACATGACCTATCTCGAGTTCGAGAAGCCGCTTTCCGACCTTGAGGGCAAGGCCGAGGAACTGCGCGCGCTTGCCCGCAAGGGCGAGGGCGTGGACCTGGAAAAGGAAGCCGCCGCGCTGGACAGGAAGTCGGCGGACATGCTGCGCGACCTCTACAGGTCGCTGGATCCGTGGCGCAAGACGCTGGTCGCGCGCCACCCCGACCGCCCGCATTGCCGCGACTACATCGACGCGCTGTTTTCCGAATGGACCCCCTTCGCGGGCGACCGCACCTTCGGCGACGACCACGCGGTGATGGGCGGGATCGCCCGCTTCCGCGACCAGGCGGTGGTGGTGATCGGGCACGAAAAGGGCAACGACACCAAGTCGCGGATCTTCCGCAACTTCGGCATGGCCCGCCCCGAGGGCTATCGCAAGGCGATCCGCCTGATGGACATGGCCGACCGCTTCCGCCTGCCGGTGATCACGCTGGTGGACACCCCCGGCGCCTACCCCGGCAAGGGCGCCGAGGAACGCGGCCAGTCCGAGGCGATCGCCCGCGCGACGGAAAAATGCCTGCAGATCGGGGTGCCGCTGGTCAGCGTCATCATCGGCGAGGGCGGGTCGGGGGGCGCCGTGGCCTTCGCCACGGCGGACCGGGTGGCGATGCTGGAGCACTCGATCTACTCGGTGATCTCGCCCGAAGGCTGCGCCTCGATCCTGTGGAAGGACGCCGACAAGATGCGCGAGGCGGCCGAGGCGCTGAAGCTGACCGCGCAGGACCTCAAGAAGCTGGGCGTGATCGACGCGATCATCCCCGAGCCGCTGGGCGGCGCGCAGCGCGCCCCCGCCGACGCCGTGAACGAGGTCGGGCGGGAAATCGCGCGGCTGCTGGACGAGCTGAAGGACCGCAAGCCGGCCGAGCTGATCCGCGCGCGGCGGCAGAAGTACCTGGAGATGGGATCGCGCGGGCTGGCGGCCTGAGATCGGGGGCCGAGCAGGCGGTCAGGCTGTCGCCGAGGCGGGCAGGCCCGACAGCGCGACGGCGATCCGCGAGGCTGTCCGGTTCGACCCTTGTTGCGGACGGGTTCGCCCCTTGTCCCCGACGGCACGCGATAAGTCGCCCGGAACACGCACCCGCGGGCGACGCGATGCACGCGGGCGTGATGCGCTGCGCTGCGCCGGGCCGACGCGACGGCTGGGCTGCGCGAACGCTCACCAAGGCCGATCAGCCTGACCGGTTCACGACCCGACGCAGCCGGTAATCGCCGGGCCAGGCACAAGGGCTGCCGCCTCGTCTGCCGCCCGGCCCCGAGTTCCGCGGGCCTGCGGGTCATGCACCCCCGTGAGCATTTGTGCCTGCCCGAAGCGTGAGAGCCGTGCATGCCCCCGCCGATACGGACGGCGGCCGTTCGGTCGGGACCGTCACCCGGCGTGCCCGCCTCTGCCGCCCGGCCCTTCCTTCAAACGAAGTTTGAGGACAGGTTGACCGCTTCCTCGGGCGGCCGGACCTATCCTCGGGGGGAAGGCGGCGCAGCCGCCGCGGGAGGCGGACGCCCTCGGCGGCGCTGGCCCCGAGGGATCAGGAGCCGATCTTTTCGGGAGGCAGGTTCCCGTCCGCCCTGGCCTGCGTCCCGCCGGGGCCTCGGGCTGCGCGGATCGCGTCCTCGATGATCCCCAGCGCCTCGTCGAAGACCGCGTCCGGCACCGTCAGCGGCGGCAGGAAGCGGATCACGTTGCCGTGGACGCCGCAGGTCAGCAGGATCAGGCCGCGCGACAGCGCCTCTTCCCGGACCTTGTTGGTGAACTCGGGGCTGGGCTTGCCGGAGGTGGCGAACTCCACCGCGTTCATCAGGCCGGGGCCGCGGATGTCCGCGATCTCGGGCACGTCGTCGCGGACCGAGGAAAGCCGCTGCTTCAGCCGCTGGCCCAGCCGCTCGGCGCGGTCCACCAGCCCCTCGTCCCGGATCACGTCCAGGACGGCCAGCGCCGCGGCCACGCCCAGCGGGTTGCCGGCGTAGGTGCCGCCCAGGCCGCCGGGGGGCGGCGCGTCCATCATCTCAGCCCGGCCCGTCACGGCCGAGATCGGCAGCCCCCCGCCAAGGCCCTTGGCCATCGTCGTCAGGTCGGCCGCGACGCCGTGCAGTTCCATCGCGAACATGCGGCCGGTGCGGGCGAAGCCCGTCTGCACCTCGTCCGCGATCAGCACCGTCCCGTGCCGGTCGCAGACCTCGCGCAGGCGCGCCATGAAACCCGCGGGCACCGGGTAGAACCCGCCCTCGCCCTGCACCGGCTCGACGATGATCGCGGCGATGCGGGCCGGGTCCACGTCGGCCTTGAACAGCCGGTCCAGCGCGATCATCGCGTCGTCCTGCGTGACGCCGTGCAGGTCGTTGGGGAACGGCAGGTGCCAGACGTCGGGCATCATCGCCCCGAACCCCGCCTTGTAGGGCTGGACCTTGCCGGTCAGCGTCATGCCCATGAAGGTGCGGCCGTGGAAGCCGCCCGCGAAGGCGATCACGCCGTTGCGGCCGGTGTAGTTGCGGGCGATCTTGACCGCGTTCTCCACCGCCTCGGCGCCGGTGGTGGCGAAGATCGTCTTCTTCTCGAAATCGCCCGGCACGAGGTCGTTCAGCCGCTCGGCCAGCGCCACGTAGTTTTCATAAGGCACGACCTGGTGGCAGGTGTGGGTGAAGCGGTCGAGCTGGTCCTTGACCGCCTGCACCACCCGGGGGTGCCGGTGGCCGGTGTTCACGACCGCGATGCCGGCGGCGAAGTCGATGTAGCGGCGGCCGTCCCGGTCCCAGATCTCGGCGTTCTCGGCGCGCTCGGCATAGACTTGCGTCGTCATCCCCACCCCGCGCGAGATGGCGGCGTTCCTGCGGTCGGTCATCGTGGTCATGGTGCATCCCCTCTCCCGCGCGTCCGGCGCGGCACGGGCAAGTTCTAACCCCTCGCGCGCGGGCTGTCAGTCGTCATCGCGCGCGGACCGCGCAACCTGCGCGACCTGCGCGGCGTTGGTCCCGGCGGGCGCGCCGTCCGTCCCATGCGAGGCCGCCCGCCGATGTTTCCGATCCGCGACCACAACCCGTCCAGCACAAGGCCGGTCGTCACCCAGGTGCTGATCGCGATCAACGTCGTGATGTTCCTCGTGACCGCGCCGTGGCTCGGGGGGATGGTGGGGCTGTGGGAAAACCTCGCGCTCTACCCGGTGGCGGTGGCGAACGGCTACAACGTCTGGGGGCTTCTCACCCACATGTTCCTGCACGCGGGGCTGCTGCACCTGGGCGGGAACATGCTGTTCCTGTGGATCTTCGGCGACAACCTGGAAGAGCAGATGGGCCACGCCGGCTTTCTCGTCTTCTACCTGCTGGGCGGGCTGGCCGCGGCGGGGTTCCAGATGTTCGCCGACATCGGGTCGGGGATCCCGATGGTGGGGGCGTCGGGCGCGATCGCGGCGGTGATGGGGGCCTATCTGCTGATGTTCCCCAAGGCGCGGGTGGACGTCGTTCTGATCATCATCATCTTCTTCAAGATCTTCACGATCCCCGCCTGGGTAATGCTGGGAGTCTGGTTCGCGCTGCAGCTCGTGTCGGGCTACTCGATGATGGGGGGCGAATCGGGGGTCGCCTACTGGGCCCATGCCGGGGGCTTCGCGGCGGGCGTGGTGCTGGCGCTGCCGGTGTTCCTGCGCCGGGGCGGGCCCGCATTCTGGCGCGCGACCGACGGCAAGCCCCCGCACCGGCCCGTGGACTACGCGCCGACGCGGATTCCGCCGGTCAGCCGCTAGGGGGCAAGCCGGCCGCGGCTCATGTGGCGCTTGCCCGCGAAGCCCGGCGCGCGTTCGACCGCGAAGCCCGCCCCCGCCAGCGCCCGGCGCACGTGGCCCGCGGCGGTGTAGGTCGCGAAGCTGCCGCCCGGCGCGGTGTGGGCCGCGACCTCGGCCATCAGGTCGTCCGACCACAGCTCGGGGTTCCTCGCGGGGGAAAAGCCGTCGAGGAACCATGCGTCCGCCCGGCCCCGCCACCGCGGCAGCGTCGCGCGGGCGTCGCCGAGGATGATCCGCGCCTCGACCAGCCCCACCCGCAGGGGGCCGGGCCAGCCGGCGCGCAGAACGGCGGCGAGGTCGGCCAGTTCGGGAAAGGCGGCGTGGGCGCGCTTCAGCTCGGGGATGGTCAGCGGGAAGGCCTCGAAGCTGGTGAAGCGGACGGGGACCGCCGCGACCTGCGCCAGCGCGAGCAGGTTCAGGCCGGTGCCGAAGCCGGTCTCTGCGACGTGGAAGCCGGGGGTGAGCCGCGCGGGCAGGTCGTTGCCCGCAAGGAAGACGTGGCGGGTTTCCGCGAGGCCGCCGGCGAGGCTGAAATAGGGATCGTCGAAGCGGCGCGAGACGGGGACGCCGCCGTCGCGCCAGTCGATTGCGGCGTCCGGCCCGCTCTGGTCCTCGTCGGTCATGGCAGCTATCCCTTCGCCGGCTGACTGGACCGGGCCGGGGGCGATGGCAAGACACATCATGGTGGTGGGCGCGGGTGTCGTCGGGCTGGCCTGCGCCTGGGAACTCGCGCGGCGCGGCGCGGCGGTGCGGGTGATCGAGGCGGCCCGCGTCGGCGCGGGGTCCAGCAGCGGCACCGTGGGCGCGCTCGCCCCGCACGCGCCCGAGAACTGGAACGCCAAGAAGCAGGTGCAACTGGACGCGCTGGTCGCGGCCGAGGGCTGGTGGGCCGGGGTGCGCGCGGCGGGCGGCGTCGATCCGGGCTACGCGCGCACGGGACGGGTGCAGCCGCTCGGCGACGACGCGCAGGTGGCGGCGGCGCGGATGCGGGTCGAGGCGGCGGCGCGGAACTGGCCCGCGCCGTTCGCGATGGCCGTGACGGACGATCCCGGCGCCCTGCCCTGCCCCGCCCCGAAAGGCCTTTACCTGCACGACAGCCTGGCCGCGCGGATCGCGCCGCGCGCGGCCTGCGCGGCGCTGGCCGCTGCGATCCGCGCCGCGGGCGGATCGGTCGAGGAGGACGCGGGGCCGCAGTCGCCCGATGCGCCGGGCGGCCCGGTGATCTGGGCGACGGGCGCGCCGGGGCTTGCCGACCTGTCGCGCGACCTGGGGCGGGCGGTCGGCAACGGCGTCAAGGGGCAGGCGGCGCTCGTCCCGCTTGCCGCGCCAGGGGCGGCGCAGGTCTTCGCGGGCGGGCTGCACATCGTCCCGCACGGGGACGGCACGGTCGCCATCGGCTCCACGTCCGAGCGGGACTTCGCGGACGGCTGCGCCACCGACGCGCAGCTGGACGCGCTGGTCGCGCGGGCGCGGGACATCTGCCCGGCGCTGGCGGACGCCCCCGTGATCGACCGCTGGGCCGGGGTGCGGCCGCGCGCGCAAAGCCGCGCGCCGCTGCTGGGCGGCTGGCCCGGGCGGCCCGGCCATTTCGTCGCGAATGGCGGGTTCAAGATCGGCTTCGGCATGGCACCCGCGATCGGCGCCATCATGGCCGACCTGGTCCTGACGGGCGAGGACCGGATCCCCGACGGGTTCCGGCTGGGCTGACCGGGGCCGCCGGGCCCGCTACCGCGCGCAGACCCGCGCGGCGTCGTTCGACCAGCAGGCCGGGTCTGCCCTGTCGCGGGTCAGGGTGCCGAGGTCGTCATGCGCGTGGCTGCCCCGGCCCCACCCGTTCCAGTAGCCCTTGGCCACGCCGGGCGCGTCCATGTTCACCTGGACGAAATAGTCGCCCCGAGGCGCGGTCAGCTGGAAGCTGCCGTCCCTGCCGTGTGCGCTGAAGTCGCAGTCGCCGCCCGCGAACACCGCGCGGCCGGCGACGTCGAGGGAACAGGACACGGGACGCGCGTGGGCCTGCGTGGCGGCAAGCAGGGCCAGGCAGGCGAGAAGCAGGGTTTTCATCGGCGCATCCTTCGGCACAGACGTCTCTGCCACGATGGCGGGCAGGCGCGGCGCCGGCAAGTGCGCGCGTCAGCCCCGCATGGACCGGCTGCGCTGCTCGGCAGCCATCGCGCGCTTCAGCTCCATCAGCGCGATCTGCTTGCGCAGCTTCGTCCGCTCGCCCTCGTCCTCGATCTGGTCCAGCACGGCGCGCTTGGCGGCCACGTCCTTGGCCAGCTGGATCTCGGGCGGAAGGAAGCCGCCGTCGGCCATCATCCGGTGCAGCACGTCGTCGGCCGATTCGCGCAGGCGCACGGGGTCGAGGGGCTTGCCCTCGCCCTTGAGGCCGCGCAGCTGGCCGTTGGCGGCGGCGTCGTCGATGCGCCGCAGCGCGATGCGTTCGAACCAGTGCATGCGTCCCCTTTCAGAGCGACCGCAACTGCTCCAGCGCGCCCCGGGTGCGGGCGGCATCCTCGTCCAGCTCGGCCAGCTTGGCGCGCGTCTCCTCGATCACCTCGGGATCGGCGTTCCGGGCGAACTTGGGGTTGGACAGCCGCCCCCGCAACCCGGAGGCGTCCTTTTCGGTCCTGGCCAGCGCCTTTTCCAGCCGCGTCGTCTCGGCCGCCGCGTCGATCACGTCGCCGATCGGCAGCGCGAAGGATGCGCCGGGCGCCGCGACCGAGATCATGCCGCGCCCTGCCTCGCCGTCGCGCGCGGGGTTCACCCGCGCCAGCCGCTCGACCAGCGGGCCGTTCGCGGCCAGCGCCGCGCGGGCCGCGTCGTCCGCCTGCACCACGACCAAGTCCAGCTTCGCCCCCGCCGGCACGCCCATCTGCGCGCGGGCCGAACGGACGCCCTCGATCAGGCCGATCACCCAATTCATCTGCCGGTCGGCGTGCTCGTCGATCAGCTCCGCCCCGTATCCGGGCCAGTCGCCGTGGACGAGCATCTTGTCCCGCTCGCCGGTGAGCGCCCAGATCTCCTCGGTGACGAAGGGCATGATCGGGTGCAGCATCGTGATCGCCTGCTCGATGACCCAGGCCATCGTGGCGCGGGTTTCCCCGGCATGCTCGCCGTCGAACAGGGGCTTCGCGAACTCGACATACCAGTCGCAGAGCTTGCCCCAGACGAAGCCGTACATCCCCTGCGCCGCGTCGTTGAAGCGGTATGCAGCCAGCGCCTCGTCCAGCGCGAGGCGGGCGCGCGCCGTCTCGCCCATGATCCAGCGGTTCACGGTGTGCTGCGGCTGCGGCCGGACCCCTGCCTGCCCGGGGGCGGGAGCCGCGAATACCCCGTTCATCTCGGCGAACCGGGTCGCGTTCCAGATCTTGGTGACGAAGTTGCGGTTCGCCTCGACGTGCTTCGGCCCCAGCTTCGGGTCGCGCCCCATCGCGGCCATGCTGGTCAGCGTGAAGCGCAGGGGGTCGGCGCCGAACTGGTCGATGAGGTCCAGCGGGTCGATGACGTTGCCCTTGGACTTCGACATCTTCGCGCCCTTCTCGTCGCGGACGAGGCCGTGGACATAGACGTTCCGGAACGGCACCTCGCCCACCACGGCCAGCTGCATCATCATCATCCGGGCGACCCAGAAGAAGATGATGTCGAAGCCGGTCACCAGCGTGTCGGTCGGGAAGTAGCGGCGCAGTTCCGGCGTGTCCTCGGGCCAGCCGAGGGTGCCTATGGGCCAGAGGCCCGACGAGAACCAGGTGTCGAGGACGTCGGGATCGCGGGTGAGCGTCCGTCCGGGCGCCAGCGCCTGCGCCTCGGCTTCGGAGACGGCACAGAACTGGTTGCCGTCCTCGTCATACCACACCGGGATCTGGTGCCCCCACCACAGCTGGCGCGAGATCGTCCAGGGCTCGATGTTCTCGAGCCAGTGGAAATAGACCTTCTCGTGCTGCTCGGGCATGATCCGGGTGCGGCCGTCGCGCACCGCGTCGATGGCGGGCTGGACGATTTTCGGGGTGTCCACGAACCACTGGTCGGTCAGCATCGGCTCGATCACCACGCCCGAGCGGTCGCCGAAGGGCTGCATGATCGGCTTGGCGTCCACCAGCGGGCGCAGTTCCAGGTGCTCGGCGCCGGTTTCCCTGTCGATTTCCTTGTGGAGATACGTCACCGCCAGCCGCTCGGCGGTGATGTCGGCGACGACGCGCTTCCTCGCCTCGTAGCGGTCGAGGCCGCGCATGTCGTCGGGGACCAGGTTGATCTGGCCCACGTCGCCGGGCTCGCGCTCGCCGCGGGCGATCTCGCCTGCAAGGCGCGCGCTTTCCTCGGAGGACAGCCCGTCCGAGCGCATCGCGCCCTTGCTGTCCAGCAGCGTGTACAGCGGGATCCCGTTGCGCTGGGCGACGCCGTAGTCGTTGAAGTCGTGCGCGCCGGTGATCTTGACCGCGCCGGACCCGAAGTCCGGGTCGGGGTATTCGTCGGCGATGATGGGGATCAGGCGGCGGTGTTCCTTCGGGCCGACCGGGATCTCGCATAGCTTGCCGACGATGGGCGCGTAGCGCGCGTCCGAGGGATGCACCGCCACCGCGCCGTCGCCCAGCATCGTTTCCGGCCGGGTGGTCGCGATCGAGATGTAGTCCCGCGTCTCGCGCAGGGTGACGTTCCCGTCGGCGTCGCGTTCGACGTAGTCGTAGGTCTCGCGCTCGCCGGTATCGGGATTGACCGCGAGCGGATACTTGAAGTGCCACATGTGACCGGGAACCTCGCGGTTCTCGACCTCCAGGTCCGAGATCGCGGTCTCGAAATGCGGGTCCCAGTTCACCAGCCGCTTGCCGCGGTAGATCAGGCCCTTGTCGTACATGTCCACGAAGACGCGGATCACGGCGTCGTGGAAGTTGCCCTCCTCGCCCGGGGGCGATCCGGGCGCGCCCGACATGGTGAAGGCGTTGCGCGACCAGTCGAGCGAGGCGCCCAGCCGCTTCAGCTGCCCCATGATGGTGCCGCCGGATTCCTGCTTCCACTTCCAGATCTCGTCGGTGAAATCCTTGCGGTCCCATTCGCGGCGGGGCGGCTTGCCCTCGGCCGCCAGCTTGCGTTCCACGACCATCTGCGTGGCGATGCCCGCATGGTCCTGCCCCGGCTGCCACAGCACGTCGTGCCCCTGCATCCGGTGCCAGCGCACCAGGATGTCTTGCAGCGTGTTGTTGAGCGCGTGGCCGATATGCAGCGAGCCCGTGACGTTCGGCGGCGGGATCACGATCGAGAACGCGGGCGCGCCGGCGCGGGCGTTGGCGCCGGCGGCGAATGCGTCCGCAGCCTCCCACGCGGCGGCGATCCGCGCCTCGGCCGAGGCGGCGTCGAAGGTCTTGTCCATGCTCATCTGCGTCATCCCTTGGGCGTCGCCCCCCACTTAACCGGCTGCGGGGGGTGGGCCAAGGGGGCGGCGGGTCCCGCGGTCGGACGCGGCCGGGCTGCGCCGGCACGATCCGCCTGCCGCGCGGACCGGACAGCCGGGCGAGGGGCGCGGCGGGGCACGGGTTCCACCGTGCCCGGTCTCGGCTCCGCCCCGTCACGCCGCGCGGCTGCGCGCGCTGATCGTTCACGTTCAGCGTGGGCGTCGGGTGGTGGGCCCGCGCGGCCTCGCGGAACGGTTGCAACCTGCCGCCCGCGTCCGGTTCGGCCACCCGTTCATCGGGCGATGGTCGAAGACGCGCGTGAACAGCCGACGCTGCGGTCGAGGTCCGCGCAGACGACCTGCGCGCAGACGCGGCCGCTCATGTCGCCGCGTCCTGTTCATCCGTCTTCTCGACGCCGTCCGCGCCGGGCCGCAACCTGTCGGCGTCCTTCGGCGGGGTCGCGGCTTCGAACTGCGCCACCTGTTCCTGGTGGACCTTCCTGAACGCGGGGCGTGCGAGCATGCGGTCCAGATAGGCCATGAGCCCCGGATGCTCGTCCAGCCCGCCTTCGTCGCGCACGATCCGCAGCACGTCCGCCACCAGGATGTCCGCGATGGAAAACCGCCCGGCGGCGATGAACTCGCGCCCCGCCATCGCCGTTTCAAGCTGGCCGAGGCGCTGGTGCATGATCCTGCCCGCCTCGCGCGCGGCCGTCTCGTCCTTGCGGAAGACCTTGGCCATCTGCCACGGCATCGTCCACATCTCGAGCGAGTTCAGCGCCGACAGGGTCCATTGCAGCACCTCGGCCCGGCCCTTCGGATCGCGCGGCATCAGCGTTTCGGACTTGTCGCCCAGATGCAGCAGGATCGCGCCGCTTTCGAACAGCGTCACGTCGCCGTCGGCCAGCATCGGCACCTGCCCGAAGGGCTGGCGCGCGAAATGTTCGTCGGACCTGGGCATCAGCGGCACGGTGTCGATGGCGTAGGGCAGCCCCGCCTCCTCGCAGGCCCAGCGCGCGCGGATGTCGCGGACGTAGCCGCGCGGGAACTCGGGCACCCAGTCGTAGGTGGTGATGGTCAGCATGGGATCGCTCCGCCTCGGTTATCGGCTTCGGGGAAGGGCTTCGGGGATGGATCACAGGAACCGCGCGGGCAGCATGTCGCGGAACGGGAACAGGTCGAACCACGGCCGCGCCTCGTCCAGCACCCGGGCCGCCGAGGGCCGGGCGATCAGGCGCTCGAACCAGGCGGAAAGCCGGGGGTGGTCCGCAAAGGGGTGCAGGATGCCCGCGTAGAACAGCGCGGGCAGCGCGGCGCAGTCGGCCATGCTGAAGTCGCCCGCGATCCAGTCGTCCCCCGTGGCCTGAAGCCGCACCTCGATCGCGCTGTAGGCCCGGTCCAGCTGGCCGCGCGCGTGGGCCGTGACGCCCGGCTCTGCCGCCTTGTCCATGAACAGCCGCGCATCGACGATGGACTGCATCGGCCCCTGCACGTGCATGTCGAAGACGCGGTCCCAGGCCATGACGTCGCGCGCCGCCGCGGCGTCCCGCGGCACAAGCCGCCCCCCGCCCGCGAGCGCGTCGAGGTAGCCGATGATGACCGAGGATTCCGCCACCGTCACGTCCGCGTCCGCGTCGCGGAGCGCCGGGAACTTGCCCAGCGGGGTCAGCCCGGCGATCAGGTCACGGTCGCCCGCCTGCGTGGGGTCGAGTAGCCGGAACTCGAACGGGGTGCCGAGGTCGTAGAAGGCCACGAGCACCTTGTGGGTAAAGGACGAAAGCGGGTGGCCGTAAAGGACGAGTGCCATGGCAGTGCTTCCTTTCGATGATGCGGGGGGCGGGGCTCGGCGCCCGGCGCCAACCACGGCGAACTCGCACCCTGCCGGTCGTGGGCGACGGCGGTGCGGGCGACCCCGGCACCTCTATCTAACCGGCATGAACGCGGCGTCCATCGTCGAGCCTTCGCTCCCTGAATGGGGCGGCCGCGACCGGCTGCCCCTGGAACGGAGGGGCGGTCAGCCGACGCTGACCATCCAGTGCGTGCCGAAGCGGTCGCGGCACATGCCGTAGCCGCTGGCGAAGAAGGTCGGGCCGAACGGCATCGTTTCCTCCCCCGCCTCGGCGAGGCGCTGGTAGAGCGCGCGCGCCGCCGCCTCGTCCGGGCGCGTCACCGAGACCCAAACCCCGGCCTGCGGCACGCCCCCGAACTGCGGCGGCATGTCCGACGCCATCAGCAGCCCGTCCTCGTCCGTCTGCAGAGAGACGTGGATCGCCCAGTCCCGCTGCGCGTCCGGCAGGCCCGGGGGCCCCCCGTCCGGCACCTCCGAGAACGTCATCACTTGCGGCGTGCCGCCGAAGATCGAGGCATAGGTCGCGAACGCCTCCGCGGCGTTGCCCTGAAACGACAGATAGGGCGCGAAGGACAAGATCAGCCCCGACCGCTGGGGTCGTGTGTGGCGGCAGGGGTCGCGGCACGGGTCGCGGCGGGGGTCGCGTCGCGCCCGTCGGTTTCGCTGTCGAACAGCGGCTCGAACCCTGCCCAGATCATGCGCTTTCCGTCGAAAGGCATGTCGGGCATGTCCTGCCCCGCCTCCATGCCGGCCGCCATCCCGCGCCATGCCTCCTCGGCGGTGGCGCGGTCGGGCCAGGCCGACCACGACATGACGACCACCTCGCCGTCCCTGGCATCGACCGCGCGGTACATGTCGGTCAGCTTGCCGCGCGGCACGTCGTCGCCCCAGCTTTCGTAGTTGCCCAGGCAGCCGCGGGGCTGGAACTCCTCCTCCCACGCCGACTTCGCCATCCTGCCGAACGCTTCCTTGTTGCCCTCGGGCACCGGGGTGAGGAAGCCGGTATAGTAGCCGCCCCTGTCGGTGCCGTCGGTGATGAACGACTGGAAGCCGCCGAAGATCATCCGCCTGCCGTCGAACGTCGCCTGTCCCATTGCCTGCGACATCTCGTCGGGGTTCTGCATGATGTCGGCCCAGGCCGCGTCCGAGGTCGCCTTGTCGGGCCACTCGATCCAGGCGAAGCCGACCGCCTCGCCGTCCTGCGCCTGCACGGCGCGCAGGAAGTCGGTGCGCTTGCCGGGCTGGACGTCCTCGCTCCACGTCTCGACCATGCGGAGGGCGCCGCGCGCCTGCATCAGCGGCCAGGTGCGCCGCAGGCTCTGCAGATAGCCGTCCCTGTTCTCTTTCGGCACAGGGGTCACCGATCCGGTGAAGTAGGTCATGATGCGTCCCTTGAATGTGGTTGCAGCAGCCTCGATAGGACTCAGGCTGCCGGTCTTGGTTGCGAAAAGCAACTGGAAAGTTACATTAGGCCAGAAAGGAGGCTCCGCTTGGCAGAAACCCGCAGGTCCTATGGCGAAGGCTGCATCGCCGCCCACGCGCTCGACGTCATCGGCGACCGCTGGGCGCTTCTGGTCATCCGCGAGCTGATGCTGGGGCCCAAACGCTTCGGCGCGATCCGCGCGGGCGTGCCGGGCGTGGCCAGCAACATCCTGACGCGGCGGCTGGAGGAGCTGGAGGCCGCCGGGATCGTCGCCCGCCGCGCCCTGCCCGCGCCGGCAAGCGCGCCGGCCTATGACCTGACCCCGCATGGCGCCGCGCTGCGCCCGATCCTGCTGGCGCTCTGCCGCTGGGGCGCGGGGATGCCGGGGCACGACCACACCCTGCCGATCAGCCCGACCGCGCTGGTGCTGTCGATGGAATCGATGATCCGCCCGCAACCGGGCCGCTTCACGGCCGGCTTCGACCTGGGCGGCGAGATCTTCGCGCTCACCGCGTGCTCGGGGCGGCTGCGGATCCGCCGCAGCGACGCGCCGGACGGCGAGATGGTCTTCGCGGGCGCCCCCAACGACATGGCGGTCGTGATCTACGGGCCCGCGCCCCTCGCCCGCTCGGCGGCGGATGGCCGGGTGTCCTTCACGGGCGATCCTGCGCGGGGACAGGGGTTCGTGGACCTCTTCCGCCTGGAACGCCCCCCGACCGATGCGCCGACCGATGCGCCGACCGATACCCCGACAAATGCCGCGCCCGACCCGGCGCGAATCGAAGGAGAACCGGCATGACCACCCGCCTGATCCCGCAGATGTGGTACACCGACGAGGCCGAGGAGGCCGCGCGCTTCTACGTCTCGATCATTCCCGACAGTCGCATCGACCACGTCACGGCGATGCCCGCCGACACGCCGTCCGGCCCCGAGGGCAGCGTCACGGTGGTGGATTTCACCATCGCGGGCCAGCGCGTCGGGGCGATGTCGGCGGGTCCGCTGGAACCCTTCAACCACGCCATATCGCTGATGATCGAATGCGACACGCAGGACGAGATCGACCGCCTGTGGGACGCGCTGGTCGAGGGCGGCGGGGCCGAGCAATGCGGCTGGCTGCGCGACCGCTACGGCGTCTGCTGGCAGATCACGCCGCGGCGCCTGAACGAGATGATGCGCAGCCCCGACCGCGCCGCCGCCCGCCGCGCGGCCCAGGCGATGCTGGGGATGATCAAGCTGGACATCGCCGCGCTGGAGCGCGCGTTCGCGGGCGAAGCGGCGGGCTGAACCCGCGCCGCTGACCCTGCCGGACGCCCCCTGCCCGGTCGCGGGCAGGCCATCTTCAGGGCCGCGTCATGCCGGTCGCGGCGGACGCACCGAGACTGAGTTCGGCGGCGCTGCATCCGTGGGCATGATCGCGGTCATGATCGCGCCACCGGTGAGGCTTGCGCCCACGGGGCGCTGCGCCGGACCTCAGACCGCCCTGTCGAAGCGGGTGGCCAGATGCACCAGGCTTTCCGAGGTCCGCACCCCGGGCAGCGCGCCGATCGCGTCCAGTGCGCCGTCGAGTTCCGTGGTGGACGCGCAGCCCAGCTGGATCAGCAGGTCCACCCGGCCGCTGGTGGTATGGACCCGCTCCACCGCCGGCATGGCGCGCAGGCGCGAGACGATGGAGGGCTGGGCCCGCGGCTCGATCGTCAGCAGGCACGTCGCGCGGATACGGCCCTGGCGCGCCGCCTCGCCCACGCGAAGCGTGTAGCCGGCGATCGCGCCCGTCGTCTCCAGCCGCTCGAGCCGGGCCTGCACGGTGGACCGCGCGACCTTCAGCCGCCGCGCGAGGACCGCCACCGACATGCGCGCATCCTGCGACAGCTGGCCGATGATGCTGCGGTCCAGATCGTCCATTCCGGTCATCCTGCGGCGTCCCCCCTTCCGCACTCGGCGCGCAGCCGGGCAATCTGCCGCCGCCCTCGGCAGAATAACGCCGCGCCCGCGCATTTCCACCCTTTCCATCGCTGTGACTGCATCCCATATGCGCGGTCCTGCGTTGGACCAAGAACCCCGCAGCAGCGCCGCGGCAGACGCGCGGCACCGCCCGGACAAGCCGGACCCGATCACCCGCAAAGGAAGACCACGCATGGGACTGACCGAAGGCCATCAGGCGAAGACCGTCTGGGAAAACCCCGCCGAGATCGTTCGCGCGCTGGCGCCGGAAAACCCGGTCATGGTGTTCGCCCCCACGATCCTGCAGGCGCGCGCGAAGCAGTTCCTCGCCGGCTTTCCCGGCCTCGTGACCTATGCGGTCAAGTCGAACCCGGACGAGGCGGTGATCCAGAACCTCGTCGCCGCCGGGATCAAGGGCTTCGACGTGGCCTCCCCCTACGAGATCGACCTGATCGGCCGCATGGACCCGACCGCGGCGCGGCACTACCACAACCCGGTCCGGTCCAGGTCCGAGATCGCGCACGCGGTGAAGGCCGGGATCAAGGCGTGGTCGGTCGACAGCAACACCGAGCTTCAGAAGCTGTTCGAGCAGGTGCCGGCGGAGAACTGCGAGATCTCGCCCCGCTTCAAGCTGCCGGTGCTGGGCGCGGCCTATGACTTCGGGTCCAAGTTCGGCGCCTCGCCGGACCTCGCGGCCGACCTGCTGCGGCAGGTGGCGGGGAAAGGCTACATCGCCTCGCTGACGTTCCACCCCGGCACCCAGTGCACCGACCCGGCCGCGTGGGAGCAGTACATCCGCACCGCGGCCGAGATCGCGGACATGGCGGGCGTGCGCCCCAGGCGCCTGAACGTCGGCGGCGGCTTCCCGTCCTGGCGCGTCCACGGTGTCGAACCCGACCTGCCCGCGATCTTCGACCTGATCGGCCGCACGGCGAAGGAAGCCTTCGGCGACGACGCCCCGGACCTGGTGTGCGAGCCGGGGCGCGCGCTGTGCGCCGACGCCTTTGCCATCATCACCCGCGTCAAGGCGGTCCGCGACGGAACGAGCGTGTTCCTGAACGACGGCGTCTATGGCGGCATGAACGAGCTTCCGGTGATCGGCAACCTCGACCGGCTCGAGGTGCTGACGCCCGAGGGCAAGCTGCGCGGCGAGAACGGCCACGGCCGCGTCGTGTTCGGCCCGACCTGCGATTCGGTGGACCGGCTGCCGGGCGAATTGTCGCTGCCCGACGACATCCAGGAAGGTGACTACGTCATCTTCCACGGGGCGGGCGCCTATTCGGTCGTGACCAACACCCGCTTCAACGGCTTCGGCGAGCTGCGCCAGCTGACGGTGATGGGCTTCGACTGAGAACGTGACCGCCGCCGCGAGGACCGGCATCCACCGCAGCTGACGGACCGGCGCGGGGCTGCGTCTGTCGGCGGCGATGTCGCCGGCGGCCGGGCCTGCGCCGTCACCGCCGGGCGCTTCGACGCGCTCCGGTCAGGCGACCGCCTGCTCGGCCCCGTCCGGCGCCCGGACCCCGATCGCGGCGCAGACATCGGCCACGAGGTCGGGCCGGTTCAGCGTGTAGAAGTGCAGCCGGTCCACGCCGCCCTCGATCAGCGTGCGGCAGAGCCCGGCCGCAAGATCGGTCGCCAGCGCCCGCTCGCCCGCCTTGCCGGCGGCGACGAAGGCGTCCTCGGCCCATTGCGGGACCGAGGTGCCGCAGCGCGCCGCGAAGCGTTTCGCGCCCGTCCACGACTGGATGGGCAGGATGCCCGGGATGATCGGCGCGGCGATCCCGGCTTTCGCGCAGGCGTCGCGGAAGCGGAAGAACGTGTCGGCGTCGAAGAAGAACTGCGTGATCGCCGACGTGGCGCCCGCGTCCACCTTGCGCTTCAGCCACGCCACGTCGGCGGCGCCGTCGGGGCTGTCGGGGTGGGGTTCGGGATAGGCGCCGCAGCGGATGGTGAAGCCGCCGCGCGCCGCGATCGCCTCGATCAGTTCCACCGAATCGGCGAAGCCCAGCGGATGCGGCGTGAACTGCGCCTGCCCCTGGGGCGCGTCGCCGCGCAGGGCCACGATCTCCTGCACGCCGGCGCTCGCGTAATCCTCGACGATCTGCATCGTCTCCTCGCGGGTCGCATCGACGCAGGTGAGGTGGGCTGCCACGTTCAGGTGATAGTGGTTGGACAGCGCCACGACCGCCTCGTGCGTCAGCTGCCGGGTGGTGCCCCCCGCGCCGTAGGTCACCGACACGAAGTCCGGTCCCAGCGGCGCCAGCGCGCGCGCCGTGTCCCACAGCCGGAACGACTGGTCGAGCGATTTCGGCGGGAAGAACTCGAAGCTGACGGCGGGGCGGGTGGGTGCGGCGGGCATGGCGGTGGCGGCCAGAGCGGTGGCGGGCATGGCGCTTGCGGGCATGGTGCTGGCGGGCATGGCGCTGGCGGGCAGAGCGGTGGCGGGCATGGCGGTTCCTTTCAGGCGACCCTTGTGCCACGGGCAGCCCCGTGAGACAAATTCATATCGCGCAACTCCATCATGAACGCCGCTCATGCACCTTGAACTGCGCCACCTGCGGACGATTCGCGCGATCCACGACAAGGGCGGCCTGGGCCGCGCCGCCGAGGTCCTCAACATCACCCAGTCGGCGCTGTCCCACCAGATCCGCGCGCTCGAGGCGCAGGCGGGCGTGCCGCTGTTCCTGCGCCAGTCGCGGCCCCTGCGGCTGTCGCCCGCGGGCATGCGGCTCCTGCGGCTCGCGCAGGCGGTGCTGCCGCAGGTCGAGACGGTCGAGGCAGAGTTCCGCGGCCCGGCAGCCACCCGCGGCGGGCGGATGCACATCGCGATCGAGTGCCACGCCTGCTTCAACTGGCTTCTTCCCGCGCTCGACGCGTTCCGCCGCGCCTGGCCGCAGGTGGACATCGACATCCGCGCGGGCCTCGCCTTCACCGCCCTGCCGGCGCTGGTCCGGGGCGACGCGGACCTGGTGGTGTCGTCCGACCCCGAGGACCTGCCCGGCGTCGTGTTCGAGGAGCTGTTCGACTATCGCCCCATGCTGGTCGTGCCTGCCGGCCACGCGCTTGCCGGGCGCGACCATGCCGAGCCCGCCGACCTCGCGCCGGAAACGCTCATCACCTATCCGATGGACCGGGCGCGGCTCGACGTGTTCAGCCATTTCCTCGACCCCGCCGGGGTCAGCCCCGCCGCGATCCGCGAGATCGAGCTGACCGACGTGGCGATCCTGCTGATCGCGTCGGGGCGCGGCGTGGCGGTGCTGCCCGACTGGGTGGTGGAACGCGAGGCGGCGAACCCCGCCGTCACGGCGATGCCGCTGGGCGACCCGCCGGTGACGCGGCGCCTGTACGCGGCAATGCGCGAGCAGGACCGCGCCCGCCCCTTCATGGCCGACATGCTGCGGCTTGCGCGCGCGGCGCGCTGAGGGCTGCGGCTCGTTGGCGGCTGCGGCCTGCTGACGGCGGCGGTTCGTTGGCGGCTGGCACATTGGCGGCTGCGGCGTCCTGACGGCTATGGCCTGCTGGCGGCTGCGACGCGCTGACGGCTGGCGGGGCGCTCCGGGCCGGACGGCGCGGAACCCGACCACCCGCCGCGCGCGTTCCCCTGCCGAACCCACCAGCGGAGACCGCCATGCTCGCCTCGATCCTCATGGGCCTCGTCGGGGGCCAGCGCTCGATGACCCCGCTCGCCGCGGTCGCGGTCGCCGCCGCCGGCGGCCACCTGCCCCGCGACCGCGCCGCCCCCGATTTCCTCCGCAACCCCGCGATCGCCACCGGCGCGGTCGCGCTGGCGCTGGCGGAACTCGGCGGCGACAAGATGAAAAGCGCACCCGACCGGATCGTGCCGCTCGGCCTTGCCGCGCGGATGATCATGGCCGGCTTCGCCTGCGGCTCGCTCGCCCCGCGCGGCGCGTTCTGGAAGGGCGCCGCGATCGGCGCGACGACCGCGGTGGCCGCGTCCTACCCCGGCTGGTACGCCCGCATCACCGCGATGGAGGATCACGGCCAGACCTCCACGGGGCTGGTCGAGGACGCCATCGTGATCGCGGGCGCCGCCGCGATCATGGCGAAGGTGAGCCGGGACGAGATCTGAGCGTCAGAGATACCGGGCGGGAAGGCAGCCACGAATGGCACCTTCCCGACGTGCACGCAAGCCTCGGCCCGGCGGGCATCTCGGCCCCGGTCCCCCGCCCGAGATGCGAGACGATGCCGGCGAGATCGCGTTGCGGGCCGCGCCCCGGCTGGAAACGGCGACGGCACCAACGCACCCGCCCGCCGCGCCGCCGGACCTGTCTGCGTGACGGCTTCGATCCGCAGAGCAAGCTCCGTGTTCCGGACCGCCCGCCACGCTGCCTGCCGTTCACGACCGCAGGACACGCCCGCCCGCCGCTTCCCTTCCGGCCCGGTTCCGCCTATTCCGGCCCCAACCGAAAGGACCCGCCATGGCCAGCGCCAACCTCAACATCATGATCAACGCGGCGCGCAAGGCGGGCCGGAGCCTCGTCAAGGACTTCCGCGAGGTCGAGAACCTGCAGGTCAGCGTGAAGGGCGCGGGCGACTTCGTCAGCCGCGCCGACCATGCGGCCGAGGCGATCATCAAGGACGAGCTGCGCGGCGCGCGCCCGAACTACGGCTGGGTGGGCGAGGAAACCGGGGCGGAGCCCGGCGAGGATCCGACCCGGCGCTGGATCGTCGATCCGCTGGACGGGACTACCAACTTCCTCCACGGCCTGCCGCACTGGGCCGTCAGCATCGGGCTGGAACACAAGGGCGAGATCGTGGCCGCGGTCGTGTTCGACCCCGCCAAGGACGAGATGTTCACCGCCGAAAAGGGCGACGGCGCGTTCCTGAACAACTCGCGCCTGCGGGTGTCGGGGCGGCGCAGCATGATCGAATCGATCTTCGCGACCGGCGTTCCCTTCGGCGGCGCGCGCGAGCTGCCGGCGACGCTGCAGGACCTCGCGCGGCTGATGCCGCAGACGGCCGGCGTGCGGCGCTGGGGATCGGCGGCGCTCGACATGGCCTATGTCGCGGCGGGCCGCTTCGACGGCTACTGGGAACGCCGGATCAAGGCGTGGGACGTGGCCGCGGGAATTCTGCTGGTCAAGGAAGCGGGCGGCTTCGTCGAGGCGCTTGAGCCGGGGCAGTCCCCCGTCGATTCCGGCGCCATCATCTGCGCCAACGCGCAGCTGTTCGACGGGTTCGCCAAGACCATCCGGCAGGGCTGACCCGACCCGGACCTTGCGGCGGTCTTGCGCCGCCGGTCCTGCCCGCCTCGTCCTGCCGGCCTCGTCCTGCTCGGGGCGCCATCCCCACCCGCCGGGGTTGACTTCCCCCCGCCGGCGGCCGAGGTCGGGCGGACCCAAGCCGGCGCGCCCCATGACCGCTCCCACCCCTTCCGAACCCGTCACCGCCCCCGCGCCGGCCGAGGCGCTGGCGGTTCCCGCCGCGCTGGCCGCGTCGACGCCGTTGACGCCCGCCGCCGCGATCACCACGGACGGGGCGCAACTCATCGCCGACCAGCAGGGCCGCGCCATCATCCTGATGTGCGCGGCCAGCCTGATCTTCGCCGTCCAGGACGCGTTGTCGCGGCACCTGGGGTCGAACTACTCGACCTACTTCGTCGTCATGCTGCGCTACTGGTTCTTCGCCGCCTTCGTGGTGGTGATCGCGGCGCGAGCGCCCGGCGGGCTCGCCGCCGCCTCGCGGTCGCGCCGCCCCTTCGTGCAGATCACGCGCGGCCTTCTGCTGGCGGCCGAGGTCGTCGTCATGCAGATCGCCTTCGTCCGCCTGGGCCTTGTCGGGACGCACGCGCTCTTCACCGCCTATCCGCTGCTGGTGGTGGCGCTGTCCGGGCCGATCCTGGGCGAGCGGATCGGCTGGCGCCGCTGGGCGGCGGTCGCAGCGGGGTTCGCGGGGATCCTCATCATCCTGCAGCCGGGGCGCGGCGTGTTCAGCCCGTCGGCGGTCCTGCCGCTGGCGGCGGCGCTGATGTTCGCGGTGTACGGCCTGCTGACGCGGCTGGTCGCACGCGACGACAGCGCCCAGGTCAGCTTCTTCTGGACCGGGATCGCGGGCGCGATCGGCATCACCATCGTCGGCGTTCCGCAGATGGAGCCGATGGCCATGCGCGACTGGCCTTGGATGGCCTGCCTGTGCCTGACCGCCGTCGCCGGGCATTTCCTGCTGATCCGCGCCTACGACCTGGCCGAAGCGTCGAGCCTGCAGCCCTTCGCCTACACCCAGCTGGTCTGGGTCAGCATCGTGGGGATGGTGGTGTTCGGGGAACGGGTCGGGCTGAACGTCGTGGCCGGCGGCACGATCGTGGTCGCCGCGGGGCTGTTCACCTGGTGGCGGGCGCAGCGCCGGTCGACGCCAGCGCCGGACCGCTGAGCGCGGGCGGCGCCCCGCGCAGCGCGGCGGCGAGGTCGGGTGCCGCGCGGTCGGGGTAGCCGAGCGCCGCGGCCTGGTCCGCGGGGGACGCGCCGTAGCCTTCGACGGCGGGCGGGACCGGCTTCGCCGGCCGCGCGGGCGGGCGCGCCGACACGGCCAAGCGCAGCGGCGACAGCGCGGGCGCGGGCCTGAAGCCGCCGCCCCGCAGGTCCCAGGTCGGCACCAGCGGCACGGGCCTGCCCATGATGCGCGCGCGGTAGATCGGCAGCGCCTCGCCCACCCGCATGACGTAGTTGCGGGTCTCGTCGAAGGGGATCATCTCGACCCAGTCCACCGGATCGGCGCCATGCGCCCCGGTCTCGCGCAGGTCGCCGAAGTCGCGCAGCCACCGCGCCGACCGCCCCGGCCCGGCGTTGTAGCCCGCCGCGACCAGCGCGATCGACGGCCCGAAGCGGTCGCGCAGGCCGCCGAGGTAAGCCGCCCCCAGCCGCGCGTTGTAGGCGGCGTCGGCGGTGAGCCGCGCAAGCTCGAAGGGCTCGCCGATGCGGCGGGCCATGTCGCGGGCGGTGTCGGGCATGACCTGCATCAGCCCGCGCGCGCCGACATGGCTGCGGGCGGCGTGGTTGAACTCGCTTTCCTGCCGCGCGATCGCCAGCACCAGCTCGGCGGGCAGGCCGAGCTCGTGCGTTTCAAGTCCCGTCAGCGGATAATAGGCGGCCGGGAACACCCCGCCCTTGCCCGCCGCCTGCTTGGCGAGGCGGAGCCCGTCCCACGGCCGGCCCAGTTCCAGCATAAGCCGCGCCATGCGGGCGATGTCCTCGGCTTCCGCCGTCTCGCCCTTGTGCAGCAGGAAACGCTGCGCCGTCGCGGGATCGCCCGCAGCGATGAGCCACAACGCCGCCTGCCAGACCCGGTCGTTTCGGATCGGGGCGCCGCGCCAGTCGGGCAGGCTGTCCACCGCCGCGCCCGGGATGGCGAGCGCGGGGTCCATCGGCACGCCCAGCTTCTCGGCCGCGAGCTGGCCGTAGAAGGCGGACTGGTGCCTGGCGGCCTCGGCATAGGCGGCGGTGGCGCCGGGGGCGTCGCCGTCCGCCTCCATCGCGCGGCCCTGCCAGTAGAGCGCGCGGGCGCGCGAGATCGGGCTGCCGACGATGGCCTGCAGATGCTGGAACCGCGCCAGCGCCCGGTCGGGCGCACCCGACCGCAGCGCCGCGTAGCCCGCGAGCCATTCGAGGTCGGCATAGACCCCGTCCTTGTCGGCGAGATGGTGGTGCGTGGCCAGCCGCTCGGCCAGGGCCCAGTCGCCCGCCCGCAGCGCCGCGCGCGCGTGGTCGACCCGGAACCGCGCCCAGCGGGCCGGGTCGCGCAGGCTTTCGGCCGAGGTGGACCGTTCCAGCAGCAACGCGCGCGCAAGGTCGGTCTGCTTCGACTTCACCCGGAAGTCGAAGCGGTCCATCGCCAGCCCCGCGTCGCCCCTGAGCGCGTCCGGCAGGCCGTTGATGAGGTCGTCGACCCCTGGCCGCCCGGCCTGCAGCGCGATGCGCGCGCGGGCGAGGGCCGCGTCGGGGCCGGTGACCAGCGCAGGCGCCGCCGGGCCGCCGGCCGCAGGCGCCGGCCCGGGTTTCACCATCAGCTCCGCCGCCTGCCATTCGCCGAGGTCCAGCAGCCGCGCCACCCGCGCCGGATGATGGGGCGCGAGCAGGTCCGCGCGGGGCGCGAGGAACGCGGCCATGCCCGCCGCGTCCAGCGGCGTCCCGGTCCAGAACCGCACCGCCTCTGCATCGGCGGCGGCCCGGTCGGTCGCGGACAGGGCGGCAAGCAGCGCGCGTTCGGCGGGCAGCGTGTCGGGGCGGCGGTCGCCGAACCAGGCGATGACCTCGGCCGCGGGCAGGCCGTCGCGCAGCGTCGCGTCGCCGCGCTGCAGCAGCAGGTCCATCCCGGGCCAGTCGGGGTTGCGGGCGGCGAAGTCGCGGTATTCGGGCCAGGTTCCCTGCCCCGCCCGCAGCCGCTGCCACAGGACGAGGTCCACGGCGATCGGCCCCGACCGCGCGGCCAGCGCATCCGCCCCGGCCCAGTCCTTCGCCGCGGCCGCGGCCCATGCACTCGCCAACGCGCCGCCGTCCTCGGCCGCCGCGGGACGGGCAGCGGCCGGAAGGATTGCGCAGACCGCAATCGCCAGCGCGGCCAGCCTTGCGAGGGTCGGTCGGATCATGCCGGCAATGTGAGCGGCGCTTGGCCCCGGCGCAACTCACATCCTTGGCAACCGGCCGGCGCGGATGTAAGGCCACCCAACCACCGAAGTCAGGATACCCCATGTTCAAAGGCTCGCTGCCCGCGCTCGTCACCCCGTTCACCCCGGAGGGAGAGCTCGACCTGCCCGCGCTCGAGCGGCTGGTCGAATGGCACCTGGAACAGGGCAGCAACGGGCTTGTCCCCGTCGGCACCACCGGCGAAAGCCCGACCCTCACCCACGAGGAACACCGCCTGGTCGTCGAGCGCGTGGTGCAGACCGTGGCGGGCCGGGTGCCGGTGATGGCGGGCGCGGGGTCGAACTCGACCCGCGAGGCGATCGGGCTGGTGCAGTTCGCCCAGGAGATCGGCGCGGACGCGGCGCTGGTCGTCACGCCCTACTACAACAAGCCCTCGCAGGCCGGGCTGATCGCGCATTTCACCGCGATCCACGACGCATCCGACCTGCCGATCTACATCTACAACATCCCGCCCCGGTCGGTCATCGACATGATGCCCGAAACGATGGGGGAGCTGGCCCGCCTGCCGCGCATCGCGGGCGTGAAGGACGCCACCGGCAAGCTGGAGCGGGTCTGCCTGCAGCGGATCTGCTGCGGCGAGGACTTCGTCCAGCTGTCGGGAGAGGACGCGACCGCGCACGGCTTCAACGCGCAGGGCGGCGTCGGCTGCATCACCGTGACGGGCAACGTCGCGCCGAAGCTGTGCGCCGAGCTGCAGGCGGCGACGCTCCGCGGCGACTATGCCGCGGCGCTGCGGGTGCAGGACAGGCTGATGCCGCTGCACGTGGCGATCTTCCTTGAACCGGGGCTGGTCGGCGTGAAGTACGCGATGTCGCGGCTGGGCCTGTGCGACGAGCGCGTGCGCTTGCCGCTGACACCGCTGCTGCCCGCGACGCGCGAACGGATCGACGCGGGGCTGGCCCACGCCGGGCTGATCTGACGGAGGGGAGCGGGATGGGAACGGCCCACGCCTACCTCATCGTCGCGATCATGCTCGAGGTGGTGGGCACCTCGTTCCTGGCGCTGTCGCAGCAGTTCACGAAGCTTGCGCCGACGCTGGTGATGGCCGGGTGCTACCTGGGCGCGTTCTATTTCCTGTCGCATTCGCTGAAGGTCATGCCGCTGGGCGTGGCCTATGCGCTGTGGAGCGGGCTGGGCATCGTCCTGACCGCGGGGATCGGGATGTTCGTGTTCCGGCAGGCCCCGGACGCCGCCGCGGTGATCGGCATTTCGCTGATCATCGCGGGCGTGCTGGTCATCAACCTGTTCTCGCAGACCTCGGCGCACTAACGCCACAGGGCGCCGGGCGCACTGGCCCTGCACGGCGGCGGGCGCCTGCGCCCGGCGCGCTAGCCCCTTGCCGCGGCGAGCGCCTGCGGCAGCGCCTCGGCAAAGGCGTCCAGACCGGCCTCCGGGCCGCAGCTGACGCGGATGCAGCGGTCCTGCGGCGCGACCCACGGCATCCGCACGAAGACGCCGCGCTCGGCCAGCGCGGCCAGGACGGCGCGGGCGAAGTCGCCGCCCTGCCCGCAGTCGATCGCAACGAAGTTGGTGGCCGAGGGCAGCGGCGACAGCCCGTTGTCGCGCGCGATCTGCGCGATCCGCGCGCGGGCGTCGGCCACCTGCGCCAGCATCCCCGACAGCCAAGCGTCGTCGGACAGCGCGGCAAGCGCCCCCGCCTGTCCGACCGAATTGACGCCGAAGTGGTTCCTCACCCGGTCGAAGCCCCGGATCACCCCGGGCGCGGCGATGGCGTAGCCGACCCGCGCGCCCGCCAGGCCGTAGGCCTTGGAGAATGTGCGGAAGCGGATGATGCGCGGGTCGTCCGGGTCGATCCGCGGCAGCGCCGGGGCGAACTCGCCATAGGCCTCGTCCAGCGCCAGCACGCCGTCCCCGGGGAGGCGGGCGACCGCGGCCTCGATCTCGGCAGGCTCCAGGAAGCCGCCCATCGGGTTGTCCGGATTGCAGAGATAGACGAGCCGCGCACCCGCCTGCGCCGCCCGGTCCACCAGCCCCGCCGCGTCCTGCCGGCCGTCGCGATAGGGCACGCGGTCCAGAACCCCGCCGAAGCCGGTGACGTGGAAATCGAAGGTCGGGTAGCCGCCGGCCGAGGTCACGACCATGTCGCCCGGCCCCACGAACAGCCGCGCGGTCAGGCCCAGCAGCCCGTCGATCCCCTCGCCCACGAGGATGCTCCCGGGCGCCACGCCGTGCTTCTTCGCAAGCCCCTCGCGCAGGTCGTGGCTGGTCGGGTCGCCGTATTTCCACGCCTGCGCCGCCGCATCCCGCATCGCCGCGACGGCGGCGGGGGATGGGCCGAACCCGTTCTCGTTCGCGCCGAGCCGGGCGCGGAAGGGCGCGCCCCGGCGACGCTCCAGCGTCTCGGGCCCGACGAAGGGGACCGAATCGGGCAGCGACGCGGGGATCGGCGCAAGGCGGGGAAGCGGGGGCGTGGTCATGGTCGTCCCGCTCAGCCCTTGCCGCGGCCCTTGAAGACGCGGCCGAGGAAACCGCGCGCGGCCGGCGTGGGCTCCGGGGGCTGCGGCGGCTCGGTCGGGTCGGCGTCGCCGGGCGCCGCGGCAGCCGCGGGGGCCGCCGCCTTTCCGCGCTGCGCGGCCTCGGCCGCGGCGCGGGTTTCCGACAGGGTCGCGCCGGTGGTCAGCGCCTCGGGGTCGAGCTTCAGCTCGACGATGGCAAGCGTGCCCGCGTCCGCCGCCCGCTGGAACGCGGCGGGGAAATCGGCGTCGTCCGTCACCACCTCGCCATGCCCGCCATAGGCGCGCGCCAGCGCCGCGAAGTCGGGGTTGTAGAGGTTCGTCCCCGACACCCGGCCCGGATAGTGCTTTTCCTGGTGCATGCGGATCGTGCCGTAGCGGCCGTTGTTGGCCACGATCACGATCACCGCCGCGCGGTTCTGCGCGCCCGTCGACAGCTCGTTCAGCGTCATCTGGATGTCGCCGTCCCCCGCCACGCAGACGACGGTGCGATCCGGGTGCTGGATCTTGGCCGCGACCGCCGCCGGCAGGCCGTAGCCCATCGACCCCGAGGTCGGCGCAAGCTGGGTGCCCACCTGCTTGAAGCGGAAATAGCGGTGGATGAACGACGCGAAGTTGCCCGCCCCGTTCGTGATGACGGCGTCGTCGGGCAGGTTGTCGGACAGCCAGCCGATCACCCGTTCCATCCGCACCTGGCCGGGCGTTTCCTTCGGCTGCTGCCACGCCTCGTAGGTCGCGCGCAGGCCGGCGGTCCAGTCGTCGCGGCGCCTCGCGGGCGCGGGCGCGTCGGCCAGCGCCGCCAGCATCGCGCGCGGGCAGGCGGCGATGCCGGGATCGGCGCGCCACAGATGCCCGATCTCGTCGGGATCGGGGTGGACGTGGACGATCCGCCGGCCCTGCGCCTTGGGGTTCATCAGGTCGTAGCCGTTCGTGAGCGTGTCCCCGAGCCGCGAGCCGAGCGACAGGACGCAGTCGGACGCCTGCAGCGCCTCGCCCAGCTTCGGGTTCATGCCCACGCCGAGGTCGCCCACGTAGTTCGGCAGCCGGTTGTCGAACAGGTGCTGGCGCCGGAACGGGACCGCGACCGGCAGGCCCCAGCGTTCCGCGAAGCGGGCGAGGTTGCCCGCGTCGTCCTGCGTCCAGACGGACCCGCCCGGCACGACCAGCGGCCGTTCGGCTGCGGCAAGCGCGGCGGTGACCGCGTCCACCTGCGCGGCCGACACGCCCGCGACGGGCGCCGGGCCGGGATCGAGGTCGGGGGCGTCGCTCTGCGCGGACAGCATGTCCTCGGGCAGCGCCAGCACGACCGGGCCGGGGCGGCCGGACATCGCGAGATCCCACGCCCGCGCGACGTATTCGGGGATGCGGCCGGTGTCGTCGATCTCGGCCGCCCACTTGGCGAGGCCGCCGAACATCTGGCGGTAGTCCACCTCCTGGAACGCCTCGCGGTCGCGGTCGGACCGCGCGATCTGGCCCACGAACAGGATCATCGGGGTCGAATCCTGCATCGCCACGTGCACGCCCGCGCTGGCGTTCGTCGCGCCGGGGCCGCGGGTCACGAAGCAGATGCCGGGGCGGCCCGTCATCTTGCCCTGCGCCTCGGCCATCATGGCGGCGCCGCCCTCGTGCCGGCAGACGACGTTCTGGATGCCGAGGTCGTAGAGCCCGTCGAGCGCCGCAAGGAAGCTTTCGCCCGGGACCGAGAACACCCGGTCCACCCCCCGCGCCGCCAGCGCATCCGCAAGAATCCGTCCGCCATGCCGCATCGTCGCCTTCCCCCTTGTCCGATCGCCCGCGCAACATGCGTCAGCCCGCCGTTCCCGGCAAGCGGCCCCCTGCCTTTACAGCCCCGCCCCGCACCCCTATCTCACCCCGATCATGTCGCAGCAGAAATCAGATCCCAACTACAAGGTCATCGCGGAAAACCGGCGGGCGCGGTTCGACTATTTCATCGAGAGCGATCTGGAGGTGGGGATCATCCTGACCGGGTCCGAGGTGAAATCGCTCCGCACCGGGCAGTCCAACATCGCCGAAAGCTACGCCTCGGTCGAAGAGGGCGAGTTGTGGCTGATCAACAGCTACATCGCCGCCTACAAGCAGGCCGGCGTCTTCGGTCACGAGGAACGCCGCCGCCGCAAGCTGCTGGTCAGCCGCAAGGAGCTGTCGCGGCTGTGGCAGGCGATCGGGCGCGAGGGGATGACGCTGGTGCCGCTGGTCATGTACTTCAACCACCGCGGGATCGTGAAGCTGAAGATCGGCGTGGCGAAGGGCAAGAAGAACCACGACAAGCGGGACACGGAAGCCAAGCGCGACTGGGGCCGGCAGAAGCAGAGGCTGCTGAAGCAGGGCTGACGCGGCTGCTCGCCAGGCGCCGGGCGGAAGCGCCGCGGCATGCAGCATGTCGGCTGGGACCGGACGGGGCTCCACGCGGGCGTGTGGCCGCCCCTTCGGCAGAGCCGATCCGAACGGTTGCGGTTGTCACGCTTGAGGAAGGCTCCATCAACGGTCTTTCGATGCTCCCCTCGGTCTGCCCAAAGCAGACCGGGGCCTTCCCGCTAAGCAAGCCTCCATCAACGGTCCTTCGATGCCCCCCGGTCCGCCCAAAGCGGACCGGGACGCGCCCGCCCGCCCCTTGGCGGGCGCGTTCGCGCCCACCCGTGCGGGCGCGTCCCTCCGGAGTGCTGGCGCCCAGGGACCGCACGGAAACAGGCTCGTGGCCTGTTTCCTTCAGCAAGGGCCGACCTGACCGACTGAGCCCGTCGGGGGGCACCACGCCGGGCAGGCCTCCATTGACGGTCGTTCAGCGCACCCCCGCCCGAAGCGGATCGGGGCCTTCACGCTGAGCAAGCGTTCATCAACGGTCCTCAATGCTCCCCGGTCTGCCCGAAGCAGACCGGGACGCGCCCGCCGGCCCTCAGGCGGGCGCGTTCGCGCCCACCCGGGCGGACGCGTCCCTCCGGAGTGCTGGCGTCCAGGGACCGCACGGAAACAGGCCCGTAGCCTGTTTCCTTCAGCAGGAACGTTGCTGCCGCAGTTGCCTCAGCGTCGCCTCGTCCGCCCCGCCGCCATAGAACTCCGCCAGCAGCCGGTCGAATACCTCGCCGCCGCCCGCCTCGCGGAACAGGGTCGCGCTCGACCGCAGCTTGGCCGCGTCGACCTGGCCCAGAACCGCCTCGGGCGCGCGGCCGGCGTTGGCCAGCATCGCCTCGGCCGCCGCCCGCAGGTTCTGCGCGAGCACCGGGTCCGCCAGATAGGCGCGCGCGTGCGCCAGGTCGCGGATGCCGTAGTGCTTCGCCGTCGGCGAATGCCCGAGCGCGCCCAGCTGCGGGAAGACGTACCACATCCAGTGGCTCAGCTTGCGCCCCGCGCGCAGCTCGGCCACAGCGCGGGGCTGGTCGCGGGCTTGCGCGTCGTGGAAGCGTTGCAGGTCGTCCATGCCGCAGCGTTGCACCCGCGCCCCGGCCCGGGTCAAGCCCGCCGAGGAGCGGCGGTCAACCCCATCTTCCTTGGTTGTCCTGCAACCGCGCCGCCGCTAAGAATGCGCGGCCTGCTGGCGGGGGAGGAAACCTGATGGACGATCCGAAGACGCTCGTTTCGACCGGGTGGCTCGCCGCGCGTCTGGACGACCCCGACCTGCGCGTGATCGACGCGAGCTGGCACATGCCCGCCACGGGCCGCGACGCCCGCGCCGAATACGCATCCGCGCACATCCCCGGCGCACGCTTCTTCGACATCGACGCCGTCCGCGACACCCGCAGCGAACTGCCGCACATGGCGCCCCCGCCCGAAGTGTTCGCCGCCCGCATGCGCGAAGCCGGGATCGGCGACGGGCACCAGATCGTCGTCTACGACAATTCGGACGTGCGCAGCGCGGCGCGAGTCTGGTGGACCTTCCGCCTGATGGGCAAGACCGACGTGGCTGTGCTGGATGGCGGATTGGCCAGATGGCTGGCCGAGGGGCGGCCGGTCGAAAACGCGCCTCCATCTGTCCGCGACCGCCACATGACCGTGCAGCGGCAGGCGACGCTGGTGCGCGACGTGACGCAGGTCGCAAGCGCGTCGAAGCTGGGCGAAAGCCAGATCGTCGATGCCCGCGCCCCCGAACGCTTCCGCGGCGAGGCGCCCGAGCCGCGCCCCGGCCTGCGCAGCGGCCACATCCCGGGCGCGCTGAACCTGCCCTTCGGGCGGCTCTACGACGCCGACGGAACGATGAAGCCCGCCCCGGCCCTGCGCGCCGCGTTCGAGGACGCGGGCGTGGACCTGTCGCGCCCCATCATCACCAGCTGCGGATCGGGCGTGACCGCCGCCACGCTCGCGCTGGCGCTGGAACGGATCGGCCACCGCAACTGGTCGCTTTACGATGGAAGCTGGGCCGAATGGGGCAGCTTCCCCGACCTCAAGATCGCAACCGGAGACGCCTGAATGTTCGCCGCGCTGAAGCCGCAAGACCCCGACAAGATCCTGGCCCTGATGGGCGAGTTCCGCGCCGACACGCGGCAGGGCAAGATCGACCTGGGCGTCGGGGTCTACAAGGATCCGACCGGGCTCACCCCGGTGATGCGCGCCGTCAAGGCGGCCGAGCGGCGGATCTGGGAAACCGAGACGACCAAGTCCTACACCGCGCTGTCGGGCGAGCCCGCGTATCTCGACGCGATGTCGCGGATGGTGCTGGCCGATACGCTGGCCGCCGACCGCACGGCGATGCTGTCCACCGTCGGCGGCACCGGCGCGATCCGGCAGGCGTTCGAACTGGCGCGGATGGGCAACCCGGACGTGACCGTTCACGTGTCGGACCCGACCTGGCCCAACCACGTTTCGATGCTCAGGTTCATGGGCCTGCCCTTCGTCGAATACCGCTACTTCGACGCAGAGACGCGCGGGGTGGACTTCGACGGGATGCTGGCGGATCTCGGCCGGGCGAAGAAGGGGGACCTGATCCTCCTGCACGGCTGCTGCCACAACCCGACCGGCGCGAACCTGACGGCCGAGCAATGGGCGGCGGTCGCGGACCTCCTGGACCGGAGCGGCGCGGTGCCGCTGATCGACCTCGCCTACCAGGGCTTCGGCGACGGGCTGGAAGAGGACGCGGCCGGCACCCGCCTGATCGTGTCGCGCGCCCCCGACGCGATGGTGGCCGCGTCGTGCTCCAAGAACTTCGGCATCTACCGCGAGCGCACCGGCATCCTGCTGACGCAGGTCGCGGACGGAAGCGCCCGCGATCTCGCGCAGGGCGCGATGGCCTATCTCGGCCGGCAAACCTACAGCTTCCCGCCCGACCACGGCGCCCGCGTGGTGCAGACGATCCTGGACGACGCCGACCTGAAGGCCGACTGGATGGCGGAACTGGAATCCGTGCGCCGCACGATGCTGGACCTGCGCCAGCAGCTCGCGGGCGAGCTGCGCGACCTGACCGGGACCGACCGCTTCGACTTCATCGCGCGCCATCGCGGCATGTTCTCGCGCCTGGGCGCGACGCCCGAGCAGGTGCAGCGGATCAAGGACGAGGCGGCGATCTACATCGTCGGGGATTCGCGGCTGAACATCGCCGGGCTGAACGAGCAGACCGTGCCGGTGCTGGCGCGGGCGATCGTGGACGCGGGCGTCTGATCGCGCGCGAGGGTCACGGCGGGTTCAGGGAAAACCGGACTCCCCTGAACGGGGCATTCCGAATGTGCAAAGGCCGGGCGCGATGCCCGGCCTTTTGCGGCTTCGCCTGCGCGATGCCGGGCTGACGAGAAAGGCTCAGCAGCCGAAACGGACGACCCGCTCGATGTCGGCGCGGGTCAGGCCGATGTCGGCCAGTTCGCGCTCGGTCAGGCGGTTCAGGGCATTGCGCGTCACGCGCTGTTCGTTCCAGGTCGAGAAGAAGGCACGGACCTTCACACCAAAACCTTCGTGGCGCGCCGTCGGGGCGCGGCTGATGTCGATCGCCGACATGATAGTTCACCTGCTTGCAAAAGGGGCCGGGTTTCCGGCCGTGTTCCGATGACGAGGATATAGGCGGGTTTCCGCTTTCCGACTACGGAAAGAACCGCCCTCCCCGCTATGCACCGGATGCATAAGTTCCGGTTTTCACTTTGTTTTTACAATAGCTCCGCCAAAGAGGTTCCTTGCACCTTACGCGGGGTCAGAGCCGCATTGGCGCAATATCCTTCGACGCTTTCGCGAGACTGCCGGAGATACTCGCTCACAAACGCGTGTTAACGGTCCGTTAATCCTGTGGCGCTTCTGCATCGCCCCAGTCCCCGGCCGCGGATTGCCACAGGGCGAGCGCCGCGACCGCCGCCGTGTCGGCCCGCAGGATTCGCGGGCCGAGGCTGATCGGGGTCACGAAGGGTAGCGCGCGAAGCCGCCCGCGCTCGGCCTCCGACCAGCCGCCTTCCGGCCCGATCAGCACCGCCCACGGGCCCCGCGGCAGCGCGGCGAGGGTGCGGGCGGCGCCCACCAGCGCCTCGTCGGCCCACAGGATGCGCCGCCCCGCGTCCCAGCCGTCGAGCAGCCGTACCAATGATTGCAGGTCGTCCACGGGGGGCACGAAGGTGCCGCCGCACTGCTCGGCCGCCTCGACCGCGTGGGCCTGCAGGCGGTCCTGGCGGATCCGCTCGGCATTCGTGTGGTCGGTCTGGACCGGGATGATGCGCGCGGCGCCAAGCTCCGCCGCCTTTTCCACGATAAAGTCGGTGCGCGCCTTCTTGATGGGCGCGAACACCAGCCACAGGTCGGGCGGGTCCTGCTGCGGGCGCGCCTGCGCCACCGGGTCGACCTGCCCGCCCTTGCGGCCGAGCGCCGCGATCCGCGCGCGCCACTCGCCCTGGCGGCCGTTGAAGACGGCGATCTCGTTGCCCGCGCCCTGCCGCATGACGGAGGAAAGATAGTGCGCCTGCCCGTCCGTCAGGGGGACGGGTTGCCCCGCGGCCAGCGGGTGATCTATGAAGAGCCTGATTTTTCCCATTGCCGCCGCAGGTTAAGCAGGTGCCCGTCCCGATGCCATCGTTTTTGCGCCATCATGCGGCGACTGCGGCTGGCGGCGCCGACGCGCCGGTCGCGGATTCGGCGGGGAACTGGGTCGACCGGCTCGCGCCCTCGTCCTGGCGCCCCTACCTGCGGCTATCCCGCGCAGACCGGCCGATCGGGACCTGGCTTCTGCTGCTGCCGTGCTGGTGGGCGGTGGGCCTTGCGATGATCGCGGACCGGCCCCGGCTGGTGGATCTGTGGATCGTCGTCGTCTGCAGCATCGGCGCGGTCGTCATGCGCGGCGCGGGCTGCACCTGGAACGACATCACCGACCGCGACTTCGACGGCGCCGTCGCGCGCACCCGGTCGCGGCCGCTGCCGTCGGGGCAGGTCACGACGCTGGGCGCGCTGGCGTGGCTTGCGGCGCAATGCCTGGTCGGGCTCGCGCTGCTGCTGACGCTGAACGCGGCGGCGATCTGGCTGGGGGTCGCGTCCCTCGCGCTGGTCGCGGTCTATCCCTTCGCCAAGCGCTTCACCTGGTGGCCGCAGGTGTTCCTGGGGCTCGCGTTCAACTGGGGGGCGCTGCTGGCCTTCGTCGCGCATGGCGGGCGGCTGCACCCGGCGGCGATCCTGCTGTACGCGGCGGGGATCTGCTGGACGCTGTTCTACGACACCATCTACGCCCACCAGGACGCCGAGGATGACGCGCTGATCGGCGTCAAGTCCACCGCGCGGCTGTTCGGCGACGACAGCCCCCGCTGGCTCACGGGCTTCGCCGCGGGGGCCGTGGTCCTGCTGGCGGCGGCGGCCGCGTCGGCGGGGCCGGACGGGCTGCTGGCGCGGCTCTTCGTCACGGCGGGGGTCGCGGGATTCGCCATCCACCTCGCCTGGCAGCTGCGGCTGTTCGATCCGGCGGACGGGGGCGGGCTGCTGCGCCTGTTCCGGTCGAACCGCGACGCCGGGCTGATCGTCGCGCTGTCACTTGCCGTTGCCGGACTTGTGTAATGCGCCCGCGGCCCGCCGCTTCTAACAAGCCGGATCGTTCAACTGCCGAAAGGCCGTCCGATGGCTGATCCGCTGCCGCATCCGCGTCTCGCGCCGCTCGCCCCCCAGCCGCCGCAACCGTCCCCGCCGCAGCCGTCCCTCCCGCCGTCGCGCCGCGGGCGCGCCCTGAAGGGGATCGTCCTCCGGCTCGTCGTGCTGGGGCTTGCCGGCACCGGCGCCTGGGCCGCGGGCACCAAGGCCGCCGACGAGATCGAGCGGATGTCGCGCCAGCACGTCGGCGCCGCGCTGAAGGATGGCGGTTTCGACTGGGCGCAGGTGGAAACCGACGGGCTGACCGTGCGGCTGTCGGGCAGCGCGCCCGACGAGGTGCAGCGGTTCCGCGCCCTCGACCGCGCCGCGACCGTCGTGGACGGCCGCCGGATCGTGGACCGGGTGACGGTCGCGGTGCCGCAGCCGCAGGCGGCGCCGGTGTTCTCGGTCGAGCTTCTCCGCAACGACGCGGGCGTGTCGCTGATCGGGCTGGTGCCCGCCGGCACCGACCGGGCGGCGCTGCTGGCATCGGTGCAGGCCGCGGTCGGGCGACAGCGCGTCACCGATCTTCTGGAAGACTCGGACCAGCCCGCCCCGGATGGCTGGGGCGACGCCCTGCGCTTCGGGGTCGCCGCCATCGCGGCGGCCGACCGGTCCAAGGTGTCGGTGGCGGCGGGGCAGGTCGTGGTCACGGCGATCACGGACGGCGAAACCGAAAAGGCGCGGCTCGAATCCGTGCTGCGCCGCGACAAGCCGGACTCGGTCGGGCTGATGACCAGCATCTCGACCCCGCGGCCCGTGATCTCGCCGTTCACCCTGCGGCTGGTCAAGGACGATGCCGGGATCCGGCTCGAGGAATGTGCCGCCGACACGGAAGTCGCCCGCACCCGCATCATCGAGGCGGCGGCCGCCGCGGGCGTCGAAGGCGCGGACTGCACGCTGGCGCTCGGGGTGCCCACCCCGACCTGGGGCGCCGCGGCGGTAGCGGGGATCGAGGCGCTGGGGACGCTGGAACAAGGCACGCTCAGCCTCACCAACGCGCAGGTGGCGCTCGGCGCGCCCGCGACCGTCCCGGCCGACCAGTTCGACCGCGCCGCGGGCACGTTGGACGCCGCGCTGCCGTCGGTCTTCGCGCTGACGGCCGTGCGGGCCGAGCCCGCTTCCCCGTCCGAGCCGCTGGAGTTCACCGCGACCCGCACCCAAAGCGGCATCGCGCTGCGCGGCCGCATCACCGACGAGGCGATGCGCGCCGCCGTCGAAAGCCTTGCCCGCGCCCGCTTCGGCGTCGTGGAAAGCAGCCTCGTCGTCGATCCGCAGGCCCCTTCGGGCTGGACCGTGCGCGTCATGGCCGCGATGGAGGCGATGGCCGCGCTCGAGGGCGGGACCGTGCGGGTGACGCCGGACCTCATCCGGCTGACGGGCGCTTCGGGGGTCGAGAACGCCCCGCAGGCGGCGGCCGAGCAGCTGTCCTACCGCCTGGGCCCGGGCGTCCCCTACGAGCTGGCGATCCGCTACGACCGGCTGCTGGACCCGGCGCTGGACCTGCCGTCCGGGGCAGACTGCGTGGACCGGCTGAACGTCATCATGGCGCAGTCGGAAATCGGGTTCGAGCCGAGTTCGTCCACGATCGCGGGCGATGCGGGCCCGACGCTGTCGCAGCTTGCGCAAGCCGCGGCGGATTGCGGCGCCTTCCGGATCGAGGTGGCGGGCCACACCGATTCGCAGGGATCCGAGAACTCCAATGCCGAGCTGTCGCGCAGCCGCGCGCAGGCGGTGCTGGCGGCCATGGGCGAGGCGGGGATCGACACGGCCCGGATGACGGCGCGCGGCTACGGCGAAAGCGAGCCGGTGGACAGCAACGACACCGAGGCGGGGCGCGAGGCGAACCGGCGGATCGAGTTCCGGCTGCTGTCCGAGACGCCGGTGGAAACGGGCACGCCCGCCCCGGCCAAGGTCGTCACCGGCGTGACCGTGGCCGTGGCCACCCCGCCGTCGGACGCCGAAGGGCCCGACCTGCCCGCGGAAGCCGCGGCAGCGGCGACGCCTGCAACCGACGCCGCCGTGACCGGCAACGACGCCGCGCCGGGCGAGGCTGACGCGGAAGGCAACGCGGCGGGCGACGGCGAGACTGCGGGCGGGGCGGGCGGCGGCGCTGCGGCCGCTGATTCATCCGGCGGCGACGACGCGGCACCGGCACCCGCCGCACGCACCCCCGCCCCCGACGCCCCCGCGCCGGCCGAACCCGCGACCGCCGAACCCGCGACCCCCGAGGAGTAGCCATGGACCGCAACCAGTTCATCATCGCGACCGCCGTGGCGCTGTTCGCGGCCTTCCTTCTTGGCTGGTTCGCGAGCTGGCTGATCCACCGCCTGACCCGCGCGACGCGCGCGGAGCTGGCCGAGCTGGACCGTCTCGCCCGCCAGCTGCACGCCGCCGAGCAGGCGCGGATCTCGGCCGAGGCGGACCGCACGGCGGCAGAGGCGCGCCGCGACGCGGCCGTGACCGAACTGGCCGAAACCCGGGTCGAGGTCGAGGAGCTGCGCGACTATATCGAACGCAAGTTCGCCCGCGCCGCCGACAGCGACGCGCGGGACGAGACCGGCTGAACGCGGCGAAACAGAACGCGGGGGGACTGGACGCGGGCGTCAGCCCCGGCGCACGACCAGCGTGGACCATTCACCGATGTCGTCGCGCCGCTCCACGCCCATGCCGGACGCCGCATAGGCCGCCGCCACCTCGTCGGCCTGCGCGATCAGGATGCCCGACAGGATCGCCCGCCCGCCCGGCGCGAGATGGCGCGCCATGTCGGGGGCGATGTCGATCAGCGGCTGCTTCAGGATGTTGGCGAAGACAAGGTCATAGGGCGCGGCCCCGTCCAGCATCGGGTGGTGGAACCCTTCGGCCAGCACGCATTCCACGCGCCCGTCCAGCCCGTTCGCCAGCACGTTCGCCTGCGCGGTTTCCACCGCCACCGGGTCGATGTCGCTGGCCACGACGACGCCGTGGATCGTGCGCGCCGCCGCCATCGCCAGCACCGCCGTGCCGCAGCCGATGTCGGCCACGCGGTGCGGCACCTCGCCCGCGTCGAGCAGGCGGTCGAAGGCCAGAAGGCACCCCTTGGTCGTGTCGTGGTGGCCGGTGCCGAAGGCCATCGCCGCCTCGATGCACAGCGCCTCGGCCCCTTCGGGGATCCGCTGCGCGTCGTGGCTGCCGTGGACGAAGAAGCGCCCCGCGACCACCGGCGACAGCTCGCGGCGGACATGGGCGACCCAGTCCACCTCGGGCAGCCTGGAAACGGCGAAGGGCTGCGCGCCATGGGCGGCCGCCAGCAGGGCCAGCGCGATCTCGTCGGGCGGATCGGTGAAGTAGACGCCCACCTCCCAGCGGTCCGAGCCGTCCTCGATCTCGAAGACGCCCGAACCGACGGGCTCGGGCGTCAGGTCGTCGCACGCTTCGGCCAGGTCCTCGGCGGCATCCCTGCCGTCGGCCTGGCTCAGCGCGGTCCAGGTCGGCATCAGCGACGCCGGCCGAGGATGCGGGCGATGGCGCGGACCAGCGCCGCGCCGGGCAGCGGCGCCGAAACCGGCAGCGTCCGGGCGACAGCGGCGCTCGACGCCACGGCCGAGCCCGCGCCGGAGGACCGCGAGGGCTCGGGGTTCCCGTCCACGTCGCCGCCGTGCGATGCTTCCATCGCGGTCGCGGTGGACGCCTCGATGCCGGTGCCGCGCAGGCCGCAATAGCCGTCCGGGACCTTGTGCAGGTACTGCTGGTGCTCCAGCTCCGGCGCGATCCAGAAGCGGTCGAGCGGCTGGATCACGGTCGTGATCTCGGGGTGGCCCGCGACGGCAAGGCGGTTGTTGTAGTCGATCCGGCTGCGCTCGGCATCCGCCTGCTGGCTGGCGGTCGTGGTGTAGATGACCGAACGGTACTGGTCGCCCACGTCGTTCCCCTGCCGGTTGCCCTGCGTCGGGTTGTGGTTTTCCCAGAAGATCTTGAGGATCTGTTCGAAGCTGATCCGCGACGGGTCGTAGACCACCCGCACCACCTCGGCGTGCCCGGTCCCGCCGTTGCAGACCTGGCGGTAGGTCGGGTTCGCGGCGGTCCCGCCGGCGAAGCCCACCTCGGTCAGCCAGACGCCGTCCTGTTCCCAGAACAGCCGCTCGACGCCCCAGTAGCAGCCCATGCCGAGCACCACTTCCTCGAAGCCCTGCGGCGCGGGCGAGCCCATGGGACGGCCGAAGATGGCGTGGTTCGCTTGGGTCATGTCGTTTCCCCCCGGATGGAGTGTTCGTGTTGCCCCCGATGTAGGGCGTCAGGCGATGGGGCACAACGTTTCTGCCGCAGCGCGGGTTTCGCGCCTTGCCGGCGGCGCGGGGCGGCGGCAGGCTGGCCGGGGAACGTGGAGGGAGCGATGAAGCCGGGACCGCTGAACCTGATCACCGACGTGGCCGGGCTGCGGGTGGGCCATGCGGGCGACGAGCGCCTGAAATCCGGCGTCACGGTCCTGACGGCGGATGCGCCGCTCGCCGCCGGCGTCAACGTCATGGGCGGCGCGCCGGGCACGCGGGAAACGGACCTGCTCGCGCCCGACCGGCTGGTGCAGGCGGTGGACGCGCTGGTCCTGTCGGGCGGGTCGGGCTTCGGCCTGGCCGCCTGCGACGGGGTGATGGCGGGCTTGCGCGCCATGGGGCGCGGCTTTGCCGTGGGCGACGCGCGGGTGCCGATCGTGCCGGGGGCGATCCTGTTCGACCTGCTGAACGGCGGCGCGAAGGACTGGGCCGACAACCCCTATCCCGCGCTGGGGCGGCACGCGCTGGAGGCGGCGGGGGCGCGCTTCGCGCTCGGCAGCGCCGGGGCGGGAACGGGCGCGCTGACGGCGAACTGGAAGGGCGGCGTCGGGTCGGCGTCGGCGGTCCTGGACAGCGGCGCGACGGTGGGGGCGCTGGTCGCGGTCAATGCGGTGGGGTCGGTGACGGCACCCGGCGGTCAGTTCTGGGCCGCCCCATGGGAGATGGGGGAGGAGTTCGGCGGCCTCGGCCTGGCGGGTCCGTTCGATCTCGCGCACGAGCCATCGCCGCAGAAGCGGCTGCAGGAGGCGACGACCATCGCCATCGTCGCGACCGACGCGACGCTCGACAAGGCGGGGCTGACGCGCCTCGCGACGGCGGCCCATGCGGGGATGGCGCGGGCCATCGTGCCGTCGCACACGCCGTTCGACGGCGACCTGGTGTTCGCCGTCTCGACCGCCGGGGGTGCGGCGGCAGAGCCGTTCGCGCTGTGCCACGCGGCCGCCTGCGTCCTGTCGCGCGCCATCGCGCGGGCGGTCTGGCACGCGACGCCCGCGCCGGGCGACCGCCAGCCCTGCCGCGCCTCCGGTTGAACCCCGGCAGATCGGACGTTCACGAACGAAAGAGGCGGGACCTGCGGCCCCGCCCCCTCTCGCGTCAGGGAAGACCCCTCAGCGGTAGATGTACACGATCCGGCGGTCGGTCGGGCTGACCAGGACCGGCTGGTTGTTGATCGTGGCATAGCGGTAGTCGGGCTGGTCGGGGATCTCGTACAGATCGACGTTCTCCGGGACGCCGGCGCCGACCACGACCTCGCCTTCAAGGAAGACCGGGTCGCGCGGGTTTTCCACGATGTAGGTCTGGACCGACGGGTCGGGGGTCGCGGCCGCCCCGGTGCTGCCGCCGATCGCGGCGCCCACCAGCGCGCCGACCGGGCCGCCCACAACGGCGCCGATGGTGGCGCCGGTTGCGCCGCCGACGGCCGCGTTCGCGCCCTCGCTCTGCTCGGCGGGCGCCTCGATCACCGCCACGCCGACGGACTGGCGGTTCGGATACAGCGGCTCGACCTGCTCGCCGACCTTCGTGGTCAGGTAGTCGCCATAGGCCCAGCCCGACGTCGCGCCCGACGTGACCTGGCACCAGTTCGCCGATTCGATGCAGCCGGACACGGACACTTCGTCACCGCTGCCGATGACGCCGATCACCTCGTGCGTGTTGCCGGGGCCGGAACGGATGTTCAGGTCGGTCGCGGCGGTCGCCATGGTCTGGGCCGAGGCCGCGCCGGCCAGGACGGATGCCGCGATGGCGGTGCTGACAAACAGATTTCGCATGTGAAACTCCTCTCATGTCGCCGCGTCGCGGCTCTGGGCTGACAACACGACGCGGCGGCCCCTGGTTCGATCACGCTTTTGTTGCGCGCGCTGGACAAGACGGGCGCGAATGTGTTGGCTCTGCCCGACTTAGCGGAGGACATCCCATGAACGCCCATTCCACCGACCTGAAGACCCTGCTGCGCGACCCCTCGCTTCTGGAAACGCGCGCGTTCGTGGCCGGCGAATGGGTCGACGCCGACGACGGCGCCACCTTCGAGGTCACGAACCCCGCCCGCGGCGACGTGATCGCCCGCGTGGCCGACCTGGGCCGGGCCGAGGTCGCGCGCGCCATCGACGCGGCCGCCGCCGCGATGAAGGACTGGGCCGCGCGCCCCGCCAAGGAACGCGCCAACGTCATGCGGCGCTGGTTCGACCTGATGATGGAGAACCAGGACGACCTGGGCCGGATCCTGACCGCCGAGATGGGCAAGCCGCTGGCCGAGGCCAAGGGCGAGATCGCCTACGGCGCCAGCTTCATCGAGTGGTTCGGCGAGGAAGCCAAGCGCGTCTACGGCGAGACGATCCCCGGCCACATGGCCGACAAGCGGCTGACCGTGCTGAAGCAGCCGATCGGCGTCGTGGGCTCGATCACGCCCTGGAACTTCCCCAACGCCATGATCACCCGCAAGTGCGGCCCGGCGCTGGCGGTGGGCTGCGGCTTTGTCGCCCGCCCGGCGGCGGAAACGCCGCTGTCGGCGCTGGCGCTCGCGGTGCTGGGCGAACGCGCCGGGCTGCCCAAGGGGATCCTGTCGGTGGTCACGTCCTCGCGGTCGTCCGACATCGGCAAGGAGTTCTGCGAGAACCCGCTGGTCCGCAAGCTGACCTTCACCGGCTCGACCGAGGTCGGGCGCATCCTGCTGCGGCAGGCCGCGGACCAGGTGATGAAATGCTCGATGGAGCTGGGCGGGAACGCGCCCTTCATCGTCTTCGACGACGCCGACCTGGACGCCGCCGTCGCGGGCGCGATGGCGTCGAAGTTCCGCAACAACGGCCAGACCTGCGTCTGCGCGAACCGCATCTACGTGCAGGCGGGCGTCTATGACGAGTTCGCCAGGCGCCTCGCCAGGGCCGTGGACGGCCTGTCGGTCGGCGACGGGCTGAAGGACGGGACGACCACCGGCCCGCTCATCAACCCCGCCGCGGTCGAGAAGGTCGAGGAACATATCCGCGACGTCCTCGACAACGGCGGCGAGGTCGTGCTGGGCGGCAAGCGCCACGATCTCGGCGGCAACTTCTTCCAGCCGACGGTCGTGACGGGCGTGACGGGCGACATGAAGGTCGCTACCGAGGAGACCTTCGGCCCCCTCGCCCCCCTGTTCAGGTTCGACAGCGAGGACGAGGTGATCGAAAAGGCCAACGCCACGATCTTCGGCCTCGCCGCCTACTTCTATGCCCGCGACATCGGCCGCATCACCCGCGTGCAGGAGGCGCTGGAATACGGGATCGTGGGCGTCAACACCGGCATCATTTCGACCGAGGTGGCGCCGTTCGGCGGCGTCAAGCAGTCGGGCCTGGGGCGCGAGGGATCGCGCCACGGGATGGAGGACTATCTCGAGATGAAATACGTCTGCCTGTCGATCTGACCGGGCGACGGGGGCGAAAACGGGCCGGCGGGGCGATCCGCCGGCCCGTCCGCTTTCCGGCGCCCCGGTCAGGCGAGCAGCAGGTCGTCCTGGATCGACGCGACCGTCGCGCCCGTGACGAGGATCATAGCCGGTCCGCCGAAGTCGAAGCGCAGCCCCTGCGCGGTGTTGCTGGCGTAGCCCAGAAGGTCGGCCAGCGTCGCCCCCGCCAGCGCGCCGACCCGCTGCAGCGTCAGCGTGTCCACGTTGTCCTGGAAGTCCAGGACCTGGCAGTCGTGCCTGGTGGCAAGCACGAACATGTCGGCCCCGGCCCCGCCGTGCAGCCGGTCGAACCCGCCGCCCGCGATCAGCCGGTCGTCGCCCGCGCCGCCCACCAGCAGGTCGTCGCCGCCTGCCGCGGACAGGGTGTCGTTGCCCGCGCCGCCCGCCAGCTGGTTGTTGCCCTCGTTCCCCAGGATCACGTTGGCGAGGTCGTTTCCAGCCAGGTTGATCGCGTTCGCGCCCATCGCCTGCAGCATCTCGATGTTCGCCTGCGCGGTCAGGTGGTTCCAGGTCCGGACGGTGTCGTAGCCGCCGCCCGCGGCCTCGCCGATCACGTCCATCCCGTCGAAGATGAAGGTGTCGTTCCCCGCGCCGCCCAGCAGCGTGTCGCGTCCGGCGTTGCCGGCGAGCAGGTCGTTGCCCGCTTCGCCCGCCAGCAGGTCGTTGCCGCCGCCGCCGGTCAGCACGTCGTTGCCTGCCCCGCCCGCAAGCTGGTTCGCGGCATCGTTGCCGATGATGGTGTTGGCAAAAGCGTTCCCCCCGATGTTCACCGCGCCGGTGCCGATGACGTAGGCGGCCTCGATGTTGGCCTGCATCCGCATGTGGCCCAGGGCGCGGACGGCGTCGTAGCCGCCGTTCGCCGCCTCGATGATGATGTCCTGCCCGTCCCAGACATAGACGTCGTTGCCCATCCCGCCGGTCAGCGTGTCCAGGCCCATGCCGCCGGTCATGGTGTCGTTCCCGATCTCGCCCGCGAGCAGGTCGTTGCCGGCGCCGCCGTTGATGACGTCGTTGCCCGCGCCGCCGAACAGCTGGTTGGCGGCGGTGTTGCCGGTGATCGCGTTGCTGGCCGCGTTGCCGCGGATCCAGACGGCGGCGGCGCCGATGGCGGTCGCCGCCTCGATCTCCGCCCCCATGGCGTAGCTGGCCGAGGTCTGCACGCTGTCATAGCCGCCCGCCGCCGCCTCGACGATCTCGTCGGCGCCGTCGGTCACGTAGACGTCGCTGCCGCCGCCGCCGACCAGGCGGTCGCGGCCGGGGCCGCCGATCAGCACGTCGTTCCCGGCAAGGCCCAGCAGCGTGTCGTTGCCCGCCATGCCGTGCAGCACGTTGGCCGCGTAGTTGCCGACGACGCGGTCGTTGCCGCCGCCGGCGTTCACGTTTTCGATCACCGTGCCCCGCTCGATCGACAGGTTGCCGAGCCGGCCGTAGACGTCCGAGATGGCCCCGGGCATGAGGTCGATCCGCATCGCGGCGGCGGCGTTGCGAAGGTCCAGCGTATCGACGCCGCCCTGGTCGAAGATGGTCATGCCGACGGCGCGTCCCTGCGTCAGCAGCGCCATCGCCGTGCCGAGCGCCCCCCCCACGTTGCCGTTCCAGCCCCAGATGCTGGCCCCTGCGAACAGGCCGGAGCGGACCCCGTAGAGGTCCTGCACGGCGAGATGATCGGCGATCATCGGGGTGATGACGTACACGCGCGACGCGTCCACGATCGTGTTCTGGGTCTGGTCGAAATACGACATGACCGTCGCCTGCCAGCTGTCGTTGCCGTAGAGGTTGTCCACCCCCCAGGTCGCGCTGCCGTTGTAGTTGCCGGCGTGGCCAAGCCCCAGCGCGTGCCCGATCTCGTGCAAGAAGGTCTGGTAGCGATAGCCGCCGAACCCCTCTGACGGGTTGTAGAACCAGTCCGGCGGGATGTTCACGACCGACTGCAGGATCGTCGCGCCCGTCATCCGGGTCGCACCGGCATAGGCGCCCTGCCCGGACTGCTGGAACACGATCTGCGCGCCCGCGCCCAGGCCCGAGTTCGTGTTGAAGTTGATGCCCGTGACCTGCGTCCAGGCGCCCAGCGCCATGCGCGCGTGCTGCTGCGCTTCCGCGTTCAGGCCGCCGAGATCGACCGTCAGCGTTCCACCCGGCTCGACATCGAAGGCGCGGCGGGTTTCGCCATTGCTCTGATGATAACCGTCCGTCAGCTGGTGGGCGATCTGGTCCATCGTCCAGATCGCCGTGCTTCCGCCGCCGGGTGGCGAGGTGACCGGGCCGCTCGTGCGCTCGTAGCCGACCACGTAGTCGCCCGACGAGCTGCCGTAGCCGCCGGCGCCCAGGTAGAACGTGCCGCTGCGGCCGGCCGTGAAGGTGAAGTACGACAGGTCGAGCTGGTCGCCGTAGTCGTCGTTCTCGGCAATCAGCGTGCCGGCCGCGTCGTACAGCTGAAGGACCGTGTCGGGCAGCGGGTTGCCGCCGTTCCCCGTCATCGTGAACCCGTAGGTCTGCCCGGCCACCAGCGTGATCGCGATCGAATCGGCGTCGCCCGCGGTGATCGTGCCGCCGAAGACCTGGCCTGCGGAGATCCGGTACGGGGTCGCGACCCCGAACGGCGCGTCCGCCGCCTCGGACACGTCGGGGACGATGTTCACCGCGCCGGGCGCGACATGGTGCAGCGGTTCATCCAGGGGCGGCAGCCCGGTTGCACGGAACGGGGCGGGAACGGCGGTCATCGGTTCACCTCACGGATCGTCGGGGGCGCGCAGCGCCGGGCAGGCATCGGCATGCGGCCGGGAGTGGGTTCGGCCTTCTAACTGCCTATCCGATGCAGGTTACCGATCTGTCAAAGCTTCGCTGCGAAATGCCGAAAAGTTTCCTTAGTTCCCCGCCGGGCGCGTTCACCTTTCCTGAACATCTTTCACCTAGTCAGGCCATCAACGGAATGACTGCAAGGACCCGCCGCCATGAACCTGACGCTCGACATGCTTCCCGACCGCGCCGTGGTGCGCATCGACGAGCCGCGGCTGGATGCGGCGATGGCGCTGTCGTTCAAGGAACGCATGCGCGAGATCGTGGCGCAGGCGCCCGGGCTGGTGCAGGTCGACATGGCGCAGGTGCAGTTCATGGACAGCTCGGGCCTGGGCGCGCTGATCGCGATCCACAAGGCGCTGCCGGGCGGCACGCGGATGGCGCTGTCCTCGGTCCACGCGAACGTCATGCGGGTGCTGCGGCTGACGCGGATGGACACGGTGTTCACGATCGTCGAGCGGCCCGAGGCAGCGGCGGCCGGGACGCAGGGGGATGACGAGGCGGCGCAGGCTCCGGGGCGCGCGCCCGCACCGGTCGCCGCCCGGGACACCGCCCCAGAAGCCGCCGCAGCCCAGGCCGCGGGTGGCGCGTCGTGACCGAAGCAGCGCTCGGCGTGCGGGCGCCCGAGCCGGCCGCGGCCGAGGCGCTGTTCAACCGCGTCCTGCCCGCCGACCATCTCAGCGTCCGCGGGGCGCTGACCGACCTGCACGCGCGGCTTTCGCCCCATGTCTCGGCCGACGTGATGGGCCGGCTGGAACTCGTCTTGGCCGAGGTGATGAACAACATCGTCCGGCACGGCGCCGATGCCGCGCGCCGCGACGGCCCCGTCCGGCCCCGACGCATCCACCTGTCCGCCGCCTGCCACCGCAACGGCGTCGCCTGCGCGGTGACCGACGACGGGATCGGCCTGCCGCCCGCCTGCCTCGTCGCGCCGCCGTCGCCCGCGCACCCCGCGGGCGAGCCCCTGCCGGAAGGCGGCTTCGGCTGGCTGATCATCCACGGGCTCACCCGCTCGCTGGTCTATTTCCGCGAGGACACGCGCAACCTGCTCGCCTTCAACATCCCCGCGATGGACGAGGCGGAGGGATGATGGGACTGCCTCCGTCGCCCCCGTCCGGGCGGCCCGTCGCGCGCGGGGCTGCGGCGCGACAGGGTGATGCGCGGCGGGACCCGGCTGCGCGCGTCCCGGCGATCCCGCAGCTTCAGGTCAGCGCCGGGCCGATCCCCGGATCGGGCTGCGAGGCTCCGGCAGGCCGGGATTGTGGCGGACGGCCGGGCGCGCGCAGACGACATGGTCGATCCGCCGAACCGCCCCCCTGCCAGCGACGCCTCTGGCGCTCACGCCACTGCGGGCGCTCGCGCGCCCTCTGGCGCACGCGTGATTCCCATGACAGGCTTGCCCGCATGCAGATCGGACCGCTCACCCTCGACCTTCCCGTCATCCAGGCGCCCATGGCCGGAGTCTCGACGCCCGAACTCGCCGCGGCGGTGAGCAACGCGGGCGGGCTGGGCTCGCTCGGGCTCGGCGCCAGCACCGTGGCGCAGGCCGAGGGCGACATCGCCCGCACCCTGGCGCTGACCGACCGGCCGTCCGGGGTGAACCTGTTCTGCCACCGCGCGCCGCGCCGCGACGCGGCCGTGGAATCCGCGTGGCTCGACCGGCTTTCGCCGCTGTTCGCGGGCTTCGGCGCGACCCCGCCCGCGACGCTCAGCGACATCTATCCCGGCTTCACCGGCGCCGGGCCGATGCTCGACGTGCTGTGCACGACGCGCCCTGCGCTCGTCAGCTTCCACTTCGGCCTGCCCGACGCCGCCGCCCTGTCGCGGCTGCGCGAGACCGGGGCCGTGCTGGCGGCCACCGCGACCTCGCGCGCCGAAGCCGACGCGATCGCGGCGGCGGGCCTCGACCTGGTGGTGGCGCAGGGATGGGAGGCGGGCGGGCACCGCGGCATGTTCGACGAGAACGCGGCGGACGACCGGCTGGGCCTGATCGACCTGCTGGCCGCGCTGCGCGGCACGAAGCTGCCGGTGATCGCCGCCGGCGGTATCATGGAGGCGGCCGACGTGCGCGCGGCGCTCGCCGCGGGGGCGGTCGCGGTCCAGTGCGGCACGGCGTTCCTGCGCGCGCCCGAGGCCGCGACGACCCCGGCCCATCGGGCGGCGCTGTCGTCGGGGCGAACGGCGATGACGCGGGCGATCTCCGGGCGGCCGGCGCGGTCGGTCGAGAACCTGTTCACGGCGATCGACGACCGGGCCGCCCCCGCCTATCCGGTGACCTACGACGCCGGCAAGGCGCTGAACGCGGCCGCGGTCGCGGCGGGCGAAACCGGCTACGGGGCGCAGTGGGGCGGCACCGGGGCCGCGCGCGCGGTCGCGCGTCCCGCGGCCGAAACGGTGGCCGCGCTTGCCGCCGGCGCCGCCTGAGGCGCGATCCGGTCAGGCGCGCACGAACTCGTCCTCGCCGTAGCCCTGCAGGTACAGGAGCGAGGTCAGGTCGCCGAAGTTGATCCGCAGCGGCGCCTGCGCCGCCACCACCGGCTTTGCGTGCAGCGCGACCCCAAGGCCCGCCGCCGCAAGCATGCCCAGGTCGTTCGCCCCGTCCCCCACCGTGATCGCGTCGGCAGGCGTCACGCCGCGCGCGGCGGTGATCGCCTCCAGCGCCTCGACCTTGGCCTCGCGCCCCAGGATCGGCAGCGCGACCCGGCCGGTGAGCTTGCCGTTCTCGGCCAGAAGGACATTCGCGCGCTGTTCGTCGAAGCCCAGCAGGTCGGCCACCGGCCCGGTGAAGTCGGTGAAGCCGCCCGACACCAGCGCCGTCCACGCGCCCTGCGCCCGCATCGTGGCGACCAGGGTGCGCCCGCCGCGGGCCAGCGTGATCCGGCTCGCCAGCACCTCGGGGATGACCGAATCGGCCAGCCCTTCCAGCAGCGCGACGCGCGCGACCAGCGCCGCGTCGAAGTCGAGTTCGCCGTTCATGGCGCGGGCGGTGATGGCCGCGACCGGCTCGCCGAACCCCGCGACGTCGGCAAGCTCGTCCAGGCACTCCTGCTCGATCATGGTCGAATCCATGTCCGCCAGCAGCACCGACTTGCGCCGTCCCGCAGTCGGCACGATGGCGAGGTCGAGGCCGTCTTCCTGCCATTCCTCCCACATTTGCTCGAAATCGGCGGGCAGCGCGGCCACCGGGAACTCGGCCGCCACCCCGTGCGACAGCCACAGCGCATGGCCGCCGTCCCAGCGCGACTTCAGCGCCGTCACCCTGTCGTCGACGAGGTCGGCGCGGTCGGGCGCGGCGAGCATGCAGACGGTGAACATCGGATCCCTCGCATTCGATCTTTCCGGCGGGCTTAGGGCCATTTCCGCGCTTGCGCCAGATCGTGCGCGGGCGTATCCACGCAAGTGGGACACCCCTCCCCAACGAGGGGCTATTTAGCTGGAAGGCTAACCATGCTCGATGCGACGACCCCGGCGACGCGGCCGGTCAATCCGCGTTTCTCCTCTGGCCCCTGCGCCAAGATCCCCCATTTCTCGCTGGACATGCTTGCAGGCGCGCCGCTGGGCCGCTCGCACCGCCACGCGGTCGGCAAGACCAAGCTGGCGCAGGCCATCGACCTCACCCGCGAGGTGCTGGGCGTTCCGGCCGACTACCGCATCGGCATCGTGCCCGGTTCCGACACCGGCGCGGTCGAGATGGCGATGTGGACCATGCTGGGCGCGCGCCCGGTCGAGATGCTGGCCTGGGAAAGCTTCGGCGAGGGCTGGGTCACCGACGCCGTCAAGCAGCTGAAGCTGGACGCGACCGTCCGCAAGGCGGATTACGGGCACATCGTGGACCTGGCGCAGGTCGATTTCGACCGCGACGTGGTCTTCACCTGGAACGGCACCACCTCGGGCGTGCGGGTGCCGGACGGCGACGCGATCCCGGCGGACCGCGCCGGCCTGACGATCTGCGACGCGACCAGCGCGGCCTTTGCGATGGACCTGCCGTGGGACAAGCTCGACGTGGTGACGTTCAGCTGGCAGAAGGTGCTGGGTGGCGAGGGCGCGCACGGCGTCCTGATCCTGTCGCCGCGCGCCGTCGAGCGGCTCGAGACCTTCACCCCCGACCGCCCGCTGCCCAAGATCTTCCGCCTGACCAAGGGCGGCAAGCTGATCGAGGGCATCTTCAAGGGCGAGACGATCAACACCCCCTCGATGCTGTGCGTCGAGGACTACATCGTCGCGCTGGAATGGGCGAAGTCGATCGGCGGCCTGAAGGGCCTGATCGCGCGGGCGGATGCGAACGCGCAGGCGGTGGCCGACTTCGTGGCGCGGCATGACTGGATCGAGAACCTCGCGGTCGATCCGGCGACGGCGTCCACGACGTCGGTCTGCCTGCGCTTCACCGACGCGCGGATCAGGGACGGCGAGGCCTTCGCCAAGGCCGTCGCCAGGCGGCTGGAAAAGGAAGGCGTGGCCTTCGACATCGGCGCCTATCGCGACGCCCCCGCGGGGCTGCGGATCTGGTGCGGATCGACGGTCGAGACCGCCGACGTGGCCGCGCTGATGCCGTGGATCGAGTGGGCCTTCCAGGCGGAACTGTCCGCCCAGGGCTGACCGCCGAGCGGGGGCCAGCCCCCGCACCCCCGGGATATTTCCAGACAGAAGACGGCCGCAGGCGAGCGCCGCCGTGCCCTGCCGTCCAGGAGAACACACATGGCACAACAGACCACCGCACCCAGGGTCTTGGTTTCCGACGCGCTGAGCGAGACCGCCGTCCAGATCTTCCGCGACCGCGGGATCGAGGTCGACTACATGCCCGACCTCGGCAAGGACAAGGACAGGCTGGCCGAGATCATCGGCAACTATGACGGGCTCGCGATCCGGTCGGCGACTAAGGTCACCGAGAAGCTGCTCGACCGTGCCGACCGGCTGAAGGTCGTGGCGCGGGCCGGGATCGGGGTCGACAACGTGGACATCCCCGCCGCCTCGAAGAAGGGCGTGATCGTGATGAACACGCCCTTCGGCAACAGCGTCACGACCGCCGAGCACGCCATCGCGCTGATGTTCGCGGTCGCGCGGCAGCTGCCCGAGGCGTCGGTTTCCACCCACGCCGGCAAGTGGGAAAAGAACCGCTTCATGGGGGTCGAGCTCTTCAACAAGACGCTGGGGCTGATCGGGGCGGGCAACATCGGCTCGATCGTCGCCGACCGGGCGCTGGGGCTGCGGATGAAGGTCGTGGCCTACGATCCCTTCCTGTCCGAGGAGCGGGCCGAGAAGATCGGCGTCACCAAGGTCGAGCTGGACGAGCTGCTCAGGCGCGCGGACTTCATCAGCCTGCACGTGCCGCTGACCGACAAGACCCGCAACATCCTGTCGGCCGAGAACATCGCCAGGGCGAAGCCCGGCGTCCGCATCGTCAACGCCGCCCGCGGCGGGCTGATCGACGAGGAGGCGCTGGCCGCCGCGCTGAAGTCGGGGCACGTGGCGGGCGCCGCGCTGGACGTGTTCGCGACGGAACCGGCGACGGACAGCCCGCTCTTCAACCTGCCGAACGTGGTGGTGACGCCGCATCTCGGCGCTTCGACCAGCGAGGCGCAGGAAAACGTGGCGCTGCAGGTGGCCGAGCAGATGGCCGACTACCTGCTGACCGGCGCGGTCCAGAACGCGCTGAACATGCCGTCCGTCACCGCCGAGGAAGCGGCGGTGATGGGGCCGTGGATCAAGCTCGCCGCGCATCTGGGCGCGTTCGTGGGCCAGACCACGGACGAGCCGATCAAGGCGATCAACATCCTCTACGACGGGGTCGCCGCGGGGATGAACCTGAATGCGCTGAACGCCGCGGTGATCGCGGGCGTCATGAAGGCCGCGAACCCGGACGTGAACATGGTGTCGGCCCCGGTGGTCGCGAAGGAACGCGGAATCCAGATCGCCACCACCACCCAGGACAAGGCCGGGGTCTATGACGGCTACATCAAGGTCACGATGGTGTCGGGCGACCGGGAACGGGCGATCGCGGGCACCGTCTTCAGCGACGGCAAGCCGCGCTTCATCCAGATCCGCGGGATCAACGTGGATGCCGAGATCGGCAGCCACATGATGTACACCCGCAACCGCGACGTGCCGGGCGTGATCGGGACCCTGGGCGTGACGCTGGGCGGCATGGGCGTCAACATGGCGAACTTCACGCTGGGCCGGACCCAAGGCGGGGGCGACGCGATCGCCATCACCTACCTGGACGAGCCGCTGCGCGAGGACGTGCGCCAGGCGCTGCTCGCCACCGGCAAGTTCGAGCAGGTGCGCGCGCTGCACTTCGAGGTCTGAGCGACGCGCGTCCGCAAGGAACCCCCGCCCCGGCCGATCCGTTGGCCGGGGCGGCAGGCAGAGGACAGGCGGCAGATGCGGATCTATGCGATCGGGGACGTGCACGGGCAGCTCGACATGCTGCGGGGCGTCCACGACCTGATCGAGCGTGACGGCGGCGCCGGCGCGCAGGTGGTCCACGTGGGCGACCTGATCGACCGCGGGCCGGACAGCGCGGGCGTGGTGCGTTTCCTCATGCAGGGCCAGGCCGAGGAGCGCGACTGGATCGTCGTCAAGGGCAACCACGACCGCGCGCTGCCGAACTTCCTGCGCGATCCGCACTGGATCGATCCGCGCGCGTCCGACCGCAAGCCGTGGACCCGGCGCGACGTCGGCGCGGGCGCGGCGCTGCAATCCTGGGGCATCGAGAACGCCGAGACCCGCCCCATCGACGAGGTCCACGCCGAGGCGCTGGAGAAGGTTCCGGCCGACCAGGCGCGCTGGCTGGACGGGCTGCCGATCTGGCACCTGACGCCGTGGGCGCTGTTCGTCCACGCCGGCATCCGTCCCGGCATCGACCTGCGCGCGCAGGTCGAGGATGACCTTCTGTGGCTGCGCAAGCCGTTCCTCGACGACACCCGCGACCACGGCGTGCTGGTCGTGCACGGGCACACGCCGGTCAAGAAGGTCCAGCATCGCGGCAACCGGATCGACATCGACACGGGGGCCGCGCATGGCGGCCCGGTCAGCGCGGTGCGGCTGGACGACGACGGGGTTTGGCTGCTGACCGACAGGGGCCCGAAACGGGTGGAGCCGCCGAAGCATGCTTGAGCGGCTCAGCCGGTCCCCCGCCGGCGCCTTCGCGATGATCGCGGGTATCGTTCTCGTCACCGCGTTGCTGCTGGCGGCGATGGGCCATTCGCTGGTCTGCAGCTGCGGCACCCTGCGGCTGTGGGACGGCCAGATCACGACCGCCGAGAACTCGCAGCACCTCACCGACTGGTACAGCTTCTCGCACCTGCTGTACGGGCTGATCCTTTACGCGTTCCTGCGCCTCGTCGCCCCGCACTGGACGCTGAACAAGCGGCTGGTGGTCGCGGCGATGATCGCGGCCGGGTGGGAGCTGGGCGAGAACACGCCCTTCCTGATCGAGCGTTACCGCGATGTCACCGTGTCGGTGAACTACCACGGCGATTCGATCGTCAACGCGGTGACCGACATCGTGGCGGCGCTGGCAGGCTTCGGGCTGGCGGCGGTCCTGCCGGTGTGGGGTAGCATCGCGTTGTTCCTGGGGACCGAGGCGTTAACCGCGTGGGCGGCCCGCGACGGGCTGGTGCTGAGCGTCGTCATGGTCACCGCGCCGCTCGAGGCGCTGCGCGACTGGCAGCTCGCCAGATGACGACAATGCGACCATTTGGCCGCCCGCGACACGATTTACTCGCGCCGCGCCGGGGTTTAGAAGTCCGACATCTGCAGGACCGGGGGGACGCCATGCGAATGGCAAAATTCAACATCGGGCAGGTCGTCCGGCACCGGAAGCATCCGTTCCGCGGCGTCGTCTTCGACGTGGATGCCGAGTTCGGCAACACCGAGGAATGGTACCAGTCCATCCCCGAGGAAGTGCGCCCGTCCAAGGACCAGCCCTACTACCACCTGTATGCCGAAACCGAGGTCAGCTACTACGTGGCGTACTGCTCGGAACAGAACCTGCAGCCCGATCCCTCGGGCGAACCGCTGGAGCATCCCCAGCTGATCGCGATCTTCGGCGAGTTCCAGGACGGCCGCTACCCGCCGCAGCACGGTCTGAATTGACCCGGGCGGCCGCGCGCCGGACCCGGCCGGAACCGATGTTCCAGTCGCCCCCGCGATCCTGATGTTCGATCTGGGTCTCGATGTCGTGGCGATTCTCGCCGCGACGGCCGCCGCTGCGGGTTTCATCGATTCGATCGCAGGCGGCGGCGGGCTCATCACCGTGTCCGCGCTGATGCTGGCGGGCCTGCCGCCCGACCAGGCGCTTGCCACCAACAAGGTGCAGGGCAGCTTTGGCGCCGGGACCGCGGCGATCGCCTATGCGCAAAGCGGGCTGGTGGACCTGCGCCAGCAGTGGGGCACGGCGCTGATCGCCTTTGCCGCCGGCGCCGCGGGCGCGGCGCTGGTGACGTGGCTGCCGACGCAGGCGCTGCGGGTGCTGCTGCCCGTGATCCTGCTGGGGATCGCGGCGTTCTTCGCGTTCCGCAAGGGCTTGGGCGACGCCGACCGGGCGCAGAGGATGGGCCCTGCCCTGTTCGCGGCGACGCTGGTCCCTGCCGTCGGCTTCTACGACGGGCTGATCGGTCCGGGCGCGGGCGCGTTCTACATGCTGGGCTTCGTGACGCTGGCGGGGTTCGGCATCCTCAAGGCGACGGCGCATACGAAGCTTCTGAACTTCTCGTCGAACCTCGGCGGGCTCGCGGTCTTCGCGCTGACCGGCAACCCGCTGTGGCTCGTGGGGCTGGTGATGATCCCCGGCCAGATTTTCGGCGCGATGCTGGGGTCGCGCATGGCCATGCGGGTCGGCGCGCGCGTCATCAAGCCGCTGCTGGTCGTCACCTCGACGGCGCTGGCGCTGCGGCTGCTGTGGCAGATGATGTGAGACCCGGGCCTTGAGGGAACGCCTCAGGCCGGGAACCCTGCGGCGGTCCGGAGCTCCGCCACCTCGAGCCCGCGCCAGTTCGTGAGGGGCGCTGTCAGCAGGCGGCGCGCGACGGGGTGGTCCGCGTCCAGCAGGCCCGCGTCGATCAGCAGCGCCGTGATGGCGGCTTCCGACGCGCGGGTGCCGCCATCCGCGATCTTCAGCGCGATGCCGATGCCGCGGTCGGGGGCGATGGCCACGAACACCGCCTCGGCCCCCGTCTTGACCGCGACACGCCCGCCCATGGCGCGCATCAGGTCGGTGCAGGCCCGCGTCTCGCCCGCGACCAGCTCCGGGTGCGCGACCATGGCCGCGACCAGCCGCCGCATGGCGTCGCCGCGCCCGCCGCCCTGCGGATTGGCGAACGCCGCCATCGCGCGCGCCAGCCCCTTGACCGAGGTGGCGAAGTTCGGGGCCGAGCAGCCGTCGATCCCGTAGCCGGGCGAGGGTTCGTCCGTCACCTCCTCGAACGCCGTGCGGACCGCCTGCTGCAGCGGGTGGTCGGGCAGCACGTATTCCGCGTCGGCCCGCATGTGCCGGTTCAGCGTCAGGAACCCCGCGTGCTTGCCCGAGCAGTTGTTGTGGATCTGGCAGGGCGCGGTGTCGGAACAGGTCAGGCGCCGGTGCTCGTCCTTGTCCTGCGGCATGTGGACGCCGCAGCGCAGGTCGGCTTCGGCAAGCCCCAGCCCGTCCAGCCACGCCTGCACCCGCGTGACGTGGATCGCGGCCCCGCTGTGGGACGCGCAGGCGAGCGCCAGCTGTTCGGTCCCCAGCCCGGCCGCGTCCGCCGCGCCGCTTTCGACCAGCGGCAGCGCCTGGATCATCTTGCACGACGAGCGCGGGAAGATCACCGCGTCGGGGTCGCCCCACGCCGCCACCATCCCGCCCGCGTCCCACACGACCGCATGGCCCCGATGGACGCTTTCCAGCATCCCGCCGCGCCACAGTTCGATCAGTTCCACGGTCGGCATCGGCGGCTCCTTTGACAAATTCGCGATTGTTCCTGCACGGGCTTTTCGGCGCGCGGGCTTTTTGGTTATCTTCCCGCTGCCGGTGTGACCTACACCATTCAATCGGACAACCCCGAAACGGGGACCAAGCAGGAGGCTCGAGCATGACCATCCTTTCGATCCGCGGCGCCGCAGTTGCCGCCCTGATGGCGGCGCTCGCCGCGCCGGCCGTCGCGGCTGAATCGCGGCTGCTGGGAAGCGAGGGCGACTGGTCGGCCTTCGGCGGCGACGACCCCAAGGAATGCTGGGCGGTGTCGCCCCCCAAGTCGACCCGCAACACGCAGGAAGGCAAGGAAGTCCAGGTCACGCGCAGCGACATCCGCCTGTACATCGCCTATCGCCCCGGCCAGGCCGGCGAGGTGTCGTTCCAGGGCGGCTATCCCTTCGCCCCCGACAGCACGGTCGAGGTTGACGTCGGCGGCACCAAGTTCCGCCTGTTCACGGAAGGCGAGAACGCCTGGGCCGGCTCGCCCGAAGAGGACACCCGCCTCGTCGCCGCGCTGCGGGGCGGATCCAGCGCGGTCGTGACCGGGCGCTCGGCCCGCGGCACCACGACCACCGACACGTTCTCGCTCGCGGGCGTCACCGCCGCCACCAACAAGGCGCGCGAGACCTGCAAGTAAGGGGCCGGAACCGGCCCTTCGGGGGCGGTTTTTCGGATTTCCCTGTTGATCGACGCAAAGCCGCCCCATATTAGGGCGGCTTTCACTTTTCCGCCCCAGCCTTCCCCATGCGCGGCAACGCGCACGGATCGCCCGCAATCGACCCGGACCGCGCCCATGAACGCCTTTGACAGCCCCGAACGCACCCTTCCCTCCGCGGGCCCGGCGCCGGTCGTGCAGGACGTGCTGACGATCCCGCGCAAGCTGCCCGCGTCCGACAAGGTCAACATCGTCGGCCTGACGCGCGAGCAGTTGAAGGACGCCCTGATCCAGGCGGGCACGCCCGAGAAGCAGGCGAAGATGCGCGTGGGCCAGGTCTGGCAGTGGGTCTATCACTGGGGCGTGCGCGATTTCGCGCAGATGACGAACCTCGCCAAGGACTACCGCGCGCTGCTGGCCGCGCGGTTCGAGATCGCCCTGCCCGAGATCGTGACCCGGCAGGTCAGCGAGGACGGGACCCGCAAGTACCTGCTGCGGATCGCGGGCGGCCACGAGGTCGAGACCGTCTACATCCCCGAGGAAGGGCGCGGCACGCTGTGCGTGAGCTCGCAGGTCGGCTGCACCCTCACCTGCACCTTCTGCCACACCGGCACCCAGAAGCTGGTCCGCAACCTGACCGCGGGCGAGATCGTGGGCCAGCTGCTCGTCGCGCGCGACGATCTCGGCGAATGGCCCCGGCAGGGCGCGCCCAAGGATGAAACCCGGCTCGTGAGCAATCTCGTGCTGATGGGGATGGGCGAGCCGCTCTACAACTTCGACAACGTGCGCGATGCGATGAAGGTGGTGATGGACCACGAGGGGCTGACCCTCTCGCGCCGCCGGATCACCTTGTCGACCAGTGGCGTGGTTCCGGAAATCGCGCGGACGGCCGAGGAGATCGGCTGCCAGCTGGCGATCAGCTTCCACGCCACGACCGACGAGGTGCGCGACAAGCTGGTGCCGATCAACAGGAAATGGAACATGGCGACGCTGCTGGATGCGCTGCGGGACTATCCGCGCCTGTCCAACAGCGAGCGGATCACGTTCGAATACGTCATGCTCGACGGGGTCAACGACAGCGACGAGGACGCGCGGCGGCTGGTCAGGCTGATCCGCGGCATCCCCGCGAAGATCAACCTGATCCCGTTCAACGAATGGCCCGGCGCGCCCTATCGCCGGTCAAGCTGGGACCGGATCGAGCAGTTCGCGGACATCATCTACAAGGCCGGCTACGCCTCGCCGATCCGCACGCCACGCGGCGAGGACATCATGGCCGCCTGCGGGCAGCTGAAATCCGCGACCGAACGGGGCCGCAAGTCGCGCGCCGAGGTGGCGGCGGAAGCGGGGCTGTAGGGGCCCGTCTCGTCTCCGTCGCGCTCAGTTGACCGCCACGACCGGTTCGCACGGCCGCGGCCCCTGCCGTGCTGGTCCCTCAGCATCGCAACCGGCTTGATGTCACTGGCAGTCCCTTACGGCCTGCTGCCAGTCCTCGAACGGCGGCCATCTGCTTGATGGCCGGAGCGCCGGACGCCGATCGTTCATCGGTACGCCTGCGGTTGCCGGTCTGGCCGCCGGGCGTTGCCGGAACAGCAACCCGTCCGCTTCAAAGCCGTGACATCACCCCCGCGTCAGCGACGCGACCCGCCGCAGTGCCAGCAGGTAGCCTTCCGTCCCGCATCCGGCGATCACCCCGTCCGCGCGCAGGCTGACGAAGGAATGGTGGCGGAAGTCCTCGCGCTTGTGGACATTTGAGATGTGGACCTCGATCACCGGCCCGTCGAACGCCGACAGCGCGTCCAGCAGCGCGACCGAGGTGTGGGTGTAGGCGGCCGGGTTGATGACGATGCCCGACGCGGAACCCCGCGCCTCGTGGATCCAGTCGATCAGCTGCCCCTCGTGGTTCGACTGGCGGAAATCGACCTCCACCCCCAGCTCGGCCGCCAGCGTCGTGCAGGCGCGATCGACGTCGGCCAGCGTCTCGCGGCCATAGACCTCGGGTTGGCGCTGGCCCAGCAGGTTCAGGTTCGGGCCGTTCAGGACAAGGATCTTGCGGGGCATGGGTGTTCCTGCGTGTGGGGGCGGCACCGATCATGCAACGCTTCGGCGTACCGGGCCAGATGCCGCGTTCGTTCCACATTCTGGATCATCTCAATCCATTCCGTCGCAGTTCTGCGAAGGCTCCGGAGCGGCTAGATCAGGGCCAGACGTTTTGCACGGCAACACATTCCACGAAAGGAACGCCACATGGCCAAGGTTCTGGTCCTTTATCACTCCACCTACGGGCACACCGAGGCGATGGCCGAGGCTGTCGCCGAGGGGGCCCGCAGCGCGGGGGCCGATGTCGACATCCGCCGGGTGCCCGAGACCGTCCCCGAGGACGTCGCCCGCAGCTCGGGCTACAAGATGGACCAGAAGGCGCCCATCGCGACGGTCCAGGAACTGACGAACTACGACGCGATCATCGTCGGCGCGGGCACCCGCTTCGGCCGCCTGCCCTCGCAGATGGCCGCGTTCTGGGACACCGCCGGGGGGCTTTGGGCCACGGGCGCGCTGAACGGCAAGGTCGGCGGGGCGTTCAGCTCGACCGCGACCCAGCACGGCGGCAACGAGCTGACGGTCATGTCGCTGATCCACAACCTGATGCATTTCGGGCTGACGATCGTGGGCCTCGACTACGGCTATGGCGGGCAGTCGGGCGTCGACCGGGTCCGCGGCGGCTCGCCCTACGGCGCGACGACGATCACCGACAGCGACGGCAGCCGGATGCCGTCCGAAGATGAACTCGGCGGCGCCCGCTACCAGGGCCGCCGCATCGCCGAGGTCGCCACCAAGCTCTTTGGCTGATGCGGTCCGCCCGCAGGGGCGGCCTTGCCGAAAACGTGGTTCCACCGGGGCCGGGCGCAGTGTTCAATGCGCCCGGCCCCGCCCGTTCCGGGGCGATGCGAAAGGACCGCCTCATGATCCCGCCCGACGTTTCCGGCCACCCCGTCTTCGACGTGCCGCTTGCCGCGCGGATGGGCGCGGTCAAGCCCTCGGCCACCGTCGGCATGACGCGGATCGCGAACGAACTGCGCCGCGCGGGCCGCGACATCATCGGCCTGTCGGTGGGCGAGCCCGACTTCGACACGCCGGAACACATCCGCGACGCCGCCAAGGCCGCGATCGACGCGGGCCAGACCCGCTATACCGACGTGGACGGCACGCCCGAGCTGAAGCGCGCGATCGCGGACAAGTTCGCGCGCGAGAACGGGCTCACCTACGGCACCGACCAGATCACGGTCGGGACCGGCGGCAAGCAGGTGCTCTACAACGCGCTGATGGCGACGGTCGAGGACGGCGACGAGGTGATCGTCCCCGCGCCCTACTGGGTCAGCTATCCCGACATGGTGCGGCTTGCGGGGGGCACGCCCGTCATCGTGCCCGGCGGCGAGAACCGGGGGTTCCTGCTGTCGGCGGACGACCTGCGCGCCGCGATCACGCCCCGGACGAAGTGGCTGATCCTGAATTCTCCGTCCAATCCCACCGGCGCGGCCTACCCGGCCGAGGCGCTGCGGGCGCTGGCGGACGTGCTGCTGGATCACCCGCACGTCATGGTGATGACCGACGACATGTACGAACACATCCTCTACGACGACGCGCCCTTCGCGACCATCGCCGCCGTCGAGCCGCGGCTGGCGGACCGGACGCTGACGGTCAACGGCGTCAGCAAGGCCTACGCCATGACCGGCTGGCGGATCGGCTATGCCGGGGGTCCGGCGACGCTCATCAAGGCGATGGCGACGATCCAGGGGCAGAGCACGACGAACCCCAGTTCCGTCAGCCAGGCGGCGGCGGTGGCGGCGCTGGACGGCCCGATCGGCTTTCTCGCCGAACGCAACGCCGTGTTCCAGGCCCGCCGCGACCTGTGCCTGCGGGAACTCAACAGCATTCCCGGCCTGGGCTGCCGCACCCCGGACGGGGCGTTCTACCTGTTCCCGTCCTGCGCGGGCGTGATCGGCCGCACGCGGCCCGACGGGCGCGTGATCGAGACCGACACCGACTTCGCCACCTACCTTGTCGAGGAGGCGGGCGTTGCCGTCGTGCCCGGATCGGCCTTCGGGCTGTCGCCGTTCTTCCGCATCTCGTTCGCGACCTCGACCGAGAACCTGCAGGCTGCCTGCGACCGCATCCGCGCCGCCTGCGGGAAGCTCGGGTGAGCGGCTAGTCCCGCAGGCGCCAGCCGGTCGCGAAGATCCAGCGGATGATGCCCATGCAGACGACGATCATCGCCGCGACGGCCAGCAGCGACACCGTCACCGGCACGTCGGCCAGGCCGAAGAACGACCAGCGGAACCCGGATATCAGGTAGAGCACCGGGTTCAGCTTCGCCACGCTTTCCCAGAACGGCGGCAGCATGTCCGCCGAATAGAACGCGCCGCCGAGGAACACGAGCGGCGTGACGACCATCAGCGGCACGACCTGCAGCTGCTCGAACGACTTCGCCCACAGGCCGATGATGAACCCCAGGAGGCTGAAGGCGAGCGCCGTCAGGAACAGGAACGCCAGCATCCACAGCGGGTGCAGGACGTGCATCTCGACGAAGAAATAGCTGGTGGCGAGGATCAGGAACGCGATCAGGATCGCCTTGACGGCGGCCGCGCCGACGAAGCCCAGCGTGATCTCGACCCAGCCCACGGGCGAGACGAGGTATTCGTAGATCGTGCCGCTGAACTTCGGGAAGTAGATCCCGAAGCTGGCGTTGCTGACCGACTGCTGCAGGACCGTCAGCATCATCAGGCCGGGAACGATGAAGGCGCCGTAGGGCACCCCCTCGACCGACTGGATCCGCCCGCCGATCGCCGACCCGAACACGACGAAGTAGAGCGCGGTGGACAGGACGGGCGAGGCGATGGACTGCCAGATGGTGCGGAAGAAGCGCGCCATCTCGTGCCGGAAGATCGCGGCTGCGCCGTGCCGGTTCATGCGGACACCCGCGGCGTCTCGGACACGAGGTTCATGAAGATCTCTTCCAGGCTGGACTGGGTGGTCGAAATGTCGCGCACCCCGACGCCGTTCTGGGCAAGGTCGCCCAGCAGGCGCGCGATCCCCGTCCGCTCGGCCTTGGTGTCGTAGTCGTAGGCGAGGCTCGCGCCGTCGTCCGACAGCGCGAGGCCCGGCCGCGCCAGGCCGGCGGGCAGCGCGGGCAGCGCCGTGTCCAGTTCGATCACCAGCGTCTTGCGACCGAACTCTCCCATCATCTCGGCCTTGGTCTGGATGAGGGCGAGCTTGCCCTTGTCGATGACGCCGATGCGGTCGGCCATCTCCTCGGCCTCTTCCAGATAGTGGGTGGTGAGGATGATGGTGACGCCGCTGCGGCGCAGGTCGCGCACGACATCCCACATCTCGCGGCGCAGGACCACGTCCACGCCGGCGGTGGGCTCGTCCAGGAACAGGACCTTGGGGCGGTGCGACAGCGCCTTGGCGATCAGCACCCGGCGCTTCATGCCGCCCGACAGCTCGCGCGTGGCCGCGTCGCGCTTGCCCCACAGCGCGAGGCTGCGCAGCACCGCCTCGACATGCGCGTCGTCCGGCGGCTCGCCGTAAAGCGCGCGGGTGTAGCGGACGGAATCGATGACGCTCTCGAACGGCTCGAGCGCGATTTCCTGCGGGACGAGGCCGATCAGCCTGCGCGCCGCGCGCCAGTCGGTGCGGATGTCGTGGCCGCCCACGCGCACGGTGCCGCTGGTCGGCACCACGAGGCCGCAGATGATCGAGATGAGCGTGGTCTTGCCGGCCCCGTTCGGGCCGAGAAGCGCGAGGATCTCGCCCTCGCGGATCGACAGCGACACGTCGTCGAGCGCCCTGGTGCCGCTGCCGTACTGCTTCGACAGGTTCTCGATCTCGATGATGCCGGACATGCGGAGAATCCTTCTGAAGGCGGCAGTCAGGTCAGCCCCGCCCTTTGGGCCATGACATAGGTGCGGGGCCGCGCGGGGTTCAAGGCGCGCATCGCCTAGCGCGGGGCGAAGGGCGCGGGGCACGGCCGGCCCGCCCGCGTCGCCCGTCCGGCGGACGGCGACGGGGCCGTGCCGATCCCTGCCCCTCAGCCCCAGTCCATCACGACCTTGCCCGCCTCGCCCGAGCGCATGGCGGCGAAGCCCGTCCCGAACGCCTCCGCGCCGATGCGGTGGGTGATGAGCGGCTGCAGGTCGAGGCCCGACTGGATCAGCGCGATCATCTTGTACCAGGTCTCGTACATCTCGCGCCCGTAGATGCCCTTGAGCGTCAGCATCTTGAAGATGACGAGATTCCAGTCGATCTCGAACCCCGCCGGGGCGATGCCCAGGATCGCGATCTTGCCGCCGTTGTTCATCTTGTCGATCATCTGCCGGAACGCCGGGGCCGCGCCTGACATCTCCAGCCCGATGTCGAACCCCTCGCGCATCCCGATTTCCGCCATGACCGTGCCGAGGTCGGTGTCGGCCACGTTGACCGCGTGCGCGATCCCCATGCTGCGGGCAAGATCCAGCCGGACCGGGTTCACGTCGGTGATGACGACCTTGCGCGCGCCTGCCGCCTTCGCGACCATCGCCCCCATGATGCCGATGGGGCCCGCGCCCGTCACCAACACGTCCTCGCCCACGCAGTCGAAGCTGAGCGCGGTGTGGACGGCGTTGCCGAAGGGGTCGAAGATCGCCGCGATCTCGTCGGGGATGTCGTCGGGGACCGGGATCACGTTGCTTTCGGGCAGGCACAGATAGTCTGCGAACGCCCCCGCGCGGTGGACGCCCACGCCCAGCGTGTTGCGGCAGAGATGCCCCCGCCCGGCGCGGCAGTTGCGGCAATGGCCGCAGGTGATGTGCCCCTCGCCCGACACGCGCTGCCCGCGCCGGAAGCGGGTGACGGCGCTGCCGGTTTCCGCGACGGTGCCGCAGAACTCGTGCCCCGTCACCATCGGGACGGGGATCGTCCTGGACGCCCATTCGTCCCAGTTCCAGATATGCACGTCGGTGCCGCAGATCGCGGTCTTGTTCACGCGGATCAGCACCTCGGTCGGGCCGGGCTCGGGGACCGGCACCTCTTCCAGCCACAGGCCGGGTTCCGGGCGCGCCTTCACCAGCGCGCGCATCATGTTGGTCATCCGATCACCTTCAGCTCGCGCCCCGTCTCGATGAAGGCCGCGATGGCGGCGGTGAGGTCGGCGTCGTCGTGGCCCGCCGACATCTGCGTGCGGATCCGCGCCTGCCCGCGCGGGACGACCGGGAAGGAAAAGCCGGTGACGTAGACGCCGCGTTCCAGCATCCGCGCGGCGAAGTCGCCGGCGAGCCGCGCGTCGCCGATCATCACCGGGATGATCGGATGCCCCGCGCCGCCCAGGGTGAAGCCCGCCGCGCCCATCTCGGCCCGGAACCGGGCGGCGTTCGCGTCCATCCGCGCGCGCAGGTCGTCGCCCGCCTGGGCGAGGTCGATCGCGGTCAGCGAGGCGGCCGTGATCATCGGCGCGAGCGCGTTGGAAAAAAGATACGGCCGCGACCGCTGCCGCAGCATCGCCACCACCGCCGCGGGCCCCGCGACATAGCCGCCCGACGCGCCGCCCAGCGCCTTGCCGAGCGTGCCGGTCAGGATGGCGACACGGTCGGCGACCCCGTGCAGCGTGGGGGTGCCGCGCCCCTGCGGCCCGGTCAGGCCGACCGCGTGGCTGTCGTCCACCACCACGGTCGCGTCGTATCGCTCTGCCAGATCGCAGATCGCGGGCAGGTTCGCGATGATCCCGTCCATCGAAAACACGCCGTCCGTCACGATCACCCGCGTCCGCGCGTCGCCCGCCTGCTGCAGGCAGCGTTCCAGTTCGCCCATGTCGTTGTTGGCATAGCGCAGCCGCCTGGCCTTGCAGAGCCGCACCCCGTCGATGATCGAGGCATGGTTGAGCGCGTCCGAGATGATCGCGTCCTCCTCGCCCAGGATCGTCTCGAACAGGCCGGTGTTGGCGTCGAAGCACGACGAATACAGGATCGCGTCCTCGGTCCCGAGCCAGCGGGCGATGCGCGCCTCAAGCGCCTTGTGGTCCTCCTGCGTGCCGCAGATGAAGCGGACCGAGGCCATGCCGTAGCCATAGCGGTCCAGCGCCGCCTTGCCCGCGGCGATCAGGTCGGGGTGGTTCGCAAGCCCGAGGTAGTTGTTGGCGCAGAAGTTCAGCACCGACCCGCCCGGCGCGACCTCGATCCGGCCGGCCTGCATCGAGGTGATGACCCGCTCGGGCTTCCACAGCCCGTCCTCGCGGATCTGGTCGAGCTCGGCAGACAGCCTGTCGGTCAGGGACATCGTTGCAACCTCGCATGGGGGCGCGGCACGGGGTCCGCGCGGCTGGCGCCAACTTCTGCGCGTTGGCCGCGACGGGCAAGCCGATTCCCTGCGGGGTTGCTGTCAGCGGTTACCCCGGGGGGCGTCGGCCGTGCCCGCTGCCGGACGGCTCGATGTTCAGCGGCTGGTGCGAGCCTCGGGATATTTCCGCATCTCCAGTTCGCAAGCGGCGGTCCCGCCGTTCCGCTCCCCCTCCGTCGCAGTGGGCCGACCCCGCCTCACCATCCATCGGCAAGCCCTCCCGACAGCGCCTGTCAGGAGAGGTCGGCCCCCACACCCTGCGGCCCCCGCCCTTCCAACCGCCCCGCCCGCTTCCTAGATGGAACGGGGGAGGAGTCGCGATGCGCCGGCTGTTCGCCCTGCTGATCCTGTCGGTCCCGCCCGTGGTCGCGCCGCCCGCCGTCGCCGTGGCCGAGGACCGCCCGCGCGCCGGGCTCATGTGGAACCGCAGCGGGCTGCCCGCGACCTTCCCGCTCGTCGTCAAGACGCCGGCCGGCGACGACTACGTGCTGTTCGTGGCCGACCCGCAGGACGGCCGCGCGGTCATGGCGGGTTACATCCGCGGCGGCGAGTTCTTCCGGCTGCTGCTTCCGCCCGGCGAATGGCGCCTGCGCTTCGCCCATGGCCGCGACTGGCAGGGAGAGGACGACCTGTTCGGCGCCGGGACGGCGTGGATCGAGCCGCCGCAGCCCCTTGATTTCCGGCTGCTGGGCCTGGACCGCCGCCGCGCCTATGTGGTCACGCTGGGCGAAGGGGACGACGGAACGACCGTCGCCGACGCGCGCGCGGACGCCGAATGCCAGCTGGTGCTTTGGGACAGCAGGAACCGCGACTGGCCTGCGGACGGGCCCGAGGACAGGCCCGGCACGAGCCCGGGCGACCTGGACCTGCTCGACCGCGAGCGGTCCGACGATCCCGGCCGCCCGCGCCTGCGCTACCTCGACCGCGAGTTCGGGATCCACACCCGGCTGTGCGGTTGAACGGCTGGCGGCGATGCTGTTACGGGCAGGCCTTGCGCGTGCCGTCCGGTGGGGTTGTCGCAGCAAAAGGGGGGATGAATGGCGATATTCGTGGATGCGGATGCCTGCCCGGTCAAGGCCGAGGTCGAGCGCGTGGCCACCCGCCACCGCCTGCGCGTCTGGATCGTCTCGAACGGGGGGATCAGGCCGTCGGCAAACCCGCTGATCGAGACGGTGATCGTGCCGGAAGGCCCGGACGAGGCCGACAAGTGGATCGCCGACCGCGCGGGCCCCGGAGACGTGGTCGTGACGGGCGACATCCCCCTTGCGGCGAGATGCGTGGAAGCCGGGGCGCAGGTTCTCAAACATGACGGCGCCTCGCTGAACGCGGGCAACATCGGCAACATCGTCGCGACCCGCGACCTGCTGGCGGACCTGCGCGCCGCCGACCCCTTCAGGCAGGGCGGCGGGCGCGGGTTCACGAAAGCGGATCGCTCGCGCTTCCTCGATGCACTGGAACTGGCGGTCCGCCGGGCGTCCCGGTAGATCGTGCCACGGGCCGTGTGGACGGTCGAATGTGAAGGCCGCCACGCCTCGGCTTCACGATGGCTTGGTCGCTCGGCCGCGCTCCACCGCCACCAGCGCCGCGCCGTTCAACCGTGGCGCTGCTGCACTATCCCCGGATGACGGCGCCGAAAGGGCTTCACATTCTTCGTCGTGATCCGACAGCGCCGTGGCCGCCATCCGGACGTCAGGCCGGCTGCCCCAGGTCATTCAGCGACAGACAGGCTCCCCGCCCCCAGCATCGGCGCAGCACGCTCCAACCTGAGGCTGCTGCGCGAAAAGCTGATCGGGGTGCGCAGGCCGGGGATGCCGTCCAGCTCGATCTCCAGCCGGCGCGAAACGATCTGGGGTTCGGCCAATGCATCGCCGACAGTGTTGATCGGACCGGCAGGGACGCCCGCCCTCTCCAGGACGGAAAGGATATCGGCTCGGGTCCGCGCGGCAGTGGCGGCGGCAATCCTCGCGCAGAGAGTGGCGCGGTTGCCGACCCGCGCCGGGTTGGTCGCAAATGCCGGGTCGGCGGCCAGATCGCCAAGATCGAGCGCCTGGCACAGGGCGGCGAACTGCCGGTCGTTGCCGCAGGCGATGATCAGGTGCCCGTCGGAAGCGGGGAAGACCTGATAGGGCACGATATTGGGATGCGCGTTCCCGAGCCGCTGGGGGACCGTCCCGCCGATCAGGTAGTTCATGGCCTGGTTGGCCAGCACGGCCACGCCGACATCCAGCAGCGAAAGATCGACGTGCTGGCCCTTGCCCGAACGTTCACGCTCGGCCAGCGCCGCCTGGATCCCGATGACGCCGTAAAGCCCGGTGAAGATGTCGATCCATGCAACCCCCACCTTCTGCGGCTCACCCCCCGGCTCACCGGTCAGGTCCATGATCCCGCTCATGCCCTGCACCAGGAAGTCGTATCCCGGCTGGGTCGCGCGCGGACCCGTCTGGCCGAAGCCGGTGACGGAAGCATAGACCAGACGCGGGTTCAACGCGGCGAGGCTGTCGTAATCAAGTCCGAAGCGCTTCAGGCCGCCAACCTTGAAGTTCTCGACCACCACGTCGGCCGTCGCGATCAGGTCCTTCAGCCGGGCCAGATCATCGGCGTTGGTGAAGTCGCACGTGATCGACGTCTTGCCGCGATTCGCCGCGTGGAAATATGCGGCGACGCGCTCGGTCGTACCATCTGGCCGCGGCCGGTCGATGAACGGGGGGCCCCAGCGACGCGTGTCGTCCCCCTCGGGCGCCTCGACCTTGATCACCTCCGCGCCCAGATCGGCAAGGGTCTGGCCGATCCACGGGCCGGCGAGGATGCGCGCCAGTTCGACGACGCGCAACTTCTGCAGGGGCGCCGCCCCGGTCATGCGAAGGCCTGCAGCCCGGTGATGGCGCGGCCCAGGATCAGGGCGTGGACGTCGTGCGTCCCCTCGTAGGTGTTGACCGTCTCCAGGTTCGCGGCGTGGCGCATGACCTGGAACTCCTCGGAGATGCCGTTGCCGCCGTGCATGTCGCGGGCCATGCGGGCGATTTCCAGCGCCTTGCCGCAGTTGTTGCGCTTCACCACCGAGATCATCTCGGGTGCGGCCTGCGCCTCGTCCAGCAGCCGGCCCACGCGCAGCGAGGCCTGCAGGCCAAGCCCGATCTCGGTCAGCATGTTGGCCAGCTTCAGCTGGAACAGCTGGGTGTTCGCCAGCGGCCGGTTGAACTGCCTGCGGTCGAGGCCGTACTGGCGCGCGGCGTGCATGCAGAACTCGGCCGCGCCCATCACGCCCCAGCTGATCCCGTAGCGGGCGCGGTTGAGGCAGCCGAACGGACCCTTCAGCCCCTCGACGCCGGGCAGCAGCGCGTCCTCGCCCACCTCGACGTCCTGCATCACGATCTCGCCCGTGACCGAGGCGCGCAGGCTCAGCTTGCCCTGGATCTTGGGCGCGGACAGGCCCTTCATGCCCTTGTCCAGCACGAAGCCGCGGATCCTGCCGCCATGCGCGTCGGACCTGGCCCAGACGACGAACACGTCGGCGATGGGGCTGTTCGAGATCCACATCTTCGTGCCGTTCAGCACGTAGCCGCCCGCGGTCTTCCGCGCCGTCGTCTTCATGCCGCCGGGATCGGAGCCCGCGTCGGGCTCGGTCAGGCCGAAGCAGCCGATGAACTCGCCGGTCGCGAGCTTCGGCAGGTACTTCATGCGCTGCTCTTCCGACCCGTAGGCGTAGATCGGGTACATCACGAGGCTCGACTGCACCGACATCATCGAGCGATAGCCCGAATCCACCCGCTCCACCTCGCGCGCGACAAGGCCGTAGGCGACGTAGGACGCGCCGAGGCCGCCGTACTCCTCGGGGACGGTCACGCCCAGAAGGCCCATCGCGCCCATCTCGCGGAAGATCTCCGGGTCGGTGCGTTCCTCGCGGTAGGCGTCGATCACGCGCGGCTGAAGCCGCTCCTGCGCGTAGGCGCGGGCCGCGTCGCGCAGCATCCGCTCTTCCTCGGTCAGCTGGTCGTTCAGGCGGAACGGGTCTTCCCAGTCGAACCGGTTCAGGTCGGGCGCGTCCTTGGGCTTCAGGGCCATTCTTTCCTCCTGCGTTGCAATCCCGGATAGAACGTCGGCCCCGGGGGTTCAATGGCACGGGGGCCGTTTCGCACGCCCGGCGCGCGCGGATCACGCCGCTGTCACGCAGTTGTCGGGAACGGCATCGGCCCGAGCCCGTTACGGTTGCAAGCCGGAAAGGCCACGACCCGACCGGATCATGCTGTCACGCGGAGGAACCATGCGTCGCATCTTCAACAACTCGACGGCCATCGCGGTGGGCGTGGCCCTGCTCATGCCCCACGCCGGGATCGCGCAGGCTGCCGTCTCGCCCACGCCGAACGCCGAGGCCGCGCAGGCGGCAAGCGACCGCGCGACCGAGATGCCGGACCTGCAGAAGGCGCTGCAGATGGAACTGGACGCGGGCCTGACCGCCGAACAGCTGACCTGCCCGATGAACGCGCCGACCCCCTGCCCCGCCGGCCTGCGCTTCACCCCGCGCGGGGTGGCGGTGGAAGTGGCCGAGGACGGCACGATCTTCCTCGCCCCGAAGATGATGCAGACGCACCAGGCCGACGCGCAGGGCAACCTGACCCTCGACCCGGATGCGGTCATGTTCTCGGCGCCCCGGCCTGGGACGGACAAGACGAGCGCCGCGGATCCGGTGGCGGTGCTGGCCCAGAACGAGGCCACGCCGCCCGCGACCGCGACCGACGCGGCCACGGTGCCGCCGGTCCCGGCTGCTGACCCGGCTGCTGGCACTGCGGCACCGGCCGAGCCCCCGGCGGCGGACGAGCCTGCGGCGGACACCCCCGCCGAGCACGCGGCAGAGACGACGGCAGAACCCGCCGCCGAAGCAGCGCCCGAACCTTCGGTCGAGCCCGCCGCGGAACCGGCCGCAGCCCCGGCCGATGCAGCGCCGGAAGCCCCGGCGGCCCAACCCGCGGCCGAGGCCCCCGCCGCATCCGACGCCGACGCTGCCGGCGATGCCGCTTCCGATGCCCCTGCCGACGACGCGCCTGCGGCGGATGCGACCGCGACTGACCGGCCCGACGCCGCCGCGCTGGAACGTGCGCTGAGCGCGGATCAGCAGGACGACGCGGCCGGCACCACTGATGCCGACAGGGGCAATGACGCGGCGACCGATGCGCCTGCGGCGTCCGATGCCGCGCCGGTTCCCCCCGCCGCCGATGCACCGGCGGCCAGCGACTCCGCAGCCGACACCACCGCGGCCGATGCCCCCGCCGCAGGTGAAGAACGCCCGGACGCCACCGAACTGGAACGCGCGTTGAGCGCGGACCAGGCGGATGATGCCGCGGCGCCGTCCACCGACGCAGCGACCCCCGCGACCGAGCCGGCAGATGCCGGCGCCGCCGGTCCGGCAAGCGTTACCCCCGACACTGCGCCGGAAACCGCGCCGGGCGGCTCCACGGACGGGTCGGCCCCGGCCACCCCCGCCACCCCGCCCACGGCGGGCACCCCCGGCGCAGCGGCCACGGCGCCCGGCGCCGCCGCACAGCCCGGCCAGCCGGCCGGCACCGCCTCGACCCCGACAGTAGACCAGCTCCGCGACGCGCTCGGCGCCGGCAGCGCGGCCGAGCCCGTGCCGGAGACCCGCGCGGCCGTGACGGAAGCCGCCAAGGAGGCCGCAACCGAGACCGCGCCGCCGACCGCCGCCGCGCTGGAAGCGCCGGCGGAGCCCACGGGCGAGGTGGTTGAAACCGTCGTCATGAACGAGAACGCGCGGTCCTCGGCCGAGGACTTCACGACCAGCATCCGCGACGCCGCCGCAGCGGCGGCCGCGGGCGCGGCGGCCGGTGCAGGTGCGGGCGCTGCGACCCAGACCACCGCCGGGCAAGGCACCGCCACTGCCGCCGCCGGGGCTGACGACGATGACGATGACCGCAACGACCTGGCGCGCATGGCGCTCGCCGGCGTGGCGGGGCTGGTCGTGGGGCAGATGCTGTCCAACAACCGCCAGGTCGCGCTGAACACCGGCGACCGCGTGATCGTCACCCGTCCCGACGGCAGCCAGGAGGTCATCAAGAACGACAACGCCCTGCTGCTGCGCCCCGGCTCGACCGTCCAGACCGAGAACTTCGCGGACGGGTCCAGCCGCACCAGCGTGCTGCGCGAGGATGGCAGCCGCGTCGTGACGATCCGCGACGCCGACCTGCGCGTGCTGCGCCGGTCGCTCGTCCGGGCCGACGGGACGGTCACGACGCTGATCGACGACACCGTCGAGGTGGAGCCGGTGGACGTGGCCGACCTGCCGCCGCCGGCGCGCCCCGTGCTCGACACCACCCGCCCGTTCACCGAGGACGAGCTGCGCGAGGCGCTGCGGCGCGAGGTCGGCGTGGACCGCCGCTTCACGCTGAGCCAGATCCGCAACATTCCCGCCGTGCGGGCGCTGGTCGCGCCCGTGGACATCCAGGCGATCACCTTCGACACCGGCTCGGCCGCGATCGCGCCCGAACAGGCGCAGCAGCTTGCGGTGCTGGGCAACGTGATCGCCGACGCGGTGCGCGACAACCCGAGGGAGATCTTCATCGTCGAGGGTCACACCGACACCGTCGGCTCGGACGCGTCGAACCTCGCCCTGTCGGACAGGCGCGCGGAATCGGTGGCGCTGGCGCTCACCGAATACTTCCAGGTGCCGCCGGAAAACATGGTCGTGCAGGGCTACGGCGAACAGATCCTGCGCGTCCCGGTCGAAGGCGACGTGCGCGAAAACCGCCGCGCCTCGATCCGCCGGATCACGGACCTGCTGGCGCAGCCGCAGCAGTAAGCCGGCCGCGTCGAGGACAACGGGGCCGCGGGGAAACCTGCGGCCCTTTCCCGTGACCGTTTCCCGTCACCCTTCCCGAAGGCGGATCAGCGCCGCCGCCAGACCGTCCGCACCGTTTCGACGTCCGGCCCGCCGTCCAGCGCCTGCGCCGCGGCTGCCATGTCGAAGCCGGGCAGCACGGCAAAGGCATCGGCCAGCGTCTCGGCCCCCGCCGCCTCGACCGGGATCAGCAGGGCCTCGCCGTCGGCGCTGCGAAGCCGCCAGTGGGGCTGGCCGCGCAGCGTCAGCAGCCGGACCTCGACCAGGTCGCGCAGCGCGATCTCGCCCCCCAGCGCGCGGGCGCCGTAGTAGCGGATCGCGCCCTCGATCAGCTCGACCACGCCGGGCGCGGCGATGTCGCGGCGGAACCGCATCCGCCGCCGCGCGTCGATCCCCCAGACGGCCGCGACCGCCAGCACGGCCAGCCCCGCGGGCTCGAACACCAGCCCGCCGAGGGTGAAGACCCAGGCCCCGAACACCCCGACCGCCGCCGCCGCGATGACCTCGCGCCAGGGGCGGAGGCGGGCGGCAAGCTCGGGCCGGATCAGCGCCACCGGATCACGTCAGAGCGGCCGCGTCATGTCGCGGTGCGGGATGCCCGCATCGTCGTAGACCGGCCCGAAGGCGGTGAAGCCCAACCGTTCGTAGAACCCCAGCGCATGCACCTGCGCGCCCAGCTTCGCGGTCGTGACCCCGGGCACGGCGCGCAGCTCGTCCAGCGCCGCCCGGATGAGCGCCGCGCCCAGCCCCGTGCCGCGCCGGTCGGCCAGCACCGCGACCCGGCCGATCTTGCCGACCTCGTCCCGGAGCAGCAGCCGCGCGGTTCCCGCCGGGCGGCCGTCCACGGTCGCGAGAAGATGGATCGCCTCGCCGTCGAGGTCGTCCATCTCCAGCTCCTCGGGGACGGCCTGTTCGTCGATGAACACGACGCGGCGGATCGCGTGGCAGGCGGCGAGGTCGTCCGTGCGGGTGATCTGCGCGGTCATCCGAAGTACCTCTGCAGGATAGTCTGGTAGATGTCCTTCAGCTGCCGCACCTGCGCCTGGGGCACGCGCTCGTCCACCTGGTGCATGAAGGCGCCGACGAGGCCGAATTCCAGAACCGGGCAGTGGTTCTTGACGTAGCGCGCGTCCGACGTCCCGCCCGAGGTGGACAGCACCGGCACCCTGCCGCACGCCTCGGCCACCACGTCGCGGACGAGATCCACGAACGGCCCCGGCGCGGTCAGGAAGCTTTCGCCCGAGACGTGGAAGTCAAGCTCGAACCGCACGCCGGTCCGCGCCTCGACCGCCGCCGCGCGCTCGCGCAACATCGCGGTCAGGCTGTCGCCCGAATGCAGGTCGTTGAAGCGGATGTTGACCGTCGCGCGGCCCTTTTCCGGGATCACGTTCGACGCGGGGTTGCCCACGTCGATGCTCGTGACCTGCAGGCCGGTCGGCTGGAAATGCTCGGTGCCGTCGTCCAGCGGCGCGGCGGTCAGGTCGGCCAGCAGTTCGATAAGCGGGTGCAGCGGGTTCAGCGCCTTGTGGGGATAGGCGGCGTGGCCCTGCTTGCCGTGGGCGGTGATGTTGACGGTCAGGCTGCCGCGGCGGCCGATCTTGATCATCTCGCCCATCACCTCGGGGTTGGACGGCTCGCCGACGATGCAGACGTCCATCCGCTCGCCATTGGCATCCATCCAGTCGAGGATCGCGGGCGTGCCGTCGCGCGACGCGCCTTCCTCGTCGCCTGTGACGGTCAGGATCACGGCGCCGTCGGGCGGGGTCTGCGCGACGAAGTCGATGGCGGCGGCGACGAAGGCCGCGACGCCCGACTTCATGTCGGTTGCGCCGCGCCCCCAGATGGTGCCGTCGATGACCGCGCCGGAAAACGGCGGATGGGTCCAACTGGCCGGATCGCCCGGCGGCACCACGTCGGTGTGGCCGTTGAAGCCGAAGGTCCGCGCCCCCTTGGCCCCCCAGCGGGCGAACAGGTTCGGGGTGCCGTTCCGGTCGACGCGGGTGCAGGCGAAGCCCGCGGGCTCCAGCAGCGACTGGATCAGGGTCAGCGCGCCGCCTTCCTCGGGCGTCATCGAGGGGCAGCGGATCAGGCGGGCGGTCAGGTCGGCGGCGTCGGTCATCAAGGTCATCCTGCTTGGCGGGGGCCTGGCCGCCGCCACGCGAACCTGCCCCCATGCGCGGGACGCGGCAAGGGGTTGCGCGGGACGCGGCAGCAGACGACGCGGGACGCGGCAAGGGGCGGCGCGGTTCCTGCCGGACGCGCCTCCGGTCCGGCGCTCGGCCGGATCGGCCGCGTCCCGCGTGACCCTTCTGCCACGACGACGCGTCCCCTTGACAAGATCGGGAACGCACGCCTTCACCGCGCGTTCGGCCAAGACGATGTTTCACCGGGGAAATTCAGCCATGAAGACTGCCATTCGCATTGCCGCGGCCGCTGCCGCCGTGGCGGCCATCTCTGCCTGCGACCAGCCCGCCGCGACTGGCGCCAGCACCGGCTGGGAAGGCGGCATTCCCTACGGCACCTACACCGTCGTGGGCTTCGGGAAAGAGGCGGTGCCGACCCGAGACGGCAGCATCCGCCTTGGCCCGGGCACGATCTCGGGCAGCGGGCCGTGCAACACCTTTACCGCCACCAACACCGCGACCCTGCCGCAGATCCACATTTCGACCATGAACTGGACCGACATCGCCTGCGGCCACAAGGGATTCGAAGGGCGGCTGTTCGAGGCGCTGACCCAGGCCCAGCAGGCGCAGTGGGAAGGGGGCGTGCTGAAGATCATCGGCCCGACCTACATCACGCTAGAACGCACCGGGAACTGACCCGGGCGCAGGACCGGGCGGCGCGGGGTCAGGCCCCGGATGACCCCTGCGCCGCCCGGTCCTGCGTCGTCCCGCCCCCGACAGCCGCCCGCGACAGCCGCCGCACCAGCCGGTCCCGCGCGGCGGGAAGCGGCTTGCCGATCTGCGACTCGGCGAGGTTGGCGTTCAGGAAATGCCCGGTCACGGCCAGCGCCTCGGCCAGCCCGCCGCCCGTCCCGCCCAGCAGCGCCGGCAGCGGCAGAAGGCGCGGCGCCCACTCCCCCGCCCCCTTGGCGGTGACGGCGTGGCCCGTGCGCGGGCTGACATAGGCCAGCCCCTCGGTCGCGCCGGTCACGGCGCAGCGGTCCAGCACCAGCCCGAAGCCGAGTTCATCGAGCAGCGTCAGTTCCCAGCGCAGGTAGCGCGCAGGCCAGTCGCCGCCTGCCTGCATGGCGTCCAGCAGGTCCTCGGTCCGGTCCCACAGATGGGGGTGGGGATCGCGCTCGGGCAGCGCATAGGCCAGCAGAGCCGTCACGGCGTTCAGCCCCGCGAGTGTAGCCGGGTCGTCCATCAGCCCCGCGCGCGACGCCAGCGGCTCGGCCGTGAAGGTGCCGAGCTGGTCGGCCAGCCGCGCCCGCCAGCGCAGCAACAGGCGGTTTCCCGGCTGCAGCATGGGACCGCGCCGCGCCCCGCCCGGCACGACGCCGTTGATGACGCCCGCGTCGCGCGCGAAGACGGTCAGGATCACCGCACTCTCGCCATGCTTGCGCCGGGCCAGAACGGTCGCGTCGCCCTGCCAGTCGAGCATCGCCGCGCCTCAGGGCAGCGTCAGCGCCCCGTTCGGCGAAAGCGGCCAGCCGGGGTTGTGCGCGATTTCCCAGACATGCCCGTCGGGATCGGCGAAGTAGCCCGAATAGCCGCCCCAGACCGCCTTCCCGGGCCGCTTGAGTTCGGTCGCGCCCGCATCAAGCGCGGCCTGGAACACGGCGTCCACCGGTTCCACATCCTCGCAGTTCTGCGCCAGGGTCATCGCGCCTGTGCCCAGGTCGCCTTCCGCGCGGTTCTGGTCGGCGGCAAGCTCAGCCCGCGAAAACAACGCAAGCGCCGCGCCCTGCATCTGGAACAGCGTCAGCCCGTCGGGCGATGCAGGATAGGGCACCCAGCCCCGTCCGGCATAGAACCTTGCCGAGGCGTGAATGTCGGCAACGCCCAGGGTGATCAGCGTGACGCGGTTGCTCGGCAGCATCTTCGGCCCCTTTTCACTCGGCTTCGGCGGACGATGCGCCGCCGTCACGGCGAACGTGGATGAACTCGGCCCGCCCGTCCAGCGCGGCGAACAGCTCGCGCCCCGTCCCGGTCAGCAGCGCCTGCGCGGGAAGCGCCACGATCTCGTCGTAAAGCGCGGCCCGGCGGTCAGCGTCGAGATGGGCCGCGACCTCGTCCAGCAGGAGGACCGGACGCGCGTGGGCGAGCGCGCGGGCGTTGGCGAGGACCAGGGACAAAAGCAACGCCTTCTGCTCTCCGGTCGAGCTCAGCGCGGCGGGCATGTCCTGCGGCCCCCAGTGCGCGCCAAGATCGGCGCGGTGCGGGCCGGTGAGCGTGCGCCCGGCGGCCATGTCGCGCGGGCGCGTCGTGGCCAGCCGCCCGGCGATCGACCCTTCGTCCGTGTCATCCGCCTGCCCGTCGCCCGCCAGGAGCGTCAGCGTCGCGGCCGGGAACGCCGTCTCGGCCCCGCGCTGCGCGTCGGCGATGCGGCCGATGGCGTCCAGCCGGTGCCGCGTGATCGCCGCCCCCGCCTGCGCCATCCGCGCCTCGAGCGCACGGTACCACCCGCCGTCCGCCACCGCGTCGCGCAGAAGCCGGTTCCGTTCGCGCATGGCCTTGTCATAGGCGAGCGTCTCGTCGGCGTGGCCGGGATGGAAGGACAGCGTGATCCGGTCGAGAAAGCGGCGCCGCGTCTCGGGCGCGTCGGTCCACAGCCGGTCCATCGCGGGCACGATCCACACCACCCGCATCAGCGCGCCCAGCGCCACCTGCGGCGCGGCCTTGTCGTCGATCAGGACGCTGCGCGATTCACCGGGCAGCGCCCCGGTTTCCACGGGCCGACCGCCCACCACCGCGCGGATGCGCCAGCCCGCATCGCGCCCCTGCCGCGCCTGATCGCCGGGCGCGGCGCTCCGCAGCCCCCGCCCCGGCGACAGCATCGAGACGGCTTCAAGGATGTTGGTCTTGCCCGCGCCGTTCGCGCCGTGGATCGCCAGCGGCTGCCCGCCAAGATCGAGGTCGAGCCGCGGCCACGACCGGAACTGCGCCAGCGACAGCCGCGTCAGCGTCACACGCGCATCGGCATGACGACATAGACGGCGGATTCGTCGCCGCCCTCGCGGATCAGGGCCGCGTCGCCCGAGCCGTTGAACAGGAACACCGCATTCTCGCGGTCGACCTGCTGGGCGATTTCCTGCAGGTACTTCGCGTTGAACCCGATCTCCAGCGGCTCGTCGGCATAGGCGACCGCCAGCTCCTCGTCGGCCGCGCCCGCGTCGGGGGCGTTGACCGACAGGACCAGCCGGTCCTCGTCCAGGGCAAGCTTCACCGCGCGCGACCGCTCCGAACTCACCGTGGCCACCCGGTCCACGGCGCGGGCGAAGTCGCTCGCGTCGACTTCCAGCTTGCGGGCGTTCGACTGCGGGATGACGCGGGTGTAGTCGGGGAAGGTGCCGTCGATGACCTTCGAGGTCAGCATGATCGTCGGCGTGGCGAAGCGCACCTTGGTCTCGCTGACCGACACGGCGATCTCGGTCTCGTCGCCGTCGAGCAGCTTCTTGAGCTCCGCCACCGTCTTGCGGGGGACGATCACGCCCGGCATCTCCTCCGCGCCCTCGGGCAGGCCCGCGTCGATCCGCGCGAGCCGGTGCCCGTCCGTCGCCACGCAGCGCAGAACGCGGCCGTCGGCGCCGTCGGCGACGTGCATGTAGACGCCGTTCAGGTAGTAGCGCGTCTCCTCGGTGGAAATCGCGAAGCGCGACTTGTCGAACAGCCGCCGCAAGAGCGGCGCGGGCGCCGAGAAGTTGGCGCTGTATTCGCTGGACGCCATGACCGGGAAATCCTCGCGCGGGAGCGTCGCGAGGCTGAAGTTGGACCGTCCCGCCTGCACGTTCAGCCGCCCCTCGGCGCCGTCGGTGGAAATCGACACCAGCGCGCCGTCGGGCAGCTTGCGCGCGATCTCGTTCAGAAGCGCCGCCGACACGGTCGTGGCGCCAGGGCGTTCGACCATCGCCGGGGCCTTGTCCACCACCTCGGTATCCAGGTCGGTGGCGCGGAAGCTGACGCCGTCGCCCTGCGCCTCGATCAGGACGTTGGACAGGATCGGGATCGTGTTGCGGCGTTCGACGACGGATTGCGCCTGGGCCACGGCTTTCACGAGCACCGCCCGTTCGATCGAGAATTTCATGGGTTCAGCCCTTCGCTGTCGTCGCACGCGCGCCGCGCCGGCGCGCGTCGGGGGACAGTTTGATCAATAGGTTGCGGCGGTCAAGCCCGACGCGCCCGTCCCTTGCGGCGCTCACGCCTCGAGCGTGCGGCGCAGCAGGTCGATGTCCTCGGCAAGGCTGCGGTCCTGGGCGCGCAGCTCCTCGATCTTGCGGACGCCGTGCATGATCGTGGTGTGGTCGCGCCCGCCGAAGCGGCGGCCGATTTCCGGCAGGCTGCGCGAGGTCATCTGCTTGGCGAGATACATCGCGATCTGGCGCGGCCGGGCCAGCGTGCGGACCCGCTTGGGCCCGATCATGTCGGACAGGCGGATGTTGTAGTGCTCGGCCACCTTGCGCTGGATTTCCTCGATCGACACCTTGCGGTCCGACGCACGCAGGATGTCGGCGAGGCATTCCTGCGTCATGTCCAGGTCGATCTCGCGCCCCATCAGGCTCGCGAAGGCGAACAGGCGCTGCAGCGCGCCTTCCAGCACCCGCACGTTCGAGGTGATGCGGTGGGCGAGGAACTCCAGCACGCCGTCCTTCAGGATCAGGCCGGGATAGGTCTGGCGGAACAGGTCGGTCTTGGACTGCAGGATCGACAGGCGCAGCTCGTAGTCGGTGGGGTGCAGGTCCACGATCAGGCCGCAGGACAGGCGCGACCTGATCCGCTCCTCCATGTCCTTGATCTCGCCCGGCGCGCGGTCGGCCGAGATGACGATCTGCTTGCCCTGGTCGACCAGGGCGTTGAACGTGTGGAAGAATTCCTCCTGGGTGGAATCCTTGCCGGCGATGAACTGCACGTCGTCGACCATCAGCAGGTCCACGGTGCGGAACAGCTCCTTGAAGTCCATGACGGTGCGTTCGCGCAGGGCCTGGACGAAGCGGTACATGAACTGCTCGGCCGAGAGATACAGGATCCGCGCCTGCGGGTCGCGCGCCTGCCGCTCGCGCGCGATGGCGTGCATGAGGTGGGTCTTGCCCAGGCCGACGCCGCCATAGAGGAACAGCGGGTTGAACGACACGGGGCCGCCTTCGGCCACGCGGCGGGCGGCGGCGTGGGCCAGCTCGTTCGGCTTGCCGACAACGAAGTTGTCGAAGGTGAACCGCGCGTCGAGCGTCGAGGTCAGCTCTTCCTCGGGGCGGCCGACGCGGGCCGGGGCGGGCTGGCCGGGTTGGGACGTGGTCTGGGGCGCGGCCTGCGGGGCGGGCTGCGGCGCCTCGGGCGCGGCCGCGGCACGGGCACCACCGGCGACGGCCGGATCGACGCGGAAGGTCAGGCGCTCGACCTCGCAGCCGTGGCGCACCAGCACGCTCAGGATCGGGTCGGCATAGTGGCGCGCGACCCAGTCGGACAGGAACTTGGTCGGCCCGACCAGGTCGGCCGTGCCGTCGCGAAGCGAGGCGAGCCGCAGCGGCTGAATCCAGTTGGCATAGTTGTTCGCGCCGACCAGGCGCTCCAGCTCGCTTTTCGCCTGGCTCCAGATTCCGTCCATCATCGTCCGTCCTTGTCCCCGATTCCCCGCCGGCAGGCCCGGCGGGGCAGCGAATCGCACGCCGTCAAGGGGATCACGAGGAAATGGTCATTCGCCCGGCAAAGCGCCGGTGAGATAGGGGCCGCGATGCGACCGATGACCATTCAACCCCGACCGAACGCTGGCAGACCGCTGGCAGGCGGTCGCATCGCATTCCCGGCAGCGGTCTTTCAACCTTGTCTGCCGGTCGCCCCGTCCCGGCGGCAGAACCGGGTGCGGGCGATCTGATCCCCTGATTAACAGCGCGACGTGAATCGCTTCGCCAAGCTACGCGCAAGGCCGGAACCCCCGCAACTCATCTTCGCGCTTGACAGCTTCTTTGCCCGGCCGAATCTGCGACGCGCGATGCAGGCGTGAAAACCGAACGAAAACAACACATTGCAACGAGAAAAGGCGCGCCTTGCGGCGCGCCTGAAACAGGTCGGAAAGTCATGGACGCGGTGGCGTTCACGCCGCCCGGCGTGCGCAGATCAGGCCGCCGAAAGCGCCTTCACGCGCGACGACAGGCGCGAGATCTTGCGGGCTGCGGTGTTCTTGTGGACGACGCCCTTCGACACGCCGCGCATCAGTTCCGGCTGCGCGGTCTTCAGCGCATCGGCCGCGACCTGGGCGTTGCCGCCGGCGATCGCTTCCTCGACCTTGCGCAGGAAGGTGCGGATGCGCGAACGACGCGCCTTGTTGACGGCGGTGCGGCGCTCGATCTGGCGTGCGCGCTTCTTGGACTGGGGCGAGTTGGCCATGTCTTGTGCGATTCCGTAGCGACTGGATAATTCTTGAAGACGTGCTTGTATGGGCGCGGACGCCGCTAGTCAAGCGCCTGACGGCATATCCCGGACGACGAGTTCGGGCCGGCAGGGCCTTGCGCGCCGGCGGGCGGGCGCATCCGCCCATCCTGCCGGGCCGGCGTCAGCGGTCGCGGAACTGCGCCTCGCGCTTTTCGAGGAACGCGCTCATCCCTTCCTTCTGGTCCTCTGTCGCGAACAGCGAATGGAACGCCCGCCGTTCGAACAGCAGCCCTTCGCGCAGGGTCGTCTCGAAGGCGCGGTTCACGGCCTCCTTCGCGACGCGGGCGGCGATGGTGGACTTGTTCGCGATCTTCCCGGCGGCGGCCCGCGCCTCGTCCAGCAGCCGGTCGGTCGGGACGACCCGGCTCACCAGCCCCGACCGCTCGGCCTCGGCCGCGTCCATGAAGCGGCCGGTGAGGTTCATGTCCATCGCCTTCGACTTGCCGATGAAGCGGGTCAGTCGCTGGGTGCCGCCGATCCCCGCGACGACGCCCAGGTTGATTTCCGGCTGGCCGAACTTCGCGTTCTCGGCCGCGATGATGAAGTCGCACATCATCGCAAGCTCGCAGCCCCCGCCCAGCGCATAGCCCGACACCGCGGCGATCACCGGCGTGCGGGTCCGCGCGATCCGGTCGATGTCGGCGCCGAACAGGTCCTCGTCCGAGACGTCCACGAAGGTCTTCTGCGCCATCTCCTTGATGTCGGCGCCGGCGGCGAAGGCCTTTTCGCTGCCGGTCAGGATGATGCAGCGGACCTTGTCGTCGACATCGAGCGCGCCCAGCGCGTCGGCCAGTTCGCCGATCAGCTGGCCGTTCAGCGCGTTCATCGCCTCGGGCCGGTTCAGGCGGACCAGCGCGATCTTGTCTTCGACCTCAACGATGAGCGTCTGGTAGGCCATGGCATCTCTCCCTCATGGATGGGCTGTGGTTAGCAAACGGCAGGGCCGGGCGGAACCCCGAAGCGCGGCGGCCCGCCGCCTGCCGGGTCAGCGCTGGCAGGCGGGGCAGTACCATGTCGATCGGCCGCCCTGCACGATCCGGCGGATGGTGCCGCCGCAGCCCTGCCGCCGGCACGGCTGCCCCTCGCGCCCGTAGACGCGGAAGCTGTGCTGGAAGTAGCCGAGCTCGCCCGACGCCTGGCGGTGGTCGCGCAGGCTCGATCCCCCCGCCTCGATCGCCTCCGCCAGCACCTCGCGGACCAGGCCGTGCAGCAGCGCGATGCGGTCGCGCCCGATCCGCCCCGCCGCCCGCGCCGGGTGGATGCCCGCGCGGTGCAGCGCCTCGCAGACATAGATGTTGCCCAGGCCCGCGACGATCCGCTGGTCGAGCAGCGCGGCCTTGATCGCGGTGCGCCGCCCCGCCAGCGCCGCCGCCAGCCGAGCGGGGGTGAAGGCGGGATCGAACGGCTCCGGCCCCAGCGCCGCCAGCAGCGGGTGATCCTGCCCCTCGCGCACGAGGTCCACCGCCCCGAACCGGCGCGCGTCGTTCAGCGTGATCGTCGTGCCTTCGTCGGTCGTCAGCACCAGATGGTCGTGCTGCGGCAGGATCGGCGGATCGTGGTGGAAGTCGCCCAGCTGCGCCCCCTCGACCCGCACCCGCCCCGACATGCCCAGGTGCAGCAGCAGGCAGCCGCCCCGGTCGAGGTCCGCAAGGATGTATTTCGACCGCCGCCTCAGCGCCGTGACCCGCGCGCCCGTCAGCACCTGCACCAGGTCCTCGGGCATGGGCCAGCGCAGGTCGGGCCGCCGCTGGTCCACCCGCGCGATCACGCGGCCTTCCAGGTGCGGGGCAAGGCCGCGGCGCACCGTCTCGACCTCTGGCAGTTCTGGCATTCCGGCCCCGTTCGTCGCATTGTGCCGCCCGAAACAGGCGACCGGACCCAGACCTATGAACGACGACGAGCCCAGGCAAACCCATTTCGGCTTTCGCGACGTGGCCGAGGACGAAAAGGCGGGGCTGGTCCACGGCGTCTTTTCCCGCGTCGCGTCGAAGTACGACGTGATGAACGACCTGATGAGCGTGGGCGTCCACCGGCTGTGGAAGACCGCGATGATGGACTGGCTCGCCCCGCGGAACGGCCAGCTCCTGCTGGACGTGGCCGGCGGCACGGGGGACATCGCGTTCCGGTTCCTCGACCGGGCGCCGGGCGCGCGCGTCACCGTCTGCGACATGACCGAATCGATGCTGGTCGAGGGGCGCCGGCGGGCCGAGGCCGGACGCCTGGAAGGTCGCCTCGACTGGGTCACGGGCGACGCGATGGCCCTGCCCTTCGCGGACGCGAGCTTCGACCGCTACACGATCAGCTTCGGGATCCGCAACGTGACGCGCATTCCCCAGGCGCTGGCCGAGGCGTTCCGCGTCCTCAGGCCCGGCGGGCGGCTGATGGTGCTGGAATTCTCGCAGCTGCCGGTGCCGGCGATGCAATGGGCCTATGACCGCTATTCGTTCAACGTCATCCCGCCCCTGGGCCAGATGGTGGCAGGCGACCGCGACAGCTACCAGTATCTCGTCGAATCGATCCGCCGCTTTCCGGACCAGGAAACCTTTGCCGGCATGATCCGCGACGCGGGCTTCGACCGGGTGCGGTTCCGCAACCTGTCCATGGGCATCGCCGCGCTTCATTCCGGCTGGAAGCTCTGAGACTTGCGCGGACCGCACAACATCTGGCGGCTGATCCGCACCGGCGCCACGTTCGAGCGCACGGGCGCGATGGGCGCCGCGCTTGACGCGATGGCCGCCCCGCCCCGCGTCCGCCTGGCGGCGCGGGTGCTGGGGTGGCCCTTCGCATGGCTGGGCTACCGTGGCGATCCGGCGCTGCCGCCGGTCACCCGCGCGATCACGGCGCTCGGCCCCGCCTACGTCAAGTTCGGCCAGATCCTGTCCACCCGCCCCGACGTGGTCGGGGTCGGGATGGCCGAGCAGCTGCGCGTCCTGCAGGACAGCCTGCCGCCCTTCCCGACCGCCATCGCCCGCCGCATGATCCGGGCCGAGCTGGGCCAGCCGGTCGAGGCGCTGTTCACGAGCTTTTCCGATCCGCTGGCGGCGGCGTCGATCGCGCAGGTCCACCACGCGCGCCGCGCCGATGACGGGGCCGAGGTCGCGGTCAAGGTCCTGCGCCCCGGGATCGAGGCCGCGTTCCGCCGCGATATCGACGCGTTCCACCTGGCCGCAAGCCTGATCGAGGGGCTGTCCCCCGCCAGCCGGCGGCTGCGGCCGCGCGACGTGGTGGCGCATTTCGAATCGGTCGTGATGGGGGAACTGGACCTGCGGCTGGAAGCCGCGTCCGCGTCGCTGTTTGCCGACAACGTCAGGAAGGACGCGGGGTTCACCGTGCCGCATCCGCACTGGCCGCTGTCGTCGCGCCGCGTCATGACCAGCGATTGGGTCCACGGCACGCCCATGGCCGATGTCGGTGCCATCCGCGCCGCCGGCCACGACACCGGCGCGCTCGCCTCGCGCATGATCCAGCTGTTCCTGTCCCACGCGCTTCGCGACGGGTTCTTCCACGCCGACATGCACCAGGGAAACCTGCGCGTGGCCCCGAACGGCGACATCGTCGCCTTCGACTTCGGAATCATGGGCGAGATCGACGAATACACCCGGCGCACCTACGCCGAGATCATCCTGGGCTTCATCCAGCGCGATTATCACCGCGTCGCCCGGGTCCACTTCGAGGCGGGCTACGTGCCCCGCGACCAGAACATGGCCGAATTCGCGCGCGCGCTCCGCGCCGTGGGGGAGCCGATCTTCGGCGCCGACGCCAGTCGCATCTCCATGGCGAACCTGCTGTCCTACCTCTTCGAGGTAACGGAGCGGTTCGGCATGCAGACCCGGACCGAACTGATCCTGCTGCAGCGCACGATGGTCGTGGTCGAAGGCGTCGCCCGCTCGCTCGACCCGCAGATCAACATGTGGCAGGCGGCGCGCCCCGTGGTGGAAGACTACGTGCGCGACAATCTCGGGCCCCGCGCCGCGGTCCGCGACATGCTGCGGGTCGCGCAGACCGTGTCGCGCTTCGGCCCGCTGCTGCCGGACATGATCGACACGAAGCTTCGCGACCTAGCCCGGACGGGGACCGTCGTGCGGGTCGAACGCGACCGGGGCACGATGAGGTGGCTCGCGGCTGCGGCCCTCGTCGTCGCCGGCGTCCTGGTGGGAGCGGCGCTCGGCTGATCGGGCGGCAGCTGGCCGCGTCGTCGCAGGGCCATGCGCGGGCCGGGGACACGCATGGCCGCGCAAGCCGCCAGCGCGACGATCCGGTTCCGCAAGCCGGCCGGACGAGAGCCGAAGCAGCAAGGCGAGCCATCGCATGACGGCGCTTACCACCTTGCGCCTGATCGCTGATGCCGCATCCGGGCCGCGCCTGTTCATCCGTCCGTGTCGCGCAGTGCCGTGACGTCGTCCTCCATCGTGCTGGCCCCGCCTTCCAGGGACAGGCGGACGCCGTCGGCCGTGATTTCGGCCCCGATCACGCGCGAATAAGCGCCGACATTCGCCCGGTCGATTACCGTTCCCGCCTTCAGGCTTTCAAGGCGGAAGCTGTAAAGACCGTCGGGCAGCACCGCCCCCGACGCGTGCCGGCCGACCCAGTCGACCTCGCCCTCGCCCAGGCCCACGTCCTCGCGCGAGACCTCCGCCCCGCGCGCATCCAGCGTCACGAGCACGACCTGATCGGCATCCGGCGCGTGGTCGATCGTGAGCGTCAGGGGGCTGCCGTCGAACGACACCGGGGCAGTCGTCCGAACCTCCTTCCCGATCCACTGCGACACCGCCGACAAGCTTCCCCCCGACTGCGCGGCGATCTGCGCCAGCAGGTCGTTCGTCCGCACCTGCTGCTCGACGCCCGAGAACGTCGCCAGTTGCACCGCGAAGTCCGACCCTTCCATCGGGTTCAGCGGATCCTGGTTCTTGATCTGCGTCGTGAGCATTTTCAGGAACGTCTGGAAATCGCCGCCCGAAAACGAGGCGGCGGGTGCCCCGGCGGCCGATCCGGTGACCGGCGGCGTGGCGGTGCTGACTGCATTGACCATGTCGTTCCTCATATCCTGATGTCGATGCGGGTGCCGTCGGTCCGCCCGCGCTGCGTCGCAGGTCTGGCGGGCTCCGCGACAATCCCCGCGGCCGACCCGCCGTGAACACCCCTGTCATGCTGGTCGGCAAACTGTGCCGCCTGCCGGCCGGCCGATTGCCCTCCGCTGCCCTGCGGATCGCCCTGCGCCATGAAGTCCAGCAGCGGCTGCTCGACCCCGCCTTGCCGCAGTTCCCTGACGAGGAGATCCGCGTGACGCCGGACGAGATCCAGCGTTTCGGGCCGCTCGACGACCAGCCCGACATGCAGAACGGCGCTGTCGCCCGAGATCGTGACCTTGACCCGCCCGAGCTCGTGCGGGTTCAGCATGATCTCCGTCGAGCCCTCGCGCTGCGCGACGATCACGTCCGCGATCTGCACGAGCGGCGCATGGGCGGCGTGAGCCGCGGCGCGCAGAGGGATGGCGGCGGGAGACGCTTCGGACGGCGCGACTGGCACCGCGAAGGACAGCGCGGCCGCGGCGAGCGGCTGGTCCGGAAGGGGAACGTTCCTGACCTCTGCCAAAGGCTCGGCCACAGCAAGGTCGCTTGGGTCCGGCGGCGTGGCAGCAACCACGTGCAGCCTCGGCCGGGCCGCGTCGAGCCGGTCCCGGAGTACCCGGCGATCAACAATCGCGTCGTCCCTATCGTGCGTTTCACTGCCGTCCCCCGGCGCGTCGCCACTTTGAGGCTTGCGTGCGGGATTGCCGATCTGTTCCAGCAGCCGAAGCTCCGCCTGTCGTGCTGCTGGTTCCCACGCCGGTATCTTGCCGGCCTCCTGCGTCAAGCCGGAACCCTCTGCCGCCACTTGCGTCGCGGAACGAACGGGCGCTGTTTCCCGCTGTGGAATCTCGGCCACAGGCTTCATCGACGTTTCTGCAGCCCGAGTCTCACGCGCACTAGGGCGGGTGGGGGCCAGATCCCGCTGCACGAAATCCGTCGTAGCAGCCGCCGCAGCCGCATTGAGAACCAGCGCGGCGCCGCCCTCACCAGAGGGCGCGGACCTTGCTGCGCCATTGGAGTTCACCTCCTGCGCCGGTAGCGAACTGGCAGGCTGGGGGACACGCAACAGGCTGCTCGGACCGGCCTCGGCCTGCGACGGTGACGAGGGCACGTCGGGTTTTTTTTCCAACGCGGTGGTCGGCCCCTGATCTGCCTGCATCGTGGGCAAGGTTCCCTGTTGCACCGTCGTACTATCGTCGGGAAGACGAAGCTCATGCAAAGGAACGCTTGCAGGCATCGTGAGCGCCCGTGCCCGTGCCGCGATCTCGTGCGACATCTCAGCATCCGCCGGTCCCCCACCGGCACCATCGGCCACCGCTTGCCGAGGCAGGCCAGGTTGCGGAAGCGCGGGCGAGACGAGGGGAAGGCCGATCGGCGGCACGGCCGGCTCGTCGACCTGGTCCGAGGGCTCGTCCACGGTCGCGGGATCGGCTTCGACGACCTGCTCCGTCGCCGTCGACGGTTCCTCGACGTGCCGGGGCTCGATCGCGGAGGTCAGGGCCGCCATCACCACCTCGAACGCACTCTCCGCAGCTGGCGGCGCCCTGTCGGCCCCGGGACGCGGGCTGGGGCCGGTCTTGAACTGGATCGCAGCTGCGTGCATCTGATTCCCACCTGAATACCTGTTCCTAGCATCCCCAGATTACCGAATTCTTTACCGCTTCCTGCTAATGCGGATCTTGCGACCAAGACAGGCAGGAACTCATGAAAATTGCATTCAATCCAGACGGCCCGCCGGCTGCAGTGCGCGGCAAGACACAGGCCGATCAACTCGAATCAGCTTTTTTGGCTGAAATGCTGAAATACACCGGCGTCGATGCCTCTGGGTCGTTTTCCGGGGGAATCGGTGAATCGCAATTCGCAAGCTGGCTGACCGAGCAACGCGCCGACGCGCTTTCGCGCCGGATCGACCTGAAGTTTGCCGAATCGCTGGTGGCACGATGATCGCGTTCGTGAAACGGCTGGACGAAGCCGGCGCGGCGCTTGACCGGCATGACCCCGAAACGGCGCTAACCCTGCTGCAATCCCTTGAAGACGGCGGACGCACGCTGGACCAGGCGGACGCGGCAAGGTGCCGCCGCTTGGTCCAGCGCATGGCAACGATTGCGGAAGCCCAGCGCCAAGGGATCAAGGCCGCAATAGACGGAGTCACGGCCGCCCGGCGTGCCGCGGCGAGCCTGCAGACCTACGACAATTCGGGCCGCAGGCAGATCGAAACCACCGCCTTTCCCAAGGCGCGGCGGTTTTGAATAAAGCTTTCCGGCTTTCGGATTTGAGCGGAGCTACGGAATTCACTAGCTCTTAAGGTGTCCCGTCTAGAACGGTGATCGCATCGAACGGTGCAAGGGCAAATGGAAGCCCATGGGTCAGAAGGCCTTTTCGTCAACAGTCGGGCTTGGCAGCCCATGAACGGAGGACAAAATGTCCAGCATTCTGACCAACAACGGCGCCATGGTGGCGCTGCAGACCCTCAAGGGGGTCAACGCAAACCTGGCGAAGACCCAGGACCAGATCTCGACCGGCAAGGCCGTTTCGACGGCCAAGGACAACGCCGCGGTCTGGGCGATCTCCAAGACGATGGAAGCGGATGTGAGCGGGTTCAAGGCGATCTCGTCCGGCCTGTCGATGGCCGGCGCCGCGGTCGGGACCGCCCGCGAGGGCGCGGAAGACATCCAGAAGACCTTGGGCAAGATCCGCGACACCATCATCTCGGCGCAGAACGCGACCTCGGACACCGACCGGGGAAAACTGCAGAACGACGTCGTCAACCTGCGCAGCCAGATCGAGAACATCGTGAAGGGTTCGCAGGTGAACGGGCTGAACCTGCTGGATGGCAGCGCCGGCACCGTGAACTTCCTCGCCTCGGTCGACCGTTCGGCCGCCGGCACGACCACGTCGACCATCGCGGTCGCAAGCCAGGATCTGTCGGTGGGCAACTACGTGGCGAAGAACATCTTCACCACGTCGGGCACGGCGTCGGCGTCGGGCGACAGCGCGGTGATGTCGCTGGACGCGGGCGACACGACGGGGGTCACGCTGACGGTCGGCGGGGGCGGTGACACGCTGGCCGCAGGCGACAGCATCTCGATCCGCATCGGCGACAAGGAAGCGACCTACACCGTCACCGATTCGGACGCGGCCTCGGCCACGCCGAACGATGTCGTGGCAGTCGGCCTGAAGTCGGCGATCGAAAAGCTGGGCGTGCCCGGTCTTGCGGTGGACTACGACTCGGGCAACCCGGGCGAACTGACGATCAAGTCGGGCGCGACCGCGACCACGAATGACCTCGCCATTTCGGCGCGGTTCCAGAACGCCGGATCCGGCGGTCTGGGCGCACTGGGCGCGATCAACGTCTCGACGGCAGCGGGGGCTACGGCCGCCATGGCGTCGATCGAGACGCTGATGAAGACCGCCACCGACGCGGCCGCGGCGTTCGGGTCGGCCGGCACCCGGATCGAAGGTCAGGCCAACTTCATCTCGAAGCTGACCGACTCGCTCAAGACCGGCATCGGCGCGCTGGTGGACGCCGACATGGAGGAGGCCTCGGCCCGCCTTCAGGCGCTGCAGACGCAGCAGCAGCTGGGCATCCAGTCGCTGTCGATCGCCAACCAGGCGCCGCAGTCGATCCTGTCGCTGTTCCGCTGACCTGAACAGACCGGGGCGCCAGGACGGCGCCCCGGCTTTCGCCACACAGTCGAGGGAACGACCCGATGAACGCGCACGCTCTTGCCCGCGCCGGCAGCCCGTTTGCCGCCACCCAGATCCGCACCGATCGAGACAACGAATACGACGCCTTCACCCGCGTCACCCGCCGCCTGAAGGCAGCCGATCCCTCGGGACGCGGCGCGGCCGCGGGCGAGGCGGTTCACATGAACACGCAGCTGTGGTCCGCGCTCGCGTCCGACCTTGCGTTGCCCGACAACGCGCTTCCCGACGAACTCAAGGCGCAGCTCCTGTCGCTGGCGCTGTTTTCGGTGCGCCACGGGTTCCGCGTCGCCGCCGGCGACGGCGACCTGTCCGCGCTGATCGAGATCAACAGCAGCATCATGGCCGGGCTGCGCGGGCCGGTGCGGGGATGAGCGGGCTCGTCATCAAGCTGGCCCCGAACGAACGGCTGCTGATCAACGGCGCCATCATCGAGAACGGGGACCGGCGCACGCGCATCTCGATCCGCAGCCCGAACGCAAACGTCCTCCGCCTGAAGGACGCGCTGCACCCTGACCAGGCGAGCACGCCGGTGGCGCGGGTCTGCTATGTCGCGCAGCTGCTTCTGTCGGGCGACGCCGACCGGGCCGAGGGGCATGCGCAGCTGCTCGTCGGGCTGGAACAGCTGAGCCAGGTCTTCTCGGACTACGACAGCCGGCTGATCATCGACGACGCGACCGCCGCGGTGCTGCAGTCCAACTACTACCAGGCGCTGCGCCGCCTGCGCGGGTTGTTGCCGCGCGAGGCGCGGCTGCTGGCCTCCGCGCGGCAATGACCGGGATCGCGGTGGGCCTGCCGGGCTACGCGGGCTGGCGGGTGCTGAACCGCACGATGGCGGCGCAGCAGGCCGTTGTCGCCCGCGACCCGGTGCTGAACCGCGATCACGACTACTTCCGCGAGAAGATGAAGACGATCGCATCTGCCGAGGAGTTCGTGGCGGATTACCGGCTGATGAAGCTGTCGCTGACCTCGGCGGGGCTCGAGGGCGACCTGCAAAGCCGCTTCTTCATCCGCAAGGTGCTCGAATCGGACCTGTCCGATCCGAAGAGCTTTGCCAACCGGCTGACCGACAAGCGCTACGCGGCCTTTGCGAAGTCGATCACCGCCGCGATGGGCAGCCCGGGCGGCGCCGCGATCGAGAACGTGATCGGGAACCACCGGCAGGCCGAACTGGAAGCGCGGGTCGGCGCCGTCGATCCCGATCTTCGCGTGGCGCTGTACGCCAGGCGCGAGATCGCGACGATCGCGTCGGCTCCGTCGACCGAGAACACGAAGTGGTACCAGATCCTGGGCAGCTCCCCGCTTCGCAAGGTCGTCGCGGGCGCGTTCGGGATCGGCACGTCCTACGCCAAGCTGCCGCTCGACAGGCAGCTCGATGAATTCAGGAACGCCGCAGGAAAGCTGTTCGGCACGTCGGATGCAAAGGCGATCGCCGAGCCCGCGAACATGGAAAAGCTGATCCAGCGTTTCCTGATCCGGTCGCAGGCGACGCAGGGGACGACAAGCAATTACTCGGCTGCCTTGCAGCTTCTGCGTTGACCGGAACGGCCTGACGGTCGCCGGTCCACCGTCCGGCCAGGTTCTGCCGGGACGACGCTGCGACACTTTCGTCCGGTCGCGTGGAAGGCGGGCGGCGTGTCGCGACGGGAACGCTCGCCGACGGTGGGTCGCCGCCCTCGTCCGCGCCGCCGCCCTGCCGCACCTGGCAGGTGTCCATGGGGGTCCGGCCCAATCCCGACAGGGCAGCGCGCGATACGGCACCATGACGCGGGAGGGTACGCGGAAAGCACGCGACGGTTCGCGTCGTCGTTGAGCAGAAGCCCGCCGCCTGCTAACATGACGAGGTTCCGCTCGACCGGACCAGAACCGACCGCCGGCGAAACGGCGGCTTTCCGAGGAGACAGATGATGCTGAAACCCGCAGTTATCGTGGCCGCCGTGTTGCTGACGGCTCCGTTCGCGGTCGCCGGCCCGATCGATTCGGCCTGCCACGGCTCTGACCGGCGCGGATCGGCCCGCCTGTGCGGCTGTATCCAGCAGGTCGCCGACATGACGCTGTCGCGCGCAGAGCAGCGCCGGGCGGCCAGCTTCTTCCGCGACGCAGAGAAGGCGCAGGCGGTGCGGATGTCCAAGCGCGACGCCGACAACGCGTTCTGGGCGCGCTACAAGAACTTCGCCAACACCGCGCAGGCCTATTGCTCGCGCTGATCCCGGTCCGGGCCGGCCCCCGGACCCGTCGGCCAGGCGCGCATACCAGCGGGCCGGCTTTCCCGAGCGCGTCGCGGGATCGGTGCAACACGCACCGGCGCGCGACGTGCAGCCTGCGGCGCATGGACCATGCGACATGCCGGCCCCTGGCAAAAGACACCTGACCGCGAGCCCGGGGGACAGCGACCCATGATCGACATCGTCGTCCTGACCGGTGCGGGGCTTTCGGCCGAAAGCGGGCTCAGGACGTTCCGCGACAGCGGCGGTCTGTGGGAGGATCACGCGGTCGAGGACGTGGCGACACCGGCCGCGTTCCGACGCAATCCCGACCTGGTCCACCGCTTCTACAACGAACGCCGGCGGCAGGCGCGGTCGGCGCAGCCGAACGCCGCGCACCGGGCGCTTGCGCGCCTGTCGCGCCAGCCAGGCGTCCTCGTCGTCACCCAGAACGTCGACGACCTGCTGGACCGGGCCGGCGCGCAGGGCGTGATCCACATGCACGGAGCGCTCAACCGCGGCATCTGCGCGGCCTGCGGCAATCGCTTCGCCGTGACGGGCGACCTTGCCACGGCAGATCCCTGCCCCGCCTGCGGCGCGGCGGCGCTGCGGCCCGACATCGTCTGGTTCGGCGAGATGCCGCAGCAGATGGAATTGATCATGGGCGCGCTGCAGACCGCGCGCACCTTCGCGGCGATCGGCACGTCGGGGCAGGTCTACCCGGCCGCGGGCTTCGTCGAGATCGCCAACGGCAGCGGCGCCGACTGCGTCGAGATCAACCTCGATCCGCACCGCAGCTCGCCCCTGTTCCATCGTCACATCGCGGGCCCCGCCACCACGACGGTCCCCGCCTGGGTGGATGAGGTCATCGGGCCTGCGGCGTCCGGCGACCGCTGACATCTCCGGCGCCGGGCGCGGTGCGGCGGGCCGCCGCTTCGTCGCCGCGCGCAGCGCCGAACCGCCTGAACGCATCGCTTTCAAGCACCGCCTCGACCCGCGCGGCCGCCTGTTCCTGCGCGGGCTCGTCCAGCCGGTCCAGCGCGATCTCCCCGATCTCCATCGAACTGTAGCGATCGCGGTGGCTCAGGTAGCGGGGGTCGTAGTGGTCGCGCATCAGTTCCAGCGCCAGCGCCTCCCACGCGCCCGCCTGGGCCATGCCGCGCCAGCTATCGATCCGGGCGGCGGGGTGCATCGGGGCCAGGCGCGCGATCGTGCGCTCGACCCGGCCCCGGTCCTCCAGCACGTCGGCATAGTCGCCGGTGGTGAAGGCGGCCCGCGCCGCGGCCGGCACCACCAGCCGCACGCGCGGCGCGGCGCAGAGCGCGCGCCACATGCCCCGCGGCACGACGATGCCGCCGATGCGCGAACTTTCCGCCTCGACCACGACAGGACGGGCCGGGTCCAGCCGCGCCATGGCAAGCGCAAGGCGCGTCTCGAACAGCTTCTGCGGCGGCTGGCCGCCGTCCATCGCGCCGAACAGGCTGCCGCGGTGGTTGGCAAGGCCTTCCAGGTCGATGACCTGCACCCCGCGCGCGGCCAGCCGGGCGAGAACCCGCGTCTTGGCTGATCCGGTATTGCCGTCGAGGACCAGCACCGGCGAGACGGGACCGTCCCGTTCCACCATGTCCAGCACCAGCCGGCGCCAGGTCTTCCAGCCGCCCTCCAGCACCGACGCACGCCAGCCGATCTGGGACAGGATCGTCGCGAACGACCCCGACCGCTGCCCGCCCCGCCAGCAGTAGAGCAGCGGCTGCCACGCCCCGCCGCGATCGGCAAGCGGCCCGGAAATATGCACGGCCGCGTTCGCCGCGACCAGCGCGCCGCCCACCCGGCGGCCGTCGAAGGGGGACACCTGCTTGTAGATCGTGCCGACGCGGGCGCGTTCGGCGTCGTCCAGCACCGGCAGGTTGATGGCGCCGGGGACATGGTCCTCGGCGTATTCGGACGGGGTGCGGACGTCGATGATGTCGTCGAACCCGGCCAGCGCCGGGTCCGTCAGGGATCGAAGCCGGAAGACACGCGGTCCGGACAGGGCGCTGCCCGCCGCCCGGTCAGTAGACGTAGACGGGGGTGCCGACCGGCACGTCGTCGTACAGGTCCATCACCGCCTCGTTCCGCATCCGGATGCAGCCGTTCGACACCGAGCGGCCGATCGACGAGGGGTCGGTGGTGCCGTGGATGCGGATCGCGGTGTCGTTGCCGCCTTCCGTGTGCAGGTACAGCGCGCGGGCGCCCAGAGGGTTCTGCGGGCCGCCGGGCATGCCGTCCTTGTACTTGCCGTACTGTTCGGGCTTGCGCTTGATCATCTCGGCGGTGGGCGTCCAGCTGGGCCATTCGACCTTGCGGCCGACCAGAGCGCGGCCGCGCCATACCAGCTCGTCCGTGCCGACGGCCACGCCGTAGCGGATCGCGCGGCCCGGCGCGATGACATGGTACAGGAAATAGTCGTCCGACACGACGACGATCGACCCGACCTCGAACCCCTCGCGGATCGGCACCTCTACCGGGGCGTAGGGGTCGGCGGCGTTCGCCCTGGCCTTGGGGGCGGCCTGCGCCAGCGTCACGCCCGGAAGGGCGACCAGCGGCAGGGCGAGGCCCAGCGTCAAAAGGTTGCGGCGAAGCATGTCCGTCCCTCCGGTTCTGTTTCGTTCTTGCCCGGCGAGTAGCTGCTTCGGCACGAAGCTTCAACTCAAAGCCCCGTGACGCAAGGGCGTTTGCGACCACCGCGCGGTTGAGCGGCGGGGCGCCGCCTATTAGGTCTGTCCGGCGCCAGGCCCGTCCGGCGCGGGGCCCGGCGGGCTTGAGGGAGGATGACGATGACTCGAACCAGCCGCGCCCGGCTTTTCGCCGCGACGCTTGCCGCGATGCTGGCGCCGCTTGCGTCCTGGGCGGACGCGCCCCGCATCCTCGCCTTCGGCGACAGCCTGACGGCAGGCTACGGCCTGCCCGCCGGCAAGGGCCTGGTGCCGCAGCTGCAGGCATGGCTGGATGCGCGCGGGATCGAAGCGACGGTGATCGACGCCGGCCTGTCCGGCGACACGACCTATGGCGGCCGGGTGCGGCTGCCGGTTTCAATCCGCCGCCACGCGCCCGACGCGGTGATCGTGGAACTTGGCGGCAACGACATGCTCATGGGCTGGTCGCCCGAGCGGGCCGAGGCGAACCTGGGGCCGATGCTCGCCACCGCCACGGAAGGCGGGCGGCCTGCGCTTCTGGTCGGGATCCACGCGCCAGGGCGCGACCGCGACCTGCGCCGCCGCTGGGCCGAGATCTGGCCGCGCCTTGCCAACACTCACGGAACGCTGCTGCTGCAGGATCTCTACGCGCCGCTCGCGGCGATCCCGCCCGAGGGCCGCGGGCCCTACCTTCTGCGCGACGGGATCCACCCGTCGGCAAAGGGTGTCGCGCTGCTGGTCGAGCATCTGGGGCCCGAGGTCGCGAAGCTCGCAGCGCAGGCGGCGGCGCGAGAGACGGCCGGCACGGACTGATCCGCGCCGGCCGGGATCGCGTCAGTTCGTCGGCGCGCCGTGGCCCGCGTGGGCGTCGTGGCTTGCCGGGGCGCCGTGGTCGCCGTGGCCCGCGTGGGCATCGTGGCCCGCGTGGTCGTCATGCCCGGCATGGTCCATCGCCTCGCCCTTCCCGCGTTCGTTGTCCACCGCCGCCTTCACCGGCACGGTGCCGCAATCGCCCAGATCGAGCGTCAGCGTGACCTCGTCGCCCTGCTGCAGAGGCGTTTCCAGCGCCATCAGCATGACGTGGTCGCCGCCACGTTCCAGCGCGGCGGTGCCGTTCGCGGGAATGGTCACCGCCTGAACCGGGGTCATCTTCATGACGCCGTTTTCCTCGACGTGGGTGTGCAGCTCGGCGCGGCCGGTCAGGTCCGAGGCGACGGCGGTCAGCTGGCAGTCCTGCGCGCCCGCGTTGGCGATCGTCATGAACGCGGCGCCCGAGCGGGGGTTGGCCGAGCGCACATAGGCGTCGGTCACGGTGATGTCCGATCCCGCTTGGGCGAGAACGGAGAGGGGGAGGGCCGCAAGGGTGGCGGCGAGGATCAGGGTTTTCATGGGTCTGTCCTTGGTGTGCGTGGCGTTTCAGGTCGGAAGGCCGCCGCCCGGCGGCCCCCGCGCCTGTGCCGCGACAGGCGGCAGGCCCGCTTCTTTCGGCGCCGCGACCACGACCGCAGCACGCGCGTCGGCCGCAGGCATCGGCAGCGCCACGGGCGGCAGGTCCAGCCCCGCCAGCAGCGACAGCGCCATGTCGGGGCAGAGGGTGACGTGACGCACGGGCGTGCCGTTCTCGTCCACCGTCACCGTCACGACGCGCTCGCCCGCGCACAGCACCACCTCGCCCGCGATCCGCGCCTGCCCGCGGGCATGGCCCAGCGACAGGCTGGTCGCGGCGACCAGCAGAATCAGCAGAAGGTGAAGGGCCGGGCGCATGGGGAACGCTTACGGGCCAGGGCGGCGAAAGGCAAAAGCCGGGCTGCCCCATGCTTCATCTTGCCGCGCCCATCCAGCGGAGCCCAAAGCGAAACGGCCCCGCTTCCGGGGAAGCAGGGCCGTCGAAAACATCCAAGGCGCCGGTCAGGCCTTCGCCAGCTCGCGCTTGATCTTCAGCACGCGGGGCGACAGCTCGTCGTCCTTGGCCTTCGCCAGGAACGCGTCCAGCCCGCCGCGGTGATCGACCGAGCGCAGGGCGTGGGCCGAGATCCGCAGGGAATACGACTGACCCAGCTTGTCCGAGATCAGCGTGACGTCGTTCAGGTTAGGCAGGAACCGGCGACGGGTCTTGTTGTTGGCGTGGGACACGTTGTTGCCGGTCATCGGCCCCTTGCCGGTCAGTTCGCACACGCGCGACATGATCTTCATCCTTCGTTGCAGCGGCGACGACCACGGCGGGAATCCGCGAGACGCCGAAAATGAAAGGGCGCCTGCCAAGGCGGCGCCCGAAATCGGTTGCGCGTGATTAGTTGACCGGCCCGCCCGCGTCAAGGCCGAATCGCGGCGCGGCCTGCGCCGCCGCCGCCAGCCTGCGTTCCACCTCGATCAGCGCCTGCTTGCGCCAGAGACCGCCGGCATAGCCCGTCAGCGTCCCGTCGGCGCCGATCACCCGGTGGCACGGGATCACGATCGCGATCTGGTTGGCGCCGTTCGCCCGCGCCACCGCGCGGGTCGCCGTGGGCTGCCCGATCCGCTGGGCGATGGTGCCGTAGCTGACCGTCTCGCCCGGCCGGATCCGGCGCAGTTCGTCCCACACGCGGCGCTGGAACGGGGTGCCGTGCATCGTGAGCGGGACCGAGAAGCCGCCCGGCTCGCCCGCGAAGAAGCGGGCCAGTTCCCGTTCGACCGTGTCGATCACCGGGGTGCGGCCCAGCCCGATCCGCCCGCCCGCGCCCCTGGACAGGCGCTTCAGCTCGGCAGGCAGTCCCTTGCGCTCCACGAACTCCAGCAGGTGCAGGCTGCGTTCGTCGGCGACCGCGATCATGCCCCCCATCGGCGTATCGATCCAGTCGGCGGACAGGCCCGGCGCATCCGCGCGCAGCGCCTGCGGCGGGTGGCCGAAAAGCCGCGCGAAGGCGTCGCGGAAGCCCGAGGCGCTGTCGAACCCGGCCTCCAGCTGCGCCTGGATCACCGGCTCGCCGCGCGTGAGCGCGACCACCCCCTCGCGCACCCGCATCTGGCGGGCGAGGTCGAGGAAGGTCATCCCGAAGTGCCGCCGGAAGGCGCGGCGCACGGTCGAGGGGTCGTAGCCCGCCGCCGCGACGTCGGCTTCGGTCCAGCGGCGCGCCGGGTCGGCCCTCAGCGCGGCCAGCAGGGGCGCGACCACCGGGTCGCCGTCGGCTTCCGCCCCCAGCGGGTGGCAGCGGCGGCAGGGGCGGAAGCCCGCCCCCAGCGCGGCCGCCGGCCCGTCGAACCAGCGGCAGTTTTCCGGCCTGGGCTTCCGCGCCGGGCAGGTCAGCCGGCAGAAGATGCCCGTGGTCGTGACGCCGACCAGCGCGCGGCCTTCGAAGGCGGGATCGCGGGCGAGCAGCGCGCGATAGAGCGTCTCGGGCTCGGGAAGGGAGAACAGCGTATCCATGCGACGGACCTTAGCCGATTCGCGGGCGCGTGTGGCCGGGGATCGGGCGTTTATTCCCGCCGCTCACCGCAGGCTGCCCAGCATCGCCGCCGCCGCCGCGACCGGATCGGCGCGCCCTGCGGCCACCTCGGCCCCCAGCTCGGCCATGCGCCGGGCCGCGTCCGCTTCGCCCAGACGGGCGAGAAGCCCCGCCCGCACCTCGGCCTGGAACCAGCCCCGCGCCTGTTCCGCCCGCCGCGCGGCAAGGTGGCCGTGCGCGCGCCGCCAGTCCGCGAGCGCCTGCATCTCGGCCCAGGCTGCGGCAAGCCCCACCCCCTCCAGCGCGGACACCGGCAGTGCCTTCGGAAAGCCCGGCGGGTCCTGCGGGCGCTTGCGCAGCAGCCGCAGCGCGCCGGTGTAGTCGGCGACCGTCCGCATCGCCGCCGCGCGCAGGTCGCCGTCGGCCTTGTTGACGAGGATCAGGTCCGCGATCTCCATGATGCCGCGCTTGACGCCCTGCAGTTCATCGCCGCCCGCGGGCGCCAGCAGCAGGACGAACAGGTCGGTCATGTCGGCGACCAGCGTTTCCGACTGCCCGACGCCCACCGTTTCGACCAGCACCACGTCGAAGCCCGCCGCCTCGCACAGCCGCACGACCTCGCGCGTGCGGCGGGCGACGCCGCCAAGCTCGGTCCGGTTGGCGGACGGGCGGATGAAGGCGCGGGGGTCGCGCGAGAGCTGTTCCATCCGGGTCTTGTCGCCGAGGATCGACCCGCCCGTCCGGGCCGAGCTGGGATCGACGGCCAGCACCGCGACGCGCAGCCCCTGCCCGGTCAGCATCAGGCCGAAGCCTTCGATCAGGGTGGATTTCCCGACGCCCGGCGTGCCCGACAGGCCGATCCGCAGCGCCTCGGCCCGGGGCAGCGCATCCAGCAGCCGGATCGCGGCGGCGCGGTGGTCCGCCCGCGTGCTTTCGACCAGCGTGATCGCGCGGGCGAGCGACCGGCGGTCGCCGCCTGCGACGGCGCGGGCCAGATTTTCGGGATCGTCCATCGTCGCGCTTCCCTCGACCGGGCGGGTCGCGACGTGGTAATCGGGCGCGGCCCCGATGTGAAGCCGCGGGGCCGCAACAACGGACGCCCGATGCGCCACCCGCTCGTTCCCGCCGCGATGTTCTGCGCGATGCTCGCCGTCATGCTCGCGTCCACGGCCGCGCAGGCCGACACCACCCTGCTGATGGTCGGGGACGAGGGCTGCCCCTACTGCCGCCGCTTCCGGGCCGAGATCCTGCCGGGCTACGCCGCCCACCCGCAGGGCCGCGCGGCGCCGCTGCGCGAGGTCGACATCGACGGCCCCTATCCCAACGGCCTTGCGCTCGACCGCCGCCCGCAGCTGACGCCGACCTTCATCCTGCTGGACGACGGGCGCGAGGTCGCGCGGATCGAAGGCTATCCCGGAAAGGACGCGTTCTGGCCGATGCTGGGCGACATGCTGGACCGGCCCCGCCCCTGAGCCGGGGCTTTTGCCGGCCCGCGCCTTGGGCTAATCGGGCGGGAACCGACGAAAGGGACCGCCATGCACGACATCCGCGCCATTCGCGACAACCCGGACGCCTTCGACGCGGGGCTTGCCCGGCGCGGGCTGGGCCCGATGTCGGCAGAGATCCTCGCGCTCGACGCCGACCGCCGCGCCCGGATCAACGCGGCCGAGGAGGCGAAGGCCGAACAGAACCGCGCCAGCAAGGAAACCGGCGCAGCAAAGGCCCGCGGCGACGAGGCCGAGTTCGAGCGCCTGCGCGCGCTGATCGGCGACAGCAAGGCCCGCATCGCCGCCATGACGGACGAGGCCGAGGCGCTGGACCGGCAGCTGGACGACCTGCTGATGACGATCCCCAACCTGCCGCTGGACAGCGTGCCGGACGGCAGGGACGAAACCGACAACGTGGAGATCCGCCGCTGGGGCGAGCCGCGCCGGATGAACTTCGCGCCCCTCGAGCATTACCAGATCCCGGCCGTGAAACACGGGATGGACTTCGCGACCGCCGCCAGGCTGTCGGGATCGCGTTACGTCGTGCTGACCGGCAGCGTCGCCCGCGTCCACCGCGCGCTCGCGCAGTTCATGATCGACCTGCACGTGGACCGGCACGGCCTGACCGAGACCTGGACCCCCGTTCTCGTCCTGACCGAGATGATGGTGGGCACCGGCCAGCTGCCCAAGTTCGGCGAGGACAGCTACCAGACGACCGAAGGATCGTGGCTGATCCCCACGTCCGAGGTGACGCTGACCAACACCGTCCACGGAGAGCTGGTGGACCACGCCAGCCTGCCCCGGCGGATGGTGGCCCATTCGCAGTGCTTCCGGTCCGAGGCGGGATCGGCGGGGCGCGACACCGCCGGGATGCTGCGCCAGCACCAGTTCGAGAAGGTCGAGATGGTGTCGATCACCGACGCCGCAAACGGCCTTGCCGAACACGACCGGATGACGAAATGCGCCGAAGCCGTGCTCGAGGCGCTGGACCTTCCCTACCGCACCGTCGCCCTGTGCGCGGGCGACATGGGGTTTTCCGCCCGCATCACCCACGACCTGGAGGTCTGGCTGCCCGGCCAGGACACGTTCCGCGAGATTTCCAGCGTGAGCTACGTCGGCGAATTCCAGGGCCGGCGGATGAACGCCCGCTACCGCCCCGAGGGAGGCGGCAAGCCGGAGTTCGTGCATACGTTGAACGGGTCGGGCCTTGCCGTCGGGCGGACGCTGATCGCGGTTCTGGAAAACGGCCAGCAGGCGGACGGGTCGGTGGATCTTCCCGCGGCGCTGCACCCCTATCTGGGCGGCGCGACGCGGCTGGGGACGGACGGCAGGCTGGCCTGAGGGCAGGCTGACGATACCGTGTCGGGGCGCGCAAACGCCCCGATGCAGGCAACCGGTCCCGTCCCGGTCGCGTTCGTCGGGCATGGGCAAGGTCATGCGGGCTGCGTTGGAATGTGGGGTGGTCGCGATGTTCGCGGCCAGCTGCCTCATGGTCGCGCTGCGGCCCGACGCGGTCAGGAACGCAACGGTCGCGCCCCATTCGACCCTGCTGGAAGACCTTGCCTACTGGGGCACGCAGACCCCGCTGCGGGCCGAGGACGACCTTGTCGGCATCGTCCAGAACCCGCCCAACATCGCGCTGCAATCGCTGCTCGCGGCCGTGCTGGTCGCCTGCGTCGTCTACATCGCCCTGCGCGCCCGGGTCCGGTTCGCCCCGCCGGTCCCTGCCGCGGCGCTTCTGGGCCTGACCGCCGGGGCGATCTGGCCGTGGCTCGGCACCACCCGGCCCGAAGCCGGGCTCGCGGTCGCCGCACTCGCGCCCGTGGCGATCGTCGGGGGCATGCTGTACGAGCGGCGGCCGCCCGGAACGATGAACTGGGCGCTGGGGCTGATCGCGGGCTGGCTTACCGTCAGCGGGATCGGCGCGGCGGCGGCGCTGGTGTTCATGCGGCTCGACGTGGAGAGCGAGCTGGTGACGCTGGCCGCGTTGCTGGCGCTGTCGCTGATCGGCGCGCAGGTGCAGCTGTCGCTGGGCCGCAACGTGGCCTATGCGATCGCGATCATCTGGGCGATGCTGGGCATCGCCGCGGCCAGCATGAGCCTCAGCATGACGGTGTCCACCGCCTGCGTGCTGGGGATCGCGACGATGGCGGTGGTGGTAGTGCGGGTCACGACCTGACGCGCGGCGTCAGGCTTCCCTGGGCTTCTGCCTGACCTTGTGCTTCGCCAGCGCCCCGGTCTGGCGCTTGTTCGACTTGTCCTTGTAGGGGTTCTTCGCCCCCTGGTCGCGGAAGGTGAGCCGGATCGGCGTGCCGGGCATGTCGAAGTCAACGCGCAGGCCGTTCACCAGGTAGCGCTGGTAGCTGTCGGGGATCTGGTCCACGTGCGTCGCCATCACCACGAAGGCCGGCGGGCGGGTCTTGACCTGCGTCATGTAGCGCAGGCGGATGCGGCGGCCGCCGGGCGCGGGCGGCGGGTGCGCCTCGGTCATGGCGCCCAGCCACTGGTTCAGCCGCGCGGTCGAAACGCGGCGGTTCCAGACCTCGTGCGCCTTCAGGATCGCGGCGTGCAGGCGGTCCAGCCCCTTGCCGGTCCGCGCGCTGACGGTGACGAGCGGCGCGCCCTTCAGCTGCGGCAGCAGGCGCTCGAACGCCTCGCGCAGCTCGTTCAGCTTGTGAGGCTTGTCGTCCTCGAGATCCCACTTGTTGGCGGCGACCACGACGGCGCGGCCCTCGGTCTCGGCAAAGTCGGCGATCCTGAGGTCCTGCTGCTCGAACGGGATCGCCACGTCCAGAAGGACGACCACCACCTCGGCGAAGCGGACCGCGCGCAGGCCGTCGGCGACCGACAGCTTTTCCAGCTTGTCGGTGATCTTCGCCTTCCGCCGCATCCCCGCGGTGTCGAAGATCCGCATCGGCGTGTCGAAGAACTCGGTCGTGACGCTGATGGAATCGCGGGTGATCCCGGCCTCGGGGCCGGTCAGCAGACGATCCTCGCCGATGATCCTGTTGATGAGCGTGGACTTGCCCGCGTTGGGCCGGCCGATGACCGCAAGCTGCAAGGGGCGCGCGGCCGACGGGCGCCAGTCCTCGGCGCCCTCGCCGGATTCCGCCTGCTCGTCGGTCAGCGTCACGTCGGTCTCGGGCGCGATCGGCGCGGGACGCTGCGCCTCGATCTCGTCCGCGAGGGGCGCGAGGACGCCGTAGAGGTCGTCGAACCCCTCGCCATGCTCGGCCGAGATCCTGAGCGGCTCGCCCAGGCCCAGCGCATAGGCGTCGAGCACGCCGGACTCGCCCGCCCGCCCCTCGGCCTTGTTGGCGGCAAGGATCACGTGGCGCGCGCGGCGGCGCAGGATGTCGGCGAAGTATTCGTCGGCCGCCGTCACGCCCGCCCGCGCGTCGATGACGAACAGGCAGATGTCGGCCTCGTCCACCGCGCGCTCGGTCAGGCGGCGCATCCGGCCCTGAAGGCTGTCGTCCTCGGCCATTTCAAGGCCGGCGCTGTCGATCACGATGAAGCGCAGGTCGCCCAGCCGCGCGTCGCCCTCGCGCAGGTCGCGGGTGACGCCGGGCTGGTTGTCGACCAGCGCCAGCCGCTTGCCGACGAGGCGGTTGAACAGCGTGGACTTGCCGACATTCGGCCGCCCGACGATGGCGAGTGTGAAGCTCATCGGACGGGCCTACCGGAACGCGTGCAGCCGGCCGTCGCGGCCGGTGACGTAAAGCGTGCCGCCCGACACGACCGGCGCGGTGGCCGCCCCGCCCGGGATCGCCCCCTGCCCCACCAGCGTGCCGCTGTCGGGATCGAAGATGCGCAGGACGCCGTCGCTTCCCGCGACGAACAGCCGCCCGCCGGCCAGCACGGGGCCGTAATGCGCGACGATGGAATCCTGACGCCGGACGCGGGTGTCGGTGTAGTAGGGCAGCTGGACCGCGAAGATGCGCCCGCCCGTCGCCGCGTCCACCCGCACCAGCTGCGCCTGGTCGTTGACCGCGAAGACGGACCCGCCGGCGACCAGCACCGGGCTCATCGCGCCGTCGCGTTCTGTCCAGTCAGGCAGCCCGGTCGCGAGGTCGAAGGCCGAGATCCGGCCCGAGGACGACCCCGCGATCACCCGGTCGCCCGCGATCACGGGATCGCCGGTCATGTCGCGGATGAAGGCGATGGCGCGGCCGGCGCGGTTGCCCGCGACCTGCGCCGTCCAGACCTGGGTGCCGGTCTCGGTATCCGCGGCCAGAAGCTGCCCCGACGAGAAGGGGAACACAACGGTCGAGCCGCGGACGGCAGGTGCCGACACGCCAGTCACGCCCGACTGGCCGGCGATCCCGGCCACCGTCCACAGGACGCGCCCGTCCGCGGCCCGCACCGCCCAGCCGGTCGCGTTCCGCGCGACGACGTAGACGACGCCGTTTTCCACGGTGGGCGCCCCGCCGATCGGGGCGTCCACCCGCTGGCGCCAGCGCACCCCGCCTGTCACCGCGTCCAGCGCCACCAGCTCGCCATAGCCGGTCGTCGCGTAGACGGTGCCCGCCTCATGGGCGAGCCCGCCGCCCGATGTGCTGTCGCCCGACTCGGCCGGGGGCGTCAGGTCGGCGGTCCATGCGGTCCCGCCCGACAGCGCCGTGGCCGTGACGCGGGCGCGGCTGTCCAGCGTGAAGATGCGCCCGCCCGCGACCACCGGCTCGGCGGTGATGCGGTGGCGCCGCCCCTCGGGCTGGCCGATCTGCGCCGACCACAGGCGCCGGGTTCCGCCCGACAATGTCGCGTGCGCCATCAGGTGCTGCGCGTTCGACGCGCGCTGCGGCCACTCGAACGAACGCGGCGCCTCGAGCGACAGCGCGGTCGAGGACACCGGGTTGGCGCCGACGACGGCCGGGCCGCCGGGCGAAAGCACCTCGCGCGGGTCGAGCCGCTGGCCCGGCAGGACCGGATCGCGGTCGACGCAGCCGGCCACCGCCAGCAGCGCGCAGACCGAGGCGACGGTCAGGTTGATCCGGGTCATCGCGGCATCCTTTCGATGGACGGCCCGGGCGCGGGCACGATGTTGATCGGGCGCGGACGTCGGGGCCCGGCGCGGGAAACGGGGACGGGTCAGCCGGCGGGCATCGTCGCGGGCACGCCGCCGGGCAGGTCTGCCACGGGTTCGGGATCGACCCCCAGCGTGATCATCATCTCGGACAGGCGGCGGCGCATCGGTTCGGACAGGCCGTCCTTTTCCCGGATCTGCCGGATCAGCGCGACCGCGTCGTCGGGCCGCTGCGCATTGATCAGCGCCACGGCCTTCAGTTCCAGCGCCATCAGCTCGAACGGGGCGCCGGGCGCGCTGAGGGTCGTCAGCGCGGCGTCGCGTTCGGCGGGGTTCATCCCCTTGCCCTGCGCCAGCACCGACTTGATGAGCGCGAGATGCTGGATCAGCACGTCGTCGTCGACCGCGGCGGCCGTCGCCGCGAGCCGTTGCCCGGCCCCCGCGGCGTTCCCCGCCTCGATCTCGGCCCCGGCGGCCAGCAGGTCGCGCACCGCGGCGCGACCCTCGTCCTCCGCCGGGATGGCGGCCAGCGCCTCGGCCCGGGCGGCCGCGTCGGGCAGCGCCTGCGCCGCCAGCACGGCGTCGCCGAAGTCCTGCGCGCGCCTGTCGGCCTGCGAGCGGGAATATTCGACCCATGCCGACGCGCCCACCAGCGCCAGGATCAGCGCGACGGCGATCCAGCCATAGCGGCGCATCGCCCGGAACAGCCGGTCGCGGCGAAGCTCGTCTGTCACCTCGTCGATGAAACGGTCGTTCTGGTTGGCCATGCAGTCCCCGGCGTGTGGTTTCGCCCCTTCTACACACCGCCCCCCCGCTTTGCCAATCCGGCCGATGCCGCAGCTTCCCTGCCCCGCACGGGACGCCCCCGGCGAACCCGCCCGCGATCCCGGCCGGGAACCCCCTGTCCGGGGGTTGCGTTCGAGCGAGAGCGGCGCCAACCGTTGCGCCAGCGAAACCGCTCCTGAGAGCATCCGAAAGGACACGACATGGCCTTCACGCTTCCCGACCTTCCCTATTCGCACGACGCCCTTGCCGCGGGCGGCATGTCGCGGGAGACGCTCGAGTTCCACCACGACAAGCACCACAAGGCCTATGTCGACAAGCTGAACGAGCTGGTCCAGGGGACCGAGTGGGAGAACGCCTCGCTCGAGGACATCGTCCGCGGCACCTACCAGGACGGTGCGGTCGCGCAGAACGGCATCTTCAACAACGCCAGCCAGCACTGGAACCACAGCCAGTTCTGGGAAATGATGTCGCCCAACGGCGGCGGCACGATCCCGTCGCAGCTGGAATCCGCCATCAAGGACAGCTTCGGGTCGGTCGAGGAATTCAAGAAGAAGTTCTCGGAAGCCGGAGTCGGCCAGTTCGGGTCGGGCTGGGCCTGGCTCGTCAAGACCGCGGACGGCAAGCTGGAGATCACCAAGACCGAGAACGGCGTGAACCCGCTCTGCAAGGACCAGACCGCGCTTCTGGGCTGCGACGTGTGGGAGCATTCCTACTACATCGACTTCCGCAACGCGCGGCCGAAATACATCGAGAACTTCCTCGACAAGCTGGTGAACTGGGATAACGTCGCCTCGCGCATGTGAGGCCGCAGTCCCGGCTGCCTTCCGGGCCCGTCCGCTTGCTGCGGGCGGGCCTTTCCGCATGGCGGGGTTGCGCCCGGCCGAACGCCCTTGCGGCCGCTCGCGAAGCGCCCCATCCAAGCGCAGGCGGCCGAACGACAGGCGGGGGAAATCGCGATGCAGGACCGGACCAGGGGCATCTTGTCGATGATCGGCGTCTGCGCGATCTGGGGCACCTCGCCGATCTTCTACCGCCTTCTGTCGCACGTCCCCCCGCCCGAGGTCCTGGCCCACCGCACGATCTGGTCGCTGGTGCTGTTCGCGGGCTTCCTCGCCTGGCAGGGCCATCTGGGCAGCCTGCGCGACGCACTGCGCCCGCCGCATGTCGGCCGGGTGGCGCTGGCGGCGCTGATGGTGTCGCTGAACTGGGGCGTGTTCATCTGGTCGGTCCAGAACGGGCACGTCGTGGAAAGCTCGATCGGCTACTACACCTATCCGCTGGTCGCGGTGGTCTTCGGCGTGGTGCTGTTCCGCGAACGCCTGCGGCCCTTGCAGCAGGCGGCGGTGCTGCTGGCGGCGACGGCGGTGGTGACGCTGTCGGTGGGCCTGGGCGCCGCGCCGTGGATCAGCCTGACGCTGGCGCTGACCTTTGCGCTTTACGGCGTGGTGAAGAAGGCGCTGCCCCTGGGGCCGGTGCAGTCGGTCACGGCCGAGGTGGCGCTGCTCGCCCCGCTCGCGCTCGGCTGGCTCGCCGTCGCGCATCTGCACCTGCTGCCGGGGCAGGACCAGCCCGCGGCCTTCGGGTGGGACCTGGCGACGACGCTGCTCCTGATCCTCTCAGGACCGATCACGGCGATCCCGCTGATGCTGTTCGCGCGCGCCTCGCGGTCGGTCGACATGGCGACGGTGGGGTTGATCGGCTACCTGAACCCGACGCTGCAGTTCCTGTGCGCGGTCCTGCTGTTCGGCGAGGTCTTCACGCGCTGGCACGCCATCGCCTTCGCGATGATCTGGTCCGCGCTCGGGCTTTACACCCTGTCAGCCTTTCGCGCGGTGCATGCCCGGAACCGGAACCTGCGGGCTGGCGTCGGCGGCTAGCGCCTCGCCCTGCCCCGCGGCGAGCGCCTCGGCCCGCCGTTCGACCAGCTCGACGATGTGATCGATCATCTGCGCGTTCGACAGCTTGTGGCTCTGCTTGCCGGCCATGTAGACCATGCCGCTGCCCGCGCCGCCGCCGGTGAAGCCGAGATCGGTCATCAGCGCCTCGCCCGGCCCGTTCACCACGCAGCCGATGATCGACAGGCTCATCGGCGTCTTGATGTGCTCGAGCCGCTGTTCCAGCGCCTCGACCGTCTTGATGACGTCGAAGCCCTGCCGCGCGCAGCTGGGGCAGCTGATGATCTGCACGCCGCGGGTCCGCAGGCCGAGCGATTTCAGGATCTCGTAGCCGACCTTGACCTCCTCGACCGGGTCGGCCGACAGGCTCACGCGGATCGTGTCGCCGATCCCCATCCACAGAAGGTTGCCCATCCCGACGGCGGACTTGACGGTGCCGCCGCGCAGGCCGCCGGCCTCGGTGATGCCGAGATGGATCGGCGCGTCGGTGGCTTCCGCCAGCATCTGGTAGGCCGCGGCGGCCAGGAACACGTCCGACGCCTTCACGCTGATCTTGAATTCGTGGAAGTCGTTGTCCTGCAGCAGCCTGATGTGGTCGAGCCCGCTTTCCACCATCGCGTCGGGGCACGGCTCGCCGTATTTCTCCAGCAGGTGCCGTTCCAAACTGCCCGCGTTCACGCCGATGCGGATGGAACAGCCGTGGTCGCGCGCGGCCTGAACGACCTCGCGGACGCGGGCGGCGTCGCCGATGTTGCCGGGGTTGATCCGCAGGCAGGCGGCCCCGGCCTCGGCCGCCTCGATCGCGCGGCGATAGTGGAAATGGATGTCGGCCACGATCGGCACGGGGCTTTCGCGCGTGATCTCGCGCAGCGCGCGCGTCGCGGCCTCGTCGGGGGTCGAGACGCGGACGATGTCGGCACCCGCCTCGGCGGCGGCGATGACCTGCGCGAGCGTGGCGCGCACGTCCGACGAATCGGTGTTGGTCATGGTCTGGACGCTGATCGGGGCGTCGCCGCCCACCGGCACGTTGCCGACCATGATCCGGCGCGACTTCCGCCGCTCGATGTTGCGCCAGGGACGGATCGGGTTGAGACTCATGCGCCTGAAGCCTTTGCTGTGTCGCGCCACAGATAGGCGCAGCGGCGCCCGGCAGCAACCGCGGCCGGGTCGGCTGTCACCAAGGGATGAAGGCGCGTGCGCCGCGGCAGGGCCGCCTCAGGGTCGGCGCGGCGGCCCGTCCGTCTGCGATGCAGCCTCGCCCGTCTCGACCCGATCGCCCAGGATCGGCGCGGCCGAGGCGACGGCGAACATCTGCGCCAGCTCCGGGTCCTGCGCCGGGTCGGCGGCGGCGTAGCGCGCGGTCAGCGCGGCGGGGGACAGCTCGACGTTCTTGACGACCTGCGCACCCGGCGCGGCGGGGCCGTAGGTCTTGCCGTCCACGGCGAAGTAGATCGCGCCCGAGTTGCCCGTGCGCAGCACCGGCGCCTGCTCCAGCTTGGGCAGCGGGAAACGCTCGCCCGCGTCCAGCGTCTTTTCCAGGATCACCGTGCCGTCCGGTGAACTCACGCGGACCCACGCGGGCCGCACCGCCAGCAGCTCCATCTGGGCGGCGTCCAGCGCCACGGTGCGGACGCCCTGGTCGGGCGAAGCGGGCAGCTGCGGGCCATAGGCCATCGCGGCGCTGCCCGGCAGGGCGGCCGCCGCGGCGGTCGTGCCCGGGGCGGGCACGGCCTCGACCGGCGCCTGCGCGGTCCGGACGGCGGGCGCGCCGGGATCGGGCAGGCCGGGGTCGATCGCGGCGATGGGGCCGTCGCGCGGCGTCATCACCGGCGCCTCCAGCGCCTGAGGGCGGTAAAGCCGGTCCAGCGCCTCGGGCTGGGACAGGTTCACCGCCGCCGTGTCCTGCGCCAGCTCGGGCGAGCGAACCTCCTGGACCGGGTCCAGCGCCGCGACGATGCCCGGCGCCTGGTCGGACGGGGTCAAGCGGACCTTCTGCACTTCCTGCAGCACCGACCAGCCGCCGAAGCCCAGGCCCGCCGCCAGCGCGACCATCACCATCAGCGAGCCCACGGCCCGCGGCTCGATCCCGGACCAGAAGCTTTCCGGCTGGGGGATGAACAGCGCCTTGGGGTTCGCCAGCGCCTCGACGGGGTCGGCCGGGCGGCGCTGCGGGCGCGGGCCGGACGCGGCGGGCGCCATGCCGTGGGTCGGCTGGAACCCCGATTCCTCGCAGAAGCGGCGGAAGGTCCAGTCCGGATCCATGCCGAGATAGCGCGAATAGGACCGCACGTAGCCGGCGATGAAGCTGGGCGCGTCGAAGGCCGTGATGTCGCAGTTCTCGATCGCGGCGACGTAGCTGGCGCGGATCCGCAGTTCGCGCTGCACGTCCAGCAGGGACTTGCCCAGCGTGGCGCGTTCGCCCCGCATCATGTCGCCCAGGCGCATTTCGAAGTCGTCGAAGCGCGGCGCTGCCTGCACCGTGCTGCGATTGTCGTTCGCCGGACGATCTGTCCGCATCCCGATCATCTGCGCCTGTCCCACTACCCTGCTTGCCAGTAACGCTTCAGAAGCGAATCTGGCACATTATCCTTGGGTATTTCTTATCACGCGGCCGAGAGCGGATCACCCGCTGATTGCGTCACGCGACAGCGTGGGCGCGATTCAGCGCACAACGTGACCAAAGCGCATCCATCGCCCGGACCAGCCGGTCGATCTGCCCCGCGTCGTGCACCGGGGACGGCGTGAAGCGCAGCCGCTCGGTCCCGCGCGGCACGGTCGGGAAGTTGATCGGCTGCACGTAGACGCCGAACTCGGCCAGCAGCATGTCGGACAGCATCTTGCAATGGACGGGGTTGCCCACGTGCACCGGGACGATGTGCGTGCCGCGGTCGTCGATCGGCAGGCCCAGTCCGCGCAGCCGCATCTTCAGGATGCGGGCGTGCAGCTGCTGGGCGTCGCGCAGGCGCTGCCCCTCGGCGGTCTTGAGGAAGGCGATCGACGCCGCCGCCCCCGCCGCGACCGCGGGGGGGATCGAGGTGGTGAAGATGAAGCCCGGCGCATAGCTGCGGATCGCGTCGCACATGCGCGCCGACGCGGCGATGTAGCCGCCGAAGACGCCGAACGCCTTGCCGAGCGTCCCGTTCACGATGTCGATGCGGTCCGCCAGGCCCTCGCGTTCCGCCACGCCGCCGCCGCGCGGGCCGTACATGCCGACCGCGTGCACCTCGTCCAGGTAGGTGAGCGCCCCGAACTCGGCCGCGAGGTCGCAGATCGCCGCGATGGGGGCCACGTCGCCGTCCATCGAGTAGATCGATTCGAACGCGATCAGCTTGGGCGCGTCCGCGTCTTCGGCCTCCAGCAGCGCGCGCAGGTGGGCCACGTCGTTGTGGCGGAAGATGCGCTTCTCGCCGCCGCCGCGCTTGATCCCCTCGATCATCGAGGCGTGGTTCAGCTCGTCCGAGAAGATCACGAGGCCGGGGATCAGCTTGCGCAGCGTCGACAGCGTGGCGTCGTTGGCGATGTAGGCCGACGAAAAGACCAGCGCCGCGTCCTTGCCGTGAAGGTCGGCGAGTTCGCGTTCCAGCCGTTTGTGATAGACCGTGGTGCCGGAGATGTTGCGCGTCCCGCCCGACCCGGCGCCGGCGGCGTCCAGCGCCTCGTGCATGGCCGAAAGCACCACCGGGTGCTGGCCCATGCCGAGATAGTCGTTGCCGCACCAGACCGTGATTTCCTGCTCCGTCCCGTCGGGACGGGTCCAGACTGCCTGCGGGAACCGGCCCTGGCGCCGTTCGATGTCGATGAACGTGCGGTAGCGGCCCTCGTCGTGGAGCCTGCCCAGCGCGTCGTCCAGCGCGGCATCGTAGTCCATCTGCGTCCCCTTGCGTCTCTGGCTGGGTGCGATCATCGTCCGATCGCCAACGTGGTGGCACTAGATACGCGCCGATGAACGCGTTTGACACCCCTAAAGATCATTTCTGCGACCAGATGGCGCAGGGTGAACCTGATGAAAAGACTTGGAAAGGCCGGAAAATGAAGGATGGTGCAGCATTGGACGACGTTCTCGGAAGGCTCGACGCGAACCTGCCCGCCGCGCTGGAACGGCTGAAGGACTTCGTGCGCATCCCCTCGGTCGGCACCGATCCCGCCCACGACGCCGACACCCGCCGCGCCGCCGAATGGCTGTGCGCGCAGCTGCAGGAGCTGGGGTTCGAGGCGTCGGTGCGCGACACCGCCGGCCAGCCGATGGTGGTCGGGCGGTCGGCGCCGGGCGGGTCGCGGACGCTGCTGTTCTACGGCCACTACGACGTGCAGCCGGTCGATCCGCTGAACCTGTGGGACCGCGACCCGTTCGATCCCCAGATCGAGGACACGCCGCAGGGCCGCGTCATCCGCGGCCGCGGCGCCTGCGACGACAAGGGCCAGCTGATGACCTTCGTCGAGGCGATGCGGGCGTGGAAGGACGTCCACGGCGCCGTCCCGCCCGGCCTGATCCTGCTGTTCGAGGGCGAGGAGGAATCGGGCTCGCCCAGCCTGCGCCCGTTCCTGACGGAAAACGCGGACGAGCTGCGCGCAAGCCTCGCGCTGATCTGCGACACCTCGCTTTACGCCGACGGCCGCCCCGCCATCACCACCCAGCTGCGCGGGCTGATGGGGGACGAGATCGTCATCCGCGCCGCCGACCGCGACCTGCACTCGGGCAGCTTCGGCGGGCTTGCGGCGAACCCGATCCAGATCCTCGCGAACGCGCTTGCGGCCGTGAAGGACGACCAGGGCCGCATCACGCTGCCCGGCTTCTACGACGGGGTCGAGGAGCTGTCGAACCAGCTCCGCGCCGATTGGGACGACCTCGGCTTCGACGCAAGCGAGTTCCTGTCCCGCGTCGGCCTGAAGGACCCGATTGGCGAGAAGGGCCGCACCGGCCTCGAGATGGTGTGGGCGCGCCCCACGTTCGAGATCAACGGCATCTCCGGCGGCTACGCGGGCGAGGGCTTCAAGACCGTGCTGCCGGCCGAGGCGCGGGCGAAGGTCAGCTGCCGCCTCGTCGCGGGGCAGGACCCGGACCGCGTCCGCGAGGCGCTGCGCGACCACGTCCGCCGCTTCGTCCCGGCCGACTGCACGGTCGAGTTCCACGGCCACGGCAATTCGGGCGCGAGCCGGATGGACATCTCGGACCCCGCCTTCCAGGCGGCGCGCGCGGCGCTGTCCAAGGAATGGGGCCGCGAGGCCGCCTATATCGGCGCGGGCGGGTCGATCCCGATCGGCGGCGACTTCCAGGAAATCCTGGGCATGGATTCGATGCTGATCGGCTTCGGCCGCGACGACGACCGGATCCACTCGCCGAACGAGAAATACGACGTGGAAAGCTTCGCCAAAGGCGCGCGCAGCTGGGCACGGATCATGGCGCGGCTGGCGTGACGCGTTCGGCGCCGGGCGGGCCTGATGGCCACGCCCGGTGCCCGCCGGCAAGGACAGGGGGCGCGCGGCGCATGGGCCGCAGCCGTGCGGTTCATTGCGGCGAGCCGACTTGGCAACCTCGGCGACGGGATCGTTGCGCTTGGGCCTGGGCGTGAACCGCATCGGTCCCGACGCGCCACCCGGGGCCGACGGTGAAGCAGAGTTAGCGCTTGGCGGAGCCGGCGGCCGCGGCGCGACCCTGTCGCGGCCGGTGCGGCGGGACGCGGGACCAGGCCGTGCAAGCGTTCACAATGCAGAAAAGGCCGCCCGGGGGGCGGCCTTTCGATTCGGATCGGGGCCCGCGCGATCGCCCGTGGCAGGCGCGCGGCGTTTCGGCGCGGCCGTCCTCAGGCCGCCTTGTCGCCGGCGGCGGTGAAGGCCATCCGCGTCCTGTCGGACCGGCGCAGCACCGCGCGGTCGGACATGCGGCGCACCTCGACCGCCTCCATCTCGGCCATGGACAGCGCCCGGCCCACGTTGAGCGCGAAGGCCACGTCGCCGAGATCCGCCTTTTCCAGGTCGTGGCGCCGCTGGCTGGCGAGGAACGTGGCGAGGATCTCCTCGCCCAGCACAGCCTCCAGCATGACCGGCTCGCCCGGGCGGGACTTGTCGCGCGCCCAGCCTTCCAGCCGGCAGGCGTCGTTGATGAAATCCAGGTGCCCCTGCAGCTGGCCCATCGCGGCGCTGGGAAGCGGCGCGACCGCCTGCCCGTCCTCGGCGCGCCGCACGACAAGGCGCAGCAGCTCGTGCGTGGTCAGCTTGCCCGACCCGTCGAAGACGAAGTTCAGGCGGCCATGGTCGCCCGCCTCCTTGCGGGGGGCGCAGGCGATGGTCTGGCCGATGACCTTGCCGTCCAGCAGCACGTCGAGCATCACCGGCTTGCCGCGATGGTCGGCATCCACGGCCCAGCCCTTGACGCGGCACGGAGCGGCCACGCCCTCGATCCGCCCCTCGAGACGTCCGGGCGCGACCTGCCCCTGCACGTCCAGCGCGCGGCGCGCGGTGTGGCTGATCGCGGCGTGCAGCGCCGGACCCCCGGTCGGGCGTTCCGCGCACAGGATCGGCGCATCGGGCGCGACGTGATCGGGGAAGCGGGCGCGGAAATCGTCGGCGTTGTCGAAGTCGTCGCGGAAGCTTCCGCAATCGGCAAAGCTTTCCGACCAGGTGCCGTTGGCAAGCACGAGATCGTGGACGCCTAGGTCCAGCTGGAAATACGACCACTCGGCGCGGGGCTCTTCACGGGTGATGGTGATGCCGTTGACCAGATCGTCCGCCAGCACCAGCGTCTCGCCGACCAGCATCGTATGACCGGGCGACACGAACAGCGGCTGGCGCGGCATCCCGTCGGCGATGGAGCCGGGGGCGAAGCGGATCGCCTCTTTCCCGGCGGCGCGGCGGCCGGCGAAGTTCTGGCGTCCGATCCAGCGGATGGGACGCAGGCCACCGAAGCGGCAGACGACCATGTCGCCTTCGCGCAGATCCTCGACCGCCACGTAGCCGCGATCCGCCGCGATCTGCGTGCCCTGAAGGTAGCAGATCAGGGCCGCGTTGTCGGAGGTCACAATCTTGCTGTTAGCGGTGTCGTAGCCGGCATTCCGGATGCTCAGGGTGGACGACAGGTTGCCAATGAATGAATGTGGGGCATCCGCGTTAGGGAAGATGACATACTGTTCCTTCCCGGTGCCGACGATCCTTTCCCCGAGCATGACGATCCTTGTGGTGGTACCGCCCATCTGCGTGGAGGTGAAGGTTCCGGCTCCCTTGAGGATGACGTCGATTTTTTCCGTCGGGCCAGGAATACCGAAGACGTGATTGGTCGATGTCAGCGTAATCGTATCGCCGACCTTCAGGATCTTGTCGTTGTCCGAGTCCGGATTGGCGAGCTGAGAGTCGCGGCCGTTGCCGAGGGTAAGAAGACCGTAATCGTCGTACCTGAACTGCGAAGTGGTCGGAGTCAGAGTAGTCGTCGCGCCTTGCGTCGGCGTCCCGACCTTGACGGTTCCGGTCTGGACTTTGAAATAGTTGATCGACGTGTCGATGATCGGCATAGCGCAGCCCGTTACCCTTGAGCGGATCCCTGCGGATGTCACCGGCCATCTCACTCGTGGCGGCTTGTTCAGTCAGGATTGCGCGGTGGAATTCGTTCGAGCGCGGAATCTTCCCGTTCTCTGACTGGATAAATTAACCGCAACTTGCAATCGGTCAACAAAGTTCCACTTCAGGTTGTCCAAAAGTACAGCAGCGGCAAAGATGCCACGACGGCTTCCCGTGCCTTCCCCCAGGATCGACTCCGGATCGAGGCGTCGAAACAGCGCCGCCCTCAAAAAAGGAACGGGGGCGGCTTTCGCCACCCCCGCATTCCCCAGCCCTTTCGTGCAACGGCGTCAGGCCGCGCGTGCGGTCAGCACCGCCTCGACCTTCTTCTGCGCGCCGCCTTCGTCCATGCCGCTGACGACCGCGACCTCGCGCGTCAGGCGGTCGAGCGCGGCTTCGTAAAGCTGGCGCTCGGAATAGCTCTGCTCGCGCTGGTCGTCGCTGCGGTGCAGGTCGCGCACGACCTCGGCGATCGACAGCAGGTCGCCCGAGTTGATCTTCTGTTCGTATTCCTGCGCGCGGCGCGACCACATCGCCCGCTTCACCCGCGCCTTGCCCTTCAGCGTTTCCAGCGCGCGGTTCACCATGTCGGGCGAGGCGAGGCTGCGCATCCCGATCTCGGCCGCGCGGGCGGTCGGGACGCGAAGGGTCATCTTGTCCTTCTCGAACGAGATCACGAACATCTCGAGCCGCAGCCCGGCCACTTCCTGTTCCTCGATCGACACGATACGACCGACGCCGTGCGCCGGGTAGACGACGAAATCATCGGGGCGGAATTCGTTCTTCTTGGTCTTCGTCATCAGGCTTCCTTCCAGGTGGCACCCATGCGGAGCGGGCACAAAAAGCCCCGGACGGGTCACCCCGCCCCGGGTCTTGTTGATCTTTTCACGAAGGTCCTGCCGGGCAGACGGCAGGACCGCGCAGTCCGACCGAACCGAAATGGCAGATGCCATGTCGGACCGGTCCTTGTGTGCCAGTCTTGTAACACGAATCGACGCTCGGAACAAAGAAAATCGGTTGACATCCGCCTGCCGCTGGTCAAGCGCGCCCGCGCCACGGGCGCCCCCTTCCGAAGCGCCCGAGCCATGCGCGATCCCGTTTGCAGGCGCCCGCGTCCAAGCCGCCCCCCGCGCACCAATTCGCGACTTGCCGCTGAGCCGCCGCGGCGGTTAGCGTTCCCCCGGACCGAAAGCCCGGGTCCTTCGCGCCCGAACCTTCAAGGGAAGACTCATGACGCATCTCCGCCCGACTGCCATGCTGCTGGCGCTGCTGACCACCCCGGCGCTGACCGCGCCCGCGTTCGCCGCGGATGGCGAGCTGACCGTGTTCGACTGGTCCGGGTTCGAGGACCCGCGCATCTTCCAGAAGTACGTCGACCAGCACGGCGCAGAACCGACCTTCGCGTTCTACGGCGACGACGACGAGGCGTACCAGAAGCTCGCCTCGGGCTTCAAGGCGGACGTGGCGCACCCGTGCAGCCAGATGGTGTCGAAGTACCGCGACGCGGGCCTGATCGAGCCGTGGGACACCGCGAGGATCACGAACTTCGCCGACATCGACCCGCAATTCCTCGACTCGCCCATCTTCAAGGACGACAGCGGCGTCTGGTACATCCCGACCGACTGGGGCGCGACCGCGATCGCCTACAACACCGAGAACGTCCCGGCCGAGGACGTGGCGAACCTGCAGGTGTTCGTGAACCCTGCCTATCAGGGCCGGACCAGCCTGCCGGATTCGGCCGACGACGTGTGGGCGCTGGGGTACCTGGCCACCGGCACGACCGACTGGACCAACGTCACGGACGAACAGTTCAACGCCGCCGCCGACTGGCTGCGCAAGGCGCACCAGAACGTCCAGGCCTACTGGACCGATCCCGCCTCGCTGAACCAGATGATGGCGCAGGGCGGCGTGGACGTGGCCTGGTCGTGGAACGACAGCCCGACGCAACTCGCGGTGGAAAACTTCCCCGTGGGCTTCCAGCGCGCCCCTGCCGAGGGCAGCTCGACCTTCTTCTGCGGGTTCGTGAACCTGAAGGACGGGCCCGGCAACGAGGACAAGGCCTACGACTTCATCAACGCCTGGCTGGACCCGTCGGCGGCGCAGGGCGTGCTGGACGTGGTGGGCTACGGCCACACCACCATGGCCGGGATGGAGCTGGTCAAGGACGACCCGCGCGTCGTCGCGGGGCTCGGCCCGGTCGACGTCCCCCTGCTGGCGCAGACGCCGAACGACCCAGCGCAGCGCGAACGCCAGCTGGCCGAGTTCGAGAAGATCAAGGCGGGCTTCTGACCGCAGGGCCGAACGGGCGCCCGGGCCCGTGCGGCCGGGCGCCGATCACGACCGTCGCGCCGCCCCCAGCGGGTCGGCGGCGCTGCATGACACAACGGGAGAAATAGACCATGAAGCGCCGCGATTTCCTGTCCACCGCCGGGGTCGGATCGGCCGCCACGATGCTGGCCGCGCCCGCGCTGGCGCAGGCCCAGCCGACCGTCAGCTGGCGGCTCACGTCGAGCTATCCGAAAAGCCTCGAGACGCTGTACGGCATTTCCGAGCAGTTGTCGCGGCGCATCGCCGAGATGACGGACGGCGGCTTCCGCATCCAGCCCTTCGCGGCGGGAGAGCTGGTGCCGGGGCTGCAGGCGCTCGACGCGGTGAGCGACGGGACGGTCGAATGCGCGCACACGCTGGGCAGCTACAACATCGGCAAGGACCCGACCTGGGGCTTCGACACCGCCCTGCCCTTCGGGATGAACACGCGCCAGCAGAACGCGTGGCTGATGTACGGCGGCGGGCTGGACCTGCTGAACGAATTCATCGCCTCCGCCAACGTCCGCACCATCCCGTCGGGCAACACCGGCGCGCAGATGGGCGGCTGGTACCGGGGCGAGATCAACTCGGTGGCCGATCTCAACGGGCTCAAGCTGCGGATCGCGGGACTCGGCGGCACGATCCTGTCGCGGCTGGGGGTCGTGCCCCAGCAGATCGCGGGCGGCGACATCTACGCGGCGCTGGAACGCGGCACGATCGACGCGGCCGAGTTCTCGGGCCCGCTCGACGACGAGAAGCTGGGGTTCCAGCGGGTCGCGCCCTACTACTATTATCCCGGCTGGTGGGAGGGCTGCGCGAACGTGGGCCTATACATCAACCTCGACCGCTGGAACGCGCTGCCGCCGCATTTCCAGGCCGCGCTTCAGGCCGCCTGCGCGGAAACGCTGGTCCATTCGGTCGCGAAATACGACAACGGCAACCCCGACGCGCTGTTGCGCCTGATCGGCGCGGGCGCGCAGCTGCGGGCCTTCCCGGACGACGTGCTGGCGGCGGCCTTCGCGGAATCGCGCAAGCTCTACGACGAATACGCCGCCTCGAACGAGAACTTCCGCCGGATCTACGAACACTGGTCCGCGTACTGGACCAGGCAGCAGCAATGGCTGCGGGTGGCGGAATTGCCCTACGACTACTTCACCTCGGCGCAGACCGGGGGCTGATGGGGGGCTGATCGGCGGCGGGCGAGGCCGCGCGTGGGCGGCGGCATGGTCGCGATGAACGCCGACCGTGCCGGTTTCCGGGGACCGGAGGGGGCGGACGCAGGTAGCGCTCCAGCTTCACCCTCGACGTCAGCAGCCACGAAAGCCGCGCCGCGCCTGCCGAGCGCGGCCCCGCCAGGCGAGGCCGTGCCTGATATCTGCTGCGGAGAGGCCGAAAGACGGCTCTCGCGCAGGCGCGCTCAGTCGCACCGGAACGTTACTTGCTGCGCCCCAATGTCTCAGGACCGGCTGCTGCCGGTGCGCGGGTCGATCTTCACCTCGACCTCGCTGCCGTCACGCCGCTTGTATTCGACTTCCCAGTAGCCGTCGTCGTCCCATTCGATGCTTTCGATATAGTGCAGGTTCTCGCCCGCCTCAGCTTCGACGGCAGTCGCGATCTCCGAGATCTTCATCGCGTTCTCGGGCGGCGGGGCCGCCATTGCGGCACCGGGCAGGGCAAGCGCAAGGGCGATCGGCAGGACGGTTGCACGCATGGTGATGTCTCCTTCGTGATGCAGTCTGGAAAGGGAACAACCCCGACGGCCCGGCCAGGGTTTCGTGACCGATGCGGGTGCCTTCGGCCCGCCAGCCCGCGCGCGTCGTCGCGATGCATCGCCGCCCTTGTCACGCGGTCCCCGCCGTCCTACATCTGCGGTGTCGGGGTTCGCTTCGACTATGGACATAAACGCGCAGGTAATAATCGGATCGGACCCGGGGGCGGTACCCGGCGGCTCCACCAGACATCCCTCGTTGGGGGCGAATGGGGCCGAAACAGGATCGACGAACGCCTAAAGCTGTTTGCTTTGTCTCGGTGAGCTACCACCGTTATCGGTGCAAAAAGTACAGTTGCCAACGACAACCGTGCTCCGGTGGCTCTGGCTGCGTAAGCAGTTCGAGTTATCGAAACCTAAGTCCTTGCGCTTAGCCGCGTAAGGCGGGGTTCGCAGGCACCTGGCAACAGAAGCCTGCACTTCCCCCTTTCGGATCTGCCGCAACGCTGCGCTTTCCATTGCCGCAGTGCCGTGCCACGCATCGCCCCGAACATGGGGGAGCGCCCGAGATGCTGACCATCCATCACCTGAACGAAAGCCGCTCGCAGCGGGTCATCTGGCTGGCCGAGGAGCTTTCCCTGCCCTACCGGGTCGAGCATCACGCGCGCAATCCGAAAACGAAGCTCGCGCCCGAAAGCCTCAGGCGCCTGCACCCGCTGGGCAAGGCGCCGCTGGTGGAACGCAACGGCAGGGTCCTGGCCGAGACAGGCTTCATCATCGATCAGCTGGCCCGCGGGACCGACCTGCTGCCGCCCGAGGGGACGGACACCGGCGACCGCGTGCGCTACTGGCTCCATTTCGCCGAAGGCTCGGCGATGCCGCCGCTGGTGACGAAGTTCGCGCTGAGCGTGGTTCCGGAGAAGGTGCCCGCGCTCGTGCGGCCCATCGCGCGGATGATCGTCAAGGGGCTGAACAAGGCGTGGCTCGACCCCGACCTCGCCCGCCTGACGGCGTTCTGGGAGGACACGCTCGCGGAAGGCGGCTGGTTCGCCGGCGACCGCTTCACCGCCGCCGACGTGATGATGAGCTACCCGGTCGAGATGGCGGCGCTGCGCGGCAGCAAGACCCGCCCCGCCACGGCGGACTGGCTGTCGCGCATCCACGCCCGCCCGGCCTACCGGCGGGCGCTGAAGGCGGGCGGCGCGGATTTCAGCGGCGCAAGGGCGGCCTGACAGCCGGCCCTTGCACCCGGACGTGGAAGCAGCCGTTGCTGGCGGACCGGACTTGGACGAAGGCGGCACCGGCAGCGCCAGAAGTAACTCGCACCGTGCCGGAATGTCTTGCGGGGCGGCCAGCTGCCACCGATCCCCGATTCGCCCAGTTCCATCGTGACCGGCGTAATCGTGGGCCCGGGCCGCGCGCCATGCGTCGTCAGCGCCGGCTCAAGCGCAGCACGGGCATCTTTCGTCTCCACCCCCCGCATGCGACCTGATAGCCTTCCGGCAGACGCCCTCCGGGCGTAACATCCGAAAGGCCGCTTCCATGCTCGACAAGTCGCCCGAGAGCGCCGACGACCTGATCGCCCGCATGGGCGCCGCCGCGCGCGAGGCCGCGGCCGTGCTGGCCACGGCGGGATCCGAACGCAAGCACGCCGCCCTGATCGGCGCCGCGCACGAGATCGCGGCGCGCGAGAACGAGATCCTCGACGCGAATGCCGAGGACCTGGTGAATGCCGAGGCGAAGGGCCTGACCCCTGCCATGATCGACCGGCTGACGCTGGACAGCTCGCGCATCCGCGCCATCGCCGAGGGGCTGCGGACGGTGGCGGAACAGCCCGACCCGGTGGGCCGCGTGCTGGCGGAATGGGACCGGCCGAACGGGCTTCACATCAAGCGGATCGCGACCCCGCTCGGGGTGCTGGGCGTGATCTACGAAAGCCGCCCGAACGTGACGGCGGATGCCGCCGCGCTCGCGGTCAAGTCCGGGAACGCGGTGATCCTGCGCGGCGGGTCGGATTCGATCCATTCCTCGACGCTGATCCACGGCTGCATGGTCACGGGGCTGCGACAGGCAGGCCTGCCCGAGGCGGCGATCCAGATTGTGCCGACCGGCGACCGCGCCGCCGTGGGCGCGATGCTGCGCGCGCAGGGGCTGATCGACGTCATCATCCCGCGCGGCGGCAAAAGCCTCGTGAGCCTCGTCCAGACGGAGGCGCGGGTGCCCGTCTTCGCCCATCTGGAAGGCATCTGCCACGTCTATGCGGGCGCCACCGCCGATCCGGAGAAGGCGCGCCGCGTGGTCGTGAACGCCAAGACTCGCCGCACGGGCGTCTGCGGCGCGGCGGAATGCCTGCTTATCGACTGGCGCTTCTACACGCAGCACGGTGACGTGCTGGTGCGCGACCTTCTGGACGCAGGCGTCGAGGTGCGGGCGGAGGGCGAGCTTGCCCGGATCCCCGGCACCGTGCCCGCGACGGCCGATGATTTCGGGCGCGAATTCCTCGACCGGATCATCGCGGTGAAGCTGGTGGACGGCGTGGACGAGGCGATCGCCCATATCCGCCGCTTCGGGTCCGGCCACACCGAGGCGATCCTGACCGAGGACGACGCGGCGGCCGAACGGTTCTTCACGCAGCTCGACTCGGCGATCCTGATCCGCAACGCCTCGACCCAGTTCGCCGATGGCGGCGAGTTCGGGATGGGGGCAGAGATCGGCATCGCCACGGGCAAGATCCATGCCCGCGGCCCGGTCGGCGCGGAACAGCTGACGAGCTTCAAGTATCTCGTCACCGGCGACGGCACCATTCGTCCGTGAGGGCCCGGCCTTGACGGCCGGACCACGCGTTCAGAACGAGATCTCGGCGCCGTTCCCGTCCAGCTCGCCCGCCAGCGGACGGCGCCCTGCGGCAGCGTGGGCGGCCAGCAGGGCGAACTGCACGTCCGAGGCGGCCGGCTCCTGCAGGCCCGCCGCCAGCCGCGGGGATAGCCACGCCCACAGCTCGGGCGCGGGGCGGGTGCGCTCGGCCTCGGCCACCAGCCGCCAGCCCTGCGTGCCGCGGCAGATCAGCACCCGCCCGCCCCACGGCAGCGAGGTCTCGAGGCACATGACGGCGAGCAGGATCATCCGCGCCTCGGTCCGCGGCAGATCCCCCTGCGCATCAAGCTGCAGCTGCAGGCGGCTGCCCTCGGCCATGTCGCGAAGCAGGCCCTGCAGCTCGTTCATCGACATGCGCTGGTCGGGCGCGGTGTGGCCGAACGCGACCCGGAATACCCGGATCCGCGCCCGCGCCGCGGCGACGCTGTCGGAAATCAGCGCCATCTCGGGCGATTTTCCCGACGCAGGCTGCCCCCCCATCTCGATCAGCTCGACCCCGTTGCCGATCGCGCCCAGGGGCGACACGAGATCGTGGCACAGCCGCGACGCGACGAGCGCCGCCATCCGTTCCGCAGCGATACCGGGCCGGGGCGGGCTGGCCGACGCGTTCATGGCGAACTAGCCTGCGCGCTGCGGCGGCAGAATGACACGGGTGGAGACAACTTCATGAACGAGATCCTGGAGCCTGGCATGATGGTCCGTCATCCCGGCGCGCCGGAATGGGGCGTGGGCCAGGTGCAATCGCGGATCGGGGACCGGATCGTCGTCAACTTTGCCGAGGCCGGAAAGCAGGTCGTCGAGGGATCGCGGGTGCAACTGCAACTGGTGGTCGAACGAACGGACATGGACTAGAACCTTAATTCAACCGTGGCTTGCGTCAAGCGCCAGCCATTCGCCTTCGGGGCAGGGCCGCGCGCGAGCCCGGCAATGTTGCAATGCGGCCGCTCTGACCCTAGGACAGCCGGATGATGGCCCGCCCCGGCCCCGCGCGGCGACGGGCCGACGCCCGAAGGACCATTCGATGACGCCAGAAAGCTCGTGGTTCGACATCCGGCTTGCGACGACGCCAGAGGATCTGCTGGCCGCGCAACGGCTGCGCTACCGCGTGTTCGTGAGCGAGCTTGGCGGCGACGGACGGCTGGTCGACCATGCGGCGGGGCTGGAACGGGACGAGTTCGACCCGGTGGTCGATCACCTCGTCCTGGTGGACACGCGGCGCGACGTGGCGTCGCTTGACCATGTCGTCGGCGTCTACCGGCTGATGTCGGACGAGCGGGCGCGTGATTTCGGCCGCTTCTACTGCGATTCCGAATACGACCTGTCGCGGCTCAAGGCGTCCGGTCGCCGCCTGCTGGAACTCGGCCGGTCCTGCGTGGACCCGGACTATCGCGGCGGGTCGGGGATGTTCCTGCTGTGGAACGCGCTGGCCGACTATGTGCTGGACCGCGGGATCGAGATCCTGTTCGGCGTCGCGAGCTTTCACGGCACCGACCCCGCCCCGCTCGCGCCCGCGCTGTCGCTTCTGCACCACCATCACCTTGCGCCAGGGGACATCAGGCCGGTCGCGCTGGCCGAAGGCTACCAGCGCATGGACCTGGTCCCCGAGGAGGCGCTCGACCGGCGGGGTGCCCTGCTGTCCATGCCCGCGCTCATCAAGGCCTACCTGCGGCTGGGGGGCGTCGTCGGCGACGGCGCCTTCGTGGACCGCGCGTTCAACACCACGGACGTGCTGCTGCTGATGGACACGCAGGCGATGTCCGCGCGCCACCGGCGCTTCTACGAAGGGCGCGGCCAGGAACCATGACCACGACCGATGCCGAAGGCGCGGCCGCCGACAGCGGCCCTGCCCGCGGCGCCCCTGCCGGCGGCGGCGCGCCGGTCGCGCCGGACGCCACAACTGTCCATCGGAACAGCGGGCCGTGGCGCGGCCGGGTGCCGCCCCCGCTGCCCGGGATCGGCCCGCTCGGCTGGGTGCTGGTCGCCACGCGCGGCGCGGCGGTCCTGTCGGTGCTGTTGGTCGGCGTGATCCTGATCCTGCCGCTGCGCGGGGCGGAGCGGCTGTTCAGCGGCCCGCGACGGCCGCTGACCGGGCCCTGGGTGCAGGGCGTCTGCCGGCTGAGCCTCTGGTGCATGGGGATCGGCTGGAAGCGCCGGGGGGCGGCGATGAAGGGGCCGGGCGCGGTGGTGGCGAACCATTCCAGCTGGCTCGACATCCTCGTCCTGAACGCCGCGATACCCGTGTTCTTCGTCAGCAAGGCCGAGGTCGCGGGCTGGCCCGGCATCAACATCCTGACCCGCGTGACCGACACCCACTTCGTCACCCGCGACCCGCGTCTGGCCCGCAAGCAGGCGGACGAGTTCGCCGCCCGCACCCGCGCCGGCCACCGCCTGCTGTTCTTCCCCGAGGGCACCAGCACCGACGGCCGCCGGGTGCTGCCGTTCAAGCCGACGCTGTTCCAGGCCTTTCTCGATCCCGGCCTGCCGGTCGGACTGGCGATCCAGCCGATGACGGCAAGCTACCACGCCCCACCGGGCCGCGATCCCAGCTTCTACGGCTGGTGGAACGACATGGAGCTTGGGCCGCATCTTCTGGCGGTGCTGGCCCAGCCGCGGCAGGGCCGCGTCACGGTGACGCTGCACCCGCCGATCCCGGTCGAGGGGCACGGCCGCAAGACCCTGTCGGCGCAGGCCGAAGCCGCCGTGCGCGGCGGGCTGGAGGGCTGACGCCTACAGCGGCCAGAACAGCGGGATCGCCAGGCAGGCCACGACGCCCGTCACGATGTCGAGCGGGATGCCCACCCGCATGAAGTCGCTGAAGCGGTAGCCGCCGGGGCCGTAGACCATCATGTGCGTCTGGTACCCGATGGGCGTCGCGAACGCGACCGAGGCCGAGAACATCACCGCCACGACGAACGGGCGCGGATCGTGGCCCAGCTGGATCGCAAGCTGGATCGCGATCGGCGTCAGGATCACCGCGACGGCGTTGTTCGACAGCACCTCGGTCAGGATCAGGCCCAGGAAATAAACGCAGAACAGCGTCCAGAACGGCGACAGCCCCTGCAGGTACGGCGCCACCGCGTCCACGACCAGCTGCACCGCCCCAGTGTGTTCCAGCGCCCCCCCGATCGCCAGCATCGCGAAGATCATGGCGAGCAGCCGCGCCTCGACGAAGTCGAACGCCTCGTCCGGATCGACGCACCGGGTGAGCAGGATCACCGCCGCGGCCATGAAGGACAGGACGAGGATCGGGGCCACGTCGAAGGCGGCCAGCCCGACCACCGCCAGCAGAGCCAGGGCGGCGATGGGGGCGTGGCCGCGGCGGAAGGGCTTGGCGGACGGGTGCGTCACCCCCGTCAGGTCCATGTCCGACACCAGCCGGGCGATGTCCTCGGGTGCGCCTTCCAGCAGCAGGGTGTCGCCGACGCGGATTTCCAGGTCGTCCAGCTGGCGGCCGATGTTCTGGTTCCGGCGGTGCGCCGCCACCGGGTAGACCCCGTAGCGCCGGCGCAGGCGCAGGTCGCCCAGGCGCCGCCCGATCATCCGCGCGCCGGGCGAGATCAGCACCTCGACCATCTGCGTCTGGACCGACGACAGCTTGTCGAGCGCGCGCAGGTCCTTGTTTTCCTGTATCTCGAGCAGGTCGGCCAGTTCCGACCGCAGCACGATGCGGTCGCCCGGCTGCAGGACGACGCTGTCCAGGTCGCGGCGCAGCGACGCGTCGCCGCGCAGCACGTCGATGACGCGCACCGCCTCTCGCTTGAACATCTTCACGTCGTTGATGTTCATGCCGACGATGCCGCTGTCTTCCGGGATGGCGATCTCGGTGAAGTACTTCATCTCGGCCCGGTTGGTCAGGAACCCCGACAGGCTGGCCCGGTCGGGCAGCAGCCGGTGTCCCACCAGCGCCATGAACGCGCCCCCGGCAAGCGTCACCACCAGCCCGACCGGCAGGATGTCGAAGATCCCGAACGGCTCCATCCCCTGCTTCTGGACGACGCCGTCGACCAGCAGGTTGGTCGAGGTGCCGATCAGCGTCAGCATGCCGCCCATGATGGTGAAGTAGCTGAGCGGGATCAGCAGCTTGCTGGGGGAAATGCCGGCCCGGCGCGCGACCTGGATCACGATCGGGATCATCACCGCGACGACGGGCGTGTTGTTCATCACCCCGGACGCGACCGCCACCACCGCGAACAGCGCGCAGATCGTCAGGACGGGACGCTGGCCGGCATGGTCCGCAACCCGGCGCGACAGCACGTCAAGCGCGCCGGTCCGCAAGAGGCCGCCCATGATGATGAACATGAACGCGATGGTCCACGGCGCGGCGTTCGACAGCGCCGACACCGCCTCGTCATAGGGCAGAAGGCCCAGCAGCATCATGACGGCGGCGGCGCCGATGGCGATGACCTCGGGCGGCTGGCGTTCGCGGACGAACAGCACGAAGGTCACGGCGACGATGGCGAGCGTGGCGATTGCCGCCCAGTCGCCCGGTAGAACGATCCCGAACATCAGCGATCCGATACAATCCGCGCGTGTGGTCCGCGCCAGCAGGTCGAATGCCGGAAAACGCGCGCCGCGACAAGTTTCCGCAATCGCGTGGCGCGCGGGAGGCGCGGGGTCCCGCCGGGGGCGCGCCGGCGCCGGGCAGGACGAGAGCGGAACGCGGCGCGGCGGAAGCCTGCGGGACGTCAGCCCTCGGGGTGCGTCTGCGCCAGCCTGCCGCCGTCGCGCACCATCTCGATCCTGGTGGCAAGCCCGGTGCGGTCGTCGGTGGTGACGAGCACGCCGGACAAGGTCGCCTCGCCCTCGGCCGGGGTGAAGCGGTCGCGGCCCATCCCCGTCAGGAAGCGGCGCAGCGGCTCGGCCTTGTCCATGCCGATGACGCTGTCGTAGTCGCCGCACATGCCCGCGTCGCTCTGGTAGGCGGTCCCGCGCGGCAGCAGCTGCGCGTCGGCGGTGGGGACGTGGGTGTGGGTGCCCACGACAAGGCTCGCGCGGCCGTCGCAGTAATGCCCCATCGCCATCTTCTCGCTGGTCGCCTCGGCGTGGATGTCGAGGACGGCCGCCTGCACCATGCCGCCGGGCGGGTGGGCGCGCAGCACGGCGTCGACGGCGCTGAAGGGATCGTCGAAGGGCCGCTTCATGAACACCTGCCCCAGCGCCTGAAGCACCAGCACCTTGCGCCCGCGCGCGTCCTGGTAGACCCGGTGTCCGCGCCCCGGCGCCTCGCGCGCGAAGTTCAGCGGGCGCAGGACGCGGGGTTCGGTGTCGATGAACGCGAGCATGTCCTTCTGGTCGAAGGCGTGGTCGCCCAGCGTCACGCAGTCGGCGCCGGCGTCGAGCAGGACCTTCGCGTGCCCGGCGGTAAGACCCGTGCCGCCGCTCGCGTTCTCGCCGTTCACGATCGCGAAGTCGGCCTTCAGCCGCGATTTCAGCACGCCCAGCCGCTCGGTGATCGCGCGGCGGCCGCTGCGGCCCATGACGTCGCCAAGGAACAATATCTTCATGGGCAAAGCTTAGACCGCGTGGATCGTGGCGTCCACGGGCCCGAGCTGCCTTCCGGCGGGGCGGGCGCGCGGGCCCTTGCCGAAGGGGGCGGCGTCGCTTGCCCCCTGCCCGCCCGGCGCGTAGAACCCCGCTCCGAAGGGCCCGGCCGGACGGGCCCCATGAAGGTGCCGCCAGATGACCCACCCCAAGCCCGTCGTGCTGTGCATCCTCGATGGCTGGGGCATCTCGGACCGGCCGGAACAGAGCGCACCGGACTGCGCCCTGACCCCGAACATGGACCGGCTGCGCCGCGACTGGCCCAACGCGACGCTGGTGACCTTCGGTCCCGACGTGGGCCTGCCGCGCGGCCAGATGGGCAATTCCGAAGTCGGGCACATGAACATCGGCGCGGGCCGGGTCGTGGCAATGGACCTCGGCCAGATCGACCTTGCCATCGAGGACGGCAGCTTCTTCCAGCACCCCGGCATCCGCGCGTTCGTGGACCGGATCAAGGCGGCGGGCGGGATCGCTCACCTGATGGGCGTGGTGTCGAACGGGGGCGTCCACGGCCACATCCAGCACGTCGTCGCCGCCGCCCGCGCGATGACGGAACAGGGGCTGCGCGTCGTCGTCCACGCCGTGACCGACGGGCGCGACGTTCCGCCGCAGTCGGCGCAGGGCTTCGTGACCGAGCTTCAGGGCGCGCTCGTCGACGGCGCGAGCGTGGGCACCGTGATCGGCCGCTACTTCGCGATGGACCGCGACAACCGCTGGGACCGCGTGGGCCGCGCCTACCACGCCATGATCCGGGGCGAGGGGCTGCCCGCCGACAGCGCGGACATCGCGGTCGTGAACGCCTACGCGCGCGGCGAGACGGACGAGTTCATCCAGCCCACCGTCATCGCCGGCTACGACGGCGCGCGCGACGGCGACGGGTTCTTCTGCCTCAACTTCCGCGCCGACCGCGCGCGCGAGATCATGGCCGCCGTCGCCCAGCCCGACTTCGCCGACTTCCCGGTCGAGGGGCGGCCGCGATGGTCGGGCGTGCTGGGCATGGTGGACTATTCCGCCCGGCACGACACCTTCATGCAGGCCGCCTATCCCAAGAAGCAGGTCGAGAACACGCTCGCCCACTGGGTCGCGTCGAAGGGGCTGCGGCAGTTCCACATCGCCGAGACCGAGAAATACCCGCACGTCACCTTTTTCCTGAACGGCGGGCGCGAGGAGCCCGAGGCCGGCGAGGACCGCTTCATGCCCGCCAGCCCCAAGGTCGCGACCTACGACCTTGCCCCCGAGATGGCCGAGCCGGAGGTGGCCGCGCGGCTGGTCGCGGCCATCGGCGAAGGCTACGACCTGATCGTCGTCAACTTCGCCAACCCCGACATGGTCGGCCACACCGGCAGCCTGGCCGCCGCGACCCGCGCCTGCGAGGCGGTGGACCGCGGCGTGGGGCAGATGCTGGACGCGCTGGACCTGGCCGGGGGCGCCGCCGTCATCATCGCCGACCACGGCAACTGCGAGACGATGGTCGACCCCGTCACCGGCGGCCCCCACACCGCCCACACCACGAACCCGGTGCCGGTGATCGTCTATCGCGGGCCGCCGGGCGCCGCCGTCGCGCCGGGGCGGCTCGCCGACGTCGCGCCGACGGTGCTGGACCTCATGGGCCTCGACCTGCCGCCCGAGATGACCGGCCGGTCGCTGATCCGCCGCGCATGATCCGCCTGACCGCACGTCCCCTGGCGCTCGCTGCCGCGCTTGCGCTGTCGCCGCTGCACGCGCCCGCGGCCCAGCCGGTCGTCCCCGCCGCCCCGGCGCAGGGGATCACCCCGGCCGAGGCCGCCGCCCGCGACGCGGGCCTTGCCGCCGAACAGCTGCGCGCCGCGCTTGGCCGGATGGACCAGGCGCTCACCAAGGACGACCAGGTCGTCGCGCTGACGGAAATCATCCGCGCCTACGAGACCGGGCTGGCCGCGCTGCGCGACGGGCTGCGCCGCGCGGGCCTGCGCGAGGCCGAGGTCCGGGCAGAGTTCGACGCCCGCCGCGACCGGCTGGGCCGCGTGCTGGGGGTGATGACGACGATGCAGCGCTCGCCCGAAACCGCGCTGCTGCTGCACCCCGCGGGCGCAGGCAGCACGGCGCGGTCGGGGATGATCCTGAACTCCGTCGTCCCGGCCCTGCAGGCCGAGGCGGACACGCTGAAGGCGGGCCTCGACGAGATCGCGACCGTCCGCGCGCTGGAAACCAGCGCGGCGAACACGCTCGCGCAGGGCCTGGGCCAGGTGCAGGAGGCGCGGCGGCTTCTCGCCTCGGCCGTGACGGACCGGTCGTCGCTGCCGGTGCGGTTCGGGGACGACCCCGAGGAACTGCGCGTGCTGGTCCAGTCCGCCGACACGCTGGACGCGTTTGCCGACGGGATCGTCGGGATGGAACAGGACGTCGGCGCGCCCATGGCCGACTTCGAGGCGGCGCAGGGCAGCCTCGCCCTGCCGGTAATCGGCACGGTGCTGCGCGGCTACAACCAGCCCGACCCGGCGGGCGTGGCGCGCCCCGGCCTCACGATGGCGACCGGCCCCGCCGCGCTCGTCACCACGCCATGGCCCGCCACCATCCGCTATCGCGGACCGCTGCTGGATTACGGCAACGTGATGATCCTGGAGCCCGCGCGCGACTATCTTCTGGTCGTCGCGGGCCTGGAAACGGTCTTCGGCGAAGTCGGGGACGTGCTGTCGGCTGGCGAGCCGCTGGGACTGATGGGCGGCCAGGAAGGCGCCGCCGCGGAATTCGGCCCCGCCTTCGTCGCCCGCGCCGCGAGCGGCGACAGCGCAGGCCAGTCCGAGACGCTGTATGTGGAACTGCGTCGAGGCAAGGAAACGCTGGACCCTGCGGACTGGTTCGTGATGAATCCGGTCGTGGGTCAGGCAGAGCAGGTCAGGACATCGGAATGAAGAACTATCTGATTGCAGGGATCGGCGGCACGCTGGCCGGGCTGCTGGTCACGACGCAGCTCGCCGGACCGCTGATCGCGCAGGAAGCAGCGACCGGCTCCGGCTCCGCGGAATCGTCGCTCTACGAGGATCTCGACCTGTTCGGCAGCGTCTTCGAACAGGTCCGCCGCCAGTATGTCGAGGAAGTCGACGACAAGACCCTGATCGAGGCGGCGATCAACGGGATGCTGACCTCGCTCGACCCGCATTCAGGCTTCGTCGCCGCCACCGACTACGAGGACCTGCAGACCCAGACCCGCGGCACCTTCGGCGGCCTGGGGATCGAGGTCGGGCAGGAAGACGGGCTGGTGAAGGTCATCTCGCCCATCGACGACACGCCTGCGGCGCAGGCGGGCGTGCAGGCGGGCGACTACATCACCCACGTCAACGGCGAATCGCTGATGGGCCTGACGCTGGACGAGTCGGTCGAGAAGATGCGCGGCCCGGTCGGGTCGGAAATCACCATCACCCTGCTGCGCCAGGGCGAGACCGAGCCGTTCGACGTCAAGATCGTCCGCGACACGATCAAGCTGCAGGCCGTCAAGACCCGCACCGAAGGCGACGCGGTGGTGCTGCGCGTGTCCACCTTCAACGACGAGACGTTCTCGGCGCTGGAATCGCAGATCAAGAAGGCCATCGAAGAGGCGGGCGGCATCGACAACGTCACGGGCTTCGTCCTCGACCTGCGCAACAACCCCGGCGGGCTGCTGGACCAGGCGATCATGGTCAGCGACGCCTTCCTCGACGCGGGCGAAATCGTCAGCACCCGCGGGCGCAACCCGCAGGACAACGATCGCTGGAACGCGGAAGCCGGCGATCTGGCGCAGGGCAAGCCGATGGTCGTCCTGATCAACGGCGGCTCGGCCAGCGCGTCCGAGATCGTCACCGGCGCGCTGCAGGACCACCGCCGCGCGATCGTCGTCGGCACGAAAAGCTTCGGCAAGGGCTCGGTCCAGACGGTGATGAACGTGACCCCCGACAGCGCGATCCGCCTGACCACCGCGCGCTACTACACGCCGTCGGGCCGGTCGATCCAGGCGCTGGGGATCAACCCCGACATCATCGTGCAGCAACCCCCGCCCAAGCCCGAGGAGGACGCCGACGCCGACAAGCCGCGCAGCGCGTCGAACTTCTCGACCTCGGAAAGCGATCTCCGCGGGGCGCTGAACAACGATTCGATCTCGGACGAGCAGAAGCGCCAGATCGAGGAAGAGGCGCGCCAGGTCGAGGCGACGGCCAAGCTGCGCGACGAGGATTACCAGTTGGCCTACGCCATCGACATCCTGAAGGGCCTGTCGGCCGTGGACTACCGCGCCTCGGACGTGCCGGCCGAGGCGAAGCCCGCCCTGACCGGCGAGGATGCGACCAGCGAGGACGCGGTGCAGGGTGAAACCGACGCGCAGTCCGGCGCGGGCGGCAGCACCCCCGAAGCGGGTGCCGGCCCCGCCCCGGCCGCAGGCCCCGCCGCAGGCGCGGGCGACGGCGCGACTGGCGGCACGGCCCCGGTGGCTCGTCCCGCCCAGAACCCGGCCCAGAACCCGGTCGACGCCCCGGCCCCGGCTCCGGTGCGCCCGTGACGGACGCCCGGCCCGACGAAACCGGCGCGGCGGACACCGGCCCCAACGGCCTGCCCTATCGCCCCTGCGCGGGCGTGGTGCTGGTCAACGACCGGGGCCTCGTCTTCGCGGGCCAGCGGATCGACAATCCCGGCGACGCCTGGCAGATGCCGCAGGGCGGGATCGACGCCGGTGAAACCGTCCGCGAGGCTGCCCTGCGCGAACTGGGCGAGGAAACCGGCCTGTCCCCCGACCTGGTGGAGATCGAGGCGGAGACCGCCGGCTGGATCTGCTACGACCTGCCGCCCGAGCTTCTCGGCCGGATGTGGAAGGGCCAGTTCTGCGGCCAGCGCCAGAAATGGGTGCTGATGCGGTTCCGGGGCTCGGACGCCGACGTGAACCTTGACACCGCGCACCCCGAATTCAACCGCTGGGCCTGGATGGACCCCGCCGACCTGATCGAGCGCATCGTCCCCTTCAAGCGCGGCGTCTATGAACAGGTCTTCGCCGAGTTCGCCGACCGGCTCGCCTGACCCCTCTCCACTCGGCCCCGCCCTGCCCGGCCCCGCCCCGCCGGCCGCGTCCTGCCCTGCCCCCATCAGACGGACCGCGTCCCCCGCTTGCGGGCGGCAACGGCCTTTGCCATGAAAGCCGCGCATCCCGCCCGCCCGGCGCGGCCGCGAAAGGGGCTTCATGGACGATCCCATCATCCCGTTCGACCTTGCCCGGATGTTCGTGGGCGACCATCCGGCGCTGTTCTACCTGGAAATCGTCGTCCGTACCGGGATCATCTACCTGTACACCCTTCTCTTGCTGCGCTGGATCGGAAGCCGCAGCGTGGCGCAGCTGTCGATGGTGGACTTCCTCCTCGTCATCGCGCTGGGATCGGCCGTGGGCGACGCGCCCTTCTATCCCGACGTGCCGCTGCTTGCGGCGATGGCGGTGATCACGACGGTCATCGGCATCAACAAGGGCATCGACCAGATCACCGAACGCTGGAACGGCGCCGCCCGCGTCGTGGACGGGGCGGCGATCGCGGTCGTCAGCCAGGGCAGGCTGCTGCCCGACGGGATGGCGCGGCGCGACTTCAGCGCGCTGGAAATCACCTCCATGCTGCGCCGCGCGGGCATATCCAACCTCGGCCAGGTCGAGGCCGCTTATCTCGAGCCGAACGGCGGCCTGTCGGTGTTCCGGCGGGAAAGGCCGCTGCCCGGCCTCAGGATCGTGCCCCCCGCCAACGTGCAGCCGCCGCAGCCGCTGCTGCATCCGGGCGCGGCGATCGAAGGGCGGGCCTGCTGCACCAACTGCGGCGAGCTTCGCCGCGCCGAAGCGGTGCTGCCGGACCGGCCCTGCCGCACCTGCGGCAACCCCCGCTGGACGCACGCGGCCCTGGCTGGCGACAGCGAGCCGGGACTTCTGAACTGACCAGCCTCGGGCGGTGAAGCGGCCAGCGCCGCCTCCACCCTTGCCAAGCTGCGGCTCATCGCGCATCCCCCCTGACGGACGCGGCACCATCGCAGGGGGCGGAACATGGCACAACAGGTCTACACGCTGCTGGTCGAGGTCGGCCGCGCCGCGGGCGACGGCCTGCCGGAGGGGTCCACCGGGGCGGGCCTCGTCTGCTACGCCTCGGGCGGAACCCAGGACGAGGCCGTGCGCGAGACGATCGCGGTGCTGAAGCAGGCTGACCTTGCCCCCCTTGAAGTGCAGGCCTACGGCACGCTGGACGAGCGGTTGGCCGAGGGGCACGAGATCCCGGACGAGGAGCGCGCGCTGATGACCCGCGCGCTCGACGAAAACGCCGTCATCGTGGCGCAGATGGAGCCGTTCTTCCCCGGCGACTGACCTGCACGCGTAGGTTGCGCGGAAATGCCCGTTCTTCTTGCCTCGGGCGCCGGGCCGCGGTTAAGCTCGGCGCAACAAAAAACACATGACGGCGAGGCAGTGACATGACATCAACCATCGGCCGGATCGCGGCATCCGCGGCCATGATCGCGATCCTGGGATCTTGCGGCGTGCGCGTCGCGAACGGTCCCGTCGGGCCCGTCGGCAGCAGCGTGACCCCCGCCGCGATCCCGGCGGCATCCCCCGGCGACGAGGCCGGGCTGCAGCGCTGGGTCCAGAACTTCCGCCCCCGCGCGCTGTCCCGCGGCATCGACGCGGGCACGTTCGACCGCGCCATGCTGCTCGCCCGCTACAACCCCGAGGTGATCCGCCTCGATCGCAAGCAGGCCGAGTTCTCGCGCCCCGTCTGGCTTTATCTCGACGGCGCGGTGTCCGAGGAACGGGTCCGCACCGGCCGGGCGATGGCCGCGCGGTACGCCGGCGTCCTGTCCGCGATCGAGCGGCAGTACGGCGTCCCCCGAGAGATCGTGCTGGCGGTCTGGGGGATGGAATCGAACTACGGGTCGAACCGCGGCCGGATGCAGCTGATCCCGTCGCTGACGACGCTGGCCTATGACGGCCGCCGCGCCGAGATGTTCGAGAACCAGCTGATCGCCGCGCTGCGGATCCTGCAGGCGGGCGACACCGACCCCGCGCACCTGCTGGGGTCTTGGGCGGGCGCGATGGGCCACACCCAGTTCATGCCGACCTCGTTCCTGGAATACGCCGTCGACTTCACCGGCGACGGCCGCCGCGACATCTGGTCGGACGACCCGACCGACAGCCTCGCCTCGACCGCCGCCTACCTTGCGCGGAACGGCTGGCGTGCGGGCCAGCGCTGGGGGACCGAGGTGGTGCTGCCGGACGGCTTCAGCGCCGTGGGCAAGGGGACCCGCCGGTCCACCTCGGACTGGGCGGCCGCGGGCGTGCGCCCGATCAACGGCGGCTCGCTGCCGGCCGGCACGGGGTCGATCATCCGCCCCGCCGGCGCGCGCGGCCCGGCGTTCCTGATCCTCGACAACTTCCGGTCGATCCTGCGCTACAACAACTCGGACAACTACGCGCTCGGCGTGTCCTACCTGGGCGAGGCGATCGCGGGCCGTCCCGGCATCCGCGCCGCCTGGCCGCGCAGCGACCGGCCCCTGACGCAGGCCGAGCGGGTGGAGATCCAGCGCCTGCTGACCCGCCGCGGCTTCTACCGCGACGAGATCGACGGCAAGATCGGCACCGGCACGATGGAATCGATCGCCGCGTTCCAGCGCTCGATCGGACAGCCGCCGGATGGCTACGCCACCTCGGTGCTGCTGGGGCAGCTGCGCTGAGCGTCCGCAAGCTGACGTCGGACAAGGAAGCAGAAGGGGGCCGCCGGGGCCCCCTTCGTCATTTTTCCGGCCGCTGTTCGTTCCCGTTAAGCTTGTGGAAACGAGTGGTTCCCTACGGTCGATGAAAGGACGGCGAACGGAGGGAATCAGATGGGTCGGAACACGACGGGGGAAACAGATGCCCGGCCCTGCCGGGTTGGTCGGGGCGAGACCACGCAGTCGCCGCGGCCGGCGGACGTGCTGTTGTTCCTGCTGGCCCTCCTGGGCATCCGGCTGATGCGGCACGGCCAGGTGCCGTCGCGCGCGGCAGCGGGCCGGACCGTCGCGGAAACGCCCGGCTGGCGACAGGGTGGTTCTGCTGGGTGCCGCGGCGATGAGGTCGCGTCTCGATCCGACGCACGACCCGGATTTCTCTTGCGCGGGCGCTGCGCATGGGCGCGGGAGGTTCCGTCATCGGAACTCCGGTAGCACGGCGCCCCGGCGGAACGTGCGCTGGGTTCCGAGCGGCGCAGACCGCTGAAAGCTGGAAAGGTCTGGGGGAAACTGGGGCGGCGAGGACCAGCCAGCGCGACACACTCGTCACGATCCTGCCACGTCCAGGCATGACAGCAGCCGTGCCGGCGGGGACGCAGGCCCCGGAAAGCTTCGGCGCACCCGCACGAATGCACGGGTGCGCCGTGGTCACATCCGTACCGCCTTCGTCAGCGACGGACGGCGCGTACGATCCAGATCAGGATGATGGCGCCGATCAGGCCCGCCAGACCCTGGGCCAGCCAGCTGCCGGCAGCGAAGTTGATGCCGAACAGCCCCAGCAGGAAGTTGGCGACGACCGCGCCGACGATGCCGAGGATGATGTTCATGAAAATGCCGGTGTCCGACTTCATGATGTTGCTGGCGATCCAGCCAGCGAGGCCGCCAACGATGATGGCCGACAGCCAACCCAAGCCTTCCATGGGAGTATCTCCTTTGAGGAACTTCGACGGGGGAACGCCCCCAAAGTGGCCCAGGTTCAAGGACAAGGGGGATTTTATGCGTCAGCGCGCGCGGTTTGGGCCGGACTGTTGCAGGCTTGCCATCAATCCCGCAGCAACTCGTTGATCGAGGTCTTGGCCCGCGTGCCCGCATCCACCCGCTTCACGATCACCGCGCAGTACAGGTTGACGCCGTTCTTCGACGGCAGCGATCCCGCCACCACCACCGACCCCGCCGGCACCTCGCCGAAGGTCACGGCGCCGGTCTCGCGGTCCACGATCTTCGTGGACTGGCCAAGGAACACGCCCATGCCCAGGACCGACCCCTCGCGCACGATCACGCCCTCCACCACCTCGGACCGGGCACCGATGAAGCAGTCGTCCTCGATGATGGTGGGGCCGGCCTGCATCGGTTCCAGCACGCCGCCGATGCCGACGCCGCCCGACAGGTGGACCCGCGCGCCGATCTGCGCGCAGGATCCGACGCTGGCCCAGGTGTCGACCATTGTCCCCTCGCCCACATGCGCGCCCACGTTGACGAAGCTGGGCATCAGGACCGCGCCCTTGCCGATGAAGGCCGAACGGCGGACGATCGCGCCGGGCACCGCGCGGAACCCGGCCGCGCGCCACTGGTTGTCGCCCCAGTCCTTGAACTTGCTGTCGACCTTGTCCCACCACGCGGTCCCCTGCGGCCCGCCCGGCATCTGTTCCATGTCGTTCAGGCGGAAGCTCAGCAGCACCGCCTTCTTCGCCCACTGGTTCACGTGCCAGCCCGTCCCGCGCCGCTCGGCCACCCGCAGGCGGCCGCCGTCCAGCGCGCCGAGCGTCGCTTCCACCGCCTCGCGCGCCTCGCCCGTCGTCGCGGACGAGATGGTGTCGCGGGCGTCCCACGCCGCCTCGATGGCGGCTTCAAGCGCGGCGTCGGTCATGGTTGCTCCTGTCGCATCAGGTGGAATTTCCCTGCTCCGGGCTATAAGCGGGGCATGGGGCCCGTGCAACGCCGCGCCCGCGAACGGGTGAGACAAGGGTATCCGATGACCGCCGACGACGACCACCGCAACGTGTTCCGCCAAAGCGGGCAGGACGCGCGCATCACCGCCCACGACCCCGACACGCCGCAGACCCGCGCCCCGTCCTACCGCCTGGCCTATACCGACACCGAGTTCCTGGTGCGCGACGAGCTGCGCCCGGTGCGGCTGCAGCTCGAACTGCTGAAGGCCGGCATGATCATGGACGAGCGCGGGGTCGAAAGCACCGTGGTGATGTTCGGCGGCGCGCGCATCCCGTCCCCCGACCAGGCCTCGGGCGCGCGGACGCCCACGCTTGCCCGCCTGTCGCGCTACTATGCCGAGGCCGAGCGGTTCGCGCAGGCCATGACGCGGCGCAGCATGGAAGCGGGCGGGCGCGAGTGGGTCGTCTGCACCGGCGGCGGACCCGGCGTGATGGAGGCGGGGAACAAGGGGGCGCATGACGCGGGCGGGCAGTCGATCGGGCTGGGGATCGTCCTGCCGCACGAGCAGGCGCCGAACGCATACGTGACGCCCGGCCTGTCGTTCAACTTCCACTATTTCGCGATCCGCAAGATGCACTTCCTGATGCGCGCCCGGGTCATCACGGTCTTCCCGGGCGGCTTCGGCACGCTTGACGAGATGTTCGAGGCGCTGACCCTGATCCAGACCCAGCGGATGAAGCCGGTGCCCTTCCTGCTGTTCGGGCGCGAGTTCTGGCACGGGATCATCAACTGGCAGGCGCTGGCCGAGGCGGGCACCATCGGCGCCGCCGACCTCGACCTGATCCGGTTCGTGGAAACCTCGGACGAGGCGATCGCGGCGATCGACGCCTGGACGGCGCCGCCGCCGCCGATGACGCGGTGACGCGGTGATGCGCTAGACCCGGTGATACGGGCTGCCGGCCAGGATGGTCGCGGCGCGGTAGAGCTGTTCCGACAGCATGACGCGCGCCAGCATGTGCGGCCACACCATCTGCCCGAACGACAGGACGAGGTCGGCGCGGTCGCGCAGACCGGGGTCCAGCCCGTCGGCCCCGCCGATCAGGAACACCGCTTCCCCCCGGCCGTCGTCGCGCCAGCGCCCCAGCTGCGCGGCAAGGTCGGGTGAGCCCAGCAGCCGCCCGCGTTCATCCAGCGCCACGACCGCGGCGCCGTCGGGGATGTGGCGGGACAGCAGCGCGGCCTCGGCCGCCTTCGCCCCGGCCCCGCCCGCGGCCTTTCGGTCCTCGACCTCGGTCACCGTCGCCGGGCCGAGACCCAGCGGCCGGCCGGTCTGGCCGAAGCGGGACAGGTAGTCGCCGATCAGCGCCGCCTCGGGCGCGCGGGCGTTCAGGCGCCCGACCGCGCAGATGCGGACCCGCAGCATGGCGGTCCCCCGTCCGGGCGCGCCGGCGGCGCTACTGCGTCACGTGCAGGCCGGACGCCGGGTTCACCCCATGCTCGGCCCGCAGCGTGCCCAGCGCGTCGGCGGGCATCCACATCTTCTCGAGCTGGTAGAATTCACGCACTTCGGGGCGGAACACGTGGACGATGACGTCGTCGGTGTCGATCAGCACCCAGTCGCCGGTGTCCTTGCCCTCGATGCGGACGATCCGGCCAAGTTCCTGCTTCAGCCGGTCGGCGAGCTTCTGGGCGATGGATCCGACCTGGCGCGAGCTGCGGCCAGAGGCGATGACCATGTGATCGGCCATGGCCGAGCGGCCGCGAAGGTCGATGGTCACGATATCCTCGGCCTTGTCGTCTTCGAGCGAGGACAGGATGCGGGCCAGCAGCTGGTCGCTGGTTGCCGCGGCGGTCGCGGTCGGCTTTGCAGCCGACGGGACGGTGGTGGACAGGGGACTTCCTCCGGACAGCGCGCCGGTATTCCCCGGCGCCGGGACAGGTGAAACATAGCATCCCCCGGCAGCTTTTCAATGAAGCGGCGAAACGGCGGCCCGGACCCAGCGGCGCCCGGCCGACGGGCCGGGGCGGGGATCACTCCGTGGGCACCGAAGCGGCCCTGCGCGACGCCGCGCGGTCGGCGGCCGATGGCTCGTCGGCAGAGATGGTGGTCCCGGTTTCCCGGTCGTGCAGGATCCGCACCTCGGTCTGCGGGAAGGGGATCGTGATGCCGTGCTCGCGGAACGCGTCCCACAGCGCCAGGAACACCTGCCCGCGCACGTTCGTCAGCCCCTGCTGCGCGTCGGTGATCCAGAAGCGCAGCAGGTATTCGACCGAGCTTTCGCCGAAATGGGTGATCCAGCAGACAGCGCGGCGGTCCGCGCAGACACGCGGGACGCGGGTCGCGGCCTCGATCGCCAGCCGGCTGACCAGGTGCGGGTCGTCGTGGTACGAGGCGCGGAAGTTCAGGTCCAGCCGGACGTAGTCGTTGGTGTGCGACCAGTTGACGACCTGCCCCGTCACCAGGTCCTCGTTCGGGATCAGGTATTCCTTGCCCTCGCGGGTCACGACGCTGACATAGCGCGCGCCCAGCGCGTCGATCCAGCCGAAGGTGTCGCCCAGGCTGATGACGTCCCCGGGCTTGATCGACTTGTCCAGCAGGATGATGATCCCGCTGACGAGGTTCGACACCACCTTCTGCAGCCCGAACCCCAGCCCCACGCCGATCGCGCCGGAAAACAGCGTGAGCCCGGTCAGGTCCAGCCCCAGCGCCTGCAGCCCGATCACGACCGCCAGCGCGAACAGGACCACCTGCACCAGCTTCGAGATCAGCACCCGCGCCGAGGGCGACAGGTCCGCGTTGCGGGCAAGGCTGCCCGATATCAGACGCGACGCCAGCCGCGTCAGCGCAAGCAGCAGCCCGGCGACGACGACCGCGCGCAGCACCGTCAGCAGCGACAGCCGGTAGTTCCCCACGTCCAGCGCGATGCTGTCGAGCACCGCGCGCGCGGGCGCCAGCAGGCCCAGGAAATACAGCGTGGCCCAGACCCACGCGCCCCAGCGCACGATCCGGCGCAAAAAGGGGTTCGCAAGGACGCGGACCCCGAACTCGATCACCACCCACGCGGTCGCGATCGACGCGGCGAGCGCGATGAGCTGGCTGCGCGAGGGCCAGGTCTCGGCCCGCATGAGCCACACGACCCCCCAGGCCAGCGCCGCGAACAGGATCGCGCGCAGCCGCCGCCGGATCAACAGCCCCACCCTGAGCCGCCACTTGGGCCAACCCTTGCGCGACCGCAGCCACGCGTCGAGCCGCGGCAGGATCAGCGACCGCAGCACCTGCGCCGCGCCGATCAGCAGCACGATCCCGAGCAGCTGCCACAGCCGCCACGGCAGCAGCATGAGTTCAAGGAAGGTGCTGACCTGCGACCACAGGCTGCGTCCGGCATCGACGACCGCGGGGCTCAGCCTGTCCATCCCGTGCGCCCCCTTTCCCCCGCGCCTGCCTGCAGGACGATCACAACACCGCCGCCGCGCCTGTCGCAAGTGCCGCCGGGCAAGGCGTGATACGATGCGGCGTCCGTGCCGGAGTGTGGACGGTGCGAATCACGGCCGACGTCGCAACGCTGCCCGGGACCGCCGCCATGACCGGCGGGGCGGGCGGGCACCACATCGTCGTGGACCGGCCCGAGGGGCGCGCGGGCGGGCGGGGCCTCGGCTTCAACGGCGCGCAGCTTCTGGCTCTCGCGCTCGGCGGCTGCTTCGGCAACGACCTGCACTACGCCGCCCATGCGCTTGGGCTGGAGGTCGAGGACGCCGCGATCCGCGTGACCCTGACCCTCGGGGGCGAGCCGCTGGTCGCCACCCGCGCGACCGTCCGCGTCCGCTGCCGGGCCGCGGGCGGCGAGGGCGACGCGACCGCCATCGTCACCCGCGCCATCGCCAACTGCACCGTCGCGAACACGCTTTGCCGCTCGTTCCCGGTCGAGTTCACGGGCTGGGACGACGGCGCGGACGACTGACGCCGACCTTGCCCGGCGGCGGCGGCGGCGCTACAAAGAACGCATGATGGGCTTCATCTACTTCGACATCCACGACCGGGTGCGGCTGCCGGGCCGCTTCTTCGGCGAATGCCTGAGGGTCACGGCCCGGGGCTGACGGCGCGGGTCCGATCGCCGCCGCCGATCCGCTCGGCGGCCCGTCCAACTGCCTGATACCGGAAGCCAAGCCATGACAGCCAATTCCGCAGCCGACACCACCGGCCCCCGCACGCTCTACGACAAGATCTTCGACGCCCATGTCGTCGACCGCCAGCCCGACGGCACCTGCCTGCTGTACATCGACCGCCACCTCGTCCACGAGGTGACGAGCCCGCAGGCGTTCGAGGGGCTTCGCATGGCCGGCCGCCGCGTCCATTCGCCCGAACGCACCATCGCCGTTCCCGACCACAACGTCCCCACCACCCCCGACCGCGTGAACGGGATCGAGAACCCGGAAGGCCGGGTGCAGGTGGCCGAGCTCGACAGGAACGCGCGCGAGTTCGGGGTCAACTACTACCCGATGGACGACGTGCGGCAGGGCATCGTCCACATCGTCGGCCCCGAACAGGGCTGGACCCTGCCCGGCATGACCGTCGTCTGCGGCGACAGCCACACCGCGACCCACGGCGCGTTCGGCGCGCTGGCGCACGGGATCGGCACGTCCGAGGTGGAACACGTCCTCGCCACCCAGACGCTGATCCAGAAGAAGTCGAAGAACATGAAGGTGGAGATCACGGGCCGGCTGCGCCCGGGCGTCACCGCCAAGGACATCACCCTTGCCGTGATCGGCCACACCGGCACCGCCGGCGGCACCGGCCACGTCATCGAATACTGCGGCGAGGCGATCCGCGGCCTGTCGATGGAAGGCCGCATGACCGTCTGCAACATGGCGATCGAGGGCGGCGCCCGGGCCGGGCTGATCGCGCCCGACGAGACCACCTTCGCCTATGTGAAGGGCCGCCCCCACGCGCCCGCGGGCGAGGCGTGGGAATCGGCGCTCGCGTGGTGGCGGACGCTTGCCTCGGACGAGGGCGCGCACTGGGACAAGGTCGTGACGATCCGGGCCGAGGACATCGCCCCGGTCGTGACCTGGGGCACCTCGCCCGAGGACGTGCTGCCGATCACCGGCCGCGTCCCCGCCCCCGAGGACTTCACCGGCGGCAAGGTCGAGGCCGCGCGCCGGTCGCTCGACTACATGGGCCTGACCCCCGGCACGCCGCTGACCGACATCGCGATCGACGCGGTGTTCATCGGATCGTGCACCAACGGCCGGATCGAGGACCTGCGCGCCGCGGCAGAGGTGCTGCGCGGCAAGCACCTCGCCCCGAACGTCCGCGGGATGGTCGTCCCGGGATCGGGCCTCGTCCGCGCCCAAGCCGAGGCGGAGGGGCTGCACCAGGTGTTCATGGACGCCGGGTTCGAATGGCGGCTTGCGGGCTGTTCGATGTGCCTGGGCATGAACCCCGACCAGCTCGCGCCGGGCGAACGCTGCGCCGCGACCTCGAACCGCAATTTCGAGGGGCGGATGGGGCGCGGCGGGCGCACGCACCTGATGTCGCCGATCATGGCGGCGGCGGCGGGGATCGCGGGACACCTGGTCGACGTGCGCGACGTGCAGGCCGTTTCGGCCTGACCGGCGATGGCTGCCATCACCGATCCGGCCGGGCACCCGGCGCGGTCAGCCGCGCCCGGTGACGCCTGCGGCGCGGCCGCGCCTGCGCGACAGGATCGCGGCCGCGTTCAGCGCGATCAGCACGAGCCCCGTGTTCTCGAACACGAAGTTCGCGCTGACGCCCAGCTGCCGCCGCCCGATCAGGACGTCGACGTGGTGAAAGCCGATCGCGCGGACCATGACGAAGCCCGCCAGCACCACAAGGCCGACCAGCGCCACCCCGCTTTCGCGCAGGTTGCCCCGAAGGCTGCGCCAGCCGATCCACAGCCCGCCCGCCGTCAGGCCCAGGAACGCCGCGATGAAGGCAAGCTGCACGATGCGGCGCTGTTCGTACCAGCCCTGCGCATGGGCAAGGCAGCGGGCGGTCGCGGTCAGCGCCGTCTGCAGGTCCAGCTGCTTGTTGACGGCGAGAAACAGCGTCCCCACCGCCAGCAGCCCCCAGAAGCGCCGCCCGCGTCCGCGCGGCTGGCCGCGCCAGACCGCGCAGGCCAGCGCGGTGCAGACCAGGTAGGCCAGCACCGTCAGCCATCCCGTGGCCTCCGGGTCCCCGATCTGCGGCGTCCAGTCCTGCGACACGCATGTCCACAACCCTGCTGGCAACATCGACCCGTCTCCACCTTCTCATCAAGCCTGTCCGCCCGCGCGGGCAGTACAGGAAACCTCTCACCCGAAAGGACGCCATGGACAAGTTCACAACGCTGACCGGAATCGCCGCGCCCATGCCGCTGGTCAACATCGACACCGACATGATCATCCCCAAGCAGTTCCTGAAGACGATCCACCGCTCGGGGCTGGGCAAGAACCTGTTCGACGAGATGCGCTACAACGCCGACGGGTCGGAAAACCCCGACTTCGTGCTGAACAAGCCCGCGTGGCGGGACGCGCAGATCATCGTCGCGGGCGACAACTTCGGCTGCGGATCGTCGCGCGAACATGCGCCCTGGGCGCTGAAGGACTACGGGATCCGGGCCGTGATCTCGACCAGCTTCGCGGACATCTTCTACAACAACTGCTTCCAGAACGGCATCCTGCCGGTGGTGCTGCCGCAGGACGCGGTGGACGCGCTGATGCGCGACGCGGGGAACGGCGCGAACGCGCGGATCACGGTGGATCTGGAACGCCAGGTCGTGACGGGCGCCGACGGGGCGGAGTATCCGTTCCAGATCGACGCCCACCGCCGCCACAACATGCTGGAGGGGCTGGACGACATCGGCCTCACGCTCGAGAAGTCGCCCGCGATCGGCGGCTACGAGGACCGGATCGCGCAGTCCCAGCCGTGGGTCTGATCCGGGCGGGGCTGCTGGCGCTCGCCCTGGCGGCGCCAGCGTCCGCCGAGACATTGCGCGTCGCGACCTTCTCGCCCGAACTCACCCGCAAGGGGCCGGGCCTGCTGCTGCGCGACATCCGGTCGGGCAAGGACGACCAGGTCGCGGCGGTCGTGCAGGTGATCGCCGCCGCCGACGCCGACGTGCTGCTGCTGACGGGTTTCGACTGGGACCACGACGGCGCGGCGCTGTCGGCCTTCGCCGAGGCGCTGGACGCGGCGGGCGCCCCCTACCCCCACCGGTTCGCGGGGCCGCCGAACAGCGGCGTTCCGACCGGTCTCGACCTTGACGGCGACGGGCGCGACGGGACGGCGGACGACGCGCAGGGCTTCGGCTTCTTCACCGGCGCGGGCGGTATGGCGGTGCTGTCGCGGCTGGCCCTGGGCAAGGTCACGGACCACTCCGCCGCGCTCTGGCGCGACCAGCCCGGCAACCTGATGCCGAAGGCCGCGCCCGAGGTGGCCGGCGTGCAGCGCCTGTCGTCGACCGCGCACTGGAACGTGCCCGTCGCCGCGGGCGCGACGACCCTGCACCTGCTGGCCTTTTCCGCCACGCCCCCGGTCTTCGACGACCCGCGGACCGACCGCAACGGCCGCCGCAACCACGACGAGATCGCCTTCTGGGCCCGGCACCTGCCCGATGCCCCGTTCGTGATCCTCGGCGACTTCAACCTCGATCCCGTGGACGGCGACGGCCGGCGCGAGGCGTGGGACGCGCTCAGCCCCCATGTGCAGGACCCGTCCCCGGCAAGCGAGGGCGGGCGCGCCGCGCCGCAGGACGGGGCGAACGCCGTGCAGAAGGGCGACCCCGCGCTGGACACCGCGCAGTTCGCCGCCGCCGACGGGCCGGGCAACCTGCGGGTGGACCACGTCCTTCCGGCGCGGGGCCTGACCGTGCGGGGCGCGGGCGTCCTGTGGCCCGCGCCCGGCGCAGCCCTGGCCGATACGGTGGCCGCCGCCTCGCGGCACCGGCTGGTGTGGGTGGACCTCGACCTGCCCTGACGGGCGGGCAGGGCGCGAGATCCCGCCGCGCCCTTGCGCGAACCGCTTCCGAATCGCCCCGGCCGCGCGAACCCCGTCCCGTCAGGCGGGGAGGAGAGCCGGAGAGCCGCATGGGCGCCGAGTCCCGCGTCCGCCGCGGGCCAGAACGGCCTTGGCGCGCATGCCGACGTGATCATGGACGTCCATTCACGGCCAGGACCGCATCGGCCTGAACGGGATGGACGCGAACCTGGCGGCGTCGGGCGATCAGGCCTTCGCGTGGTCCGGGCGCGCCCGGCCGCGCACGCGGCATGGGTCACCCTCGGCACGGGCGGGTGCATGCTGTCGGGCGACGTGAACGGCGACGGGCGCGCGAGTTTTCAGGTCTGGCTCGCGTAGGCCCGCCGGGGCCTACTGGGACTGCGCAATCGGCGTGGTGTCGCCGCCCATCCGGACCAGGCGGTCGATCAGCGGCCGCGCGGTCGGGCCGATCCGGTCGCAGGCGCCGGGGTCGTCGAGCAGCTTGAACGCCGGCCCGTAATAGGCGCGGTCATAGCTCGCCGCGTCCAGCCCCAGCCGCGCGGCCAGCCGGTCGCCGGTCCCGGTGACGAGCGTCCATTCCCCGTCCGAGATCGCGTAGCCCGGGCAGTTCGACGTGATCACGTTGACCTGCGCCAGCTGCGCGATCAGGGCCTTCGCCTCTGCCTCGGACAGGGCCGACACGTCGGGCAGCTGCACGGTCATGCCGCCGTCCGCCCGCCCCGCGCCGGCCATGCTGCCCGCCACCATCGCCGCGGCCAGCACGGCCGGAAATCTGGTCTTCATCGCTGGCCTCTCGTTTCTCGCCCTCGGGCCCGCATCCCGCCCCATCCGCGCCCCGCCTGGCAACCCAATTCGGCGTGACTTGACCCCGCCCGACCCCACGTCTACGCGAGGATCGACACGACGCGAGGGACAAGAATGAGCGACCGGTTTTCCCTTCTGATCCTGCCCGGCGACGGCATCGGCCCCGAGGTGATGGCCGAGGTCCGCAAGGTCATCGACTGGTTCGGCGACCGCCGCGGCCTTCACATCGACGTGGACGAGGACCTGGTGGGCGGCTGCGCCTATGACGCGCACGGCACCCCCCTGACCGACGCCACCATGGCCAAGGCGCAGGCCGCGGACGCGGTGCTGCTGGGCGCGGTGGGCGGGCCGGCCTACGACAACCTCGACTTCAGCGTGAAGCCGGAACGCGGGCTCCTGCGGCTGCGCAAGGAAATGGACCTTTACGCGAACCTGCGGCCCGCGCAGTGCTTCGACGCGCTCGCGGACTTCTCGTCGCTCAAGCGCGAGGTCGTCGCGGGGCTCGACATCCTGATCGTGCGCGAACTGACCTCGGGCGTCTATTTCGGCGAGCCGCGCGGGATCCACCCCGACGACAACAACCCCGACAACGAAGGCGGGCGCGTCGGCATCAACACCCAGCGCTACACCAGCGGAGAGATCCGCCGCGTCGCCCGCGCCGCCTTCGAGCTGGCGCGCAAGCGCAAGAACCGGGTCTGCTCGATGGAAAAGGCCAACGTGATGGAATCGGGCATCCTGTGGCGCGAGGAAGTCCAGTGGGTCCACGACAACGAATACCCCGATGTCGAGCTGTCCCACATGTACGCCGACAACGGCGCGATGCAGCTGGTCCGCCGCCCGTCGCAGTTCGACGTGATCGTGACCGACAACCTGTTCGGCGACATCCTGTCGGACGCGGCGGCGATGCTGACCGGCAGCCTGGGGATGCTGCCCTCGGCGTCGCTCGGCGCGCCGATGGAAAACGGGCGGCCGAAGGCGCTCTATGAGCCGGTCCACGGCTCGGCCCCCGACATCACGGGTCAGGGCAAGGCAAACCCGATCGCCTGCATCCTGTCGTTCGCGATGGCGCTGCGCTATTCCTTCGACCGGGGCGAGGACGCGAACCTGCTGGAGCGCGCGGTGGAACAGGTGCTGGCCGACGGCGTCCGCACCGCGGACCTGATGGGCGCGGAAGGCGGCACCCCCGTCAGCACGGCCGAGATGGGCGACCGCATCGTGCAGGCGCTCGGCGCGCTCGCCTGACGGCATGGCCCGCGGGGACCAGCGCGGGGCAGGAACCAGCGCGGCGGCGGGCCGGCGGGTGGCGTCGGCCTCGTGGGGTGCGTCGGCCCCGCGGGTGGCGTCGGCCCCGCGGGGTGCGTCCAACCTTCGGGGCGCCGCGCTCGGCCTGTTCTGCATGGCGCTTTACGCCGGGCACGACGCGATCCTGAAACTGCTGGGCGGGTCGTATTCCCCGTTCCAGATCCTGTTCTTCGCGGCGGTGCTGTCCTTCCCCGCCGCGACCATCCTGCTGCTGTCGCGCCGCGACGGCGGGTCGCTGCGTCCCGCGCATCCCGGCTGGGTCGCGCTCCGCAGCGCGGCGCTGTGCCTGAACGCCATCGCCTGCACCGCCGCCTTCGCCGTGCTGCCGCTGGCGCAGGTCTACGCCATGCTCTTCACCATGCCGCTGATGATCACCGTGCTGGCGATCCCGCTGCTGGGCGAAAGGGTGGGCCCGCACCGCTGGGCCGCGATCGCCCTGGGCCTTTTCGGCGTGCTGATCGTCCTGCGGCCCGGAGCCGGCGCGCTGTCCTGGAGCCACGCCGCGGCGCTGCTGGGCGCGGCGGGCGGGTCGCTCGCGGCGGTCATCGCCCGGCGCGTGGGCGGGGAGGAGAAGGCGATCGTCCTCGTCCTGTGGCCGATCGTCCTCAACGTCCTGGTGACGGGCGCCGCCCTGCCCTTCGTCTACCGCCCGATGTCCGGCGCGGACCTGGGCCTTGCCGGCGCGGTCGCGATGCTGGCGCTGGCGGCGGCGGCGGTCAACGTCATGTCCTACCGCACGGCCGAGGCCGCGGTCGTCGCGCCCATGCAGTACAGCCAGATCGCTTGGGCCGCGTTCTACGGCTGGATCCTGTTCGGCGAACTGCCCGACGCCATGACCATCCTCGGCCTTTCCGTGATCGCCGCCGCCGGCGTCTACATCCTGTGGCGCGAGGCGGGCGGCAACAGCCGCGTGAGCCCCGTCACCACCTCGGACGCGGCCGGCGACGCGCAGATCTCGCCCCGCACGTCCTTCGGCCCGCGCGTCTTTCCGCCCCGCCTGACTCGCCTGCGCATATTCCCCCGCCGGCGCTGACCCCCCTTGCAATCCCGCCCGGCCCGCGCTACCTGCCCCACCTACGGTCGGAGCGTAGCGCAGCCTGGTAGCGCACCTGCTTCGGGAGCAGGGGGTCGGAGGTTCGAATCCTCTCGCTCCGACCATTTCCCGCCTGATAAGAGGCAGATAGTTCTGCCTTTTTGATCACAGAAGTTGCCTCTTATAGCAAAACTTCTCTCCCTAAGGTGTTGAAGTGTTGATTTCCACCCGGAACTGACCCGGGTTTTCCATCGAGAAGT
>NZ_SELD02000038.1 GCF_004923205.2 Paracoccus aeridis
CAAAAGCCTACTTCAGGGAGGACCACTTTTCAGGGGGCAGACCACTGAAGTTCAACCTGGCCGTCGCGGATGTGCTCGACCGCCATGCGGAGTTGACGCACATCCGCAGCGTCGATGAGTTCCAGCTCGCCCTGTCGGGCGAAGCCCGCACGCTGGACGGAGCCGCGCAGCTTGTCGCCCGCCTCAAGGCCGCTGTCGCGGCCGAGGTCGGCGCCTGTCTGCGCTTCTCTGCCGGGATCGGGCCGAACCACTTGCTCGCCAAGCTGGCCGGGAAGTTGCAGAAGCCGGACGGCTTTCGCTGGCTTTCGGCCGAAAACATGCCTGCGGCTGTCGCCCATCTCGCGCTTGATGATCTGCCGGGGATCTCCGGGGCGATGAAGCAGCGGCTCTACCGCGCCGGGGTCTATGACGTGGAAACCCTTTGTGGGCTCGATCCGCGCCATGCGCGCCTGATCTGGCGCTCCGTCGAGGGCGAACGGTTCGTGCGGCTGTTGCAAGGTATGGATATTCCCCTGACACCGAACGTCCGTGGCGGCTTCGGCAACTCCAAGGTCCTCGCCCTCGACTACCGCACTGCCCGGCGAGCCTATCAGGTCGGCCGTTGGCTGGTCGAGAAATCCGCCGCCCGCCTGCGGCGCGAGGGCTATGTTGCTGCACGGTTCAGCCTCACGGTCAGCTATTTCGAAGGGCGCCGCTGGTCGCGAGGCGTGAGTTGCGCGCCGTCGCAGGACACAGCCTATTTCCTGCATCTCCATCGCGCTCTCTGGTCGAGTCTGTGGCGGGCTGAACCGCCTGCCGCAGTACATTCGGTCGGTGTCCACATGGGCAACGTGAGTTTGCTGCAGGATCGCGCCGGCGATCTTTTTGCGCCCCTTGCGCCCGCGGATCGCACACGCGGCGAGCGCGTGTCCATCGCCGTGGATCAGATCAACAGCCGCTTCGGTGCCGACACGATCACGTTCGGAATCACGGCACCGCATCCGGGTTTCTTCGAGAGAGGATAAGCAAGTGGAGCTCTGGGGCGCGTCCCGGCAGGCCGGGATCAGGCTCTAGTTCCGGCCGCGTACGGCCTCCACCCGAGCCGCGCCGGGCGCGTCTCGTCCCATACGGGTAACGATCCTTCGCGCAGGCAGTTGCCCACAAGGCTCGCATTCCCTCGCTCGATGATGGCGTGTCTCGCTCGTCATGACGGCTTCACGCCTTGGACAACCGCCAAGAACAATTGCGCCGCCGCGATGCGTCGGCAGGTGATCCGGTGGACGGGTCAAGGGATCGACGCGGGGCTTGCCCCGCGCTCACCCCCGCCCCGACGACCTTTCCAATACATTCGTCCGCCACGCATCCCCGACCGAGCCGGTCAAGGGGCAAGCGCCGCCCGTGCCGGGCGTCGTCGTTCAGGCGGGCCGTGTCCTCGCGCATCGCGCTGCGGGCCGCACCACCCCGCCTTCCCGACCCGTGACAGTCTCGGCCGGGGCCACGGGCAGGGCTGCGCCCTTCCCGCTCTGCTTTCCGAAAGGCATGGGCCTTTCAGAAAACAGAGCAGGAAGGCTCGCCCATCGGCGGAAGCGGGCACCAGACCCGACCGCCCGTCGCAGAGAAAGGAACACGCGATGACTGACCGAGACTCCGCCGCACGCGCGGCCTATGCCGAGGATGTTCGCCGCCTTCCCCTTCACCATGACGGCACATCACGCGCCGCATGGGACGCCCTGACCGACTTCGCCAAGGAAACGTGGCGGCGCAATTCTACGCCTCGCAACTTGACCGGTTGGCAACCCAACGGCCTGCCACACGGCGTCACCCTGTTCGACTTCACCGGCTTCTGCCTCTCGCCCGTCCGCGAAACCGGGCATGAAGGCGTGACCGTCTGCCGCCCTACGGAGGCGGATTTCTGGTCCGTCTACGGCTTCAACCGTGACGCCGGGGAATGGCAGATCGTCCATGATGCCGCGCAGGACGATACCGGCGAGGCCCTTGCCCGGATCGTGGACGCCACCGGCGAACAGGTCGAATATCGCGACCTTGACCGTGCCTATGCCAACACCCGCCTGCCCGACCTGTGCGAGCTGATCGCGCAGCGGCTGGTCGACGAGGGAGCCGCGCCCGATCATCCCTTGGCCGTGATCCGTGACCGGATCGCCGCCGCCCTCGATGCGCGGGGGAACTGACATGGGCTGGCTCATCTACAACCACACCCCCGCCTGCATCCGCGACGAGATCGCCCGGCTTTGCGGCGGCGAGAATGAACAACGCCGCAGCTATCCGGTCCTCATCAGCCGGAAGGGGAATGTCTGGTATGCCGCCGTCCGCGTGGAGCCCAAGGACGGCCGTCCGCCGTCCGGCCGCGACAGCACGGGCGACTACGAGACGGACGCGACCGGCGGCTACACCTTCGCCGCCATTTTCCTGACGAGCCGCGAGAATGGCCAATGGGGCTACAAGAGCATGGACGAGACGATGGGGCCGAACGCGGCGGAAGCGCCGTTGAAGTTGATCGACCTTCTCTCGCCCACGACGAGCGAATGGGCGCTGAACTGGCGGCAGTCGTGCCGCGACCATGCGGCGCGCGCCTCGCGATCCCTGAAACCCGGCGACGTGATCCGCCTTGAGCAGCCCCTGCGCTTCTTGGACGGCACCGAGCGCCAGACCTTCCGCATCAGCCGGGAACGCTGGCCCGGTGCCAACCGCAGCACCACGGTTTTCACCTGCCTTGAGACTGGCGCGGTCTGCCGCATCCCGAACATCAGGCAGCGGGGCTGGACCCGCATCTGAGCAGTCTCGCCGCGCCCACCGGGGCGCGGCCCCCCTGCCCCCCGAGGATTCTCACCATGACCATGCACGACCGCACCACCCCCACAGTCGGGGGCGTGCTGACCGCGCCTGCCAATCTGCGCGCCATCTGCGCCGCCCGCGCTGCTGCCCTTGAGCAGATCGGCCGCGCGGCCCAGGCCCTTCGCGCGGCATTCGACCTTTCCACCGCCGCCACCGCGACCGCCAAGGCGGCGCATGGTGGCTGGCACTCGCCGCGCACCGACCGCCGCGAGGAAGCCGACCGCGACCGCCTCTTTCCCGGCGACTTCGACCCGGCCGACAGCATCGAGGCGTTCCGGCGCGACCTGGATGCGGCAATCTGGACCCGCCTGCTGGACGAAAGCGGCTTGCGCCGGATCATGGACGCCCAAGAGCGCGACGACATGGACCGCGCCTTGCGCGGCGATGTGCCGCCCGCCACCATCGAGAACATCAGCGCCACCGTCGAGCGCCTGCTTGGTGACTCCGAGCTGATCTTCCGGCGCGGGATCGCCCGCGCCTTCGCCGCCCTCGACCGCCGGTTCAAATCGCATGACGGTTTCAAGATCGGCAGCCGCATCATCCTGAACCATGTGTTCAGCGACTACGGCGGTTTCAGCTACGGGAGCATCCGCCAGACCCTCTATGATATAGAGCGCGCCTTCGCCCTGCTGGATCACGCGCCTGATCGGGCAGGCGAGCTGGAAAGCGCCCTCGCCCGAGACCGGGCCGGATCATGGGGACCGCGCCAGTCCGAGGTCGAGACGAGCTATTTCCGGGCGCGCGGCTTCAAGAACGGCAACGCCCACCTGTGGCTGACCCGTGATGATCTGGTCGAGAAGGTAAACAAGGAACTGGCCACCTACTACGGCGCGGCCCTGGCCGACGCCGCCCCGGACAACGCGCGACCCGAGGACTACAAGCCCACCGGAACTGCCGTCGCCCGCGATCTGGCCTTCTATCCCACTCCCGCCGCCGCCGTGGACGAGCTGATGGACCGGCTGCACTTCGCCCCCGGCGCGCGCGTGCTGGAGCCATCGGCCGGAATCGGCAACATCGTGCGCGCGGCGCTTGCGCGCGGCACCCAGGTCGATGCCGTTGAAATCCATCCGGGCCGCGCCGACGCGCTGCTTGGGATCGGCCACCCGGACTTACACGTCGCCTGCACCAATTTCCTGACCATGCGCCCCGACCCGGTCTATGACCTGGTGCTGATGAACCCGCCCTTCGCCGGCATCCACTGGATGCAGCACGTCCGCTTGGCCTTCGACTTCCTGAAACCCGGCGGCGAGCTGCGCGCGATCCTTCCAGCCTCGGCCGAGGTCAACGAGACCCCCGCGCACATCAGGTTCCGGGCTTGGGCCGAGTGCCACCGGCCTGGCTGGCGCGGCTTGTGGCGCGACCTGCCGCCAGAGAGCTTTGCCGAAGTCGGGACACGGATCGCCACGGTGATCTTGACCCTCCGAAAGCCCAAGGCATAGCTCCGAACTTCCTTCTGCGACGGAAGGAAACTAGGCCCCGCTCCGGCGGGGCCCCTTTTTTTGAAGTTGCCCACGACAGGCGCACGGCAGCAAGAAAGTTAAACAGAAGCCGGCCGGCGCGCGCTGCCGCGCGAAACCGCGTGGCCCCCTACGAAACCGACGCAGCAGGTCGCCGGACGGCGACTTTTTCGTAGAGGTCGCGGAAGGCCGCGTTGTGCTGGTAGACGCTCAACGCCTCCAAGATCATACCCCACTCCTCGGCCGAGAGATGATGCCCTGTTGGTGGGCGCTGAGATTGAACGAGTGTCTGACTTGACCGAAGTTGCGGGCTCGGCATTTGAACTCCCGGATTCCAATGTCTGCGTGAAGGCTTCAAACAAAGAACCTTACGCAATGTTCCGTCCGGAGGAACAAAATTTTATTGTCTTAGCGTAAATGACGCTGCGTCGACCCCGGCATTCTTCCGGTCTTTTCAGTTTTAGCATCGCCTCTGTTACGGAGGCTGCTGTCCAGAGTCGGGCAGAGAAGAATTAGACGGAGGGTGGTTCGGCCCCCCGTTGATACTCGTAAAACACGCCCGAACCGGCAGACTTAGCAACTGCCACGGGAATACTTCACGCAACGGCCGTCTGTTAGTTGCCAAAATGGACAGGTGGCTGCCGGGGATGCCGTCCCGCTTCTGGTTGCCCACCGACCGGAAGTGAGAAGTACGTATGTGCGAGGCCTAGTCGATCTGGACGGCAAGAAGGATCGGAGATCCCCGCTGATGCGGGGCTCGCGCCATCCGGGGGGATTCGGGCAAGCCGAACGCCCCCGGTTTGGTGGGCCGCGCCAAGGGGCGCGTCCGTCTTGGGAACCGCCGGTTCCCCCACGCAAGGCCGCGCGCTTGACGGGGGCGAGGGGTTTCCCCGGCCTTCCTCCGCGCTGGCGCGCTGCGTGCAGGCCGGGTGATCCCCCTCCCCTCGCCCCCTACGCGCAACCTTGCGCGGGTCCCCCTCCTGCCCTCGCCGGGAGGCAGGGGTTCAGGAGAGGACGCGCTTCGCGGCCCTCGCCTGACCCCCCGCCCATCATGGGCATCCCGACCAAGGCAAAGACCAAGGCGGGACCGTCGCAAAGGAGTGCCGCAAATGGCTTTCGATCTTTACCAGCACGTCACCGATACCATCATCGCCAGCATCGAGGCGGGCACCCCGGCGTGGCGCAAGCCGTGGACCGGAGATGCAGGCGGCGCGATCTTTCCCCGCCGCGCCAATGGCGAGCCTTATCGCGGCATCAACGTCCTGATGCTCTGGCTGACCGCGACCGAGAAGGGCTATCGCGCGGCGCACTGGTTCACCTATCGCCAGGCGCAGGAAGCGGGTGGGCAGGTCCGCAAGGGCGAGAAATCCGCAACCGTCGTCAAATACGGTACCTTCGAGCGTGATGACGAGAGCGGCGATAACAGCCGGAAAATCCCGTATCTGAAAGCCTATCGCGTGTTCAACGCCGAGCAGATCGACGGCCTGCCCGCCGAGTTCTACGGCACCCCTGCTGACGCGCCACGCGACCTTGGCACCACCGCCGACCGCGCCCTTGACGCTTTCTTTGCCGCGACCGGCGCGGAAATCCGCACCAGCGACGACCCGCGCGCCTATTATAACCCCGTCGAGGACTTCATCCACATGCCGCCGATTGCGACCTTTCACAGCGTCGGCGGCTATTATGCCACCCTCGCGCATGAAGCGACCCACTGGACCGGCCACACCAGCCGCCTTGACCGGCTCGGCCGCTTCACCGGCCGCAAGGCTTATGCCTTCGAGGAGCTGATTGCGGAAATCGGCAACTGCATGGTCTGCGCAAGCCTTGGCCTGACCCCCGACTTCGACCAGTCCGCCGCCTATGTGAAAAGCTGGCTTCGCGCCCTGCAGGACGACAAGCGCGCCATCTTCAAGGCCGCGAGCGAGGCGCAGAAAGCGGCTGACCTGCTGATGCAGGCGCAGCCCCAAGCAGAAACCGAGGAAAGGGCGGCCGCATGAGCGGCCCCACCCCCCTGCTCTGCCTGACCTGCCGCACATGCGGCAGCGTCAACCGGGCTCTGTATTTTACACCCGTTGCAGTGGACGGCAGTTGGCTGGACCGTGACGACAGCCTGAAGCCGGGAGTCGCGCCGTGACGCGCTACGAAGTCCGCGACGACCCGGACGATCTGCCCATCATCTGCGCGACCGAGGTCGAGGCCCGCCGCCGCGCGCGCCGCCGGGCTGAACGTATCGGCCAACCCGTTCTGATCTATGAAATGGACGACCAGCGTGGTGAACGCTTTATCTGCCACGTCGATTGAACCGCAGCCCCGCATCGACCGGGGCGCGGCCCTCCCGTCAAGGTAGGCTGCAGCTGACCCGGCCTGGGCCGGGCCAGCCGCAGCCATGCGCTTGTGCAGCGCAGGCAGCCGCTCACGCGGCCCTGCCCTCCGCCTTGATCTCTACGCGGCCGATGCAACCACCGGAGAAACTGTCGGGATCAACAAACCAACGCATCTGCCTTTCGCCCGTATTCCATTGATAAAGGGTTCCAAGGCGTCGCGGTGTTTCTGCTTCCTGAATATGGTAGATCTCACATACCGGCTTGGCTGTGACTTTCTTGGTCATGATCTTCCCCTCGGTTTGAGCCGGATAGCCTTGGCTATCCGGCCTGCCCGCTGGCGAAGCTGGGGAGGCAACGGAAAGCGAAATCGACGGGAGTGGTGCGGCCGCAGCCGGCAGAAATTAATGAAGCCGCCGATCTTGCGATCAGGCGGCTTTTTCTTTTCTTAGAAATTGTATATTTGACGGCGAGGCACGGTCCCGTCTATTTCGCTTGTAGGCGCCAGGGGCGAAGCCCCTTAGTTACTTGCAATCATGTTGAAGCTGGTTGCTTGGCGTTACTTTCACGCTTTGATTGTTGTGCGTGAATGAAAAACCTTCTGGCGAAGATATGATGGACAGAGCCATCTTCCATGCGCCATCTTCCGTCTCCTGCTTGAACGCTGTCCCTTGCTCGAAACCAATCGTCACGGTCTGACCGTCTGACTGCAACGTGCCAGAGCCATCTACGACACGGCCATCCATGAAGGCCTTCATGAAGTTCTGCGGCGGGCTGTAAGCACCATTCGGATCACACGTCAGCGTAAGCTCAAGTGCGCCGTCCTTAACTCCGTAGTAGTTAATGCCTCGTTGGAAACCGGAGGTCCAAGTTGCTGCCTGTGCGGTCGCAGGGAGAAGAATCATCGCGGCGAGAATCGCATAATTATTCATGACAGCTTCCTTTTCAGGTCGGCAATGACTGTATCGAGTTCCTCGAACCAGATCGGTTGGTACTGTGAACGCAACAGTTCTGTTTCCGGCAGTGTCCCGAGATCACCAGCCTGCTCCGACAGCTCTTCCAGAATGCCTTTCGAAACACGGAAATGTAGATACTCGGCCAATCCTTTGCCCCTCTCGGATTTTTCTGCTACCTCGTAGCTCGGCACGATCTTGATCCGCTTCTGTGTCCGCTGGCGAGCAAGGCGCAGGATCATGCCGATCTGGTAACCGGCTTGCTCCAAGGCTTCGAGATCCTTTTGGTGCCTTGCAAGTGGCCGGACGAGCGCACGCACTTGAACGAGTGCCTTTGTCTCACTGACAGCGGCAGGTTCCGGCTGCTTCCTCTTGACCGGAGCTGTTTGAGGCTGCTTCGGCTTGTCTGGTGTCACGCCTGGTTGTTGAGCCGCACCTTCGCGGCCGGGATCTGCTTGCACCGGAGCTTCCGACATGACCGTCTGCTCGGCAGGCTCGGCAGGCGAGTCTGCCACCGGCGCAAAATCAAAATGGGAAACATCCTCGATAGTCCGGGAATATTCGTCGTCGGTATCAAAAATTTTCAACGTGCGGCCACGTCTTGCCATTTTAGCCCCCGGCCTTGGTAGTGCTGGCCGGTGCAGCGGCCATTCTGCTCAATATCGCCTTGGTGACGACAATAGCTTCGTGCAGAGCGTCGTCGTAGCGCCGCGCTCGCCCGCGGATCAGTGGATTATCGTCCGCCTTCAACTGCGCGGCTCTCGCTCCAAGCAGGCCCTCATTATCCATATCCTGATAGGCCAATCGTTCCCGCATCGGGTAAGGGACGGGCTTCATCAGAGATCGGATTTCCGACAGCAACTCCTGCTGGCCGAGTGAGACGGGCTCAACGCTCTTGCCGCTCTTGACCACAAACCGCGTAATCACCACCGCATGAGGCGGCAGTTGGGATGGATCTGACACCCTTTCGCGCAACCTGTCATACCAAGTGACCGTCTCCATAGACTTTTCGAGGTCGGTTCGCGTCAGGATGAGGGGAGTCACCAGCAGATCGGACAGCATGGCGATAGTGTCGGCCCATCCTCCGCCAACACCGGGCGTGTCGATCAGGATGAAGTCGGCAGACTCCTTCTCGAACGTCTCGTCAACGATGCCCGTCAGCTCGTCCATCTTGATCGTTTCGGTGATCGACAGCAGGGGGGAGCTGGTTCCTCGTTTCCCTGCCCGTTCGGCCCACGTCGCAAGGGCTCGGTTCGGGTCGGCGTCTATCAGCAGCACCCGCTTCTTGTTGAACACGAACGCTGATGCCATGGCTCGCACCAGAGTGGTCTTGCCGGCCCCTCCTTTCCGGCTCATCGCTGAAATCACAACCGGCTGCATGATGGTCCCTCGATACTGTTAGCGTGAGGCCGTTCACCGCCCCTGGGCGCAGGATAGCAACACTGAGGGAATCTAGCAACTAGCACCTATCGAGAACCAGCTAGCGCCTAAGCACTGAGTTGTAGCAACTAAAGCGTAGTTCGTAATCAGTCGTGCATAGTAAGTATCCAGTAATAGCTAAGAAATAATTACTAAAGTATATCCAATAAAAAATTTACAGTAGCAAGTTGCTCATCATTGATAGCACATAACGGCTAACATATATCACAGAGAACATATGATAGTGGCTAGCATCTAACAACTCTCGCGTAGCTCGGAAAGCTAGCGCATAGCAATTAGCAGTTATGAAGTTTGGCGGCCCGCGCACCCAAAATAATGAATAGTGGCTAGATCCTAGCAATTATCAAGGGGAGCACATCTGGGGTGCTCTCGACCGAGAAGGCAGGACTGCACGCTAGAACATTGACGGCCTTATGGCCGGTATCTATCCTAAACCTCAAATCTAGCAGGAAATGGTTTGTGTTAACAAAACCAAAATTTGAGGTTTCCACGAGCCGTCGTCTGACCGCTTCCGAGCGGTCGAAAGTCGCCCGCGCCAAAGCGGCTGGGGCAAGCACGAAAGAGCTTGCTGCGCAGTATGGCGTCAGCGAGCAGACCATCAGGAACATCGCTCGGCGCGTCCGCAGCGAGCGCAAGACAGCCAAGGTCGAGAGCGCCATCGTTGCTGCGCGCGTTCCCGTGCAGGACATTCAGGCCTTCGATGCCGCCGTTGGCCGCTTCGGGATAAAGGACAAGTCCACCGCGTTGCGCGCCTTCATCCGCTGGCCAGGCGGGTTCTTCCACGTTGACGAGAACACGGACGTGACCATCCGGGCCATGCTGCTTGAGCTGACGCGCCTCGGGACGAACCTCAACCAGATCGCCCGCCGTCTCAACGATCCTCGGCTCGGGCCGGGCGAGCGCGGCCTAAGCGCCCAGGAGAAGGCAGAGCTGCGCGCCTTGCGCGAGGCCATGAGCCGCGCCGACGAGACGCTGCGGACACTGGCGGGCGACCGGGCGCGGCGCGGCGACCTGGCGTTTCGCCTGACGCTGATCGGGGGCGAGGATGGCTAGGGCGACGAAGGCGCTGCCGACAGCGGAGGCGCTGTTCAAGGAGGGCTGGACCCGAACCCGTGGCAGGGCAGGGGGGCGGGGCCTCAAATCCACATCGTTCCGCGCGCATCGGCAGATGGCGCGAGCCGCGGCGGGCAACCGCGCGGCCGTGTTCAAGCTGATCCCGCGCGGCGGCTGCCGTACCACGCAGCAGCTTCACGGCCAGTTCGAATACCTGTTGGGCAAGGCCGATGCGGTTCTCGACTCGCGGGGCATCTACGAGCAGGAAGGGTCGCTGTCGTCCGAAGATGCTCTGGCGGCGGCCGAACGGTGGTCGCAAGACTGGCACGGCAAGACCCGGACCGGGCAGACCAGCCACATGTTGATGTCGTTTCCGGCCGGGACTGACACCGCTGCGGTGCGCGCAATCAGCGAGCGGATCTGCGAGCGGTTCTTCGAGGGCCGCTATGACTACATCGCGGCCATCCATACGGATCGGGACCACCCTCACACGCATATCGTGGTCAACCGACGCGGCTTCGAGGGCGACCTGTTCACCCTGCGTGTCGGCACCGAGTACAGCTATCAGTCTTTCAAGGAGGCGATGGTGGAGATCGCGGCCCAGCATGGCATTGCTTTGGAGGCAAGCCAGCGGCTTGAGCGCGGCATCATCGACCGGGCGCCCACGGTCGCGCAGTATCGCGCCGGCCAGACCGCCGGCATCCCGCGCGAGGGCGAGGATCTGGCCTATGCCATCGCGCAGGTCGCCAAGCATGGCGCGACCTATCGGGCGATGGCGGCGCAGGCGCGTGCCTTGGTGCGAAGCGATCTTGCCAGCATTACGCGCGGCGACAGCGCCAGCGAGCGCAACCTGTCAGGCATGGCCGACGCGCTTGAGCGCGCGGCCGAAACACTTTCAGCCGGAAAAATCATTTCATCAGCAGCAGGAACCCTTTCGATGGACCAGCAGACGAGATTTCATGACGCACTGCAGAAGCTCGACCTTTCCATGCAGCGCGCCGCTGAGCGGATCGAGGCTGCACCGCCTTCCGAGCGGCCGTCGATGGAAGCGAAGCTCAATGCCGTGCTGGCGCAGGCATCCAGCATGAACCCGCACAGCCCACGAGCGGCCGAACTGGCACAGCCTGCAAGCGAGGACGGCATCTATTCCACTCGGAACAGGGCAGGGATCGAGTTGAACGAGGAGGATGCTGTGCGCCTTGAGCGCGCCCTTGCTGGCACCGGCATCAACCCGGATGAAGTTGCGGCGCGGATGCAGGTCGGGGCATCGAACGCCGCGCTTGAGCGCCAGTGGATTGCCGATGACGTGCGCGCCATCGCCGATGAGCGCGGGCTGGACCTGAAGGACCAGCGACAGTTCGAGGCGGCGCTTGCAGAGGTGGACCGGATTCACGACCGGATTGGCGAAGAGTTCGGCATCGGTACCGAGGCGCCCGTGGCGGACGAGCGTGCCGCGTCCGACGCGGCCGAGCAGGCGGCAGAGGATCGTGCCCGTGAAGCTGCCCAGGCCCGAGAAGCGGCCGCATGGGTCCATAACCGCGGGGCTCACGCCTCCAAGGCTGATCTTACCCGACTGGCCGCACCGGTGGGCGAGGCCGACGCGCAGCGTTTCCGGGGCGCAGTCGAGGACCGCCTGACCCCTGACGAGATCGCCCGTTTGCGGCGCGGCGATATTTCCGTGTTGGAAGGGGCAGGCAACCGCGAAGAGCAGCTCACCATTGCCCGCGAGTATCTGAAGGTGGAAGGCCATTCGCCCGAGGTATTGCGGCAGGTGACGCGCGAGCTGCACCAGGAGCGCGAGATCGCTCATTCGCAACGCAGCCATGACGATGGGATCGACCATGCCTAAGGTCAGGATGTTGGGCGGGGTCGCGTTCTTCGCCTTGATAGGCCTCGCCTTCGCCTATGTCCTCGCGACGGGCTATGTGACGGCCCGGATGACCGGCCAGGCGGTCCAGATCGACTGGTCGTTTCTGGCCGAGAACTGGCGCAGCCTGCGCGCGAGCGCCCCCCGCGACTGGACCATCGTCCAGATCATCTTCGCGGGTTGCGTCCTCGGTATGATGCTGCTGGCTTCCCTTGTCATCCACGAGGGCCTGACCCGCTTCGGGCAGACGCATTGGCAGACGCGGCGCGAGCTGAAACGCAACGGCTTCTTTGCCAAGCCCGGCCGTGGTTTTGTGCTGGCAAAGGACGGCAAGCCGGGATCGCGGAGGGATTTCATCTGTTCGGCGCGGTTTCCGCATTGTCTCGTCATCGCCCCGACCGGGCGGGGGAAGGGGACCGGCTTCGTCATTCCCAACCTCCTGACCTTCGCCGGTAGCGCCGTGGTCCTCGACGTGAAGGGCGAGAACTACGACAAGACCGCGCGGCACCGCGCATCTCTGGGCGATAAAGTCTGGCGCTTCGCCCCCGTTGATTGGGACCGGCCCACCCATCGCTACAATCCGCTTGAGCGGATCGCAGTCCTGCCGAACCCCGATCAGCGGCAGATGGAACTCAAGAAAACCGCCGATCTCTTTCTGCAATCCGACAACGACAACATGAAGGGCCTGCTGGAAGGGGGCATTGATCTGTTCGTCGCAGCAGGCATCTATGCGATGGAACGGGGCAAGCCGACGCTTGGCGAGATTTACCGCCTCGTGTCCGCGGGCGGCGACAAGAACAAGCAATACCTGGCCTATGCTGACGAGGTTAAGAGCCGGGCGGCGCAGCTCATCTTTGAGCGGCTGGCCTCGATCAATGATCGCACCCTGACCTCTTATCTGTCGCTCCTGATGACTTCAGGTCTGAGTGCCTGGGCGAACCCGGCCATCGACCGCGCAACATCGGTGTCCGACTTCGATTTCAGGACGTTCCGGCAAGAGCCACAGACCGTCTATCTCGTCGTTCCGCCTGATGACATCAGATCGCTCGCGCCGCTGATCCGCCTGTTCTTTGCCGACCTCATCGCCAGCTTGCAGGCCAAAGAGCCCGGTTCGAACGAGCCCTGGCCGGTCATGATCCTGCTCGATGAGTTCGACCGGCTCGGAAAGATGCCGATCGTCGCGGAGAGCATCAAGACGCTGCGCTCCTACGGCGGCAACCTGGCCTTGGTCACGCAGACCATCCCGGCGCTGGACGAGATCTATGGCGAGAACACGCGGCTGTCCTTGCAGGGCGGGGCAGGGGTCAAGGTCTACATGACCCCGAGCGAGGAACGCACCGTCAAGGAGCTGAGCGAGGCTGTCGGCAAGACCACCAAGCGCGTCGTCTCGAAATCCCGCACCCTCGGGAAAGGCCCGCTTTCAGGGATGAACGTCTCGGAGAGGACGGAGGAGGTGCCGCTCCTGAACGAGGACAACGCCCGCCGCCTCGACCTGGACGACATCATCCTTGTCATCGACGGCCAGCATCCGGCGCGCGCCAAGCGGATCAAATACTATGAGGACCGCACCCTCAAGCCGGTGTTTGAGAAGCAGGCGGGGACATTTCCCATGCCCGACCCGCGCGAACGCGCGGCCGAAGATTTCCTGCGCGAGACTGAGCGGCGCGCAGACTCGTTGCAGCAGCGTCTTGACGAGATGGAGACCCGCGTCACGACTGCCGTTCAGTATCCAGACTCGGAACCCGCGATCCGCCGTCGAGCGTCACGCGCATTGCAAGGGCCAATCGAGCTTCTGCCGAACAAGGAACCCGCAACACCGATCCTGCCGTTCGCGGATGCGGAGCTTGGCCTGCAAACAACTCCCGATGGCGAATCCATGACGCCGACAGAAGAAGGTGCATCGCCGGCGAAGATGCACACTGTGGAGCCATCCGATAATCCGCCTGCCGCTCGGAGACGCACCCGGACGATCGTGAATCTTATGGATGAGCTTAGCGACTTGCCCGCCACCGCCGAGAACATCATGACCTTCGAGCAGATGACCGAGAAAGCCGACCGTATCTAGTCATGGCTAAGCTCTGGTGAGAACGTAGAAGTCCTGTAAGCGTCCGGCATAGGGGCCTACTTCTTCCGAGGTTGCCACCGTTTGGCGAGTTTAAGGACCTCGAACTGATGCATGTCGGTGTCTGGCACTGAGGGGTCGAAGGGCTCATCGTGCCACTCGGTCAGTTCATCGTGGTCCGGGTGTCCGGGGTCAGCGATCGCCTCGAGGAAGTGCTCGTAGCCTGGAGGTCCTCCCACGTCCTCGGGCGGGCAGCGGCCTTCAGCTTCGACCAGCCGTGGATAGAGCTGGCCCGGCAGGGGGCCGTCCGTCAGCTCCCCGGTCAGATGATGTCGCCAGTCGTCTCCGAAGTCGTAGGTGTAGACGAGCGAAGTGTGTCCTGCGGCCACGAGAGCCTGTTGTAGGGTGGCCTTGTTGGCCGGCAGGGCATCAAGCCTGAGGTGGGGATCGGGCAGGCTCCATCGGCGGGATCCTGCCTCAAAGCTGTAGAGATGCTGGTTCTCCCAGCCCATGGCGGCCTGAAGAACAAGGTGCAGACGGTCCAGGCGCAGATCCGAAGGCACCATGAGGATCCGCGAGACGCGGGGCGTGACGTCTTCCAGAACGGCGGTGAGGCGGAGAATGCTCATGAGTTGGCCCACCTCCAAGGCAGCAGTTCGTCGATCCTGGTGATCTTGTGATCGGGCAGGCGCGCGAGGGTGTCGGCCAGCCAGGCCTGTGGGTCGACGCCGTTCAGTTTGGCCGTCTCGATCAGGGTGTAAGCGATGGCGGCGGCCTTTCCGCCTGTCTGGGAACCGACGAACAGGTAGTTCTTCCGGCCGAGGGCGATGGCGCGCATGCCGCGTTCGGCGGTGTTGTTATCCAGCTCGAGGATGCCGTGGGCGAGATAGGGGCGCATGCGCACCATCCGCGTCAGGCCATAGCGGATCGCGGCAGCCAGCGGCGACTTGCCCGAGATGCGGGTCAGTTGCATGGCCAGCCAGAGCTCGAGATCGTCGAAGACCGGGGCGGCGCGGGCCTGACGAAGCTTGACACGCTTGTCCGGCGGCAAACCTCGGGCCTCCTTCTCGACGGCATAGAGCCGGGCGATCCGGCGGATGGCCTCTTCGGCGATCGGAGAAGCCTGGGCACGATGGATGTCGACGAACTTGCGCCTGACATGGGCCATGCAGGCGACTTCGTGGATCGCGCCGGACCGATAGAGATCCTCGAACCCGGCATAACCATCGGCATGCATCCAGCCGTGGAAGCGGGCGAGGTGGTCCTTCGGGTGCTGACCCTTGCGGTCGCCGGAGAAGCGATACCAGGCGGCCGGGGGCGCCGCCCCGGCCCATGGCCGTTCGTCCCGGGCATAGGTCCAGAGCCGCGCCGTTTGTGTCTTTCCAGTGCCCGGGGTCAGCATCTGCACGGGCGTGTCGTCGGCGAAGATCGCCTCGGCCGAGAGGACATGGCGGCCGATGGCATCGGCCAGCGGCGCCAGCAGCGCGGTCGTTTTGCCGACCCAGTCGGCCAGCGTGGAGCGGTCGAGGTCCAGCCCTTCGCGCTCGAAGATCTGGCTCTGGCGGTAGAGCGGTAGGTGATCGGCATACTTGCTCACCAGCACATGGGCCAGAAGGCCCGGACCAGGGCGGCCGCGCTCGATGGGGCGGGAGGGCAGCGGTGCCTGGACGAACCGCTCGCAGCACGAACAGGTCAGCCGCGGCCGCACGATCCGGTTCACGATGAAGCGTCCGGGGACGTATTCCAGCTCTTCTGTCACGTCCGCGCCGATCCGCCGCAGGCGCCCGCCGCAATCGGTGCAGGCATCGGTGCCGGGGCTCAGTTCCACCTCCATCCGCGGGATGTGGTCGGGGATCGGGCGACGCTTCGGCCGGTCCTTCTCCTCGACGTCTGGCAGCTTCATCCGCGCGATCATCGCGGCGGCGGCGATCTCGCTGGTCTCCAGCGCCAGTTGCAGTTGCTCCGCAGTCTCGGAGGAGGTGCCGAACCGGTGCGCCCGGTGCCCCGCAAGCTGGTGCCGGAGCTTCTCGATCAGGATCGCCTGAGCCTTCACCTCGGCCACGAGCCGCGCCGTGAAGCTGCGCAGCTCCTCGGGATCTTCCGGCAGGATGGCGGGCTCGTCGAGCATGAGACGAGCTTATCGTGGTGGATTCCGGCTGGGAATCCTCAACGATCCGGACCCGTCCCTTATCCGGCCGCCAGCGGCTGCCAGGTCCGCTGCGGGGTCCGCCAGTCGATCCCTTCCAGCAGCATCGCCAACTGCGCGGCCGTCAGGGCGATCCTGCCCTCCGTTGCCGAGGGCCAGACGAAACGCCCCCGCTCCAGACGCTTCATGAACATGCAGGCGCCCTGGCCATCCCACCAGATCACCTTCACCAGATCGCCGCGCCGACCCCGGAAGACGAAGAGATGCCCGGCGAACGGATCCTGCTTCAGCACCGCCTCGGCCTGCGCGGCCAGCGCCGCGAAGCCCTTGCGCATGTCCGTGACCCCGGCCGCGAGCCAGACCCGCGTGTTGGCAGGCACCGGGATCACGCCGTCAGGCCCCGGATCAGCCGTGCCAAAGCCTCGGGATCATAGCGGCCCGTGATCCGCATCCGATGCCCGCCGGCAAGTTCGATCTCGATCCGGCTCACCTCGGCGACCGGCGCATCAGGGACAGCCGGGGCTGCCCTGACATCCTGCACGATCTCGACCGGAAGAAACGACGCATCCCCGAGCGAACTCGAGCCCGCCTCAGCCTCGGGCGCAAAGCGTGGATCACGCAGCCATTTGAAGATCAGGTTCGCGTTGACCGCGTAACGCCGCGCGACCTGAGCAACCGAAACGCCCGGAGCCGTCGTCTGAAAGCAGATCGTCCGCTTCTCCTCGTCCGTCCAGAGCCGCTTTGTCCGACGCGCCACGGGCCACCCCATAGTGTCCACCATCCATAGTGGACACTATCCGTCACTCTCCAAGCGCGGCAGGGCAGTCAGACCGGACGCTTACGAAGTCCTGCGCAAGCGGGGCTTCTCTATTGGAGGGCCTTGACGTCATGCTTCGGCTTGCGCCCATCTATCCATGACAGCTTTGCGGACCTTCCTGCCGTTCACTGCGATGGCGGCTAACGTCTGCTTTGGGGTCGGCAGCGGACGGGCAGCTTTCAGGTCCGCGGCCTCAGATAGCTGCCGTTCCCAGCTTCGGCGCGGAGTTACCGCTTCCACCGACATCGTTGCCCTTCGGCTGAGCTCTGGCGATCCCTAACAGGGCCATAGTCAAGTATTGTCCAAATCGGGATCAGCTGGACGCTCACAGCAGTGCAGCGCCCCCATCATCTCATAACTCAAGATGATCGGCGATGACGCTACCGGCCCGCCGTGAAGACGCGGTGCACATGCGCTTCAACGCTATCTGTGCGCAGCTCGTAATCGCTGCGTATTGCGCCGGGGCCGAACTCATCGAAGATGTCATCGGACTGTGCCAATTCAAACCCGGCGGGATCCATCCAGCCCACGCGCCCGTCGCGGCGAGCAGGAATGACGTTGTACCGGCGACGACGGCCATCTGTCCCGGTTAGCTCGACCAACTCCGGGAGATCATCGAATGGGTCCCGGACGTCGCGCCCGAGACTGAGCTGCCAGCGTAAGAAATGCTGCGGATCGATCAGATCCTCGGATGAGATTTCCTCGAGATCGTCGTCAAGCCACGTCTCGAATTCTTCGCGGCGCCCCGCTGCGGCTTCTCGCGTCTGCGCGAGGCCCTGGGACAGTGCGAAGGCGACGAAAGGGTCGTGTGTGCCCCAGCGAAGCAACTCGCGCGCCCAAAAGCCGTACCAAGGCATACCGGTGATATCCTTCCATTCGGCGAGCGTCGGCACTGCGAATGCGTCTGCCGCGCCCTCAGACCACGCTTGGGCGACGACCGCACCAATCGCGACGCCGAGGCGAAATTCCAGATTGTTCGTAACAAATCGCTGCCACCCTCGCAGCGCGTCGGCATCGGGATCGAAGCTGTCGGGTTCGTCCATCCACCATCCCAGCACATCAGTCCAACGTTCGAGCAAGGCTTGATCCGTGTCGGTGCTGCGCACTCGGAAGCCGAACCCACGGTCATCGGTGAGCAGGTCGCCGATCGCCTCGAAGACTTCGATGCGCGCCGCCGCCTCGGCTTCGCCATAGGTATCGGCTTCTTCGATGAGCTTGCGAATTTGCGGCGCGACCTCCTCGAAGCGCCGACCGACCAGCGGAGTAAAGCCATATTGGTAGAGGCGGCGGCGCTCGGCGGCATCGGGATAGACGGTCTCGACGATGCTGCGACCGCGCTGAACAAAAGCCTCTTCGAGCCAAGCCTCCTGCTCGGCGGCGACGGCGCTGAAGGTCGTGCTCCAGAGCTGCGCCAGATGCTCCTCCGCGCGCGCCGGCGTCATATCCTGCTCCTCGGCCTTGGCGATTTCCTCGATCGCGGTCAGCAGGATGCCATCCAGTTCATCTACGGCGTCCGCCAAGCGAGACCTGCGATCAGCGGCATCTTCCCCCGCTTCATCGCTGATTTCGGTCGGCGCGGTGCTTTCGAGCCAGTCGAGAAAGTCATCGGGCTCGACACCAAGGACACGAATGGCGCGCTCGCGGATCGTCCACAGCAGCAGAGCCAGCGGACTTTCCACTGCGCCGGCCTCGGCCTCCTCAATCAGGAGCGCTTCGCGCATCCGGTCATAGTCACGCTGGAGTTCGGCGCGCTGCTGACGCTGGACAGGAATTGTTTTGGGTGCCGTTGCCGCCTCGCGCGTCGGGATGGCGACGAGTGTCATGCCTTCAATGCCCTTGGCCGCACCCGGTCGACCCGCGCGTCCGGCAAGGTTGCGGAACTCGGAGGTCGGCAACGGAGTGACGACCTGCTGCTCGGCGACCTGGTCCCAGGACCGCCGCTTGAGCGAGGTCAGAAAAATGAGGTCGAAGGGCAGGTTCACGCCTTCGGTTAGTGTTGCCGTCGCGACCGTGATCGGACAGATCCGCCGCTCTATCATCTCGGTCATCAGCCGCCGTAGGCGCTGGGGCATCTGGCCGTGGCTCGAGGCGATGCCGCGTTCGAGCAAAAACATCTCGAACGACGCCTCGCCGCAATAATCACGGCAGGCTGCTCGAGCTTCATCGAAACGCTCGCGCAAGAACCCCTCGGGCGCCCGGAACTGGGGCGCGTTCGCCCAGGCCGGAAGCAGCAACGCCTCTTGGAACCAGCGCATGGTCTGCTCAGGCTCCTGAGCCACCGAGATCAGAATGCGCTGATCTTCCTCGACGAGATGGAGCGCGGTCCAGAGCACGCTTAGGCAGTTAAAGCGATTGAGGCTGTTGCGCATACGCGCGGGGATGCCCGGCATCGGAGGCATCCGCAGCGGCAGATAGACGGGCTGCTCCTGGCCGCGGACGTAAAGCGTCCGGCCGTTCATGATATCAAGGAGGATCCGCCCCTGCGCGCCGGGCGCGGTTTCCAGCACGCCGATCACTTGGCGCGTGCTGCGGTAGCGCACCCCGACAGCGGTCGCATCCGCGCGGCCCTCGATCCATTTGGCGACCGGACCCGCGGCGCCGCCGGCTACTGCAGTGAGCGCGATGCGGACGACATTGGGACGCTGGATCAGCACGCGGGAGACCAGTTGCTCGAGCCGGATGGCCCGATTGCTGTGCTCTGAAAAACTGACGCGGGTGTTCTCATTGGCTTCGGGAACGACCTGATGGGCTTCATCGACAATGATCAGCCGGAGCCGCGCCGCCAGGATCGGCCCGAGATAGCGCATCAGGGCATCGGCCTTTTCGACCGTCGCGATCAGGACGGTTGGTTGGTCGCCAGTCAACCATGTATCGGTGATCCCCCAATCGGCACCGCCGTAGAGCGCGGTCACCGTCATGTCGCTGCCGAGCTCGGAACGGAGCTTGGCCTCCACTTCGCCGGCCAGCGCACGCGACGGGACGAGATACATGGCAAGGGGTGCGAGCCCGTCGGCTTCGCGCAGCAGCAGCTCGCGCACTAGGGCGAGGTTGGCAATCAGGGTCTTGCCCGAGCCGGTCGGCGTACAGAGCGCGAAGGAGGATTCCTGTCGCAGGCGATCAATGCCTTGGAGCTGCGACGTCCACAGGACGCCGCGCCCCCGGCTGAACTGATCGCGCGCATAAGCGAGCAGCCGACCTCGCCGCTCGGGGTTCAGGTCAGCGAGCGCGCGCACCGCGCCGTAGATGCTGGCCTTCCTGTAGCTCTCGGCGACCTGATAAAGCAGCGATATGATCAGTGAGGCATCGTCGCTGAGGATCCGCATCGCCATCCTCTCTAGCGCTTGCAGCTTGTCCATCGCCCGGGCGAGACGGGCATCGTCACCTCGCCGCAGACTGTCGGCGACCAGGCCGAGGCTGCGGATCAGCTCGATCGTGAAATAGCGTCCGACCCGTTCGATATCCTCGCGGTCCTCGGACGCGGCGAGAAGGCGGCCGGCAGCGGGCACCGTCAGGTCAGGATTGGCGCTCCAATAGTTCGCCGCGCGCCGCAGCACGCCGTCGAAGTCGGCGCGCAGGAAGGCTCCATATAGCGCGACCCCCTCGTGCTCGTCTGGGATCTGTGCCATAAGCCCTGCGGCCATTGCGGGAAGCCCGCCGAGTTGGTAGGCGCCGGCGGCGAGCAGTTCTATCGGCACCTGCCTTCGGGAAATGTCGGCGGCGCGCGCCAACCACTCGAGAATCTCGGCAGCGCGGCGGTAGCAATCGATTGCGCGCTTGGACCCAGGCCCTTCGATCTCGCGGAAGACATGGGCGGCATGCAGCAGGCGCCGGGCGTCAGAGAGCTGCCCTTTGGAATCGCGCTCGGTCCACTGGATCGTCTGGACTTGCCAGCTTGTCTGGAGACATCGGACGAAGGCCCTCGCCTGGGGCCGCGAGAGTTCATTCTCAACGGCGAGTTGACGACGAAGGCCGTCGGCGATTTCGAGCCTCTCGGAGTCAAATTCAGGCATCTGCGCGGCCCCGCCACAGGCTAGAGTAGATTTGCTCGATCAGATCGGCGCCTGCCTCAAGGACCAGTTCGATGACCTGAAGGTCGTGCGAGGCGGTGTATTCCTCGGGACATTCCTCCCATGGGATCAGATAGTCGCCTGCCTCGCGGCGACGGGCGCCATTGCCGGAGATCAGGATCAGGTTCGTGCGCGGCAGCGGCGGTCCGTCGAGCGCGATCGCGCGATCGATCGACAGGATGGCGGCTGCGTAGTCGTCCGGCGCACGCAGCTCGAGCAGCCGCTGCAACTGACGCAGCCCGTGTGGAACCGGCGTGTCGCGATTGATCTCAAACCAAACACCCCGTCCGTTCCGCACCCGTTCGCCGTCCTCATCCTCATCATCCTCGTAGTCGCCGAGCATCAGGGTATCGACCGCGGATTGTGTCAGGTGGTTGCGCCATTTCGCTTCTCCGGCGATTAGCCGGACAATCTCTCCATCGTCGTCGAGCGAAAGGCCGATGAAGTCGGAGCCAAAGCGTCCGAAGATCTGCCGCTCGCGATCGGGATCGCGGGCGAGCGTCCACAGGTAGCTTTCGACATCTGCGTGGAAGCGGAACAGGAAAATCGGCACCGTCCAGCTGTGGGCGCCGACAAAATCGTCCTGATAGACCTCGGCCAATAGGCCCGCCATGACCTCGCCGAACAGCCCTCGCCGCGCTGTCGGCGGCAGGCAATTGGGATAACAGGCATGTGCGCCAGCTGCATCAGCGTCGGGGTGGAGATCGATCGCAATCTGCGCGTGAAAATGCTCGCGGGCGTCCAGATGGGCGGATTCGAAATACGGGCGCAAGCCGTCGACAAGCTGAGGGCTAAGGGCCATCTTCTGCTCCAGCAGCAGATGGCCATAGTTACCCTCGACGCTCGGATAGGATTTGAGCCAGTCCTCCGTCGTGGCAACTGGCGGCTCACACGTATGCATTCATCCCCCGGCGTTCGTTACTTCATCTATAAGGTAGCGCGACTCGGTTGAGAATAATCTCAACGTTGCCACCTCCAGTGTGACCTTGAGGTCTGCCGACGCTGGATGAGCTGGGGATCGTTACGATGAAAGCCAGTGAAGGACTGCGTAGAGCGTTGTCTTGCCGCGGCTCCCGCAAATCGCGCGTAACGACCATGCTCACCGTCGCCAACACGCACTGTCTTGAAGCGACCAACATCCCTGATTGCCGACGATGCGAACCCGACAACCATTGTTTAACGTCCGGTTTAGGGTTTACGCAAGCGGTGGCGAATGACTGATATGAGGGCGCGAAGCGGAAGTAGAGAAGGAAGCAGTCGAACAGCGGCTAAGGTGCTCAAACCGGCCGGTGGCCTGCTTCGCAGGCTGGCGTAGGCTTCTAGTCGTTCCACATCTGCGATCAGTCCCGGCAGGTAACCGATGGCCGTCACCACGCCGCAATGACGGACGGTGCGGCCCCAGTTATCCCAACTTCTTTTTTCTTCTGCCGTGGCCTTTGATCAGGGGCTGCCTTGGACGCGGTTCGATCGCGCCAGCCTTGCCATAGCGCCAGCAGCGGCAGACGCTCCCTGCGCCGTGGTCCGGACGGCGGTTGTGGTTGCCTCGGTCGCAACCGCCGACACGCCGGCCGTCTTGGCTGCGGCCATGATGCCGACCGCTGCCATCGGAGCGGCCATAGGAGAGGCAAGCGTGATATTGCCGCTGATCTGGCGAACGATCATGGGAACCAGAAGGATTCCGATGATCGCGAGGAACACCATGACGATGAAGGGCAGAAGCTGGCCCAACGAAGTCGCCGCAGCGATATTGTTCATGCGATCAATGATCCCATCGGTCATGCCGAACACCACCGAAAACACGGCCGCCATGATGAGCGGATACAGCATATAGCTGATGAGGCCGGACAGCCAGTTTTCGAAATAATCAGACGTGACCTTGAAAATCGTCATGATAATCATGATCGGGGCGATGCCCACATAGAGAGTCAGCATGATCTTGGCGAACACCATCACGGCCCCAGCCAGCGCCGCCGTGACGCCAAGCAGGAAGGAGGCGACAACGCCCCAGACGCCCCCGCCGACCCAGTTCATCCTCTCGATGGCGGTGTTCGAGACACGCTGCTGATAATCGAGAAACTTGTCAAATTCTCCAGCGAAGTACGTAGAATCCGCAGTCGGCGAACCGCCAATCGAGCCAATGATCTGTCCCGCTATGGTCTGGATGCCAGTCTCGATGGCATTGGTCACGAGATTAAACTGCGCCCAGTTGAGCGCGAATACCGACACCAGCGTCAGCTTGACGATCAGCAGGATCGAGGTCCGGGCATCCACGCTGCGGTATTGAAGCGTCGCATTCGCGGCGACAAGCACGATCGCCAAGGTTGACATCAACGCCCCAACTGTGCCGGCTGCGCCGATCAGCGATCCGAACGTGGTTTGAGCGATGTTGTCGAGGAAGCTTTCGCTCGATTCGACCATCCACGAGACGATAGCCATTACTGCATTTCCTTGTTGCAGAGCTTTTCGGCTTCGCGGCGGCGGATACGGTTTGCTGCGTTAATCTTAAGTTCAGCGTTCTTTTGGTCAGAAATATCCATGTTTGCGAAGATGGTCTGGTAGATCAGATTAGCCTCGTCCCAGGAGGGAACGCGCGTCTCGCAGTTGCAGGTGCCGGCACTCTCCACATTTCGAATCCAGATCGCATCGTAGATTTCAGTCAGAAGGCGCGATTTGTAGACCTCCCTTCCAGACAGGTTCTCACGCCACGCCGGACGCTCTTGCGGCGGGCAGCCGTAGAGCGAGGGCTCGGCTGCCCTTTCCGACATATCTGGCATGGTCAGGTCCACGAACGGGTCAGGCTGCGGCACTGCAGCCCCATCAGGCGCGGCGACGTCTTCCCGGCCGGCAGGAGCGCCCAGGTCGGGCATGGTCAGGTCCATGAAGGGATCGGACTGCGCGCCCGCCGTCTGCGGCAGCGCCAGCGCGATCATGAGGGACAGTCGTTTCATGGGGTGTCTCCTTCAGCCATCCGCGAGGGCAGGTAGAACTCGGTGATCCCCCGCTCGCCATTGTCCCGTGCAGCCTGCACGATCACGTCGATCGACCCTCGGATATAGGCCAGCATATCCTGATAGGTCATCGGCAGGTTCGACTTGAGCGCCGCAATCGCCAAGCGCGCGATTGCCAGTTGCGGCGTCTCGGCATGGAGTGTCGTCATCGAGCCGCCATGCCCCGTGTTGATCGCCTCCAGGAAAGTCATTGCCTCGGCGCCCCGGACCTCACCGACGATCAGCCGATCCGGCCGCATCCGCAGCGCCGAAGTCAGCAGCGCATCCGTGGTCCGCACGGAATCCTCTTCGCGATCCGACAGCAGCGTGACGACATTCGCCTGTGGCGGCAGCAGCTCCGCCGCCTCCTCGATTGTCACCAGCCGTTCGCTGGGACCCACATAAGAGAGCAGCTTGCGCGCCAGCACGGTCTTGCCGGTCGAGGTTCCACCGGACACGATCATGTTGAGCTTGTGGTCGATGCAGAAGCGACAGGCCGCTTCCACATCACCGGCGGCGACGATGGTGCGCAGTTCGGCTCCGCGTTCCTGCCGCACCTTCTCGGTCGAGTATTCTGCCCCGTGCAGGAACTTCACCTCGATCTCTTCCAGAGGCAACGTCGAGAAGAACCGCATCGAGATCGAGGTGCCGCGATGGACCGCCGGGGGGCCGACGACTTGGAACCGCACCGGCCGCCCCTCATAGATGACCGACCCGGAAATGATCGGCTTCTTCGCGCCGAAGGTGCTGTTGCCCGACGAGGCGATGTTGCGGGCAAGATCGGCCATCTCGCTTTCGGTCAGCGTCTGGCCGGTGCTTTGCATGGCGTGATCGCCCTGCATCTCGATCCAGACCCGGCCATCGGGGTTGACGCACAGCTCCACCAGCCGGTCGTTCTTCACCACGTCCCCGAACTTCGCCATCGCCTGCGAAAAGTAGCTGATGGACCGGCCCGTCATCAGAAGATCTCCAGGTCACGGTCCACCATGACGGTGATCCGCGAGCCCTGCTTGACCTGGATCGTCGGTGGAATACGCAGATAGTCCGCCATCACCGAACTGGTCGCGTTCGCCAGATCGTCGCCCACGTCCTCTGCCGCTTCACGGGCGGTGTCGTTATCAACATTGTCGGCCGCGAGGCCGGGAAGCGCCGACACCAGAGAGATCAGCGCGGCCGATCCGAACCGTTGGGCGAAGCGCGAGTTGACCCGCCCCGTGGTGCCCGAGCGGCCGATTTCATCGGCCCCATAGGCCGAGATCGTCACGCTCTGATTGTCGGGCATGATGATCCGTTCCCATGCCACCAGAACCCGGTTCTGGCCGATTTCCACGCCGGCCGAGTATTTCCCGATCAGCTTGCTGCCGCGCGGGATCAGGCGACGCGCGCCGTCATAGGAATGAACATCCTCGGTCACGACGGCGCGGATCGGGCCGGGCAGGGTTGAATCCAGCGCCGTTTCAAGCGCGGCCTGGATAACCGTGCCCTGCGTCACCGTGTTCGACGGATTGACGATCACCTGCGCCCGCTGGACCGGCGCGGGCTTGCCGGCGTTCCGCACGAACTCCTCGTTCGGATCGAGGCGCGCGGCCTCCTGCTGCGCCTGCCCGTCAGCGCCGCCGGCACCGGCCATGCCGCCACCGCCAATCGCGATCATCGGGGAGTTCCGCCGCCGTTCGGCTGCTTCCTCCGCCTCCTGACGGCGGCGCTCGAACTCCGCGCGGTCAGGGTCGAAGTCAACCGGATCACCGGCCGGCATGGTCGCCATCGGCTGCCCGAGACGCGCCAGCGACAGCTCGCTTTGAAGCCCCGCGAGCTCCCGATCCCGCTCCTGCAAGCTGCGTTCAAGTTCGCGCTCGCGTTCTGCCGCCTGCGTTTGAATATCCTTGACTGCCGCCGTGGCGTCATCGAGCTGCTGCCGCAAGGTCTTCATCGCCGCTACGGTCTCGGCGTCAGGCCCATTGTCAGCCGGACCCTTCCGCAGCGCCGCGATCTCGTTCTGCATCGCGTTCAGCCGTTCCAGAAGCTCGGCCGTGGCGGGATCGGTCTGCGGCTCGTTCTCGACTGGGGCAGGGGCAGGTGGGGTTTCGTCCCTGACCTGCTGCGACAGGGCCACAGGTTGCGTACGCGGGTTTTCCAGATCGCCCCAGGCGGAGCCGCCCCGCTGGAACTCGCTAGAGGTCTGCGTGGCAAGCGGCGCTTCCGCGCTGCCACGTGACAGCGTGTAATAGACGAAGCCGGCAGGAATGACGCTGGCGGCGATTGCCGCAGCGATCACGCCTGGCGACCGGCGCGAGCGCCGGCCGGGTTCCGGGTCGGAGTCCAGCGACTTCAGGCGGGCCGTGAGATCGGGTTCTTCCTGGGTCACTTGACGGCTCCCATCATCGCAATCGTGTTTTCGATGTCGCCCACTCGCAGTACCCAATAGGGGCTCGTCCCCGAGACCCGCACGGTGCCGTTGTTCGTGGTCTGGCTGTTCACCGATCGCTCACGACCAGCCGATACCGAGAAGATCGAGGGCATCTCTCCGTTCGAGCGGAACTTGAAATAGGTGAACGTCCCATCGTCCCACACCTGCTGCGGCGTGATCGAGGTCAGCGCATCGGCCCCGTAGTTGGCGTTCGGCGCGCGCCGCTGGACAGCCTTCGACGGCGCGGCGGCGGAGCTGCCGCCCGCATGGGAGAAGCGAACGGCATAGTATTCCGCGCTCTTCGATTCACGGGCAGCGAAGTAGTAGGTGTGCTTGTCGGTGAACACGGTGATGTTCGTCCGTGCGCCCGCCATGCGCGGCTTGACGACAACCGCCCGACCGCCCGGCACCGCGTCGAAGTCGAAGCTGTCGGTGTCGCCTGCGACCACCGATACGATTTCCTCGCCTGGCCCGAACTCGATGGTGGTGACGCGCTCCTGCATCAGCGCCAGGTTATAGACTTGGCCGTCCACATAGCGCGCTTCGCGGATGCGCGGGTCATGCGCGCCAGCGCGCGGGGTGACTTCCGCCAGCGCGACTGCTGGAACGAGTGCCGCCGCTGCAAAGACGATCCCTTTCATCATGGCCTGCCTCACTGGAACCTGTCGGACGTGATCACGTATTCGCGCACCCGGAAGCCGAAGGGATTGGCCCACACATCGGCCAGCTCCCGCGTCTCCGCCGGAGTGAACTCGAAAGCCAGCGTGACCGTGAACGAGCCGACCGTCTCGCCGTTCTGGTCCCGCAGCCGCTTGTTGATCCGCACCTGGGCGCGGTCGTTGGTGATGGGGGTGATCGACACCACGTCCACGTCCATCCGCGCCCGATCGCCATACTTTCTGGGTGGGTAGTCGCGGCTTTCGCTCGACCACAGAGCCCGCATCGTCTCGGCGGCATCGCCCGTGCTGCGTTTCAGGACCGATCGGACGCGCAGATCGTTGTCGAGTTGATTGTAGGTCTCGCGGTCGCGGACATAGGCGTAGATCAGCGACTCCTGCACCGCCGCCCGCTCATTCATCGAGATCGTCGTCACGTTGGCGGTCGGCACCGCCATGCCGGTCGTCGGATCGAAGGGCACCAGAGCCGGGGGCGGGCTCTCGTGGCTCAAGGCTACGATCATCATGCCAAGGCCCATGACCGCCCCGAAGCCCAAGCCGGTGATCCCGAGAGCCTTCCACTGGCCTTCGCGCCGCAGCGCGCCATAGACCATTTCCTCGGTCACGGTATCCGCGACCATCGCTCCGGCGTCCGCGCTCTTCCGCTTTCTTCCCAGCATCGGTCCGCCCCTCAGTCCAGTTCCGGCATGGTAAGGTCCATGAACTGCTTTTCCTCCGCCATCTGCGCGGCGGCGGTCACGCCGGTCAGGCCATCGCCCACCGTCTGCATCGACTGGAGCTGCACGAGCTGGAGAAGGGTGATCCCGACCTCGACCATGATGCGTGAGTTGTGATCCGTCGCTGCCTTCACGTCCGGCTGGTTCGGGATTTCGGCCGCGAGCGCCGTGAAGCGTTCAGCGCTCACCCCCGAGCGCGCATAGGCTTCCTCCGCCACGGCTGCGACCATCGCCCCTGTTGTCGCCTGCCGGGCCACGCGCTCCGCGCCGGGGTTGCCCGACTGCGCCATTTTCTGAATCTTGCCGCCGGGGAACCCGGATTCTGCCATTACCTGGCTGATCGACTTGTGGACCGAGCCGCAGGAATCCTCGATCAGCGAGGCCCACTCGCCTGTCCGCAAGCCGGCTTGCAGGGTGTTCAGGATGCCATTGAAATCCCGCTTCAGGAGGCAATCCAGCCGGCCGCCCATGAGCAGGGCGAGAATATCCTTCTCACCTGTCAGCGCCGCTTCCAGCGCCTGGAGGCGGGCGTATTGCTCTTGCAGAACCTTGATCTGTTCCAGCAGCGCGTCGAGCTGTTCCGTCTGGATGCCCTGATCTTCCAGCATGTGCCTGATCTGCTGAACCTGCTGTGCGAGGTTTTGCGGGTCGATCGTCGGTACCCCTTGGCCGGCAGCAGGAAGCGTTCCGAAAAAGCCGCCGGAGACACACGCGGCCAGAGCAAATTTTCTGATGAAAGGCCGCATCCTAGAAATCCTCCATTGTCAGGTCGAGGAAAGCCTTTTCCTCTGCCTGCGATGTTGCAATTGCGAGCTGTTCCGCACTGATCGGCTTGGCGTTGGCGGCCTGCGTGCGGGCCATCAGCACCATGAGCCGCCCGATTTCCGCGCGCGCGTAGGAATTGAGAGACATAGCCGAGGCATGGTTCGGCGTTTGGTCGATCTGTTCTAGGATCGCCATAAGCCGTTGCGCCGCTGCAGCCGTGGTTATGTTCACCGCATCGCCATAGCTGGCCGCAGCCATGCCTTGCAGGCCGAGTTCGGCGTTCGCCAGCAATCCCGGCTCGATGGTCCCGAGCGCATCAATGCCGCCGACCTTTCCCAGATATTCGTTATACTTGTTCGGCACAGCCTGGACGTAATGCCGGGTCTCGTTGAAGGGCGGGACACCCCCGTGCTTCTGCACGTTGCCGGGACCGGCATTATAAGCGGCAAGGGCGTGAACCACGTTGCCGCCGAACATATTGAGCATCTGTCCGAGATAGCGCGCACCGCCGCGCACCTGGACTACCGGATCGCTGAAATAGGCCGGATGAATACCGAGATCCTTGGCAGTCCCTTCCATGATCTGCGTAAGGCCATAGGCGCCCACCGGAGATCTTGCGGAAGCATTGAACCGGCTTTCCTGCCAGATCAGCGCCTGCAACAGGCAGCGCCACTGGACGAGCGAAAGGCCGGCACTCTGTACGCCCGGCAAGCTGTGCGTCTCGCGCGCGATCTGAATGATGATCTGTTCGACTGAGCCTGAGGCATCGCCAAAAAGGCGCGTCACATCGCCCGAGCTTTCCGTGACCGGATAGACGGCGGAAGTCGAGTTTTCTGGGGCAGAGCCGGCTTCCAGACCCGCCACGACAGTCGCCGTGTCACCTCCCGCCGTCAGGCTCGATGCATCGAGGATCTGCTGCAGGGCCTCCATCTGCGATTGCTTGATCGCATCGAGACTCGCACGTTCTCCTGCCTTCTGCTGCTGCAGCGCTGCATCCGCCACCATCTGTTGCAGGACTCTCGCGTTCTCCGCGAGAGCGTGGCTGTCGATCACCGGGACGCCCTGGCCGAAGCTGGCCGTTGCCACAGCAGCCAGCATCAAGCCGGAGAGGCCCCCCGTGAGCGGCAGGCGGCTTTTCCGGTCAGACATTGGCCGTCACCGCTTCCTGCCACAGCTCCGGCAGCGGCGTGAACTTGCATACCGCCCGGCCCGAGCCGTCGAAACATCTGGATTTCACCGGCGCAGTCGTTGCCGTGGCACAACCGCCGACAGCGAGCGCGAGGGCCAGCACCATCATCCGCTTCATCATTGCGCTTTCCTCCAGAAATCCGGGTGCGTCCGATAATCCTCCCCTACGACCGCCTCGCCGGCCTTCAGCCCGCCGAGGACCGCGAGATACTGGCCCAAGGGGGACAGATCGGCGTCGATGACGACGGACCCCTGATCGTCGCGCACCAAGGCCAGATGCGAGGCCGGAGAGGCTCCGAGCATCACCTCCATCTCCTTGTCGGTCAGTTGGAGCGGGCCGTAATCGCTGGCCTTCGCCCGCGTGTTCGGCAGCAGGATCTGCGTCGGCAGCGCCTGCAGGATGGTGCTGCCCGTCCGCGTCTTTTCGAGTTGCGACGCGAACTGCGTCATCATCACGACGACCGTGTTCTGCTTGCGTGCGGTCACAAGCCAATCTTCGAGCTTTGCCGCGAAATACGGGTTGTCGAACGCCTTCCACGCCTCGTCGATCAGGACGATGGTGGGCTGGCGATCCTCGATCTTCCGCTCGATCCGGCGGAAGATGTAGGACAAGACCGCCATCCGGGTCGTCTCATTATCGGTGTCGAGAATCCCGGTCAGGTCGAAGCCGACCACCTCGCCATCGAGCGAGAACGTATCCTGGTTGGTGCCCCCAAAAATCCATCCGAACCGGCCGTCTGCTGCCCATTCGCGCACCCGCTCGGAAAGGTCGCCATCGTCGTCGGCCGAGCGGAACTGACCTGCGAACTCGTCCCAATTCCGAAGAGCGGGATCGAGGGCTTCCGCGTTCTGCCGCACCACCTGCTGCACGAAATGGGTCTGCTGCGGCGTGAGCTGCGGTCCGCGCGATTCCAGCAGCGTCACCAGCCAGTCGGTCAGCCATTCCCGGCCTGAGGCATCGGTTTCCACCCACAGCGGGTTCAGCCCCGTGGACTGTCCGCCGCGGATTGTCTTGTAGCTGCCCCCGAGTGCGCGCAGCCCCATTTCCAGCCCGTAGCGGTAATCGAAGGCGAAGATGCGGGCGCCCGCCCGCCGGGCCTGCGCCATCAGGAAGGTCGCCAGCACCGACTTTCCTGAGCCGGAACGGCCAAGAATGATCGTGTGGCCGCTCGTCGGCTCCGCCGAGGGCTGGCCGCGCTCGTGGAACGAGAATCGGAAGGCCGACCGCTCCGGCGTAGGGAAAATCGCCATCGGGGTGCCCCACGGCGTCTCGTAGGGGGCTTTCCCCAACGGGGTCCGGTGCAGCGCCGCCATGTCCGCGAAGTTCATGTTGGTGATCGCGGCGCGGCGGGCGCGATAAGCCGCATTGCCCGGATGCTGCGCGAACAGATGCGCGCGGGCCGCATAGGGTTCGGTCAGCATCTTCACGCCCGAGGCGGCGGCGATGTTGCGGATTTCAGCAGCGATCGTGTCCAGCTTGCTTTCGCTGTCGGTGAACACCGCGACCGTCATGTGGTGGTCGCCAAAGATCAGCCTTTGTGAGGCCAGATCGTCGGCTGCGGCTACCAGTTCCTGTTGCAGCGAGATCGCCGCATCCTCGGCCGACCGCATCATGTGGATCTGGCGACGGATGCGGTCCGCCATGACCGTCGAGTTGACTGGTGTGAAGCTGTGCGTAACCACCATGTCGAGCGGCAATGCCAGGTCGTCGAACATCGTGCAGTAGGTCTGGCGCGGGTAGTTTTTCACCGCGAAAATCTGCCCGACCCGATCCGACACCGATCCGCCGGTCACATAGAACCTGCCGCCTTTGAAGCTGATCCGGGCGTTCGCCACATCATCCGCCACAATGGACGGTGCTCCGATGCCACCGCGCGGGTACGTCGGCAGCTCGATCCCCGTGTTGATGGATTCCAGAAAGCCGAGCAACTCACCCGAGGACGCGGTAAGAACACGCGCGTCCATCCCCGTGAAGCTCTGCGCGAGGAACTTCATGACTTCTTCGAGCTGACGAACCTGCCCTTCGGCCTGCGCCTGCATCGTCGGGCCCGAGAGCCGCCGCAGCAACGGGATACGCGACACCCCGACCGGGCGCTTGATGACGGTGATCGTCAGTGTCCGGTCGCGCAGGCCGGCCGCGGCCAGATGGCGTGACCAGCGCTCATCAACCGCGCCGGCGAAGCCGCGATCATGAATGGGCTTTGCAGCGAGATCGACCGCGCGCGAAACCTTGTGGACGTAGAAGCTGAATCCTGCGCCAGCTTGGGCGATGATCGTCGCGAAGATCGCCCGCGCCTTGTCCAGATCGGCGTCGTCAGCGGTGAAGCTGTTGAGGCCAGTGACCCGCAGGCACTGGAAAAATTCGTTGCCGCGCGTGCGGATCGTCCGATCATCGACCAACCGCACATAGGGAAGATGCAAGGCCAGCCGCGCTTCCTTGCCAGTGAACTTCGGCAACATCGAAACGGCTGCAGGGCCGCGTTCATCGAAGTCACGGGGCATAGCTGTCTCCGTCCCAGACGTCGCGGTTCTTGGTCGGGCGCGTGTTCTGTGACACCACCCGGATCACTTCCATGAAGTTCGGGTCCCATTCCGCCGCCATCCACAGCGCGGGATAGGCCGCAGCCGCCACCACGAAGGTCAGCAGCGACTGAGACCAGATCAGGACGAGAACGGTCCCGAAAATCCACAGCATCGCATAGAAGATCGGCAACCCGAGAAGTCGGGGAGGCCGGATGAGACCGAGGAAAACCGGAGACCGTTCCGCCATCTTACGGCGCGCCCCAGATCGCGGAAGTGATGGTCGCGGCACCAGCGACAATCGCAATCGCAACGACGACGAACATCGCTTGGCGGAAGTCGATGATGCCGAACAGCCAGCTTATCCCGACGCCGACCACCGCGAGGGTCGCGATGGCGATGCCGAGCGGACCCGTGATCGTGTCGATGATCCCTTGCAGCAGGTTAGTCACCGGCGACAGATCGATGGACTGCGCCATAGCCGGATCGCCGCCCAGCATCACCGCCGCAATGGCGATAATGCCGAGATAAACCAGTGTCTTGCTCATGCAGATTCTCCTTTGAGCCGATTAAAAACGGCCATTACCTTTGAAACATGGCCGACTGTTTCCCGGTAGGGCGGGATTCCTTGGTATTTCTCTACTGCACCGGGACCGGCGTTATAGCCAGCTAGCGCCAATTCGGGAGAGCCGAATTTTCGCATGAGCATCAGGAGATAACGGGCAGAGCCGTCTAGATTTTGGTGGACATTGTGCGGATCAACGCCGAGCGTGCTGGCGGTGTCAGGCATTAGCTGCCCGAGACCGATTGCGCCTACTCTTGAAACCGCCGCGTGATTGTAGGCGCTTTCAATCTCAACATTAGCTTGGAAGAAAAAGACCCAATCGGTCACGCTCATTTCGACGGAGCGCAACACCGGATCACCGGCATAGCGCAGCGCCGTTTCATGGATCGCTTTCAGAACTTCGCCGCGCGGCCGGATCGGTGCAGGCACCCTGACATCGCCGGCATCAATCGCAGCCGTTTGCGGAACGGCCACACGTTCTGGCAGGATCAGAACACCGCCAGGACCATAGTGTTTTGCGAAACCTCGGTGGGTTTCAGCGCGGCCGAACGCACCGTCCGACCGGAAGCTCATCACTAGACTATCAGCAGCCGCCGGAGTGGTTACGGCCAGCAGGCTAGTTAGGGTCGTGACCCACCAGAACTTGCCCGTCGTGCGTAATCTCAACAGTCTCGCCCTTTACCATCGGGACTGCTGCCACTGTAATTCCAAGGTCCATAAGAAAACTCGTCACGCCATGGGCAGAGAGGATAAGCTTTGGATCCATGTTCTTTTTTTGCACTACAATCAGTCGATCAGCACGGTCAGGTGATACGCAAAACACCTGCCACTGACCTACCCAAGAGGAGCGTATCCTCTCAGCATCCTGCGCGCACAAGACCAGGACCGACCAGCCATCCGCTATCTTCTCTCTGAACCGATCCTCGTAAATCACGTGCCAGCGGTCTTTCTGCATCTTTTCCTCCATCCAGCGATGGAGGCCGTTCTTAAGCGTTTTTGGCTCCATGTGAACTGTCATGGTGCCCGAACAGGTTTAACAGTGTCAGAACTGTTTGAGAACGTCAATACAGTTCAAACGCTTCGAAATGATTTATTTTGTGCTTCTTCTGTTCGCCTCGCACGGGGCTTCCCTTCGGTCGCGAGGCCCTCTTGCCGGGCTGGGCCGCCAACTACCGCATAGCGTGTGTGGATGCTAGGTTTCGGGCCGCCTGAAAACGGTCGGGCTGTTGAAAAACCCCTTTGTCCCGGCGGCGGTGGCGCGAGTGAGCGGCACGCCCTCCTCTAGAACGTGCCAAAGCACGGCCAGGACACCACCGCCTTGCGGCGCCTGTCCTTGCGCGCGACCGCAAGGAGGATGTCCAGAGCGTCCGCGAAAGCGTCCGCAAGGGGATCGTTGAGAGGACGGCGAGATTGCCCCTGAACAGCCCCATCGAAGGCCAGCATTTGCTGGCAGGACGAAATCTCAGATGAATGGTCCGATATTTTTTGCAATGAAGGGGCGGCTACTGTTACAGATCGGGGCATGACACAGATTTTGATCGGCTACGCCCGCTGTTCCACCGACAAACAAGACCTTGCTGCGCAGAAGGGCATCCTTTGCAGCTTCGGGGTTGCCTCCGATCGTATCTACACCGACTACGGCTTTACCGGCACAAACCGCGCCCGCCCTGGTCTCGATCAGGCGCTTGCAGCTTTGCGGGAAGGTGACACGCTGGTTGTGCCGAAGCTGGACCGGCTGGCGCGTTCTGTCCCCGACGCCCGTGACATTGCCGACAAGCTGGCCGCGCGTGGGATCAAGCTTCAGCTTGGCACCTCAATCCATGATCCCACCGACCCAATGGGCAAGCTGTTCTTCAACATCCTGGCGACCTTTGCCGAGTTCGAAGCAGACCTCATTCGGATGCGGACCCGCGAGGGCATGGCTGTGGCCCGCGCCAAGGGTAAGCTGCGCGGTAAAAAGCCGAAGCTGTCAGAGCGCCAGCAGCAGGAGCTGCGGCGCATGTATGACACCGGGGAGTATTCCATCAGTGATCTGGCGGAGGTGTTCTCGATTTCGCGGCCGACCGTGTATCGCACCTTGGGCCGGCAAGCAGCGGCGGCGTGATGACGGATGATCCAAAGCCTCCGCGCCCCCCGTCGCTGAAAAGCGAGACTCGCCAGACGAACTGGCGCCGCACCAACCTGCCGAAGTCTCAGGCCCATCTCGCGGTTCAGCGGGCGCTCATGTCCGGCGCACTGGAAAAGCAGGGCTGCGAGGTCTGTGGCGCGGCAAGGGTCGATGCCCACCACGACCGATACGACGAACCCTTGAACGTGCGGTGGCTCTGCCGCAGCCATCACGTCAAGCTGCACCACTACGGCGAGGATATGTTTCCGATTGGCCGACCGCAGGCGGGATTAGAGGGCGAGTGAGAGCAGAATGACGGCACGACCTGTCGATTGGGAGGCACTGCGCGATCAATGCGCAGAGGTGCTGTGGCGTGAGGTTTCAGCGCCCCAACTTCCAAACGTCTGCCGCCGTATCGGCCTTGATCCTGAAAAAACACAGGCAGAGCCAATCAACAGCAAGCGAGCCTATGTAAAATCGCTTCTAGGTGCCGTGGATAACAAGGCTACTCTGGCTGTCGCACGCAAAATCGTAGAAAATTACGACGATTTTCAGCTTCGAGAAGCGGTCAACAAAATTGACGAAGCTAGCGGAAGTATCGGCGCAACGGAAGAGCGTCGCTGCATCTTCTGATTGCGGGTTCAGTGAGAGCAATCAGGCTCTAGCGTAGTGCTGCGTCGTTGCAGATCGTACTCTGTCGTAGAATATCGTGCAAAATCGTAGAAATGGTTGCGGGGGCGCGCAACCTACGAGACCGACACTCGATCCAAGCGGCCATCTGACCGACCGTATATAGCCGCCTGAAAGCACCTGAGGCGTCCGATCAATCGTGTTGAAATCTCCGCACGAAACGCGGAAATCCCAACATAACTTATACAGGATCGCAGTTGGCAAGCTGACTTGGATAGTGGTCTAGATGGGACGCCAGCCGAATACCCCATCTGAACAACCAGGCAGCATTGCGTTCATCAGGGCGGAGATATGGGCAAAAGTTGGTGACGCCTGATCAGGCGGCGGCTTGAAGTTGACGGAGGCCGTCGCGGAACTCAATCCCCTGGATGATCTCCGGCAGGCGGTTCTGGCCGTCGAGTTTGCGCCATTTCCCCTGCGCCGACATCATCAGCTTGAAAGCCATGGCCAGTCCGGTCCTGCGGCTGAGGCATCCTTTGGTGCGTTTCGTGCGGTGCCGAACGGTCGCGAAGGTGCTTTCAATTGGATTGGATGTCCGGATGTGTTTCCAGTGTTCGGCCGGGTAGTCGTAAAAGGTCAGCAAGGCCTCGCGATCCTTGACCAGCTTGGCAACGGCCTTGTCGTATTTGACGCCGTAGGTTTCGACGAAAAAGTCGAAGGCGGCGCCGGCCTCGGCCTTGGTTTCCGCCTGCCAGATGTCATGGAGATGGCTCTTGGCCTTGTCCTGCAGCGACTTTGGCAGTGCATTCAGCACATTCATTGTCTTGTGGACCCAACACCGCTGCTCGCGTGTGGTGGCGAAGACCTCGCGCAGGGCGGTCCAGAACCCGAGCGCACCGTCGCCGATGGCCAGCTTCGGATCCTGCTTCAGGCCCCGGCACCTCAGATCGAGCAAGAGCTCACGCCAGCTCTCAGCGCTTTCGCGGAAGCCGTCGATCATCGCCAGAAGCTCCTTGCGGCCATATTCATCGGCCCCGACGATCACCAGAACGCATTGCTTCTCCTCAGCCATGCGCGGTTTGAAATACACCCCGTCGGCCCAGATGTAGAGAAAGCGCCGATGGCTCAGGTCGCGCTTTTGCCAGGCTTCATAGTCGGTCCACCAGTCGGCCTTCAGCCGCGTGATCGTCTTGGCGGAAAGCCCGGGGGCGTCTGGGCCGAGAAGCGCCGCCAGCGCCTCGCTGAAGTCCCCCGTGCTGACGCCCTTGAGGTAAAGCCAAGGCAGCAGCTCCTCGACCGATTTCGCCTTGCGCAGGTATCGCGGCAGGATGCTGGGCGTGAAGGTGATCTTATCCTCACCGGGCTTGCGATCGCGCACCCGCGGCACTTTCACCGGCACGGGGCCAATCCCGGTCATCACCTCGCGTTCCGGCAGGTAACCATGGCGCACCAGGCGTGATGTGCCATTCTCCAGCTTCTCGGCGGAAAAGGCGGCCATCAGCACCGCCAACTCCGCGTGGATTGCCTGTTCGATCAACTTGCGCGCGCCGTCACGGATAATATCGGTGAAGGGATCGGCGCTGAATCCGGATGGATCGGGCAGCTGGGTGATGGTAGTCTCTGGCATGTGGCATATCCCTTTCTCGGCTGAGAATTGACGGCGCGTGAACACCGCCATGATATGCCGCCCCTCAGGGCATCACCAACTTTC
>NZ_SELD02000039.1 GCF_004923205.2 Paracoccus aeridis
GACGTAGTTTGCAGAACATGATTCATCGCTGGCAGGAAGACAGTGGGAGTGATCATGCGCGGAGCGGACGAGACGAGCGGGTCGCTGTTCAGCTATGTTGATCTTGAGGACCGCATCCCTGCGCGGCACCCTTTGCGCAAGATCCGACAGGTCGTGAATGACGCGCTCGCCAGCCTCGATGATGAATTCGACCGTCTTTATGTTGATTTCGGCCGCCCCTCGATCCCACCGGAGCGGCTGATCCGGGCCAGCCTGATCCAGATCCTGTTCTCGATCCGCTCCGAGCGGCAGTTGATAGAGCAGATGCAGTATAACCTCTTGTTCCGCTGGTTCGTGGGTCTGGGCATCGATGATGCGGTCTGGGTGCCAACGGTGTTCTCGAAGAACCGCGACCGGCTGCTGACGACCGAGATGTCGCGCAAGGTCATGGCGGCGATCCTGGCCCATCGCGAAGTGGCGCCACTCCTGTCGGATGATCACTTCTCGGTCGACGGCACGCTGATCAAGGCCTGGGCGTCGATGAAAAGCTTCAAGCCCAAGGCAGAGGGCACGCCGCCCGACGACGAGGGCCCTGGCGGTCCGCCCGCCCATGGTGACACCCCCGACAATCAAACTGCCGAGACCAACCCCGAGATTGCCCCGATGCCCCGCACCACCCATCGCAGCCGAAATGCCGAGGTCGACTTCAAAGGCGAGAAGCGCTCCAACGCGACCCATGCCTCTACGACCGACCCGGAGGCGCGGCTTTACAAGAAAGCCCCCGGCGCGAGTGCCGTGCTCTGCTTCATGGGGCATGCTCTGATGGAGAACCGGAATGGACTGATCGTTCAGGGCGACCTGACCCAGGCCGATGGCCATGCCGAACGGAAGGCTGCGCTCGATATGCTGCATCGTCACTCCCCAGGCTCAACCCGGAAACTGACGGTGGGCGCTGACAAGGCCTATGATGCCGCTGGCTTCGTGGCCGATCTGCGCGGGGCCTGCGTCACTCCGCATGTCGCCCAAAAAGCGCGGCATTCCGCAATCGACGGACGAACCACTCGACACAAGGGCTATGCCTTGTCCATCAAGCATCGAAAGCGGATCGAGGAGCCCTTCGGCTGGGCCAAGACCATCGGCGGCATGGCCCAGACCGTCTATCGTGGCGTTGAACGGGTGAGGTCGCGCTTCATCCTGACAATGGCCGCCAGCAACCTGGCCCGGTTGCCACGGCTTCTGGGGGCATAGAGGAAGAAGAATGCCCAAGGGACCAGGCGTGGAGGAAATCGACGACTACCCAGTCGGCATCCAAGCCAGACCACGAGGAAAACGTTCCGCCCAGTCCTGACTAAATCAGCAGCCTG
>NZ_SELD02000040.1 GCF_004923205.2 Paracoccus aeridis
CCTGATCCTGGGCCGCGCCATCACCGGGCTGCAGGCCTTCGCATGAGATGGTGCGCCGGGGGCTTCACGCCCCCGGGGCCCCGCGGGATACTCCGCCCGCCCGGAAAGGGCCGGGCCGGCCCCCTGCCGAATCCGCTTGAAAAAACCTCGGTCTGGTCGCATATCGCAGCGGCCCGCAGCTGCGCGGGACGCTTTCAGGAGAGATCATGGCCAAGGAAGAGATGCTCGAATTCCCCGGCGTCGTGACGGAACTCCTGCCCAACGCGACATTCCGGGTCGAGCTCGAAAACGGCCATGAGATCATCGCGCATATGGCAGGCAAGATGCGGAAGAACCGCATCCGCGTTCTGGCCGGCGACAAGGTGCAGGTCGAGATGAACACCTACGACCTGTCCAAGGGGCGGATCAATTACCGCTTCAAGTGACGTCATCCGCGGCACGGACCGGCCGCGGCTCGTGCTGGCCTCGGCCAGCCCGCGGCGCCTGGACCTGCTCGCCCAGATCGGCATCGTTCCCGACGCCGTGACCCCCGCCGACATCGACGAGACGCCCCTGAAGGGCGAGCCGCCGCGCGACTATGCGCGGCGCATGTCGTCGCAAAAGGCGCTCGCGGTGCCGTGCGCGGCCGGCGAGGCTGTGCTGGCGGCCGACACGATCGTGACGGCGGGGCGGCGCATCCTGGGCAAACCCGCCGACGCGGACGAGGCGGCCGTGTTCCTGCGGCTTTTGTCCGGGCGGCGGCACAAGGTAATGACATCGGTCACGCTGGTCCACGCGGGCCGGAGCCGCCACCGGCTGGTCGAGACCACGGTCCGGTTCCGGCCTTTGACCCCGGCTGAGATCGCGGACTACGTCGCCGGCGGCGACTGGCGCGGGAAGGCGGGCGGCTACGGCATCCAGGGACCGGCCGCGGCCTTCGCGCCGTGGATCCAGGGATCGTTCACCGCCGTCGTGGGCCTGCCGCTTGCGGAAACCGCGGCGCTCCTGGCCGCGGTCGGGATCAGGGGGCGCGCATGAAGGGCACGCAGGTCGTCCTGGGGCATCTGTGGGGGCGCGAGGCCGCCGCGCTGATGGTCGACGGACGGATCGAGGATCTGGCGCTCGACGCATCCGCGCTGACGCCTTTGCCGCCGGGCGCGGTCTGCCGCGCGGTCGTGGACCGGCTGGTCAAGGGACAGGGCGGCGTGTTCCTGCGCCTGCCCGAGGGCCAGCGCGGCTTCCTGCGCGAGGCGAAGGGCCTGGCCGAAGGGCAGTCGCTGATCGTGCAGGTGACCGGCGTGGCCGAGGACGGCAAGGCCGTTCCCGTCACCCAGCGCGTCCTGTTCCGCGGCCGCAGCGCGATCGCCACGCCGGGCGCGCCGGGCGTCAACGTCTCGCGCCGCATCCGCGACGACGCCGAACGCGAACGCCTGGTGGCGCTGGGCGAGGCCGCGCTGGCAGGGGCGGGATCGCCCGACCGGATGGGCTTCGTCATCCGCACCGCCGCGGCGCTGGCCGACGACGACGAGATCGCGGCGGAGCTGGCCGACCTCGCGCAGCTCTCCGTGCAGGTCACGGCCGACGCGCAGGGCGGCCCGGAACTGCTGCTGGACGCCGAGCCGCCGTGGCGCGCGGCCTGGATCGACTGGGCCGACCCGCCCCCGGACGCGATCGACGACGGCGAGGGCGCGTTCGACGCCCATGGCGTCACCGACGCGGTCGAGACGCTCCTGTCGCCCGACGTGGCCCTGCCCGGCGGCGGCCGCGCCGTGATCGAGCCGACCCGCGCGCTGGTCGCCGTGGACGTGAACACCGGCGCCGACACGTCCCCCGCCGCCGCGCTGAAGGCGAACATCGCCCTTGCCCGCGACCTGCCGCGGCAGTTGCGGCTGCGCGGCCTCGGCGGGCAGGTGGTGATCGATTTCGCCCCGATCCCCAAGCGCGACCGCGGCACGCTGGACCAGGCGCTGCGCGCGGCGTTCCGCGCCGAGGGGACGGAGACGACGCTGATCGGGTGGACCGCGCTGGGGCTTTACGAACTGAGCCGCAAGCGCGACCGGGTGCCGCTACAGGCCCTGGCGGCGGCGGCAGGGGAGGGGCGCTGATGGCCTGTCCCATCTGCGGCAAGGACGCCGACCCGAAATACCGCCCCTTCTGTTCGCGCCGCTGCGCCGACGTGGACCTGGCCAAGTGGCTGCGCGGCGACTACGCCATCCCCGGCGAGCCTGTCCCGCCCTCGACGCGCGACGAATGACGCCCGCCCGAGGTGCGCGCGGCCAGACGGTTCGCCGACGATTCGGGCTGGACAGCGCTTCCGCCGTTGTCTAGTTACGCCCCACCTCGCGCGGCATCGCCGCCGCATCGCGACCGGGGCCCGGATAGCTCAGTTGGTAGAGCAGCGGATTGAAAATCCGCGTGTCGCTGGTTCGAATCCGGCTCCGGGCACCATTTTCCGCCGCTTCGTCGACATGAAGATATTCTGTCGCGACATCGAGGTGGGCCACTCCTTCCCGCTGGCGCTTATCCGACCTGCAGGCCTACATCGCTGCCGCGACCTCAGCCTCTCGGTGGGTCTGCGCGCGGCTGCTGCGGCAGCACGGGCGAAGGAACCTCTTGTCGGTGAGTCCACGAAGAGGCGCCAGGCCGAGGCCGGACAGGTGCCGAGACTGCCCGCGATCCGCGCGGGCAGCCTCGATGTTGGGTCAATGCCGGGCGATCGCCGTCTTGGCGCCGCGGTGCGACATCAGGGCATACGTCACGGATGCGACGACGAATGTCGCCGGGGCGGACCAGCTTGCCCAAGCGCCGCCGGCGAAATGCAGCGCGAGACCTGCCGCAGCACCCAGGAACCACGCCCCGGTGCCGGCGGCGCGGATAGCGGGAGTTTCGGACAGCCGGGCGCGGGTGCGGTCGTGGTCGGTCTCCGAAGCGCTTTCGGACAGGATGTGGACAAGAGCAATCGCCACCCAGGCGACCACGAAGATCCCCTGCCACGCCAGCGCCTGCAGGATGTAGGCGAAGACGTCCGCCATCATCAGCACATAGGCGATGACGCCGACCACGCAGGCCCAGACGACCTTCGGCGCCCTGACGCCGAGGGCAGTCTGGGCGAAGCTCTCCATGTTCACTGCGGCAAGGTAGTAGTTGGCTGTGTTGATCCGCGTCTGCGATATCCACACGAACAGCAGGCCGGCCAGCCCCATCACCTTGATCAGGGCGAAGACCACCGAGAGCTCGCTGACCTCGCCTTCTGTCGGCAGGCTCGCCGCCAGAAAGATGCCGGCCAGGCCGTTGATGAAGAACGTCACCAGGAAGAAGGGTGCGCCGAAGTTGATCCTGGCGTGATAATCCACGTCTTCGATCCTGCCGAAGCGGGCATAGTCATAGGTGTACATCATCAGGACCCACACGCCCATGTAGGCAACGAAGCAGCCCCAGACGCCGCCGGCGCTGGCGGCGCCATTCGCCGGGCCAAGCCGCAGCCAGGCGTCTGAATAGCCGTATGCCGCGATGGTCAGGCCGATCGCCGCCGCCAGACCGACCGCGTAGAACGGAAGGAGGATGGCGTTGAACTTGTCGAGAAAGTTCTGGATCGACCCGAAGATCAGCGCGACCGAATACACCACGACGATCAGCGCGGCGACCGGATAGCCGATCCCCGTGTAGTCCTTCAGCGCCACGGCGATGACCGATCCTTCGAACACCGCGTAATAGATCGCCGTCGCGAAAAAGATCAGCGTCGCGATGGCGGCCCCGGTCTGTCCCAGAAGGATGCGCGAGAACAGCGAGACCGACAGGCCGGTGCGGATCGAATGCCGCACCAGCACGGCGTTGACCGCCGCGTAGGACACGACCGCCAGCGCCATGCCGATGATCGCGTTCCACGATCCGTAGGCCAGTGCCAGCGAAGCCGCGACGAAGAGGTAGAACATCGCCGAACAGACCGACCACCATGCCATGGTGAGCGGCAGTCGGGCGATGCGGCGGTCGGACGGGACAGGGCGGCTGGCGAATGCCAGGTCCTCTCCCGCGTCGGTCTTGACGTCCATGGTTCCAGCCATGATTGGGTCTCCTCCCTGAGATTTATGGCTACGGACTGCGTTGCGGGGCGCGGATCGGCTGCCTTCCTGCCCCGCGTGTCGCAAGGCAGCCGGTGGATCGGCCGTCACCCGTCGCGCTGGACCGGCGTCCCTTTCGGCACAGAGGGGCCGACGCGGGTCATGGCAACTCCTTGTGGGGCAAGGGATGCAGGCCGCCCCGGCGGATCGCCGCGGCGGCCCGAAGGGTCAGGCCGCTGATGCGCTGTCGTCGGTGGTGATCAGGTAGGCGCCGTTCGGGTCGAGGCGGGCGGTCCAGCCCGGCTCGATGACGATGGTGGTCGTCACCTCCTGGATGACCGCGGGGCCGCTGATGTTGTCGCCCGCGCCCAGCAGCGCGCCGTCATAGACGGGCGTCGCCTGCGCGCGGCCGTCCGGGCTGAAGATCATCTGCCTTGTGTCGATCCGCGCCGTGGCGGCGCCCCGTCCCGGGGGAAGGGTCATGCGGCCCGGCTTGTCGACGGCGCCGGTGATGGCGCTTTCGACGTTCACGACCTCGACCGCGCTGTGAGGCTCGGAATAGGTGTAGAGTTCCTCATGGCGGGCGTGGAACGCGGCCTTCAGCCGTTCCAGCGCCTCCTCCGTCACCTCGAAGGCATCGATGCCGACGGTGCATTCATGGACCTGCCCCACGTAGCGCATGTCGAGGCTGCGGCGGATCGAGATCTGGTCATCGGTGAAGCCGTCGTCCCTCAGGTCGCTCCGCCCGCGGGATTCCAGCCCGTCGAACAGCGCGTCCAGCCGTGCGGCCGAGTCGGCTCCTTCCAGACGCGCCGCGACCGGGGCCATGTAGTTGTACTTCACGTCCGACAGGATCTGGCCGAACGCGCACAGCCCGGAGGCGAGTTTCGAGATCAGGATCTGCCGCGTCCCCATCTCGCGGGCCAGCGCCGTGATATGGGCGGCCGTGGCGCCGCCCGCGCAGTTCAGGACGAAGTCGCGCGGGTCGTAGCCGCGTTCGACGGACACGCGGCGAATGGCGTTCACCATGTTGTTGTTCACGATGGTGAACATGCCGTAGGCGGCCTTTTCCACGCTGATCCCCAGCGGGTCGGCCAGGTGCGTCCTGATCGCCTCCCGCGCCTTTGCGGCATCCAGGGGCAGCCGCCCGCCGACCAGCCCCTCGGGGTTCAGGTAGCCCAGCACCAGATTGGCGTCGGTGGTGGTCGGCTTTTCGCCGCCGCGGCCGTAGCAGGCCGGACCCGGCTCGGACCCGGCCGATTGCGGGCCCATCTGCATCAGCCCCATGCTGTCGATCCAGCCGATCGAGCCGCCGCCCGCGCCAAGGGTTTCCACCTGGATCATCGGGATCCCGATCCGGTAGCGCAGGAAGTCGATGTCCTTGGACACGTTCGCCCGCCCGTCGCGGGTCAGCGTGATGTCGAAGGACGTGCCGCCCATGTCCACGGTGATGATGTCCCGCATCCCCCACGGCTCGCCCAGCCACAGCGCGGCCTGCGGCGCCGATGCGGGGCCCGAGTTGATCGCGTACACCGACTGGTCCGACACGACCCGCCCCAGCGCCAGGCCGCCATTCGACTGGAAGTACCGCACCGGATGGCGCGCGCCGAGTTCGCGGAAATACGCGTCCACCTTTTCCACGTAACGCTGCAGGATCGGCGCGAGATAGGCATTCACGACCGCGGTCGAGGTGCGGGTGTATTCGCGCACCTGCGGGTAGAGCTGGCTGCCCACGGTCAGCCGCACATCCGGCATCATCTCGCGCACGATCTCGGCCGCGCGCAGCTCGTGCTCGGGCCGCAGCACCGACCAGACGAAGCTGATCGCGACCGAACTCACCCCCTCGCGCAGGAAGTGGCTGCAGGCGTCGCGGACATCGTCCTCGTTCAGCGGCGTGTGGACCGTGCCGTTCGACAGCACCCGCTCGCTGACGCCGCGGCGCAGGTAGCGCGGCACCAGCATCGTCGCCGGCGGATAGTCGGGATCGTAGCGGTAGCCGTCCTCCTTGTGGCCCAGCCGGATCTCGATGCTGTCCTCATGGCCCCTGGTGGCGATCAGGCCGGTCTTCGCACCGTTGTGGGTGATCAGCGCGTTCAGGCCGACCGTCGTGCCGTTGATGCAGAGATCGGCGTTCGAGATGATCTCGGTCGGGCTGAGCCCGGTTTCCTCCTCGATCACGGCAAGGCCGTTGCGGATGGCCTGCGTGGGATCGTTCGGGGTGGAAAGCGCCTTGAAGATCCGGACGTCGCCCTTGCGGTCTGCGAGGATGAAGTCCGTGAAGGTGCCGCCGGCGTCGATGCCGAGCCGATACTGGTTGTGCATGGGGTGTTCCTTTGCGGGGTGCCGGACCCGATCCGCCAAGGCGCCGGGGCCGGAGAAAGCGGGATGCCGGGCGCGTCAGGCGTCGCGCAGCCTTGCGGTCGCGTCGTGATCGACGGTCAGCGTCTCGCGGTCGGTGATGACGACGCCGTAATCCAGCCGCGCCCCTTCAAGGCTGACGAGGCCGTTTCGGACGTCCTCGACGACCTTCTCGACGGCGCGCTCGAACGGGTTGCCGTACCCCCCGCCGCCGGGATTGTGGTTGGCCGCGCGCTGGCCGGGCTGGATCGTCTCGATCACGTTCTCGGTGATGACCTGGGTCTCGCCGTCGCGCGTCACCTCGAGCCGGCCGACCTTGGGCCTGACCATCGCCGACCGCGCGCCCGCCGCGCCCATGGCCGGGATGCGCCGCCCGTCGCCGAAGGTCACCAGCGTCATCGGCCCGTCCATCGGCTCGACCTCCCAGCAGGTGCCCGAACCGCCGCGGAACTTGCCCGCCCCGCCCGAATCCTCCATCAGCGAATAGCGGTGGATGATGATCGGATAGCTGTGTTCCAGCATCTCGATGTCACCCGAGGTCAGCGCGCCGAAGCAGCATTCCGGCCCGACCGCGTGCCACCCGTCCTGGCTGGACGTGGCGCCCGCCCCCGAGATGATCGAGGCCAGCACCATGGTCACGTATTCCTCGTCGTGGCGCTTGTCCCAGCCGGCGATGTTGCAGCCGTTCGCATGGCCCCAGCTGGCCGAGACCTTCTGCGGCGCCGCCTGTTCGAAGGCCAGCCGGACGGCGTCGGTCAGCGTCTCCATCGGGGTGGTCGTGCAGTTCATGTGCGGCGCGGGGGACCTGGCGTTGCAGAGCGTTCCCATGGGGCCCATGTCGGTCGTCACGCAGCGGTAGAGCCCTTCGTTGTAGGGCGGCGGAAGCTGGGCGAACATCATCAGGCCCAGATACACCCCGGAATGGCTGTTCCCTTCGTAGCTGTTGATGAAGTAGGGGATCTGCGGGGGCGAGCTGACCTCGATATGGCAGTTGTCGCCGGTGATCGTGACCGTGGCGGTGATGTCGAAGTCGCCGAAGCCGTGGCCCGCATCCTCGAGCACGGCGGTCCCGGAATAGGTGCCGTCCGGCACCTCGGCGATCAGCTTGCGCATGTGCGCCTCGGCCATGTCCAGAAGCGCGTCGATGCAGTCCAGCACCGTCTGCTTGCCGTATTTCTTCATGAGGTTGGTCAGGTTGCGCGCCCCGACCTGGCAGGCCCCGATCAGGGCGTTGAAGTCGCCCTCCTGGTCGCGGCGCGCGCGCATGTTCATCAGGATCATGTTCAGGACGTCGTGGCGCGGCTTGCCCCGGTCCCAGATCTTCAGGGGCGGGATGCGCAGGCCCTCGGCATAGATCTCGGTCGCATTGGGGTTATAGCCCGCGGGGACCGGGCCGCCGATGTCGGTCAGATGGCCCTTGCAGACCGTCCAGAAGACCAGCTCGCCTTCGTGGAAGACCGGCATGTACATGCAGGTGTCGATCAGGTGGCTGCCGCCATAGGACGGGTCGTTGTGCAGGATCAGGTCGCCGTCGTGGATCTCGCCCTCGAAGTAGCGTGCGACAGACTTCATCGCCGGGATCAGGCTGCCCAGGTGGATGGGGATGTCCTGCCCTTGCAGGATCATCTCGGGCGTGTGGTTGAACAGCGCCGTCGAATAATCATGCGCGAGGTTGAAGACCGAGCTGCGGGCCGTCTGCTCGAGCGTCAGCGTCATCTCGCGCTGCGTGGTTTCCAGAACGCCGCGGACCACGGACAGCGTGATCGGATCGACCTTGTGTTTCGTCATGTCTTCCTCCCGGTGAATGGCCGGCACCCGTCAGGTGAGGCACCGTCTGCGGCGCGGTCGTCCCTGACGCCCTCGGCGGCGCCTGCCCGTCACCTTTTGGTAAAGCGGCGCCGGTGCCCCGGTATTGCGCCACGCTGCCGGGTTTCTTGTCGCAGAGCGCAGCCGCGCGCCCGGTTTTTCAGGCTGCGCCGGATCTCTTGTCGCTGGGCGCACAAGCTGTCCCGCGGCCAAGAAAGGGTTTCACTCCCGTCTTCGGGCTTCCTATCCTGATCGCCGGAGACGTGCTGGAGGGGAGGACAGCATGGACGTGCAGCGTGATGGCATTGGTGCCGTGCCGGCCTCGGACCGGGCCAACAGATGGGCGTCGATCATCGCCAGCGCCTACTTTCCGCTGGATATCCGGTTTCGCTCGCCGGAAGGCTTCCAGGGGGTGATGGAGCGGCGCCAGATCGGGCCGGTCCTCCTGACGCATCTCGATTCCGAGGCCTGTGAATACGAACGCACGCACGATCACACCCGCGGCCTGCAGACGGGAGAGTTCCTGATCGCCATGCCGTTCGCCTCGGCCGTGCGGTTCCGGCAGCTTGGCCGCGACATCCTGTGCAATCCGGGCAGCTTCTTCCTGGAAAACGGCGACGAGCCCTACCGCTTCACCTATGACCGGCCCAACAGCCTGTGCGCCATGAAGGTCAGCTATCAGGCGCTGAACGACCGCATCCGTCAGCCGGACCGGCTGTGCGCGCTGAACGTCGACGGGTCCGAGGGCGTGGGCGCCCTCCTGATCGAGACGATCAGGCGCGCCCATACGATGCAGCTCGACGATGCCGCCGCCGAGGTGATCGGGCGGCACATCATCGAGATGCTGGCCCTCGCGCTCGACCGCCATGCCGAGATCTCGCTCAGCGCCAGCAGTCTGGTGCGCGCGGCGCATCTTCGGCGTGCAGAGTCGCTGATCCGCCAGCGGCTGGGGGACAGTACCCTCGACCCGCAGGCGGTCGCGCGGGGCTGCGGCATCTCCCTGCGCTACCTGCATTCGATCTTCGCCGACACCGGCCGCACCGTGTCCCAGTGCATACGCGAAGAACGCCTGCGCGCCGCGCGGGACATGCTGGAGATGCCGGGCATGATGAAGATGGCGGATGTCGCCTATCGCTTCGGGTTTGCCGATCAGGCGATCTTCTCACGCCAGTTCCGTGCACGGTATGGTGTCTCGCCGTCCGAGTTCCGCGCTGCAAACCGGTCCGGACCGACGGACCGCCCGATCGCGAGCTGACCGCGGCGCGGCCGAGGTGCCGGGGTGATCCTCCGCCGGTGCGGGCCGGACGGCAGTCCACCTGCTGCTTCCCCAAGGCTTGCAGAACAGGTCGATTCGAGCATCCGATCAAGCCTTCGGCGGCTTGCTGCGCCTCGACGATCCGCCCGTTTTGGTCACGCCATGCACGATCCCTTGTTGCGGAGTGCGCTGCGTCACAACGCGTTTGCCGGGTGTCCAGGGCGATCCTAACGTACCGCCGACTGACCACGAGGAGCGCCCGATGACCGTGACCGACCAACTCTCATCCCGCAAGGCTGCCGCCGTCGCGCGCGGGGTGGCGACCCGCGGCATCTACGCCGTCCGCGCCGAAAACGCGGAGCTGTGGGACGCCGAAGGCCGCCGCTATATCGATTTCGCCGCGGGCATCGCTGTCAACAACACCGGCCATCGTCACCCGCGCGTCATGGCCTCCGTTGCCAGCCAGGCGGAAGCGTTCACCCATACCTGTTTCCACGTCGCACCCTACGAAAGCTACGTTGCGCTGGCCGAACGACTGAACGCGCTGACACCCGGCGATTTCCCGAAGAAGACGATGCTCGTGACGACCGGCGCGGAAGCAGTCGAGAATGCGATCAAGATGGCCCGGGCCTTCACCGGGCGGTCGGGCGTGGTCTCCTTCTCGGGGGCGTTTCACGGCCGCACGCTGCTCGGCATGGCCCTGACGGGGAAGGTGGCGCCCTACAAGAAGGGCTTCGGCGCCATGCCGCCCGAGATTGCCCACGCTCCGTTCCCCAACGACTTCCACGGCGTGAGCGAGGCTGCGGCGCTCGAGCATCTGGAACGGCTCTTCGCCTCGTCCGTGGACCCCGAACGGGTGGCCGCGATCATCATCGAGCCGGTGCAGGGCGAGGGCGGTTTCGTGATCGCTCCGGCCGGGTTCTTGCGGGCCCTGCGTGACATCTGCGACCGTTACGGCATCGTCCTGATCGCCGACGAGGTGCAGGCCGGGATGGCGCGAACGGGCCGGATGTTCGGCTTCGACCATTCGGGCGTGGTCCCGGACCTCGTGACCATGGCCAAGGGGCTTGCCGGGGGCTTTCCGCTGTCGGCCGTGACCGGCCGGGCCGAGATCGTCGACGCACCGGACCCCGGCGGCGTCGGCGGGACCTATGCCGGAAACCCCCTGGCCGTGGCGGCGGCGCACGCGGTGCTGGACGTGATCGCGGATGAACGGCTGTGCGATCGCGCCGTCGAGATCGGTGAGACGATCCGTGCCCGCCTGAACCACATCGCCGACCAGCAGGGAATGGAGTGCGTAGGCGACGTACGCGGCCTGGGCGCGATGAACGCCTTCGAGCTTGTCACGGACCGCAGCGGCAACGCACCCGACGCCCCGCTGACGTCTGCAATCGTGGCCGAGGCCGAAAGGCGGGGGCTGATCCTGCTGTCCTGCGGTACCCGCTACAACGTCATCCGTCTTCTGCCGCCGCTCACCATCCCGATGGACCAGCTTGCGGAGGCGCTCGACATCCTCGAGGCTTCGATCGAGGCCGCGCTGATGGCCCGGGCCGCCTGAGGCGCAGGCACCGGGGAAAGCGCCTCAGAGCGGGCGCCTTTCCTCGCCTGCCTGCGATGTCAGCCAGGCGGAAAACAGCTCGACCTTCTCCGGGGACAGCTTCGCCGGCCGGATCAGCGCGTAGGGCGACGGGCCGTCGAGATGAAGCTCGCTCACCCTCGCCAGCGCGCCGCGGGCGAGGTCGGACTGCACGAAGATATCCGGCAACACCGCCACGCCGAGACCGGCTCTGGCGGCCGCGACCACCATCTCGAACTGCTCGAAGCGCGGGCCCCTGATGCCGGCGGTATCGAGACCGGCCGCGCTGAGCCAGTCAGCCCACAAGTGCGGGCGCGTCGCCTGCTGGATCAGCGGAATTCCGGCGAGATCCGGGGGAACCGCCATGCCCGGGGCGGCGACGGCGATCAGCCGCTCCGGCAGGATCGGAACGACGGTCGTGCCCGGCCGGGCCAGCTCCGCGCGCTGGATCGCCGCATCGTAGGGGCTGTCGTCGAAGTCCACCGGCGCCAGCGACGAGGACAGGTCCAGCGAAATCTCCGGGTGGCGTGAGGCGAAGCCGGCCAGCCGGGGGATCAGCCACATCGCCGCGAAGGTCGGCAGGACCGCCAGCCGCAGCACCTGCCGGCTACCCCCGAACGCCATGACCATCCGCGACGAGCGGTCCAGCCGGTCGAGGATGTCCTCGGCATCGCGGAGCATGGCGCGACCTGCATCCGACAGCAGAAGCCGCTGGCGGACCCGATGGAACAGGCTGACCCCCATCCGGTCTTCGAGCGAGCGGATGGACCGGCTGATCGCACCCTGCGTCAGGTTCATGGCCTCTCCCGCACGCGACGCCGATCCAAGGCGCGCGCACAGGACGAACGCCCGCAATTCCTGGAGGCTGGGGGTATGGGCGGCCCGGTGCATCATGACTCCCGCTCATCAATTCATCAGATCGTATCGTTTTGTGACGCGCCTCCGCAATGATAGCCGTCCCTGAAACAAGGGAGCGATAGTCGCATGCCAGATCTCAAGCCCAAGGACGCGCCCGACCTGAACCGGTTCGACTGGGAAGACCCGTTCCGCCTGAACGACCAGCTGACCGAGGAAGAGCGGATGCTGCGCGACGCGGCCCGCGCCTACGCGCAGGAGCGGCTTCAGCCGCGCGTGATCGACGCCTACCGCGAGGAACGCACCGACCCCGAGATCTTCCGCGAGATGGGCGGCATGGGCCTCCTGGGCGTGACCGTCCCCGAGGAATACGGCGGCCTCGGCGCGTCCTACGTGGCCTACGGCCTTGTCGCGCGCGAGGTGGAGCGGGTGGATTCGGGCTATCGCTCGATGATGTCGGTGCAGTCGAGCCTCGTGATGTACCCGATCTACGCCTACGGGTCGGAAGAGCAGCGCATGAAGTACCTGCCGAAGCTCGCGACCGGCGAGTTCATCGGCTGCTTCGGCCTGACCGAGCCCGACGCGGGCTCCGATCCCGGCGGCATGAAGACGACGGCGCGGAAGACCGCGGGCGGCTACGTGCTGAACGGCACGAAGATGTGGATCTCGAACAGCCCCATCGCCGACGTGTTCGTCGTCTGGGCCAGGTCCGACGCGCATGGCGGCAGGATCCGCGGCTTCGTGCTGGACAAGGGCATGAAGGGCCTGTCCGCGCCCAAGATCCAGGGCAAGCTGAGCCTGCGCGCCTCGGTCACGGGCGAGATCGTGATGCAGGACGTCGAGGTGGGCGAGGACGCGCTGCTGCCCGGCGTCGAGGGGCTGAAGGGTCCGTTCGGCTGCCTCAACCGCGCCCGCTACGGGATCAGCTGGGGCGTGATGGGCGCGGCCGAGTTCTGCATGCACGCCGCGCGCCAGTATGGCCTCGACCGCAAGCAGTTCAACCGGCCGCTGGCCAACACGCAGCTGTTCCAGCTGAAGCTCGCCAACATGCTGACCGAGATCGGGCTTGGCCTGCAGGCCTCGCTGCGCGTGGGCCGGCTGCTGGACGAGGCGCAGGCCGCACCCGAGATGATCTCGGTGGTGAAGCGCAACAACTGCGGCAAGGCGCTGGAAATCGCCCGCATGGCCCGCGACATGCACGGCGGCAACGGCATCTCCGAGGAGTTCCAGGTCATGCGCCACGCCGCGAACCTGGAGACGGTCAACACCTACGAGGGGACGCACGACGTCCACGCCCTGATCCTGGGCCGCGCCATCACCGGGCTGCAGGCCTTCGCATGA
>NZ_SELD02000041.1 GCF_004923205.2 Paracoccus aeridis
CGCGGCCGGGTCGAGGCGCGCCGCGCGCGGATCGCCGGCGCCGCGGGCGCCGACGTGGCGCTGCCCGACGATGACGGCGGCCGCCCGCGCGCCGGCCGCCAGATCGGCCGCTTCCGCATCGGCGCCCCGGCGCCGCAGGCCGACGACCGCGACAGCGATCCCGAGCCCGAGCTGGTCGACACGCTGCGCGACTATGCCGACGACGACCAGGCCCCCTCGCAGGACGAGATCGACGCCCGCATCAGCGACGCGATCACCGCCCGCGCCGCCGCGGCCGGTGGTGCCGGGCCCCTGGGGGCGCTGTCGGCGCTGACCGCGCGGCTCGGCCGCAACCGTCCGCCGGGCGATCCCGAGCCGGCCGATCCCGCCCCCTTCGGTGCCGAGCGCCAGCGCGTCGTCGTGCCGCCGGCGCGCAAGGCCGCCCCCTCGAAGCAGGCCCGCAGCGAGGCGGAGCCCAGCCTCGACTTCGACCGTCCCGCCTCGCACTACGAACGCCCGCCGCTCGCGCTGCTGGCCGCGCCCTCGACGGTGGAGCGCCATACGCTGCCCGAAGAGGCGCTGATGGAAAACGCCCGGATGCTGGAAGCGGTGCTCGACGACTACGGAGTGAAGGGCCAGATCACCGCCGTCCATCCGGGGCCGGTGGTCACGCTTTACGAACTGGAACCCGCGCCGGGGCTGAAGGCCAGCCGCGTGATCGGCCTGTCCGACGACATCGCGCGTTCCATGTCGGCCCTGTCGGCGCGCGTGTCCACCGTGCCGGGGCGGACCGTGATCGGGATCGAACTGCCGAACCAGCGCCGCGAGAAGGTCGTGCTGCGCGAGATCCTGGCCGCCCGCGCCTTCGGCGACACGTCGATGCCGCTGCCCCTGGCGCTCGGCAAGGACATCGGCGGCGAGCCGGTGGTGGCGAACCTCGCCAAGATGCCGCATCTCCTGATCGCCGGGACCACGGGCTCGGGCAAGTCCGTCGCCATCAACACGATGATCCTGTCGCTCCTCTACAAGCTCACGCCCGAGGAATGCCGGCTCATCATGATCGACCCCAAGATGCTGGAACTGTCCGTCTACGACGGCATCCCGCATCTTCTCAGCCCGGTCGTGACCGACCCCAAGAAGGCGGTCGTCGCGCTGAAATGGGTCGTGTCCGAGATGGAGGAACGCTACCGCAAGATGTCCAAGATGGGCGTCCGAAACATCGAGGGCTACAACGGCCGCGTCCGCGAGGCGCTGTCCAGGGGCGAGATGTTCCGCCGCACCATGCAGACCGGCTTCGACGAGGACACCGGCGAGCCCGTGTTCGAGACCGAGGAGTTCCAGCCCGAGGCGTTCCCCTACATCGTCGTCATCGTCGACGAGATGGCCGACCTGATGATGGTCGCGGGGAAGGAGATCGAGGCCTGCATCCAGCGTCTCGCCCAGATGGCGCGGGCGTCGGGCATCCACATCGTCATGGCGACGCAGCGCCCGTCGGTCGATGTCATCACCGGCACGATCAAGGCGAACTTCCCGACCCGGATCAGCTTCCAGGTCACGTCCAAGATCGACAGCCGCACGATCCTGGGCGAGCAGGGGGCCGAGCAGCTTCTGGGCATGGGCGACATGCTCTACATGGCGGGCGGCAGCCGCATCACCCGCGTCCACGGCCCGTTCGTGTCCGACGAGGAAGTCGAGGAGGTCGTCAACCATCTCAAGTCGTTCGGGCCGCCCAGCTACATGTCGGGCGTCGTGGACGGACCCGAGGACGAGGTCGCGTCCGACATCGACGCCGTGCTGGGCCTGGGCGGAGAGGGCGGGGACGCCGAGCTTTACGACATGGCGGTCCAGATCGTCGCCAAGGACCGCAAGTGCTCCACGAGCTACATCCAGCGCAAGCTGGCCATCGGCTACAACAAGGCCGCGCGCCTGGTCGAGCAGATGGAGGAGCAGGGCGTCGTGAGCTCCGCCAACCACGTCGGCAAGCGCGAGGTGCTGGTGCCGGAGGTCTGATGCCCCGCCGGCAGGTCCGTCCCCGGAAAGCGCGCCACGCCCCTTGCCGGATCGTGCCGGAACCGTGCGCGGCGATCGCGGACAGCGTGGCGCCGGGGTCCGGCCACGTTCGGCCGCCCGTCTTCGAGGTGGTGGCGCGGGGGCGTGGCGATGTCCGGTCGGGTCGGATCCGGGCCGCAGGACCAGCCCGGAACCCGCCGCACGATCTTTGTTAACACGACGGAAATAATCGGGACCATCGCCGGTCCTCAGGGTTGTCGCAGGGATGCCGTTGTCCGCATCTTCCCCATGCGAGGACCGAAACCATGTTCATGCGCGTCGATCAGCTTCAGACCGAACTTCCGCCCCCCACCCGCGCCGATCCGAACGCCGCCGCAGCCTTGCAGGAACTGCTCGGCGGCAAGTACGGCGAGATGTCCACTCTCGGGAACTACATGTTCCAGAGCTTCAACTTCCGATCCAAGTCGAAGCTGACGCCGTTCTACAACCTCGTTGCCGCCATCACCGCCGAGGAACTCGGCCATGTCGAGCTGGTCTCGCACGGCATCGCCATGCTGGCGAACGGTCCCGACAAGCCCGGCGCCGACCAGCGCCCCGGCGGCGATGTGTCGCGCGCCCCGGCCGAGGCCATGAAGGACATCCGTTCGGCCGCGTCGTTCTTTTCCCATGCGGGCGGCGCGGTGCCGGTGAACTCGAACTCCATGTCGTGGAACGTCGACATGGTCACGACCACGGGCAACGTGGTTTTCGATCTCCTGCACAACTTCCACCTGGAATGCGGCGCGCGCCTTCACAAGCTGCGGGTGTACGAATCGCTCACGCACGACAACGCCACCGGGCGCGAGGTCTGCAGCTACCTGCTGGTGCGCGGATCGGTCCACGCCCACGCCTATGCGCTCGCGCTGAAGAAGCTGACCGGCGTCGCGATCGAGCAGATGCTGCCCACCCCCAACATCCCGCTGGGCAAGATCCCCGAATGCCAGAAGTACCTGGTCGAGGGGTCGCACCGCCGCCTCTACACCTTCTCGCCGGGCGACTACCAGGCGATCCGCGGGATCTGGGAGGGCGAGCAGGCGCTGCCCGGCGATCCGCCCGGCCCTCTGGAAGTGGTGGAAGGCATGCCGGAAGGCGGCAAGATCCACGACCTGACGGGCGAGCCGAACGTCTTCACGCCCGACTATGCGCCCGAAGAGATGTTCGAGATTGCCGAGCAGCTGACCCGGAAGGCGATGCAGGGGGCGGGCTCGCTCTGATCCGGCCCCGCCGCTGACGAACATCTCTGGCGGACCCGGCGCAAAGCGCCGCCGGGTTCGCGCATGCATTGCCGAATGTGAATGGAACGGTTCGCTTTCTCGTGCTGTTGACGCCCTGCACGCTGGTCCATCCCGCCTGCGCGTCCCTGCCGATGACCGAAGCGCCTGAGCGCCGATGGCACGGAAGGGGCGTTCAGGACGGGGTGGCGTCAGGGCCTGGATGCCAGGGCGCATCCCGACCGCACCATCAACACCGGACGCGAGAGAGCACATGGCACAGAAACCCACCCCCGACGCCGGCAAGCGGAGCAATCCCGTCGCCGGGGCGTCGCTGCAGGCAGGCACCAACACCGACGCGACCGACGCGTCCTACCAGGACCAGCGCGGCAACGGCGGCGAGCTGCACCAGACCACGACCGACCGCGACGCCCGGATCACGACCAACCACGGCGTGCCGATCAGCGACAACCAGAACAGCCTCAAGGGCGGCTCGCGCGGGCCGACGCTGCTGGAAGATTTCGTCCTGCGAGAGAAGATCTTCCATTTCGACCACGAGCGCATCCCGGAGCGGATCGTCCACGCCCGCGGCTCGGGCGCGCACGGCACCTTCACCGTCACCCGCGCGATCCCGGAGCTGACCAGCGCGGCGCTGTTCCAGAAGGAAGGCACCACCTGCGACGTGTTCGTGCGCTTCTCGACCGTGGCCGGGTCCAAGGGCTCGAAGGATACCCCCCGCGACGTGCGCGGCTTCGCGGTGAAGCTGTACACGCCCGAGGGCAACTGGGATCTCGTCGGCAACAACATCCCGGTGTTCTTCATCCAGGACGCGATCAAGTTCCCCGACCTGGTCCATTCGGTGAAGCCCGAGGCCGACCGGATGATGCCGCAGGCCGCGTCGGCGCACGACACGTTCTGGGACTTCGCCTCGCTGATGCCGGAAAGCCAGCACATGATCATGTGGCTGATGTCCGACCGCGCCATCCCCCGCAGCTTCCGCATGATGGAAGGCTTCGGCGTCCACACCTTCCGCCTGATCAACGCCGAGGGTAAGGCGTCCTACGTCAAGTTCCACTGGAAGCCGAAGCTCGGCCTGCAATCGACCCTGTGGGACGAGGCCGTCAAGATCTCGGGCGCGGACCCCGACTACCTGCGCCGCGACCTGTGGGAAGCGATCGACCAGGGCGATTTCCCCGAATGGGACCTGGGCATCCAGGTCTTCGACGAGGCGTTCGCGGCCGCCCAGCCCTATGACGTGCTGGATGCGACCAAGATCATCCCGGAAGAGGACGTGCCGGTGCAGGTGATCGGCACCATGCAGCTGAACCGCAACCCCGACAACTTCTTCGCCGAGACGGAACAGGTCGCGTTCCTGCCCACCAACGTGCCGCCGGGAATCGACTTTTCCAACGACCCGCTGCTGCAGGGGCGCCTGTTCAGCTACATGGACACGCAGAAATCGCGCCTGGGCACGACCAACTTCCACCAGATCCCGATCAACGCGCCGCGCTGCCCGATGCACAACTTCCAGCGCGACGGGCTGATGCAGACGCAGGTGCCGAAGGGCCGCGCCAACTACGAGCCGAACTCGCTCGACCAGGCGGGCGAGGCGGCGGGGCCGCGCGTGGACGCCCAGCAGGGCTTCCGGACCATCGCGAAGATGACCGAGCTCGGCAACGAGCCGACGGAAAAGCTGCGGGTGCGGGCGGAAAGCTTCGCCGACCACTTCACCCAGGCGCGGCAATTCTACCGCTCGCAGACGGAAGCCGAGCAGGCGCACATCATCAACGCGCAGGTGTTCGAGCTGTCGAAGTGCGAGATGCCGCATGTCCGCATCCGGCAGATGTCGCAGCTTCGCAACATCGACGAGGACCTCGCCCGCCGGGTGGCCGACGGGCTGGGCATGGACCTGCCGGACGCCGCGCCTGCGGCAAAGCCCGCGCTGGACGTGGCTCCGTCCGACGCGCTGTCGATCCTGAAGAACCCCAACCGCAGCGCCGCGGGGCGCAAGCTCGGGATCCTCGTGACCGACGGGGCGGACGCATCGGCGGTCGAGGCGCTGAAATCGGCGGCCGAGGCGCAGGGCGCGGCCGTGATGATCGTGTCGCCCAAGGTCGGCGGGCCGAAGCTTGCCGGCGGCAAGCGGATGGCGGCGGATGCCCAGCTTGACGGCGCCCCCTCGGTCATCTTCGACGCGGTGGCGGTGGTCGCATCCGAGCAGGGCGCGGCCGACCTCGTCCGTCACAAGCCCGCGGTGGACTGGCTGTCGGACGCCTTCGCGCATCTCAAGGCGATCGCCCACACCTCCGAGGCGGTGCCGGTGCTGCAGAAGGCGGGCGTGGAGCAGGACGACTTCGTCGTGCCGGTGAGCGAGGCGGCCACGATCGTCGCGAACCTCTCCGAACGGAACTGGGCCCGCGAGAAGAAGACCTGGCTGCCAAAGTAAGCGGCGCGACGTAGGACAGGGGGCCGGTGCGCTGCGCCGGCCCCTTTCGCTTACGCGCGGCTTCGCTTACGCGCGGCGCGGCCGCATCAGCGCCTGCGCGACACCCATTGCGGCGCCCGTGATGAACCCGCCCAGGTGCGCCTGCCACGCGATCTGCGGCACCAGCAGCGCCAGCGCGACGTTGAGGACCAGCAGCGTCAGCGCCGACTGCGCCAGCGGCCCCATCGCCAGCCGCCGCCGCCGTGTCGCCACGTAGCCGCGCGCCAGCAGCGCCCCGGCCAGCCCGAAGATCGCGCCCGACGCCCCCACCATCACCGGCCCGTGCGGCGCCAGCACCCCCTGCGCCAGCCCCGCGCCGACCTGCGACACCGCATAGACGGCCAGCATCGCGTGTGCCGTCATGATCCGCGCGAGTTCCCGCAGCAGCTGCGCCAGCGCCACCATGTTCATGCCCAGATGCAGAAGCCCCGCGTGCAGGAACCCGTAGGTAGCGAACATCCCGACCGCCTGCCCCGGATAGATCCCGGTCCAGTGTCCCATGAGCTGCGGAAAGAACCCGCCCAGCAGGAACGCGCCCTGCCTGAGCGCCGGGTACCCGGCGAGCGTCGCGGCCGTCAGGACAAGCTCGATCAGGACGCAGGTCCCGATGATGATGCGAAAGGCGATCGGCATGGCGGAACCCCGGCTTTCGGCATGGATAAGCCCCGCGCACCTGAAACGCAAAGCGGTGGCCGGGCCGGGCGACAACGTCACTGGCCCGGGGCGGAGGGCGGGGTTATGGTTGCCCATCGCTTCGTCGGCAGGAACCCCGGGATGGATTGCGGATCGCTGGAGTTTCAGTCCGACATGGCCGGTTGGAACGCGGTATCCATCGCGACCCGCTACGTGACCGTGGTGACGTCGCCCGAAAGGCTGCGAACCCGCGCGGGCACCGGCGTTCCCGACGCGATGCGCGGCTATCTGCTGGACACCGTCAGGAATCCCGACGCGCGCCGCAGCGATGCGCCCCGGGAACTGCGCGGCGGCGGCCCGGTGTCGCTGCTGCGCGACCCGGTGACGCGCGAGCCGGCCCGGCTTCCGGACGGCAGGCTGCTGACGCTCGATCCGCCCGGGAAGGGGGCCGAGGTGCCCGGTCTCGGCACGATGGTCAGCTGGCGCGCCGATACCGGGGTGGAGCTTCAGGTGGGCGGCGGCCCCGAGCGCTTCATCGCCGCGCTGCAGGGGTCGTTCCCCGAGGTGAACGTCCTGCGGCTCGACTTCAACGCCGAAAGCGTCGACAACCCCGGCGTGACGGATGACTGGCGCGCCTTCGCGGACCTTGCCGCGCAGGCGGGGCTGCGGCTGGTGATCCAGAACTCGGACGGCGACCTGGCGGAGGGGATGACGCGCGCGGAACGGGCGACGCTGGGCGCCGCGGACGCGCTGCGCGACGATGCCGCGGACAGCCGGATCGACGACGTGAGGAACGACTGGGACCGGATGCTGGGATGGTTCCGCCGGCCCGAGAACGCCCGGATCATGGACGCCGTCGCGGGGTGGGAACTGATCAACGAACCGATGGCCTATGGCAACAGCCCCGACGCGGGCGCGGTCTACAGCCAGCACATGGCCGACCTGATCGCCGCGCTGGACTGGGGGGGCAAGCGGATCTTCGTGGGCGGGCTGAATGCCTCGGCCCAGTTCGCGAACCTTGATCCGGACCTGATCCGGCAGGCGGCGGGCGACCGGCTGGTCTGGTCGGTCCACATGTACCCGGCCTGGGTCGTGGCGGACGTGCCCGATCCGGACGCCCGCACGTTCGCGGCGCAGCTCTGCAAGCGGATCGGCGACCTTGCGGGCTCGGGCGACGACATGATGGTCACGGAATCGCAGCTCTACACTGCCTCGGGGTCGCTGGACCCGGCGGCGGCCGGGGAACGCGCGGCCCAGAGCTTCAACATGGCGCGGCTGCTGCCGTGGTTCGCGGACCAGGGCATCGGCTGGACATGGTGGCCGCCCACCGGCCGCGCCTCGCAGCTTGTCCGCTGGAACGGCGCCCGCGACGGCTTCGAGACGATGGTCGAGTCCGCCGCCTTCGCCCACGCGGGCTGGGTCCGCGACGAGGTCCGGCCACCCCGCGCCGCGACGGAGCACTGGGGCGCCCCCGGCGCGGACGAGGTGGCGATCACCGGCCGGGGCGGGGACGCGCGCGACCACATCGCGGACGGGGTGTCGAACCCGCACGGGCTGTTCTTCGCGCTGGGGGGTGACGACCGGGTCACGGGGGGCGATCTGGCCGATCTTCTCTACGGCGGCGACGGGAGCGACGCGCTTGCGGGCGGCGGGGGCGACGACTGGCTGTTCGGGGGACGCGGCGCCGACACGCTGGACGGCGGCGAGGGCCGGGACGCGCTGATCGACCCGGAGGGCGCGAACGTCCTGTCGGGCGGCGACGGCGACGACCATCTGGAGGGCTCGGGCGCGCTGTCGGGCGGGGATGGCGACGATGTGCTGCTGGCGCTGGCGCCGCCCGCCGCCCTGGGCGATGCGCCCGCGACGCCCTCGACCCTCACGGGCGGCGAGGGCGCCGACAGGTTCCTGCCCGGCCCGCGCGGGGCGTTCACCATCACCGACTTCACCCCCGGCACCGACCGGCTGGACCTGTCCCTGCTCGCCCGTCCCGAAAACGCGCCGACCGTGAAGGTGCGGTTGCAAGACGGGTCGGCCACTCTGGCTTGGGAAGACCTGACGGTCGAGATGCCCGGCGCGGACGGCCTGACCGAGCGCGACATCGTCAACCCCGGCCCGCGGCGTGTCGTCGTGTCGGAAGGCTGAGGGGGCGCCATGCAGGACGCCACCGGCGCGGGGAAGGGCAGCGCAGGCACGATCCTCATCACCGGGGCGGCCGGGTTCATCGGCTTCCACCTCGCACAGGCGATGCTGGCGCAGGGCTGGCGCGTGGTCGGCATCGACAACCACAACAGCTACTACGACCCCGCGCTCAAGGCCGCGCGCGAGGCGCGGCTGACGCCCGACCCCCGCTACCGCCCCGTCCGCGGCGGGATCGAGGAGCCGGGCCTTCTGGCCCGGATCTTCGCCGAGGAACGCCCGGGCGCGGTCGTTCACCTGGCCGCGCAGGCGGGGGTGCGCCATTCCATCGACAACCCGCGCGCCTATGTGCAGGCAAACCTGATCGGCACGTTTGAACTGCTGGAAGCCGCCCGCGCCTGCCCGCCGCGGCACATGCTGCTCGCCTCGACCAGCAGCGCCTATGGCGCGAACACCGAGATGCCCTACCGCGAGACCGACAAGGCCGACAGCCAGATGTCGTTCTACGCCGCGACCAAGAAATCGACCGAGGCGATGGCGCATTCCTATGCCCATCTCTTTGCCCTGCCGATCACCGTGTTCCGGTTCTTCACCGTCTATGGGCCGTGGGGGCGGCCGGACATGGCGCCCTATCTGTTCACCAGCGCGATCCTCGAAGGGCGGCCGATCAGGGTCTTCAACCACGGCGACATGAAGCGGGACTTCACCTTCGTCACCGACCTCGTCCGCGCGATCGGGCTGCTCGTCGGCGCGGTGCCGGGGACCGATCCGGCGGGCGAGTTCGACAGCCTGTCGCCGGTCGCGCCGTTCCGGGTCGTCAACATCGGCAACGGCGCGCCGGTGCAGCTGATGGACTTCATCGCCGCGATCGAGACGGCGACGGGACGCAGGGCGGACAGGCAGATGCTGCCGATGCAGCCGGGCGACGTGCCCGCGACCTGGGCCGACACGACGCTGCTGCGCGCGCTGTCCGGGTATGCCCCGCAGACGAACCTTCAGGACGGCGTCGCGGCCTACGTGGACTGGTTCAGAAGCTTCTACGGGACAGACTAGGCGCGGCTGTCCAGCGCGTCCGGCACGACCAGCCGCGTGCCGGGCGCCGCGCGCGCGGCGATCCACCGCAGATGCGGGCGCGCGAAGGCGATGCAGCCCGCCGTGGGCGCGCCCGGCCGGCGCCACTGGTGCAGGAAGATCGCCGATCCCGCCCCCGGCTGCGCGCGGGGCCAGTTCCAGTCGGTGACCAGCACCAGGTCGTAGAGCGGATCTGCCCGGCGCAGCCGTTCGTGGCTGTGCGGATAGGGCGCGCGGACATGGTGGTTGTAGTTGCGGTCGCCGGGCGCGTCGGACCACAGGTCGCCCGGCCCGATCGGTTCCGCCCAGGGGGCGGGGCGGCGCAGCCGGTCGGGGCGATACAGCAGGCCGACGATGCGGTGGACGCCGGCGGGGGTCGCGCCGTCGCCCTCGCGCTTGTCGCGTCGGACGCCGCCGCGGCCGATGGTGCAGGGCCACAGCCGCCCCGCGAAGCGCAGCCCCTCGCGGGTCAGGACCATGTCGGCCGCGCTCACAGCAGGTGCCCCGACTTCTCGGCCTTGACGGCCAGGTAGCCGTCGTTGAAGCGGTTGCGGCCGACCACCAGCGGCACCCTTTCCGTCACGGCGATCCCGTGGTCCTGCATCATCGCCACCTTGCGCGGGTTGTTCGTCAGCAGCCGCACCTCGCCGAACCCCATCTTCCGCAGCATCGCGGCGCCGATGCGGAAGTCGCGCTCGTCATCCTCGAACCCCAGCCGGTGGTTCGCCTCGACGGTGTCGAAGCCCTGGTTCTGAAGCCCGTAGGCGCGCATCTTGTTGGCCAGCCCGATGCCGCGCCCCTCCTGGTTGAGGTACAGCAGCACGCCCGCGCCTTCCTCGCCCATCGCGCCCAGCGCGGCGTGAAGCTGGGGGCCGCAGTCGCATTTCAGGCTGCCCAGCACGTCGCCGGTGAAGCAGGCCGAATGCAGCCGCGCGAGCACCGGGCGGTCGCGGGGCGGGGCGCCGATCTCGACCGCGTAGTGTTCGGCGCCGCCGTCGGCGGGGCGGTAGATGTGCAGCTTGCTGTCGTGCGACGACGCCAGCGGCAGCCGCGCCGCCGCGACCGGGGCCAGCGCCGCTTCCGCCGCCAGCTGCGCCAGCAGCGGCCCTGCCGGCAATGCCGTCAGCCCCTTGGGGGCTGCGTCCACCGGCACCATGACCAGCGCCGGCAGGAGCTGCGCCGACTTGGCGAGGCCCAGCGCGGCGCGGTGCGGGGTCACGTCGCCGCCGCGGTCGGTGAAGAACGGCCCCTTCAGCGGCGACATCAGGTCCGCCGAGGGATCGGCCACCGACCGCAGCCATTCGACACCGGCGCCGTCGTCCAGCCGCACCCGCGCCAGGTCGCCGTCATAGGCGCGCGCCTTCAGCGTCTCGGCCCGGCGCGCGGTGATCGCCAGCACCGCCGGGCCCGCGGCCCTGAGCGCGGCGAGCCGGTCCGCCGACAGCGTTTCCACCGCCGCCGCCAGGTGCCCGCCGACCACGACCGGCAGCCCGACCCGCAGGTCGGACCGCGCCCGCGCGGCGCTTTCGGCGAGGGTGGGAAGCAGGCTCATCGGCAAATTTCCTGAAACATTCCGTAACATAACCGGCCGTGGGGACAACTGCATGTGAGAAATGTGGCAACCCGCTGGACCGCAGGTGTGGCCGTGCGCACCTTCCCGCCAACGCGATTTGCCGCGCGATAGCCGATGGAGGAACAGATGGCTGGTCTGAAGAAGATCCTGCTGGTGGACGACGAGGAGGACCTGCGCGAGGCGCTGGCCGAGCAGCTGGTCGAGACCGAGGATTTCGACGTGTTCGAAGCCGGCTCCGGCGCCGAGGCGGTGGAAAAGACCAAGGGCGCGATCTTCGACCTGGTGGTCCTGGACGTGGGCCTGCCCGACACCGACGGCCGCGAGCTGTGCAAGCGGCTGCGCAAGCAGGGGGTGAAATGCCCGGTCGTCATGCTGACGGGGCACGACACCGACGCCGACACGATCCTGGGACTGGACAGCGGCGCCAACGACTACATCACCAAGCCGTTCAAGTTCCCGGTCCTGCTGGCCCGGCTGCGGGCGCAGCTTCGCACGCACGAACAGTCCGAGGACGCGATCTTCCAGCTCGGGCCCTACACCTTCAAGCCGTCGATGAAGATGCTGATCGACGGCAAGGACCGCAAGATCCGCCTGACCGAGAAGGAAACCAACATCCTCAAGTTCCTGTACCGCGCGCAGGACGGGGTGGTGCCGCGCGACGTGCTGCTGCACGAGGTCTGGGGCTACAACGCGGGCGTGACCACGCACACGCTGGAAACCCACATCTACCGCCTGCGCCAGAAGATCGAGCCCGATCCCTCGAACGCGCGGCTTCTGGTCACGGAAAGCGGCGGCTACCGGCTGGTGTCGTGACGCAGCGTTAAAAGCGGCGCGCGCGGGAACCGCGGGACAACCTGCGGGTTATCACCGCGAAGCCCAGTGGCCGGGGATGCGGCCACGCTCTTCTCTCTCCCTCCCCATGCGTTTGGGTCCCGGTCTTCCGGGACCCTTTCGCGTTTCAGGGGCCGGGATGCTGCCCGCATCGGCCTTTGCGTCCGGCGGGCGGCGCCGCTATCTAGGTGGCGGCATTTGACGAGGCGGGGTGGATCATGGCGCACAGGGTGTTCATCGACGGCGAGGCGGGCACGACCGGGCTGCAGATCCGCGAGCGGCTGCAGGCGCGATCCGACGTGACGCTGGTGCAGGTCGATCCCGCGCGCCGCAAGGACCCTGCCGCCCGGCGCGCGGCGATGGAACAGGCGGACGTCGCCATCCTGTGCCTGCCCGACGCCGCCGCGCGCGAGGCGGTGGCGCTGGCCCAGGGCCTGCCCGTCCGGATCATCGACGCCTCGACCGCCCACCGGGTCGCCGACGGCTGGACCTACGGCTTCGCCGAACTGAACCATGCCGCGCGCGACCGGGTCGCGGGGGCGCGGCTGGTCGCCAACCCCGGCTGCTACGCGACGGGCGCGATCGCCCTGGCGGCGCCGCTGGTCGCGGCCGGGCTGGTCGCGGCGGACGAGCCGCTCAGCATCAACGCCGTCAGCGGCTACACCGGCGGCGGCAAGGAACTGATCGCCGAATACGAGAACGGCGCCGCGCCCGACTTCTTCGTCTACGGGCTGGGGCAGGCGCACAAGCACCTGCCCGAGATCATGCACCACGCCGGCCTGTCGGCGCGGCCGGTCTTCGCGCCCTCAGTCGGGCGGTTCGCGCAGGGGATGGCGGTGCAGATCCCGCTGCACCTGAACGGCCGCCGCATCGCGGACCTGCGCGACGCGCTGTCGGCCCACTACGACGGCGCGCAGTTCGTGCAGGTGGTCGACGCAGCCCCGCGCATCGTGCCGACGACGCTGAACGACACCAACATGATGGAGCTGTCGGTCCACGGCAGCGACGACAACGGCGTGGCGGTGCTGGTCGCGGTGCTGGACAACCTCGGCAAGGGCGCGTCTGGGGCGGCGGTCCAGAACCTGAACCTGATGATCGGCGCGGACGAGGCGGCGGGGCTGTAGGCCCCGCGCCCGCCGCAGGCCCGCGCCCGCTGCCGGGCGGGGGCGGGTCGGTCGGCAAGTTAGACGGCGGGTCAGTCCGCCTTGATCTGCCGCGCCTCGCCCACCAGCATGATCGGGATTCCCTCGCGGATCGGGAAGGCGAGGCCCACCGTCCGCGACACCAGTTCCTGCCGCGCGGCGTCGTAGTCGAGCCGCCCGTGCGTCACCGGGCAGACAAGCGATTCCAGCATGTGGCGGTCGAAGGCGCGGGCGGGGCGGGCTGCGGGGGCCGCTTCATGCCCGTGTCCCGGGCGCGCGTCCTGGTCCGGCGTGCCGGGCGTGTCGTCTGTCAATGCACCGTCTCCTCTTCGTCGCCGCCGTGCAGCGCGTATTCCAGCAGCCCGTCCAGCATCTCGCGCCGGTCGGCAAGGCTCTCGGCTTCCAGCAGCGCCTGCTTTTCCTCGGGCGCGAAAGGCAGCAGCATGGCCAGGCTGTTGACCAGCATCTCGTCGTCGGCCTCGCGCGCGGCTTCCCAGTCGGTCGACAGCTCGCGCGCCTGCATGTAGCGGCTCAGCCGGTCCAGCATCCCGTCGCGATCGAGCCCGGGATCGGTCGGGGCGCGGCTGTCGCGGTCGGGCGCGAAGCCGTCCCAGCTGATCCGGCCGCGCGGATAGGGCGTGAACCCGTCCTCGATCCCCGTCAGCGTGAACCGCGACACCGCCCGCAGCACGATGTCCATCCGCCCGCTGCCGGTTTCGGAAAACATCACCACCCGCCCCGCGCAGCCGATCCGCGCCAGCCCCTCGCCCATGGGCTGCATCATCCCGATCAGCCGGTCGGGGGTCTTCAGCGTGTCGTCGAGCATCTGCAGGTAGCGCGGCTCGAAGATGTGCAGCGGCAGGCTGGCGCGCGGCATCAGCACGGCGCCCGGCAGCGCGAACAGCGGGATCGTCGCGGGCAGGTCGAAGCCGCGCGCCGCCATCAGGCGAAGATCAGCGACGAGAGCCGCCGCCGGCCCTTCTGCGCGACCGGGTCGCCGGGCCCCATCGCGTCGAAGATGGTGATGAGCTGGGCCTTGGCCGCGCCGTCGTTCCAGTCGCGGTCGCGGCGGAACCCTTCCAGAAGCTGGTCGATCGCGTCCTCGACCCGGCCGGCCGCGTGCAGCGCGCTGGCGTAGTCGAAGCGGGCCTGCTGGTCGGCAGGGTCGGCGGCGACCTTCGCCTCGGCCTCGGTCAGGGGACCGGCGGCAGTGGCCTGCCGCGCGAGCGCCAGCATGGCGCGCGCGGCCTCGACCGGCGCAGCCTTGGCGGCGGCGGGCGGCACCTGCGCCAGGGCGGCGTCGGCGGCATCGAGGTCCCCGCCCGCGACAAGCGCGCGGATCAGCCCGCCCCACGCCTGCGCGTTCTCCGGCTCCTCGCCGAGGATCGCCTGGAACGTCTCGGCCGCGTCCTGGTGCGCGCCCTCGGCCAGCATCGCCTCGGCCGCTTCCAGTGCGGCGCCCAGCCCGCCATCATCGCCGCCGAGCGCCAGCAGCTTGTCCACGAACTGCTTGACCTGGCTTTGCGGGATCGCGCCCTGGAACGCATCCACCGGCTGGCCCTGGAAGAAGGCGTAGACCGTCGGGATCGACTGCACCCGCAACTGCCCCGCGATCATCTGGTTCTCGTCGACGTTCACCTTGGCCATGACGACGCGGCCCTTTGCCTTCGCGACCTCGGCTTCCAGCTGCGGGCCCAGCGTCTTGCACGGGCCGCACCACGGCGCCCAGAAATCGACGATGACGGGGACGGTCATGGACTTGTCGATGACTTCGGCCATGAAGTCGGCTTCGGTGACGTCCTTGATGAAATCAGAGGTCTGCGGCTGATCGCCCGCGCCTTGCAGCAACATCGCGAACTCCTTGCTGGGTCATTGCGTTGGCTGGAATATGGAGTGCTGACCCGGCAGTTGAAAGCCCCGTGGCCGCACGCGCCCAAAGCGGTCCGGCAGACGGAGGAGAAAGCCTTGGCAGACACGACAACCACCGCATCTGGCGGCGACCGGACCAACGGGGACGAGCAGCAGAAAGGCCCCGCCACGCTGCCGTCGCTGGGCGTGGCGATCCTGCCCATCGTCTTCACGCTGGGCATCCTGGCGCTGCAGCTGTTCTACTACGGCGACTTCACGCCGCATATCCCGCTGGCGCTGGGCCTGGCGTTCACCGGCCTGCTGGGCGTGCTGCGCGGGCAGACGTGGATGGACATCCGCGCGGGCGTGTTCCACGTCATCCACGTGTCGATGCCGTCGCTCGCGGTGCTGATCGTCGTGGGCATGCTGATCGGCGTCTGGATCGGCGCGGGCACGGTGCCGACGCTGATCTATTACGGCCTGACGCTGCTCAGCCCGGCCGTGTTCCTGCCGGCGGCGATGGTGCTGTGTTCGGTCGTGTCGGTGTCCCTGGGCACCAGCTGGGGAACCGTGGGCACGATCGGCCTTGCGCTGATGGGGATCGGGGCGGGCTTCGGCATCCCGCCGGTCTGGACGGCGGGCGCGGTCGTGTCGGGATCGTTCTTCGGCGACAAGATCTCGCCCCTGTCGGACACCACGAACCTTGCCCCGGCGGTCACCGGCACGACGGTGTTCGACCACATCCGCAACATGCTTCCCACCACCGTCCCCGCGATGCTGATCGCGCTGCTGATCTATGCCGGGGCGGGCTACCTGCTGATGCAGAACGGCCAGACCTCGTTCGAGGACATCAACCTTATCACCACCCAGCTGAACCAAGACTTCCGGCTGGGGCTGGTCCCGCTTCTGCCCGCGCTGCTGGTGCTGGTCCTTGCCGTCACAAAGAAGCCGCCACTGCCCGCGCTGTTCTCGGGCGTGCTGGCGGGCGGCGCGGTCGCGATCCTCTATCAGGGTGCCGGGCTGCACGACGTCTTCGCGCTGGCGCAGGACGGATACGAGAAGACGACGGGGGTCGAGCAGATCGACTCGCTGCTCAACAGCGGCGGGATGCAGTCGATGATGTGGACCATCTCGCTGATGCTGATCGCGCTGGGGTTCGGGGGCGCGCTGGAACGCACCGGGTGCCTCGAATCCATCATCAACGCCATCGTGGCCCGCGTGAAATCCTTCGCCGCCGTGCAGATCTCGGCGATCGGGGCGTCGTTCACCACCAACATGGTCGCGGGCGACCCCTACATCTCGATCGCGCTGCCGGGGCGGATGTTCGCGCCGCTCTACCGCGGGATGGGGTATTCGACGCTGAACCTGTCGCGCGCGCTCGAGGAAGGCGGCACGATGATGTCGCCGCTGATCCCGTGGAACGCGGGCGGGGCGTTCGTGATCTCGGCGCTGGGGCTGGGCGTGCTGGACGGAAACCTGCGCGATCTCATGTACATCCCGCTGAGCTTCGCGTGCTGGCTGTCGCCCCTGATCGGCTGCATCTACGCGCTGACCGGGCTGTTCTCGCCCCGCGCGAGCGAGGACGAGCGGGGGCGCTGGGACGCGGAGAACCACGAGGTGCTGGATCTCGGCGACACCGCGCTGGGTTCCGCGACCCAGGAAACGGAAGCCGCCGAGACCGGGGCCGAGACCGTGGCCGAGGACGTGGGGTCGCGCCAGCGCCCGCACTGACGCGCGGGGCGCCCGCCCGGGCGGTCTTTCAGACCGCCATCTCAGACGGGCAGGTCGAACGCCGCCAGCACCGGCACGTGGTCGCTGGGGCCGTCCCAGCCGCGCACGGGGCGCAGGATGCGGCTGGCATGCCCGGCGGCGGCGATGTCGCGGGTGGCCCAGACGTGGTCGAGCCGGCGGCCCCGGTCGGACAGGTCCCATTCGCGGTTGCGATAGCTCCACCAGCTGAACAGCGGTCCCGCGGGGATGTCCTGCCGGGTGATGTCCACCCAGCCGCCCGCGTCCATCACGTCGGTCAGGTGCGCGACCTCGACCGGCGTGTGGCTGACGATCTTCAGCAGCTGCCGGTGCGACCAGACATCGTCCTCGCGCGGGGCGATGTTCAGGTCGCCGACCAGGATCGACCGCGCCGGCGGGTCGGCGCGGAAGGCGTCGCGCATGTCGGTGAGGTAGTCGAGCTTCTGCCCGAACTTCTCGTTCACCGCGCGGTCGGGCACGTCGCCGCCGGCCGGAACGTAGAAGTTGTGGATCGTGACGCCGTTGCCCAGCCGCGCGGCGACATGGCGGGCGTGGCCCAGGCGCGCGTGGTCGCGGTCGCCCGCGTCGGCGATCGGCAGGCGCGACAGGATCGCCACGCCGTTGTAGCCGCGCTGCCCGCGCACGACCGACCAGCGATAGCCCATGTCGTGAAACAGCTGCAGCGGCATCTTGTCGACCGGCGACTTGCATTCCTGCAGGCACAGGATGTCGGGGGCCTGTTCCGTCAGAAGGCGGGCGACCAGGCCGGCGCGCAGGCGGATCGAGTTGATGTTCCAGGTGGCGACGGTGAACATGGGCGCACATCTGGACCAAGCGGGGCGGAAGTGGAACCCCACCCGGACACGCACCCCTGAGGCCTCGTCACGCCCCGATCAGCCGCCGTTCAGGCCACTTCCGAAAGCCGCTGCTCGAGGAACCGCAGCACCCGCGCCTCCTCGCCCTGCAGGCCGCCCGCGTCCAGTTCGTCCGCGATCTCCTCCTGCACCTCCAGCACCAGGTCGCGGGCGAGATAGCTGTCGATCACCTGCGGGTGGATGTAGCACTTGCGGCAGATCGTGGGGGTGTTCCCCAGTCGGCCCGCCACCCGCTCGATCGCGTCGCGCACGTTGCGCTTGGCGGCGGCGTCGCTGTCGGCCTCCTCGTATTCGGCCAGCGCCATCGCTGCCAGCACGGTGCCGGTCCAGGTTCGGAAGTCCTTGGCGGTGATGTCGCGCCCGGTGATTTCCCGCAGGTAGGCATTCACGTCGCCCGACGTGACCTCGCGCCGTTCGCCGTCCTCGTCCACGTACTGGAACAGGTGCTGTCCCGGCAGGTCCTGGCTCTGCCGCACGATCTTGGCAATGCGGCGGTCGCGCACCGACAGGTCCCACTGCTTGCCCGACTTGCCCTTGAAGCGGAACCGCACCTCCGACCCCGAGATGTCGGCGTGCCGGTCGCGCAGCGTGGTCAGGCCATGGGACTTGTTCTGCTTGACGTAATCCTCGTTCCCCACGCGGATCATGGTGGTTTCCAGAAGGCGCACGACCGTCGCCAGCACCTTTTCGCGCGGCATCCCCCGGCGCGACAGGTCCGCGTCCACCCGCTCGCGCAGGGCGGGCAGGGCGCGCGCGAATTCCAGCATCCGTTCGTATTTCGCGCTGTCGCGCACCTCGCGGAAGCGGGGGTGATAGCGGTACTGCTTGCGTCCCTTGGCGTCGCGGCCGGTGGCCTGGATGTGGCCCATCGGGTCGGGGCAGATCCACACCTCCTCGTAGGCGGGCGGGATCGCCAGCTTGCGGATGCGGGCGAGTTCCGCCTTGTCGCGGATGGGCTTTCCGTCCGGGCCGCGAAAGCTCCATCCCTTGCCGGCGCGACGGCGGGTGATGCCGGGCTCGGTGTCGTTCACGTAGACCAGCCCCGCGCCCTCGGCCGCGTCCTGCGGATCGACGATCGTTCCTGCGTTGCTTGGCATCATGGTCCCGGCTGTCTTCACGTGGTTGGAACAGCGGCGGGCGACGTTTCGTTCCGGACGGCCGGCGCGGGTCACTCCGTCACGCGGTACTCTACCAGCTCGGTCCGCTGCAGGAACATGAAGTTGTCGTCCGAGATCATCGTCAGCCGGATCCCGCGCCCGTCCTGCCAGACGGAGATCCCTTCCAGGTTGTCGTATTGCAGGAACCGCGTCGTCAGCAGCGTGTCGCCCGCGCCGATGTCGGCGGCAAGCTCGCCCGTCGCCGGGTCCGCGATGTCGAACCGCCGCACGCGCGAGGCGAAGCCCAGCACGCCCTTGAAGTCGCGTTCCAGCAGATACAGCCTGCCGTCCGGCCCCACGTCCGCGCCGACGGGGGCGAAGTCGCCGTCGGGCGGGATCGTCCAGGGCACCGACCAGTCGCCGTCGCCCCCGACCCACACGGGATAGCGGATCTCCCCGGATGGCGGCGCCTCGGGGATGGTCAGCAGCCTGCCGTCGGGCAAAATCGCCAGGGCCTCCAGCGCCGTGTTGCGCAGGAGAGAGCGGAAACCTGGATCGCCCCTGATCTGGGTCGCGGGTGCGTCCGGGCTGTCGTAGCGGGCGATGCGGACCATCCCCTCGAAGCTGACATGGATGCGGCCCTGGTCGTCCGTGGCCATGCCTTCGGAATCGCCGATCCAGCCCGGCGGCAGCGGCCGGCCCCGGCTGTCCTTCAGCTGCGCCGTGCCCGCGACGGACAGGCCGCGCACCCGCCCCTGGGTGTCGCGGGTGACGCTGCCCCAGCGCAGGGTCGCGCGGTCCGACAGCGCGGTGTAGCGCGACCCGTCGGCCGACATCTCGATCGCCGAGAAGCCGCCGAAATCCTCGGCCGGGTGGTGCCAGACATAGGTGCCCACGTGTTCGACGGTCAGCCCGGCGGGCGGGGTCGAGGCGGGGGCGGAGGCGAGGACGCACGCCCCCGTCGCCGCGGCCGCCATGAACCCGGCCGGCCCGACCGCCCTCAGCGCCCGACGAGCGCCTGGCATGCGCGCGGCATCTCGCTGAGGCCGTAGCTGCGGGGGTGGCGATAGTTCGGGTTCGGCGGCGCCGGGGGCGGCGGGTCGATCCGGTTGCGGATCCACTGCGCCGCTTCCTCGCAGCCGTCGCCGGGGGGCGGGGGCGCCTGATCCTCGCAGCCCGGCGACCCGGCCTGGCACGACAGGCGGACGTGGAAGTGGTAGTCGTGCCCGTCGATCGGGCGGATCTTGCGCAGGTAGCCGCGGTTGCCGCGCTCGGAGTTGCACATCATCACCTTCGCCACCGGATCGACGAAGATCCGGGCGACGCGCGGATCGCTGGCTGCGGCGCGGATGATCTGGTGGTGCGCGGCCGACCACAGCCCGCTGGGCGCGACGCCGCCGCGGACGACGGACTGGGACGAGATGCTTTCCCGCTCTGCCGGCGACAGCCGCAGCGAGGACGGGGGCAGCATCCAGATGTCGGCATCCAGCCCGATCTGGTGGCTGGCGTGGCCGCTGACCATCGGCCCGCCCATCGGCTGGCTCATGTCGCCGATGTAGAGCCCCGGCCAGCCGACCTGCGTCGCCACCTGCGACAGTCCGACGAGGAAATCGACCAGCTGCGGCTGGCCCCAGTTGCGGTTGCGCGACAGCCGCATCGCCTGCCAGGTCGGCCCGCTTTCGGGCAGCTGCACGTTGCCCGCGGCGCAGCCGCGCGAATACCCGCCGATCGCCTGCGCCGGCCCGCCGTTCGAGGCGCGGAACGACCCGAACACGTCCTTGGCCAGCGGCTCTGCCTGCGCCGGGACGGCGAGCCCGGCCACCATCGCCGCCAGCGCGAGCGCGGCCTTCAGTTTCTTGGGGATCACTGCTCGATCTCTCCTTCAGGATTGACCCACCTTAGCAGGAGGAGCGACAGAAGGAACATCACGATCAGCGGCGAAATCCCCATCCGCTGGCTTCCCGTCAGCTGCGTGACGGCGGCGATGCTGAACGGGGCGAGGAAGGCGGTGGCCTTGCCCGACAGCGCATACAGGCCGAATGCCTCGGCCGGGCGGTCGGGGTGGGCGTGGCGCACCATCATCGTGCGGCCCGCCGCCTGCATCGCCCCGCCGGCGCCGCCGATCGCCACGCCGCACAGCAGGAAGACGAGGTCGGGCGTGCGCGAGCCCGCCGCGAACGGGATCCCGAACGCGCCCGCGCGGTCCATGCCCACCAGCAGCGTGCAGACGCAGGCCAGGATCACCGAGCAGCCGACGATCACCGGCCTCGGTCCCCAGCGCCGGTCGGCGCGCCCGCCGATCCAGCAGATCACCGCCGCCGACAGCGCGCTGATGACGCCGAACACGCCCGACCAGATCACCGGCCAGCCGAGCACCGTGCCCGCGTAGATCCCGCCGAAGGAATAAAGCCCGTTCAGCGCGTCCCGCGACAGCATCGACGACACCAGCCACGCCGCGAGCGACCGCCGCCGGGGCAGGCCGCGCAGAAGCCGCCCGAGATCCGCCAGCGCCACGCCGATCCGGACCGGGCGGCGCGGGCCCGCGGGTTCCCGCACCCAGGCGAAGAACGGGATCATGAACACGGCGTACCAGATCGCGGTGAACGGCCCGACGAAGCGCGTCCCCTCGCGCGCCGCGCCGTCCAGCCCCAGCGCGGGCGGGCGGCCCAGCAGCGTCAGCCCGGTCGTGGCGCTTTCGGCAAAGAGCGCCAGCATCACCGCCAGCGACAGCACGCCCCCCACGTAGCCGAAGGCGAAGCCGCTGCCCGACAGCCGCCCCACGTCGCCCCTCGGCCCGATCGAGGGGAGGAGCGCGTTGGTGAAGATGGTCGTGAACTCCATCCCGATCAGGCCGATCCCGAACAGCACCAGCGTCGGCACCAGCGGCGGATCGACCGGCGTCAGGATCCACAGCCCCGCCGCGCCCGCGACGTAGAGCGCCGAGAAGAGCCAGATCCACGGCATCCGCCGCCCGGACGTGTCAGCGACCGCGCCGAGGATGGGCGCAAGCACCGCGATGAACATGCCCGAGATCGCCAGCGCATAGCCCCAGAGCGACTGCGCCCGCGCGCCCGCGGCTTCCGCCGTCAGGCCGTCCGCCATGAACGAGCCGCGCGCGACCTCGGCGAAGTAGATCGAGAAGATGAAGGTCAGAAGCAGCGTGGCGTAGGGCTGGCTCGCCCAGTCGTAGAACCACCAGCCCCAGACACGGCGGCCGTCGCGGGTTCCGCGTGCGGCGCGCCCCCGGCCTTCGGTCACATCATGCGTCATGCCTGCCCATCCGCGAAGGTCCGGGGGTCAGCCCCCGAAGGTCGCGGCATAAGGCCCTTGCTGCGTCAGGCTGGCAAGTCCCGCGTGCGCTCGGCCGCGGGCACCGGCGGCAGGACCGGCGGCCAGGGACGCGCGCCCTCGGCCGCGATCCACGCCTGCACCCAGTCGGGCAGGGGCGGGCTGACGATGTCCTGTCCCATCGCGCGGACGACCTGGGCCGGGGGGACGATCCCCTTGCGCCCGCCGCCGCCGACCACCGCGACGCGCAGCAGGATCTGGTTGCAGCACTCGCCCCTCGTCCAGATCGACTGCTCCATGTAGACGAAGCGCTCGTCCCAGCCGACCATGCGCGACACTTCGGTGAACTTCTGCATCATCCTGATGCGGCGGCGATACCGGACCGAACTGCCCGCGACCGTGAAGCCCCATCCGTTCTTCCTCAGCACCTCGGTCATCCCCATGCGGACCGCCATCGGGATCCGGCCGAGGTCGTAGAGCGTCAGCGTGCGGCCGTTGTTCAGCTCCATCCACGGGTCGATGTCCCAGGGCATGCAGCGGTGGGTCGAGACGTGGGGGTCCAGCGCGCCGATCGGGGGTGCGCGCCGCGCGGCCGCGAGACCGGACAGGAAACGGATCATCGGGTACACGGGGCATCCTTTCGGATCGGGGCGTCCTTGCGGATCAAGGCATCCTTTCGGATCGGGTGATCCCTTCCGGGTCGTGGCTAGTGGGGCCGCGAAACGGCGTCAACCGCGACGCCGCGCCACTGTCGCGGCGAGACGAGGGCGGACGCAGGGCGATGGTGGGCGCACGGGGGCGGACATCTGCCGATCCGCGCCCGCGCCGCCCCGACGCTTGCGCGCAGGCCCGCGGTCCCCTACCTGACAGCCACGCCGACGATGACGCCCCCAGATCGAACCTGACCCGAAGGACGCCGCCATGACCACGCTCTACCAGGCCCTGATGCTGATCCTGAACGTGGTCTGGTGGATCATGATCGCCCACATCATCATGTCGTGGCTGATCAACTTCCAGGTCCTGAACCTGCGCCAGCCGCTGGTCGCGCAGGTCTGGGACGGGCTGTCGCGGCTGCTGGAACCGATCTACCAGCCGATCCGCAACATCCTGCCGAACACCGGCGGGCTGGATCTCGCGCCGCTGGTCGTGTTCATCGGCATCATCATCCTGCAGCAGGCGCTCGCCAACAACGCCGGCTTCTTCTTCGGCTACTGATGCCACAGGATCTTCTGCGCGAGGTCTGGGGCTTCGACGACTTCCGCCCCGGCCAGCAGGAGATCGTGGAGGCCGTGGCCGCCGGCCGCGACGTGCTGGCGATCATGCCCACCGGCGGCGGCAAGTCGCTGTGCTACCAGCTTCCCGCGCTGGTGCGCGAGGGGGTGACGGTCGTCATCTCGCCGCTGATCGCGCTGATGCGCGACCAGGTGCGGTCCTTGCGCGAGGCCGGGGTGGCTGCGGGCGCGCTGACCAGCGGCAACACCGAGGACGAGACGCGCGAGGTGTTCGACGCCCTCGGCCGCGGCGCGCTGAAGATCCTGTACATGGCGCCCGAGCGCCTCGCCTCGGGCGGAACGCTGAACCTCCTGCGCCGCGCGGGCGTGACCGCGATCGCGGTGGACGAGGCGCATTGCGTCAGCCAGTGGGGCCACGACTTCCGGCCCGACTACCTGCGCGTGGGGGAACTCAAGCGTGCGCTGGGCGTGCCGCTCGCCGCGTTCACGGCCACCGCCGACGCCGAGACGCGGGACGAGATCGTGGCGCGGCTGTTCGACGGCCGGGCGCCCGAGACGTTCCTGCGCGGCTTCGACCGCCCGAACATCCATCTCGCGTTCCAGCCCAAGGACGGGCCGCGCGCGCAGATCATGGACTTCGCGCAAGCCCGCCGCGGCCAGTCGGGGATCATCTACTGCGCCACCCGCGCCAAGACCGAGACCCTGCAGGCCGCGCTGCAGGCGGCGGGCATCCCCGCCGTCGCCTATCACGGCGGGATGGAGGCGGAGGCCCGGCGCGAGGTCGAAGGCCGGTTCCAGCGCGAGGACGGGCTGGTCGTGGCCGCGACGGTCGCGTTCGGCATGGGGATCGACAAGCCCGATATCCGCTGGGTCGCCCACGCCGACCTGCCGAAGTCGATCGAGAGCTACTATCAGGAAATCGGCCGCGCGGGCCGCGACGGCGCGCCGGCCGAGACGCTGACCCTGTTCGGCCCCGACGACATCCGCCTGCGCCGGACGCAGATCGACGAGGGGCTGGCCCCGCTGGACCGCAAGCAGGCCGACCACGCGCGGCTGAACGCTCTGCTGGGTCTGGCCGAAGCCGTCGCCTGCCGCCGGCAGGTGCTGCTGGGATACTTCGGCGAGACCGCGGACCCCTGCGGCAACTGCGATCTCTGCGACACCCCGGCCGACGTGTTCGACGCGACGCAGCCGGTGCGGATGGCGCTGTCGGCGATCCTGCGGACCGGCGAAAGCTTCGGCGCGGGGCACGTCATCGACGTGCTGCTGGGCGTGGCGACGCCAAAGGCCGTGCAGCGCGGGCATGACCGGCTGCCGACCTTCGGCGTGGGCAAGGGGACGCCCAAGGGCGAATGGCAGGCGATCATACGGCAGATGCTGGGGCGCGACCTGATCCGCCCCGACCCGGAACGCCACGGCGCGCTGAGGATCACCGAGGCCGCCCACCCCGTCCTGCGCGGCGAAGTGCCCGTCCAGCTGCGCCGCGACCTGATCCGCAAGGCCCGCCCCGCCAACGTCGTCAAGACCCAGGTGGACGAGGAGGACGCGCCGCTCCTGTCCGCCCTCAAGGCCAAGCGGCGCGAACTGGCCGAGGCGCAGCGCGTGCCCGCCTACGTCATCTTCCCCGACCGCACCCTGATCGAGATGGCGCAGGCGCGGCCGCAGACGCTCGACGACATGGCGCGGATCGGGGGTGTCGGGGCGAAGAAGCTCGACAGCTACGGCGAGGCGTTCCTGCGCGTGATCGCGGGCGAGGTCGCGGCGATGCACCCGGCCCGCCGCGCCCTTGCCGGGCGGGATGCGGGCGCGCTCTACGATCGCCTTGCGGAAGCCGCGCGCGCGCTGTCGCGGGGGCCGGACGGCACGGGAAAGCCGATGTCGCTGCCCGCGTCGGTGCTGCGGCGGATCGCCGAGGATCGCCCGCACGACCTGTCGCGCTACCTCGACGAGGTCCGGCTGGACCGGTTCGGGGCCGCGTTCGCGGACGAGATCGCGCAGGCGCAGCAGGACTGAGTTCGCGCGACCGTCACGGCTCGATGAACAAATACTAGTCCGGCCGCACGCTTGACCTTGCCGTGCATAGCTGCATTAGGGTACGTGCATCAGGGCCCAGGGGTTGAAAACTGAACCATTTCAGTAATCTTCGTGACCGGCTGCGGGCCGATACCCGCGCCGCGCATGACCGGGTCGATGCAGCTTACAGGGCTTGCGACCTCACCCTGCCAGAAGATCTTGCCCTGTTCCTGGCGGACCACCTGCGCGCGTTCGGCGCGCTCGACCTTGCGGACGGGCCGGCGCGCGACCTTCGCGACGAATACTGCGCCGCGCTGGAAGCCGACCTGACCGCGCTGGACGTGGCGGCGCCCGCACGCTCGGCGCCGGCCCTGAAGGTCGCGCCCGATGCGGCGATGTACATCTTTCTGGGATCGCGGCGGGGTGCGCAGATGATGCGCCGGCACTGGGCCGCGGCCGCGAAGGGGGCGGCGCGGGACGCGGGCGCGTTCCTGTCGCTCGACCCCCGCAACGAGGAATGGCGGCGGTTCTGCGCGGATCTTGCCGCGCGCCCTCCCGACGGGCCGCATGCCGACCGGGTGGTGGCCGACACCGTTGCGATCTTCGACCTGTTCGACCCGCATGCCGCGGACCTTCCGGAAAAACGCCATGCCTGACAGCAGCACGCCACAGATCAGGGCCGAGCCGCCGCAATCGGCCATATCGCGCGAGATGATCGACGCCTGCGCGCAGGAACAGATCCAGTTCCTGGGCCACGTACAGGATTTCGGCTGCCTTCTGGTCATCACGACGCAGTGGGTGGTCCGCAACGCCTCGGTCAATACCGAGGCGGTGCTGGGCCTCGCGCCCGACGTGCTGATCGCGCAGCGCCTGACCGACCTCCTGCCTGCCTCGACCATGCACTCGCTGCGCGGCAAGGTGCAGGTGATGGGCCGCGGGGACGAAGGGATCCGCCTGTTCGGCGTCGATGTGTTCGAGGACGGGCGTGCCTTCGACATCGCCATCCACCGCGACGGCCCGACCTTCCTGATGGAGTTCGAGCCGAAGCGGTCCGACCGCGTGCGCGACCCTTCCGCCGTCGCGCAGTCGCTGCTGCCGCGGATGGTCGCGGCGGACACGACCGACGACCTGTGCGCCATCGCCGCCGACGCGGTCTGGGCGCTGACCGGGTTCGACCGCGTGATGGTCTACCGCTTCGAACCCGACTTCAGCGGCGTCGTCGTCGCCGAGACGCTGAGCGGCGCCACGACGAGCTACATGGGCCATCGCTTCCCCGCTTCCGACATCCCGCCGCAGGCGCGCGCGCTCTATCGCCGCAACCTGATCCGCATCATCGCCGACGTGGACGCCCCCACCCACCCCATCGTGCCCGCGCAGACGCCCAGCGGCGCGCCCACCGACCTGTCGCTCAGCGTCACACGCGCGGTGTCGCCCATCCACCTGCAATACCTGCGCAACATGGGCGTCGCCGCGTCCATGTCGGTGTCGATCCTGCAGGACGGCGAGTTGTGGGGCATGATCGCCTGCCACCACGGCCGCGGGCACTACGTCGACTACGAGACACGTTCCGCGATCGAGCTGTTCACCCAGCTTCTCTCGTACGAGATCGGGCTGCGCGCCGACCGCGAGGGACGCCGGCAGAGCGAGGCCGCGCTGGAGGCGCACGAGCGGATCGCGCTGACGATCGAAAGCTCGACCACCGGGATCCCGGACCTGCCCGCGATCGCGCGCGAGATGGACGGGGTGTTCGCGACCGACGGCGTGGCCATGCTGATCGGCGGGCACTATCACGCCGCGGGCCTGGTGCCGTCGCGCGACGAATTCGACGCGCTGATGACCGACCTTGCCCGCGACGGCCTGAGCCGCGTGTTCACCAGCGACAACCTCGGCCTGTCCAGCCCCGGCGTCGTGGCGCCCGAACGCGGCATCGGCGGGATCCTGGCGATCCCGATCCACAGCCGCCGCGGCGACGGCGTGATCCTGTTCCGGCGCGAGATGACGCGCGACCTCATCTGGGCCGGGCGGCCCGAAAAGGAACGCCTCGCCGATGGCCGCCTGTCGCCTCGGACGAGCTTTTCCACCTGGCGCGAGGAACGCCGGGGCTTCTGCCAGAGCTGGAGCCGCGCCGACCTGAGCGCGGCCGAGGTGATGCGCGTCAGCCTGCTGGAGATCACGCTGCGGCTCAGCAGCGACCGCGACCGGCTCAGCACCCACCGCAACGAGCGGCAGGAGGTCGTCATCGCCGAACTCACGCACCGGCTGCGCAATGTCTACACTATGATCGCGGCGGTGATGGAGGCGGGCGCGCAGGACCAGGGCGACGCCGTGCGCGCCTATGCCGCCGAGATGCAGGACCGTCTGGCGGCGATGAAGCGGGCCGGCGACGTGCTGACGAGCCGCGACGGGCGGACAAGCTCGCTTCGGCAGCTGGTCCTCGACGAGGTGCGCGCCTTCGGCGGGGCGGGCGGGCGGCTGGACTACCGGGGCTCCGACGTGATGCTGTCGCCCGGGCAGCGGTCGGCCATGACGCTGGTGATCCACGAGCTGACGACGAACGCCGTGAAATACGGCGCCTTCAAGGCTGCCGCGGGCCGGGTCGAGGTGACGGTCTCGGGCATGGCCGATGGCATCGTGATCGGGTGGCGCGAACGCGGCGGCCCGAACGTGGCGCCGCCGCGCCGGGTGGGCTTCGGCAGCGCCCTGATCGAGCAGACGATCCCGCACGAGCTCGGCGGGACCGTCACGGCCAGCTACGATCCCGCGGGCTTCGAGATCGAGATGCGGATCCCCGGCCTGGCGATCCAGCCGGCCGGCAGGGCCGCGCGCGCGCGTCCGCATGTCGTGCAGCCGCAGGGCGGCGACGCGCCGCCCGAGGTGCGCCTGTCGGGGCGGGTGCTGGTGGCCGAGGACAACACCATCATCGCCATGAACGCCGCGCAGACCCTGCGCCGGCTGGGTGCCGAGGACATCGTGATCGCGCCCGGCCCGGACGCGGCGCTGGCGGCGCTGGACGCAGGGCCGGGGGTCACCTTCGCGGTGCTGGACCAGGACCTCGGCGGCGTCAGCTCCGAACCGGTGGCCGAGCGGCTCGAGGCGGCCGGGATCCCCTTCGTGATGGCCAGCGGGCTGGTGCCGGACGGTCCCGACAGGACCGGCGTTCTCGGCCGCGCGGTCTGGATCGAGAAGCCCTACAACAGCGAGGCGATCGCGCAGTCCCTGCGCGACCACTTCGCCGACCGCTTCCCGCCGCGGCCGTCCTGATCGCGGATCGGCCCGGCGTCCGCGCGAAACCGCTTGAACCGCCGGGCGGGCTGGCTTAATGCGGGCCTCGGCCTAGGGGTATAGCTCAGTTGGTAGAGCATCGGTCTCCAAAACCGAGGGTCGTGGGTTCGAGTCCCCCTGCCCCTGCCAGCCATTCCGCGCATCGCCGCCCGCATTCCCCCGGTCCCCGGCACAGGCGGGGGGGCCGATGCGCTTGCATCCGCGGCCGGGGGTCTTTATCTGCACCGCTGCACACGCAAGGGACCGCCATGACCAACCCCGCCCAGTTCATCAGCCAGGTGCGCGCCGAAGCCGCCAAGATCGTGTGGCCGGGCCGGCGCGAGGTCGTCACGACCACCATCATGGTCTTTGTCATGGCCGCGCTGTTCAGCGTGTTCTTCTCGCTCGTCGACCTCGTGATCCGCACGGGCGTCAGCGGCGTGCTGCGGGTCGTGTCGGGCTGATCCGGCCCCGCCGGCGCCCTGCGGGGCCGCAAGGCTTGCAAAGCCCTTCACGTGCGGATATGTCCCGGCGACCCGGCCGGCCCTGAAAGGCGTGCAGCGAATCGGCATGCGCGCCTTTGCGTTTTCAGGACGCGGCGGAACGATTTTCGGCGGGCGCACGGCCCGCGTGCACCGACGAACGAGGAACGGTCTGGCTATGGCAAAACGGTGGTATTCGGTCAGCGTCCTGTCCAACTTCGAGAAGAAGGTCGCCGAGGCGATCCGCCAGGCGGTGGCCGAGAAGGGGCTTGAGGACGAGATCGACGAGGTCCTCGTCCCCACCGAGGAAGTGATCGAGGTGCGGCGCGGCAAGAAGGTCACGTCGGAGCGCCGCTTCATGCCGGGCTACGTGCTGGTGCACATGGACCTGTCGGACCGGACCTACCACCTGGTGAACTCGATCAACCGGGTCACCGGGTTCCTCGGAGCGCAGGGCAAGCCCATGCCCATGCGCGACGACGAGGTGAACCTGATGCTCAACCGCTCGGGCGACGGCGAGACCAAGGCCGAGCCGCGCAACCTGATCCGGTTCGAGGTGGGCGAGAACGTGAACGTGACCGACGGCCCGTTCGAGGGCTTCTCGGGCATGGTCGAGGAAGTGGACGACGCCGCCGGCCGCGTGAAGGTCACGGTGTCGATCTTCGGCCGGCCGACGCCGGTCGAACTGGAATTCACGCAGGTCAGCAAGGCCTCGTGAGTGTCGCGCGGGAGGCGTCGGCCCACGGGCTGAGCCGCACCGCTATGTCGGCCCGCATGGTGCGGGCGTGATGAAGAAGGAGAAGGCCAGATGGCCAAGAAAGTCGTCGGCAGCCTGAAGCTGCAGATCAAGGCGGGTCAGGCGAACCCGTCCCCGCCCGTCGGCCCCGCACTGGGCCAGCGCGGCATCAACATCATGGAATTCTGCAAGGCGTTCAACGCGCGCACGCAGGAAATGGAACCGGGCTCGCCCACGCCGGTCGTCATCACCTACTACGCGGACAAGTCGTTCACCTTCGAAACGAAGACCCCGCCCGCGTCGTTCCTGCTGAAGAAGGCCGCGGGCCTGAAGCCGGTCGGCAAGCGCAACCGCGCCAAGGGTTCGGAAAAGCCGGGCCGCGCGCAGGCGGGCACCGTGACCGCCGCGCAGGTTCGCCAGATCGCCGAAGCGAAGATGAAGGACCTGTCGGCCAACGACGTCGAAGCCGCGATGCAGATCATCCTCGGCTCGGCCCGTTCGATCGGCATCGAGGTGAAGGGCTAAGCCATGGCAAAGATCGCAAAGAAGAAAGCCGCGGCCCGCGCCGCCTTCGAAGGCAAGTCGAACCTCGCCGTCGAGGACGCCGTCGCGCTGGTCAAGGCCAACGCCACCGCCAGGTTCGACGAGACCGTCGAGATCGCCATGAACCTGGGCGTCGACCCGCGCCACGCCGACCAGATGGTCCGCGGCGTGGTCCAGCTGCCCAACGGCACCGGCAAGGACGTCCGCGTCGCCGTGTTCGCGCGCGGCCCCAAGGCCGATGAAGCGAAGGCGGCGGGCGCCGAGGTCGTGGGCGCCGAGGACCTGGTCGAAAGCATCCAGGGCGGCAACATCGACTTCGACCGCGTCATCGCGACGCCGGACATGATGCCGCTGGTCGGCCGCCTGGGCAAGATCCTGGGCCCGCGCAACCTGATGCCGAACCCCAAGGTCGGCACCGTGACGATGGACGTCAAGACGGCCGTCGAGGCGGCGAAGGGCGGCGAGGTCCAGTTCAAGGCCGAGAAGGCGGGCGTCGTCCACGCCGGCGTCGGCAAGGCGTCGTTCGACGGCGAGAAGCTGGCGCAGAACATCCGCGCCTTCGTCGAGGCCGTGAACCGCGCCAAGCCGTCGGGAGCCAAGGGCACCTACGTCAAGAAAGTCTCGATCAGCTCGACCATGGGTCCGGGCGTGTCGCTGGACCTGACCTCGGCCACGCAGGCCTGATCGTCCGGCAGGCCCGGCGTTCGCGCCCGCGGCCTGCCGCTTGCCATCCGGCCCATGCGGACGTATGAGGCCGGTTCCATCCCGGATCGCTTCGATTCGGGATGCCTGTCCGAGACGGAGGGCCGGTGCGTGAACACCGCTAAGTCCTTCCCGAGATGGAAGTCGAGCATTTTTCCGAAGGTTCCACCTTTGGGCGATCTCGGGTCCATCATTGCGGACCCGCCCGGCTGCCACCCGGCTGCCGGACATGAGAGCCGGGGGGAAACCCCCATATTTGGAGTGAACCGTGGATAGAGCCCAGAAAGAACAGGTGGTCGAGGAACTCGGCCAGATCTTTGCAAGCTCTGGCGTCGTGGTGGTTGCCCACTACGAAGGGATGACGGTTGCCGAAATGCAGGACCTGCGCGCGCAGATGCGCGAAGCTGGCGGGTCCGTTCGCGTTGCCAAGAACAGGCTCGCCAAGATCGCCCTTGAAGGCAGCCCGGCGGCTTCGATCGCCAGCTACCTGACGGGCATGACCGTGCTCGCCTTCTCCGACGACCCCGTGGCTGCGGCCAAGGTCTCGGACGCGTACGCCAAGTCGAACGACAAGTTCGTCATCCTGGGCGGCGCGATGGGCGGTTCGGCCCTTGACCCGGCCGGTGTGAAGGCCGTGGCCCAGCTGCCGTCGCGTGAGGAGCTCATCGCTTCGATCGTGGCCAGCATCGGTGCCCCGGCGTCGAACATCGCGGGCGCGATCGGCGCACCTGCTTCGAACATCGCGAGCATCCTCACGACTCTGGAAGAGCGCGAGGCTGCCTGAGGCAATCCCGTCCGTCGTGGGGCAGATGCCCCGGCGTTGGAACAATCTTACTGAGAGAACGGAAAAATGGCTGATCTGAAACAACTCGCCGAACAAATCGTCGGTCTGACCCTGCTGGAAGCGCAGGAGCTGAAGACGATCCTGAAAGACGAATACGGCATCGAGCCGGCCGCCGGTGGCGCCGTCATGATGGCCGGCCCGGCTGCCGGTGGCGCTGCCGCCGCCGAAGAGGAAAAGACCGAGTTCGACGTCGTGCTGACCGACGCGGGCGCCAACAAGATCAACGTGATCAAGGAAGTGCGCGCGATCACCGGCCTGGGCCTGAAGGAAGCCAAGGACCTGGTCGAAGCCGGCGGCAAGGTCAAGGAAGGCGCGGCCAAGGCCGACGCCGAGGAAATGAAGAAGAAGCTCGAAGCGGCTGGCGCCAAGGTCGAGCTGAAGTAATCGACGGCGGTCCCGCACGGGATCCGCGCGAGACAGGGCAGGGTCCGGTAGTTCGCCGGTCCCTGCCGAGCCCGTCTTGAAGGACGCTTGACCGATCCCTACATAGGGCGGCTCGAGCGTCCCTCAGGGCGTGTTCGCGGTTCGGGAGCGGCGCGGTGGGACGCGTGGCACGAATGGGACCGCACCCCTGACATTCGTATGCGTGCCGCCGATCGTGCCCCGACGATCCGCCGCGCGCGTTGACGAAAGGCGAAAGACCCCATGGCGCAAGCTTATGTCGGCCAGAAGCGCATCCGGCGCTATTACGGCAACATCCACGAAGTGCTGGAGATGCCGAACCTGATCGAGGTGCAGAAAAGCTCCTACGATCTGTTCCTCGCATCCGGCGAGGGCGAGGGCCACAACGACGGCGAGGGCATCCAGGGGGTCTTCCAGTCGGTCTTCCCGGTCAAGGACTTCAACGAGACGGCGACCCTCGAGTTCGTGAAATACGAACTCGAGCGCCCGAAATACGACGTCGAGGAATGCCAGCAGCGCGACATGACCTATGCCGCGCCGCTGCGCGTGACGCTGCGCCTGATCGTGTTCGATGCCGACGAGAACACCGGCGCGAAGTCCGTCAAGGACATCAAGGAACAGGACGTCTACATGGGCGACATGCCCCTGATGACGCAGAACGGCACGTTCATCGTGAACGGGACCGAGCGGGTGGTCGTGTCCCAGATGCACCGCAGCCCGGGCGTGTTCTTCGACCATGACCGCGGCAAGACCCATTCCTCGGGCAAGCTGCTGTTCGCCTGCCGGATCATCCCCTATCGCGGGTCCTGGCTCGACTTCGAGTTCGACGCCAAGGACCTCGTCTTCGCGCGCATCGACCGCCGCCGGAAGCTGCCGGTGACGACGCTCCTGTATGCGCTGGGGATGGACCAGGAAGGCATCATGGATGCCTTCTACGACACCGTGGACTATACGCTGCAGACCGGCCGCAAGGGCGCGCAGGAAGGCTGGGTCACCCGGTTCTTCCCCGACCGGATGCGCGGCACCCGTCCGGCCTTCGACCTCATCAACGCCGACACCGGCGAGGTCATCACCAAGGCCGGCGAGAAGGTCACCCCCCGCCTCGTCAAGAAGCTGGTCGATTCCGGCGAAGTTTCGAACCTGCTGATCCCGTTCGAGCGGATCGTGGGCCGCTTCGTCGCGCGCGACATCATCAACGAGGAAACCGGCCTGATCTACGCCGAGGCCGGCGACGAGATCACCGCGGAATACAGCAAGGACGGCACCGAGATGGTGGGTGGCCTGCTGAAGGTGCTGCTGGACAACGACATTACCACGATTCCGGTGCTCGACATCGACCACGTCAACGTCGGCCCCTACATCCGCAACACGATGGCCGCCGACAAGAACATGAACCGCGAAGGTGCCCTGATGGACATCTACCGGGTCATGCGCCCGGGCGAGCCGCCGACGGTCGAGGCCGCGTCGTCGCTGTTCCAGTCGCTGTTCTTCGACAGCGAACGCTATGACCTGTCCGCCGTGGGCCGGGTCAAGATGAACATGCGCCTGAACCTCGACGCGCCCGACACCCAGCGCACGCTGCGGCCCGAGGACATCATCTCGTGCATCCGCGGGCTGGTGGAACTGCGCGACGGCAAGGGCGAGATCGACGACATCGACCACCTCGGCAACCGCCGGGTGCGTTCGGTCGGCGAGCTGATGGAGAACCAGTACCGCATCGGCCTGCTGCGGATGGAGCGCGCGATCCGCGAGCGGATGTCGGGCGTCGAGATCGACAACGTGATGCCGCAGGACCTGATCAACGCCAAGCCCGCCGCGGCCGCGGTGCGCGAGTTCTTCGGGTCGTCGCAGCTGTCGCAGTTCATGGACCAGACCAACCCGTTGTCCGAGGTGACGCACAAGCGCCGCCTGTCGGCGCTCGGGCCGGGCGGCCTGACGCGCGAGCGCGCGGGCTTCGAGGTGCGCGACGTCCACCCGACCCACTACGGCCGGATGTGCCCGATCGAGACGCCGGAAGGCCAGAACATCGGCCTCATCAACAGCCTCGCCACCTACGCGCGGGTGAACAAGTACGGCTTCATCGAAACCCCCTACCGCAAGGTCGAGGGCGGGCAGGTGACGGACGACGTGGTCTACATCTCGGCCACCGAGGAAATGCGCCACACCGTCGCCCAGGCGAACGCCGCGCTGGACGCGGACGGCCGCTTCGTGGACGAGCTGGTCAGCACCCGCCAGGCGGGCGACTTCATGATGAACCCGGTCGATGCCGTGGACCTCATCGACGTGTCGCCCAAGCAGCTGGTGTCGGTCGCCGCCGCGCTGATCCCGTTCCTTGAAAACGACGACGCCAACCGCGCGCTGATGGGCGCGAACATGCAGCGCCAGGCGGTGCCGCTGCTGCGGGCCGAGGCGCCGTTCGTCGGCACCGGCATGGAAGCGATCGTCGCGCGCGATTCCGGCGCCGCCATCATGGCGCGCCGCGGCGGCATCATCGACCAGGTCGACGCGAGCCGGATCGTCGTGCGGGCGACCGAGGGTCTCGGCGCGGGCGACGCGGGCGTGGACATCTACCGCCTGCGGAAGTTCAAGCGCTCGAACCAGTCCTCGACCATCAACCAGCGTCCGCTGGTCAAGGTGGGCGAGCGGGTGCAGACGAACCAGGTCATCGCGGACGGTCCCTCGACCGACCAGGGCGAGCTCGCGATCGGCCGGAACGTGGTCGTCGCGTTCATGCCGTGGAACGGCTACAACTACGAGGACTCGATCCTCGTGAGCGAGCGCATCCACCGCGACGACGTGTACACCTCGATCCACATCGACGAGTACGAGGTCGCGGCCCGCGACACCAAGCTGGGCCCGGAGGAGATCACCCGCGACATCCCGAACGTCGGCGAGGAGGCGCTGCGCAACCTCGACGAGGCCGGCATCGTCTATATCGGTGCCGAGGTCGGGCCGGGCGACATCCTGGTGGGCAAGATCACCCCCAAGGGCGAAAGCCCGATGACGCCGGAAGAAAAGCTGCTTCGCGCGATCTTCGGCGAAAAGGCGTCGGACGTGCGCGACACCTCGCTGCGCCTGCCGCCGGGTGCCTACGGCACGGTCGTCGAGGTGCGGGTGTTCAACCGCCACGGCGTCGAGAAGGACGAGCGCGCGCTGCAGATCGAGCGCGAGGAAGTCGAACGCCTCGCCCGCGACCGCGACGACGAGATGGCGATCCTCGACCGCAACATCTACGCCCGTCTCAAGACGCTGATCGCCGGCAAGAAGGCGGTCAAGGGTCCGCGCGGCATCCGCGCCGGGTCCGAGATCGACGACGAGCTGCTGGGCACGCTGAGCCGTGGCCAGTGGTGGCAGCTTGCCGTCGCCGAGGAAGACACCGCCAAGGAAGTCGAGGCGCTGAACCAGCAGTACGACTCGCAGAAGAAGGCGCTGGAAGCCCGGTTCGAGGACAAGGTCGAGAAGGTCCGCCAGGGCGACGACCTGCCCCCCGGCGTGATGAAGATGGTCAAGGTGTTCGTCGCCGTGAAGCGCAAGCTTCAGGCCGGCGACAAGATGGCCGGCCGTCACGGCAACAAGGGCGTCGTGTCCAAGGTGGTCCCGATGGAGGACATGCCGTTCCTCGCGGACGGCACCCCCGTGGACCTGGTGCTGAACCCGCTGGGCGTGCCGTCGCGCATGAACGTGGGCCAGATCCTGGAAGTGCACATGGGTTGGGCTTCGCGCGGGCTCGGGCTTCAGATCAACGAGGCGCTGGAGAACTACCGGCGCGACGGCGACATGAGCCCGCTGCGCGACGCGATGAAGATCGGCTACGGCGACGACATGTACGCCTCGGAATTCGCCGAGATGGATGACGACCACCTGGTCGAGCATGCGGAATCGGTGAAGGACGGCGTTCCGATCGCGACCCCGGTCTTCGACGGCGCCAAGGAGGCCGACATCAACGACGCGCTCAAGCGCGCCGGGTTCGACCAGTCGGGCCAGTCGGTGGTCTTCGACGGCCGCACGGGCGAGGCGTTCTCGCGCCCCGTTACGGTCGGCGTGAAGTACTTCCTCAAGCTGCACCATCTCGTCGACGACAAGATGCACGCGCGGTCGACCGGCCCCTACAGCCTCGTCACCCAGCAGCCGCTGGGCGGGAAGGCGCAGTTCGGCGGCCAGCGCCTGGGCGAGATGGAGGTCTGGGCACTCGAAGCCTACGGCGCCGCCTACACCCTGCAGGAAATGCTGACGGTGAAGTCGGACGACGTGGCGGGCCGGACCAAGGTCTACGAGTCGATCGTCAAGGGCGAGGACAACTTCGAGGCCGGCGTGCCGGAATCGTTCAACGTGCTGGTCAAGGAGGTCCGGGGTCTGGGCCTCAACATGGAACTCCTGGATGCGGAGGGGGACAACTGACGGCGCCTTCCCGCCGCGCGCCCGTCGCAGGGCGCGCGGCCCGACGCTCCGTCCATCCCCTCCGCGCCACCTCATAAGGTATTCAGATGAACCAGGAACTTTCTACCAATCCGTTCAATCCCGTCGCGGCGCCGCGCCAGTTCGACGAGATCAAGATCTCGCTGGCCTCGCCCGAGGAAATCCTCGCCTGGTCGTTCGGCGAGGTGAAGAAGCCCGAAACGATCAACTACCGCACGTTCAAGCCGGAACGTGACGGCCTGTTCTGCGCGCGCATCTTCGGGCCGATCAAGGACTACGAGTGCCTGTGCGGCAAGTACAAGCGCATGAAGTATCGCGGGCTCGTCTGCGAGAAATGCGGCGTCGAGGTGACGCTGCAGAAGGTCCGGCGCGAGCGCATGGGCCACATCGAGCTGGCCTCGCCCGTCGCGCATATCTGGTTCCTCAAGTCGCTGCCCTCGCGCATCGGCCTGATGCTGGACATGACGCTGCGCGACCTGGAACGCATCCTCTACTTCGAAAACTACGTCGTCATCGAACCCGGCCTCACCGACCTCAGCTACGGCCAGCTGCTGTCCGAGGAAGAGTTCCTCGACGCGCAGGACCAGTTCGGCGCCGACGCCTTCACCGCCAACATCGGCGCCGAGGCGATCCGCGAGATGCTGGCCAACATCGACCTGCAGGCGACCGCCGACCAGCTGCGCGAGGAGCTGAAGGAAGCGACCGGCGAGCTGAAGCCCAAGAAGATCATCAAGCGTCTGAAGATCGTCGAGTCGTTCCTGGAGTCGGGCAACCGGCCCGAGTGGATGGTCATGACCGTGATCCCGGTCATCCCGCCGGAACTGCGCCCGCTGGTCCCCCTGGACGGCGGCCGCTTCGCGACCTCGGACCTCAACGACCTGTATCGCCGCGTCATCAACCGCAACAACCGCCTCAAGCGGCTGATCGAACTGCGCGCGCCCGACATCATCGTGCGCAACGAAAAGCGGATGCTGCAGGAATCCGTGGACGCGCTGTTCGACAACGGCCGCCGCGGCCGCGTCATCACGGGCAACAACAAGCGCCCGCTGAAATCGCTGTCGGACATGCTGAAGGGCAAGCAGGGCCGGTTCCGCCAGAACCTGCTGGGCAAGCGCGTGGACTTCTCGGGTCGCTCGGTCATCGTGACCGGGCCGGAACTGAAGCTGCACCAGTGCGGCCTGCCGAAGAAGATGGCCTTGGAGCTGTTCAAGCCGTTCATCTATTCGCGGCTGGAAGCCAAGGGCTATTCCTCCACCGTCAAGCAGGCCAAGAAGCTGGTCGAAAAGGAACGCCCCGAGGTCTGGGACATCCTGGACGAGGTCATCCGCGAGCATCCGGTGCTGCTGAACCGCGCGCCCACGCTGCACCGCCTGGGCATCCAGGCCTTCGAGCCGATCCTGATCGAGGGCAAGGCGATCCAGCTGCACCCGCTGGTCTGTTCCGCCTTCAACGCCGACTTCGACGGCGACCAGATGGCCGTGCACGTCCCCCTCTCGCTGGAAGCCCAGCTTGAGGCGCGCGTCCTGATGATGTCCACGAACAACGTGCTGTCGCCCGCCAACGGCGCGCCGATCATCGTGCCGTCGCAGGACATGGTCCTTGGCCTCTACTACACCACCATGCAGCGCGACGGCATGGCGGGCGAGGGGATGGCCTTCGGCAGCGTGGACGAGGTCGAGCATGCGCTGGCCGCGGGTGCCGTGCACCTGCACGCCAGGATCACCTGCCGCCTGCCCCAGATCGACGAGGACGGCAACGAGGTCATCGAGCGCTTCGAGACCACGCCGGGCCGGATCCGGCTTGGCGCGCTGCTGCCCAAGAACGCCAAGGCGCCGTTCAGCCTGGTGAACCGCCTGCTGCGCAAGAAGGACGTCCAGAACGTCATCGACACCGTCTACCGCTACTGCGGCCAGAAGGAATCGGTGATCTTCTGCGACCAGATCATGGGCATGGGCTTCCGCGAGGCGTTCCGCGCCGGCATCTCGTTCGGCAAGAACGACATGGTCGTCCCCGACAACAAGTGGGACATCGTGGGCGAGGTGCAGGAACAGGTGAAGGAGTTCGAGCAGCAGTACCTCGACGGCCTCATCACCCAGGGCGAGAAGTACAACAAGGTCGTGGACGCGTGGTCGAAGTGCAACGACCGCGTGACGGAATCGATGATGTCCACGATCTCGTCCAGCAAGCGCGACGAGAACGGCGCCGAGGCGGAACCCAACAGCGTCTACATGATGGCGCATTCGGGCGCCCGGGGCTCGGTCAGCCAGATGAAGCAGCTGGGGGGGATGCGCGGCCTCATGGCCAAGCCGTCGGGCGAGATCATCGAGACGCCGATCATCTCGAACTTCAAGGAAGGGCTGACCGTTCTCGAGTACTTCAACTCGACCCACGGCGCCCGCAAGGGCCTGTCGGACACCGCGCTGAAGACCGCGAACTCGGGCTACCTGACGCGCCGTCTCGTGGACGTGGCGCAGGACTGCATCATCCGCGACCATGACTGCGGCACCGATCGGGCGATCACCGCGTCCGCCGCCGTCAACGACGGCGAGGTCATCGCGCCCCTGAGCGAGCGCATCCTGGGCCGCGTCGCGGCCGAGGACGTGCTGGTGCCGGGCACCGACGAGGTCATCGTCAGCCACAACGAGCTGATCGACGAGCGCAAGGCCGACGCCATCGAGGCGGCGGGCGTGTCGACCGTCCGCATCCGCTCGGCGCTGACCTGCGAATCCGACGACGGGATCTGCGCGCTCTGCTACGGCCGCGATCTGGCGCGCGGGACGCTGGTCAACATCGGCGAGGCGGTGGGCATCATCGCCGCGCAGTCGATCGGCGAGCCGGGCACGCAGCTGACGATGCGGACCTTCCACATCGGCGGCATCGCGCAGGGCGGCCAGCAGTCGTTCGTCGCGGCGAACCAGGACGGCACCGTGAAGTTCGAGAACACGGCCGTACTGGAGAACGCGTCGGGCGAGCTGATCGTGACCAGCCGGACGATGCAGCTTCACGTCCTGAACGACCAGGGCACGGCGCTGGCCACGCACAAGCTGTTCTACGGCTCGAAGCTGCTGGTGCGCGACGGCGACAAGGTCGCGCGGGGCGGCAAGCTGTTCGAATGGGACCCCTACACCCTGCCGATCATCGCCGAAAAGGCGGGGATCGCGCGCTTCGTCGACCTGCTGTCGGGCCTTTCGGTCCGCGACGAGACCGACGAGGCCACGGGCATGACCCAGAAGATCGTCACGGACTGGCGGTCGGCGCCGAAAGGGAACGACCTCAAGCCCGAGATCATCGTCATGGACGAGAACGGCGAGCCGGTCCGCAACGAGCAGGGCAACCCGGTCAGCTACCCGATGTCGGTGGACGCGGTCCTGTCGATCGAGGACGGGCAGGAAATCCGCGCCGGCGACGTGATCGCGCGGATCCCGCGCGAGGGCGCCCGCACCAAGGACATCACCGGGGGTCTTCCCCGCGTGGCGGAACTGTTCGAGGCGCGCCGTCCCAAGGACCACGCGATCATCGCGGAAATCGACGGTACGGTGAAGTTCGGCAAGGACTACAAGAACAAGCGCCGGATCATGATCCAGCCCACCGACGAGAACCTCGAGCCGGTCGAGTACATGGTGCCGAAAGGCAAGCACATCCCGGTGCAGGAAGGCGACTTCGTGCAGAAGGGTGAGTACATCATGGACGGCAACCCCGCCCCGCACGACATCCTGCGGATCATGGGGATCGAGGCCCTGGCCGACTACCTGATCGACGAGGTGCAGGACGTCTACCGACTGCAGGGCGTGAAGATCAACGACAAGCACATCGAGGTGATCGTCCGCCAGATGCTGCAGAAGATCGAGATCCTGGACAGCGGCGACACCACGCTGCTCAAGGGGGAACACATCGACCGCGAGGAGTTCCAGGAAGAGAACGCCAAGATCGAGGCGCGCGGCGGCCGTCCCGCACAGGGCGAGCCGGTCCTCCTGGGCATCACCAAGGCGAGCTTGCAGACCCGCAGCTTCATCTCGGCGGCGTCGTTCCAGGAAACCACGCGGGTCCTGACCGAGGCCTCGGTCCAGGGCAAGCGCGACAAGCTGGTCGGCCTGAAGGAAAACGTCATCGTCGGCCGGCTGATCCCGGCCGGGACGGGCGGCGCCACGCACCGGATCAACCGCATCGCCGAGGACCGCGACAAGGAGGTCATCGAGATGCGCCGGGCGGAAGCCGAGGCCGCGGCGGCGCTTGCCGCTCCGGTCGCCACTCCTGCCCGCGACGAGCCGGGCAACGCCTCGGACAACGCGGCGGACGTGGACGTGGACACGGTGATCACCTCGCCCGAGGAGTGATCCGGAGCCATCCGGCCCGCGACGGGGCATGAATTGACTGGCTGCCCGGCGTGAAAGCGCCGGGCAGTTGTCGTTTCTGCAGGATCTCGCCGCACGGCCGCAGACCCGGCACCCCGCCGAGCCGTCCGTCAACTGGCTGCACGCCCCCGCAAGCAGCCGCGGATCAACCGGAACTCGTCGCGGATCTCGGGCACATGGGCTTCAGCGTGGTCGGAATCTTGGACCGATGGGCATCGCCGCCGCTGATGTGGAGACGATCGACGCGCTTAACGGCCGTACGGTGACAATCGTGTCGTTCGAGCGCGCCGAGCGCGCCGAGGGCGCCGGGTCCCCTGGTGGCGGGCGGTCCGTGTACCTGTCTCGCCAGCCTCCGGGACGGCGAGGCGGGCGAGGGGTGGATCGCAGCCGGACGCGGCGATGCCGCCCGGGGGGGGGCGAGGTCGTGTCCGCAGGGCAGGGGATCACCGTTCCGCGGCGCAGGTCCCGTCGCGCGGCTGCGTGGGCGAGGTCGCGCAGGCGTGTTTCGCCGACGGCGCGCGCCGCTGCCGTGGACTGCCAGAAAGGCTGACCGGGCCGCGCCGCCCCTGGTCGCGGGGCGCGTGTGGCGCCCACTGGTGCAGATCGGTCGCGGGCCTTGTCCGGCGCAACGGTCCTTCTTCCTTTCACCCCGGCCAACCCTTATCGGATTGGTGCCCCAGTCCGGTCCGATTCCATGCGCACGCCGATCCTGTCCCTGAACCGCCGGGTGCGACCGGCGTCCGAGCCTCGGGCGCGCACGCGCGAGGGGGACAACCTGCACGGCGCGGCGCTGATGGTGATCTCGGTCGTGGCCTTCGTGTCGAACGACACGATCATGAAGCTCGTCAGCCAGACGCTGCCCCTGTCCGAGGCGATGTTCATGCGGGGCGCGATGATCGTGTGCCTGCTGTGGCTGGTCGCCCGGCGTGACGGCGGCATCCTGTGGTGGCCGCACGCGGCCCGCGACCGCTGGGTGCTCGCCGGGCGCAGCATTGGCGAGGTGAGCTCGACTGTCCTCTACCTCAAGGCGCTGCAATCCATGCCGCTGGGCAACCTTTCCGCGATCATGCAGGCGCTGCCGCTGCTGATCATGCTGGCGGCGGCGATCGTCTATCGCGAGCGGATCGGCTGGCGGCGCCTGCTGGCGGTCGGGGTCGGCGTCGCGGGCGTGGCGATGATCGTGCGGCCCGGGTCGGACGCGTTCGACATCTGGTCGCTGATGGCGCTGGCGTCGGTGCTGCTGATCGTCCTGCGCGACCTTCTGACCCGCGCCCTGGGGCCACAGATACAGACCAGCACGATCGCGTTCCAGGCCGCGCTTGCGGTCACGCTGGCGTCGCTGCTGATGCCGACGGAGCCGTGGCGCACCCCCGTGCCGTCCGAAGCGGGGCTGCTGGTCGTGGCCGCCTGCTTCCTGACCGTGGGTTACATCTCGGGCGTGGCCACGATGCGGGTGGGAGAGGTGAGCTTCGTCTCGCCGTTCCGCTATGTCTCGCTGATCTGGGCCGGGATCCTGGGCTTCGTCGTCTTCGGCGAGCGTCCCGACGGGTGGACGCTGCTGGGCGCGGCCCTGATCGCGGCCGCCGGACTTTATTCCATCTGGCGCGAGACGAAGCTGCGCCGGGGGGCCGCCTGATGCGGGTGCAGGTGATCGGGCTCTGCCGCTTCTCGTACCTGGGGGAAAGGGGCTTCCAGATCGGCCACGAGACGCTGGAGGAGCGGCGCGCCTTTCTCTACGACCCCGACCGCCTCGCCCGGCGCTGGTTCTGGTTCGAAAACGTGGCCCTGCCTGCGTTCATCGCCCAGACCGACCCGGACTTCACGCTGGTGGTGATGACCGGCCCGGACCTGCCCGAGCCGTGGCTCGGCCGCCTTCGCGATCTGGCGGACGTGCTGCCGCAGCTGAAGCTGGCGCTGGTCGAGCCGATGGAGGCCCATCTCGACGCCTGCTGGTCCGCCGTCGCGCCGCATGTCGAGCGCGATGCCGACGTCGTGGCGCATTTCCGGCATGACGACGACGACGCGGTGTCGATCGGCTATGTCGCGCGGGCGCGGGCGGACTTCGCGCTCGCGCGGCCGTTGTTCACCCGGGCGCGGCGGGTGTCGATCGACTATCCGCGCGGGCTGGTCCTGCATGCGGACGCGGATGGCGTCCGGGTCGAGCCGCGGATCGTCCACAACGCCTGCGCCGGCCTGACCGTCTACCTGAAGCCCGACCAGCAGCGGACGGCGGTCCACTATCCGCACTGGAAGCTCGCGCTCAGCATGCCGGGGCTGGTGATCGGCTCGCAGCCGGGGTTCGTGCGGGTGATGCACGGCGACAACGACTCGGGGACGGTCGGGGCGAACTACGGCTGGACGCTGAAGGACGAAAGCGCCGCGGACCTCCTGGCGCGCGCGTTCCGGATCGACCTGCCCGGGATCGACGCCGCCGTCCGCCGGCAGGACGGCTCGCCCGCGCGTTGACAGGACCCGCGATTCTCCCTATATGCGCCAGCACCCGGCGGGAAACCGCGGGGTGCCCAGAACCTTCCGTGGTCACGATCCGGGCCGAACCAGCCTCGATCCTCTGGATTTATGCCCGTCCATCCCGCGCGCGGGGTCGGATGGGTTTGGCATTTTGCGATGGGCGCAGGATGCTGTCGAGAAGTGGCGCACCAAGGCCCGGGTGCGAGTATCGCAAAGCAAGGCGGGGAACCGAATGCCGACGATCCAACAGCTGATCCGCAAACCGCGGCAGCCGAAAGTGCAGCGATCCAAGTCGCAGCACCTTCAGGGAAACCCTCAGAAGCGCGGCGTCTGCACGCGCGTCTATACCACGACGCCGAAAAAGCCGAACTCGGCCATGCGGAAGGTCGCCAAGGTGCGCCTGACCAACGGGTTCGAGGTCATCAGCTACATTCCCGGTGAAAAGCACAACCTGCAGGAACACAGCGTCGTGCTGATCCGCGGCGGCCGGGTGAAGGACCTTCCCGGCGTCCGCTACCACATCCTGCGCGGTGTCCTGGATACGCAGGGCGTCAAAGATCGTCGTCAGCGTCGTTCGAAATACGGCGCCAAGCGTCCGAAGTGAGGGTTTAGACAGATGTCCCGTCGTCACGCCGCTGAGAAGCGCGAAGTCCTGCCCGACGCCAAGTATGGCGATCGCGTGCTGACCAAATTCATGAACAACCTGATGGTCGACGGCAAGAAGTCCGTCGCCGAGAAGATCGTCTACAACGCGCTCGACCGCGTTCAGGGCCGGCTCAAGCGCGAGCCGATCGAGGTCTTCCACGAAGCCATGGACAACGTGAAGCCCTCGGTCGAGGTGCGCTCGCGCCGCGTCGGCGGCGCCACCTACCAGGTTCCGGTCGAGGTCCGTCCGATCCGCCGCGAGGCGCTGGCCATCCGCTGGCTGATCGACGCCGCCAAGAAGCGCAACGAGAACACCATGGAAGAGCGCCTGGCCGGCGAGCTTGCCGACGCGGTCAACAACCGCGGCACCGCGGTGAAGAAGCGCGAAGACACCCACAAGATGGCCGACGCCAACAAGGCGTTCAGCCACTATCGCTGGTAAGGAAAGCTCATGGCACGCGAATATCCGCTGCAGCGCTATCGCAACTTCGGGATCATGGCCCACATCGACGCGGGCAAGACCACGACGACCGAGCGCATCCTCTACTACACCGGCAAGTCCCACAAGATCGGCGAAGTGCACGAAGGTGCCGCGACGATGGACTGGATGGAGCAGGAGCAGGAGCGGGGCATCACCATCACCTCCGCCGCCACCACCACCTTCTGGCAGCGTCAGGAAGACCCGTCGTCCGACGCCTCGTCGGCCACGAAGTACCGCTTCAACATCATCGACACGCCCGGCCACGTGGACTTCACCATCGAGGTGGAACGCTCGCTGGCGGTGCTTGACGGTGCGATCTGCCTTCTGGACGCCAACGCCGGCGTCGAGCCGCAGACCGAAACGGTGTGGCGCCAGGCCGACCGCTACAAGGTCCCGCGGATCGTGTTCGTCAACAAGATGGACAAGATCGGCGCCGACTTCTTCAAGTGCGTCGAGATGATCAAGGACCGCACCGGCGGCACCCCGTGCCCGATCGCGCTGCCGATCGGTGCCGAGGACAAGCTGGAAGGCATCGTCGATCTGGTGAAGATGGAAGAGTGGGTCTGGAAGGGCGAGGACCTGGGCGCGTCCTGGACCCGCCAGCCGATCCGCGAAGAGCTGCAGGACCTCGCCGACGAATGGCGCGGCAAGATGATCGAGCTCGCGGTCGAGCAGGACGACACCGCGATGGAAGCCTATCTCGAAGGCAACGAGCCCGACATCGACACGCTCCGCGCGCTGATCCGCAAGGGTACGCTGTCGCTGTCGTTCTTCCCGGTGACGGCCGGTTCGTCCTTCAAGAACAAGGGCGTGCAGCCGCTGCTGAACTCGGTGATCGACTTCCTGCCGGCACCGACGGACGTGCCGGACCTGATGGGCTTCGCGCCCGACGACGAGTCGGAAACCCGCAACATCGTCCGCAAGGCCGAGGACACGGAGCCCTTCTCGGCGCTGGCGTTCAAGATCATGAACGACCCCTTCGTCGGCTCGCTGACCTTCACGCGCATCTATTCGGGCGCGCTGAAGAAGGGCGACCAGATGATGAACGCGACCAAGGGCAAGCGCGAGCGCGTCGGCCGCATGATGATGATGCACGCCATCAACCGCGAGGAAATCGAAGAAGCCTTCGCGGGCGACATCATCGCGCTGGCGGGCCTGAAGGAAACCACTACCGGGGACACGCTCTGCGATCCCAACAAGCCGGTGGTCCTTGAAACGATGACCTTCCCGGAGCCGGTGATCGAGATCGCGGTGGAACCGAAGTCGAAGGCCGACCAGGAAAAGATGGGCCTCGCCCTTCAGCGCCTGGCCGCCGAAGACCCCTCGTTCCGCGTCGAGACCGACCTGGAATCGGGCCAGACCATCATGAAGGGCATGGGCGAACTTCACCTCGACATCCTCGTCGACCGCATGCGTCGCGAGTTCAAGGTCGAGGCGAACATCGGCGCCCCGCAGGTGGCCTACCGCGAGACCATCTCGCAGCCGGCCGAGATCGACTACACCCACAAGAAGCAGACCGGCGGCACGGGCCAGTTCGCCCGCATCAAGCTGCAGATCAACCCGACCGAGCCGGGCGAAGGCTACACGTTCGAGTCGAAGATCGTCGGCGGCGCGGTGCCCAAGGAATACATCCCGGGCGTCGAGAAGGGGATCAAGTCGGTCATGGACTCCGGTCCGCTGGCAGGCTTCCCGGTCATCGACTTCAAGGTCGCGCTGGTCGACGGCGCGTTCCACGACGTCGACTCGTCGGTGCTGGCGTTCGAGATCGCGTCCCGCGCGGCGATGCGCGAGGGCCTGAAGAAGGCCGGCGCGAAGCTGCTGGAACCGATCATGAAGGTCGAGGTGGTCACGCCCGAGGAGTACACGGGTTCGATCATCGGCGACCTGACCAGCCGCCGCGGCATGGTCCGGGGCCAGGACAGCCGCGGCAACGCCAACGTCATCGACGCGATGGTGCCGCTGGCCAACATGTTCGGCTACATCAACAACCTGCGCTCCATGTCCTCGGGCCGCGCGGTGTTCACGATGCAATTCGACCATTACGACGCCGTGCCGCAGAACATCTCGGACGAGATCCAGAAGAAATACGCCTGATGCGCCAGGGCGGGGAGCGATCCCCGCCCGGCCTTCACCAGACATTTGAAGGAGCTTTGCGATGGCAAAGGCAAAATTCGAACGGACGAAACCGCACGTCAACATC
>NZ_SELD02000042.1 GCF_004923205.2 Paracoccus aeridis
CTTCTCGATGGAAAACCCGGGTCAGTTCCGGGTGGAAATCAACACCGGGTCTCTTTGGCGTGCTGGCGGCGCTCGAGTATGCCTCGGTCAACCTCGTCGTTGCCGTTCTGATCTGGGCGATGGTCTATCCGATGATGATCGCGGTGGATCTGGGCTCGCTGAAGGCGGTGGGTCAGCGCCCGAAGGGCCTTGTCATCACGCTGGCGATCAACTGGCTCATCAAGCCCTTCACGATGGCGGCGCTGGCGGTCCTGTTCTTCAACCACGTCTTTGCCGGACTGATCGACCCGGAGCGCGCGCCGGAATACATCGCCGGGCTGATTCTGCTCGGGGCGGCGCCCTGCACGGCGATGGTCCTCGTCTGGTCACAGCTCACGAAGGGCGATCCCAACTACACGCTGGTGCAGGTCTCCGTGAATGACCTGATCATGGTCGTGGCCTTCGCCCCTATCGTGGCGTTCCTTCTGGGCGTGACCGACATCAGCGTGCCGTGGGAGACGCTGATCCTGTCGGTCGTCCTCTACATCGTCATTCCCCTGATCGCGGGTCTCATGACGCGCCAGGCGCTGATTGCGAAAGGCGGCGAGGCCGCGGTGACGGCGTTCACGGCACGGATCAAGCCGGCCTCCGTCGTGGGTCTCCTGATCACCGTGGTCTTGCTTTTCGGCTTCCAGGGGCCGGTGATCCTCGCGCAACCGCTGCTGATCGCGCTGATCGCGGTCCCGATCATTATCCAGTCCTACGGCATCTTCGCGCTCGGGTATGGATGGGCATACCTTTGGGCCGTGCCGCACCGAGTGGCAGCGCCTTGCGCGCTGATCGGCACGTCAAACTTCTTCGAACTCGCGGTCGCCGTGGCGATCGGGCTCTTCGGGCTCAACTCCGGCGCGGCGCTGGCCACGGTGGTCGGCGTCCTGGTCGAGGTGCCGGTGATGCTGAGCCTTGTCGCAATCGCGAACCGGACACGCGAGAGGTTCCCTGAATGAGCACCTTCCCGGTCGTCATCCACCACAATCCGGACTGCGGCACCTCCCGCAACGTGCTCGCGATCATCCGGGCGGCCGGGTACGAGCCGACCGTCATCGAGTACCTCAAGGAGGGCTGGACGCGCCCGCAGCTTAAGGCGCTTTTCGCAGCCGCCGGGATCACGGTGCGCGAGGCGCTGCGGGTCGCGCGCTCCCCGGCCGAAGAGATGGGGCTTACCGCGCCGGACGTGTCCGATGACGCGCTCCTGGACGCCATGACGCGCCACCCGATCCTCGTGAACCGCCCGATCGTCTGCACGCCGAAGGGCGTCAGGCTCTGTCGCCCGTCCGAGACTGTCCTCGATCTGCTCGACAAGCTCCCTCCGGGTCCGCTTGCCAAGGAGGACGGCGAATTGATCATCGACGCCGAGGGAAACCGGATTGACTGACACCCTGACCGATCTGACCACACCACAACTCGACGAGACGAGCTTCGCGGCAATCGACCACGACCGGCTGCTGTCCCCTGCCATCAGCACGCATCCGCCCCGCATCCTGATCCTGTACGGCTCGCTTCGGGCGCGATCGTTCAGCCGACTGTCGGCCGAGGAGGCCGGGCGTATTCTCACAGCGCTCGGGGCAGAGGTCCGGTTCTTCAACCCCTCAGGCCTGCCGCTGGTCGACGACGGGGTGGATGCCAGCCACCCGAAGGTGCGCGAGCTGCGCGATCAGGTAGCTTGGTGCGAAGGCATGGTCTGGTCGAGCCCCGAGCGGCACGGCGCCATGACCGGGCTGATGAAGACACAAATCGACTGGATTCCCCTATCCGAGGGTAAGCGTCCGGCCTGACTGCCCTGCCGGGTTCAGGGAGTGAT
>NZ_SELD02000043.1 GCF_004923205.2 Paracoccus aeridis
GCGACGGAGGCACGCGGGCGGCTGGCGGAACGCCAGGCCGCCGCCGCTGCGGCGCTGGCCCGGCAGCAGGCCGAAGCCGCCGCCGCAGCGGCCGCGGCCGAGGCCGAAGCGGCACGGCAGGCCGCAGCCGAAGCGGCGCGGGCCGAGGCCGAGCGCCAGGCCGCCGCCGCCGCGCAAGCTGCCGTCGAGGCCGAGCGCCGGGCCGAACAGGACCGCCTTGCCGCCGAAGCCGCCGCCCGCCAGCAGGCCGAGGCGGCCGCCGCGCAGGCCCGCGCCGACGAGGAAGCGCGCGAGGCCGAAGCCCGGGCGCAGGCCGAGGCCGAGGAAGCGGAACGGATCGCCGCCGCCGAGCGCGCCGAGGAAGCGGAACGGATCGCCGAGGCCGAGCGCATCGCCGAAGCGGAGCGCATTGCCGAAGCGGAGCGCCTTGCCGAGGAACAGCGCGCAGCCGAGGAACAGCGCGCAGCCGAGGAAGCGCAGGCGCGCGAGGCCGAGGCCGCCGCCCGCGAACAGGCCCGCGTCGAGGCCGAGCGCCGCGCCGTCGAGGAAGCCGCCCGCGAGGAAGCCGAGCGTCAGGCCGCCGAGGAGGAACGCCTGGCCGCCGAGGCCGCCGCCGAGGAGCAGGCCCGCGCCGACGAACTCGCCGCCCGCGCCGAGGCAGAGGCGGAGGCGCGGCGGCAGGCCGAAAGCGAGATCCCGTCCCCCGTCGATGACGCGCTCAGCGCGGCGCTGGCCGATACGCTGAACGAGGATATCCCCCCCGAGGGCGCGGGCGCCGAGGGCGGCGGCGGGCGGGCCGAGACCGGGCCGCCGCTGACGCAGGGCGAACGCGACGGGCTTCGCGTCGCGATCCAGGACTGCTGGAACGCGGGCGCGCTGTCGCGCGAGGCGGCGCAGGTGCGGGTCACGATCGGGTTCTCGATGACGCCCGACGGGCTGCCGCGCGAAGGCTCGGTCGAGCTTCTGGAATCCGAGGGCGGGTCCGAGCAGGCCGTGCAGCAGGCGTTCGAGGTCGCGCGCCGCGCGATCATCCGCTGCGGCTTCCAGAAGGACGGCTACGACCTGCCTTCGGACAAGTACGAGCGCTGGCGCGACGTGGTCGTGGATTTCACGGCCAGCGGCAGCGGCGTCAACCTTCGCTGAGCCGTCATGGTAAGTGCTGACCGCGTGGGATATGGTCCCCGCGAACCCGGAAGGACCAACGAACAGATGTGCCGCCCCTTGCTGATCGCCCTTTTCGCCGCCGCGACGTTCGGCGTCGCGGCCCCGCTTCCGGCGCTTGCGCAGGAAGATACCGGGCCGCTCAGGATCGAGATCACCGAAGGCGTGGTCGAGCCAATGCCGATCGCGGTGGCGCCGTTCTTCGACGCGGGCGGCGGGGCCGGCATGGTGGCGCGGGTGCAGCAGGTGCTGACCGACGACCTGACCGGCACGGGCCTGTTCCGCACCATCGCGGACCAGGCGCAGATCGCACCCCCCGACAGCTTCGACGCGCCGATCGCCTACGAGGACTGGCGCGCCGTCAACGCCGAGGCGCTGGTCACCGGCGCGGTGTCGGTCGCGGGCGACGTGGTCACGGTGAGATTCCGGCTCTACGACGTGTTCTCAGGCCAGGCGCTGGGCGACGGGATGCAGTTCGACGCCCCCGTGGACGGCTGGCGCCGGGCCGCGCACAAGGCCGCCGACCAGGTCTATTCGCGCCTGACCGGCGAAGCGCCCTACTTCGACAGCCGGGTGGTGTTCGTGAACGAGACCGGGCCCAAGGACGCGCGGCTCAAGCGCATCGGGATCATGGATTTCGACGGCGCGAACCAGATGTGGCTGACCGACGACACGACGCTGGTCCTGTCGCCGAAGCTGTCGCGGGACGGCAAGCGGCTGCTCTACACCTCGTACGAGACGGGCTTCCCGCGCTTGATGGCGATGGACATCGAGACGATGGCCGAGGTCGAGGTGCCGACCGACCCGCAGACGATGACCTTCGGGCCGCGCTTCTCGCCCGACGGGCGCTGGATCATCTTCTCGCGCGAGCAGGGCGGCAACACCGACATCTGGCAGATGGACCCGTCCAGCGGCGCTGCACGCCCGCTGATCGAGGGGCCGTTCATCGACACCGCGCCCAGCTACAGCCCCGACGGCACCCGGATCGTGTTCGAAAGCGACCGCTCGGGCAGCCCGCAGCTTTACGTCGTGTCGGCCGACGGCACCGGCGAGCCGCTGCGGATCAGCTTCGGCCAGGGCCGCTACGGGGCGCCCGCATGGTCGCCCATCGGCGACCTGATCGCCTTCACCCGCCAGGACGGCGACCGCTTCCACATCGGCGTGTTCCGCCCCGACGGGTCCGAGGAAAAAACCCTGACGGAATCGTTCCTTGACGAAGGCCCGACCTGGGCCCCCAATGGGCGCGTGGTGATGTTCACCCGGCAGACGCCGGGGGGCGACGGGGTGGCCCGGCTGCATTCGGTGGACGTGACCGGGCGCAACATGCGCCCCGTGACGATCGAGGGCGCCGCGTCCGATCCCGACTGGGGACCGCTTCTGCCGTGACGAGGATGGCTGCAATGACGACGATCTGGAAGTCCCGGACGAAACCCGCGGCATGGCTGGCCCCTGTGCTGGCCCTTGTGCTGGCGCTGTCGGCCTGCGCCGCCCCGCCGCCGCCGCCGCTGGTGGTCGATCCCTATGCCGGCGCGCCGGGCGGGGGGGCGGTCTATACCGGGCCGGTCCCCGCCGGGTCGCTGAACGGCACGGCCGAGTACTTCCGCACCAACGTGGGCGACACGGTGCTGTTCGACCGCGACCAGACGACGCTCAATGACGGCGCCCGCACCGTGCTCGCGCGGCAGGCCGAGTGGCTGCAGCAGAACGGCAGCTTCTCGACCGTGATCCAGGGCCACTCGGACGAGCAGGGCACGCGCGAGTTCAACCTCGCCCTCGGCGCCCGCCGTGCCGGGGCGGTGCAGGAATACCTGATCGCGCGCGGGGTCGGCGCGAACCGCATCCGCACGGTCAGCTTCGGCAAGGAACGCCCCGCCGCGACCTGCTCGGACGAATCGTGCTTCGCCCAGAACCGCCGGGCGGTCACGGTCGTGCAACCGGGCGCCGGGACGTGATCCTGCCCGGGCTGCGCGGCGCGGTTGCCGGGCTGGGGCTTGCTGCCCTTCCGCTCGCCGTCCTTCCGCTCGCCGTCCTGCCGCTGGGGGCGGCGGCGCAGGAGCCGGTCGCGGGCGCGCCTGCGACGGCGGGCCCGCCTGAAGCGATGCCTGCCGACCCCACGCCTGCCGACCCCACGCTTGCCGACATGCGCGCCACGCTCGACCAGCTTGCCGCCGACCTGCAATCGCTGCGGGCCGAGCTTCGCGCCGGCGGTGCGCCCGCGTTCAAGGCGGCCGGAGGCGACAGCGCCATCGACCGGATGAACGCGATCGAGGTCGAGATCGCCCGTCTCAACGCCGTGACCGAGAAGCTGGGCAACCGCATCAACCGGATCGTCGCGGACGGCACCAACAGGCTGGGCGACGTCGAGTTCAGGCTGTGCGAGCTGACCGAGGGCTGCGATCTGGGCGCGCTGACGACGGCCCAGCCCCTGGGCGGGCTGCCGCTGGTCGGGCTCGAGCCCGAGGTGGCGGCGGCCGGCGGCGAGGTGTCGCGGAACGCGGATGCCGCCCCCGGCGGCGCGGCCACCGCGCAGGAGCGGGCCGAGTTCGACCGCGCCGCCGAGACGCTGCGGTCGGGCGATGCGGCGGGCGCGGCCGAGCAGTTCGCCGCCTTTGCCGCGACCCACGCGGGCGGGCCGCTCGCCATCGAGGCGACGTGGCTGCGCGGGACGGCGCTGGACGCGGCAGGTGACGCAGGCGGCGCGGCCGAGGCCTGGCTCGCGGTGTTCTCGTCCGACCCGAACGGCGCCCGCTCGGCAGACGCGCTGCTGGGGCTCGGGCGGCTTGCCGCGGACGCTGGCCGGACCGAGCAGGCCTGCAACTTCCTGGGCGAGGTCGCGGCCCGGTTCGCCGGAACCCCGTCCGCGCAGGCTGCCGAGACCCGGCGGGCGGACCTGGCCTGCCAGACTGCCGCGGCGACGTCCGGGCTGGGCGCGGCAGACCCCGCGGCAGACGCAGGACTCGACGCGGGGCTCGACCCCGATCCCGCCGCCGCATCCGCTGACGCGGATGGCGGCTGAGCCGCCGGGCGACCGCCTGCATGGGACGCCGGCCGGGCCCGAGGCTTCCGTTCACGCGGCGCTGGACCGGCTGGCCGCGTCCTGCCCCAGCCTCGGCATCGCGCTGTCGGGCGGCGGCGATTCCACCGCCCTTCTGCACATCGCCCGCGACTGGTCCGGCTGCCGCGGCGTCCCCCTGCGCGCCGCCACCGTGGACCACGGGCTGCGCGACGCCTCTGCCGCCGAAGCGCGGGCGGCGGGCGATGCGGCGCGAGCGTTGGGGATCCCGCACGACATCCTGCGCTGGGACGGGCCCCGGCCCGGCAACCTGATGGCGCAGGCGCGCGACGCGCGGCTGGCGCTGCTGGCAGGGTGGGCCGCGGGCCACGGGGTCGCGGCCGTCGCCCTGGGGCACACCCGCGACGACCAGGCCGAGACGGTGCTGATGCGGGTGATGCGCGGGTCGGGGGTGGACGGCCTGTCCGGGATGAGCGCCGCGCGGCGCGCGCACGGCATCCTGTGGCTGCGGCCGATGCTCGACGTCGGCCGGGCCGAACTGCGCGACGTCCTGCGGGCCCGAGGGGCCGCGTGGATCGACGATCCCAGCAACGACAACGCCGACTTCGACCGGGTCCGGGTGCGGCAGGCGATGGCGGCGCTGAACCTCGACGCCGCCGCGCTGGCGCGGACGGCGGCCGACCTGCGCATGGCGCGCGAGGCGCTGGACCACGCGGCGCTGCAGGCCGCCCGGGGCTTCAGCGCCGACCGCGGCACATTGACGCTGCCGCTCGGGCCGCTGCTGGATGCTTCGCCCGAGATCCGCCGCCGCCTTGTCGCGGCCGCGCTTCGCTGGGTGAACGGCGCCGATTATCCCCCGCGCCGCGACGGGCTGGCGCACCTGCTGGAAAGCGTGGCGCAGGGCCGCAGGGCGACGCTGGACGGGGTGATCGCGCGCCCCGGCGGCGGCACGCTCCGCCTGATCCGTGAACCCGCGGCCGCCTGCCGCGCCGATCCGGCTACGGGCGACCCCGCCATCTGGGACCGCCGCTGGCGCGTCACCGGCCTGCCGCCCGGCGCCATCGTGGCCGCGCTGCCGCCGGACGCGCTGCCCGGCTTCGACCGCCGGGCCGCCGGACTGTCATACGACGAAGCCGCTTCCACCCCGGGCGTCCGCCTGCCGGACGGAAGCTGGCTTGCCCCGGCCGTCGCCCCCGTTGCCGGCATCGCGGCTGCGCCATTGCGCGCCGATGCCGCGCTTCTGTCGCTCCTGTCGCATTGATACCGACCCCCTCAGACCCTATTTTGTCCCCAAAGCTCTAATCCCCGCGGAGGACATGCCCTTGGGCAACGCGCGCAACATCGCCTTCTGGGTGGTCCTGTTCCTGATGATCCTGGCGCTGTTCAACGCGTTCGGCGGGAACTCGGCCCAGCTCAACAGCCGGCAGATCAGCTATTCCGATTTCATCAGCCGGGTGGAAAACGGCGACGTCACCTCGGTCACCATCGACGGCGAGCAGGTCGGCATCACCGCCCGCGACGGCCGCCAGTACACGACCGTCCGCCCGCAGGGCGAGGAGATCGCTGACCGCCTGATCGCCCGCGACGTCGAGGTCAAGGTCGAGCGCCAGCAGCAGTCGGGCTTCATGTCGATCCTCGGCGTGTGGCTGCCCTTCATCCTGCTGATCGGCGTCTGGATCTTCATGATGAACCGGATGCAGGGCGGCGGAAAGGGCGGCGCCATGGGCTTCGGCAAGTCCAAGGCCAAGCTGCTGACCGAAAAGCACGGACGCGTCACCTTCGACGACGTGGCGGGCATCGACGAGGCGAAGGAGGAGCTCGAGGAGATCGTCGAGTTCCTGCGCAACCCGCAGAAGTTCTCGCGCCTCGGCGGCAAGATTCCGAAAGGCGCGCTGCTGGTCGGCCCGCCCGGCACCGGGAAGACCCTGCTGGCCCGTGCCATCGCGGGCGAGGCGGGGGTGCCGTTCTTCACCATCTCGGGCTCCGATTTCGTCGAGATGTTCGTGGGCGTCGGCGCGTCCCGTGTCCGCGACATGTTCGAGCAGGCCAAGAAATCCGCCCCCTGCATCGTCTTCATCGACGAGATCGACGCGGTGGGCCGCGCCCGCGGCGTCGGCATCGGCGGCGGCAATGACGAGCGCGAGCAGACGCTGAACCAGCTTCTGGTCGAGATGGACGGGTTCGAGGCGAACGAGGGCATCATCATCATCGCCGCCACGAACCGCAAGGACGTGCTGGACCCGGCGCTTCTGCGCCCCGGCCGCTTCGACCGGCAGATCCACGTGCCCAACCCCGACATCAAGGGCCGCGAAAAGATCCTGAACGTCCACGCCCGCAAGGTGCCGCAGGGCCCCGACGTGGACCTGCGGATCATCGCCCGCGGCACCCCCGGCTTTTCGGGCGCCGACCTGATGAACCTTGTCAACGAGGCCGCGCTGATGGCCGCGCGCATCGGCCGCCGCTTCGTCACGATGGAGGACTTCGAGAACGCCAAGGACAAGGTGATGCTGGGCGTGGAACGCCGCAGCATGGTCCTGACGCCCGAGCAGAAGGAAAAGACCGCTTATCACGAGGCGGGCCACGCGGTCGTGGGCCTCAGCCTGCCCAAGTGCGACCCGGTCTACAAGGCGACGATCATCCCGCGCGGCGGCGCGCTGGGGATGGTGGTGTCGCTGCCCGAGGTGGACCGGCTCAACTTCCACAAGGACGAGGCCAAGCAGAAGATCGCCATGACGATGGCCGGCAAGGCCGCCGAGATCATCAAGTACGGCGAGGAGGGCGTGTCGAACGGCCCTGCCGGCGACATCCAGCAGGCGTCGGCCCTGGCCCGCGCGATGGTGATGCGCTGGGGCATGTCCGACAAGGTCGGCGCGGTCGACTACGCCGAGGCGCACGAGGGCTACCAGGGCAACACCGGCGGCTTCTCGGTCAGCGCGCATACCAAGGAGCTGATCGAGGAAGAGGTCCGCACCCTGATCGAGGAAGGCTACGACCTCGCCCGCTCGATCCTGATCGAGAAGTCCGAGCAGTTCGAGCGCCTCGCGCAGGGCCTTCTGGAATACGAGACCCTCACGGGCGACGAGATCGGCAAGATCCTGCGCGGCGACAAGCTGGGCGGCGACGACGACACGCCCCCGTCGGCGATCCCGGTGGTGCAGTCGACCCCGCGCGTGACCCCGCCCAAGGGCGAACCCGCCCCGGTGCCGACGGCCTGACGGGCCGCCCCCGCGACGATACCTTGCCCCCGGCCCTCGCGGTCGGGGGTTTCCTTTTGCCGTGCGCGGGGCCGGGGGTTGCGCGCAGGCCGCCTGCGGGGCATTCAACGTGCCATGACCGACACCGATCTTTCGCACATCGCCGACATGCCCGCGCTTCGCGCCGCGATCGACGATCTTGACCGGAAGCTGGCGCGGATGCTGGCGGAACGCACCCGCCTGATCGCCCGCGCGGCCGAGATCAAGGCCGGCATCGGCCTGCCCGCCCGGATCGACGCGCGGGTCGAGGAGGTCGCCGCAAATGCCCGCGCCAACGCCGCCGAGGCAGGCTGTGACCCGGATCTCGCCGAGGCGCTGTGGCGGCTGATGATGGAACATTTCATCGCACAGGAAGCCCGCGCGCTGGGGGAAGACGATGACCGCTGACCTGATCGACGGCAAGGCCTTCGCCGCGGACCTGCGCGCGCGCATCGCGGCACAGGTCGCGGCAATGAAGGCCGATCACGGCGTGACTCCGGGCCTTGCGGTGGTGCTGGTGGGCGACGACCCGGCCTCGGCCGTCTATGTCCGCTCGAAGGGCCGGGCGGTGGACGAGGCGGGCATGAACGGCTGGCAGCACCGGCTGCCGGCGGACGCGTCGCAGCAGGACCTGCTGGACCTGATCGACACGCTGAACGCGGACGACGCCGTGAACGGGATCCTCGTCCAGCTGCCGCTGCCGGGGCACATGGACGACGCCGCGGTCATCAACGCGATCGCGCCGGAAAAGGACGTCGACGGCTTCACGGTCCTGAACGCCGGGCGGCTCGCCGTCGGGCAGACGGCGATGGTGCCCTGCACGCCGCTCGGCTGCGTGATGCTGCTGCGCGACCGGCTCGGGTCGCTTGCGGGCAAGCACGCGCTGGTGGTCGGACGGTCGAACATCGTCGGCAAGCCGATGGCGCAGCTGCTGCTGGCGAACGACGCCACGGTCACGGTGGCGCATTCGCGCACCGCGAACCTGCCCGCGCTGTGCCGCCAGGCCGACATCCTGGTCGCGGCGGTGGGGCGGGCACGCTTCGTCAAGGGCGAGTGGATCAAGCCGGGCGCGACGGTGATCGACGTGGGCATCAACCGGACCGATGACGGCCTTGTCGGCGACGTGGACTTCGACGCGGCGCGCGGGGTCGCGGGCGCGATCACCCCGGTGCCCGGCGGCGTGGGGCCCATGACTATCGCCTGCCTGCTTGCGAACACGCTGACCGCCACCGCCCGCGTGAACGGCCTGCCCGACCCGGACGGGCTGACGCCCTGACCTTCAGGGGTCCACGGGGATCATCGTCCCTTGCAGCATCGCGACGTGCTTGCGGCCCGCCGCCGTCTCGGCCCAGACGTCCGCCGCCACGACCACGATGCGCCGGCCCGCCTTCACGACCCGCCCTTCGGCCACCAGCCGGTCGCCGGTCGCGGGGGACAGGAGGTTGATCTTCATCTCGACCGTCATCACCTCGGACCCGGCCGCCATCACCGACAGCGCCGCATAGCCCGCCGCGCTGTCGCCCAGCGAGAAGGCGAGGCCCGCGTGGCCCGCGCCGTGCTGCTGCAGGACATGGGCGCCGATCGGGGCGGCGATGACGGCGCGGCCCGCGCCCGTCTCGACCATCTCGGCGCCGAGCGTCGCCATCATCGTCTGGCGCGCGAAGCTGTGCCGCAGCCGCGCCGCGACCGCGTCGCCGTCCACCACCGTCGCGTCATCCATCGAACAACCCCGCCTGCGCCGCCTTCGGCTGGTCCAGCCCCAGGTGCCGCCACCCGAGATGCCCCAGCATCCGGCCACGCGGCGTCCGCTGGATCAAGCCCTGTTGCAGCAGGTACGGCTCGATCACCTCCTCGATCGCGTCGCGGCTTTCGGACAGGGCGGCGGACAGCGTCTCCACCCCCACCGGACCGCCGCCATAATGTTCGGCCATCAGCGCGAGATAGCGCCGGTCCGCGCCGTCCAGCCCGAGGTCGTCCACCCCCAGCCGGGTCAGGGCGTTGTCGGCGATCTCGCGCGTCAGCCGGCCGTCGCCTTCCACCAGGGCAAAGTCCACGACCCGGCGCAGCAGCCGCCCGGCGATGCGCGGGGTGCCGCGGGCGCGGCGGGCGATTTCCCGTGTGCCCTGCGGGTCCGCGCGGATCCCCATCAGCCGCGCGCCCCGGGCGACGATCAGGTCAAGTTCCTCGATGGTGTAGAACTGCAGCCGGGTCGGGATGCCGAAGCGGTCGCGCAGCGGCGTCGTCAGCAGGCCGAGCCGCGTCGTCGCGCCGACCAGCGTGAAGGGCTGCAGCTCGATCCGGACGGTGCGGGCGGCTGGTCCCTCGCCGATCACCAGGTCCAGCTCGAAATCCTCCATCGCCGGATACAGGACCTCCTCGACCGCCGGGTTCATGCGGTGGATCTCGTCGATGAAGAGGACGTCGCGCGCCTCGAGGTTGGTCAGGATCGCGGCGAGGTCGCCCGCCCGCGCCAGCACCGGGCCGGAGGTCATGCGGAAGTTCACGCCCAGTTCGCGCGCCATGATCTGCGCCAGCGTGGTCTTGCCCAGGCCCGGCGGGCCGTGGAACAGCGTGTGGTCCATCGCCTGCCCGCGCATCCTCGCGCTGTCGATGAAGACGCGCAGGTTCGCCCGCGCCTCGGCCTGGCCCACGAACTCTTCCAGCCGCTGGGGGCGAAGAGCGCGGTCCTCGGCGTCGCCCGCCACCGGCTCGGGGCGCAGGACGGGGTCGGGGCCCTGGTCGGCAGGGATCATCCGCGGCGGACCGGGGGAACGCCGCTGGCGGAGACCGGGGCGGCGGCCATCGCGGCGAGCCGGTCGATCCGGTCCTGCGTGGGCGGGTGGGTCGCGAACAGCCGGTCGGTCTTCAGCGCCGACAGCGGGTTGATGATGAACATGGCCGCGCTGGCCGGGTTGCGCTCGGCCGGCATGTTCACGGTGCGCCCGGCGGCGTTCGCGATCTTCGCCAGCGCCGAGGCGAGCGCCATAGGCTTGCCGCAGATCTCCGCCCCGTCCCTGTCGGCCGAGAACTCGCGCGTGCGCGAGATCGCCATCTGCACCAGCCCGGCCGCCAGCGGCGCGAGGATCATGGCCAGGATCCCGCCGAGCGCCCCGCCGCGTTCGCGGCTGGCGCTGCTGAACATGGCCATGTTGCCCATCATCGCGATCGCGCCCGCCATCGTGGCGGTCACGGTCATCGTCAGGGTGTCGCGGTTGCGGATATGGGCGAGTTCGTGCGCGATCACGCCCGCGAGTTCGTCCCGCGACAGGATCCGCATCAGCCCCTGCGTGACCGCGACGGCCGAGTTTTCAGGATTGCGGCCGGTGGCGAAGGCGTTCGGCTGCTCGGTCTGGAGGACGTAGACCCTGGGCATCGGCAACCCCGCGTTCCGTGCGAGCTCGCCCACCAGCGCCACGAGGTCGGGCGCACTCGCCGCGTCCACCTCGACCGCGCCCTGCTGGCGCAGCACCGCCTTGTCGCTGTTCCACCACGCCCACAGGTTCCCCGCGCCCGCGAACACCAGCGCGAGGATCGCCCCGCCGCGCCCGCCCAAGAGCATCCCGAGGACCATCAGCAACGCCGTCATGGCGGCCATCAGGACGAAGGTGCGGATGTTTCCCTGCATGTCGTGCTCCTTTCGAACGCTATTCCCGGGGAGCCAGCGCCCGAAGCGCCGCGCGGATCAACGCGGGCGTGGCGGCGTCCGGTTCCGCGGCGGCGGCGCCGGTGACCGCGGCGGCGGCCTCGGACGGGGCGTAGCCGAGGTTGGTCAGCGCCGACAGCGCCTCGGCCGTGGCCTGCGCCGAGGACGGCGAGGCGGGGGCGGCGGCGCGGCGGGCGGGGGTGGGGGCGTCCGCTTCCACCACCGCGGGGGCGGGGTCCAGCGTCACCGTCAGCGCGCCGCCCATGGCGATGATGCCGGGGGCCTTGTCCTTCAGCTCCAGCACGATCCGCTGCGCGAGCTTCGGCCCCACGCCCGGCGCGCGGCGGATCGCGCCCGCGTCGGCCAGCGCGATGGCGCGGCCGGTGCCTTCGGCCCCGAGCGTGCCGAGGATCGCGAGCGACGCCTTCGCGCCCACCCCCTGCACGCTGGTCAGGAGCCTGTGCCACTCCTTCTCCAGCAGCGTGGGGAAGCCGAAAAGCTGCAGCAGGTCCTCGCGCACCAGGAGATCGGTGTACAGCGCCGCGGCCTCGCCCACGGGGGGCAGGGTGGCGGCGGTGCGTTCGCTGACATGGACGAGGTAGCCCACGCCCCGCACGTCGATCAGGACGTGGTCGGGGGCGCGGTGCAGGATCACCCCGGCGACCCGCCCGATCATGCGACCACCTTGATGCGCAGGGTGCGCGACTGCAGGTGCCGGGCGTGGCAGATCGCGATGGCAAGCGCGTCGGCGGCGTCCGGGCCGGCCAGGTCCACGCCGGGCAGCGTCAAGCGGACCATGTGTTCCACCTGCTGCTTCTGCGCGTGGCCCACGCCCACGATCGCCTTCTTGACCGCGTTCGGCGCGTATTCCCCGACCGCGAGCCCCGCCTGCGCGGGCACCAGCAGCGCCACGCCCCGCGCCTGGCCCAGCTTCAGCGTGCCGACGGCGTCCTTGTTGACGAAGGTCTGTTCCACCGCCGCCTGGTCGGGCAGGTGGGCCGCGAAGACCTCGGTCAGGCCGCGATGGAGATCGGCCAGCCGGGCGGCCAATTCGGTGCTGCGCGACCGCACGATCCCGTTCGCGACGTGGCGGACGCGCGACCCGTCCACCTCGATCACGCCCCACCCCATGTTGACCAGTCCGGGGTCGATGCCCAAGACGCGCATGTGCCTGCACCCTCGACTGCTTCTTGTTTTTCCACGGGTTAGCACGAACCGCGAACACCGCCTAGCGCGATTTGCGGCGGGCGTCGCGCGCGGCCCGGCGGGTTGACGCTTCGCGCCGATTCTGGAACAGATTCGCGAAGTCACGAGGTTCCATGTCCCCTGCGCTGATCGCCGCGCTGCCTTTCCTTGGCGCCCTTGTTCCCGGACTGCTGGTGCGGTCGGGCCGCGGCGTCGCGGCCTGCGCCTGCGCGCTGTTCACGCTGACGGCGCTGATCGGGCTGTGCCTGCATGCCCCGGCGGTGCTGGCGGGCGAGGTCGTGGCCGCGCGGATCGACTGGCTGCCGCAGATCGGCCTTGCCGCAAGCTTCCGGCTGGACGGGCTGGGGCTGCTGTTCGGGATCCTGATCCTCGGGATCGGGCTGCTCATCATCCTCTATGCGCGGTTCTATCTTGATCCGCGCGACCCGCCGGGGCGGTTCTTCACCTACCTGATGCTGTTCCAGGGCGCGATGCTGGGGATCGTCCTCAGCGACAACGTCCTGCTGCTGCTGGTGATGTGGGAACTCACCTCGCTGTCGTCGTTCCTGCTCATTGGCTACTGGCGGCACCAGCCCGAGGCGCGGCAGGGCGCGCGCATGGCGCTGGTCGTGACGGGGATGGGGGGGCTGGCGATGATCGCGGGGCTCCTGCTGCTGGGGCAGGTCGCGGGGTCGAACGAGCTTTCGGACATCCTGCTGGCGGGCGAGGCGGTCCGGACCTCGCCCCTCTATGTCCCGGCGCTGGTCCTGATCCTGGTCGGCGCGTTCACCAAGTCGGCGCAGTTCCCGTTCCATTTCTGGCTGCCGCGCGCGATGGCGGCCCCGACGCCGGTCAGCGCCTACCTGCATTCCGCGACCATGGTGAAGGCCGGGATCTTCCTGATGGCGCGGCTGTGGCCGGTGCTGTCGGGGACGCCCGAGTGGTTCTGGATCGTGACCACCGCGGGCCTCGCCACGATGTGCGTCGGCGCGGTCGTGGCGCTGTTCCAGGATGACCTGAAGGGGCTGCTGGCCTATTCGACCGTCAGCCATCTCGGCCTCATCACCATGCTGCTGGGGTTCGGAACGCAGGCCGCGGCGGTCGCGGCCATGTTCCACATCGTGGCGCATGCGACGTTCAAGGCGGCGTTGTTCATGGCCACCGGGATCGTGGACCATGCCGCGCACACGCGGTCGATCCGCCGCCTGTCGGGGCTCGGCGCGCTGATGCCGCTGACATTCGTGATCGCGGCGGTCGCGTCGCTGTCGATGGCGGGGATCCCGCCGCTCGGCGGCTTCATCTCGAAGGAGCTGATGCTGGAGCAGGCCGCGCACACCCGCTGGCTGGGCGGGCCGGACGTTCTGGGCTGGATCGTCGTGGCGGCGACGATGTTCTCGGTCGCGTATTCGCTGCGCTACGTCTTCCACGTGTTCACGGGCCGGGTCGAGACGGGCTATCCGGCCCGTCCGCACGATCCCGGCATGGGGCTGTGGCTTGCGCCCGCGCTGCTGGTGGCGCTGACGGTCCTGATCGGGGCCGCGCCCGACGCGTCTGCGGGCTGGCTTGTCGCGGCGGCCGCGTCGGCGGTCACGGGGGCCGCGCAGCATCCGCATTTCAGCGTCTGGCACGGGGTCACGCCGGCGCTGGCGATGTCGGGGGTGGCGGTCGCGGGCGGGGTGGCGCTGCTGCTTCTCTGGCGGGTCGCCGACCGGGTCCGGGCGGCGCTGCCCGCGCCCGATGCCGGCCGCTGGCACGAGGCCGCGGTCTGGACCGCGACGCGGTGGTCGCGCGGGATCGCCGACGGGCTGACCAACGGGTCGATGTCGCGGGGGCTCGGCGCGATCGTCGCCGTGATCGTGGCGGCGGGGATCGCCGCCTGGGCGACCGGGGCCGCGCCCGCCTTCAGCCGCCCGATGCTGCCGGTGACGGCCATCGCGCTGATCGGCTGGGTCATGCTCGTCACCGCCACCGGCTGCATGGTGTTCTATCACCGCAGCCGCCTGCTGGCGCTGGTGCTGGTCGGGATCGCCGGGCTGATCGTGTCGGCGGCCTTCGTCTACCTGTCCGCCCCCGACCTCGCCCTGACGCAGATCAGCGTCGAGGTGGTGACGGTCGTGGTCCTGCTGCTGGCGCTGAACTTCCTGCCGAAGGTGACGCCGGTCGAATCCACCGCGCCGCGCCGGGCGCTGCACGGGCTGGTCGCGGTGGCGGCGGGCGGGGCGTTCGGCGCGCTCGCCTATGTCATCATGAGGACCGGGCCGGCGTTCCCCAGCATCGCCGACTACATGGTCCGCAACAGCTACAAGCTGGGTGGCGGCAACAACGTGGTGAACGTGATCCTCGTCGATTTCCGCGGCTACGACACCTTCGGAGAGATCACCGTCCTCGGCATCGCGGCCGTCGCGATCTTCGCGCTGACGCAGACGCTGGTCGGCGGCGCGACCGGGCAGAAGCTGCGCGACCTGTTCGGCGACCGCGCGCGCGCGGGCGACCGGCATCCGCTGCCGCTGGTGGTGGTGACGCGCATCCTGCTGCCGCTGGTGCTGGTGGTCGCGGTCTACATCTTCCTGCGCGGCCACAACGCGCCGGGGGGCGGCTTCGTCGCCGGGCTTCTGGTGTCGATCGCGCTGGTGATGCAGTACATGGCGTCGGGCTTCGGCTGGGCCGAGGGGCGCCGCTCGATCCCCTATCACGGGCTGATCGGGCTGGGGGTGCTGGCGGCCGGGATCACCGGCGCCGGCGCGTGGCTTGCGGGGCGGCCGTTCCTGACCTCTGCCTATGGCTACTTCAAGCTGCCGGGCCTCGAGGAATTCGAGCTCGCGACCGCCATGGGCTTCGACCTCGGCGTGTTCCTGTGCGTCGTGGGCGCGGTGATGCTGATGCTGCAGTCGCTGTCGCGGATCGCACGGCGGGCGGGCGAGACGGACGACACGTCGTCGAACCTCGACCCTGCCGGGGGGAGGCGCTGATGGAACTGCTCGTCGCATCCGCAATCGGGATCCTGACCGCGGCGGCGGTCTACCTGATCCTACGCCGCCGCAGCTTCGCGGTCGTCCTCGGCATGACCATGCTGAGCTATGCCATCAACCTGTTCCTGTTCAGCACCGGCAGGCTGGTCCGGGGCGCGCCCCCTGTCCTGAGCGACGGGGCCCCCGCCTATACCGACCCGCTGCCGCAGGCGCTGGTTCTGACGGCGATCGTGATCGGCTTCGGGATGACGGCGGTGGTGGTGATGATGGCGCTCGGCGCCTTTGTCGAGGGCGGGGACGACCGGATCGACATGCCGTCGCGTGATGCGGGCGGCGCGGGCGAATGATGGGCGCGCTGGGTCATTGGCTGATCGCGCCGGTCCTGCTGCCGGCCGTCGTCGGCGCGCTGATCATCCTGTGGATGCGCGGCGACCTGCTGCTGCAGCGGGTGTTCTCGGTCGCGGCGACGGCGGCGCAGGTCGCGCTCGCCGTCTGGCTGCTGGCGCAGGCGGCGGGGGGCGAGATCTTCGTCTATCGCCTGGGCAACTGGCAGGTGCCGTTCGGGATCGCGCTGGTGCTGGACCGGCTCGCGGGGACGATGCTGCTTCTGACGGCGGTCCTTGCGCTGGTGGTGCAGCTCTATGCCATCGGGTCGGGCTGGGACCGGCGCGGCGCGCATTTCCACGCGCTGTTCCAGTTCCAGCTGATGGGCCTGACGGGCGCGTTCCTGACCGGCGACGCCTTCAACCTGTTCGTCTTCTTCGAGGTGCTGCTGATCGCGAGCTACGGCCTTCTGGCCCACGGCGGGGGAGAGATGCGGCTGCGCGCCTCGGTCCAGTACGTCGTGGTGAACCTTGCCGGGTCGGCGCTGTTCCTCGCCGCGCTCGGGACGATCTATGCGTCCATGGGCACGCTGAACATGGTGGACCTTGCCGACAGGATGACGCGGCTGCCGCCCGACCAGACCGCGCTGATCCGCGTGGGCGCGGTGCTGCTGATGCTGGTCTTCGCGATCAAGGCGGCGCTGGTACCGCTGCACTTCTGGCTGCCGGCGACCTACGCCAACGCGCCGGGGCCGGTCGCCGCGCTGTTCGCGATCATGACCAAGGTGGGCCTGTACGGGATCATTCGCTTCTACACGCTGGTGTTCCCGGCAGGCGAGGCGATGGGCACGCTGGTCGCGGACCTGCTGCTGCCCGCCGCGCTGCTGACGCTGGTGCTGGGCCAGCTGGGCGTGATGGGCAGCCGCGACCTGGGCCGGATGGCGGCGTGGGGGGCGCTCGCGTCCGTGGGCACGCTGACGCTGGCGGTGGCGCAGTTCACCGAGGCGGGGATTTCGGCGGGGCTGTGGTACCTGCTTCATTCGACCCTCGCCACGGCGGCGCTGTTCCTGGTGGCCGATCTCGTCGCGGGCCGCCGCGGCAGCCTGCGGCTGGCCGCGATGTCGCGCGGCGCGCAGGCGGGGCTGGTCGGCGCGTTCTACATGGCGGCGGCGGTCGGGGTCGCCGGCCTGCCGCCCCTGTCGGGGTTCCTGGGCAAGCTGGCCGTGCTGCAGGCGACGCGGGGAACCGACTGGACGCTGGCGATCTGGGCCGCGATCCTCGTGACCTCGCTCATGGCGATCATCGGGTTGGCGCGGGCGGGGACGATCGTGTTCTGGACCGCGTCGGACGCGGCGGCGGCAACGGCGCCCGAGCCGGGACCGGCCCCGTGGCTCGCGCTCGCCTGCACCGGCGCGCTGATCGCCGGGCTTGTCGCGCTGACCGTCGCCGCCGGCCCCGTCATGCGCTTCACCGACGCGACCGCCGCGCAGCTTCACGACCTCGGCCCCTATGTCGATGCGGTGCTGGTCCGGCAGGAGGGCGCGAGATGATCCGCCGCATCCTGCCGCATCCGTTCATGTCGGTGCTGATCGTGCTGGTGTGGATGGCGCTGGTGAACCGCTTCGCCTGGGGATCGCTGGTGTTCGCGGCGATGCTCGCGGTCGCGGTCCCGCTGTTCACCGCGCCCTACTGGCCCGGCAAGCCGCGGGTCCGCCGGCCGCTGAAGCTCGTGGCCTACACGGCGCTGGTCATCTGGGACATCATCCGCGCCAACGTCGACGTGGCGAAGATCGTCCTTTTCACCCCCTCGTCCGACCTGCGCCCGGCCTGGGTCGTCGTGCCGCTGGACCTGGAGAGCGCGGAAGGCATCACCGTCCTTGCCGCGACGATCACGCTCACCCCCGGCACCGTCACGGCCGACGTGAGCGGGAACGGCAACGCGCTGCTGGTGCACTGCCTGCACGCGCCCGATCCGGCTGCGATCGTCGCCGACATCAAGTCCCGCTACGAATCCCGCCTGAAGGAGATCTTCACGTGACCGCCCATGCCCCGGAGATGGCCCTGATCGGCTGGGCGGTGTGGTTCGCGCTCGGCTGCTTCGGGACCGCGCTGCTGCTGTGCCTTTACCGGGTCGTGTTCTCGCCTGCGCTGACCGACCGGATCCTCGCGCTCGACACCATGACGATCAACGTGATCGCGGCGCTGGTGATCGTGGGGATCGCGGACGGCACCCCGGTCTATTTCGAGGCCGCGATGCTGTTTGCCATGGTCGGCTTCATCGCGACCGTGGGCTTCGCCAAGTTCCTGCTCAGGGGGGACATCATCGAATGACGGCGCTGGCGCAGGTTCTCGTGGCGGCGCTTCTCGTCATCGGGGGCGGCTTCGCGCTGGTCGGCGCCTGGGGGCTGGTGCGGCTGCCCGACGCGATGACCCGGCTGCACGGGCCCACCAAGGCGGCGACGCTGGGGGTGGGGGCGGTCCTGATCGCGTCGATGCTGTATTTCTGGGGCGTGAAGGGCGTGCCGAGCTGGCACGAGCTGCTCATCGCCCTGTTCCTGTTCGTCACAGCGCCGATCACCGGCTTCTTCCTGTCCAAGGCCAACCTGCACCGCTCGTGGGACCGGACCGAGATCCCGCCGCCGCCCGGCCCCGGCAACGACTGGGCCACCTTCGGCGATGAGGCGGACGTGGCTGGAACGGAAAGGCCGGACCCCCGCTGACGCCTCAGCCCCGCGGGTGCGCCGCACCGTGGACGGACAGCAGATGCGCGTCGTCCACCGCGGTATAGACCTGCGTCGTGGACAGGCTCGCATGACCCAGAAGCTCCTGGATCGTGCGAAGGTCGCCGCCCGCCGCCAGCAGGTGGGTGGCGAAGCTGTGCCGCAGCGCGTGCGGCGTCGCCGTGGGCGGCAGGCCGAGCGCGTGGCGCAGCCGCACCATCAGGCCCTCGACCGCGCCTGCGGACAGCCGCCCGCCGCGCACGCCGCGAAATAGCGGATCGTCGGGGGCAAGGCCCCACGGCTGCACCCGCAGGTAGGCCGCGATCCCGTCGCGCGCCACCGGCAGCACCGGCACCTGCCGTTCCTTCCCGCCCTTGCCGCGCACCCGCAGCACCTCGCCCATCGGCCAGTCGCGGCCATCGAGCGCCAGCGCCTCGGAGATCCGCAGCCCGCAGCCGTAGAGCAGCGTCAGCACCGCCTGGTCGCGGGCGGCGACCCACGGGGTGTCGTGGGTGACGGCGGCGAGGTCGAGCACCGCGCGCGCCTGGTCGGGCGCCAGCGGGCGCGGCAGGCTGCGGCGGTAGCGGGGGGCGCGGGACGACAGCGCGCGGCTCACGTCGAAGCCCTCGCGGTCGGCGAGCCAGCGCAGGAACGACCGCACCGCCGACAGGCGGCGGGCGAGCGACCGGGCCGACAGTCCGCGCGTCCGTTCGGCGGCGGCGAAGGCGCGCATGTCCGATTGCGTCAGCGCGCCCATGCGGGCGGGCAGGGCGGGCGCGCCGTGGTGGCCGCCCAGGAACGACAGGAACGCCAGCAGGTCGGACTGGTAGGCGGTGATGGTGTGGTCCGAGCGGTCGCGGGTGGACCGCTCGCCATCGAGCCAGCGGGCCAGCGCGTCGGCCATCGCCGGCGCGAGCGCCAGCGGGGGCGGGGCATGATGCGGCGTGGTGCCTGTCATGCCCGCGCCCGGGTCATTCCCGCAGCCAGCCCATCAGGACCAGCCGGAACACCTGCCCGAAGAAGCGCAGGAGGTCGGTCCCCTGCGCGGGCGAGAACCGCCCCGGCTCGGCCGACCCGATCAGAAGCAGCGCCGGGTGGCGGTTGGGGCCCAGGTCGATCGGCAGCAGCGCCTCGGACGCGACGGGCTGGCCGTGGATCGCGAGCGTTTCCGACGCGGCCTTGCGCAGGACGATGTCGGCCCCGCGCGGCGCGCGCCGCCCGGCCGAGATCAGGTGCGCGATCGTTCCCGCCGGCATCATCTGCAGCGCGCTTTCGGGATCCGTCTGCGGATCGTCGAGGCTGTCGCTTTCCATGACCAGCCGCAGCGTGTCCACCCGCAGCATCGGCGCCACGTCCACGTTCAGCGTGTCGAGGAAGCCGGGGAAATCCACCGGCTCCAGCAGCGCGATGACGGCGCGATGGATCGTCTGGGTGCCGGTCTGGTTCTCGTAGGCGGCCGAGATGACCGTCTCGTGCGCCGATTCCAGCCGGTCGAGCCGATGCTCCAGCGCCTCCATCGCGCGGCCGCGGATGTCGATCACGTTGGCGCCCAGTTCCGCCTCTCGCGCGGCCACCAGCGCCCGCATCAGGCCGCGGTCGTGCAGGATCAGCGAAGGCTCGGCCAGCAGCCGGTCGCGGGTGGGGGCGTCCAGCGCGGGATCGTCGTCCAGCGCCGGATCGCCGCCCTGAAGCGTCGCGTCCTGGGTCCGGCCTTCGGTCATAGGCCGATCTTCTGGCCGGTCTTGGCCCAGTCGGCGTTGAACTGTTCCAGCCCCTTGTCGGTCAGGACGTGGCTCGCCATCGCCTTGATGACGGCGGGGGGCGCGGTGATGACGTCGGCGCCGATGCGCGCGCATTCGACGATGTGGTTCACCGACCGGATCGAGGCGGCGAGCACGTTTGTCTCGAACCCGTAGTTGTCATAGATCGTGCGGATGTCCGCGATCAGTTCCATCCCGTCCAGCCCGAGGTCGTCGAGCCGCCCGACGAACGGGCTGATGAACGTGGCCCCGGCCTTGGCCGCCAGCAGCGCCTGCGAGGCGGTGAAGCACAGCGTGACGTTGACCATGTGGCCGTCGTCCGACAGGGCCTTGCAGGCCCTGAGCCCGTCCCAGGTCAGCGGCACCTTGACCGCGATGTTGGGCGCGATCTCCGCCAGGTGCTTGCCCTCGCGGATCATGCCCTCGGCATCGGCGGCCACGACCTCGGCGCTGACCGGGCCTTCGACCAGTTCGCAGATCTCGCGCGTGACCTCGGCGATGTTGCGGCCCGATTTCAGGATCAGCGAGGGGTTGGTGGTGACGCCGTCCACCATGCCCAGTTCGTGCAGTTCGCGGATGGCGGCGATGTCGGCGGTGTCGACGAAGAATCTCATGTCGTGGCTCCTGCGCGGGGTCGGCCCGCGGAATGGTGGGGTGCTTGGGGCCGGGTTTACCGCAGAACGCCCGCCCGCGAAAGGCCGGGGCCGCGGATGAGCGGGCCGGAGGCGCGGTTCTTTCCGCCCGGCGAGCGGGTCGGCGTCCTGACAACCGAGCCGGTGGGGCTGCTCGACTACCTCGCGCCCGAGGGGGGCGTCAGAACCGGGCAGCTGGTGGTGGTGCCGCTGGGGCCGCGGCAGGTGATGGGCTGTGTCTGGGGGCCGGGCGACGGCGGGTTCGACGCGGCGAAACTGCGCCCGGTGCTGCGGCTGGTGGACGCAGAGCCGCTGACGCCGCGGATGGTCGAGTTCCTGTCGCGGGCGGCCGACTATACCCTGACCGCGCTGCCGGTGATGCTGCGGATGGGGCTGCGCGCGCCGGACCTGGGCCAGCCCCCCGCCGCGCGCCGGGTGATCCATCGCGCGGGCCCGCCGCCCGAGCGGATGACCGACGCCCGCGCCGCCGTGCTGCGGGTGATCGACGAACATGGCGGGGCGGGTTTCTCGCCCAGCGAGCTGGCGAGCCTCGCGGGGGTGGGGGCGTCGGTGGTCAAGGGGCTCGTCGCGGCCGGCACCCTGGCGGAAACGCAGGCGCCGCGCGACGCGGCCTTTCCGCGGCTCGACCCCTCGCTGCCGGGCAAGCCCCTTGCCCCCGACCAGGCCGAGGCGGCGGATGCGCTGCGCGCGGCGATCCGCGCGGGCGGCTACGGGACCACGCTTCTGCGCGGGGTCACCGGGTCGGGCAAGACCGAGGTCTATCTGGAGGCCGTCGCCGAAACCCTGCGGCAGGGCCGGCAGGCGCTGGTCCTGCTGCCCGAGATCGCGCTGTCGGCAGAGTTCCTCGACCGGGTCGAGGCGCGGTTCGGCGCCCGCCCCGGCGAGTGGCATTCGGGCGTCACCGGGGCAGAGCGGCGGCGGCTGTGGCACATGGCCGCGCGCGGGGCTGCGGGCGTCGGGATGGTCGTCGGCGCGCGCTCGGCCCTGTTCCTGCCGTTCCGCGATCTCGGCCTGATCGTCGTCGACGAGGAACACGACGGCAGCTACAAGCAGGACGAGACGGTCTACTACAACGCCCGCGACATGGCCGTGCTGCGCGCGAGCATCGAGGGGGCGCAGGTGGTGCTGGCCTCCGCCACGCCCTCGGTCGAAAGCTGGGTCAACGCGGGCGCGGGCAAGTACCGCCGGATCGACCTGCGGTCCCGCTATGGAGAGGCGGAGCTGCCCGCGATGGCGGCGATCGACCTGCGGGCCGAGGAGATGCCGTCCGGGCGCTGGATCTCGCCCACCCTCGCGGCGGCGGTGGACGAGCGGCTGGGGCGGGGGGAACAGTCGCTCCTGTTCCTCAACCGCCGGGGCTATGCGCCGGTCACGACCTGCCGCGCCTGCGGGCAGCAGGTCGGCTGCGACGACTGCGACGCGCGGATGGTCGAGCATCGCTTCCAGAAGCGCCTCGTCTGCCACCAGTGCGGGGCGACGAAGCCGATCCCGGTCGCGTGCCCGGCCTGCGGGACCGAAGGCAGGATGGCCGCGATCGGGCCGGGCGTCGAGCGGGTGGCCGAGGAGGTGGCGGAGCGGTTCCCCCAAGCCCGCGCGGCGGTGCTGTCGTCGGACCTGTTCCAGTCGGCGCGGGCGCTGAAGGCCACCATCGCGGACATCGCCCAGGGCGGGGCCGACATCATCATCGGCACCCAGATCGTCGCCAAGGGCCACAACTTCCCCGGCCTGACGCTGGTGGGGGTGATCGACGCCGACCTGGGGCTGCAGGGCGCGGACCTGCGCGCGGCGGAGCGCTCGTTCCAGCTGATGCGGCAGGTCGCGGGGCGCGCGGGGCGGCAGGCGGGCGACCGGCCGGGGGTCGCGCTTCTGCAGACCCACCAGCCCGACCACCCGGTGATCCGCGCGATCCTGTCAGGGGACGACGAGACCTTCTGGAACGCCGAGGCCGCCGCCCGGCAGGCCGCGGCGATGCCGCCGTTCTCTCGCCTGGCCGGGATCATCCTGTCCCACCCCGACCAGCCGGTGGTGGAAGGCTATGCCCGCGATCTCGCCCGCGTGGCGCAGCCGCTGCGCGAGGTCGGCGCGGACCTGTTCGGCCCCGCGCCCGCCCCCATCGCCCGGGTGCGGGCGCGGTACCGGGTGCGGATGCTGGTCCGCGCGCCCCGGCAGGCGCCGCTGCAGGACGCGATCGCGCGCTGGCTGGCGGCGGCGCCGAAGCCGCCGACGAACCTGCGGCTGAGCGTGGACATCGACCCGCAGAGCTTCCTGTAGGGTCGCGCCCCGGCCGGCCCCCTAGCCGCCGTTGCGGCCTTCCTCGCTGAAAACCCTCGGCAGGAGTTTGCCGGGCGCCCGGAAGCCTTATGCTTCTCCTGCCCGCCCGGTTTAGAGACCGGACCCGGCCAGCACGCGTTCAAGGACGGGGGCCAGGCGTTCGGCCCATTCCCGCTGCCCCGCGTCGTCCCCGATCAGGTCGTTCCTGACTTCCACCAGCACGTTGGGCCGGCCGTGAGCAAGCGCGTGGCGGTCGATCGCGTCGCCTTCCAGGTGGCCCGAATACGGCTGGTTGTCGCCCGTGATCCAGCCCTCGTCGCGGCAGGCGCGGACCATCGCCGGGCCCAGCCGCTCGTCGCGGTGCGAATAGAGGATGCCGACCGCCCAGGGGCGGCGCGGGCGGCCGCGGAGCTGCGGGGTGAAGCTGTGGATCGCGCAGATCGCGCGGGCGGGATGGCGCGCCGCGACCCGCGCCAGCGCGGCGTGGTAGGGACGGTGGAGGAGATCCAGCCGCCTCTCGCGCTCGGCCGCGTCGGCCCGGCGGTTCGCCGGGATCACCGTCCCGTCGTAGAGCCGCATCAGCAGCGTCGGGTCGTCCTCGCCCCGGTTCGGGTCGATCACGAGGCGCGAGAAGTCCGACAGGATCGCCGGTGCGTCCAGCAGCGCCGCGAGATGCCGCGCGACCCCCGCCGCGCCCACGTCGAAGGCGATGTGGCGCGCCATGTCCGCGGCCGCGATCCCCAGGTCGCCGCCGTTCACCCAGTCGGGCACCCGGTTCGAGGCGTGGTCGCAGGTCACGAGCCAGCGCGAGGGGCGATCCCCGCCTTCGATCCGGTATGCCGGCGCGCTCATTAATTCTTGTTGCATTGCCGCGATATAGCCCGCGCCTTTCCGGTCTGCCAGTTGCCGCCACGGTGCGGTTGCGACATACAGACCTCGCGACCGGAAGCGCCGCGCGACGGGACGGAAGGATATCGGATGAGACGGCACCGCAACGTCAAGATCGTGGCGACACTGGGGCCCGCGTCGGCCGACGAAGCGACGATCCGCGCCCTATTCGAGGCAGGGGCCGACGTGTTCCGCCTGAACATGAGCCACGGCAGCCATGCCGATCACCTCGGCCGGCTGCAGATCATCCGCAGGATCGAGGCGGATCTGGGCCGGCCCATCGCCGTGCTGGCCGACCTTCAGGGACCGAAGCTGCGCGTGGGCACCTTCGCGGCCGGCCCGGTGGAGCTTGTCGTGGACCAGCGGTTCCGTTTCGACCTCGACCCCGCGCCGGGGAACGGGCAGCGGGTGCAGCTGCCGCACCCGGAAATCTTCGCGGCGCTCGAGCCCGGATCGAAGCTTCTGGTCAACGACGGCAAGATCCGCCTGCGGGTGGATGCGTGCGGGACTGACTTCGCCGAGTGCACCGTGATCGCCGCCGGCACCATCTCCGACCGCAAGGGCGTGAACGTCCCCGACGTGGTGCTGCCCCTGGCCGCGCTGTCCGACAAGGACCGCGCCGACCTGGAATTCGCCTGCGAGGCGGGGGTGGACTGGCTTGCCCTGTCGTTCGTGCAGCGCCCCGAGGACGTGATCGAGGCGCGCGGCCTTGCCCGCGGCCGCGCCGCGATCCTGTCCAAGATCGAGAAGCCGGCCGCCGTGCGCGCATTCTCGGAAATCCTCAAGGTCTCGGACGGGATCATGGTCGCGCGGGGGGATCTGGGGGTCGAGCTTCCGGTCCACGCCGTGCCGCCGATCCAGAAGCGGCTGGTCCGCGCCTGCCGGCAGGCGGCGACGCCCGTGATCGTGGCGACGCAGATGCTGGAAAGCATGATCGAAAGCCCGATGCCCACCCGCGCCGAGGTCAGCGACGTCGCGACCGCCATCTACGAAGGCGCCGACGCGATCATGCTGTCGGCGGAATCGGCGGCCGGGCATTTCCCCGTCGACGCGGTCCGCACGATGGACGCCGTCGCCCGCTCGGTTGAAAGCGACCCGGTCTACCGCGAGGTGATCGAAAGCTCGCGCAGCACCGCCAACCGCACCTCGGTCGCCGACAGCATCGCCGTCGCCGCGCGCGAGATCGCGGAAACCACCGACATCGCCGCGATCTGCGCCTATACCCAGTCGGGCACGACCGTGCGGCTGGCCGCGCGCGAGCGTCCGCGGGTGCCGATCATCGCAATGTCGTCGCAGCCGGACGTGCTGCGGCGGATGGCGCTGGTCTGGGGCGCGCACTGCGTGCTCACCCCGGCGCTCGAACGCTTCCGGCAGGCCGTCGTCAACGCCGTCGTCGCGGCGCGGGAGTTCGAGTTCGCCGACCCGTCACGCCAGATCATCGTGATCGCGGGCGTGCCGTTCAACACTGCGGGATCGACCAACATTCTTCGCGTCGCCCCCTGCGACGAGCGGTTGATCTATCGAACCGACCCGGAATAGACGCGCCCCGCAGACTGCCGGCGAGACGCGCAGGCATACGAACGGACATCCGAAATGACTGACATCCTGATACTTCTCGGCACTGCCGCCGTGGCGCTGTCCATCGTCCTTCTCGTCGTGGCGCTGGCCCGGACCGAGCCGCCGCGCGGCGCGGCCGTGGCGGCGGTCGCCGGCATCGCCGCAATCGTGGCGGCGGCGTGGATGGACCCGACCCCGTTCCAGATCCACGACCTCGGCCTGGCCTGGCAGCGGCTGCTGCAGGGCGACATCCGCGCCTGACCGCGCAGGCGATCCCGCATCGCTGCCGCCGACCGCTTGCAAGCGGTCGGCGCCCCCTGTATAGGGCGCCCTTCGATCCCGCGCGGCCGGCCGGATGGCATTGCCGAGTCGCGCGTTCACTCTGACTTCGAGGAGAAGAAAATGCCGAAGATGAAGACCAAGGCGGCCGCGAAGAAGCGGTTCTCGATGACGGCCTCGGGCAAGGTCAAGGCCGGCCCCGCAGGCAAGCGCCACGGCATGATCAAGCGCTCGACGAAATTCATCCGCGACGTGACCGGGACCATGATCCTGTCCGACGCGGACGCGAAGATCGTCAAGAAATACATGCCCTACAACCGCTGATCGAGGAGCCGAGACATGTCCCGTGTGAAATCCGGCAAGGTCACCCACGCCCGCCACAAGAAGGTCCTTGACGCCGCCAAGGGCTATTACGGCAACCGCTCGCGGAACTTCCGCACCGCGACGCAGGCCGTCGACAAGGCCAACCAGTACGCGACCCGCGACCGCAAGACCCGCAAGCGCAACTTCCGCGCGCTGTGGATCCAGCGGATCAACGCCGCCGTCCGCGCGGTGGATGCCGAGATGACCTATTCGCGCTTTATCGCCGCGCTGTCGAAGGCCGGGATCGAGGTCGACCGCAAGGTCCTGGCCGACCTCGCCGTGCACGAGCCCGAGGCGTTCAACGCCATCGTGGCCCAGGCAAAGGCGGCCGCCGGCACTCAGGCCGTCGCCGCCTGACCGGCCCGACCCTTCCAGGCTGCCCGAACCCGCGCCCCGGCGCGGGTTCTTTCGTTCTGACGCGTCCTGCCCGGCGCCCGGTGGCTTCCGCGCCCGTGCGCCGCGTGCTAAGCCCGCCCGGCAATTTCCGCGAGGCCCCGATGACCGACACCGACACCCTGCGCTCGACCTGGCTTGCCCGCGTGGCCGATGCGGCCGATGCCCCCGCGCTGGAGGAGGTGCGGCTGGCCGCGCTGGGCAAGAAGGGCGAGATCAGCGGGCTGATGAAGGAACTCGGCCGCATGACGCCCGAGGAGCGCCAGATCCGCGGCGCGAGCCTGAACCGCCTGCGGGACGAGATCGACGCCGCGCTCCGCGCCCGCCGCACGGCGATGGACGACGCGGCGCTGGACGAGCGGCTGAAGTCGGAATGGCTGGACGTGACGCTGCCCGGCCGCCCCCGCCCGCACGGCACGATCCACCCGGTGAGCCAGGTGATGGAGGAGGTGACGGCGATCTTCGCCGACATGGGCTTCGCCGTGGCCGAAGGCCCGCAGGTGGAAAGCGACTGGTTCAACTTCGACGCGCTGAACATCCCGCCCGAACATCCCGCGCGGCAGGAACACGACACCTTCTTCATGGCGCGCGCGACAGGCGACAACCGCCCGCCCCACGTACTGCGCACCCACACCTCGCCCGTCCAGATCCGCGCCATGCAGGCGCAGGGCGCGCCGATCCGCGTGATCGCGCCGGGCCGCGTCTATCGCATGGACATGGACCAGACCCACACGCCCATGTTCCACCAGGTCGAGGGGCTGGCGATCGGGAAGGACATCTCGATGGCGAACCTGAAATGGACGCTGGAGGAATTCTGCCGCGCCTTCTTCGAGGTGCCCTCGGTCGAACTGCGCTTCCGCGCCTCGCATTTCCCGTTCACCGAGCCCTCGGCCGAGGTCGATATCCGCTGCGACTGGTCCGGCGGGCAGCTGAAGATCGGCGAGGGCGAGTCGTGGTTGGAAATCCTCGGCTCGGGGATGGTGCATCCGAAGGTGCTTGCCGCGGCGGGGGTGGATTCGGCGGAGTGGCAGGGGTTTGCCTTCGGCATGGGGATCGACCGGATCGCGATGCTGAAGTACGGGATTCCGGATCTGCGGGCGTTTTTCGATGGCGATCTGCGGTGGCTGCGGCATTATGGGTTTGCGGCAGGGGATGTGCCGAGTGTGAGCGGGGGGTTGTCGCGGTGAGTAAAGAAAAGCATATTGAGAGGATTTGGATAGCTTCTGGAACGATCATTGCTCTAGGCAGCGTAGCCACTGCAGTTATTGGTAGGCCTCCTAAGCCAGAGGACATCAATGATGCACTCGTCACTAATTCGGTTTTGGCGGCCCTTGCTATTCCTGGTATTCTATTCCTCACGGCGCTGTTGATATTCGACATCGTGCAATTGTTTATAATTACAAAACAAGCTACTACCAACTCAAGCAATCAGGCTTCCGAATCTTTTTTTGAGGAAGTTGTTTCTTTTCTGGCCGGAGGATATGGTGCTCTATGGGGCTGTATCTGCTTCCTTTTTTTATCTACTGCAACTTTTGCTCCCGGAGCAGTGCTTAGGTTTACTCGCAGTTTTTTTTCGTCCCCCTCGAATGTCGTGATGCTCCTCGGCGCTGCATTTCTTTCATCTGCTATCATCATCTGTCGGTGGGGCGGGAAGTTGGCGACTTTTGAGAGAGGTTTCTTGGCCTTCCTTACTACAATCGGGGTATTGTCCATTTCTCTTGGCTTCGTTGCAAAATGGAGCGGAGGCTAACATGAAGCTTACCTTCTCCTGGCTCCGTGACCATCTCGACACCACGGCGAGTCTGACCGAGATTACCGACGCGCTGACCGACCTCGGGCTTGAGGTCGAGGAGGTCGTCGATCCCGCCTCCAAGCTCTCCGCCTTCACCCTCGCCCGGATCGCGCAGGCCGAGCCGCATCCCGACGCCGACCGGCTGCGGGTGCTGCGGGTGGAAACCGACGAGGGCGAGAAGCAGGTCGTCTGCGGCGCGCCGAACGCGCGGGCGGGGCTGGTCGGCGTGCTGGCCAAGCCCGGAGACCATGTGCCGGGGATCGACACCACCCTCGGCGTGGGAAAGATCCGCGGTGTGGAATCCCACGGCATGATGGCCTCGGAACGCGAGCTGGAGCTGTCGGACGAACACAACGGCATCATCGAGCTGCCCTCGGGGCAGGTCGGGCAGCGGTTCACCGACTGGCTGGCCGAGAACGCGCCCGAGAAGATCGACCCGGTGTTCGAGATCAAGATCACCCCCAACCGCCCCGACGCGCTGGGCATCCGCGGCATCGCCCGCGACCTCGCCGCCCGGGGGCTGGGGACGCTGAAGCCGCTCGACATCCCGCCGGTCGAGGGCAGCTTCGACTCCCCCATCGGCGTCACCATCGCGCCGGAGGCCACGGCGCGCGCGCCGCATTTCACCGGCCGGCTGATCCGCGGCGTGACGAACGGCCCCAGCCCCGACTGGCTGCAGCAGCGGCTGCGGGCCATCGGGCTGCGCCCGATCTCGACGCTGGTGGACATCACCAACCTGTTCACCTTCGACCTCAACCGCCCGCTGCATGTCTTCGACGCCGCCCGCGTCCACGGCGACCTGACCGTGCGCGGCGCGAAGGCGGGCGAGAGCCTGCTCGCGCTCGACGGCAAGACCTACGACCTGCGCGAGAGCGACCTCGTGATCGCCGACGACCAGGGCCCCGAAAGCCTTGCCGGGATCATGGGCGGCGAGGCGTCGGGCGTGACCGGGGCGACGACGGACGTGTTCCTTGAAAGCGCCTACTGGCAGCCGATCGGGATCGCCGCGACGGGGCGCGCGCTCAAGATCAACTCGGACGCGCGCTACCGCTTCGAGCGCGGCGTGGACCCCGCGTTCACGCGCCCGGGGCTGGAGGCGGCGACGCGCCTGATCCTCGATCTCTGCGGGGGCGAGGCGAGCCGCGTGGTCGAGGCGGGGGCGGCGCCCGACACTGCGCGCGCCTACCGGCTGGACCCGGCGCGGACGCAGAGCCTCGTGGGGATGGAGATCCCCGAGGCGCGGCAGCGCGCGACGCTGGAAGCGCTCGGCTTCCGGATGGACGGCGACATGGCGTGGGTGCCGCCGTGGCGCCCCGACGTGCAGGGCGAGGCCGACCTGATCGAGGAAGTCGCCCGCATTGCGAGCCTGTCGCGGCTCGAGGGCAAGCCCCTGCCGCGTCCGCGCCCGGGCGTGCCGCAGCCCGTCCTGACGCCCCTGCAGCGGCGCGAGGGCGCGGCGCGGCGGATGGCGGCGGCGCTCGGCTACAACGAATGCGTCACCTACAGCTTCATCGACGAAGCCTCGGCGGCGCTGTTCGGCGGCGGCTCGGACGCGGTCAGGATCGAGAACCCGATCAGCAGCGAGATGTCGCACCTGCGCCCCGACCTGCTGCCCGGCCTGCTGGCGGCGGCGGCGCGGAACCAGGCGCGCGGCTTTGCCGACCTGGCGCTGTTCGAGCTGGGGCCGGTCTTCTCGGGCGGCGAGCCGGGTGAGCAGACGGTGCAGCTGACCGGCCTTCTGGTCGGGGCCAGCGCGCCCCGCGACGCCTTCGGGTCGCGCCGTCCGGTCGATGTCTACGACGCCAAGGCCGACGCCGAGGCGATCCTTTCCACGATCGGCGCGCCCGCCCGGGCGCAGGTTGACCGCAAGCTCGACGGCTGGTGGCATCCGGGCCGCGCCGGCAACATCGCGCTGGGGCCGAACCGGCTCGCCACCTTCGGCGAGGTGCATCCGCGCGTCCTCAAGGCGATGGGCGTCAAGGGGCCGGCGGTCGCGTTCACGGTCCACGTCGCGAACGTGCCGCTGCCGAAGGTGAAGACGCCGACGCGCCCCGCGCTCAACCTCAGCGACCTGCAGGCGGTCGAACGCGATTTCGCCTTCGTGGTGGACGCGGGCGTGGAGGCGCTGACCATCGTCAACGCGGCGCAGGGCGCGGACAAGGCGCTGATCGAAAGCGTGCGCGTGTTCGACCAGTTCGCGGGCGAAAAGGCCGAGGCGCAGATGGGCGCGGGCAGGAAGTCCGTCGCGATCACCGCGCGTCTCCAGCCCCGCGACAAGACGCTGACCGACAAGGAGATCGAGGCGGTCGCGGCGAAGATCGTGGAAAAGGTCGCCAGGGCGACCGGCGGCACGCTGCGCAGCTGAGGCGGGCGGGCGCCGACCCGAATCGGGCCGGCGCCCCCGCGGTCATTCGCGGGGCGGGACGTCGAGGCCCCTTTCCACCGCCGGCCGGGCGGTGAAACGGTCCACCCAGCGGGCGATGTTCCGGAAGTCGTCAAGGCCGACCAGGTCCTGCGCCTCGTACCCGGTCCGCAGGGTCCGCACCCACGGCGCGATCGCGATGTCGGCGATGGAATAGTTGCCGGTGATCCAGTCGCGCCCGTCAAGCTGCCGGTCGATGACGCCGAGAAGCCGCTTGGCCTCGTTGACGTAGCGGGTAAGCGGGCGCTTGTCCTCGATCTCGCGGCCCTTGTAGCGGTGGAAGAAGCCGATCTGGCCGAACATCGGCCCCACGCCGCCCATCTGGAACATCAGCCACTGGATGGTGTGATACCGCGCGGCCCCCTCGCGCGGCAGGAAGCGCCCGGTCTTGTCGCCGAGATAGATCAGCATCGCGCCGGATTCCCACAGGCCGATCGGCTCGCCCCCCGGCCCGTCCGGGTCGATCATCGCGGGGATCTTGTTGTTGGGGTTCAGCGACAGGAACTCGGGCGTCATCTGGTCTTCGGGGTCGCCGATGCTGATGCGGTGGACGTCATAGTCCAGCCCGCATTCCCCGAGCATGATCGACGCCTTGACCCCGTTCGGCGTCGGCAGCGAATACAGCTGGATCACGTCCGCGCGGCGCGGCGGCCAGCGCCTTGTGATCGGAAATCCACTCAGATCAGCCAATCTCGGGCCTCCCGCGTTCAATCTTTTGTTTACTGCTGCGTGTCATGGTACCCCGACCCTAGCAGGAGCCTTGCCTGCATCAACGACGAAAGGGCTCGCCATGATCAAGGAATTTCGTGATTTCATCGCCAAGGGCAATGTCATGGACATGGCCGTCGGCATCATCATCGGGGCCGCGTTCACGGCGATCGTCACCTCGCTCGTCAGCGACCTGATCGAGCCCGTGCTTGGCCTGATCACGGGCAACACCGATTTTTCGAACTACTTCTACCCGCTCGACGGCAACGACTATCCGACGCTGCGGGCAGCGCGCGACGCCGGCGTCGGCGTGTTCGCCTATGGCAGCTTCATCACGGCGGTCATCAATTTCCTGATCATCGCCTTCGTCGTGTTCCTGCTGGTGAAGGGCGTGAACAACATCAAGGACCGCGCCATGCGCAAGCAGGAAGCCGAGGCTTCCGCGGCCGGCCCCTCGCAGGAAGCCCTGCTGGCCGAGATCCGCGACCTGCTGGCCGCCCGGCCCGACATGGGCCGGACTGCCGGCCCGGCCGGTTCCCACGATCCGGCGCAGCTGCGCTGACCCGAACCGGCGGGCGGGGGACGACCCGGCCCGCCGTGTTTTCCGTCGCGTGAACCGCCGCTGCGGTCAAAGCCCCAGCAGCGCCTCGGGCGTGCGGGCCTCCAGCCCCAGCGCCGCGCCGACGGGGGGTGAGGTCAGGACGCCGTCGTGGACCGCCAGTCCCGCCCGCAGGTGGGGATCGGACGTGCAGGCCGCGCGCCAGCCCTGCTCGGCCAGCGCCACGACGAACGGCAGCGTCGCGTTCCCCAGCGCCTGGGTCGAGGTGCGGGCGACCGCGCCCGGCATGTTGGCCACGCAGTAGTGCAGCACGTCGTCGACCGTGTAGACGGGATCCTCGTGGGTGGTCGCGTGCGACGTCTCGAAACAGCCGCCCTGGTCGATCGCCACGTCGACCAGCACCGACCCCGGCAGCATCGTCGACAGCTGCGCGCGGGTGACGAGCTTGGGCGCGGCCGCGCCGGGGATCAGGACCGCGCCGATCACCACGTCCGCGGTCGGCAGCAGGTCCGCGATCGCGCCGGTGTTGGAATACTGCGTCTTCAGCCGGCCCATGAAGATGTCGTCGATATAGGACAGCCGCGCCAGCGACCTGTCCAGCACCGTCACGTCGGCGCCCATTCCGACCGCCACGCGGGCGGCCGCCGTTCCAACGACGCCGCCGCCGATGATGACGACCCGCGCCGGCTGCACGCCGGGCACCCCGCCAAGCAGGACGCCCCGACCGCCATTCGCCTTCTGCAGCGCCCAAGCGCCCATCTGCGGCGCAAGCCGGCCCGCCACCTCGGACATCGGCGCAAGCAGCGGCAGGCCGCCGCGGGCGTCGGTCACGGTTTCATAGGCGATCGCGGTCGCGCCCGACGCGAGAAGGTCGCGCGTCTGGTCGGGATCGGGCGCGAGGTGCAGGTAGGTGAAGAGAAGCTGCCCGCCGCGCAGCATCGCGCGCTCGCCGGCCTGCGGTTCCTTGACCTTGACGATCATGTCCGCCGCCGCGAACACCGACGTCGCGTCCGGCGCGATCTCGGCCCCGGCGGCGGAGTAGTCCGGATCGGTGAACCCCGCGCCCGTCCCGGCACCGGCCTGGATCGATACGCGGTGGCCGCGCCCCACCAATTCCTGCACCGCGTCCGGCGTCAGCCCGACCCGGAACTCCTGCGGCTTGATTTCCTTCGGGCAACCGACGTGCATGCGACTTCCTCCCCTTCGCAAAGCGCTCCCCTGTCGCGATCCTGTCATGACAGTGCGGAAGATTTCTGCTTATCTGCCGGCGAGCCGGCGGGGTCAGGTGAAGATCCTGCTGCATTCTGCGTGTTGGGCCGAAGGAACCGCCGGAATGATCCAGATCGACGATACCGACCGGCGCATCCTTGCGACGCTGCAGAAAGAGGGGCGGATATCGAACGCGGACCTTGCCGAACGGGTGAACCTGTCGGCCAGCGCCTGCCACCGCAGGGTCCAGCGGCTGGAACAGGCGGGCGTGATCGCAGGCTACGTCGCGCTGCTGGACCAGCGCAGCCTGGACCGCACGACAACCGTCTTCGTCGAGATCACGCTTTCGGGTCAGGGCGACGCGGTGCTCGACGCCTTCGAAAAGGCTGTCCGCGCCATCCCCGACGTGCTGGAATGCCACCTGATGGCGGGGACGGCCGACTACCTGCTGAAGGTGCTGGCCGCCGACACCGACGATTTCGCCCGCATCCACCGACAGCACCTCGCCCGGTTGCCGGGCGTCGCGCAGATGCAGTCGTCGTTTTCGCTGCGGACGGTCGTGCAGACGACGGCGCTGCCGGTGTGAGGGCGATAGGGCTGCAGTGCGCGGGCAAAAACCTGCGGGTGCTCCGAGAAGCCGCGACCGTCCGTTGACACGCCGGGAAGAAGAAACCCCCGCGGCCAGGGCTGCGGGGGTTTCCTGAACTCATGGCTCGCTCGTCGGACAGCGCGCCTTCGCAAGACCCGTAAGGGGCTTTCTCAAGTCCCTCAGAGGGCGCCTTCGCGCTGGGCCTTTTTACGGGCCAGCTTGCGGGCGCGGCGGACGGCCTCGGCCTTTTCACGGGCTTTCTTGACCGACGGCTTCTCGAAATGCTGCTTCAGCTTCATTTCGCGGAAGACCCCTTCGCGCTGAAGTTTCTTCTTCAGGGCACGAAGCGCCTGTTCGACGTTGTTGTCGCGAACGCTCACCTGCATGTGGTTGTCACCACCTTCCTAGGTTAGAGTTGATCTGATCTGCAGGAAGCGGCCCTATAGCCCGACTGCCCCGGCTTGTCCAGCGGAGGACGACGATGAATGACGCGACCGACAGGCTGCTGGATGCGGCGCTGCTGCACGTCCCGTTCGAGGGGATGAACGACCGTGCGCTGGTGGCGGGCGCGCGCGACATCGGCATCTCGCCGGACGTGGCGCGGGCGATGTTCCCGCAGGGCGGCGCGGGGCTCGCGGCGGCGTACCACCGGCGCGGCGACGCGGCCCTGCGCGCCGCGCTGCGGGCCGATCCGCCCGCCGGACGGTTCCGGGACCGCGTGGCCGATGCGCTGTGGCGCAGGGTCTGCGCGTCCGACCCCGAGCTGGTGCGCGCAGGCGCGTCTGTCATGGCGCTGCCGCAGAACGCGGCCCTGGGCGCGCGGCTCGTCTGGGAAACGGCCGACACGGTCTGGACGGCGCTGGGCGACAGGTCCGACGACGTGAACTGGTGGACCAAGCGGGCCACGCTGTCGTCGGTGTGGGGCGCCGTGGTGCTGTACTGGCTCGGCGACTATTCCGAGGGGCGGGCCGACACCCGCGCCTTCATCGACCGCCGGATCGACGACGTGATGCGGTTCGAGAAGCTCAAGGCCGCGGCCCGCAGGGTGCCGGGGGTGGGCACGCTCGCCGATTTCGCCACCGGCTGGATCACCAGCCCCCCGCGCGACAGCCGGTTTGCCGCACCGGGCGGGACGCGGCGCAACGACGGAGCCACGAGATGAACCTTCCCGACGACATGACCGCGATCGAGATCTCGCAGCCCGGCGGGCCGGAAACGCTGACGCCGGCGCGGCGGACGGTGCCGATGCCGGGCCCGGGGCAGATCGTGATTCGCGTGGCCTATGCCGGGGTGAACCGGCCCGACGTGCTGCAGCGGCTGGGCGCCTACGCGCCGCCGCCGGGGGCGTCGGACCTGCCGGGGCTGGAATGTTCCGGCCATGTCGCCGCGGTCGGTCCGGGCGTCACGCGCTGGCAGATCGGCGACGCGGTCTGCGCGCTGCTGCCCGGCGGCGGCTATGCCGAATACGTGGCCACCCACGCCGACCACGCGCTGCCGGTCCCGCAGGGCGTGACCCTTCGCGCGGCCGCGTGCCTGCCGGAAACGGCCTTCACCGTCTGGTCCAACGTGGTGATGCGCGGGAAGCTGCAGGCGGGCGAGCGGTTTCTCGTCCACGGCGGATCCTCCGGGATCGGCACCACGGCGATCCAGGTCGCCCGCGCGCTGGGCGCCCGCGTCTGGGCCACCGCCGGATCGGACGAGAAATGCGCGGCCTGCGCGGCGCTGGGCGCCCAGCCCATCAACTATCGCACCGACGACTTCGTCGAGGCGCTGCAGGACGAGGGCGGGGCCGACCTGATCCTCGACATGGTGGGTGGCGACTACATCCCGCGCAACATCCGTGCGCTGGCCGATGACGGGCGGCTGGTGTTCATCGCCTTCCTGGGCGGGCCGAAGGTCGAACTGAACTTCGCGCCGGTCATGTCGCGGCGGCTGACGATCACCGGATCGACCCTGCGCCCGCAATCGGATCTCGCCAAGGCCCGGATCGCCGACGAGCTGCGCCGCCACGTCTGGCCCATGGTCGAGGCCGGAAAGCTGCGCCCGGTCATGGACCAGGAGTTCGCGCTGGCCGATGCCGCCGCAGCCCACAGGCGGATGGAGCAGGGCGATCACATCGGCAAGATCGTCCTGCGGGTGGCCGGCGAGGACTGATCGCGCGTGTCCCGGAGAACCTCAAGCGCCGGAGCCTCCGGCGGGGATATTTCCGGACAGAAGATGGGACGGGGGCACGCACCCCGCAGCGGCGCTCGTCCGTGCGGGGTGAGGCATCTCCTGTCACGGCCATCGGCGTCCCCGCCTGTTCCGCCCGGACAGGGTCGCCGAAACATCTTCACACCGGGTTGACGGCACCGATCTTCTGCCCGTGATTATCCATGCGGCGCGTCGGCGGAAGCGGCGCCGGCGCCTCAGCCCGGCGCTTCCATCAGCAGCGCGCCCCGGCAGTCGCGGCGGATGTCGGGGGCGCAGTCGCGCGGCTGAAGGTCGCGGGTCAGGCAGATCCGCACCTCGTCCAGCCGCGTGCCGTTGCAGGTCACGGTGATGCCGTCGCGGGTCATGTCGGGGTTGGCCTGGATGAACGCGTCCTCGATGACCGACGCGGGCAGGTTCACGTCGCGCGGGAGCATCTTCAGCAGCGCCGGCACCTCGGCCGCGGCGGCGGCGTCGCGCACCGCCTGGTAGTAGCCTCGCGCGGACAGGCCCGAACAGCGGCCGTGCTTCTGCCACTGGTACCAGGCAAGCCCGCCCGACCCCATGACGTCGGCCATCGCCGCGCTGTCGCGGCGCGAGGGATCGCGCTGCGACGTGGCGCAGTCGGCGGGCCATCCGTCCTCGTATTGCGGCCACAGGCCGTGGACGGTGAAGGCGGTGCGCCTTTCGGGATCGCACTGCGGCTCGTCCCGGCCGCGGCCTTCCGTCGCGCACCACGCGGGCGACCAGCTGAGCGCGAGGACGTAGTAGTCGAACTCTCCCGCCACATCCTCCGCCGCGAGCGCGGGGCAGGATCCGTGGGCGACCAGCAGGGCGGCCGCGGCGGCGAGAAGGGCTTTCATGCGCGCGAGCGTAGCTGCCCCGCAGGCACGGCAAAAGGGGCTTCAAACACCCGGTCCTTCTGCGTATATTGCGCCTCAATTCCCGAAATTGCGGAATGGCGCCCCGCGCCGCCCGGTTTCACCGGACAGGATACGTTTGCGAAGGAGCAACCCATGAACAAGCCGTTGATGGCCAAGGCCACCGCCGTCTGGCTGGTCGACAACACCACCCTCAGCTTCAAGCAGATCGGCGATTTCTGCGGCCTGCACGAGCTCGAGGTCCAGGGCATCGCCGACGGCGACGTCGCGACCGGCGTCAAGGGGTTCGACCCCGTCGCGTCCAACCAGCTTGACCCGCAGGAGATCGAGAAGGGCCAGAAGGACGCGGCCTACAAGCTGAAGCTGAAGCACAACCCCGCCGCCGAGGGCGAGGAAAAGCGCCGCGGCCCGCGCTACACGCCCCTGTCGAAGCGCCAGGACCGTCCGGCCGCGATCCTGTGGCTGGTGAAGTTCCATCCCGAGCTGGCGGATGCGCAGATCGCCAAGCTCGTCGGCACGACCAAGCCGACCATCGCGGCGATTCGCGACCGCACCCACTGGAACATCCAGAACATCACCCCGATCGACCCGGTCGCGCTGGGCCTGTGCCGCCAGACCGAGCTGGACGCCGCCGTCCAGAAGGCCGCGAAGTCGAAGCCCGAGGTGATGACCGACGACGAGCGCCGCAAGCTGGTGTCGACCGAAAGCAGCCTGGGGATGGCCGACGAGCCGCGGATGCCGGCGGGGATCGCCGGGCTCGAGGGGTTCAGCCTGACCCGCGACGAGGGCAAGCGCACCGACGACGTGGACGCCGACAGCTTCTTCAACCTGCCCAAGGGGGATGAGGAGGAGTGAGGCTGCCGGCTTCTTGAGGTAGGTGCGGCATCCGCTGATCGCGAGCGAGCTGTTCCAAGCTCGCTGCAACACCGCAATCGCAGCAAGGCAATTCGGCCGTGTTACGCTGCAAACTGGCTCACGTTCATTGCATCAGGGATTGCTTTTGGAAAACGTGTTCTCTGCCCACGACTTCTTTTTCCCGGGTACAGACAAGGGGCTGTGCTATCTCGGTCCGCCCGGCAAGCTGCTGAAGAAGCGGCCGGCAGCACGGGTTCGGCAGATTGTCGCGACTGAGAGCGAAACCGTAAACAGGAAGATGCGGAGGCGGATAGATCCCCGCTGGCGCACGCCCACCAATCCCCCGGTGTTTGAGACGCTTTCGTCGCTGGTGCTGGCCCGCAATCTTGTTGCAGGACGACGTCGCATTTCCATCGAGGGGAAACTGGTACTCAGCGCAGCGGCGGGGGATCGGGTCTGGAAGGCCGTTCTGGACCGACTGGATGCCAATGCCGAGCGGCGCTTGAATGCCGAGTTCCAGCAGCGCAAACAGGAAGCGCATCATGGGATGGAAGTGGCGGACCCTGGCGACGACGACGCTCCATTTGTCGTCGATGCGAGGAATGGCTTCAACTTCTATCACTTTCTGACCGAGACGATGCCTCAGCTTTCCGTGATTGCTCGCGTTCGGTCGCAAGCAAGCATCTTCATACATCTGCCGCGGGTAGATGACCTCAAGGACTTTGTTCAAGGTTACGTCAGCGACATCTATCCGGGCTTGGCGCATCGCGTCAGCTACATCGACAAGATGGTCAAGTATGATGCCGCTCGTCTGGTCTATAACCATCGGCACTACCTTTACCAGTCCAGTGATGCGGCGATCGACATCGCGTTTTCGGAGCTTCCGCAGGACGATCCGTGGCGGCGTCTTGGCTCGGACCGGGCCTGTCGCAAGTTTCTGTCGAAATCGACGTTTGACACTGGAATGCGGCATCTGAGGCACGACGCGCTGGAGCGGGTGAGAGGATTGCCACAGCAGGACCGCCCCAAGCGCCTGTGGATCGGGCGCGATCCGAACAGTCCGGATAACAAGAACCGCCCAAACGCGCGCGAGAACGAATTGCTCGGAGAATTGCGCCGGCGCGACTTCACCGTGGCCTATCTTGAGAAACTGACGCCTCTTGAACAGATAGCGATGATCAATGGTGCCGACATCGTAGTCGGACCACATGGGGCGGGATTTGCGCATATGCTGTTCGCCAACCGTCGCGCCCTGTTCATCGAGGTTGGTACGCCGCAGACGCAGCTGCACCGATGGGGTGACTTTCTCGGTAACGCCCATGTCGCGAGCTGCGCCTATTCCACCGTTTTTGCGGATGTCGAGGGCTACGGCGCTGCGGAAGACATTCCAGCTATTTCGAGCGGGCATCGTGGAATTCATATCGGCGAATTGGCAGCAGAAAGGATCTTGAAGCACATTGACGAATTCTCCGCCCGTCACTGGCCTGTTTCCTCTGACGCTAAGGAACGGAATCGGACACGTTCGTAAGGAGACAGCGTGAATGCGTATTGTCGGGGTTTGCCGGTTTGCACTGATAGGGCGAGGGGATTGGCAGGCATACCGCGATGTTTCCGACGACGCGCTCGAATCGGTTTACGAAAGTGCAGCGACGGAACTCTTTGCGCCTGAACGCCTGGAGGCGCGGCTGCGCTCCTTCGAGAACCTTACGTTAGCATCGATGGCACGGCAGACAGACAAGGATTTTCTGTTTCTGGTGCTTTCATCGGATCGCATGCCCGAGAAGTACCGGAGCAAGCTTGAGGAACTATGCGCGAAAGTGCCTCATGTTGTTCTGCGCTTCTACCCGCCGACCGACGTCGGCTCTGCGGTGATTGCAACATGTAACGACTTGAACATCAATCTTTCTGAGTTTGCTCAGTTCCGCCTGGACGACGACGACTGCCTGAGCATCCGGTTTATCGAACGGCTGAAGGTCCATTGTGAGCGCATGCGCGACCTCCGACCTTTCGCGATTTCTTTTGGGCGCAACCTGGCGGTGTCGATATACCGGGATCGGCCAATTGGTTTCTGGCGATACAATCAGGCGTTCTTCAGCGCGGGGTTGGCGATCCGCCCGAAACGTGCAGGACGGACTGTCTTTCATTTCGGTCACTTCGCAGTCCAGCGGCGCATGGATCACTTTGTTGATCAAAGTCACCTGGGAGCTCTCGTTCTGAAATGGCCATCAGACTCCATCCCGATGAATCCAGATAGACCAGGCGAGATGTATGTTCCCATCCCGCAGAAGGAGTTCAGTGAGTGCCTCGAGCGGGACTTCCCCTACTTGATCGGGTTCGACTTCGAGACATTGCGGCCGACGTCAACCAACCCAACCAGCTCATAAACCAGCTCCAGCGCCTCGCGCGGGGTCAGCGTGTCCGGCGTGATCTCGCGCAGGCGCGCCTCTGCCGCCGAAACCTTCGCCGCCGGCGCGGCTGGCGGCGAAGCGCGGAACAGCGGCAGGTCGTCGATCAGCGCGGCGGGCTTCGCGCCGCCCTCGCGCGCGCCTGATTCCAGCGCCGCAAGAATGTCGCGCGCCCGGTCCACGACTGCCGAAGGCAACCCCGCGAGCCGCGCGACCTGCACGCCGTAGCTGCGGTCGGCGGCGCCCCTGGTGACCTCGTGCAGGAAGATCACCTCCCCCTCCCATTCGCGCACGGCGACGGTCGCGTTCTCGACCCCTTCGAGCTTCGCGGCAAGCTGGGTCAATTCGTGGTAGTGGGTCGCGAACAGCGCCCGGCAGCGGTTCTGCGCGTGCAGGTGTTCCAGCACCGCCCAGGCGATCGACAGCCCGTCCCAGGTCGCGGTGCCGCGCCCGATCTCGTCCAGGATCACCAGCGCGCCCGCGTCGGCCTGGTTCAGGATCGCGGCGGTTTCCACCATCTCGACCATGAAGGTGGACCGCCCGCGGGCGAGGTCGTCCGCCGCGCCCACGCGGCTGAACAGCTGCGAGACGAGGCCCAGATGCGCGCGTGCCGCCGGCACGAACGCGCCCGCCTGCGCGAGGACCGCGATCAGCGCGTTCTGCCGCAGGAAGGTCGACTTACCGGCCATGTTCGGCCCGGTCAGCAGCCAGATCGCGGGCGTGTCGCCCGTCGTCAGCGCGCAGTCGTTGGCGACGAACGGCTCGCCCTTGCGCCTGAGCGCGCGTTCCACGACCGGGTGGCGGCCCCCTTCGACCACGAAGGCGCGGCTGTCGTCGACGCGCGGCCGGGTCCAGCCGTCGGCGCTCGCAAGGTCCGCGAAGGCCGCGGCAAGGTCGATTTCCGCCAGCGCGCGCGCGGTCTGGCCGATGCGCGGCCCCGCCTCCAGCACGGCGGCGACGAGGCGGGCGTAGATCTCGCGCTCGATCTCCAGCGTGCGGTCGCGGGCGTTGAGGATGCGGGTTTCCAGCTCGCTCAGTTCCACCGTGGTGAAGCGGATCTGGCTGGCGGTCGTCTGGCGGTGGATGAAGCGCGCGCTCAGCGGCGGGGCGAGCATCTTCTCGGCGTGGGTAGCCGTCGTCTCGATGAAGTAGCCCAGCACGCTGTTGTGCTTGATCTTGAGGCTGGACACGCCGGTCTCGGCGATGAACTCGCCCTGCATCCGGGCGATCACGCCGCGCCCTTCGTCGCGAAGGGCGCGCGTGTCGTCCAGGTCGGGATCGTAGCCCTGCGCGACGAACCCGCCGTCGCGGGTCAGAAGCGGCGGCTCGGCCACCAGCGCGTCGTCCAGAAGCGCGATCAGGTCGTCGTGCCCGGTCAGGTCGCGCGCCGCATCCGCCAGCAGCGCGTCCCCGTCGTCCAGCATCCCCGCGATGCGGATCGCCGCGGACAGGCCGTTGCGGATGGCGGCGAGGTCGCGCGGTCCGCCGCGTTCCAGCGCAAGGCGCGACAGCGCCCGGTCCATGTCCGGCACGCGGGCGAGGCTGTCGCGCAGATCGGCGGTCAGGCGCGCGTCGTCCACCAGATGCGCGACGGCGGCCTGGCGGCGATGGATTTCCGCAAGATCGCGGCTGGGCGCGCTGATGCGGCGTTCCAGCAGCCGCGCGCCGGGGGCGGTCACGGTGCGGTCCACGGCGGCCAGCAGCGAGCCGTCGCGCCCGCCCGACAGCGCCTGCGTGAGCTCCAGGTTCCGGCGCGTCGCCGCGTCGATCTGCATCGCGCCGGCGCCGCTTTCGCGAACCGGGGGCGCAAGGCGCGGCATCCGCCCGCGCTGGGTCAGTTCGAGGTAGTCCACGATCGCGCCCATCGCGGCGAGTTCGGCCCGGCCGAAGCTGCCGAAGCCGTCCAGCGTCTCGACCCCATAGGCCGCACACAGGCGGCGCGCGCCCGACTGGCTGTCGAAGCTTGCCGCCGAAAGCTCGGTCAGCGCCGCCCCGGCTTCCGCCGCCACGTCGTCCAGCCGCGATCCGTCCAGCGCCAGCAGTTCGCGGGGGGCGTGGCGGGCGAGTTCGGGCGCCAGCCGCGCGGGCGGACAGGGCGCGACCCGAAGCGCGCCGGTCGAGATGTCGACCCACGCCAGCGCGCAGTCGTCGCGGACCTGCGCGAACGCGGCGAGGAAGTTGTGGCGCCGCGCTTCCAGTAGCGATTCCTCGGTCAGCGTGCCGGGGGTGACGAGCCGCACCACGTCGCGGGCGACCACGGATTTCGCGCCGCGCTTGCGGGCTTCGGCCGGGTCCTCGATCTGTTCGGCGATGGCGACGCGGAAGCCCTTGCGGATCAGCGTCAGCAGGTAGGATTCGGCGGCGTGGACCGGCACCCCGCACATCGGGATCGGCTGGCCCAGATGGGTCCCGCGCCTCGTCAGCGCGATGTCCAGCGCGGCGGCGGCGGCGACCGCGTCGTCGAAGAACATCTCGTAGAAGTCGCCCATGCGATAGAACAGCAGCGCCCCCGGATTGGCGTCGCGGATCGCGAGATACTGGGCCATCATCGGGGTCGGCTGGTCGGTCATCGGGCACCTTGGGTTTCGACGGTTCTAGGGCGCGGGCCGGCCGATGGGAACCGTTCGGGCGCAGGTTCCGGTGGACAGGCGACGCGCCCGCGCGCACCCTCGCCGCATCGGAACAGGGGAGGTTTCCATGAGGTTCGTTCCAGCACTCGCAGCCATCTTCGCGGCCGGTCCCGCGCTCGCCGCCTGCCCGCCGCCCGCGCAGATGCAGGCCGCCGCGGCCGGCTGGCTCGCGGGCCAGCGCCTGCCCGATCCGGTCGTGGCCAGCATGGCCGACGCGGCCTGCGCCTACACCGCCTTCCGCGGCGGGCTGGAGGCCGCGATGGGCAAGCCGGTGGGGGTCAAGGTCGGCTTCACCTCGAAGCCCGTGCAGGACAGGTTCGGCGTGACCGAGCCTGCGACCGGCGCGCTGTTCGCGCCGATGATCGTGCCCGACGGCGGGGCGGTGTCGCTTTCGGGCAGCCGCTCGCCCTTCTACGAGGCCGACCTGATCGTGACCGTCGCCGATCCGGCGATCATGCAGGCGACCACGCGCGAACAGGTCGCGGCCGCGCTGGGCGAGGTGCGGCCGTTCATCGAACTGCCCGACCTTGCGTTGGCGGAAGGGGTGAAGGCCACCGGGCCGGTCATGGCGTCCTATGGCGTGACCCCCTGGCGCGGGGTTCTGGGCCAGGGCGTGGCCGTGGCCGACCTCGCCGACCCGGTCGCGGACCTCGCCGCACTGACGGTCGACCTGAAGGCCAACGGCGCGTCGGTCGCGCAGGGCACCGGCGACATGCTGCTGGGGCATCCGCTGGACGTGGTGCTGTGGCTGGTCGGGCAGGGCAGCTACGTCCTGCCGGCGGGGGCGATGATCTCGCTGGGGTCGCTCAGCCCCCTGACCGAGGCTGCGCCGGGAACCGAGGTCAGCGCCGACTACGTGATCGGCGGCAAGCCGATGCATGTCGCCACGCGGCTGACGGACTAGGCGCTACAGCACGCGTTGCAGGAAGGCGCGGGTGCGCGGGTCCGTCGGGTCGGAGAAGATCCGCTCCGGCGGCCCTTCCTCGACGATGACGCCGCCGTCCATGAAGACGACGCGGTTCGCGATCTCGCGCGCGAACTGCATCTCGTGGGTGACGACCACCATGGTCTGCCCGGCCTCGGCCACCCGGCGCATCAGCGCCAGCACCTCTCCCACCCACTCGGGGTCCAGCGCGCTGGTCGGCTCGTCCAGCAGCATCAGGTCGGCGTCCAGCGCCATCGCGCGGGCGATCCCGATCCGCTGCTGCTGCCCGCCCGAGAGGTTCGACGGATAGGCGTCGGCCCGGTCGGCCAGGCCGATATCGCGCAGGATCGACATGGCGCGCGCGTCGGCCTGCGCCTGCGGCATCCCGCGCACCACGGTCAGCCCCTCGGCGATGTTCTGGCGCGCGGTCTTGTTGGCGAACAGCGCGTAGCTCTGGAACACGAACGAGGTGCGGCGGCGCATCGCCAGAACCTCGGCGCGGGTGGCGGCGGCGGCATCCACCGACAGGTCGCCGATCTGGACCCGGCCCGCCTGCGCGCGCTCGAGGAAGTTCCAGCAGCGCAGCAGCGTGGACTTGCCGGTGCCGGACGGGCCGATGACGGCGACGCATTCGCCCGGCTCGACGCACAGGTCGATGCCGCGCAGCACGGTCGTTTCGCCGAAGCGCTTGGTCAGCCCCGCGAGGCTCGCGCCGCACCGCCCGCTCATGCCCGCGTTCCCGTCATGCCCGCGCCCGTCATGCCCGCGTCCCCCCCGTCGCGCGCCGCTCGGTCCGCCGTTCCAGCCACGCCTGAACGCGCGACAGCACCTCGACCATGATCCAGTAGATGATCGCCACCACCAGGAACGATTCGAGATAGCGGAAGCTGCCCGCGGCTTCCTTCTGGGCCGCGCCCATCATCTCCGTGACGCCCAGCGTGAAGGCGAGCGAGGTCGATTTCAGGATGTCCACGAAGTAGTTGACCATCGTCGGCGCAAACACCCGCGCCGCCTGCGGCAGGATGATGCGGCGCATGGTCTGGCCCTCGGTCATGCCGACGGCGCGCGCGGCTTCCCACTGGTCGCGGGCCACGCCCAGGATCGCGCCGCGCAGGGATTCCGCCATGTAGGCCGCGAAGTGCAGCGTCAGGCCCAGCATCGCCGCGGTAACGCCGTCGATTGCGACGAAGGCCGGGATCGCCTGCGGCAGCCCGTAGTAGAACAGAAACAGCTGCACCAGCAGCGGCGTGCCGCGGAAGAAGCTGATGAACACCCCCGCCGCCTGGTGGGCGACGGGGATGCGAAGCACCCGGATCACGGCCAGGACCGCCGCGAGTACCAGCGCGCCGATCATCGACCCCACCGCCATGCCGAAGGTCAGCGGCACGAAGCGCAGGATCACGGGCACGAGCCCGGCCATGTAGTCGAGGTCGATCACGCGCGCGTCATTGTGCGGCGGCTTGCGCGGCGGGCGTGGTGATGTCGGTGTCGAACCACTTCCGGCTGATCTCGGCCAGCGTGCCGTCGGCCTTCAGCTCGGTCAGCGCCGCGTCCACCTTGTCGCGCAAGGCGGTGCCCGCCTCGTCCTTGCGGAAGGGCAGGGCGTTCCGGATCTCGCTGAACGGCTCGCCGGCGAGTTGCAGCGGCAGGCCGCTTTCCTTGATCGACTGGGCCGAGCTCACGCGGTCCATCACGAAGGCATCGACGCGGCCGAGCGCGGTGTCCTGCTCGATGTTGCTTTCGTAGGTCTTGATGTCGATCTCGGACGCGTAGGGCAGTTCGCGCAGCAACTGCTCGTAGTTGGACCCCAGGTTCACGGCGACCGTCTTGCCCTTCAGGCTTTCGGGGCCGGTGACCGCGTCGTTGCCCTTGCGGGTCACGACCTGCGCCCCGTCATAGACGTAGGGCTGCGAGAAGTTGAACTGCGCCTCGCGTTCCGGGGTGATCGTGATCTGGTTGGCGACGGTGTCGATCCGGTTCGCGCCAAGCGCGCCGATCAGGCCCGAAAAGCCCATCGTGACGAACTCGACGTCGTCGCCGGTCTTCTCGCCGATGGCGTTCATCAGGTCGACCTCGAAGCCTTTCAGCTCGCCCCCCTCGGTGAAGGTGAAGGGGAAATAGCCGCCCGACATGCCGACCCGGATCGTTTCGGCCTGCGCGGCGCCGGTCATCACGGCGACCGACAGCGCCGCCGACATCAGCATCTTGTTCATGGGAAAAGCCCTTCCGGTGTGAAGCCTTCTGCCAACGATGCAGCCGTCATTCGCGTTCCTTGCCAAACCGTCCGCACCGGTCCGAAGCGGCGGGGGCCGCGCGGGGAAGCCCCTCGACAGGACCCGCGCGCCGCGACAAGCTGGACTCGGCCGCATCGCGCGGCCGGCAGGGGCGGTGGAGATGAGCTGGGAACGTCTGCTGGCCGAGGCGCGGTCGGGGTCGAAGCTGAAGGCGTCGCCCGATCATGGCGAGCGGCATTGGCGCGCGGTCGCGGCGACGGGTCTGGAACTCGCCCGCCGCGACGACCGCGCCGACGCCGGGATCTGCGTGGCCTTCGCGGTACTGCACGACTGCCGCCGGGTGAGCGAATACCGCGACCCGCAGCACGGCCCGTCGGCCGCCCGCGTCGCCCGCGCGAGCGCGTCCCTGCGCGCGCTGCTGGGCGAGGAACGGGCGGGGATCGTCGCGACCGCCTGCAACGATCACGAGGGCACGATCCATTGCCGCGAGTGGCCGCTGGTCGGTGCCTGCTTCGACGCCGACCGCTTCACGCTGGGCCGCGTGGGGATCGACCCGGACCCGCGCTACTTCTCGCTGATCCTCGACGATTCCGCCTTTTCCGAGATGGTGCGCTTCGCCGAAGGCGCCAGCGACGCGCCGCCGAAATGGGCCGACTTGTTCGCGCAGGTGGCGTCGGGCTGACCGGCGCCGTCAGCCTGCGAACAACTCGCCCCGCTCGACCTGCCGCTGCCTGTCGCGGAAGCGGGCGCGGTCGGCGTCGGAGTATTCGTCCGCGCACAGGTGGCACTGCACGCCTTCCTCGTAGCCCGGGCGCGCGGTGTCGGCCGGTGTCAGCGGGCGGCGGCAGGCGTGGCACATGACGTGGCCGCCCGGCTTCAGCCCGTGCGTCAGGCTGACGCGCTGGTCGAAGACGAAGCACGCGCCGTCCCAGAGCGAGTCTTCGCGGGGGACGTCCTCGAGGTATTTCAGGATCCCGCCCTGAAGGTGGAACACCTCTGCCACGCCCTCCGCCAGCAGGTAGTTGGTCGACTTCTCGCAGCGGATCCCGCCGGTGCAGAACATCGCGACGCGCTTGCCCTCGAAGCGGTGGGCGTTCGCCTTCCACCAGACGGGGAAGTCGCGGAAGGACCGGGTGCCGGGGTCGACCGCGCCGCGGAAGCTGCCGATTGCGACCTCGTAGTCGTTGCGGGTGTCGATCAGCGCGACGTCGGGGCTTTCGATCAGCGCGTTCCAGTCGGCGGGCGCGACGTAGCGGCCGACATGCGCGGCAGGATCCACCTGCGGCACGCCCATCGTCACGATCTCGGCCTTGACCCGCACCTTCATCCGCCCGAACGGCATTGCGGCGGCCGCGCTTTCCTTCCAGTCCAGCGCCGCGCAGCCTGGCAGCGCGCGCAGCCCCGCCAGCACCGCGTCGATCCCGTCGCGCGTGCCCGCGATGGTCCCGTTCACCCCTTCGCCCGCGATGATCAGCGTGCCGCGCACGCCGTGCCTTTCGCAGAGCGCCAGCAGGCCGGGTTTCAGCGCGGCCGGGTCTGCGAACCGGGTGAAACGGTAAAGGGCGGCCACGACGAACATGGGCGGGGCGTTAGTCGGCCCCCCTTCGCTTGGCAACCCCGCATTGACGCTGCCCGCCACCCTTTCTACCGTTCGCCGATCCGCGAGGGGGACGATCATGCGCGCGCTCATCATCATCGACATGCAGGTCGATTTCTGCCCCGGCGGGGCGCTGGCGGTCGCGGGCGGGGACGAGATCGTGGCCCCGATCAACGCGATGATGGACGACTATGACGCCGTGGTCCTGACGCAGGACTGGCACCCGCCGGATCATTCGAGCTTCGCCGGCAACCACCCGGGCGCCGCGCCGTTCTCGACCGTGACGATGGGCTACGGCCCGCAGGTCCTGTGGCCCGCGCATTGCGTCATCGGCAGCGCGGGCGCGGCGTTCCACCCCCGCCTTGACGCAGACCGCGCCGACCTGGTCATCCGCAAGGGCTTCCGCGCCGGCATCGACAGCTATTCGGCGTTTCGCGAGAACGACCGCGACACCCCCACCGGCCTTGCCGGCTACCTGCGCGAGCGTGGCGCGGACGACCTGCACTTCGTCGGCCTGGCCCATGATTTCTGCGTCGCGTGGTCGGCGATGGATGCGCGCGCGCTTGGCTTTCGGGCGACCGTCATCGAAGCCGCGACCCGCGCCATCGACCTGGACGGTTCGCGCGATGCCGCCCGGACCGCGATGCGCGACGCCGGAGTGACCCTCGCATGATGATCCCGACCATCGACATCGCCACCCGCGTCTACAACCACAAGTGGAAGATCGACCCGATCGTCCGCTCGCTGATCGACACCGACTTCTACAAGCTCCTGATGTGCCAGTCGGTGTTCCGCAACCGGCCCGACGTGGACGTGACCTTCCGCCTCATCAACCGCTCGCAGTCGATCCGCCTCGCCGACCTGATCGACGAGGGCGAACTGCGCGAACAGCTCGACCACGTCCGCAGCCTGTCGCTGACGCGCGGCGAAAGCACCTGGATGCGGGGCAACACCTTCTACGGCAAGCGGCAGATGTTCCGCCCCGACTTCATGGAGTTCCTCGAGAACCTGCGCCTGCCGGCCTACCACCTGGAACGCGTGGACGGCCAGTACGAGCTGACCTTCGAGGGGCGCTGGCCCGAGGTGATGCTGTGGGAAATCCCCGCGCTCGCCATCATCATGGAACTGCGTTCGCGCGCGGTGCTGAAGGATCTCGGCCGGTTCGAGCTGCAGATCCTCTACGCCCGCGCGATGACCCGCGTCTGGGAAAAGATCGAGGCGCTGCGCGCGCTCGGCCCCGATCTCCGCATCGCGGATTTCGGGACCCGGCGGCGGCACAGCTTCCTGTGGCAGGACTGGTGCGTGCAGGCGATGATAGAGGGGCTGGGCCACCGCTTCACCGGCACCTCGAACTGCCTGATCGCGATGCGCCGCGACATCGAGGCGATCGGCACCAACGCCCACGAGCTGCCGATGGTCTATGCCGCGCTGGCCGACACCGACGAGGAGCTGCGGCAGGCACCCTACCGCGTGCTGGCCGACTGGCACGAGGAGCACGACGGCAACCTGCGGATCATCCTGCCCGACACCTACGGCACCCGCGGCTTCCTCGACGGGGCGCCCGACTGGCTTGCGGGCTGGACCGGCATCCGCGTCGATTCCGGCGATCCGGTCGCGATCACCGAATACGCGATCGAGTGGTGGAAGAGCCGCGGCGAGGATCCGGCGCAGAAGCTGGTGATCTTCTCGGACGGGTTGGACGTCGATCAGATGGCGGCGCTGTTCCGGCGCTTCAACGGCCGCGTCAAGGTCAGCTTCGGCTGGGGCACGCTGCTGACCAACGACTTCCGCGGCCTGGTGCCGGGCGACGGCCTGGCGCCGTTCAGCCTGGTCTGCAAGGCGGCCTCGGCGAACGGCGAGCCCACGGTCAAGCTGTCGGACAACCCCGCGAAGGCGACCGGCCCCGCGGACCTCATCGCGCATTACCGCCGGGTGTTCGGGGTGGGCGAGCAGGTGGGGATGGAGGTCGTGGTGTGACCCCGCGCAAGGCGGCGGTCAGGCTTCGACGGCCTCGCGCCCGGACATCCTGTCGACATGGACGCGGAAGAACACATGCGCCGTCTGGTCGCCGGGCGCCGGCTTCGCGGGCTTGATCGCGCCCGGTTCCCACCAGTTCGCGTGCTGGCTGAGCAGCGACCAGGCGTGGCCGCGCAGGTTTTCGTGGCCGGGCCGGTCGATCAGTTCCTCGAAGCTGCCCTCCGCGATGACGGTCGTCCATCCGGTGCCGTCGCCCAGCTCCTCGAACAGGAGCGCGGCGCGGGGATTGGCGCGCAGGATGTCCAGCTTCCGCCCGGGCATCGTGAAGGCGTAGAGGAAATGCGCGTCATAGACGCAGGAGATCGGGACCACGTAGGGCTGGCCGTCGAGGGAACAGGCCAGCCGGGCCAGTCGGTTCCTCTCGACCAGGTGGCGGCATTCGGCGGCGGAAAGTTCGCGGATGTTCATCGTCGGCACCGGGCTCCAGTCGTGATCGTTCCAGCTGCGATCATCCCGGCCGGGCGCCTGTGGTCAATCCCGCTGCCGGACATGCAGGGCCGGACGGCGGGCGTCACCCTTCGTCGCGCCACTTGTTCACCAGCGGATAGCGCCGGTCGAGCCAGAAGCTGCGGGGCGAAAGGCGCGGTCCGGGCGCGGCCTGGTAGCGTTTCCATTCGCTGCCGTAGAGCAGCCGTTCGACGTGCTTCACCGTCTCGCGCTCGAACCCCTGCGCGACCAGCTCCGCCACCGATGCGTCGCGTTCCACGAGGCCGGTGAGGATCGCGTCCAGCACCTCGTAGGGCGGCAGCGAATCCTGGTCGGTCTGGTCGGGGCGCAGTTCGGCCGACGGGGGCTTGTCGATGATGGCCTGCGGGATCACCTCGCCCGCGGGCGCGGCCATCCAGTCCCGGTGGTTCGCGTTGCGCCAGCGGCAGGTCTGGAACACCCGCGTCTTGTAGAGGTCCTTCAGCGGATTGTACCCCCCCGCCATGTCGCCGTAGATGGTGGCGTAGCCGACCGCGACCTCGGACTTGTTGCCCGTGGACAGCAGCAGCTCGCCATGCTTGTTGGAAATCGCCATCAGAAGCAGGCCGCGCAGGCGGGACTGGATGTTCTCCTCGGTCAGGTCGGGCTCGGTGCCGGCCATGACGCCGCCGAGCGCCGCGCCGACCGCCTCGCGCGGGCCCTCGATCGGGATCGTGTCCAGCCGGATCCCGAGGCGCGCCGCGAGGTCCGCCGCGTCGTCCAGCGAGTGCTGGCTGGAATAGGCCGAGGGCAGGCGCACGCCGCGGACGTTTTCCGGCCCCAGCGTGTCGGCGGCGATGGCGGCCACCAGCGCGCTGTCGATCCCGCCGGAAAGCCCCAGCACCACCTTGCGGAACCCGGACTTCCGCATGTAGTCGCCCAGGCCCACGCACATCGCGCGGTAGTCCTGTTCCCATTCGCCGGGCTGGGGCACCATCGTCCCCGGTTCGGCCCGCCAGCCCGCGTCGGTGCGGACGAAGTCGACATGCTCGATCGCCGCGTCGAAGGATGCGAGCTGCACGACCTTGTGCCCGCCCGGGTTCAGGACGAACGACGCGCCGTCGTAAAGCTGGTCGTCCTGCCCGCCCACCATGTTGAGATAGGCCGCCGGCAGCCCGCTTTCGACCACGCGGGCGACGATGTGACCCATCCGCAGGTCCAGCTTGTTGCGGTGATAGGGGCTGCCGTTCGGCACGACGAGGATCTCGGCCCCGGTCTCGGCCAGGGTTTCCGTCACCGGCTGCCACCACGCGTCCTCGCAGATGGGGCTGCCGATGCGGACGCCGTCGACGACGTAGGGGCCGCTGATCGGGCCGGGGTCGAACAGGCGCAGCTCGTCGAACAGCTGCTTGTGCGGCAGCTCGTGCTTGAACACCTTCGCCGCGACCCGCCCGCCCTGCAGGATAAGGTAGGCGTTGTAGAGGTTCTCGCCCTCGGACCACGGGGCGCCGATCGCAAGGGTCGGGCCGTCCGCGCAGGCCGCGGCGAGCGCGTCCAGCGCCGCGTGGCAGTCGCGCAGGAAGGCGGGCTTCAGGACCAGGTCCTGGGTCTGGTAGCCGGTCAGGAACATCTCGGGCAGGGCGACCATGCTGGCGCCCGCGTCGCGCCCCTTTTCCCACGCGTCCAGCGCCAGCGCGGCATTGCCGGCAAGGTCGCCCACGGTGGCGTTCAGCTGGGCGAGGGTCAGGCGGAAGCGGTCGATCATGGCTGTGGTCCTGCGGTCCCGTTCGGGCGGACGATAGGCCAGCCGCCGGGCGAGTGAAAGCGGTGCCCGGCCGTGTGCGGCGGCGCCCGGCGGTGCGCGGGTGGGAAGGGGGGCGGCGAAGCAGGGCTTTGCCCCGCGGGACGGCATGGTCTAATGCTGGACCCGGCAGCAGGACGGCGCCACGCAGAACTCCACAGCGGCGACGAGGATCGGGCAATGAAGGCGGCAATCGTGACGACAATCGCGGCGGGTCTGGCCGCGGCGGCGATGCTGGCGGCCCCGGTCGCGGCCGAGCCGGTGGTGACCAAGCAGTATGACGACGGCGGCGTCTACGAGGGCACGTTCCGCAACGGCCGCCAGCACGGGCAGGGGTCCTACACGCTGCCGTCCGGCTACCGCTACGAAGGCGACTGGGTGGACGGGCAGATCGTCGGGCAGGGCCGCGCGACCTATCCCAACGGGTCCACCTACGAAGGGCATTTCGACGCCGGCAAGCCCAACGGCACCGGCAGGATCACCTATGCCGACGGCGGCACCTACGAAGGCGAGTGGGTGGATGGCGAGATCACCGGCCAGGGCACCGCCACCTACGCCAACGGCTCGACCTACACCGGCGGCTTCTCGGGCGCGCTGCACGACGGCAAGGGCACGCTGACGCAGCCCAACGGCTACCGCTACGAGGGCGACTGGATCCAGGGCGCCAAGGAAGGGACCGGCAGGATCACCTATCCCGACGGCTCGGTCTACGAGGGCGGGATGCTGGCGGGGATGCGCGCGGGGCAGGGCAAGCTCACCATGCCCGACGGGCTGGTCTACGAAGGCGTCTGGGCGGCGGGGCGGATGAACGGCACGGGCCGGCTCGTCCAGCCGGGCGGCGACGTCTACGAAGGCCAGATGAAGGACGACCAGCGCGAGGGCACCGGCACCGCCACCTACGCCAACGGCGACGTCTACACGGGCGGCTTCCGCGCCGACAAGCGCCACGGGCAGGGCACGTTCACCGGCACCGACGGCTATGTCTACGAGGGCGAGTGGGTCGACGGCCGGATGGAGGGGCAGGGCCGCGTGACCTTCCCCGACGGCTCGGTCTACGAGGGCGCGCTGGTGGCCGACCAGCCGCACGGGCAGGGCCGCATCACCTATCCCGACGGCGCGAGCTACGACGGCAACTGGACCGCCGGCGTGATCGAAGGGCAGGGCCGCGCCACCTACGCCAACGGCATGGTCTACGAGGGCAGCTTCAAGGGCGCGCGCAACGACGGGCAGGGGCGGATGACCTATCCCGACGGCTACGTCTACGAGGGCGCGTGGAAGGACGGCCAGCGCCACGGCGACGGCGTCGCGACCTATGCCGACGGCACGACCTACGCGGGCGGCTTCGTCAACGGCATGCGCGAGGGGCAGGGGACGCTGACCACGAAGGACGGCTTCCGCTATGAAGGCGGCTGGCGGTCGGGAGAGATCGACGGCGAGGGTGTCGCCACCTACGCCAACGGCGACGTCTATTCCGGCAGCTTCGTCGCGGGCAAGCGGCAGGGGAACGGGGTGATGCGCTACGCCTCGGGGCAGGTGGCGCAGGGCGAATGGCAGCAGGACCAGCTGGCCACCCCGACGCTGGCCGAGCCGACGGCGGCGACCCCGACGCAGGCCGCGCCGACGCAGGCCGAACCGGCGAGCGCAGCCGCGGCTCCGCCCCGGGGTGATGCGGCGGTGACGCCGGCCGTTCCCGATGATTCCCCGGAACCGGCCCCGGCGGCAGAGACGGCCCCGCTGCCGTCGGCAAGTCCAGCCGCCCCCGTTCCGGCAGCACCGGCGCGAGGATCGGCGCCGGTCCCGGCCGATGTCCCCCCGTCCGAAGCCCCGACCCCGGCGGCAGGCGAGGCGCCGGGGGGCTCCGATGCACCCGCCGCCGACCCGACTGCCCCCGCGCCTGATTCCGTCCCCGGGACCGCCGTCCCGACTGCCACCGCCCCGGCGGGCTGACGCGGCAGGCGACACGGCGGCCGACAGCGGGCTGGCGCGGCGGGCTGGCGCGGCGGCTCTGCCTGCACGCGCCCCCCGCGACGGGAATCCCACACTGCGACGTTATGCGCCTTCGCCTGCGGCTTGGCCGCTGGACGGGCCGAAACAAGGCCGCTAGAAGCGCTGACGCGAGGGCTGCAGTTTCTGCGGCCCGTTGACGTGTCGTACCGGCCCGCCCAAGGCCAGGAATTGGAGAATGCCCGTGTCCCACGCAGACGACAACGCAGGAGATCACGGCACCACCCGGAGGGACTTCCTCTACTACGCGACAGCCGGCGCCGGCGCGATCGCGGCGGGGGCTGCCGGCTGGACCCTGATCAACCAGATGAACCCCTCGGCCGACGTGCAGGCGTTGTCCTCGATCCAGGTCGACATCAGCGGGGTCACGGAAGGGACGCAGCTGACGGTCAAGTGGCTGGGCAAGCCGGTCTTCATCCGCCACCGCACGCCCGCCGAGATCGAGCAGGGCCGCGCCGACGACACCGCCGCGCTGATCGACCCGCTGGCCGAGAACGCCAACCGCCCCGACGAGCCCGCGCTGGACGCGAACCGCACGCTGGACGAGGAAGGCAAGTGGCTGGTCATGATCGGCGTCTGCACCCATCTCGGCTGCGTTCCGATCGGTGACGGCGCGGGCGACTTCGGCGGCTGGTTCTGCCCGTGCCACGGCTCGCACTACGACACCGCCGGCCGCATCCGCCGCGGCCCGGCGCCGCAGAACCTGCACGTTCCCGTCGCGGCCTTCGTCAACGACACCACCATCCAGCTGGGCTGAGGAGACGCGACCAATGGCCGGTATTCCCACGGAACACTACGAACCCAAGTCGCGGGCCGAGCGGTGGATCCACCGCCGCCTGCCGGTGGTGGAACTCATCGTCGACTTCGTCACCCTGCCCACGCCCAAGAACCTCAACTGGATGTGGATCTGGGGCATCATCCTGACCTTCTGCCTGGTGCTGCAGATCGTCACCGGCATCGTCCTGGCGATGCACTACACGCCGCATGTCGACCTGGCGTTCCGTTCGGTCGAGCACATCATGCGCGACGTGAACGGCGGCTACATGCTGCGCTACCTGCACGCGAACGGCGCCTCGCTGTTCTTCTTCGCCGTGTACATGCACATCTTCCGCAACCTCTACTACGGCAGCTACAAGCCCCCGCGCGAGATCACCTGGATCATCGGCATGCTGATCTACCTCGCCATGATGGCGACGGCGTTCATGGGCTACGTGCTGCCCTGGGGCCAGATGTCGTTCTGGGGCGCGACCGTGATCACCGGCCTGTTCGGCGCGATCCCGGGCATCGGGCCGTCGATCCAGGAATGGCTGCTGGGCGGCCCGGCCGTGGACAACGCCACGCTGAACCGCTTCTTCTCGCTTCACTACCTGCTGCCGTTCGTGATCGCCGCGCTGGTCGTCGTCCACTTCTGGGCGTTCCACACTACCGGCAACAACAACCCGACCGGGATCGAGGTGCGCCGCACCTCGCGCGAGGAAGCCGACCGCGACACCGTGCCGTTCTTCCCCTACTTCGTGATCAAGGACCTGCTGGCGCTCGCCTTCATCCTGATCATCTTCTTCGCGATCGTGGGCTACATGCCCAACTACCTGGGCCACCCCGACAACTACGTCGAGGCGAACCCGCTGGCGACGCCTGCGCACATCGTGCCGGAATGGTACTTCCTGCCGTTCTACGCGATCCTTCGCGCCTTCACCGCCGATGTCTGGGTCGTGCAGCTGGTCAACTTCCTGAGCTTCGGCATCATCGACGCCAAGTTCTTCGGGGTGCTGGCGATGTTCGGCGCGATCCTGGTGATGGCGCTGGTGCCGTGGCTGGACACGAGCCGGGTGCGCTCGGGCCGGTTCCGCCCGCAGTTCAAGTGGTGGTTCTGGCTCCTGGCCGTGGACTTCGTGGTGCTGACCTGGGTCGGCGCGCAGCCGGCGGAAGGTATCTATCCCTACATCTCGCTGATCGGCGCGGCCTACTGGTTCGCCTACTTCCTGGTGATCCTGCCGCTCCTCGGCGTGATCGAGCGCCCGGCGCCGATGCCCACCACGATCGAGCAGGACTTCGACGAACACTACCGGCCTTCGGCCGCCCATCCGGCCGAGTAAGGAGAGCGCAAAGATGACCTTCAGAACCGTTACGCTGACGGCGGTCGCGGCGCTGTCCCTGGGCATGGCCGCAAGCCAGTCGCAGGCCCAGACGCAGACCGTCACCGTTCCCCTGAACGCACCCGGCACCGCCGCCCCCGCCCAGACCGGGCCGGGGACGGTCGTGACCCGCGGCTCGGACGGGGTCACCACGGTCGACACCGTGGGCGGCGTGCCCGCGGACGAGGTGGCGGCACCGGCAGGTGCCACGCCGCAGGGCGACGCGTCGCAGGAAACGCCCGGCGCGCTGGGCGGCGTGGCCGCGACCGGACCGGGCGCCGCGCCTGCGCCCGGCTCGATCGCCGACCCGCAGGCCAGCAGCGCCGATACGCTGGACCCGTCCGCGTCGGCCATGAGCCCATCCAGCATGACCCGCAGCGCTACGGTGGAATCCGGCGCCGGCAACGTCGTGTCGGGCACGACCGACGCCACCGCCGTCGGCGACGTGACCAGCACCGGCGCGCCCGCGCGCCTGCCGCAGCAGCCCAACGTCACGGAAGACGCGACGACCGAACCCAGCGCCGAAGTGACCGGCACGGACATCTCGGACACGGAATCGGCGGCCCGGCCCACGGCCGAGGGCGAGACGCCGGCGCCCCAGCTTTCGCAGGAAGAAGCGACCGAGGCCGCGCGGACCGGCACGGCCGCGCCCGACGGCGCGCCCGCCACCCCGACGCCCACCGGCTCGCCCGGGGAACCGCCGGCAGCCCCGAAGGAAGGGCTGCCCGCGTCCGCGACCGAGGAACAGGTCACCGCACCCGTTCCGGTCGGCACCGAGGCAGGCGAGCCCGCCCCCGGCGAGGCACCCGTAGCCGGTGCCGCACCCGAAGGCGCAGCTGACGGCGTTGGCGACACGCCGCCGGACGAACAGGTTCCCGCCGCCGCGCCCGAGGGGGGCGAGGACGCCCACGCCGCCGAAGCCGCCCCCGCCGCCGCGCACCACGCGCATGTCGAGGATGTGGACTTCTCGTTCGAGGGTCCGTTCGGCAGGTTCGACCAGTTCCAGCTGCAGCGCGGCCTTCAGGTCTACACCGAGGTCTGCTCGGCCTGCCACGGCATGAAGCAGGTCGCGATCCGCAGCCTCGCCGACGAAGGCGGCCCGGGCCTGCCGGAAAACCAGGTCCGCGCCTATGCCGCGCAGATGACGATCATGGACCCGGAAACCGGCGAGGAGCGTCCGCGCCTGCCGACCGACCACTTCCCGACCGTCACCGGCCTCGGCATGGGTCCCGACCTGTCGCTGATGGCCAAGGCGCGCGCCGGCTTCCACGGCCCCTACGGGACCGGGATCAGCCAGCTCGTGAACGGCATGGGCGGGCCGGAATACATCCACGCCATCCTGACCGGCTACACCGGCGAGCAGAAGGAAGAGGCAGGGTCGGTCCTCTACGAGAACACCGCCTTCGCCAGCGGCTGGATCGCGATGCCCCCGCCGCTGCAGGCCGACCAGGTGGCCTTCGCGGACGGCGCGCCCTCGGACGTGGACAGCATGTCGATGGACGTGACCGCGTTCCTCATGTGGGCGGCCGAGCCGCACCTGATGGACCGCAAGCAGGTGGGCTTCGTGTCGGTGCTGTTCCTGATCGCGCTGACGGTGCTTCTGTACCTGACCAACCAGCGCCTGTGGTGGCCGCTCAAGCACCGCGCCGACCGGCTGAACGACGGCCGCTGAGCCGCCGACACGGTTCGCTGAAACAGGAACGCGCCCCCCACGGGCGCGTTCGTCCGTTCGGGGGCAGTCAGGATGGCGATCTTCAACCTCGGCTCGATCAACGTCGACTATGTCTACCGCCTCGCCGCGCTCGCCGAACCCGGTGAGACGGTGGCGGCGCGGTCGCTGTCGCGCGGCCTGGGCGGCAAGGGCGCGAACCAGTCGATCGCCGCCGCCCGCGCAGGTGCGGCCGTGTGCCACATCGGCGCCATCGCGGAAAGCGACGCGTGGGTCGCGGAAATCCTCGGCGCCTCTGCCGTGGATGTGGCGGGGGTCGCGCGTCTGGCGGACGCGGCGACCGGCCACGCCATCATCATGGTCGACGAGCACGGCGAGAATGCCATCGTCATCCACCCCGGTGCCAACCGGGCGCTGGCCGAAGGCGACGTCCTGCAAGCGCTGTCGGGGATCGGCCCCGCCGACACGCTGCTGCTGCAGAACGAGACCTCGCACCAGCGCGCCGCGGCGGCCTTCGCGCGCAGGGCGGGGGCGCGGGTGATCTATTCCGCGGCGCCGTTCGACCTCGACGCGGTGCGCGAGGTGCTGCCCTTCGTCTCGATCCTCGCGGTCAACGCGGGCGAGGCCGCGCGGCTGCAGGCAGGCATCGACGCGCCGCTGCCGGTCGCGGGAATGCTGGTGACGATGGGCGCCGACGGGGCGGAATACCGCGATCTCGCGTCGGGCCGGGTCACGCGGCAGGCGGCCTTCCCGGTCACGCCGGTCGATACCACGGGCGCGGGCGACTGCTTCGCGGGGTGGTTCGCGGCCGGGCTGGACGCGGGGCTGGGCATCGACACGGCGCTGCGCCGCGCCGCCGCCGCCGCCGCGCTGCAGGTCACGCGGCCCGGCGCGGCCGATGCGATGCCGGCGCTGGACGAGGTGATCGCCTTCCTCGACAAGGCCGGCCCCTGACCGCGCGACCGGCCCGGGGCTTGTGACCCGCCCCCGTGCTTGTGACCGGCAGTGGCAGCGCCTATGTGCCGGACATGCGTATCCCGTTCCTGAAATCCGCGCCGACCGTGGCGGTGATCCGCCTGCACGGCACCATCGGCGCCGCCTCGCGCGGGGCCGGTCTGTCGGACGCGGCGCTTGCCCCGCTGCTGGCGCGCGCCTTCCGCAAGGGCGGCCCGCGCGCCGTCGCGCTGTCGATCAACTCGCCCGGCGGGTCGCCCGTGCAATCGTCGCTGATCGCCGCGCGCATCCGCCGCCTTGCCGACCGCCACAAGCTGCCGGTCCATGCCTTCGTCGAGGACGTGGCCGCCTCGGGCGGCTACTGGCTCGCCACCGCCGCCGACGACATCTGGGCCGACCACAGTTCGGTCCTGGGATCAATCGGCGTGATCGCGGCGGGGTTCGGCTTTTCCGACCTGATCGCCCGCCACGGGATCGAACGGCGCGTCCATACCGCCGGCCGGTCCAAGTCGATGCTGGACCCGTTCCGCCCGGAATCGCCCGAGGACGTGGCCCGGCTCGAACGGCTGATGCAGCCGATGCACGACGCCTTCAAGACGCAGGTGAGCGCCCGGCGCGGGAACCGGCTGGCACAGGGGACGGACCTGTTCACCGGCGACGTCTGGACCGGCGCGCAGGCGGTCGAGGTGGGGCTGGCCGACGGGATCGCGCATATGGAGCCGAAGCTGCGCGAGCTTTACGGCGACAAGGTGCGGCTGCGGCACTATGGCGCGCGCAAGCCGTTCCTCCGCAGGCTGGGCATGTCCGCCGACGACCTCGTGGACGCCGTCCACGACCGGGTCGCCTGGCCGGGCACGGGACGCTGATGGCGCTCCGGGGCGCGGCGCTCGTCACCGGCGCGGGGCGCCGGCTGGGCCGCGCGATGGCGCTGGCGCTGGCGCGGCGTGGATACGACGTGGCCATCCACTACCACCGCTCGGCCGAGGATGCCGAGCGGACGGCCGCGGATGCCCGCGCGCTGGGTGTTCGCGCCGCCACGCTGTGCGCGGACCTGCTGGACCTCGATCAGGTCGAGGCGCTGGTGCCCGCGGCGGTCGCGGAACTCGGCCCGCTCGGGGTTCTCGTGAACAATGCCTCGGTGTTCGAGCACGACCGGATCGACACGGCCACCCGGGAGTCGTGGGACCGCCACATCGGGTCGAACCTGCGGGCCCCGTTCGTCCTGTCGCAGCGTTTCGCGGCGCAACTCGCCCCCGACCAGCCACCCCCGCCGGGAACGGAGCGCGAGGCCGACGCCCTCATCGTCAACATGGTCGACCAGCGCGTCCTGAAGCCCACGCCCGAGTTCATGACCTACTCGCTTGCCAAGGCGGGCCTGTGGGCGCTGACGCGGACCATGGCGCAGGCGCTCGCCCCGCGCGTCCGGGTGAACGCGATCGGGCCCGGCCCCACGCTGCAAGGCGACCGGCAGAGCGACGATCACTTCCGCCGCCAGCGCGCCGGGACGATCCTCGAACGCGGCGCGGATGCGGGGGACGTGACGGCGGCGCTGGACTACCTGCTGTATGCGCGGGCGGTCACGGGACAGCTGATCTGCGTGGACGGCGGCCAGCATCTGGGTTGGCGCACGCCCGATGTCGTGGGGTCCGGTGGACGCGGAATCGCTTGACGCCGGCGATGTTGTCCACCTGCCGCGCTGCGATCACGGAACCGTCGCGAATCCGTCAACGAAATCAGGTTGTTCGGACGGTGAGATAAAATATCCTTTCACATCAATAGCTTGCAACACTGCCTAAAATGCAGGCAACCCGATGGAAGATCATCATATGTTGGACCGGGCGACCGTCGCCCCAAGTCCCTCCACAGAGTTATCCCCAGAAACCGTGGACAGGAATCCGCTTGTCAGGCTGCCGCTCTTGCGGGGTGGCGCAGGAATCACTTTGTTGTCCCCATGACCGACCAGCCCTCTATGGATAACACGCATGAGGCGAGCGGGCCGAACCCGCCGCCGCCCCAGAAAACAGGCCACAGGCTGATCGCGGATTACGTCCGCCGGCTGGACAGCAGCCCCGGCGTCTACCGCATGCTCGATGCGCAGGGCGCGGTGCTGTACGTCGGGAAGGCGCGGAACCTCAAGGCGCGGGTGTCCAACTACGCCCGGCCGTCGGGCCACTCGGCCCGGATCGCGCGGATGATCCGCGACACAGCCAGCATGATGTTCCTGACCACGCGCACCGAGACCGAGGCGCTGTTGCTGGAACAGAACCTGATCAAGCAGCTGAAGCCGCGCTACAACGTGCTCTTGCGCGACGACAAGTCGTTCCCGAACATCCTCGTCGCCAAGTCGCACCCCTTTCCGCAGATCAAGAAGCATCGCGGCGCGAAGTCTGAGCCGGGCGACTACTACGGCCCCTTCGCCAGCGCGGGCGCGGTGAACCGGACGCTGAACCAGCTGCAGCGCGTGTTCCTGCTGCGGTCCTGCACGGACGCGACGTTCTCGTCGCGCACGCGGCCATGCCTGCTGCACCAGATCAAGCGCTGCAGCGCGCCCTGCACCGGCCGGATCGAGCTTGAAGCCTACCTCGCGCTGGTCGCGGACGCCGAGCGGTTCCTGCAGGGCAAGACGACCGCGGTCCAGGCGAACCTCGCCGCCGAGATGGCGCGGGCGGCCGAGGACATGGAATACGAGCGCGCGGCGGCGCTGCGGGACCGGATCAAGGCGCTGACCTCGGTCCAGTCGGTGCAGGCGATCAACCCCAAGGGTGTGGCCGAGGCGGACGTGATCGCGCTCCACATGGAGGGCGGGCAGGCCTGCGTGCAGGTCTTCTTCATCCGTGGCAACCAGAGCTGGGGCAACCGCGACTTCTACCCGAAACTCAACGGCGCCGAGTCCGCCGACGAGGTGATGGAGGCGTTCCTCGGCCAGTTCTACGACGGCAAGGTGCCACCGCGCATGATCCTGCTGAGCCACGGGATCGAGGACATGGACCTGATGACAGCGCTTCTGTCCGAACGCGCGGGCCGGCGGGTCGTGGTGGGGGTCCCGCAGCGGGGCGAAAAGGCGGAGCTGGTGGAGAACGCGCTGCGGAACGCGCGCGAAAGCCTGTCGCGGCGCATGTCGGAAAGCGCCGCCCAGCACAAGCTGCTGGAGGGGCTGGCCGACGCCTTCGACCTGCCGGCGGTCCCGCGCCGGATCGAGGTCTACGACAACAGCCACATTCAGGGCTCGGCCCCGGTGGGCGGCATGGTCGTGGCGGGCCCCGAAGGCTGGATGAAGAGCCAGTACCGCAAGTTCAACATCAAGGGCACAGAGATCACCCCGGGCGACGACTTCGGGATGATGCGCGAGGTGCTGACGCGGCGCTTTCACCGTCTGCTGAAGGACGACCCGGACCGCGCGTCCGAGGCGTGGCCGGACCTGCTGCTGATCGACGGCGGCGCGGGGCAGGTGTCGGCCGTGCAGGGGATCCTCGCCGACCTGGGCGTCGACGACATCCCGATCATCGGGGTGGCGAAGGGGCAGGACCGGAACCACGGCAAGGAAGAATTCCACCGCCCGGGCCGCCCGCCCTTCGCGCTGCCGATGAACCATCCGGTGCTGTACTTCGTCCAGCGCCTGCGGGACGAGGCGCACCGCTGGGCGATTGGCACCCACCGCGCGCGGCGCACGAAGCAGGCGATGGCGAACCCGCTGGACGAGATCGCGGGCATCGGCGCGGCGCGCAAGCGCGCTCTGCTGGCGCATTTCGGAAGCGCCAAGGGCGTCGCCCGCGCGGGCCTGCCGGACCTGCAAGCGGTCGAAGGGATTTCCGAGACGATGGCCCGGACGATCCACGATCACTTCCACGGTCAGGGGTGAGCGCCCCGGCGCCGTGAAAGTGTGGTTGCGAGACGCGTGAGATCCCGGCTTGTAGCGAGGTGCGCGGCTGGACTGCCGGCGTGAGCGGGGCGCGGTGGCCGTCCGCACGGGCCAAGGCTCGGCGCCGACAGCGGGCGCGGACGGTTCGGCGGATCGTGCGCCCTACAGCAACCCCGACGCCCGGAAGCTCAGCTCCCTGTCCTTGCCGATGATGAGGTGGTCGTGGACGATCAGGCCCATCGTCTCGGCCGCGGCGACGATGCGGCGGGTCATCTCGATGTCGGGGTCGCTGGGGGTCGGGTCGCCCGAGGGGTGGTTGTGGACCAGGATCAGGGCGCTGGCGTTCAGGTTCAGCGCGCGGCGCACGATTTCTCGCGGGTAGACCGGGACGTGGTCGACGGTGCCCTTCGCCTGTTCCTCGTCGGCGATCAGGACGTTCTTGCGGTCGAGATACAGCACCCGGAACTGCTCGATCTCGCCATGCGCCATCGCGGTGTGGCAGTAATCGACCAGCGCGTCCCAGCTTGTCAGCACCGGCCGGCGGATCACCCGGGACCGCGCCAGCCGCTGCGCTGCCGCCGCCACGATCTTCAGCTCGACGATGATCGCGGGGCCGACGCCATCGACAGCCGCCAGTCGCGCGGGGTCGGCCGACAGCACGCGGTTGAAGTCGCCGAACTGCTCCAGCAGCCGCCGGGCGAGCGGCTTCATGTCTTGACGCGGCACCGCGCGGAACAGGACGAGTTCGAGCAGTTCATAGTCGGGCATGGCTGCCGCGCCGCCTTGCATGAAGCGATCGCGTAGGCGCGCGCGGTGGTCGGCGATGTAGCTCGGCTGCGCTGCCCCTGCCTTCTTCGCGGCCGCCGCAGGCGGCACGGCTTCCACGTCGTCCTGCGCCGGGTCGAACCGGAACAGCGACGGCGTGGCTTCGTGGAAGGCGTGATCCCCTGGCATGGCTGCCAGCCTGCCGGCAAAACCTTAAGGCTGCGTTAAGCGCCCAGCCCTTCCCAGAAATTCTTGATCTTGCCGAAGAAGTTCGACGTCTGCGGATGGTTGTCGGCGTCGATCGCCTCGAACTCGCGCAGGATCTCCTTCTGCCGCGCGGTCAGGTTCACGGGGGTTTCGACCGACAGCTCCACCAGCATGTCGCCGAAGTCGCCCTGCATCCCCGGCCCGTGGCGCAGCGGCGGCATCCCCTTGCCGCGCAGGCGCATCTGCTGGCCGGTCTGGCTGCCGGGCGCGATCCTGACCCGCGAGCGGCCGCCGTCGATCGTCGGCACCTCGACCTCGCCGCCAAGCGCCGCGGTCGTCATGCTGACGGGCACGTGGCAGGCGAGCATGCGCCCGTCGCGCATGAAGATCGCGTGGTCCTTGACCTCGACGAAGATGTAGAGGTCGCCCGGCGGCCCGCCGCGCAAGCCCGCCTCGCCCTCGCCCGCAAGGCGGATCCGGGTGCCGGTTTCCACGCCCGCGGGAATGTTCACCGCCAGCGCGCGCTGCTTTTCGATCCGGCCGGCGCCGCCGCATGCGGAACAGGGGTTCTTCACGATCTGGCCCTGTCCGTTGCAGGTGGGGCAGGTGCGTTCCACGGTGAAGAAGCCCTGGCTCGCGCGGACCTTGCCCATGCCGGCGCAGGTGGGGCAGGTGGCGGGCTCGACCGCGCCCTCGGCGCCGGTGCCGTTGCATTCGCCGCAGGCGACCGAGCCGGGAACGGAGATCGTCTTCTGCAACCCCGCGTAGGCTTCTTCCAGCGTGACCTGAAGATTGTAGCGCAGATCCTGCCCGCGGGTGGCGCGGTTGCGACCGGACGCGGCACGTCCGCCCATCATGTCGCCGAACAGATCCTCGAACACGTCGGCGAAGGCGCTGCCGAAGTGGCCGTTGCCGCCGCGCGCGTCGCCGAAGCCGCCCGCCCCGAAGCCGCCGCCGTCGAAGGCCTGATGCCCGAAGCGGTCGTAGGCTGCCCGGCGCTGCGCGTCCTTCAGGCAGTCATAGGCCTCGTTCACTTCCTTGAAGCGGCCCTCCGACAGTTTGCAATCGGGGTTGCGGTCGGGGTGGAGTTCCTTGGCCTTGGCGCGGTAGGCCTTCTTGATCTCGTCGGCCGACGCGCCGCGCCCCACACCAAGAACCTCGTAGAAATCGCGCTTGGCCATGATCTTCCGGTTTGAGGTGGATCGTCAATGAAAGACCGGCCCGCGTGCAGAACACGGGCCGGCCACGGTCGCGGGAAGCTTACTTCCGCTTTTCTTCGCCCAGGTCCTCGAAGTCCGCGTCGACGATGTCGTCGTCCACGCCGCGCGGGTTCTCGTCACCCTCGCCTTCGCCCGAGGCACTGGTCTGGCCCGCCTTGTAGATCGCCTCGCCCAGCTTCATGGACGCATCCATCAGGTTCTGGATGCCGCCCTTGATCTTGCCGGGCTCGTCGGACTTCAGCGCGTCTTCCAGCGCGCCGATGGCCAGTTCGATCGCCTCGACGGTCGAGCCGTCGACCTTGTCGCCGTGCTCGTCCAGCGACTTGCGGGTCGAGTGGATCAGGCTTTCGGCCTGGTTGCGCGATTCGACCAGTTCGCGACGGCCCTTGTCGGCTTCGGCGTTCGCCTCGGCGTCCTTGACCATCTTCTCGATCTCCTCGTCGGACAGACCCCCCGACGCCTGGATCGTGATCTTCTGCTCTTTCCCGGTACCCTTGTCCTTGGCGTTCACCGACACGATGCCGTTGGCGTCGATGTCGAAGGCCACCTCGATCTGCGGCATGCCGCGGGGGGCGGGCGGGATGTCCTCAAGGTTGAACTGGCCGAGCAGCTTGTTGTCGGCGGCCATCTCGCGTTCGCCCTGGAAGACGCGGATCGTCACGGCGTTCTGGTTGTCCTCGGCGGTCGAGAAGGTCTGCGACTTCTTGGTCGGGATCGTCGTGTTGCGGTCGATCAGGCGGGTGAAAACGCCGCCCAGCGTCTCGATCCCCAAGGACAGCGGCGTCACGTCGAGCAGCACCACGTCCTTGACGTCGCCCTGCAGGACGCCCGCCTGCACCGCGGCGCCCAGCGCCACCACCTCGTCGGGGTTCACGCCCTTGTGGGGTTCCTTGCCGAAGAAGCTCGTCACTTCCTCGATCACCTTGGGCATGCGGGTCATGCCGCCGACCAGAACAACCTCGTCGATGTCGGACTTGGCGAGGCCCGCGTCCTTCAGCGCGTCCTGCAGCGGCTTGATGGTCCGCTTGATCAGGTCGGACACCAGGCTTTCCAGCTTCGCGCGGGTCAGCTTCATGACCATGTGCAGCGGCGTACCCGAGTTCTTGTCCATCGAGATGAACGGCTGGTTGATCTCGGTCTGGGACGAGGACGACAGCTCGATCTTGGCCTTTTCCGCCGCTTCCTTCAGGCGCTGAAGTGCCATCTTGTCGCGGGTCAGGTCGACGCCGTGCTCTTTCTTGAACTCGTCGGCAAGGTAGTTGACGATCTTCATGTCGAAGTCTTCGCCGCCGAGGAAGGTGTCCCCGTTGGTCGATTTCACCTCGAACAGGCCGTCGTCGATTTCCAGGATGGTGATGTCAAAGGTGCCGCCGCCGAGGTCATAGACCGCGATCGTCTTGCTGTCCTTCTTGTCGAGCCCGTAGGCCAGCGCGGCCGCCGTCGGCTCGTTGATAATGCGCAGCACTTCCAGGCCCGCGATCTTGCCCGCGTCCTTGGTCGCCTGGCGCTGGGCGTCGTTGAAGTAGGCCGGGACGGTGATGACCGCCTGCTCGACCTTCTCGCCCAGGTAGGATTCGGCGGTTTCCTTCATCTTCTGAAGGATCATCGCGCTGACCTGCGCGGGGGAATACTTCTCGCCCCGGACTTCGACCCAGGCGTCGCCGTTGCCGCTGTCGACGATCTTGTAGGGGACCAGGTCGCGGTCCTTCTTGACCTCGGCATCGGTCACGCGGCGCCCGATCAGGCGCTTGACGGCGAAGACGGTGTTTTCGGGGTTGGTGACGGCCTGACGCTTGGCGGGCTGGCCGACGAGGCGTTCGCTTTCGGTGAAGCCCACGATGGACGGCGTCGTGCGCGCGCCTTCCGAGTTCTCGATCACCTTGGGCTGGCTGCCGTCCATGATGGCGACAACGCTGTTCGTGGTTCCGAGGTCGATGCCGATGACTTTGGCCATGCGTTTACCTTTCTTGCGGCGATGATGCGGGTTCCGGGTCCGATCTGCGGCCCCCGGTTCCCTATCCCGTGGGGGTGTGATGGCCGGTGACCCGGCCGGTTCGATGGGTATATAGGAAGGGGATTTTGGGCCTGCAAGCGCTGCGAGACGGTAGCATGAACGACACGGAAACCAGTCCCTCGCCCGGTTCCGGCGGCCCTGCGGCGCCGCGCGGGATCCGCGGCATCGGGCTGTGGCCGGGCCTGCTGGACGGCCTCGCGCAGGTCGATCTGATGGCCGAAGTCGAGGCGATCTGGGACGCCGCCCCGCCGGTGCGGCCCGTCACCCGCTGGGGCAAGCCGCTGTCGGTCGCGATGACCTCGGCGGGTGCGCTCGGCTGGACCAGCGACCGCCGCGGCTACCGCTACGAGCCGCGGCAACCCGACGGGCGGGCGTGGCCGCCGATCCCCGGCAGCCTGCTGGCGCTCTGGGACCACGTCACGGGCGGCGCGCGGCGGCCCGACAGCTGCCTTGTCAACCTGTACCGCGAGGGCGCGCGGATGGGGCTGCACCAGGACCGGGACGAAGCCGACCTGTCCTGCCCCGTGGTGTCGGTCAGCCTTGGCGACGACGCGCTGTTCCGGGCGGGAGGAACCGAGCGGGGCGGGCCCACGGAAAGCGTCTGGCTGCACTCGGGCGACGTGATGGTGCTGGCCGGACCCGCGCGGCTGGCGTTTCACGGGATCGACAGGATACGGCCGGGCAGTTCCGACCTCGTGCCCGGCGGCGGGCGGGTCAACCTGACGCTGCGGGTGGCGGGGCGGGATGCGGGACAAGACCCGGGGCAGGCCCCGCGGCCCGGCGCCGGGGTCAGCGCGCCGACCAGCTGAGCGACCGGGCGTTGCGGGTCACGAACTCCAGCATCAGCCCGATCATCAGGCAGGCCAGCGTGAACCAGACCGCGTATTCCCAGTTCGAGTTGCGGGGCGAATAGTTGATGAAGGCGTATCCCCGCGCCTGGTCGATGACGTGGAACAGCGGATTCCAGTCGAACATGTTCAACATCATCGTCGGCAGCACGTTGGCCACGAACATCTTGCCCGATGCGATCATGTTGATCCGCTGGTAGAACGAGCTGATGATGCTGATCCCCGCCGGCCACCACTGCTTGGCCGACATGAAGATCATCCCGATCGCGCAGCCCGACGCCCAGGCCAGCAGGAACATCCCGGCGAGCCCCTGAAGGTTCTCGATGTGGATGGGGGTGACCAGCGCGTGGTAGGTCCACAGGATCACTATGGATGCCAGCGTCTCCTGATAGAGAACCGTCAGCCCGGTCGAGCTGATCGTGACGGCCGTGTTCATCGGCTCGTGCTTCATCATGGCCGAGGTCGAGTTCGCCGCCCCCGTCATCGCGCCGATCGCCTTGGCGTGGGTCATGAACAGGAAGATCCCGGTCATGAGGAAGACGATGAAGTCGCCCCGGATGGGCGAGCGCTGGACACCCATCACGTGGAACATCATGTAGAAGCCGGCGACCATCGCCAAAGCCTGCCCGACCGACATGGCAAGGCCCACGACCGCGTTGCTGTGCGAACTGCGCAGGTTGTGGACGGTCTGGTGATAGATCAGCGCCAGCGTCGAGAACGCGGCCTGGGCCAGGTTGCGGTTGCGCGGCTGGACGAACATGCGGGCGGCCTTCGGTGCGGGCGGGGCAGAGGGGTGGGCAGACGGGTGGGGCGACGGCGAAAGCGTGCCCGGGACGGCACGGGCGGGCAGTGCGCTGATCGGCCGGCTTGCCGGATACAATCGGCGCGAGCATAAGGGGAGCGGTCGCATCTTTCAACGCCGGGCATCCGTCCGGATCGTCGGCGACCGGGCCGAACGGAAGGAAAGCGCATGCAATTCGACGAACTTGTCGCCGTGATGCGGCGGCTCGCGCTTCAGGCCGGGGACCGAATCATGCAGGTCTACAACGGCCCCGAGTTCGAGGTCCGCGCCAAGGGCGACGAATCCCCCGTGACCGAGGCGGACGAGGCGGCCGACGCGCTGATCTCGGCCGGGCTGCGCAGGGCGTTCCCCGACGTGGCGCTGGTGACCGAGGAGCAGGCCGACACCCACGGGCAGAGCCTGCACACCTTCCTCATCGTCGACCCGCTCGACGGCACCAAGGAGTTCGTGCAGCGCCGCGGCGACTTCACCGTCAACATCGCCTATGTCCTCCACGGCACGCCGGTCCGCGGCGTGGTCTACGCGCCCGCCAGGGGGCGGCTGTTCTACACGCTGGCCGACGGCCGCTCGGTCGAGGAGATCGGGCCGTTCCGCGACACTCCCGGCGAGGTGCGCCCGATCGGGGTGAACCCGGTCCCGGACAACCGCGCGTTGATGGTCGTGGCGTCCAAGTCGCACCGCGACCGGGCGACCGACGACTATATCGGGCAGTACGGCGTGCGCGACATGACCAGCGCCGGGTCGTCGCTGAAGTTTTGCCTCGTCGCCACCGGCGAGGCCGACCTCTACCCGCGCCTCGGCCGCACCATGGAATGGGACACGGCGGCGGGCGACGCGGTGCTGCGCGGCGCGGGCGGGCAGGTGGTCCGCTTCGACGACCAGGCGGCGCTGACCTACGGCAAGCCGGGGTTCGAGAACCCGTTCTTCATCGCCTACGCGCCGGGCGTCCTTCTGCACCCGCAGGGCTGAGCCGTGTCCGTCGTCATCGTCATCCCCGCGCGCAACGCCTCGACCCGCTACCCGGGCAAGCCGCTGGTGCCGCTGACGGGCGCATCGGGGCAGGCGCGGGCGCTGATCCGGCGCAGCTGGGACGCGGCGATGCAGGTCGCGGGCGCGGACCGGGTGATCGTCGCGACCGACGACGACCGCATCGCCGACCACGCGGCGGGGTTCGGGGCCGAGGTCGCGATGACCTCGACCACCTGCCGCAACGGAACGGAACGCTGCGCCGAGGCGGTGGCGGGCCTTGGCCTTTCGCCCGAGATTGTCGTGAACCTGCAGGGCGACGCGCCCCTGACACCCGCGTGGTTCGTCGAGGATCTGGTCGCGGGCCTGCGCGGCGATCCGGTCGCGCAGGTCGCGACGCCGGTCCTGAACTGCACCGGCGCGATGCGCGCGGACCTGCTGGCCGACCGCGCCGCGGGCCGCGTCGGCGGGACCACCGCCGTGTTCGGGGCGGACCGGCGGGCGCTCTATTTTTCGAAGGAAGTGATCCCGTTCGTGCCGCACGACGTGGCCGCCCACGCGCCCAGTCCCGTGTTCCACCATGTCGGCGTCTACGCCTACCGCCCCGGGCCGCTCGCCGCCTATGCCGGCTGGCCCGAGGGTACGCTGGAGCGGCTGGAAGGGCTGGAGCAGCTTCGCTTCCTCGAGCGCGGCGTCCCGGTGCTATGCGTCGAGGTCCAGGCCCGCGGGCGCGAGTTCTGGGAACTGAACAACCCCGAGGACGTGCCGCGGATCGAGGCGATGATGCGGCGGATGGGGCTGGATTGACGGAACCGGACGCGCGCGGGGTGGCGGACGCGCGCGGGGTGGCGGACGCGCGCGGGGCGACGGAAACGCGCGGGGTGACGGTCAGCGTCGTTGTCGTCTCGCGCCACCGCCCCGGCCCGCTGGCGCTGTGCCTTTCCGCCCTGACGCTCCAGGATCATCCGGCGTTCGAAATCGTGCTGGTGGCCGATCCGGGATCGGTCGGCCTGCGCCCGGACCTGCCGATCCGGCGGGTGCCGTTCGACCTGCCCAACATCTCCGCCGCGCGCAACGCGGGGATCGCCGCGGCGGCGGGCGATGTCGTGGCCTTCATCGATGACGACGCGGTGGCCGAGCCGACTTGGCTGTCCCGCCTCGCCGCGCCCTTTGCGAACCCGGCGGTGCTGGCCGCCACGGGCTTCACGCGCGGCCGCGACGGGTTGCGCTGGCAGGCGCGGGCCGAACGGATGACCCGCGACGGGCTGGCCGTTCCGGTTCAACCGGAAGGCGAATCGGTCCTGCTGCTGAGGCCGCTCGACGGCCTGCCGGTCAGCACGCTCGGCACCAACTGCGCGTTCCGCCGCGCGGCGCTGCGGGACGTGGGCGGGTTCGACCCGGCCTTCGCGTATCACCTGGACGAAAGCGACCTGAACATGCGGATGGCCGCGCGCTGGCCGGACGCGCCTACCGCGGTGGTGCCCGGGGCCGAGGTCGCGCATGGCTGGGCGGGCGACGACCGCCGCAGCGCGTCCGGCGTGCCTTCCGACCTCACACAGGTCGGCCGGTCCACCGCGATCTTCTGCGCGCGCCACGGCGGCGATCCGGCGCGCGCGTCCGAAAGGCTGCGCGCGCGGCTGCTGCGGCTGATGGTGGCCGGTCGGCTCGACCCGCTGCGGGTGACGCCGCTGATGCGGACGTTTGCGGCGGGCGCGGCAAGCGCGCCCCCCAGCGTCTGCTGGCCGGAACCGCTTCCCGGCAGCCCCGCCGCCGCTTCCCTGCTGACCCTGCCCGGCACCGGCCCGCGCGCCCATGTCGTCCTTTGCGGCTGGCACCGGCAGCGCCGCCGCCTGCGCGCAGAAGCCGCGCGCGCCGCCCGCGGCGGGCGGCTGGTGACGCTGATCCTGCTCAGCCCCTCGATCCTGCCGCACCGGGCCCGGTTCGATCCGGCGGGGTTCTGGGAACAGGCGGGCGGCCTGTGGGGGCCGTCGCTGCCCGGCGACCCGCCCGTCCGCCGATGGCGCTGTCGCGACCGTGCCGCGCGCGAGGCACGGCGCCTGTCGCACATGCGCCTTTGATGCAAATGTCGCACGAAATCGGCGGGCTTCGACCCGTCGCGGCCGTCGTTCGCTTGCTACGGCCCGCGTGTGTGGGTAAGCCCGTTGCATGAAAGCAGGGCGGGTGCGCGTCACCCCTAACGGAGCTACGTTCATGGTCCGCAAGGTCACCAAAGCCGTTTTCCCGGTTGCCGGACTGGGCACCCGGTTTCTCCCCGCCACGAAGTCGATCCCGAAGGAGATCATGACCCTCGTCGACCGGCCGCTGATCCAGTACGCCATCGACGAGGCGCGCGCGGCCGGCATCGAGGAGTTCATCTTCGTCACCTCGCGCGGCAAGGGCGCGCTCGAGGATTACTTCGACCACGCGCATGAACTGGAAAACACGCTGCACAAGGCGGGCAAGAACGACCTGCTTGAACTGCTGCGCCAGACCAACATGGATTCGGGCGCGATCGCCTATGTCCGCCAGCACAAGGCGATGGGCCTTGGCCACGCCGTCTGGTGCGCCCGCCGCCTGATCGGCGACGAGCCCTTCGCGGTGGTCCTGACCGACGACGTCGTCATGGGCGAGCCCCCGTGCCTGCAGCAGATGATCGAGGCGCATGCCGAGACCGGCGGCAGCATGGTCGCCACGATGGAAGTGCCGCTGGACAAGACGAAGTCCTACGGCGTCCTCGACATCGAGGAAGACATGGGCGCGATCGTCAAGGTGCGCGGCATGGTCGAGAAGCCCAAGGAAAACCCGCCCTCGAACCTCGCCGTGATCGGCCGCTACATCCTCGCGCCCAGCGTGATGGAAAACCTCAACAAGCTGAAGCAGGGCGCGGGCGGCGAGATCCAGCTGACCGACGCCATCGCCGACGAGATCGAGGAAGGGCGCGACGTGTTCGGCCTGCGCTTCCGCGGCCAGCGTTACGACTGCGGGTCGAAGGCGGGCTTCCTGCAGGCGACGGTCGCGTTCGGTCTGGATCGTGACGACCTGCGCGAGGAGTTCGCCGAGTACCTGCACGACGTCCTCGCGATGCGGAAGGCGGCCGAGTAAGCGCATGGCAGACAAGGTTCTTGTAACCGGTGGCGCCGGTTACATCGGCTCGCACGCCTGCAAGGCGCTGGCCGCCGCGGGCTACATCCCCATCACCTTCGACAACCTCTGCACCGGCTGGCGCGAGGCGGTGAAGTTCGGCCCGTTCGAACAGGGCGACCTGATGGACCGCGCCCGGCTGGACGAGGTCTTCGCCGCGCACCGGCCCATCGCGGTGATGCACTTCGCCGCGCTGTCGCAGGTGGGCGAGGCGATGCGCGAGCCGGGCAAGTACTGGCGCGGCAACGTCTGCGCCTCGCTGAACCTGATCGAGGCGGCGGTGGACGCGGGCTGTCTCGACTTCGTCTTCAGCTCCACCTGCGCGACCTACGGCGACCATGACGGCGTCGTGCTGGACGAGACGACGCCGCAGGCGCCGCTGAACAGCTACGGCGCCAGCAAGCGCGCGATCGAGGACATGCTGAAGGATTTCGGCGCGGCCCACGGCCTGCGCTCGGTCATCTTCCGCTACTTCAACGTCGCGGGCGCCGACCCCGAGGCGCAGGTGGGCGAGTTCCATCAGCCCGAGACGCACCTGATCCCGGTGATCCTGGAAGCGATCGACGGCAAGCGCCCGGCCCTGACGATCAACGGCACCGACTACGACACTCGCGACGGCACCTGCGTGCGCGACTATGTCCACGTCATGGACCTGGTGGACGCGCACGTGCTGGGGCTGAAGTGGCTGCGCGACGGCCGCGGCCGTCCGCCGGAAGCGCAGGCGACCGGCGGGGCGGAGGTGTTCTGCCTCGGCACCGGATCGGGCTTTTCCGTCCGCGAGGTGATCGACCAGGCCACGCTCGCCACCAACCACGCCGTCCCGATGACCGAAGGTCCGCGCCGCGAAGGCGACGCGGTGTCGCTGGTGTCGGGAAGCGCGCGCGCGGGCGAGGTGCTGGGCTGGCGCGCGGACAGGTCCACCCTGCCGCAGATGATCGGCGACGCCTGGCGCTGGCACCAGACCGGCGGCTATGGGAAATGAGCCGGCTTACCTGCTGGACGTCACACGGCTGATCTCCCGTCTCGGCCAGGGGCCGCTGACCGGCATCGACCGGGTCGAGGCGGCGTGGCTCGGCCATCTGCAAGGCCGCCCGCATCTGCTGGTCGCGCGGCTGGGGCCGGTGCAGGCGGTGCTGCCGCCCGCCGCCGGGGCGGACCTGCTGCGCTGGGTCGCGGGGGATCTCTCGGGCCTGCCGCCGGCTTCGCCGCTCGACCGCCTGCTGCGCCAGGCAGGCGCGCGGCCCCGGGCAAAGTGGGCGCTGGTGCGGCGCGCGGTGATCCGTGCCCCGCGCAGCGGGCGCGGCCTGCGGGCCCGCGTCCTGCGGCGGCTGCCCGGCCCGGTCACCTATCTCAACGTCGGTCACACGAACCTCGACCCCGGGTGGCTTGCCGGCATGGGCTGGGCGCACCCGGTCGTGCTGGTCCACGACACGATCCCGCTCGACCATCCGGAGTTCACGCGCGCGGGGCAGGGCCCGATCTTTCGCGCCCGGCTGCAATCGGCCCTGCGCCACGCCGCAACCATCGCCACCATCAGCGAGGCGACCCGCGCCGACCTGCTGCGCTGGCGGGGCCGCCTCGGCATCCCCGAACGCGCGCCGGTGATCGTGGCGCCGATCGGCACGACGCTCGCAGCCCCGGTCCCCGGGGACCTGCCGCCCGACCTCGACCTGTCGCGCCCGTTCTTCGTGGCGCTGGGCACGATCGAGCCGCGCAAGAACCACGCGCTGCTGCTGGACGCGTGGGAGCTTCTGGCGCGCCGCCTTCCGCCGTCCGCGATCCCGCAGCTGTTCATCGTCGGCCGCCGCGGGTGGGAAAACGCCGCGACCTTCGCCCGGCTGGACGCGCTGCCGCCCGGCGGCCCGGTGCGAGAGATGAACGACCTGTCGGACGGGGCGGTCGCGGCGCTTCTGGATCGCGCCCACGGCTTGCTGATGCCCAGCCGCAGCGAGGGCTTCGGCCTGCCGCTGACCGAAGCGGCGGCCCGCGGCACCGCCGTCATCGCCACGCCGCTGCCCACGGCCCGCGCCCTTCTGGGCGACGCCGCGACGTTTCTTCCCCCCGACGACCCGGCCGCGTGGGCCGCGCGGATCGAGGCCGCTGCCGCGCAGCCCCGCCAGGTTCTTCAACCGGTGGATGTTCCGGGGTGGAGCGCGCACTTCGAAACCGTTAGCAAGGCTGTCATGACGCAGGCCGCCCGACGGGGCGCGCCGGGCTAGACGATTCAAGGGGTGGTCGTGCCGGGTTGGTGGAACAGGTACAGGCGGCGGGTCCGGCTGCGCGCGCGCCGGCAGTACCTGCTTGCCCGCGCCATCCGCCGCAGGCGCGCGCTGTCGCCCGTGGCCGACCGCACCGGCGACATCGGCGCGGACGCCATCCTGTGCTTCGTCACCCTGCGGAACGAGGCGGTGCGCCTGCCGTACTTCCTCGACTACTACCGCAAGCTGGGGATCGACCACTTCCTGATTGTCGACAACGACAGCGACGACGGCAGCCGCGACCTGCTCGCGGGCCAGCCGGACGTGTCGCTGTGGACCACGAAGGCCAGCTACAAGGGGTCGCGCTTCGGGCTGGACTGGGTCAACTGGCTGCTGTTCCGCCACGGCACGGGTCACTGGTGCCTGACCGTCGATCCCGACGAGTTCCTCGTCTATCCGCATTGCGACGTCCGGCCGCTGCGGGCGCTGACCGACTGGCTGGAAAGCTCGTCCTACCGCGCGTTTCCGGCGATGCTGCTGGACATGTACCCGCGCGGCACGGTTTCGGAACGGCCGTATCTCACGGGCGAGAACCCGCTGGACATCGCATCGTGGTTCGACCCCGCCAACTACATGATCCGCAAGAACGGCGAATACGGCAACCTCTGGATCCAGGGCGGCCCGCGGGCGCGGGCGTTCTTTGCCGACGACCCGCACAACGCGCCCGCCCTGAACAAGACGCCGCTGGTCCGCTGGGCGCGGCACTATGCCTATGTCAGCTCGACCCACATGCTGCTGCCGCGCTCGCTGAACCTCGTCTATGACGAGAACGGGGGCGAGCGGGCGTCGGGCGTCCTGCTGCATACCAAGTTCCTGTCGACCTTCGTCGAGAAGTCGGACGAGGAACTGACGCGCGGCCAGCATTACGCGGGCAGCCGCGAATACAGGGCGTATCACTCGGCCCTGCAGAACCGGCCGCAGCTGTGGTGCCCGGAATCGGTGGAATACGAAGGCTGGCGGCAGCTGGAGCATCTGGGCCTGATCTCGCGGGGGAACTGGCCGTGATGTACGCGGGCCGCAGCGGGCAGTCGGTTCAATCGGAACGCATCGTCCCGGCGCGGCTGGGCGTCGTGATGCTGTGCCACGACAACATGCCGCTTGTCGCCCGCATGGCCCGGATCTGGGCCGAGGGCGGCGCGGCCGTGGCGATCCACGTGGACGCGAAGGTGCCGGACGCCGATCTCGCCGGCATGCGGGCGTCGCTTGCGGGCGTGCCGGGCATCCTGTTCGCACCCCGGCGGGCCTGCGAGTGGGGCACCTTCAGCCTGGTCGCGGCGACGCAGGACGCGGCAGAGGCGCTGCTTGCCGCCGAGCCCGGCCTGACCCATGTCCTGACCACGTCGGGCGCGTGCCTGCCGCTGCGCCCGGTGGCCGAGCTGATCGACTATCTTTCCCGCAGGCCCGACCGCGACTTCATCGAAAGCGTGAACGCCGCGGATGTCGGCTGGGCCGTCGGGGGCCTCGACCTGGAGCGGTTCACGCTGCGGTTCCCGTTCTCGTTCCGCCGCCAGCGCGGGTTCTTCGACCGCTACGTGAACCTGCAGCGGCGGCTGAAGGTGTCGCGTACCATCCCCGACGGCGTGATCCCGCATCTGGGATCGCAGTGGTGGTGCCTGACGGCGCGCACGCTGGCCGCGATCCTGACGGACCCGCGCCGGCCGGTGTTCGACCGCTACTTCCGCCGCGTCTGGATCCCGGACGAAAGCTACTTCCAGACCCTCGCCCGCCGGCACACGCTGGGGATCGAAAGCCGGTCGCTGACGCTGTCCAAGTTCGACGGGCAGGGCAAGCCCTACGTCTTCTACGACGACCACCGCGACGTGCTGGCGCAGTCGGGCTGCTTCATCGCGCGCAAGATCTGGCCGCGCGCGCAGGCGCTGTACGACGTCTTTCCCAAGGCGCACGCGCAGAACGACGAGCCCGACAGCTACATGATCGACCGGCTCATCGACCAGGCCGTGTCGCGCCGCAACGTGGGGCGGCCCGGCCTGTACATGCAGAGCCGCTTCCCCCGCAAGGACGCCGAGAACGGCAAGACCGCCGCGCCGTACACCGTGCTCTACGGCATGGCCGACGCCTATCCGGGGCTGGTGGAATGGCTGCCCGACCATGTGGACGCCGATGTTCATGGCCGCCTCTTCGCGCCCGACGGGATCGAATATGGCGGCGGGCGCAGGCTGGGGCCCGGCTGCCTCAGCGACAGCCCGAAGGTCCGCGACCTCGATCCGCAGGGCTTCCTGACCTCGCTGATCCGGGTGTCGAGGCGGCGGCAGCTGTTCCAGTTCAGCCCGCGCGACAGCCAGACGCTCAACTGGTTCATGGCGACCGATCCGAACATGCGGCTGCTGGTCGTGACCGGCGCCTGGGCGGTGCCCCTGCTTCATTCGGGCATGCCCTTCGACGACGTGCGCCGCGCGGCCGCGATCCTGCAGCGGCGCGAGCTTGCGCTGCTCGAGGTGCTGGATTCCGTCTGGCTGAAGGCGCGGGTGGAACGCTGGAACCTGGCCGAGGTCGGCGCCGATCCGGTGGCCCCGCTGGCCGCGCTTCTGGAAACCGACACCGTGCCGCAGGGGGCGCCCGGGGTCGCCGATCTCACGGGCATGCTCGCGTTCCTCGACCGGCTCCGGAACGCGGGCCTGCGCCCCCGCAAGATGGGCGACTTCCGCCACCCCAACCGGACCGCCCGCGCCCCCATCCTCAAGGACGCCTGATGACGCACCCCTTCCGCAGCTTCGTGATCTTCGCCGAGATGCGAACCGGGTCGAACCTTCTCGAGGCGACGCTGAACGCGATCAAGTACGTCACCTGCTTCGGCGAGGCGTTCAACCCCTACATGATGGGCTGGCCCGACAAGGACGAACTGCGCGGCGTGACCATGGCCGAACGCGACGCCGACCCGATGCGCCTGTTCGAGGCGATCCGCTCGCACCCCAACATGACGGGCTTCCGCTACTTCCACGACCACGACCCGCGGATCCTCGACGCGATCCTGGACGACAAGACCTGCGCCAAGATCGTCCTCGCGCGGAACCCGCTCGACAGCTACGTCTCGACCCGGCTCGCCTATGCCACGAACCAGTGGAAGCTGAACGAGACCGAGACCCCGATTCCCGCCCGCATCCGCTTCGACGCGGCCGAGTTCGGGCAGGCGATGTCCGAGATCGAGCAGTTCCAGCTGCGCGTCCTGCACCGGCTCCAGACCAGCGGGCAGGCGGCGTTCTGGCTGGGCTACGAGGATCTGCGCGACGCGGGCGTGATGACCGGCCTTCTGCACTGGCTCGGCCGCACCGACCTGGAGCGGGTGGAACCCGCCAGCGACCAGGTCCCGCAGAACCCGCGCGAGCTGGCCGAGAAGGTGGAGAACTTCGACGAGATGCAGGCGGCGCTGGCGGCGATGGACCCGTTCCAGTCCCGCCGACTGCCAAGCTTCGAGCCGCGCCGCGGTCCCGCCGTCCCGTCCTTCGTGGCGGCCGAGGCGGGCAGGGGGCTGCTGTTCATGCCGGTCAGGGGCGGCCCGTCCGAGGTCGTCGGGACGTGGCTGCGCGGCCTCGGCCCCGTCACCGCGGACTTCAACCAGAACAGCCTGCGCCAGTGGAAGCGCCAGCGCCCCGGCCACCGCGGCTTCACCGTCGTGCGCCACCCGCTGTTGCGCGCATGGGCTGCGTTCGCCGCGCTCGCGGATGGGGGCAACGCCGAACTGCGCCAGCTGCTGCGCGCCACGCATCGGGTGCCGGTGCCCGAGGGCGGCGTCCAGGCGATCCCGCCCGACGAACGGGCGCGCGTGTTCGCGGCGTTCCTCGACCTGCTGCGCCGGAACCTGAACGGCCAGACGACGCTGTCCACCCATCCCGGCTGGGCCACGCAGTCGGAGGTCACGTCCGGCTTCGCCCGCTTCGGCGTCCCCGACATGGTCGTGCGCGAGGACCGGATGGCCGAGGATCTGGGCTTTCTCGCCCGGTCGGCCGGGATCGACGCGGAGCCTCCCGTGGCGGCGGCGATCCCGCCCTTCCTGGACGACGCCGACCTCAGGAAGGCCGCGAAGGCGGCCTATCTGCGCGACTACGTGGCGTTCGGCTTCGGCGACCGGCCCTGATCACCCCTGCGGCGTCATCGCCTTGCGCGCCCGCGCCCGCTCGATCCCCAGCTGCCGCTCGCGCCAGATGATCGCGACGCCCGCCGCGATGATGATGGCCGCGCCCGCGAGCATCGTGGCCGTCGCCGCCTCGCCGAAGACGAACCAGCCGATCGCCAGCGCCAGCACCATCGAGACATAGTCGAACGGCGCCACCAGCGACGCGTCCGCGTAGCGGTAGGCCGAGGTCAGCATGATCTGCCCGATCCCGCCCAGGATGCCCGTCGCCACCAGCAGGGCGGTCACGTCGGGCGCGGGCAGCACCCAGCCGAACGGCAGCGACACCAGCGACAGCACCGTCGAGGTGACGGAGAACCAGAACACGATCGCCGAGGTGCGTTCCTCCGCGACCATCCTGCGGATGAAGATCTGCGCGAGCGCCCCGAGCGCCGCCCCCGCGAGCGTCAGGACCGCGCCCAGCGTCTGCTGCGCCGACACGCTTTCCGCGCCCGCCCCGAGCCGCGGCGACAGGACGACCAGCACCCCCGCAAGCCCCAGCGCGACCATGCCCAGGCGGAAGCCCCGGATCACCTCGCCCAGGAACATGCCCGCGAAAAGGACGGTCAGCAGCGGCATGGCGTAGCCCAGCGACGTCTGCTCCGGCAGCGGCAGCAGGCCGAGCCCCGCGAAGCTGCAGACCATCGCCAGCGTCCCGATGATGCCGCGATAGAAGTGGCTCACCGCGCGGTGCGTGCGCAGCCCGATCCGCAGCTCTCCCCTGAGCGCGACCCAGACGAGGATGACGGGGATCGCGAAAAGCGAGCGGAAGAAGACCTGCTCGCCCACCGGCACCACGTCGGCGGTGGCCTTGAGGATCGCGCCCATGACGGTGAAGATCGTGACGCTGCAGATCTTCAGCAGGATGCCCCGAAGCGGGCTCTGGGCCATCGCGGGGGCGGCGATCCGTGTCGTCAGATCCGCGCTCATGCCAGCCGCCCCGCGGCCCAGCGGGCAGCGTCGGCGACGGCCGGGTCGGCGTCGTTCGCCAGCGCCTGCGCCAGCGGACGCAGCCGCGGCAGGCCGCTGTTGCCCACCGCGTACATCGCGTTGCGCACCATCCGGTCGCGCCCGATCCGCTTGATCGGACTGCCCGAGAACCGGGCGCGGAACCCCCCATCGTCCAGCACCGCCAACTCCTCCAGCGGCGGCGCGCGATGCGGGCCGTGATAGCGCATCTCGTTCGCCTGCGCCGCGAACTTGTTCCAGGGACAGGCGGCAAGGCAATCGTCGCAGCCGTAGATGCGGTTGCCCAGAAGCGGCCGCAGCTCGGGATCGACCGGCCCCCTGTGCTCGATCGTGAGATACGAGATGCAGCGCCGCGCATCCAGCTGGAACGGCGCCGGAAACGCGTTCGTCGGGCAGGCGTCGAGGCAGGCCGTGCAGCTGCCGCAGTGGTCCCGCTCGGGCGCGTCGGGCGGCAGGTCCAGCGTGGTGAAGATCGCACCGAGGAAGAACCAGCTTCCCAGGTCGCGCGACAGGAGGTTGGTGTGCTTGCCCTGCCAGCCAAGCCCCGCCGCCTGCGCCAAGGGCTTTTCCATCACGGGCGCGGTGTCGACGAACACCTTGATCTCGGCCCCCGTGTCCTCGACCAGCCAGCGCCCGACGCGCTTCAGCCGCGCCTTGACGAGGTCGTGGTAATCCTTCCCCTGCGCATAGACGCTGACCGCACCCCGATCCCGCCGGGCGAGATCCTCGCGCGGATCGTGCTCCGGCGTGTAGGTCTCGGCCAGCATGACCACCGACCGCGCCGCGGGCCACAGCGCCGCCGGATCGCCGCGCCAATGCGCCCGCTCGGCCATCCAGCCCATCTGCCCGTGCCGGCCCCGGGCGACGAAATCGGCCAGCCGCCCGGCCGCGTGCGGGATCGCGCCGGGCGTCGTCACGCGCACGGCCGAGAATCCCTCGGCCAGCGCGCGGGCCACCAGCGCATTCTTCTTTGCCGAAATATCCCGGGGGGGATCGCCCCCCGGGCGATGGGGGGCGGCGCCCCCCTGCGACCGCTCAGAAGTCGAGCTGGGCATAGTGCGGCGCGGGCGGGATCCCCGGCACCTGGTCGGCCAGCACGCTGCGGAACGCTGGCCGCGACTTCACGGTCGCGTACCAGTCGCGCAGCGTGGCCGAGCGGTCCCAGTCCACGTCCGAAATGTAGTCGAGGCACGACAGATGCGCCGCGGCGGTGAAGTCGGCGAGGCTCAGCGTGGTCCCGGCCAGCCACTTGCGCGTCTCCAGCAGGCCGGTCAGGTAGTCCATGTGGTCCTTGACCGCGCGCAGGCCGCCCTTGACCAGCTTGCTGTCGGGATAGCCGGCCTTCATGACCTTCTTCCACACCCGCTCGGACAGGATCGGCTGGGTGACCTCGCGGTTGAACTTGTCGTCGAACCACGCGCAGAGCCGGCGCACCTCGTAGCGTTCCAGCGGCGATCCCGGCATCAAGGGCGGCGCGGGCACCGTTTCGTCCAGGTATTCGCAGATCGCCTGGCTTTCGGCCATCAGCCGCCCGTCCATCCGCAGGACCGGGATCTTGCCCGCGGGATTGCGCTTCAGCACCTCGGACCCCGGCTCCCAGTAGCGTTCCTCGACCAGTTCGACCTCGATCCGCTTCTCGCCCAGGACCAGCCGCACCTTGCGGCAGAACGGGGACAGCGCGATGTGGTAAAGGCGCGGGGTGGACGAGGCGGTCATGGACATTCGGGCGATCTGGTCTGTGCTCAAGGCTTTCGCGGGACCTTGCGGTCATACGCCCCGGGCGCAGGTGTTTCAACCGCGGCGGCTTCTCCCCGGCGGTCAGCCGGCCGGCTGCTCGCGCTGGAAGCACGCGGCGCGGCCGTCCGCCTGGATCGTCGCGGCGCCGTCCGCGATCGCCCGCGCCCGGCGCGAGCCGGGCTCGGGGCGGCGCGTCTTGGGCGCGGGCAGGACCGCCGCCAGCGCCGCCGCCTGGCGTGCCGACAGCCTGTCGGGCGTGGTGCCGAACAGCTCGCGCGCGGCGGCGTCGATGCCGAAGATGCCGGGGCCGAACTCGGCCACGTTCAGGTACGCCTCGAGGATCCGGCGCTTGGACCAGACCGCTTCGATCATCGGCGTGTAGACGGTCTCCAGCAGCTTGCGCGCCCAGCTGCGCCCCTGCCACAGATAGACGTTCTTCGCCGTCTGCTGGGTGATCGTGGACGCGCCCCGGTTCGAGCCCGAGGCGATGACGCGCCGGATCTCGGTCATGTCGAACCCCCAGTGGTTGCAGAAGTTCGCGTCCTCGGCCGCGACGACCGACCGCGCGACCACGGGCGCGATGTCGTCCATCCGCACCCACTGGCGCGCGCCCGGTCCGGCCTCGCGCATGATGGTCCAGGTCGTGGGCGGGTTGACCATCCAGTAGAGCACCACCAGCCCCGCCATCAGCGCCAGCACCCTGAGCGCGAACCAGCGCAGCGGCCGCCCGAGCCGCCGGAGCGGGCGGAGAAGCCGCAGCGCCACGCCGCGCCGCCTCGCGACGGGCCGCGGGGGCGGGGCCGGGGGGACGTCCTCGACCGGCGGGGGAGGAGGGATGCCGAAGCGCATGGGGGCGTGGTCTCACGCCCCCGCGCCGCGCGTCAAGGTTGCCGTGGCCGCGCGGGGGTCAGAGCCGCGGCGGGACAGACGGGGTCGTCGTCGGGATGTCCCCGTCGGCGTTGGTGTCGGCGTTGGTGTCGGCGGCCAGGATCGAGCTCCGGGGCGCTTCCGCCTGCACCGGCGGCTCGCTTAGCGGCGCATGGGCGCCGCCCGACAGGGCCGCGCGCAGCCGCGCCTCGTCCTCGTTCCCCAGCGAGGTCTGGATCACGCGCGCGCCGGCATATTGCTGCAGCCGCGGCAGCAGCTTGTCGAGGTTCAGCTTGCGCGACAGGATGAACACCGCCCCGCTGCCGACGGGCACCGTCTTGCCGATCTGGCGGATGAAGTCGTCGTTGATGCCGTAATCCGATGCGCTGCCGGCCAGCGCCCCGGCGCCCGCCCCCACGGCCGCGCCCAGCAGCGGGTTGAGGAACAGAAGCCCGATCAGCCCGCCCCAGAACCCGCCGCCCAGCGCACCCGCCGCGGTCAGGTTCGCGGCCTGGTGAAGCTGGTAGTGCTCGGCGTCGGGCCGGGTGACGACGACCGCATCCTCAAGCTCGACGAGGTATTCGGACTGCGCCTTGGCGAGATCCTGCCGCACGGCGAAGGCGTCATCCTGGTTGTCGAAGGCGATCACGATCAGGTCTGACATGTTGGTCCTCGAAGGTTGGTGTGCTGCGCCCCAACCCTCGCCCCGCGCGCAGGGTTCCGCGCTTCGCCTGCGCGGCGGCCGCAGGCTTCCGGGATGGCCTGCCGGATCGAGGCCGACCTTCCTCAGCGACCAGCGCGTCGGATCGCCCTGTCGACTGGATGTCGGGGGCGGGTGGTGCGGACGAGGCCCGCTGCCACCGGTTGCCCGTTCGGCCGCCATGGCGCCTTGACCCGAGCAGGTCGAGATCGCGGCCTTGCTGTCGCGTCTCGGCGCACGCTGATCGTCGCTCCCGCGCTCCGATCAGACGACCGCAGGGCGATCCTGCGACGCCTTCACCGGCCGTCGCGACGTGCGCGGAACGGCGCCGGTCCATCCGACCGGCGCCGCTTGGCTCACTCCGCCGGGACCGCCGCCAGCTCGCCGGCATCGGCCAGCGGGTGCTTCAGGTGCGCCAGCATCTCGACCGGGCAGACCTGCAGGAACGCGGCGCGGGTCCGGTCCCAGTCCTGCAGGATCTCTGCCGCCCTGGCGCTGCCGGTTTCCGCCGCATGGCGTTCGACCAGCGCGCGCAGCTGGTCTTCCCAGAACGGCTGCGTCACCGGGCAGGTCACCAGCGTCTCCATGTTCAGGTTCTTCGCCGCCACGCCGTCGGGGTCGTAGATGTAGGCCATGCCGCCCGTCATCCCGGCGCCGAAGTTGGTGCCGATGGCGCCCAGGATCACCGCGACGCCGCCGGTCATGTATTCGCAGCCGTTGGTGCCGCAGCCCTCGATCACCACCTTCGCGCCCGAGTTCCGCACGGCGAAGCGTTCGCCCGCGCGGCCGGCCGCGAACAGGTGGCCGTCGGTCGCGCCGTACAGGACGGTGTTGCCGATGATGACGTTGTCGGCCGCCACCAGCGGGCTGCCCATCGGCGGCTTCACCACGATGATCCCGCCCGACAGGCCCTTGCCGACATAGTCGTTGGCATCGCCCGTCACCTCGATCTTCAGCCCCCGCGCCGCGAAGGCGCCGAGCGACTGCCCTGCGCTGCCCGTCAGGCGCAGCGTCAGGTGATCGGGCTGGAGCTTGTTCCGCATCCCGTATTTCTGCACGATCAGCGAGCTGGTGCGCGTGCCGATGGTGCGGTGGGTGTTCCGCACGGCGTAGGACAGCTGCATCTTCTCGCCGTCCTCGAAGAAGCGGGCGGCGTCCTTGACGATCTCGGCGTCGAGCGTGTCGAGGACCGCGTTGCGCGGGCGCGAGCGGTCGTAGACGATCTTGTCCGCGCCATCGACGGTGATGAGCAGCGGGTTCAGGTCGAGGTCGTCCAGATGCGCCGACCCCCGGCTGACCTGCGTCAGCAGGTCCGCGCGCCCGATCACCTCGTCGATGGACCGCGCGCCGATCGAGGCGAGGATCTCGCGCACCTCCTGCGCGTAGAAGGTGATGAGGTTCACGACCTTGTCGGCGCTGCCGGTGAACATCGCGCGCAGGCGCTCGTCCTGCGTGCAGACGCCCACGGGGCAGGTGTTCGACTGGCACTGGCGGACCATGATGCAGCCCATCGCGATCAGCGCGGCGGTGCCGATGCCGTATTCCTCGGCCCCCATCATCGCGGCCATGACGATGTCGCGGCCGGTGCGAAGACCGCCGTCGGTCCGCAGCGTGACCCGGTCGCGCAGCCGGTTCATGGCGAGGACCTGGTGCGCTTCGGTCAGCCCCATCTCCCACGGCAGGCCCGCGAACTTGATCGAGGTCGCGGGCGACGCCCCCGTGCCGCCGTTGTGGCCGGAGATGAGGATGATGTCGGCTTTGGCCTTCGCCACGCCCGCGGCGATCGTGCCCACGCCCGAGCCTGCGACCAGCTTGACCGTGATCTTGGCGCGCGGGTTGATCTGCTTGAGGTCGTAGATCAGCTGCGCGAGATCCTCGATCGAATAGATGTCGTGGTGCGGCGGCGGCGAGATCAGCGTCACGCCCGGCGTCGAGTGGCGCAGCCGCGCGATCAGCGACGTGACCTTCATGCCGGGCAGCTGCCCGCCCTCGCCGGGCTTCGCCCCCTGCGCGACCTTGATTTCCAGCTCCTCGCAGGCGTTGAGGTATTCCGCCGTCACGCCGAACCGCCCCGACGCGACCTGCTTGATCTTCGCGGACGGGTTGTCGCCGTTCGGCAGCGGCGCGTGGTGCGCCGGGTCCTCGCCGCCCTCGCCGCTGTCGGACTTCGCGCCGATGCGGTTCATGGCGATGTTCAGCGTCATGTGCGCCTCGGGGCTCAGCGCGCCGAGGCTCATGCCCGGCGTCACGAAGCGCTTGCGGATCGAGGTGATCGATTCCACCTCCTCGATCGGGACCGGCTTGCCCAGCGGCTTGATGTCCAGCAGGTCGCGGATGTGGATCGGCGGGTTCGCACGGATCGCGGCCGAGAACTGCTTCCAGATCTCGTAGGACGCCTTTTCGCAGGCGACCTGCAGCAGTCGCATGGTGTTGGCTTCCCACGCGTGCTTTTCGCCGGAACGCCTGGCCTTGTAGAAGCCGCCGATGGGCAGAAGATCGGCGGGTTCGGCGAAGGCCTGCGCGTGGACGCGCTCGAGCTTGCGCTGGATGCCGATCAGCCCGATGCCCGAGATGCGGCTCTGCATGCCGGGGAAATACTCGGCCACCATCGCGCGGCTCAGGCCCACGGCCTCGAAGTTGAGGCCGCCGCGATAGGACGACAGGACGGAAATCCCCATCTTCGCCATGATCTTCAGCAGCCCCGCGTCGATCGCGTCGCGGTAGCGGCGCATCGCGGTGATGAGGTCGCCCGCCAGCAGCCCGCGCGCGATCCGGTCGGCGATGCTGTCCTGCGCGAGATAGGGGTTCACCGTCGTCGCGCCGCAGCCGATCAGCACCGCGAAGTCGTGCGGGTCCACCGCCTCGGACGAGCGGACGTTGATCGAACAGAAGGTCCGCAGCCCCTTGCGGGTCAGCCACGAATGAACCGCGCTGGTCGCCAGCACCATCGGGATGCCGATCCGTCCCTGCCCCAGCGCCTCGTCGGTCAGGACGATCTGGCCCGCCCCCGACCGCACCGCGTCCTCGGCTTCCGCCCGGATGCGGTGAAGCGCCTGCTGCAGCGCGTCCGGCCCCTGGCCGAAGGTGCAGTCGATCCGCGTCACCTGCTCGGCGAAGGCGGCCATCAGCGCCTCGAACTCGGCATTGGCGAGGAACGGCGTCTCCAGCATCGTGATCTCGGTCTGGGCCGAGCTTTCGTCGAGCACGTTCTTGAGGTTGCCGAACCGGGTCTTGAGGCTCATCACCCGCGATTCGCGAAGGGAATCGATGGGCGGGTTCGTGACCTGGCTGAAGTTCTGGCGGAAGAAGTGGCTGAGCGGGCGATACTGCCGCGACAGCACGGCGGGCGGGGTGTCGTCGCCCATCGAGGCCAGCGTTTCCTTGCCGTCCTCGGCCATGGGCGCGAGGATGGTTTCAAGCTGCTCGACGCTGTAGCCCGCGGCGATCTGGCGGCGGCGCAGATCCTCGCCGGTGAAGGACACCGTCTCGGGCAGCTCCTTCATCTGCGCCGACAGCTGGACGACCTTCTGCACCCATTCGCCGAACGGCTGCGCGGCGGCGAGTTTGTCCTTGATCTCGCGGTCGTGGTAAAGCCGGCCCTCGGCCATGTCGACGGCGATCATCTGCCCCGGCCCGAGCGCCCCCTTCTCGCGGACGGAGGTCTCGTCCACCGGGACCATGCCCACCTCGGACCCCGCGACCAGCAGCCCGTCGCCGGTCACGACATAGCGCATCGGCCGCAGCCCGTTGCGGTCCAGCCCGCCGCAGACCCAGCGCCCGTCGGTCATGGCGAGGGCGGCGGGGCCGTCCCAAGGCTCCATCACGGCGTTGCAATAGGCGTACATGTCGGCCCACGCCCTGGGAATGTCGGTCGCGGACTTGGACCAGCTTTCCGGGACCAGCATGGTCTTGGTCATCGGCGCGTTGCGGCCCGACCGCACCAGCACCTCGAACACCGCGTCCAGCGCGGCGCTGTCCGACGAGCCCGCCGGGACGATCGGCTTGATGTCGTCCGCCATGTCCCCGAACGTGGACGACGCCATGCGGATCTCGTGGCTCTTCAGCCAGTTGACGTTGCCGCGCAGCGTGTTGATCTCGCCGTTGTGGGCGAGCATGCGGAACGGCTGCGCCAGCCACCACTGCGGGAAGGTGTTGGTCGAATAGCGCTGGTGGTAGATCGCGAAGGCGCTTTCGAACCGCGCGTCCTTGAGGTCGGGGTAGAACTCGGCCACCTGTTCGGCCAGCATCATCCCCTTGTAGATGATCGACCGGCAGCTGAGCGAGGCGAAGTAGAGCCCCTGCACCTGCGCCGCGGTCGCCGCGCGCTCGATCCGGCGGCGGATGATGTAGAGCTCGCGCTCGAACGTCTCGTCGTCGATGTCGCCTTCGCAGCGGATCAGGATCTGCTCGATCTCGGGGCGGGTGGCGTTGGCCTTTTCGCCCAGGACCGCGGTGTTCACGGGCACGTGCCGCCAGCCGTAGATGTAGTGGCCCATCCGCAGCACTTCGGTTTCCACGATCGTGCGGCAGCGTTCCTGCGCGGCGAAGTCGGTGCGGGGCAGGAACACCTGGCCCACGGCGATCAGCTTGCCCGCATCGGGTTCGTGCCCGGTGCGGCGGACCTGGTCGTGGAAGAACGGGACCGGGATCTGGACGTGGATGCCCGCGCCGTCGCCGGTCTTGCCGTCCGCGTCCACCGCGCCGCGGTGCCAGACCGCCTTCAGCGCGTTGATGCCGTGTTCCACGACGCGGCGCGACTTGCTGCCGTCGATCGACACGACGAGGCCCACGCCGCAGGACGCATGCTCGTCCTCGGCCCGGTACATCGAGTTTTCCGCCATCCAGGCGCGGCGGGTTTCCTCGTCGGCCATCCAGCTCGGGGAAATGGTCACGGCATGTCTCCTTCGAGATGGGGATTGTCGCAGCGTTCGCAGTCGGGGCGCGTCTCAGGCATGGGGGAACCCGGCGCGGACCATCTGGATCTCGCAGTCGTATTGCGGCTCGGTCGAGCCGAAGCCGGGCTGGCCGGGGAAGCTGAACCGGACGGGGCTGTCGTTCGTTTCCTGCCGCTCGCCGGTCCAGTCGGTCGCGGTTTCGACCCCGCCGTAGAAGCGGCGCTGTGCCTCGCTCACGAACTGCTGGCCCGAGCGTTCGATCAGCAGGTTGCCGGCTTCGTCGAAGGTCCGCAGCTGGAAGCGCGTGATCTTCAGGGGCACGCCGCCGACCTCGGCGGTGTCGCCGGTCAGCTCGTCCCGGCCGACATGGTGCAGCCGCTCGCCCGCGTCCGAGCGGGTCCAGAAGTCGAACTCGTCCGAGCCCTCCGCCAGAAGCGTGGTCAGGCTGGAATCGTCCGGCCCGCCTTCCTCGATCCGGTCGGTGATGCCGTCCAGCAGGCCGTGGCTTTCCATCCACCGCGTCTCGTCGTCGATCCTCGACCGGTAGGTGGCGCCCTCGCGGGTGAAGTATTCGACCCACTGGTCGCCGGGCGCATCGGCGTCGCAGCGATAGTGCTGCGACACGGTGCAGCTGCGGTTCTGGACCGTCATTTCCAGCGTGCAGCCCGGTGGCGGGGTGAAGACCGGGGCCGCAGCAAGGGCAGGGCCCGCGAGCGCCGCGAGACCCAGCGCCAGCGCGCCCCTGCCCGTGTTGAGCGTGATCGTCACGGGGTGCCCCTCACTCGGCGGCGATGCTGCCCGAACGGGTCAGCGCGGCCGCGATGCTGTCGGCCGCCTCGCGCCCGTCGCGGATGGCCCAGACGACGAGGCTCGCGCCCCGCACGATGTCGCCCACGGCATACACGCCATCGAGGCTGGTGCGGTGGGTGCGGTGGTCGGCGCGGATGGTGCCCCAGCGCGTGACCTCCAGCCCCTCGACGCCCCAGAGCCGGGGCAGTTCCTCGGGCTCGAACCCCAGCGCCTTGATGACGAGGTCGGCGGGTTCGTCGTGGATCGCGCCCTCGATCAGCTCGGGCGACTGGCGCCCCGACACGTCGGGCGCGCCCAGCCGCATCCGCTGCACCTGCAGGCCGGTGACGCGGCCCGCCGCCTGTTGCCCGACGGGGCCGGTGGAGCGGTCGGTTTCCGTCCGCAGCCGCGCAGGCGAGAGCTTCGGGTTGTCGCCGATCCCGTCGCCATCCACGTCGCCGCCGTCGTTGGCCACATCCGCTTCATCCCGAAGCGCGGCGTCGCCCACGACGTGCCCCGAGAACGCGGCAGGGGCCGACAGCCACACGAACTCGACGCCCTCCTCCTCGGCGTTCTGCACCTCGCGCTGCGATCCCGGCATGTTGGCGCGGTCGCGGCGATACAGGCACTTCACGCTTTCCGCGCCCTGCCGGATCGCGGTGCGGACGCAGTCCATCGCGGTGTCGCCGCCGCCGACCACGACGACGCGCTTGCCGGCGGCGTTCAGCTCCCCGTCATCGAAGTCGGGGACGTGGTCGCCCAGGTCGATCCGGTTCGACGCGGTCAGGTAGTCCAGCGCCGCGACCACGCCCTGCGCCGGGGCGTTGTCGATGTCGAGGTCGCGGGTCTTGTAGACCCCGGTCGCGATCAGCACCGCGTCGTGCTGCGCGCGGATTTCGTCGAATGTGATCGAGCGGCCCACGTCCGCGTTCAGCCGGAACACGACGCCCGCGTCGGCCAGCAGTCTCGACCGCCGTTCCACCACCGGCTTTTCCAGCTTGAAGCCGGGGATGCCGTAGATCATCAGCCCGCCCGCGCGGTCGTGCCGGTCATAGACGGTGACCTGGAACCCCATCGCCCGCAGCCGGTCGGCGGCGGCAAGGCCCCCGGGACCGGCCCCGATGATGCCAACGCTTTCGGGGCGCTCGATGGCCGGGCGGGGGGCCTGGACCCAGCCTTCGTCCCACGCGGTGTCGGTGATGTATTTCTCGATCGCGCCGATGGTGACGGTGCCGTGGCCCGACTGCTCGATCACGCAGTTGCCTTCGCACAGCCGGTCCTGCGGGCAGATGCGGCCGCAGATCTCGGGGAACGTGTTGGTTTCCTGGCTGCGCAGATAGGCCTCGTGCAGCCGCCCCTCGGCGGTCAGGCGCAGCCAGTCGGGAATGTTGTTGTGCAGCGGGCAGTGCGACTGGCAGTAGGGCACGCCGCATTGCGAGCAGCGGCTGGATTGCTCGGCGGCCTTGGCGTCGGCAAACTCGCGGTAGATTTCGTGGAAGTCCCGGGCGCGGTCGGATGCCTCGCGCTTTTCGGGCATCTCGCGCCCGACCGTCACGAACCTGAGCATCTTCTGCGTGGCCATCGGCTGCGCCCCCATCAATCGGCAGAATGAGCGCCGCGACGCCCGCGAATCGTTCTAAATCAGGCCGTTCAGAGAGAAAAGGCAGCGTTGCTGACCTACAACGCAAATCGGCCCCTGCCGTCCGGTAAGCTGCTGCGGCGCGTGGATTTATTTAGGTACGAAAGCGGACCCAAGTATGGGATGCCCGGTGTTCTCCTGCATCCGGGGGTTTCCACCTTCGCCCCGATCGGTTAAGCCTCGTGCCTGTTTTGTTCCAAGTGCCGCGAGAGTCATGGACGGAGCCTTGCCAGCCGCCTTCCCCGCGTTCGAGCCGGTCTACGGCAGCGACATCCCCATCATCGCCGGGTTCGAGTGCGGGCGCCTGCATTGGAGCGGGCACGACCTGCTTCACTCGACAGGCCACCTGCCGGACGCCGGCATGGCGCATCACTACGCCACCGCGATCGGGCAGGGGGCGGCGGGCGCGCGCGACGGGCTGTCGTGGCGCCATGACGTGGTGGCCCGCGTGCAGGCGGTGCCGGACGGCTTTCCGGTGATCTGGGATTTCTGCCACTTCGACCTGCCGCCCCGGCCCGCCGCGCACGCCATCGCCTGCGCGGTCGCGCTGCCGCCGGGCGCCTGGGCGATCGCGGTGAACGAACCCTCGGTCGGGCGGCGCGTGTCGGGGATCACGCCGTCGCGCGCCATCGCCGCCGCGCGCAGGATGATGACCAGCGCGGCGATGCTGCCGAACGCCCCGCGCTTCGCCACCTGCGACCCGTTCCACCACCTTGCCCCGTCGGTGTTCCGCGCGACGGACGAGCTGGTGGGGACCGGCCTCGTCCAGATGGTCGGCGTCAACTACTACCCCCACCACGCGATCGAGCCGCTGCACCGCGTCCTGCAGGCCGTTTCGGAACGCTACCGCCTGCCGGTGATGATCACGGAAACCGGCTGGCACGACGGCCTGCGCGCCGCGCACCGGCGGTTTCCGCACATCCGCGACCGCTGGGGCTGGCTGGCGCATGTCCGGGCCGAGGTGGCGCTGTCGGGCGTGCCGGTGGCGGGGATCTGCTGGTATCCCTGGCTCGACATGCCCGACTGGGACGACCCGCGCCGGGGGTGCTGGCCCTGCGGCTGGCCGGGGCAGCAACGCTGACGTTCCGCCCGCGTGGGGTCCGAAGCGGCCCCGCGCGCGTTCCCTTCCGAAAGCTTCAGGGGGGCCGCCATGCCGCGCACCAGATCCGTCCTTGCCGCCGCCGCCCGCGTCCTCGCGACATCCGCGCTGATCTCGCGCGCGATGCAGGCCGGGATCGAGGCCGCCGCACCCCCGCACGGCCGAATGGTCGAGGTGGGCGGGGTCCGTCTGCACGTCGTCTCGCGCGGCGCGCGCCGCGACGGCCGGCCGGCGATGCTGATGATCCACGGCCTTGCTGGGACGGCGCGCAACTTCACCATGCGCCTGACGGAACTGCTGGACGACGCGCACGAGATCCACGTCGTCGACCGCCCCGGCGCGGGCTATTCCGACGATATCGGCCCCAAGGGCAGCCTTGCCGCACAGGCGGGGCTGGTGGTCCGGCTGATCGAGACGCTCGGCCTCGACCGCCCGCTGCTGGTCGGGCACTCGCTCGGCGGCGCGCTGTCGCTGCAGGTGGCGCTGGACCATCCCGGCGCGATCCGGGGCGCGGCGCTGATCGCCCCGGCGACCCACCCGCTGCGCTCACCGGAAGACGCGGCGTGGCAGAGGGCGCTGCTGGCGCCGACGCCACTGGGGTGGCTCTGGACCCAGACCCTCGCTGCGCCGATGTCGGCGCCGCTGTCGCCGTTCGTCACGAAGCACATCTTCTCGCCCGAGCCTTGGCCGCTGTCGGTCGGCTGGAAGGGTGGCGGCTTTCTCGCGCTCAGGCCGCGCAGCATCGCCGCGGCGGGGCGCGACCTCCGCGCGGCGCTGGACCAGCTGCCGGCGCTGTCGCGGCGCTATGCCGAGCTGTCGGTCCCGATCCACGTGCTGGGCGCGGAAAGCGACGCGCTGGTCGCCCCGGCGCAGCACGCCGCGCTGCTCGCCGGGGCCAGCGGCATGGTGCGGCTGACGCTGGTGCCGGGCGGGCACATGCTGCCGATCACGCAGCCGCGACTGGTGGCGGCCTGGCTGCGCGACGTGGCGGATGACGTGGCGAAGGATATGACAGAGAACGTTGCCGCCGAAGCGCGCCCCCGGCCCCCTACTTCACCCGCTCCATGATCGAGACGTAGTTCGCGACCGCAGCCCCGCCCATGTTGAAGACGCCCGCGAGCTTGGCGTCCGGGACCTGCATCCCCTCGGCCTCGCCGGCCAGCTGCATCGCCGCCATGACGTGCATGGAAACGCCCGTCGCGCCGATCGGATGCCCCTTGGCCTTCAGCCCGCCCGACGGGTTCACCGGCAGCCGCCCGTCCTTCCGCGTGATCCCCTCGCGAATGACGCGGTGGCCCTCGCCGGGTTCGGCCAGGCCCATCGCCTCGTATTCGATCAGCTCGGCGATGGTGAAGCAGTCGTGGCTTTCCACCAGGGACAGGTCGTCCAGCGTCAGGCCCGACTGGTCGAACGCCTTGGCCCATGCCATCCGCGCGCCGCGGAATTCCAGCACGTCGCGGTGCGACATCGCCATGATGTCGTTGGCCTGCGCGCGGGCGCGGAAGGCGATGGCGCGGGCCATGCCGGCGGCGGTTTCCTCGTCCGCCAGCACCAGCACCGCCGCGCCGTCGGACACCAGCGAGCAGTCGGTGCGCCGCAGCGGCCCCGCGACGCGCGGGTTCTTGTCGCTGACGGTGTTGCAGAAGGTGGTGTCGAAGTCCTTCCTCATGTGCGCATAGGGGTTCGCGACGCCGTTGCCGTGGTTCTTGGCCGCGATCATCGCCAGCTCCTCGGACCGGTCGCCGTAGCGCTGGAAGTACTTGTCGGCGATCTGCCCGAACAGGCCCGCGAACCCGCCCTGAACCTCCGCCTCCTCCTTGCGGTAGGAGCAGCCCAGCAGGATGTCGCCCACCTCGACGTTCGGGGTCGCGGTCATCTTCTCGGCGCCCACGACCAGCGCGATCCGGCCCCGGCCCGATTCGATGAAGTCCATCGCCCCGTGCATCGCGGCCGATCCGGTGGCGCAGGCGTTTTCGTAGCGCGTCGCCGGGGTGTGGGCGAACCGCTCGTCGCCCATCGCGACCAGCGCGCCCTGGAAGTCCTGCCGCGCGAAGCCGTTGTTGAAGACGCCGACGAAGATCCCGTCCACGTCCTCGGGCGCAATGCCGGCGTGGTCGAGGGCCTGCGGGACGACCTCGGCCATCAGGGTCTCGGTGTCGGGCGCCTCGGCCTTGCCGAAGCGGGAATGTGCCCAACCGACGATCTGTGCCTTGCCCATCGTGGAACCTCTGCCTTGGGTGCTCGATCCCTGCATGGCACCCCGCGGGCGGTCTGGCAACCGTGGCGGCGCGGTGCCATGCTGCGCCCGCCCATCTTCAGGACCGCCCCATGCCGCTGCCCCGTTCCGACGATCCCGACATCAACTGGCGCGACCTGCCCGAGCATCTGGCGTGGCTGCGCGCCGACGCGGCCCGGCAGGTCCGGTTCTTCCGCCCCAGCCTGCGGGCAGGCGGCGCGTTCGCGGTGCTGGATCTGGACGGCACGCCGTTGCCGGGCGGCCTGCAGGAACTGCACACGACGACGCGGCTGGTCCATTCCTTCGCGCTCGCCCACGCTGCGGGGCTGCCGGACTGCACCGACATGATCGACGCGGGGATGGCGCGGCTGTGGTCGCATCACCGAGACGGGCGGCATGGCGGCTATGTCTGGTCCACGGACGCGGGCGGCGTGGCCGACGGGACCAAGCTCGCCTACGGCCACGTCTTCGTGCTGCTGGCCGGCGCGTCGGCGAAGACCGCGGGGCACCCGGACGCCGACCGCCTGATCGCGGACGTGGCAGAGATCATCGACCGCCATTTCTGGGACGAGCCGTGCGGGCGTCTGCGCGACGAATACACCCGCGACTGGCAGCCGTTCTCGACCTATCGTGGCATGAACGCGAACATGCACGGGGTCGAGGCGCTGCTGGCCGCGTTCGAGGCGACCGGCGAGCCGCAGCACCTTGCCCGCGCAGGCCGGATCCTGGACTTCTTCGTGGGAGAGATCGCGCCGGCCCACGGCTGGCACATCCCCGAACACTACGACGCGCACTGGCGCGTCGACAGGGCCTATCGCGGCAATCCGATGTTCCGCCCGCCGGGCACCACGCCCGGTCATTCGTTCGAACTGGGCCGGCTGGCGCTGCAGCACTGGGACCTGTCGGGCCGCCCGGACGACGGCGCGCCCGGCCGCGCCCGCACGATGATCCACACCGCGTTGGACGCGGCGTGGCTACGCGAGGGCGGCTTCGCCTACACGCTGGGCGACGACCACCGGGTGCTGATCCGCGACCGCTACTGGTGGCCCGTGGCCGAGGCGATCGGCGCCGTGGCCGCGCTGCAGAAGCTGGACCCGCAGGAGGAGGACGAGGCATGGTACCGCCGGCTCTGGACCTTCGCGGATGCAAGCCTGATCGACCACGCGCGCGGCGGCTGGTTCCCCGAAATCGACGATCGCGGCCGGCCGGCCTCGCGCCTGTTCACCGGCAAGCCCGACATCTATCATTCGCTGCAGGCGGTGCTTCTGCCGCAGGTGCCGGGCCTGTCGCGGCTTGCCGATGACCTGCGCCAGCAGGCCGGCGCGCGCTAGGGCGCGGCCGGCCGGGCCGGGTCACGACGCGGGCGTGATGCGCCAGACCGTGTTCGACAGGTCGTCCGCCACGATCACGGCACCGCGCGGATCGACCGTCACCCCGACGGGGCGGCCGCGGGTATTGCCCTCGTCCAGAAGGAAGCCCGTCACGAAGTCAACCGGATCGCCCGCAGGGCGGCCGTCCTGGAACGGCACGAAGATGACCTTGTAGCCGACTGGGTCGTCGCGGTTCCAGCTGCCGTGCTCGCCCACGAACACGCCATCGGCAAAGTCCGCCCCCATCGCGGGGGTCGAGAACGACACGCCCAGCGCCGCCACGTGCGATCCCAGCGCGTAGTCGGGCGCGATGGCCGAGGCGACCTTTTCGGGGTCCTGCGGCTGGGCGCGGGGATCGACGGTCTGGCCCCAGTAGCTGTAGGGCCAGCCGTAGAACGCGCCCTCCTGCACCGAGGTCAGGTAGTCGGGGACGAGGTCCGGGCCGATCTCGTCGCGTTCGTTCACCACCGCCCACAGCTGACCCGTGCCGGGCTGGATCGCCAGCGCGGTCGGGTTGCGCAGCCCGGTCGCATAGGGACGATGCGCGCCGGTCTGCGTGTCGATCTGCCAGACCATCGCGCGATCCTCCTCGGCCGCGATGCCGCGTTCGGTGATGTTGCTGTTCGACCCGATCCCCACGTACAGGAAGCGGCCGTCCGCGCTGGCGGTCATGGCCTTGGTCCAGTGGTGGTTGATCTCGGACGGAAGCAGGGTCAGCGTCTCGGGCGGGCCGCTCGCGGTGGTCTGCCCGTCCACGTAGTCGAACCGCACCACGGCGTCCTGGTTGGCGACGAACAGCTGCCCGTCCACCAGCGCAAGGCCGTAGGGCGCGTTCAGGTCCTCGGCGAAGACCCCCTGCGTCTCGTACGTGCCGTCGCCGTCGGCGTCGCGCAGCAGGGTCAGGCGGTTGCCGCCCTCGACGCTGCTTTTTCCCAGGCCCTTGATGAAGTTGGCGATCAGGTCCTTGGGGCGCAGCGCAGGCGCGCCGCCGCCCGTTCCCTCGGCCACGAGGATGTCGCCGTTCGGCAGCACCAGCGTCTGGCGCGGGATCTTCAGGTCCGTCGCAATGGCGGCGATGGTGAAGCCCGCCGGCACGGTGGGCAGGTCGTCGCCCCACAGGGCCGGGCGCGGCACCGTCATGTCGGGCAGTAAGCCCCGCCGGGGGGCCGGAAGGTCCGGGTTCGGCCCCACCTGCGAGGCGGGGACGCCGCCTTGCCGCGCCTGCGCGGGCTGGGCCGCCGCAGTCGGTGTCTCGGCCGGTGTCTCGGTCGGGGCTGCGGTTGCTGCCGTCCCGGTTGCCGGGGCGGTCTCGGCCGGTGCCGGCGCGGTCTCGATCGGGACGGTCCCGGTCGACGACGTCACGAAGGGCGCCGCAGCCGTGTCCGGCGCCCCGTCGGCCGGGAACGCCTGGGCCTGCGTCGTCTGGGACATGGCCGACAGCGGGGCGAGCGTCAGCGCGCTTGACAGAAGCAGAAGGCGGATCATTCGAAATCTCCCGTGCGGAAACCCGCAAAGCCGATCCAGGAAGCGACCAGCGCCAGCACCACGCAGGCAGCCGACAGCCACAGCCCCTCCGGCATGGTCGCGGCGGCGTCCTTGGCGTGGACGAAGGCGTTGATCAGGCCGACCACGAACAGGCCCAGCAGGACGAGGAAATACGGCAGCCTGCCCCGGTCGCCCATGCCCCGGTTGCGGATGAGCGCGACCAGCGCCCAAAGCAGCGCCAGTCCGCAGCCGACCAGCGCCCCGGCGATCAGCCAGGACGAGAAGTTGCCCCACTGCACGTGCCATGTCCGCGAATAGGCGACGTCGCAGATGAGCGCGCCGATGAACAGCGGCAGCGGGATGGACAGAAGGATCGCATGCAGCGGATGCAGCGGCCTTCGCGCATCCAGGTAGGATATGGCAACCACGATGCTTCCTCTCGCTTGTTCACCGGACGGGTGATCGCTCGGCGCGCAGCGCGCACCGGGCCCCGGGAAAGCAATGCGGGGCGAGGCGATAAGTTTCCGTGAACGCCGGGACGGCGCGCCGCATTGCACATGGGCAACGCGAGAAGATGTTCGTGCATGAAGGCGGGTCGGTAACGTTACGAAGTTCTGCCTCTTGGGCTGAAAATAGTTCAATGAAATCAATAGACGGTCGCTAACTTTGCGCTTGGCCTTTGCCTCTCTTTTCAGGTAGTTCTGCCTCTGACCACGCAAAATGAGAGCCGACCATCGCAGCCCTCTGACCGAGCCTAATATGTGGAACGCCGTATAATTTATCGGCCGTCTCGAAAGTGTGAAGTCGCTGCTCAGGACAGGGCTTTCCAAACACTATTGCGCCAGCCGGTATCGGGAAGTTCTTGAAAATGAAGTCTCTGACGATGTTTCGGAAAATATCGAAGTCTTTGTCATCATCACGATATCGCAGCCATTCAAAGAATACGCCATAGTGCGATCGGTGTAGCCTCTCGTCGGCCGGGTGCGTATCCCGAATCTTTTTGTGTGACCGCCGCAGACTATCTGGTCCGCCCCGAAGAACCCGCAGGCCGGCAGTTCCTGCCGCTGCCCATTGCGCGTCCTCCATCTCGGAGCGCTTTGCCTTGGGGCCAATAGTCAACAATAAGCCCAGCATCTCGCAGGCCTGCGAGGCAACGTGGAAGGGGGATCGGTCCAGCCATATGCCCGCAGGGCCGTTTCGGACCCGATTGATGAGATAATTTTCCAACTCAAGCTGCTCAAGTTCAGCCATCGTGGTGCCTGCGGCCTGAAAACTTTCAACCATCGGAATATGGTCGAAGCAGTCATTTGCATTTTTTGGCCTCGGGACTGCGACGAGATGACAGCCATGCCGTTCGCAACTACGGATTGCTGCGAGTTGCCATAACCCATGGTGGACGATTCCCGTCCTGTCACCTGGATTCTCAGCGCAAATCGGGCAGATCCTGAGCGTGGTCCGCGCGAAGGCGGTGCATTTTATGCGTTCGTACCCGAGCCGAAACCAGCCCGGCTCAACCAGAGAAGGTGTTGCCGCTTGCAGCGGGACAGGGTCGATCCCACCCAGAACTGCCAACCGCTGGATTTCGACCGGATCGCCGTTCACAAGCGCAAAGTAGTCGATCCCCACATCCGAGCAGAAGGTGATCATCCGGGGCACGCCGTTCCGCCGAGCCAGGCGAGAGGCGAACGACGTCGCGGATTCTCCTGTCGTGGTGGGCACCGTTAACAGGCCGCTGAAATAGTCGGCTCTCGACGTAGTTTGCAGAAC